>CAJTDN010000013.1 GCA_910574865.1 Lachnospiraceae bacterium | reverse complement strand
TCTGCCGGTTCCCTGGTTCAACAAGCGTTAGACAAGGCGAGACAAGTGACAACCGGGAGCAATGCCGACGGCACGTTCCACGCCCACGCGAACGGCACGGACGTCGCCATCCGGCACAGCGAGGAGGCCATCGTGAACGAGCTTGGCGAGGAAGGGTTAATCCGAAACGGCGTGTTCACGAAGATTCTCGGCGGCATGCGGAAGATGCAGCTCCGGGTGGGCGACATCATACTGAACCACAAGCAGGTGCGGGAACTTGAAAGAAACGGATACGTCACTTCCAACGGCGGCCGCGGGAAACTGATAGGCGCTTACGGTGGCGGAGCCGGCGGCGGGTCTTTGCCCGGCGGGTCTTCGTCAGGCGGCGGCCCTGGCTCCAATGCATACTCCGGCCCCAACCCAAATTCGAATTCCCATTCAGGTTCCAACCCAAGTTCCAACTCCTATTCCGGTTCGAATTCCAACCCAAGCTCCAACCCAGGCACCTCCTCCAGCGAGGATGCCGAGAAAACCTTGAAAACCTACGACTGGGTAGAAAACAAAATCAAGAGCATCGAGCGGGCAATTGACCGGCTGGACCAGGCCGTGGAGCGGACGTACCGCAACTGGGCGGAGCGAAACGGCGCGCTGTACAAGGAAATGGAGGCCATAAACGGCGAAATCCAGACGCAGGCGCAGGCCGGCCAGGAATACATGCGCAAGGCGGACGAAAGCGGCCTCTCGGACTATTACAAGGCGTTGGTGCGTGACGGCGACCTATCCATCGAGGACATCCAGGACGAAGCCTTGCAGGAGCAGATTGCGGACTACCAGGAATGGTACGAGAAAGCGCGCGACTGCGAGGACGCCATCGAGGACTTGAAGGACGACCTTGCCGACCTGGCGAAAACAAACTTCGACAACGTGAGCCAGGAGTTCGAAGACCAGTTGGACGTCATCGAGCACACGATGGACATGATTGACGGTTATATCGACCAGACGGAGGAACGCGGGTACCTGGCCGCCACCGCTTATTACGACAGCCTGATGAAGCTGGAAAAGGACAACATCTCCATGCTGCAAAAGGAATACGACGCGCTCACGGACGCGCTCGCAGGCGCGGTGGCCAGCGGGAACCTGGAAAAATACAGCGAGGACTGGTACGACATGTACGCCTCCATCCTCGACGTGGACGAGGCCCTGCAGGACGCCACGACATCGCTTTACGAGTACCAGAACGCGATGCGGGAACTGGAATGGGGCTACTTCGAGACGGCACAGACGTACATTTCCCGGCTGGCCGAGGAATCGGACTGGCTGATCGGGCTACTGGAAAAGCAAGGGAAACTGATGGACGACAACGGCAACTTCACCGACGCGGGAACGGCCACGAAAGGGCTTCACGCCATAAACTACGGCACGTACATGTCGCAGGCCGACGATTACGCCAAGGAAATCCAGAAGATTAACGCGGAACTGGCCAAAGACCCATATAACACGACACTCATCGAGAAGCGGGACGACCTATTAAAGTCGCAGAGGGAATGTATCGACGCGGCCTATGACGAGATTGACGCCGTGAAGGACTTAATTTCGGACGCGTATGACAAGCAGCTGGACGCGCTGCAGCAAGTCATTGACAAACGCAAGGACGCGCTGGACGCGGAAAAAAACCTATACGACTACCAGAAAACCATCGCCGAAAAGACAGAAAAAGTTTCCTCCCTGGAGAAGCAGATGAACGCGTACGCCGGGGACGATTCGGAAGAGGCAAGGTCGACGGTCCAGCAGCTGAAGGTTGACCTGGAAAAGGCGAAATCCGACCTGGAGGAAACCGAATACGACAAGTGGCTGTCAGACCAGGAACGCCTGATGGACGACCTCTATAACGAATACGAGACGCTGCTGAACCAGAAGCTGGACGACATCAACTTCATCATGAGCGAGATGATTGATTCCGCCAATAACAACGCGGGAACCATCATGGACACACTGAATACCGCCACCACATCCGTCGGCGCCACGCTGTCAGACAACATGAACGCAGTCTGGACATCGGGCAACGGCCTCAACGGCATCGTCACGAAATACGGAGAGAATTTCACCACCGGACTGTCCGGCATCGCCACCACCCTGGAAACCATCAAGAACCTTGTGAACAGCATGGTGTCCGCGTCACAGCAAAAAGCGGCACAGCAGGCGGCGGAACAGACCGCGAGGCAGCAAGCGGCGGCCAACAAGGCGCCGGCAACGAACCCGTTGCCAACCACCTCGACACCGCCCCAAAACCTGCAGACAAACAACAATAACGGAACGGACACCTCGTTCTTCGTGCCCAAGAAAGACTATTATCCGAAGAACAAACTGAATGTCGACGTGAGCATCGTCGACCGGCTGAAGTACCATGATTTCGACTCCTCATTCAGCCAGTGTGCCATGTATTATGCAAAGATGGGCTTTGGCGGAAGGTACACCGGGTCGGCCGAGCAGAACACGCTTATACCCAAAAGTTATCCACATATTATCCACACACGATTGCGGGTTATCTACACGAAAACGGAAGTTATCAACATCCTTACCAACAAAAAAGCGGGAGTAATCAACAAAAAACTGATTGAAAAATATGTAGTTAGGTGCTATGATTTTTATGTCAGGATGTTGTTATATAAGGCCATGCTTATGGCATGGTTCCACGAGGGAGGAAAGTAAAAAAAACATGAATGAAAACGAGATTACGTACCAAAACAAGGATGTCCTGTCCAAGATACTGGCAGAAAATTTCAAGGAAAAGTCACTAAGCGTTTACGGGATTGACGTCCCTAAGATTAAGGATGTCCTGCCGACGAACCTTCCGGCAATCCAGGCGAACGAGATGCAGCTTGACAACTTGTTCCTATTGATGGACGACTCCGTCGCGCTCATTGACTACGAGAGCGACGTGAAGTGGACCAACAAGCTGAAATACCTGAATTATATCGTCCGCGTCCTGCAACGATATAAAAAGGGGGAACTGCCAAAACAAATCCGCATGATTGTCATTTATACGGCGGACGTGGAACAGGCACCGGACGAATTCTCCGTGGGATGCCTCACCCTGAAACTGGAACAAGCGTTCCTCAGCAAGATTGATTCAGAGGAGGTCGTGCGGCAGGTCACGGCAAAATTGGAGCGTGGGGAGAGGCTAAGTGACGAGGAACTGATGAAACTAATCATCCTCCCCCTGACCTACAAGGGGAAGGAACGCAAGGAACAAGCGGTAAAGGAAGCGGTGGCACTGGCGAAGCGGATTGAGGACGGCGAGGAAAAGTCCTTCGTGTTGTCCGGGATTCTGGTGTTCGCCGACAAAATCATAAACGCCAAAACGGCAGAATATATAAAGGAGGTCTTGAAAATGACGCAAGTCGCACAATTACTAATGGAAGAGGGCAGGCGGGAAGGTAGGGAAGAGGGCAGACAAGAGGGCAGGCAATCAGGAATTTCTGACGGCGAACAATACAAGCTGATATCCCAGGTCTTAAAGAAATTGAAGAAGAATTGCGGGGTGTCGGAAATCGCGGACATGCTGGAAGAGGATGAAGATATTATCCAGCTGATATGCGATACCGCCCAGAAATACGCGCCGGATTATGACGAGACAAAATGCACGGAACTTCTGGAACAAATACAACTGGCATAAGACAAACAAAATATTTTATACACAAACAAGGAACCGGAAACGAAAATCCGGTTCCTTGTTTGTGTATAAAAATATAATGCGCAAATGAGCAAAGCAGCAAGGGAGGAAAAATTCTGGGGCTATTACGCCAGAACGGCGAGACGGGCTTCGTGCTTGCCAAGACCAAAAAACACATTATATAATCACAACCATTACCTGGTGCACCGTACGCCGAAAAAAGATACTTTACACGGTTTTCAGAAAATGGTAACCACCCCAAATCCTTTAAAACACAAGGCTTTCACGGTTCCTGCCCTTTTCTTTTTATGTATAGATATATGGTGTACGGAAAGCGTGTCACCGTCTGTACGTTGATACCATGATGCAAAGACTGCCATGTACGGACAATCATTGGTATCACGCATGCCGCAACACCGCAGCAAAATTTTAAGAGGAGGAATCAGTATGGGTTGTAGTTTCTTTATAAAGGAAAATTACATACGCTGCGCGAAATGTGGCCGCCTTGTCAAAAAACGGGAAATCGGATGCTTTACTGCAAGGGCTGCGCGAAAGTCGCAAAGGCCCAGCAAGACCGCGGTTACTACCTGGCCAACCGTAAGGCCGGACAAAACACCGGCCAAAAAACACAGAAAACAGAAAAGCCTCTGAAACCCGCATAATACAAGGCTTCCAGGACATCCCGCCCGTTTTTCTTTTATGTATAGAGATAGTAACTACCGGGTCACTCTATCCAGCCTTGGCTGAACCGTGACACTGCCCGGCGGCTGCTAGAGATATACGGCGGCGCGGTGCCGTGGCATAAGTTTCAAACTCGCGACAAGGCCGGCAGACAGCCGGCCCGTCAAAAACGTTTCAACAAGGCGGGCAAAACACATCCCGCAAAAAAACTTAAGGAGGACAAAACCATGTCAAACAAAAATTTAACCAACCGAGAGGTCTGCGACCTCATTTTCGTGGATTATTCCACGAGGAAGCCATTTCTGAACCTGGACTTCGCCAACGTGACCACGACCGAGCTCACTGGCGAGTCCGTGTTCGCCTACGGCGGCAAGGGACACCCGAAACGGGTGCAGTTCGCCGGGGAGCGTGGCGGGACGATGACCATCGAGACTCAGATCCAGACAGCCAGGCTGTGGCAACTCATTACCGGCGGCGAGATGAGCAAGTCCGCCAAGTTCGTAACCCGGATTGAGGCGAACGTGGACGAGGCGGGAACCGCCATCACGCTGGCCGACGCGCCGGTGGCCGGAAGTGTCGCCGTCTACGCGTACGACGATGACTGCAGGACGGAACTGGCCTGCACCGTGGCCGACAAGGCCGTGACGCTCGCCACCGCCCTCGCCGGCGGCGCGAAGGTCGTCGTCTACTACATGAAGGAAGTCACGGAAGGCGTGCAGAGAATCAACATCAAGTCCACCAGCATCCCAAAGAACTTCATCGTGTACGGCGACACGGTCATGAAGACCGAGGACGACGAGGTGCTCCCGTACAAGCTGACCGCCTACAAGGTGGCACCGCAGGGCAACCTGTCGCTCTCCTTCTCCAACAGCGGAGACCCGGGCAGCGTCACGATTACGTGCGACCTGCTGTGCGACGGCGACGACAACATCCTTGACCTGGTGTTGGTCGAGGAATAGGAAGCAGCTTGGCAAACGCGGGGCGGGGCTTTCGAGCCTCGCCCGTCAAGAAAGCCCAAACAACCACTTTGTCGTGACGGCCATGGCTATCGAATACAAACTTACCATAACACAAAAGGAGGCGATTCACTTGGAAACCAGCATTTTAAAAGACATGGGGCTTTATAAGGACAACCTGATAGCGGCGTTCCAGGATTCCGGGGATATCTGCGAGCTGCTGTTTGACAAGCGGCCATATACCGCGGAAGACGTGCAAAACCTGCCGTATTCACAAATATTCCCGTATCTTCATGCCGACGGGGCACAAACAGACGCGACGTCATACATCTGCGTCGAGGTGGACATGCCCAAAATCCCCACCAGCACCATCAAAGAGATGAAAATCTGTATCCGGGCATGTTGCCAGAAACAACACATGAAATACTCGAAAGACGGATACGCCGGAACGAGGGCGGACATCCTGGCAGACATGATAGAACGCCGGCTGAGGGAATCCGACGGGTTCGGCATCGGGAAACTCCAGCTGGCGTCCGTGGAGCATTTCTTCCCCGATGACAAATGCTACGGGAAACTGATGACGTATACGGTGCCGGCGTTCAAAACGGGGAGGTGATACCCTTGAAACTGGATTATCTTGATTTATTGTCACCGAAACCGGTGCACATGGAAAACGTGGGCGGCATCCTCTCGCCGAAACTGCGGGACATCGTTTCCATCAGATACGATACCTACCAGTTTTACCTGGAATTATTGCTGATGGATTTGGAAAAATACCTTTCCATGAGCGGACACGCAAAAGACTATGGCAGCTTGTCGGACGAGGAAAAATCGAATCTGGACATGTTCGATTTCTGGACCGCGAACGAACAGTCCGCCGGCCTGCTGGAAAAGGTCTTGAATTTTTTCATGGCGGAAGACGTCGTCTACTCCAGGCAGGACAGATGCTTCCTGATTCAAAATGAAAACGGGAAAGTCGGCGCCATCACGAGGGATTCCTACCCGCAGGTGCGCGACGTCATCTGCCAGCGCGTCTGCATCCGCCCCGGCCAGGAAGATGATTTTTCAAGGATTAAAAACAAAAAGGCCTTGGAAATCGCGAAAAAGCTCCAAAAAGGACGGTCGCAAAAAAAGAAGCAGGAAAAGGCGGACAAGAACATGGAGCTGGGAAACATCATATCTGCCGTCGCGAACCGAAGCCCGTCGCTTAACATTTTAAACATCTGGGACCTGACGGTGTACCAGCTCTGGGACTGCTTTTCACGGATTTCCAACAACAACATCTATGACATCCAGGCCAGTGCCGTCGCGGCATGGGGAAACAAGGACAACCACTTCGACGCGGCCGCCTGGTTTAAGGGTATAGATTTACCATAAAAAAAAAGAGTTTTGCTTGCGAAACTCTCGCGCCGGAGCGCGGCTGCGTCAGCAGCCATTTTCCTTAGGCGCAGAGTGCGCATCCCCCGGAGGGTTTTGTGTTATAGGGAAGGAAGTTTCCTATAACACAGGAAAGGAGCCATGATGGCAACATTTAAATTAGAAACCAAAAAAGACGTGATGGACTGCTACGGGGAGGAAAACCTCGTCCCCATCGACCATATCAGGCAGATCATATTTTACACGTCAAGGGGCGTGCAGCCCGTGTTCACGTGCGAGTCCGAAGAGAAAGGCAAAAAGGGCCGGCTGGTATGCTGGTTCCTAAAGTCCGAAATCCGCTGGGTTTACGAAAAATGGCGCGAAAACCGCCCCATCGGAAGCGGGCAGACAACGAAAGGAAGTAACATAACCATATGAATAACAATTGGGTAAACGAAGTCTTTACAAAACAAGGAGGTAAGACAAACTTATGGATAACGATTTAAAAACATTGGAAAAATTAGTAAAAAGCATCAAAAACCAGCTCGACGAAGCCGGAAAAAGCTTCGCGCGGTGGCTGTCCCCAAGTTCCGGCGTTTCGGCGGTCATCAAGCGTCTCCAGAAAATACCGCAGGAGGTGCACGCGATCGACACGGCGATGACGAACCTCTACACGGTGACGGACGCGACCGCCAAAAGATACGACAGCTTCCTAAATTCCGCGAGCAAGTCGGCGCATGACCTGGGAAGGTCGATTTCCAGCCTGGTTGACCAGACGGCCAACTGGGCGAAACTAGGCTGAACAAACGGTCCCCCGCATGGTGACATGCGGGTAAACAGTTAGCTCAAATCGGTGGAACTCCTGAGAAGGACAATACCGAGGGTAAGACTTTGATACTTATAAATATGGCTCAGATGTCGAAAATGGCGGCATATTGTTTCGTTGCAAGCGGCACACGCCGTAAAAATACAGAGTATCAAAGATCCCGTAACGACCACAGTCCCATGAGTAATCATGGGGCGTATGCTAACCATCTTTTATACCTTGACGAACCCGGAGGATTCGCCCGCTCCGCAGAGGCATGTGTTAAGGGATGCCCTTGGGCATACCTTGACGGACTCGGAAAGTCCGCTGGCGCGAAGCGCGCCAGATACGGTATGCCCGGAGGGTACAAGATGAAGGTATGGTCTGCTCTGCAAACATAATCGGACAATTTTATGATTAGAGCGTCCCAAAGTCATCCTTTTTCATGCAAGCATGAAACGCATGACCTTTTGACGCTTGTATCATTTTATAATTGTAATGAACTTGCAGAGGTAGGCAGAAATGACCTACCCCTTTCCACTTCTTCCGGAAAGAGTAACAAATGGATTCACTTGAAAAAGCCGGCAAACTGGCAGAAGTCTCGTCCGTCCTTTCCAACATCGGCAAGGTTGACGACGGCACCGCCATCCGCGACATGGCGACGGTCATGAAGGCCTTCAACGTGGAGGCGGCGGACTCCATCACCATCGTGGACAAGCTGGGCAAGGTGGGCGGAGAGTACGCGACTTCCGTGAGGGACCTGGGCGACGGGCTGTCGCACTCCGCTTCCGCCATGGCCGCCAGCGGCACCGGCCTCGACAAGACGCTCGCCATGCTCGCCGGCGGCACGAAAATCACAAAGGACGCTTCTGCGTTCGGTGACTTCCTGACGGTCGGGAGCCTGCGCGTCCGGGGCATGAAGGACGATCTGGAGGAACTCGGCGAGGAAGTCGGCACGGCCGGCGACTCCGTCCGCAAGGTGCAGAACCAGGTTTTAAAGCTCACCCACGGGAGGGTGAACATCTTCGACGGGGCGGGGAACGTCAAGGATTACTATGACATCATGTCGGACATTTCCAAAGTATACGATTCCCTGGCCGGTAATGGCAAGGCCGACCTGTCGGAGCTTCTGTTCGGCAGGCAGCACGGGAAGCAAGGCACCGCCTTCATCGAGGCGTTCCAGTCCGGGCAGATCCAGAGCGCCTACGAGGCCGCGCTCAGTTCCCAGGGCTTCGCCATGCAGGAACAGGAACGTTGGATGGGTTCCATGGACGCGAAGCTCCAACAGTTTGACGCCGCTTTCCAATCGCTGTCGAAAAACGTGCTTGACTCGGATTTGTTAAAGTTCTTCGTCGACCTCGGCACCAATGCCGTGTCGGCGTTCGACGGCATCATAGGCAAACTCGGTTCCTTAAAGACACTTATGCTCGGGGCCGGCTTGTTCGCCGGGTTAAAAAACGTCGGTATGGCTGAATCATAATAGTATGCCATCACAAAGTCAAATGTTTGTGGACGTGCCGACAGCATAGTTTTGGGTTGATGTGACAAGGGCACCAGCCGTTCTATGCCCGCCATGCGGTACATGGCGGTAAATAAAATTCATGGCCCATTTGCCATGAAGGTCGATATGGCGATGAACATCGCTCCCATTGAATAATATGGGACGGGGAATCTTGTGTCTGCCGCCGCAAGGTGGCACCAGATGAGATCCGCAGGGAAGCCTCTCTTCACGCCCATCCGCGTGATGATGAACCCCCACAGTAATGAAATGGCCACAGCCGCCCAGATGAAACGCTGGCGGAAGAATATACATTCGGTACTATGCCGAGATGCGACGGTACATTATTCAGCAGGAACTTGTCTCCCGCTTTCGCATCCGTGGAACCGCCGTTGTCGTGGTTGATAAGAAGACAACTGGGAATGTGATAGAATTTGGTGAAGTTTAATGGGATTTGACAAGATTAAGATGAAGTTTGATGGGCATGAACCGCTTCGCTCCAGACGGCAATACAATCAACAATCGGAGCGGTTGCGAGACGGTTTGCGCCAGCAAACTGGAATGTGATGGAATTTAGTGGAATATCCAATCATACAGTTGGATACAAGGAAAAAGCCGAGAAATCAGTTACAAAAAGGACAGAAACAGTGAATGGGTGAACGCATTTGGGGAATGCAAGGCCAACGAAGAATACAAGAAGTTATTAAAAATGGCAAACCGTCCAGCAAAAATATGCTTGGACGGTTCGATTAATGGAGAAGCAGGATAAAAAAACAATTAAATCAATCAGGTTCGCGGTATTGAAACCGGGGTTGTCATGTACAATTTATCTTGTAAGGTATGTGGTAGCTTCGCGCTCAGAACTTACTTCCGCAGTTTTCGCACTTGTAAGTTTTGCCCGCATCGTCAATCGCCCCGATTGTGCCAAAGGCGGCCGTCTTTACCGCCCTCGTGGTAAGTGATATCTTTTTAAGGCTGGTCGAACCACAAACCGGACATTTGGGGACATTACTCCTCGCACTTGATGGATTACTTATACTGTTATAGGCATTTTGCATGGCTCTCCACTCATATGTTTTTCTTTCTTCTTCAAACCTTCTTTGCTCTTCCTCTTTTTGTTTCTCACGTTCCAATCTTTTCTTTTTATAATAGTCCTCTCGTAAGTTATTCATTTCATCCGATAATGGATGGCCTAACTTATTTTCTAACCACTGGATTCTTTGTTCGCCATTTATATTTATAAGCTTATGTCCATCCATGAATCCTACTTTTGTGAGTTTAGTATTGCAAATAGGACATTGATAATTTTCGTCATCAAATTCTATGTCTCCGCAACTTTCACAAATAAACTTTACTCTCATATTCAGACCTCCTTCATATGCTCATTTTATTTATATTATCATAAAGAAAATAAAGTGTCCACAGCTTTATTAAAGAATGGTATGATTCTCAAAACATTTGATAATGATATTGATACGTGGATGGCAAAGATAGGGGTTGGGAAAAAATCAATTAACGATTTTGCAGAAGCCTATCGTAGTAGAGATACAGACATAAAAAAAATAGCAAAGGAAAATAAAACCACGAAGAATGAAGCCAAAGCACAAGTTGGAAGTTTTTGGAGCTATCTATCCAAGCCGAAGGAAAGCACGAAAAAACAACCGATTGACGTTGACGAGATGTTTCCAAAGTTAGAGGGAGAAGGCCTGAACAAAGCGACGGAACGAATCAGCGAAATGTCAATTCAGGTTGCGAAAAACGAGACCACCTGGCAGGAACTATTCAATACCGATAATAAACGCGAACGCCACTATGCAAAACTTGGCCAACAACTGGAAGGGCAGATTATTGAAACGGAAAATGTTGCCGCCGCGAACGACAAGGCCCGCGAATCAATAATTGAACAAAACAAGGCCATGAAAGAGCAAACCCTCGGTGCAAAGGCAAGCAAGTTTGCATTTAACGCCCTCGCCACTGTCGGGAACATGGCTATTGATGCCCTAGTCTCTTACGGACTCACCAAAGCCATCGAGGCATGGGACAACTACGCGAACACGCAGGAGAACGCCATCGAACGCGGCAACGAGGCTTTTGACAGGATGCAGCAAAACCAGTCGAAAATCGCCAACGCCCAGTCCGTGTTTGACAGCATCAAGTCGAACACCGTCATATCGGACGACGGCAGGGAAATCACGAGATTTGAGCAATTAAGCTCGGGTGTAAGCTCCCTGGGCGAAAACATCTCGCTGACCAAGGGCGAGTTCGAGGAATACAACTCCATACTGGCCCAACTGTCCGGAGCGGGACTGACCGCCACGACCAGCATGTCGGCCCTGGAAGCCCAGATAAAAAACCTCCGGACGGAGGCAAACCGTGACACCCTGAAAGGTTTGGGGGACTGGGTTGACGGCTTCAATGCCAAGAACAACCAGATGGCCAACGACTTCACAAAGGAAATCGGATACCAGCAGAAAATCAACGCGTTGGATAAGATTTACAAAAATGAAGATAACGGGTTCCAAGCGCAAAACGTCAAAAAATTGAGCTGGTGGGAGGAGCTTGGTGGGAATTACGCCGCCAGCATGCAAATGCAGGCCGCGTCCCAGCAGTTTAGCTCGGATGCCAGCAGAATGTTGACCGAGTCAGCCCAAGAAATAACCGATGAAACCCTCCAGCTTGCAACCGACACGGAGGCACTTGAGGAAATCGCGAAGGAATTCGATATCGATATCTTCGACGAAAGCGGTGAATTTTCGTATGAAAAATACAGTTCCGACAACGTGCAAAAACAGTTGGCGGATGCACGAAAAACGTTGATGTCCGAGGTCGAATCCGAGGTAAGGCAAAGCGCCGGCTACCTGCAGGCACTCTTCGAAAACAGCGACGGTTTTGACAAGCTTTCCGAAACGACGGCCAGCATGGTGTCCGGCATATTCAACAACATAGACTACGACACCGTGTCCGCGTCCATGCTGGATACCAACGGAAACCTGAGCAAAGACAAGATGGAAACATGGGTGAAAGACTTGGCCGGCAATCTGGCGAACGAGGACATTCAGGAACAGTTTAACGAACTTTTCATATTAGGCAGCAAAAAGGACAAGATGACATATTCCGAATACAAGAGCCAATCCGAGGAATTAATCGGCTATATCTCCGGCCAAGTGCCAGAACTGTCGGAATCCTTGCTCAGGAAGTCATCGGGACTGGACGACGTTGTCGAGGATTTGGAAGCCAGTTATAACAGAATCGTCAAAAAATTCGGGGTACGAAACGCGGACAGGCTCAACACCTCCGACCTGAAAATCGCGGCGGAAATCATCGCCGACGACGGGTTCAGCGGGACATTTGACGACCTGCTGGTGAAAATCTACACGGCGAACCAGGCCTTCAAGGATCTGAACTCGAACGCCCATTTTGACGCGATCAGCGCGGCCGATCAGACGGAAAACGCCGGCGACGATTACCTGAAAGGCATCCGGTATCTGGAAGAGGCCAAGGAAATGTATGACAAGGGGCTTATTGGCACGGACGACTTCAAAGCGAGGGCGGCCTACTTCTCTCCCACCGGCTCCGACGATTCGGTAAATTTCGCCGACAACTATGAGCGGGCAAAAAGATACCTGGCAGAAGACGAAAGCGGCCTGACGAACTTCTTAAATGATTTGCAGGCAAAGGGCTACGCCACTTCCGAAGCCCTGGCGGACGGGACCACCTCGTGGTCTTACAACATCAACGACCTGGAACGCTGCGCGCAGGACATGGGAATGAGCTTCGAGTGGCTCATGGACATGTTCGGGCGGCTGGAGGACTATGATTTCCACAACAACTTCGTCGCGTCGGTGGAGGACGGTTCGGAACGGATCGCGGACTTGTCAAGAGAACTGGTCGAGGCCGAGGCAAAGCTGGCCGAACTGGAGGCAGACCCGCAAAGCGGGCAGATGGCGATTGACCAGCAGCGGGAAAAGGTCAACCAGCTGCGGAGTGACATTTTACAGACGCAGGACGCGATGGGACAGGTCGCCGCGAGATCCGCCGAGGATTACAAGAAGCAAATCGACCTGGCCAAAGCGTCCATCAACACGTTGAAAGAAGAACGGGAACGGATCCTGCGTGAAAACACTTACGGTGATGACACGGAACGGGTCGCCTCCCTGATGGAAGACCAGATACGGGAATGGGCATCTGAAAACAACATCGAACTTGACGCGAAGTTAAACATCGTGAACGAAGATTCTATTCAAGGTGAAGTATATAATGCCGTTTATGCCGGCCTGGATGAAGCCCAACACGAGGCCGAAGAAGCCAACGAGAAGTTACTGGAACTCGGCAAAACAGACACGACGTTTGATTTTGACACGACGGACGCGGAGGAACTAGAAAACCAGATTACGGAGGCATCAAAGCTTCTTGAAGAATTCAAAAATGAAGACGGCACGGTAAACATCAACCTGGAGGGTGCCGAGGAAGCGGAGCTCATTCTTGAAACGCTCGTCCGAATGAGAGACGAATTGGCCGGCAACCAAGTGGCCATGTCCATTGACACGTCCCAGATAGAGGGCGAACTTGGCCATGGTTTAAGCCTGATTCAAAGTTTTCAGGAACAACTCAACAACTATCAAAAGGCCGCGCTCGAAAACGGGAACACGGAAATCGCCCAAATCAAGATGCAAAACGTCGCCGAGGCACTCAACAAGCTGCCAAACGATGTCAGAGTCGCGCTTGGCCTTGATGACGAGGGTTTCCAGGCGGCGATTGACAACGTGATGGCAACGAAAATCGACGTGGAAGCAGGCGTGGAGCTTGACCGGGCGTCTTTGCAAATTATTTCTGATACAATCGCGGGAATCACCCCGGAACAACTGGTTGCCGCCGGCGTGGACCCGACCCTTGTCGAAGGATACACAAACGAGGACAAGGTCGATGACGAAGGCAACCTGGTCGTATGGGACAATGACACCACGAAGGTGGACGAATACATCCAAAAACACAAATGGGCGTTCGGAACCGTAATCTGGAACAACCTCACGGGCGCAATCGACGCGTTCATCGAAACGGTCAAAAACGTGACCGGACATGTGACATGGACAAGTTCCGGTGCTGTCAGTGCTACCGGTTCTGCCGGTTCCCTGGTTCAACAAGCGTTAGACAAGGCGAGACAAGTGACAACCGGGAGCAATGCCGACGGCACGTTCCACGCCCACGCGAACGGCACGGACATCGCCATCCGGCACAGCGAGGAGGCCATCGTGAACGAGCTTGGCGAGGAAGGACTAATCCGAAACGGCGTGTTCACGAAGATTCTCGGCGGCATGCGGAAAATGAAGCTTCGGGTTGGCGACATCATACTGAACCACAAGCAGGTGCGGGAACTGGAACGAAACGGCTATGTCACTTCCAACGGCGGCCGCGGGAAACTGATAGGCGCTTACGGTGGCGGAGCCGGCGGCGGGTCTTTGCCCGGCGGGTCTTCGTCAGGCGGCGGCCCTGGCTCCAATGCATACTCCGGCCCCAACCCAAATTCGAATTCCCATTCAGGTTCCAACCCAAGTTCCAACTCCTATTCCGGTTCGAATTCCAACCCAAGCTCCAACCCAGGCACCTCCTCCAGCGAGGATGCCGAGAAAACCTTGAAAACCTACGACTGGGTAGAAAACAAAATCAAGAGCATCGAGCGGGCAATTGACCGGCTGGACCAGGCCGTGGAGCGGACGTACCGCAACTGGGCGGAGCGAAACGGCGCGCTGTACAAGGAAATGGAGGCCATAAACGGCGAAATCCAGACGCAGGCGCAGGCCGGCCAGGAATACATGCGCAAGGCGGACGAAAGCGGCCTCTCGGACTATTACAAGGCGTTGGTGCGTGACGGCGGCCTATCCATCGAGGACATCCAGGACGAAGCCTTGCAGGAGCAGATTGCGGACTACCAGGAATGGTACGAGAAAGCGCGCGACTGCGAGGACGCCATCGAGGACTTGAAGGACGACCTTGCCGACCTGGCGAAAACAAACTTCGACAACGTGAGCCAGGAGTTCGAAGACCAGTTGGACGTCATCGAGCACACGATGGACATGATTGACGGTTATATCGACCAGACGGAGGAACGCGGGTACCTGGCCGCCACCGCTTATTACGACAGCCTGATGAAGCTGGAAAAGGACAACATCTCCATGCTGCAAAAGGAATACGACGCGCTCACGGACGCGCTCGCAGGCGCGGTGGCCAGCGGGAACCTGGAAAAATACAGCGAGGACTGGTACGACATGTACGCCTCCATCCTCGACGTGGACGAGGCCCTGCAGGACGCCACGACGTCGCTTTACGAGTACCGGAACGCGATGCGGGAACTGGAATGGAGCTACTTCGAGACGAAGGAAACTTACATCTCCCGGCTGGCCGAGGAATCGGACTGGCTGATCGGGCTGCTGGAAAAGCAAGGGAAACTGATGGACGACAACGGCAACTTCACCGACGCGGGAACGGCCACGAAAGGGCTTCACGCCATAAACTACGGCACGTACATGTCGCAGGCCGACGATTACGCCAAGGAAATCCAGAAGATTAACGCGGAACTGGCCAAAGACCCATATAACACGACACTCATCGAGAAGCGGGACGACCTGTTAAAGTCGCAGAGGGAATGTATCGACGCGGCCTATGACGAGATTGACGCCGTGAAAGACTTAATTTCGGACGCGTATGACAAGCAGCTGGACGCGCTGCAGCAAGTCATTGACAAACGCAAGGACGCGCTGGACGCGGAAAAAGACTTGTACGACTACCAGAAAACCATCGCCGAAAAGACAGAAAAAGTTTCCTCCCTGGGGAAGCAGATGAACGCGTACGCCGGGGACGATTCGGAAGAGGCAAGGTCGACGGTCCAGCAGCTGAAGGTTGACCTGGAAAAGGCGAAATCCGACCTGGAGGAAACCGAATACGACAAGTGGCTGTCAGACCAGGAACGCCTGATGGACGACCTCTATAACGAATACGAGACGCTGTTGAACCAGAAGCTGGACGACATCAATTTCGTCATGAGCGAGATGATTGATTCCGCCAACAACAACGCGGGAACCATCGTGGACACACTGAATACCGCCACCACGTCCGTCGGCACCACCCTATCAGACAACATGAACACGGTCTGGACGTCGAGCAACGGCATCGTCACGAAATACGGCGAAAATTTCACCACCGGGCTGTCCGGCATCGCCACCACCCTGGAAACCATCAAGAACCTTGTGAACAGCATGGTGTCCGCGTCACAGCAAAAAGCGGCACAGCAGGCGGCGGAACAGACCGCGAGGCAGCAAGCGGCGGCCAACAAGGCGCCGGCATCAAACCCGTTGCCAAGCGCCACGGTTCCGCCACAAAACATGCAGGCAAACAACAATAACGGAACGGACACCTCGTTCTTCGTGCCCAAGAAAGACTTTTATCCGAAGAACAAACTAAATGTCGACGTGAGCATCGTTGACCGGTTGAAGTACCATGATTTCGATTCCTCATTCAGTCAATGCGCCATGTATTATGCAAAGATGGGCTTTGGCGGAAGGTACACCGGGTCGGCCGAGCAGAACACGCGGATGGTGCAATGGATGAAGAGCCACGGCCTGCATCGCGGCGGCGAGATTGGCGACTTGATCAAGGGAACGAACGACACCGGTTTCGCGCTGGTAAAGACCGGCGAGACCGTGCTGACCGAGCAGGCCACGCGGAACCTGAAAGACACGCTCCTGCTGGCGAACCCGATCGCGGAATCCGTGCGGAAAATGGGCGAGGAATTCAACCACGCGTCACTGGCAGGCATGAGTAACACGCAGAATGTCGGAAACGTCACGTTGGACATTGACAACATCACGTTGCCAAACGTGAAAAACTACGATGAATTCAAGACCGCCCTGCTGTCCGACAACCATTTCGAAAAGGTCATGGGACAGGCCCTGACCGACAGGGTCATGGGCAGGAATTCAATGAACAAATTCAGGTACATTTAGCCATAGGGTTTCGCGAGCGAAACTCCCGCGCCGGGCGTGGCCCCTCCGACGGCCGCTCCCGGCGCACATCCCACAAAAACTCCCAACCGCGCGGTTGGAAAACACTTAAGGAAGGTGATTGGAAATGATGATAAAAAACAAGCCAAGTCCGGAAAAGAAACTGGAAACACAGCAAAGAATCATCGAGCAATTCGAAAAAGAGAAGGCGCAATTGCTCGATGCCATCGAGACATTGACGTTCGAAAAGGAATTTGACAAGGAAAACAATATGGAATCCATAAAACTGGCAAAATCCCTGATTGAATCCATGGAAAAGCAAATGGCCACGATGGCAGAATGTATCGACGAATTGAAGTTTTACGAATCAGAATACAAAAAATGTATCGGGATGCTAAAGAGTTCCCTGCCTCCAGGGAATCCCTTTGGTCTGCCGCGCCATTGTCATGGGCATAAAACACAGAATCCATAAGAGGATTCCCATATTTAGCAATGTAGAAAGTGGCAAATTCGGGTATTGACTTTCCCCATTTTTTACGGAGTAACTATCCATAGAAATTAGAAGTGCAAAAACACTCCAAAAATATTATAATGAAATCATCACAAAATAATCAAACAACAGAGTGTTTTTGCATGATTAATTATAACAGATTGGAATATGAAATTAAAAGGGATTTGTTGAATTATTGTAAAAAAACAAGATTTTCCAAATCCTGCGTGTGCACGCCGGACAAGAGGTTTGACGCGAATGAATACTACAGATATTTTTTAAGAACCACGAAAAGTTCGTCATCCGCGTCAAGAAGAACAGAAGCGCCATCCACAACGAAAAGACACGTAACATCGGTGCGATGCTTCGCTCCCAGCACTTTCATAATCCTGTCGACGGCGTGGCGGTAATGCCTTGCTTGAAGTAGCCGGAAACCACAAGGACGGTGTTCCCCGGCGTACTCTGTCACATAATCCGGGCGGCTTGGGGTGGTGCCCCGGCAAGATTCCCTTAGGATAAAATGAGCAATTAGTAAAATTCGGTACGGTGGTAGAATCTTGCTCTAAGAAACGGGGATTTATCAATGAATCACCTCATAACGCAATCGTAAATATGAGTTCTCCAAAATCACACATTCTTGCAGTTTCAGAACACCTAATTTCGGCAGTTCTTTTTGTGTAAACAAAGATTTACCATCAATCAATGTAGCTGTATCTTTGCCGCCAACCAAAACCGGCGCAACAACAATATCAACATAATCAAATAGTTTTTCACGAAGAAATAAGCCATTTAACGTCCCACCGGTTTGTATCGTTATTCTCTCGCAACCATATTCCGATTTGAGCTTTATCAGTGCATTTCTTAGTGATAATTCTTTTTGATATATGATATAAAAATTATCTTCCTCTACGTTAAATGCCGGATGTTTTGTATTTGATGTAATTAATACAAACTTTTTTGACAGAGAACAAAAGTACCGTATACCATTTTCGTTCAAATGCCTGTTATCTATTACTACAAAAGATACAGGCGTTCTATCTGGCGTTTTCTTGGTATTGACACCAATTTTAGCTTGAACCCGACCAGAATTGAAAGTCCATAAATCTGTTGTTTGCTCTATTTCGTAATATTGGTGCAATCCTTCGCCAACCCCTGCAATTTGAGGAAAATCTTTGTCCACATCTAAATCATCTGTTGCGCCAGTGCTTATTTTCCCGTCAACCGACATTAACATAAACAATGTTGTAATAGGTCTGTTCATCTCTATCGTTTTTAATCATTCCTCTCTATTTTTGTGATATATTCGTGTTTTCTGTTACTCTTTTGAATGTAACCGCATATAGTCCAAAAGCACTTTTACCTGTTAAAAAGGCCCTGACAATCTGCCCGTAAAATATTGGAATAGCAATTAGAAATCATCACCATATCCAAAGCTGTTGAATGAGCATACCACAAGTAGATTCTTTATCCATTCCACATTTCTCCTTTCGCAAAAAGTATGCCATATATTTCGCCCAAAGTCAATATCCAAGAACTCTACCAGCGTTCTTGCGGCGGCGCTTTGTTACTATTCACGGGGCCGTGCGCCTTGCCGCACGGCCACCGTCCGATAAAGTGATGGTGTCGATAGGGCATCCAGCCCATTGCCGTAGGCAATTTTAAATGGCTGGATGCCGTTACAATCGCGGCCGGTTAGGCCGTGAATTGTAACCGGTGTCGCCGCCAAGCCGCAAAAGGGCAGAAAATCATGCTTGCAATCTAAAATCCTGCGGGTTATACTAGTATGAAACGTAAATGTTTGTCGGCGCAGGCATTACCGTGAATCAAAATGGAGGGACATTATAGGAAAAACAATCGCAATCGGATTACAAGACTTCGAAAAAGTAATTGCAAATGAATGTTTTTATATTGACAAAACGCATTTTATCCGCGACTGGTGGGATAAAAAAGACGACGTAACCTTGATTACCACCCGCCCGCGCCGTTTCGGCAAGACCCTGACCAGGAGCATGCTGGAGCATTTATTCTCCGTGGACCATGCGGGAGGGGGCGACCTGTTCGAAGGGCTCGCCATCTGGGAGGACGAAGATTACCGAAAATTGCAGGGAACCTACCCGGTCATCAGTTTCTCTTTTGCCAACATAAAGGAAACTTTTGGCCAGCGGCTATTTAATAGCATTAAGTTACGAACGCCCAGAACTGTCAGAATATGAAACGAAAACACAATATGAATTAGCCCTCACCAATTATGAGGTGATGCGGATGTTCCATCTGGAATTCAATGTGTGCAACAAAGCAAGATCCTGATAGGGAGTTAAGAAAGGATTTATCTACATGAAAAAATTGGGACATTACATGAAGCGTTACGCTTTTCTTTATTTACTTGGGTTCGTCAGCATGGTCGTCGCAATCACACTTGATTTGGCGGCCCCGCAGATTACGAAGCACATCATCGACGACGTGATTGTCGGCGGGCGTGTCGAACTTTTGATGCGGCTCCTGGCCGGGCTTTTGGTCATCGCCTTCGGCCGCGCCGTCTTCCAGTACGTCAAGGAATTTTCCTATGATTACATCGGCGTGTCCATTGGCCTTCACATGCGCAAGGACTTGTTCCGCCACATCCAGAAAATGTCCATGGACTTTTTTGACCGGCACAATACCGGCGAGTTGATGACCCGGGTGAAGGACGACGTGGACAAGGTCTGGGTGACACTTGGCTTTCTTGGCATCTTGTCCGTGGAGGCGGTGGCCCATACGGTGCTGGTCATTTTTTTCATGCTGCGGCTCAATCCTTGGCTGACGCTGGTGCCGCTTTTAATCCTTCCGGCCATCGGTTTTTGTGCCTTTCGGCTGGAGCGGGAACTGGGCGACGTTTATGACCAAATCAGCGACGAGACGGCCGAACTTAACACCGTCGCCCAGGAGTGCATCGCCGGCGTGCGCACCGTCAAGGCATTCGCCCGCGAGCAATACGAAATCGAAAAATTCAGCAGGCACAACAAACGATTTTATGACCTCAACATGAACCAGGCCAGGACGCTTTCCAATTACCAGCCAATGATTACATTCCTCGGGAAATTCATGTTGATCGCGGTCATCATCGTCGGCGGCCTGATGGTCATTGGCGGACGCATGTCGCTAGGCGACCTGGGCGCGTTTTCCGAGTACGCCAACAACATCATCTGGCCGATGGAAATCGTGGGGTGGCTGAGCAATGACATCGCCTCGGCCTTTGCCTCCTGGAAAAAGATTAAAAAGGTGGCCGCGCAGGCTCCGACCATCACGTCCGCGCCGAATGCCAAGGACACCGACGCTAACGAAGCCAACGTTATCAATGAAACCACTGGCATCAAGCAAAACGCTGTTGCCGCTGGAAACGCCGACACCAGCGAAACCGCCGCTTTCAGCGGCAACGGTCCGTCCGCTTCGGCGGCCTTTGGCGGGGACGTCGTATTTGAGCATGTCGGCTTTGCCCTTGACGGCCATGAAATTTTGAAGGATATCAACCTGCACGTCCGTCCCGGCTGCACCCTGGGCATCATGGGCATGACCGGCGCCGGAAAAACGACGCTGGTCAACCTGCTCCAGCGTTTCTACGACGTGACGGAAGGACGTATCCTCTTAGACGGAACCGACATCCGCGAACTCCCCCTGGGGCAGCTTCGGGCGCGTGTCTCCGTCGTCATGCAGGACGTGTTCCTTTTTTCGGACACCGTGTCAGAAAACGTCAAGATTGGCCATCGTGACAAAATTCTGCAGGACACGGTCGAATGGGCCGCGAAAAGCGCCGGGGCCGACCGTTTTATCAATCATTTGAGCGACCGCTACGAGACGGTCATCGGCGAGCGCGGAGTCGGCCTTTCCGGCGGCCAGAAGCAACGCATCAGCATCGCCCGGGCCATCGCCAAGCAGACCCCGGTACTGGTTTTGGACGACGCCACCTCGGCACTCGACATGGAGACGGAGCAATTGATTCAGCAAAAACTGCGTGAAGTCGGCCAGACGACGAAAATCATCATCGGCCACCGCATTTCCGCGGTGCGCGCCTCCGACGAAATCATCGTGCTGGACGACCATACGATTGCCGAAAGGGGAACGCATAAAGAGCTGATGGCCAAAAAGGGACGCTACTACCAAACGTGGTGCGTACAATATGGGGAAGCTGGCGAGAACGGGGGAAATAAAAACGCGGACCATAAGAAAACGGGCGAAAACATAGGGAACGGGGGTGCGGGTGCATGTCGGTAAACGCAATAAAACAAGATGAAACCATACAGAACGTGTCAAAAAAGGCGACATTGCTCCGGCTGTACCGTTATTTGACCACCTACACGGCGACCCTGGTAAAGGTAAGCTGTCTTTTGTTTGTCACCTTGTCCATCTCGTTGGCCACGCCTTTAATGATTGAGCTGGCCGTGGACACCTACGTGGCCGGACAAGACATCGCGGGACTTTTACGCCTGGCTGCCGTGGCTTTTTTCCTATTTGTGCTCTACATGCTCTGCACGAGGCGTTGGATGCGCATGATTGCCGATGTGACGAATCGGATTCTTTTGACAATCCGCGATGAACTGTACGAACATATACAGACTTTGAGCTTCCATTTTTTCGACAGCCGGCCGACCGGAAAAATCCTGGCCCGCGTCATCGGGGACATCAATGCCCTGAAGGATATTTTTTCCGACAGCGTGACGAAACTTTTGCCCGACTTTTTAACCGTCGTCGGGGTGGCCGTCATCATGGTCGTCAAGAGCCCGCCACTTGCCATGGCCGCCTTCCTGACCTTGCCGATTTTAATCGCCGGAATGTTTTTCATCCAGTATTTCGGTCACAAATTATGGCGCATCCACCGGCAGAAAAATTCAAACTTAAACGCCTTCATCCACGAAAATTTTTCCGGCATCCGCATCGTCCAGAGCTTTGCCGCGGAAAACGAACGGCAGGCGGATTTTGACCAGTGCGCCCTCGAATCGCGGAACAGCTATGTGGCCGCCGTGCGCGTGGGCGACGCGTTCGGCGCGGTGGTGGAAATCGTCTGGGGACTTGGCGGGTTCCTGCTGTATTTTATCGGTATCCGTGTCATCGGGGTGGGCAAAATCGGGGTCGGCACCTTCATGGCATTTTCCACGTATTTGGCCATGTTTTGGAACCCGATCCGCAACCTTTCGAACTTTTGGAATAAAATCGTCACCAACATTTCGGCCGCGGAACGCATTTTCGAAATCCTCGACACGCCGGCGGAAATCACCAGCCTCGAGGGAAGCGTGGAACTGCCGCAGATTCGCGGGGAAGTGTGCTTCGACCACGTTTCCTTCGCTTATCCGGACGAGCCGGAAAAAATGATTCTTACAGACGTCAATTTCATGATCCAGCCAGGCGAGACCATCGCCCTCGTGGGACCGACCGGTGCCGGGAAGACGACCATCGTCAACTTAATCAGCCGCTTTTACGACGTGACAAGCGGGCAAATCCGCGTGGATGGCCACGACACGCGCCACGTCACGCTTGACAGCCTGCGCCGCCAGATGGGCGTCATGACGCAGGACACCTTCTTGTTCACCGGCACGATCCGGGAAAACATTTGCTATGGGAGGCGCGATGCCACCGAGGAGGAAATGATCGCGGCGGCCAAGGCCGTCAACGCGCACGATTTCATCATGGAGACGAAGGACGGGTATGACACGCAGATTAGCGAGCACAGCTCCCAATTGTCCATCGGGCAGCGCCAGCTTCTCGCCTTTGCCCGCACGATGCTCTCCGACCCGCGCATCCTGATACTGGACGAAGCCACCTCGAGCATCGACACCCACACGGAACGCCTCGTGCAGGCGGGCATCGAGGCGATGCTCGAAAACCGCACGTCGTTCATCATCGCCCACCGGCTCTCTACCATCAAAAACGCCGACCGCATCTTCTACATCGATGACAACGGCATTTTAGAATCCGGCAACCACGCCGAACTGATGGCCAGAAAAGGACTGTATTATCAGTTGTACGAAAGCCAGTTTGAATAACTGACAAATGAACTAAACGGATATCCAACACCCGCCGGAGGCATATAATATAAGGAGGATTTTACCATGGTATCTTATGCCCGCTCAACCTATGAAAAGTCAAGACGGTTCCATGAAATGTTAAAAGAACTGCAAAAGACGATAAGTCCCGTTATGATAAGGACTTATCTGGCCGCCGCAAACAAGCAAAAGGACGACGACGTGGAACTAAGCCTTAATATCAACGAAGAGCAAAAAGCACGACTTGATGAATTAAACAAGTTAAGAATGGACGGGATACGGTCAGAGATGAAATACGCGCTTGCACAGGCCGAAAAAAACGGGATACAGTTATCAGAACAAGTCGTGTCCGGCCGGGCAATACTGCCTGGCTTCAAACGGGAACTTTTGGATAAAGTTCCCAGTTTAGGCGTTTATGATTTGTTCATACCGTTCACGGAGGAAGAATTAATTACATGTTGCAAATGAGACATTTGTTTATTCACGCAGCTCACGGCCTGACCGGCCGCGAGCTGTACGGCAACAACAATAACGGAATGAACATCCAATCAGCCCGAAGACAATTCCGCAAGACGCTTTTCTAGCTGTCTGATTTTCTCGTCCATTTGACTCAACAACTCATCCTTCTGTCCCAGCAGTTCCTTCATCCCATCAATCTCGTCTTGCATTTCGTCAATCATCAGCTGAACGGTGTTCCTATCCATTATTCTTAGTTCTTCCGAAAATATTCCCATGACTCTCTCCACATTCTTACAAATCGCGTAAACCGCCTCATATAAGGGGACGAACTCGGGATATTGCTGGATTAGCTTTTCTATCCACTCCGGGTCATCCACGCTCAAAAAGGCCAGCCACGCGTCCAACGGGGTTACTATGCCCCTATTATATAGTTTCTCACGGAAGATGTCCAGTGGGATGAACACATATTTTTGCGATAATTCGATCTCCAGACCGATATCAACCTGCGGTTTCGCATAGTGAATGTAGTCGTCCGGGAGTTCGTGAAAATTGTCCGTGCTCTCTTCAAAAAAGACAATCGTATAAACTTTCTTGATGTCCTTGTAGCAGAAGGCCTCTCCTTTCTCGCCCCGAACCCGCTTGTACTGGCGTAGCAATGGGTCTGCAGAATAGCAGGCGGCGCGCTGGCCGGGGAACTTGTAACCGATTTTCTGGCACTCGATGTTCGCCAGGCTGCCATCTTCCAGTTGCACCAGGATATCCATGATGAGCAAGGAACTTTCATCCGCAATGCGGCTGTTATCACCGGGAAGGATGCACTTTATCTTCACTTTCTGCTTCAACAATAAGGACAGCAAGGCCTCCAGCCGTTCCGGCTTGATTTCCGGATTGAAAATCTCTTTGAAGAAAGCGTCATATAGGATTTTCACCCCTTTCATCCCGCTCGTGAAATCCAGGAATTCCTTCTGCTGCTCCTTTTTCCAGCTGTCAAACAAATCGTTCAGATTCTTTTCCTGCCGAATCTCTTTCAAAATCTCGTTTTTTGTCCGAATCATCGGAAAATACTCCCTTAATCCTTTTACCATACGCAAAGTTCCTATCAATGATATCCATGCCACTTGTTCCTTATAGGTTACTTTAGCATGTAGATGATGTCCATGTCCACGGGAAGGACGTAAGAACCCACGTATGGCTTGTTCTTCACGAGCCCCATCCCCTCCAGCTGGAGAAGCGCCTCCCTGACGGGTGCCTGGGAAACCCCCAGTTCCTTCGCTATCTGGCTCTCCACGATTCTGTCCCCTTCTTTTAATTTCCGGGTCATAATCTGGTCACGCAAATATTCGCTGATGTTGTCACTGATTGTCTGTTTTTTAATCTTCATAAGTCTCCCGCTTCGGTCCTGCCATTTTTTAATCTCTGTCGATTATACCATCTCGACTGTCGTCTCGATGAGGATAGTCGTCAAATGTCTGTCCATGCAAGCATGGCTGCCATTTTTCTCGTTATTGTACCACATTATTTCCAAAATTTCACTAATTACTTGTCCGGATATTTCATGCCCGCTATCGTCCCGTCCTTGATTTCCTCGTATGTTTCCGAGCAGAACTGGATTCCTTTTTCTTTCAAGTCCCTCACCATCCCGTCGATATCATCGACACGCAGGACGATATGTACGCACCCGAGCGTGTTGACCGGCACCCCGTTCTCCTCCTCTCTCATTTTTGAAGAAAAAGGGGCTGTACCAGACAGCCCCCATGTATCGCGCCCAGATTAATAAACCTGATATTCAAAATCTTTCGCGTTGTCCTTTGTCACGATATCCAGATCCGCGTTGATTCTCTTTTCCACTTCCCCGCCTTCAAGAACGGTGACGAGGGCTTCCAGCGCGTTATCTAACATCATCGGCGGGGTCGTCACATCCCACGCCTACGTCCCGTCCAGTAACCTCTGGTAAGCGTCGGACTGCAGGTTGGCACCGCCGACCTTGATTTTGCCGGTACGTCCCGCCGCGTCAATCGCCTGGACCACACCGCCTGCCTGCTCGGCGACGATTTCAATCCCGTCATACTGGTCAATGATGTTGTGGAATCCGCTCGTACGGTCTTCCGCCGTGGACAAGCCCGGGGTTCCCTGGATATACACGATTTTCCCGCTTTCCCCGATTGCGTCAAGCAGGCCTTTCGCACCGAGCTCTCCCAACTCGATATCGTCCGTGCCGGAGAACGTGGCGTACAAGTCCTTCTTGGACGGTATGTCACGAAGCACCACCGCGATAGGAATACCCGCCTTCATGGCCTGGCGCGGGTTCTTGAACGTGCACTCCTTCCCGTCCACGGTGATGATCCCTTTCGTCTTTCTGTCCACGCCGAAAATCACGTTCGCCAGCTCCGTCTTCCCGGCCCCTAAAAGCCCCGTGACCCCGAGGATTTCCCCCGCCTTCAGTTCGAACGAAATGTCCTCGATTTTACCGGAAGAGACATGGTCAAGCTTCATCATCACCGGTGCCTTTGTCAAATCCGCCCCCTGCTGCCTTTGCAGGTATCCGGACGTGTCCTTGCCCACCATCTCGTGGATGATTTCCGGAATCGTGATGTCTTTTACCTCCGCCGTCCTGACGTTCTTCCCGTCTCGGAGGATTGTCACCCGGTCACAGATGTCCTTGATCTCGTCCAGCCTGTGCGAAATGTAAATTACGGAAATGTGCTGCTCCCGCAATTTCTTGATGGCCCGCAGAAAATAACTGTACTCAATCGGCGTCATGGCGGACGTGGGTTCGTCCAAGATGACGATGCGGGCATTTCCCAAAAGGCACCTGCAAATCTCGGTAAAGAACTGCGCCCCGATTCCCAGCGTCTGGACCTGGCTTTTCACGTCGATGTCCAGGCTCAGAAGCTCCATCATTTCGCGCGCCCTCTTGTACGTGTCGCGCTCGTTAATCCAGGTTTTCTTCCCAAGCTCCCGCCCCGTTTTCCCCCAGCAGCGCATGAATCTCGCCTTCCTTTAACTCAAAATCAACCTCTTTTAAAACGGGCACGCCGGAAAACCCTTTCTGAATCCGTTCCATTTTTATCGCGTAAGTATCCATGCGTCCTCCTCCCAAACCACTTTTGATATATCATCCCATTTTTGATATATCTCACTACGATACCTGCGGATTACTCCGCACTACATGGTATCATCAATATGTATCGTTCCAGTGTACCATCGGAAGGCCCGCGGCCGGTGAGCGGAAAAACGGTATGCTCGTCTCTTTCAGGGCACCGATGTAAACCGTCCTCCTGTCCGGCCCGCCGAAGCACACGCTCGCCGTCCAGGCGCAGGGCCCCGCGGCCGTCGGAAAGAGGATTTCGTTCGTCACCTTCCCCGCGTAAAACGCGTCGTCCAAAGCTTGTACCTTGTCATGGTCGCCGAAGTCGATGAGGATATGCCCTTCACCTTCCGGGTCGATAAACCAAACCTTGTTGGAGTACACCATCGTCCCCCATAGGTTCCCGTACTCGTCAAAACTGATTCCGTCCGGATACGCGCCCTGCCCCCACGCGGAGGGTCCGTACACTTCCTTGTCGTGCAGGTCACCGTTTTCGTCACAGCGGAACCTTACGATCCTTGCGCCCTTCAGGCTCATGGTTTCCACGCAGTACAGATATTCCTCTTTGTTAAAACATCACAAATTTCCAGTTGCATTTTTAGATAAAATCACGAACAGATTTTAGAACGGGATAAAGAGTTTCGCTTGCGAAACTCTCGCGCCAAGCGCGGTCGCTTTAGCGACACATTCCTCTTCACGCTTGTGCGCATCCCCCGGAGGTTTTTATGTTATAGGAAACGAAGTTTCCTATAACATAAAAAAGACGCATGGTTCTCCCATACGTCTTCTCTATCTAACCGCCCCGGCAGCTTATTCGTTACCGTGTCCTTTCCGTCCTTTTATCATGTGCAGAAGCATGTCCAGTTTTTCCTTTGCCTCCTCCTTATACCGAAACGTGTTTACCCGGCGCACCGCGCTTTTAGCGAACCCTCCGAGCATATTCACCCTTGCTTCAAGCCCCTTCGCCGCGATATCCTGGAACATGCCCGCGGTCTGGTTCACCGCGTGGTCTACAATTTTTTCCATCTTGCTGTTGAACGTGTTTTCCGCCTGCATGACAATCCGGTCAAAATGTAACAACGCCGACACGGTCAACGTCAGGTCAACCATGAACAAAGAGATAAGAACCAAGGCGCATACCTCCGCCACCATGGGGCTGACATACGACATGGCCTTTTCCGTGAAGGGTGCGATCAGGTACACGACCAAAATCCCCGCCACGCCAAACCCGAGGCCGGTAAACAGACTAATCCTTCCATTCAGATTCAGCGGCAGGTTACTGTAATCCCACCACAACGCGTGGAATAACTTTTCCAGTACCCACGACGTGACGTACTCTAAAACGGCACTGCCGATGACAGCCACTATAAATACCCACCATGCACGCAGTTCCACATCAAACGTCTGTAAGGCCTGCACGACAAGGGAAATGGCAACGGCACCTGTCCCGTAAATCGGGCATACGGGGCCATACAGAAATCCCCTATTCTCCCATTTTCCTCCTTTTACCGTACAAAACGTGGTTTCATAAACCCATCCCATGACGCTGTATACCATGAACAAGCATACCATGCGGCTGACTATCATGTAAAAGCTACCTCCCTATCTTCCAAAAACCGTTTCAAAAAAAGAGACATATTTGTCCGCAAGACAGACAATCCACGCCTCCCTGCTATGTGGCACCCTGGTGATGTTTAACGGCCACATGTGGCTTTCGATGATATGTTGTATTTTCCTGTTGACACGAAAATATTTCTTCGCGTTTCGTGACGCTTTCTGCGCATGGAAAAACCCGTGCCACTTGTGCGCGCCATTGTCATCGTCATGCCAGTCGTAAAGATAAAAATCATGCAACATGGCACCTTTTAACAGACTGTCCATGTCAGCGTTCAGATGGAACGCCCTATTTATTCCAAGGCTGAGCCGTACAACGCTGACACAATGTTCATACGTGGAAACCCGTCCATGCTGGACATACCGTTTCATTTCCGACACAAGCTTCTCCGTCTCCATGTCGTGCAAAAACGTTTCCACGTCCGTATACTTAGCATCCATCGCCATCTTCCAGAACTCCCGCTTTCGTCTTCAAAAATTCCTCAACCCAATTTTTGAACTGCTCCGCTCCTTTTATCTGTGCCTCTGCATCTCCTTTAGACGCAATAAAAAAATCCAGATAATCCGCATTTTCACGCTTTTCAGATGCCAATTTTATCAACTTTGAGGACATTTTCGGGAAAATCGCAGTCTTCACATAATTCTGATTAAAATGGGCGATTACACCACTATGCTTGCCGCTATCAAATCCATCCAATACATTTACCGCACGCATCCCATGAAAAATGGCATAGTAGGCACGGTTCATTGCATTTTTATATCGACCGGCCTCGTACATGATTTTTGCATCTTCCAATGCTTCCAAGCAACACTCAAAACGATATCTTGATAATTCTATCACGCTGCGCTCCATAGCATAATCCCCTCTTTTTTTACATTTTTATAAAACGGAAGCACGTCCTCCCATTCTTTAAAACCGTCATAATCAATCAGCAATACCGACAGTACTTTGTCATATTCCAATTCAAGATCAACCGTGAAATCTATCATTTTATCATACATTTCCTCCGTATGCTTTCGAACGATTACCGCAATATCGACATCCGACTCTACCGTCTGTGTCCCTCTCGCGACAGAACCATATAAAATGATACATTGCAAGGAACTTCCAAAAATATTCTGAAATTCCACCGTCAGCTTTGAAAGCACTTCCTGTAATTCATCCATATATAGGCCAGCCTCCCGCTTTGTAATAATCCACAACCCAATCCATCGCGCGTCATATCCTTACTTCACCTTCGGATACCCGGTCGTCCCCCTCGCGACGATTCTCGGCTCGTACTCCACATGGTAAATGCTGACCGGCTCCATGTCGGCGTACCTCTGGTTCTTCGTCTTAATCTTCTTCATGATGATGTCGCAAGCGTCACGCCCCTTGTAAATCACGAAATGCTCCACCGTGGTCAGCGACACTTTGCGCATCTTGGCAAACAGCGTGTTGTCACACCCCATGACGGAAATGTCTCCCGGCACCTTGTAGCGTTCCTCGTAAAGCGCATCCAGAATACCAAAAGCAATCATGTCGTTCAATCCCACGATTGCCGTCAAATCGTGACGCTCCCGCATCAGCTCCTTTGTTAAATCATACCCGATTCGATACTCCGAATCAATGCCCGGCACGTCACGGTCTATTGCCTCGTTTGCCGCTTTGATGATCACGTTTCCGTCAAATCCCGCCTCTTTGAATTCCGCCAAAAAACCTTCCACGCGCTTCGAGCGCTGCTTTTGCCTTGCCGTCAGCGGCGGGCAAATGTAAGCCACCTTTTTATGCCCCAGCTCCAGCAAATGTTTCGCCATGATGCGTCCCAGCTTGGAATTGTCCAATTCCACCGCGTCCACGTCCAGCTTTTCATTTTGGTTGTTGATGACGGCAATCGGTATCGTGCGGGAAATTTGTTCCAACATCGACATGAAATTCCGACTCGGATTGCATGTGTAAATCACGCCTTGCGGGTTCAAGGACGGCAGCATTTTCAAATACCGCTCCTCCAATTCCAGACTGCGCTGCGTGTTACAGACAAACAACCCGTATCCTTGTTCCGTCGCGCGGGACTCGATGCCCTGCAAGAGCATCACGTAATACGGGTTGGTAAGGTTCGGGCAAAATACGACCAGGAGCTTTTCGCGGCGGCCTTCCCGCTTGCGCCTGCGCTTCGGCAATTCATAGCCAAGCTCCCGCGCGGCCGACTCCACCCGATCGATCACGTCCTTGGAAAAGGAGACGTTATATTTCTTGTTCAAGACCATGGACACGGTCGCCTGCGAGACCCCCGCCCGTTTTGCCACGTCGGACGACGTCGCCTTTTTCCTTTCCATCCCATCCCACCTCATTACCAATAATTCGTCGGCATTTTCGCAACTTCATCCATTTTACAACGGCGTCCGCCCCTCCAGTGCCCGCAGAAGCGTCACCTCGTCAATATACTCCAAATCACCGCCCACCGGAACACCGCTGGCGATACGGCTTACCTTGATGCCGGCCGGCTTGATCAGCTTGCTGATGTACATCGCCGTGGTCTCGCCCTCAAGGCTCGAATTGGTGGCGATGATGACTTCCTCGACATCCCCTTGCAGCCGTTCCATCAATTCTTTCAAGCGAATGTCGCCCGGCCCGATTCCCAACATCGGCGAGATGGCCCCGTGCAGGACGTGGTACGTGCCGTAATATTTCCCGGTTTTTTCATAGGCCGCCAAATCGCGGGGAGTCTCCACTACCATGATGGTTTTCTGGTCGCGGTCCGGGTTTTTGCAGATGGGACAGATTTCCTGGTCGGTCAGCGTGCAGCACTGCTGGCAGTAACACACGTTGTTACGCGCTTCCACCAGCGTCTTCGCCAACCCTTCCACCTGCTCCTTCGGCATGTTGATGACATGAAAAGCCAGCCGCTGTGCCGATTTGGAGCCAATGCCCGGCAAACGGGAAAACTCCTCGATCAAACGGCTGATTTGATTGCTATAATATTCCATTTTTAAAACATCCCGGGCATTCCGCCCAGTCCCCCGGCCAGCTTCGACATCGCCGCCCCGGACTCTTCCTCCACCTTGCGCAACGCCTCGTTTACCGCCGCCACGACCAAGTCTTCCAACGTCTCGACGTCGTCGGGATCGACCACTTCCTCCGCGAGCTTCACCTTCAGCACTTCCCGCTTACCGGAAACCGTCACCTCCACCACGCCGCCACCCGCCGTCGCGGTAAATTCCCTCGTCTCCAGCTCTTTCGCCTGCTCCTCCATCTGACGCTGCATCCGCTGCGCCTGCTTCATCAAGTTCGTCATGTTTCCGGGCATTCCGCCGCCCGGGAATCCTCCACGCTTTGCCATTTTCCTAATCCTCCACTGTAATTTCCATATGAATAAATTGTTCCAAGTCCGCAAATGTATCTTCAAAGTGCCGGCCTTCCTCGACCTGGCGCACCTCGATTTCCACTTTTTTCCCAATATAATTTTCAATCGCCGCCGTAATCTCGTGCAAATGATCCTCCCGATTTACCATGGAAAAACTCACCTCGTCCGGCATGACGATTAATAACCGGTTGTCCCCGCCCAGGCTCAGGCGGGCCTTTTTCAAATACGTGCCCGTCGGTGCCGGCACCTCGTCGGCAATCGCCCGAAACTTCTTGACCACCTTCTCCACATCCTCGGGTATCGCCGCCGTAAGCCGCGCCCCCGCTTGTCCCACGCCTCCATAGCCACCCGTTCCGCCTACAAAACCATTCGCGCCGCCATGGCGGCCCGCAGGTCCGTTCACGCCACCCATGAAATTATCTCCGGCAACGCCATTTGCTCCTGCCGCACTGTCCGCAAATCCGCCATGCATTCCGTCCACAAAGCCCCCGGCCAAAAATCCCCCCTCCGCCGCGGCTTTCACCTTCTCCATCTCCGCTTCCATAACCCGCAAACGATCTAACAGCGTGTCCGTATTCGACTCCATGGCCGGAGTGCAAAGCTTAATCAACGCCACCTCCAAAAGCACCCGCTTTTGCGTCGCATATTTCATCTTTCCCGACAACTCGGAAAAAATACGGATGTCACGGAGCAACCTGTCCGGTTCGACCATCCGCGCCTCTTCCTGCAGTTGCCGCAAATTCTCCGCCGACACGTCCAAGACATCCTCAATCCCGTCCGAAGTCTGCACCAAGAGCAAGTTGCGCAGGTACCATGTAAAATCCGCCACCATCTGCGACAGTTCCCGTCCCTGCATCACCAGCTCCTCCACGATATTCAGCACTTGTGGCACGTTCCGCTCGACGACCCTGCGCAACAAGCGGCTGAACACGTCCGTGTCCACCGCCCCCAACACCTCGAGTACGTGCTCGTACGTCAACTTCTGCCCCAGGTAAAAGGCGATGCACTGGTCAAGAAGGCTCAGCGCGTCACGCATGGAGCCGTCCGCCGCCTTCGCGATATAGCGCAACGCTTTTTCTTCGGCCTCGACCTGCTCCGCGCGAAGCAGCTCCTGCATACGCGCGGTAATCGTCTCAATCGTGATACGGTGAAAATCATAATGTTGGCACCTGGACAAAATCGTAACCGGAATCTTATGCACCTCGGTCGTCGCCAAAATAAAAATGACATACTCCGGCGGCTCCTCAAGCGTCTTTAACAAGGCATTGAACGCCCCGATGGATAACATGTGCACCTCATCTATGATGTATACCTTGAACCGCCCTTCCGTCGGGCGGTAAGTCACCTCCTCGCGAATCTCGCGCACGTTGTCCACGCCGTTGTTGGAAGCCGCGTCAATCTCGATTACGTTCATGGAAGCCCCCGCCGCGATTGCCCGGCACATCGCGCATTCCCCACAAGGACTCCCGCCAACCGGATGCTCGCAGTTCACGGCCTTGGCAAATATCTTCGCCACGGTCGTCTTACCCGTCCCGCGCGTTCCGCAGAACAAATACGCGTGCCCGATACGGTTCGCCTTAATCTGGTTCTGTAAAGTTGTGATAATATGTTCCTGCCCCTTCACGTCCTCAAACTCGGTCGGACGGAACTTCCTATATAATGCCGTATAAGACACGACTAAAAACCTCCTGCAATAAACACTTGCAATGAACACTTGCAATGAACACTTGGCGAGGTTCCACACGAGCCTAGTGTGAATGCACTCCGCGCGCCTTGGCGAGGTTCTTCCGAGCCTGGCCAAGCGGAGTTTCCTCTCCCTAAACTTACGTACGAATGCACTCCGCGCGCCTTGGCAAGGTTCTTCCGAGCCTGGCCAAGCGGAGTTTCCTCTCCCTAAACTTACGTACGAATGCACTCCGCGCGCCTTGGCGAGGTCCTTCCGAGCCTGGCCAAGTCCCCCTTCCTAATCCAAGGTGCCAAAGCTGATTCCCGTCAGTTTCGCTTCCTTAATCAGTTTGCACTTCGGATCCACGTATTTCAGCTTGCCGGCGATGTCCTGCAACGGAACCTTCGTCGTCTCGCCGTTCTGCATCGCCACCATGTAACCGAACTGGCCTTTCATGATCATCTCCGCCGCCTTCGCGCCGACCCTGGTGGAAAACACGCGGTCATATGGACACGGAGAACCGCCGCGCTGCGTATGTCCCGGCACGGTAATGCGCACTTCCTTATCGGTCTTTTGCTGGATTTCCTCTGCCAGCTTGTAAGAAATGGACGGATATTTCTTCTTGTCCTTCTCCTGCTTTTCCTTGTACTCCTTCTTGGACAGCTTCGCATCCTTCTTGGAAATCGCGCCCTCCGCCACGGCCAGGATCGTGAACGACTTTCCGGCCTTGTCACGCTTGTCGATGATGTCCACGATGGCGTCAATGTCGTACGGAATCTCCGGCAGGAGGATGATGTCCGCGCCGCCCGCTATTCCCGCGTGCAACGTGACGTGTCCCACCTTGTGTCCCATGACCTCTATAATGAACACCCTGCTGTGGGAGGTCGCCGTCGTGTGGATGCGGTCAATCGTGTCGGTCGCGATGTCCACCGCGCTCTGGAACCCGAACGTCATCTCCGTCCCCCACAAGTCGTTGTCAATCGTCTTCGGCAGGCCGATAACGTTCAATCCCTCCTCGCGGAGCAGGTTGGCCGTCTTCTGCGTACCATTTCCCCCAAGGATGACCAGGCAGTCCAGACTCAGCTTGTGGTATGTATGCTTCATCGCCGCCACCTTGTCCAAACCGTCCTTGTCCGGCACCCGCATCAGCTTGAACGGCTGCCTGGAAGTCCCCAGGATCGTGCCGCCGCGCGTCAAAATGCCAGAAAAGTCCCTCGACGTGAGCATCTTGAAATCCCCGTAAATCAGCCCCTTGTAACCATCCTGGAAACCGAATATCTCCACGTCCTCCACTTTGGAACAAATGCCCTTCACCACGCCGCGCATCGCCGCGTTCAGCGCCTGACAGTCACCACCGCTTGTCAACATGCCAATTCTTAACATCGTATTGCTCCTCCTTTGGTTAAAAATGTCCGCTTGTCCCATGATACCCACGGATTGCCACGCACTTCGTGCTCCTGCCATCTCCGCCACGATCGAGTTCCAAAGTCATGTGTTGACATGCGGGTATGCCATACATGACCCTTTGCCCCCGGTATCATCATTATCTTACCACAAATCAAAAAAACTGCCAAGGGGTAAAAATGGTTTTACCCCTTGGCATAATTCTCAATCCGCGTCGGCCCGGCCAGCACGTCCCGTCCTATGTATACCACGTTGTCCTCCCGCACCTTGGAACTCCATTTCACAAGGGAAATGCCGCCTTGCTCAATCTCCAGCGCCGTTACGCACCTTGGATGCACGCAACTCCCGTCATTAAAGTAATAGCCCTTCCCCGGCTCCGGGAACACCGAACGGTGCGTGTGCCCCGCGACCAATATCGTCCCATGCACGTTCGCCCACTCCGCAAGCCGCTTTTCCGTCTTTTCCTTTTTCTTGTAATTCTTTGCCGCGCTGGTAGGATCGTTACATCCCATAAGCTCCAGCGGTCTCCAGACATAACGCACCAGGAAACGGCTAAGCCGCCACACGGTGTCATTCCAAAAATCCCCCTGGTGGCCATGGACGAGCAAAATTTCGTAATGGTGGCAGCAATCCTGGAGCCGGATTGCCTCCCAGGCCTTCAACCCCGGGAACAAATCCCTGCACCGCCCTTCGGACTCGCAAAAATAAGAATGGCAATTTGCCTGGCAAAAACCGTCCCGCTCCTTCTTCCTGTCATGGTTGCCATACAGCATGTAAAAACGCCCGTCCCGGTAAAATTCCGACATGATCCAAAACTGGTTGCTGTGCGTCCGGATGATTTCCTGCAAATTGCGGTTTTCCCAAAGTTCGTCTCCGTCCCCCAGCTCGATATAGGTAAATTTTCGCCTGTCATAATATTGAAGCGCGGCAAAGAACAAGTTCTGGTTTGATTGAAAATTGTCCCCCCAGTTCCCGACACCCCTATGACAATCACTCATCAGGACAATTTTGCTCCGGCAATCCAACGGAAGGCATAGGGCATTCTCATACGCCTGGTCCAGCCTTTCCATGACACGACTCATCTTCGCCGTCCCCCGCGTCCCGCCGCATTCCACTCATCCCCGACCCGTTCGGCGCTTCGCCCTTTTCGTCCCGCCGCGTTTTTTAATCGCGCGTACCTTCTTCCCTTTCGTCCCATTTTTTCCTGCATCCGCCCGATTCTTCCAAGACCCGTCACCATGTGAAATATCAGCGGGTATTCCATCATCAGGTAATCCAGCCTGTCAAGCGTCCTGTCAAAAGGCCTCGTCAAATAAAGGTACAACTTGCAATTACAACGATTCTGCCATTGGATGAACCGACAGTGGCATTTTCCAAAAAGCGCCGGTTGTGCCGTTTTGGGCCGGGCGAAATTAATGGCCACGCCATTATACCGAACATAAATGTCCCCAAAGCGATACCCAGCCCGGCGGCAGCCCTCCAAAAAGGCATGCATCATTTCCTGGTTAGGGAAAAGAATAGACGCGCGCAACATCAGCTCGCCCGGCTTGGAAAATTCACCCAGCCGAAAACCCGTCAGCCACCAATGCCGTTCCTCCCTTTGGAACAACATTTTCCCGTCCTTGTACAAGGCCATCGACATGCGCACTTCCTCATCCTCGGACACCGCCTGATAAAACACGTCCTCGGCCGCTTCCTCCCGGTTCTCCCCGGATTCCACGTAAATCCCCACCTCGGCCCCCGAAGTGATGCCATACTGTCCCTTCCACAGCTCAACCATCCACCTGCGACCGTCATATTCAAAATAAATCGGCTCGCAGTCAATCACCATGTTCATGACGGGAGCCATCTCGTCATAAATCTTCCCATATCCCACCGACCTCTGCCACGCGTCCCGCAAGGAATAAAAAATGTCTTTCTTCACGTCATAACAAAAGCCAAACGGCCGCAAGGCCTCGTTAATCTCCTGAAGCTTCCTCGAATCACTGCGGCTTTTCACCTTTTCCTTTGCCTTTTTGCGGCGAAGGTACAAGAGGTCTATCGTGATTCCCGCCAAAAGCAACAATGTCAGAATCAAACATACGAAAAACCACTTCCCATACAAAATGAAAATCCTCCCTTCCCATAGAATCCCAAGCGTCCCGACCGTCGCGCCATCCACCGTGCGCGGTGGAAGACGTGACGTCTTTAAACTCCTGGTATACTATATGAAGAAGAGAGGAAATCGTTCATGCGTCATGTATCGCCTTGAAACCACGAACCCACATGCCCAGGCATGTTTGTCCTTCGCGGGTCACGCCTCCATCACGGCTTCCCTGATTGCCGCGGCAGCGGACTCTCTCAGCCCGTTCGCGTATAGCACGCCCATGTAATCGCGCTCCTTTGCCAATTTTAAGAAATGCCGCATCGTTTCAGCCTTCGACTCCATCATGCAGTGCATTTCCTCCGGCATGGACGCAAAAATGAATTCATTTTGTCTCAGATAGTCCCCCGACACTTGGTAATCGGCCAAAATATCCGCCTCGGCCACGCCGCACAACAGATAAATCAAAGCCGACGTCACGCCCGTCCGGTCCTTGCCCACGGAACAGTGGTATAGCACGGCCCCCTCGGAAATATGCTCTCCGACGTGGTTTAAGACGGTAGCCGCCCGCTTCGGGGATTCTTCGAGCATCTCCTCGTACTGTCGTGACAAACTTTTCATAAACCCGTCATTTGGAGCAGAAGCAATTTTTTCACGCAACATTTCCCGAATCTTCGCCAAATCCTCCATTGTCATGGAAGCGGGAGCCTTACGTACCCCCATGGAACCCGCACCGGCACCTCCCGCCGCGACACCTCCCATGCCTGCCCCTTGCCCATCCACCATCTTCGACAAATCGTTCTCGCCCGACCAGTTCTCCTCTGCCATCATCGGGCACGAAATCCGCAAAATGCCTTCCGGCACCTGGTACGGGGTCATCCGCTGCTCGCCCGTCGAACGCAGGTCGATGATAGTACGCACGCCCATCTCCTCCTTAAGATAGCGCCACTCTTCCTCGTTCAGGGCAGCCGGCGCATCGGCACGGTAAATTTTGTGATAAGCAAAAAACTTTCCATCCGCGCAAGCGTAACCGCCCAAGTCGCGGCAATTGACCAAATGTGGAAACGGAATTCTTTTGTAGTCTTTCAAGCTTCGAGCTCCTCCTTTTTATTAAGCAAAAAGTTTCCTATGGCAATATAAAAACCACCGTCCCCGAAACCCGCGGTTTCAAAAACAGTGATTTCAAGTGCGCGATCAGGGGCTCGAACCCTGGACACCCTGATTAAGAGTCAGGTGCTCTACCAACTGAGCTAATCGCGCTCGCCTTGTTCAATTGCTTGGCACAAATGGTATTATATCCAATCTTGGGAGAAAATGCAAGTACTTTTTTCATTTTTTTGCATTTTTTTGAGTTCGAGGGCAGGAATGCACTCCCCGCCCCCTTTTTTCACGCTTCCATCGCCGCCTTCTCGGCCTCGGCCTTCGCCCGCCCGATGTCCGTCAGGTTGACCTTGTCCGCCTTCAGCCGGTACGCGCAGTAACCAAACACGGCAACCATCAGCACCACGATCAAAATCTGCCCCTTGGTATCCATCGTGGTAAAAAGCGCCGCCGTGATTAACAACGAACAAAACGTGGCGAAACCCATCACCACCCGAAACGCCGCCATCGGCATGTGGAAAAAGCTCTTCTCCCAGGCCTTTGGATACTTGCGGGCCAGCCCCACTACCAGGATATTGTTAATCGTGTTCAATATCATGGTCGGAATCATCATCACCGAAATTAAATCCTGCAATCCCAGGTCCACGAAAATGGAAAGGATGGACGTCGCGTACAAAAGCAACATCATCACCCACGGATACCCCTTCTCCGTCCGTTTTCCCAAAAATTTCGGCAGCCACCCGTCGTCCACCGTGGCCAGAATCGGGTAACGGACGCCGGCCATCGTGCTGTAAAGCGAAGTCGCGATGGCGAAGCAGGCCCCGCCAATGATAAAGATGACGAACACCGGATAGGGGAAAATGGCCTTGGCAACGACTCCCAGGTTCTTGTCCGCCACGTCCTCTATCGGCAGGATTCCCGCGGACACGATGCCAATCAGGCAATACACCACCAAGATAATCAGCGATGACAACATGATGGCAATCGGCAGGCTCCGCTTAGGGTTCCTCGACTGCCCCGCCATGTCAATCGGCAGCGTGGAACCCTGGCAGGCAAAGCTCATCGTGGCCACCGCCATGAAAAGTCCCGCCACCCCGCCGCTGAAATAATTCTCGGAAGCCGGGTTCACCGTCGACCAGTCCACCCGCCCAAGCCCGACGAACGTGTACACCAGCAACGCGAAAATCAGGACGACCACCATGATTAAGTTGAACCGTCCCATGAACTTGTCGCCGAAAAACGTCGTGACAAAAAACAAGGTCAATATCGCGATTTCAATAATTTTATCGTACTCCGCGAGCTGAGGAACCACGGTGGCCGCATATTCCACGATGGAAATGGCGTACATGGCGAACGCCAGTCCCGAAAACGCGGTCGTGAGCGCCGACGCGCCGACCAAAAGCGGCGGTTGCAAGAGCGCGGCCTGCGAATACCTCCCGCCCGGCAGCACGAACATGCCCGCCATGACCGTCTTGTACGCATAAGCGAACAGCACCACGACGCAGGCCAGGGCCAACGCCAGCGTGATGGAATGCCCCGTGTAGCCAATGCTCACGCCCATGGACACGAAAATTCCCGAACCGATGCTGTTGCCGATGCCATAGCACGTCAGCTCCGGCACGCCCAACAACTTCTTCTTTCCTTCTTCCATTATCCCTTTATCCCCCTCAGCAACGCCCTCGTGTCCGGCAGGTCGGCTATCGTCCTGCTATAATGCGCGTACGTGACCTCCATCTTGTCATTCACGATGACGTAGGCCGGCAACTGGTTCTGCCTGGCTCCCGACTGCGGGACATTCTCCGCGTCCGAGCTCACCAGCGAACCGGCAAACTTTTCGAATCCCTTGATATGTAACAGTTTCTTGATGTCCTTCCCTACCAGCTTGTCAAACAACTTGTCCCCGACGACCAGCCCTAACGTGTCCTTCGCCTCGAACACGTTGTAGCGGTCATAAAGCTTTGCCCGCGGGTCGCCAATCAATTCAAACGAATAGTCTTTCTGTACTTTCTTCAGGACTTCCGCGTCCGTCTGCAAGATGAATTTCACCCGGCATCCCGCCTTTTCAAGCACCGGCGCGGCCACCTTCATCAATTTCAGCATCAGGACGGCGATGTCGCATCCATAATACCTTGAAAACACAAGCAGCGTGGACTTGCCCCCGCTCGTGGCTTCCGTCAGCTCCCTGCCCGTCCCGTAAGCGGAATCATAGACAAAGCCCTCCAGCCTGTCCCCCTTTTTCAGCGTCTTGTGGTATGGCCTGCCATGCTCCTTCCAGTCGGCGTAAACCTCCTCCATGCCCTCCTTGAATCGCTCCAACGCTTTCAACAGCGTGGTCTTCGGGCATGCCAGGTTAATCCGCTGGAACCCTCTTCCGGCAATGCCGAACACTTCCCCGTTATCAAGGAAAATACCGTGCTTCTCCAACATTTTGCGCATCTCCACGTGCGTCAATCCCAGACGGCGCATGTCCAGCCAAATCAGGTACGTCCCTTCCAACGGGCTCACCCGCACGCATGGGAAATACTCGGCCATGAAGTCCTTGACCAGCTTTGCGTTCTCATGCACGACGCCAATTAATTCCTCAAGCCATTCCTCGCATTCATTGTAAGCCGCCATGCACGCCGTGTAGGCAAAAATATTTAACGACGTGTCCATGTTCCACATCGCGCACAGCCATGTCTTCGTCCGCGCGGCCCCGTTCGGGATGATGATGTTGGAGCATTGCAGCCCGGCCAAATTAAACGTCTTGCTGGGCGCGGTACAGACCGCAATGTTGTCCTTGACCTTGTCGCTTACATTCGCCGTCACCGTGTGCTCGTGGCCCGGCATGATCAGGTCGTTGTGAATCTCGTCGTCAATGATGAACACGCCGTTGTCACAGCAAATGTCCGCCACGCGCCTAAGCTCTTCCCTCGTCCACACGCGCCCCACCGGGTTGTGCGGGTTGCAGAACAGAATAGCCGTCACGTCCTTCCTTTTGGCCTTCCGTTCCAAATCCACGAAATCAATCTCGTAATGTCCGTCATGGTTCTTGAGACGGCTGTACACGATTTTCCTGCTTTTTGATACCACCGTGATGTCAAACGGGTAATACACCGGGGTCAAGATCAGCACCGACTCCCCCGGCTTCGTGTTGGCGTCAATCAATACCGCCAGCGCGTTGACCACGCCCGGCGTGTTGACAATCCACTCCTTCTTCACCTCGAAGTCGTGCCGCCGCCTCATCCACGAACAGACCGCCTCGTAATACGCGTCCGTCGGCCGCGTGTAGCCTAGGACATACTCGTCGGCCACGCGCCTTAGCGCCTCCCGGATGGGTGGAGCCGTCACAAACTCCATGTCCGCCACCGACAACGGCACCCACTCCGTGGACGCGCCCTTCACCGCGTCCCATTTTGACGAACCGCAACCTGAACGGTCAACAATTGTCGTAAAATCGTACTTCATAAAAGAACCACCTCTCCTTCATAAAAATCACACGCATCCTGGAACGCCTTGATTTTTTCCTCCTCCCGCCAGTCACTTTCGCAATATTGCCGATATGCCTCGTCAAACCGGTCCCAATTTAGTTTAAGATAGGATTCGGCGCACAAAACCCGATATTCACTCTCGACAAGGTCATACAACTTACTCTTTTTGACCAAGTTATAGGAGAAGAAATCCTTTGCCATGATACGGTGATATTCATCGTCCTTGTTATGCATGTACGGTCCCGTCACCAAACGCTGGTCGACCTTGTAAGTATCGGAAAACAGCGGCTTTTTCGTAAACAAAACCGGGAAATCCTTGCTCCTGTCCGTTCTGGCGGCGCTAATCGCATGGAACACCTCAAAATAATTGTCCATGACCTTCTCGTTTTTTCCATACACGAGCTGAAACCCTTCGCACCAGGGCGGGCAGACGAGCGTGGTTACCACCGCCCCGCGCTTGACCGCTTGTGCAATGTCCGATTTCAAATGATTCGTCATAATCAAACGGTAACCGGAAATCCAAATTGTCTTATCACAATCGGCAAGAAATTCGCGAAGAAGGGATTCTTTGTCATTATTCAGATTTGCAATTCCAAAAATATGAATGTCCTCCAAGAACTGGTCGTTTTCATGTGTCTTGTACTGGACGTATAGCTCCGCGCACATGGCAAAAATCGTCGCCAAAAGAGAAGTGAAAAATGCCAGGGCGACCTCCGAAATCAGCTCGTTTCCGTGTAACGCGGGCTGAAAATAAACAATAATGGACGTGACAAACACGGCAGACAAAAACATAAGAACGATGACGTTGTTTCTCAAGCGGTACGCTTTTATCTTGTTCCAAAACGAAAGCTTCATATCCATGGCTTTTTCCCCTTTTGTAAACAAAACCATTACAATTCGCGAACCGCCGACGCAAATCGCGAACCATCAGGCTTCCTTTAGATGATATCGGAATCAGAATGTTTTTTGACCCCTGATACCCACGAGTTGCTCCGCACTACGTGCTCCCGCAACTCTAAAACACCTCAAATCCGCTCACTTTTCTCCGAAAAATGGCTACTTTTCAGTGTTTTGCGGGTTCCAAGGTCATGTATTGACATGCAAGCATGTCATACATGACCTTGGAACCCTGGTATTTTCATAAAATAACAAGTGTCAATGCCGACCCCCCGGTCATTCTTTATGACATGTACCGATTTAAAATGCAACCGTTCAAGGATATGAATGTGCGCATGGTTCGTAGACCACGTCCTGGTGGCGACGGGAACCTTTTTTCCAATCAACTTCTCGTACATCTCTCCGGTAATCCCCATATTACGAAACGCCGGATTCACGATAATCGTCGACACGTAATTGACGGAAATCTCGCGCCCCTCGTAAAGAAACGGGAGCGTAAAGTCCTCAATATACGAAAGAAAGCCAAGAACCCGATTACTTTGTGCGTCCTCAACCGCGACAATCATGCTTTGTTTTTTGATGTCTTCAAAGTATGCCTTGGGAACGTCCGTTCCCGGGACCGCGCCCGGGCCTAGCTCTTTCTGCCTTGTACTGCCACGGGCGGAAAGTGGCGGCACGAACTCTTTGTCCGACGAGACAAGCAACTCCCAAACCGCATTTTCATAACGCGGCTCCAAATAACCTCTTTCCACACATATCATAGCTTCCACCTATAAACCATACTTTTTATTATCCTCTCAAAATGCACGCTTTTTCACACTCGTGCCCTATAGATATTTATACCATATTATCCATCCTATTTCAAGGCGAAATTCCATCTTGATTTTATTGCGAAACCGTCTTAGAATAAAATCAGGAAATGTAACTGCCCAGAGTCCTCGCAGTTACAAGAAAACGAATTTAGACATATCCCGGAGGATTACAGCGATGAGCCAAATTACGATTGCCATGCCGCAGATGGGAAACGACTTGTTTCGCAGATACATGAAAGGAAAATATGTCCAAAGCTTACGCCGCTCCGGTGCCGACGTATGCTGGATTGAGCTTGAAAATCCAGACGAGGCGGTTCGTTTGGCAGCCTCCTGCGACGGACTGTTACTGCCGGGCGGCGCAGATGTCGAGCCCTCCTTATATGGGCAAACCCGCTCCGACAAGACCGGCAGGCCGAACGCCGTCCGCGACCGGGCGGAGCCGAAGCTTCTCGCCGCCTTCCTCGACATGGGGAAACCCGTCTTGGGAATCTGCCGCGGCGTCCAGATGATGAACGTTTCTTTTGGCGGCACGCTTTTCCAGGATATCAAGGACAAGCAAACCTACAAACACTCCGATTTCCTTTCCCGCGCGCGCTCCTGCCATCCGGTGGAAATCATCACCGGCACGAAATTGTTCGACTGTATGAACGATGCCGGGGCATGGAAGCCCGGTACGGCCTTTGCCAAAATCGCCGTCAACAGCATCCACCACCAGGCGATTGACAAGCTCGGGGACGGCCTGGTTGTCTCGGCCAAAAGCACGGACGGCTTCGTGGAGGGCATCGAATTAAAAGATTACCGCTTCTGCGCCGGCGTGCAGTGGCATCCCGAGCACATGAGCGCACGAAACACCGCACAGCAGGCATTATTTGACGCCTTTGTCAAAGCATGTAAAGAATGAACCGGCTTGAGGTGTTTTATTATTTTAAGGATAGGGAAATCAAACGGGAAGAACTGGAATCTGCAGAACTTTTTCTCTCAATCGGATGCAATCAATTAATTTCATCCGCAAGCAATACGGAGCCATCAATTTTTTGTCTATAATGTTCCAGCAAACCTTCCCTATTGAAACCGTCCGTAATCTTTGCCGTGTCCGTTATCTCGGTAAACCATAGAACCAGTGGCATCTTCCATTGGCGGAAATCCCATTTTAACAAGATTCCCCTTTCCTCAACACTTTTCAATCAAAAAATCAATTTCTCCGTTTTTGTTCTGTTTGTGCAATGTATCGTGCACATTTATCTATTATCTACTTCTTATAACTTCCACCAGGCAGTCCAATACTGCCATTCATCGTCCCCATGTCAGATATGGTGATGCCCGACGCATCGATAAAACTTTCCTTGTTTTGCGCCTGCCCATCCGACGTGGACGCGATGCTTCCATCCAACTGCCCCGCCACGCTTTCCGCACGCAGCAGACAGAATTCCCTCAGCGTGTCAATCCCGGTCTCGAATTCCTCATACGTGCAAAATTTCGTCGGGTCTTTCTCGACATAAGGCGAAATCAGTTCCTTCACCCCGTCTATCATCGTGGCAAAATAACCGCTGTCAAAATATTCGACAATGAATTCGGCAAAATACTCATGATATATTTGCACATATTCCTCATTAGAGAAAATCCAGGAAAGCATCGGCCGGGACTTTGTCGTCCCGCCGGATACCGGAGTATCGATGGGATCATTCACAAGTGCCGTCGCGTCCTGCGCGCCCTGGAATCCCCCGAACGCGAGGTTGTAATCCCATGGAATCATGGACATTTTTCCATCCTCTTCATAGAGATAATAATTATGGACCATCATCCCCGTGTAGCTGTCAAAATTGCATACAAAATTATGTACCACGAAATAACGGATTACACCGTCCACATCCACGACTTCCTCTATATTTTCCTGCTCGTTCATTTGTTTCAACGAAGCAATCAAACGATCCTTGTCCGCGTCGGAAACGTCCGTCTTGGCATTGTCAAAAATGTTCTGATAGCTGGAATACTCGTCATCCGAATAAATCAGGGACGTGTCACCGCTTCCCATGCTTCCATCCATGAAGCCGGCCTCGAATACATTTTCAAAACCATTCCCATCCCCCGGCATCTGCTGCCCATCTGGCATTTGCTGGCCGTTTGGCATCTGCTGCCCACCTGGAAATTGCTGGCCATCTGGCATTTGCTGGTCGTTTGGCATCTGCTGCCCACCTGGAAATTGCTGGCCATCCGGCGTTTGCTGGCCGTTTGGCGTCTGCTGCCCTTCTGGAAATTGCTGGCCATCCGGCGTTTGCCGGCCGTTTGGCATCTGCTGCCCACCTGGAAATTGCTGGCCATCCGGCATTTGCTGGTCGTCCGGCATCTGCTGCCCTTCTGGCATCCGCGGCGGCTCCTGACCATTTCCCGACATCTCCGGCAATTCGCGTCCGGCATTTTCATTCATTCCCGCGTCTTCTTCTTTTTCGTCGTTTTCCCCTCTCTTTACATTTTCTCCGCTCTCGGCATTTTCCTCCTGCCCCGCGCTCCCCTCCTGCTGCCACTCGCCCATGTCAAACCTCGCGCCTGCGCCCCTGCCGCCGCCCAAACTCTGGCTGTCCGGCTTGTACAGTTCCCCATAATTCGCGCCATAATTACGCTTCAGGAAACTTTCCTCCACGCCCTCGACGGCCAGATACAATCCCCAGTCCTCGCCGTTGACCGTAAGGTAAACGTAACTGCAAAGCGGGGCGGCCACGTCGAAATATCCCATCATTTGATACGTGAGATAGTCCTTCATATACGTGTTATCCTGAATTATATTATTAAGGCTCAATTTATCCAGACCATAATAATTTTGCGCGCCGTCATAGTGGTCAAACTCAATTTTAAAACTATAGCGGTCATTCCCGTACCTTTCCACCTGCGTCAGCGACGTGTTGCCCTTGGCGCGGATACCGACGTTTTTGCACGCCTCGTTGTCGATGACAACCGAACAAAGCGCATATTGCTCCGACTTGCAAGTGTCAAGGAACCCTTCCCAGTCGTCTATCACGATGTCAATGGCATGTACCTTGGACGTGTCAAACAAACGCGTTTCATAACCCATTTCCCTTGACGCCTTCACAATGCCCAGACTCTCCCCGTTCATGAACACCACGGTCAAAACCACGGAAAAAACAAGCGCCACGCAACAAATTTTGTCTATGTATTTATGCGTTGACATTATCTACCTCCAATTTATCCCGGCCAGAACCGACTACAATCAAATCAGGAACGCCACCGGCGTTCTTCGCGGCCGCTTTTTACGACATATATTCCCCGTTATAACTGACCAATACCGCGCTGCCCACGCCCGGCATGCCGGAAAGGGCGTTTATAAAATCCGTGTCGTCGTTTTTCATGCGGATTTCAACATTCAGCTCCACGAACCCTTTCTGGGCGGTCTTACTCTTAACAACATGTTTTTGCACCTGCTTTTTCAAAAAATCCATGGCGGCTTTCTCGCTCTCATGCCCTTCACAGCGAAGCACGACGATATAGGGCCTCACATGCGGCTTCCTATTGGCAAACAGAAGCAACACGGCTCCGATTCCGACGCTCCCGAACACCGCCAGGGGAACCATCCCCGCAGCTAGCACGATGCCCGCGGCAATCGCCCAAAACAAATACGCGATGTCAAGCGGTTCCTTGATGGCGGTACGGAAGCGGACGATGGAAAGCGCGCCCACCATGCCCAGCGACAGCACCACGTTGGACGTGACCGCCAAAATGACGAACGTGGAAATCATGGTCAAGGCAATCAGCGTCACCCCGAAGCCCGACGAATACATGACGCCCGCAAACGTCTTTTTATAAACAAAGAAAATAAACATGCCGATGCCAAAGGCGAGAACAATGGCAATCGCCATGTCCAAAACGGAAATACTGTTCACATTTTCTAAAAAACCGGATTTAAAAATGTCTTGAAATGTCATAATAAAATTACCTTCCCCTTTCTACAATCATGCCTTCGTCCGCATCGTAAAACCACGGTACTGGCACGTCAATTTTTGATTAAAGCGTGACGGACATTTGTGCCTCGGCGTATATGCTAACTATATATGCGGCACGCCGCGTATTTTGAAAATGCCGCCGTGCGCGTGGCCGGGGTCTGCACGAGGTCGGCAACCACGGAAGGCAAAAACTCATCCCATTTGACCTCCAGAATAATCGGTCTGTCCCGAACTGGAACCGTGACACAACCGGGATTCAAAAAATCCGTGCAATCCATGCCGGTCCGAATGTCGTAGTCCAACGTGACCCGCACGTTTCCCGGCGCGTAGACAAACGCCTCCCTTGTGTAATCCACGATGATTCTCGGCCGTAATCCCTGCAAATCCATCTTGCAACACAGTTCCCGGAGCAACTCCCTCCCCGCGATTTCGAATCCCTCCCGCGCAAAATCACCGATTGCGATGGCCCGCGCTTCTCCCCGGTCAATCCGTGCCTGTGCCTTGCTGCAAAGCCCGTTAATCTTGCTTTTTTTCTCCAACAAAATTAGCGACGTGTCGCCATTATAATAGCGGATGCGAAATTTTTCCCGGCAATTTACGCCGTCCAGCTTTTCTTGCAACGCCTTGTCTTCCACATTGTCAAAATACAGACTGCGAACCTCATAGCGCCCGCCCACGGCATGGGCGTCCCGCGCAAGGACGGACGACAAGCGCGAACGCAGGGCCAATAAATCCGCATAAATTATCCGATGCTTCACTTCGTGGCGAAAACGCATTTCACACACCTCCCTTACTATGAGCACTTGGCACTCGTACTTTGAGTGCCTACGTGCGAATGTAGTTACCTGCAACTTGGCGAGGTCTTTTCGAGCCTAGTGCAGCGTAACCTCTTCTTTATGTGCACTTGGCACTCGTACTTTGAGTGCCTATGTGCGAATGTAGTTACCTGCAACTTGGCGAGGTCTTTTCGAGCCTAGTGCAGCGTAACCTCTTCTTTATCAGCACTTGGCACTCGTACTTTGAGTGCCTACGTGCGAATGTAGTTACCTGCAACTTGGCGAGGTTCATCATAGCATCCCTACCTTAAGCGAACCTTAGACTTAGGATTGATTTCATAAAAATTTCCCATGGCACACAAAAATTCCATTAGCAAAAACCAAACAAACATCCATTTTAACCAAACGCACATATCATATTGCTTTTTTATCTCTTTTCGTTTAAACTTTTAAACATGAATTTCAGGAGGAATTTAGGTTGAAATGGAAAAACGGATTCTCAAGAAACAGTTTCGAAGAATATATATCGCTTCATTCCTGGCCACGGCGGCCATGGTTGAACTGGCCTGGTTCATCTATGACTTATTTGCCGCCCCTTCCCAGGCGCCGTGGGTCCTGCTTTACGCGGGCGCGCTTTTTATCGGAGGAGCCTTTGTTTACCGCAAAGTCATCCGGATAGAGAACGCGGCAGGCACGAATTTCCCAGACGAACACGACACGGATGAGTCGCGGCATTTGCGCGCGCTTTTTGACGTGTACACGAAACGCAGGCTGAACGGCATAGCCTTGTTTTTCGCCATTTTCACCATGTTTATCGCGCTGGAACTTAGCTTCCTCTTTTTTGGAAAATCCAAACCCGATGAATTCGCGGAAAATATTTTTTCCAACATCATCGTCGTGGAAGTCCCCTTGTACCTCTGCATCAAAAATTTCTTATGCCACAAGCTGGTGCGAAACCGCATCAAGAGCCTTGACGAGGAGTTGCTCCGAAAACAAAAAAGGCACCTGGCGGGAATGACTTTATTCTCCGCAGCGTACCAGATGACGGCCATCGCCATCACCCTGCTCGCCGGAAATGCCTTCGGCCATTTTGTAAACATCTTCCTCACCGCCTGCGTCATTTTTGCCGCCTTAGTGCTCCTTTACGACCTTACGCTGAGGAAGAAAATCACGTTTCAAAACCTGACGGTAAACCCGAAGCGAATCGCCGCCGTGACGGCCGTCATCGTACTCACTTCAGGCTACTCCAGGCTCCATAGGGACACCTGGTACACGCAACCATACATCAACTCGCTGCCCGTGGTCGAACACGACGAGCATGCCATTTCCTATGACGAGGAAACCGGCGTCTACACGATTGTTTCCTCCACGGAGGACTTTAAAATCCTCCACCTCACGGACATCCACCTTGGCGGCAGCCTTTATTCTCTCCGCAAGGACTTAAAGGCGCTGAAGGCCGTGTATGCCGAAATCGAGTACACGCGGCCCGACCTCGTCATCGTGACGGGGGATTTGACATTTCCCATGGGAATCATGTCCTTGTCATTAAACAATGCGGCCCCAGTGGGCCAGTTTGCCGCCTTCATGCGGAACGTGGACATTCCCTGGGCGTTCACGTACGGGAACCATGACACCGAAAACCTGGCCACGTTGTCGGAGGGCGACCTCAACGAACTTTACAAATCGTTATCGTACAAAACCTCCAGGAACCTATTGTATCCCTATACCCAGCCCGACGTTACCGGCAGGAACAACCAGTTGATTGAAATCCGCAACGGCGACGGAACGCTGAACCAGGCAATTTTCCTCATCGACTCAAACGCGTACACGAACGAGGGAATCAATGTTTACGACTACATCCGGGACGACCAGGTCGAATGGTACGAGCAGGAAGTCAAACGCCTGCAAAAGGAAGAGGGCCGCCCAATATCGTCAATGGTATTTTTCCACATCCCTCTGCAGCAATACCGCACCGCCTACGAGCTTTACGAACAAGGCAGTGACGAGGTGACCTATTATTTTGGTGAAAACAATGAGAAAATGATTGACAAGGTGTGCTGTTCCGATTACCCGAGCAAACTCTTTGACAGCATGCTCAAGCTTGGCAGCACCAAGGCCGTCTTTTGCGGCCACGACCATTATAACAACATGTCGCTTGAATACAAGGGAATCCGCCTCACGTATGGAATGAGCATTGATTATCTGGCGATGCCGGGCATTGAGAACGACACGGCCCAACGGGGCGCGGAGCTTGTCACGCTGCACCCGGACGGTACATGGGAGATACGGCAGATTCCCCTCGACGGCATCGGGAAATAAAGAATAAAAGCATGAATCAGCCGCGGGAGTTTTTGAATTCCGCCACAAAGACGATTCCTTCGCTTTCCTGCAAATATTTTGCATATACTTTTCCGCCGTTCGCGCCCGCGAGGGATTTCGCCATTGACAGCCCGATTCCATATCCGCCACTTTTACAAATTCCTTCCCGTGCACCGCGATCCATGCTTTCACCCGCATTCTCCCGTGCATTTTCGCCTTCCCGCACGCTTTCCCGCGTCCGTGCCTCGTCGGCGCGGTAAAAACGGTCAAAAAGCTTCTCCGGCACAGCCTCCGGCAGTCCGTCGCACGTATTTTGCACTTGAAACAACACTTTCCCATTTGTCTTATGCAGGCCAATCCAAATCCGTCCAGCCGGATTCGTATATTTCACGGCATTATCCAGCAAGATGGAAATCAGTTGTTCCACGTGCTTTTTATCGGCGTACAAGAACACCTCCTGCGAAATTTCTTTTTGCAGGCAAATACCCTTCATCTCCATCGGCTGCAGGAATCCCCGTACCATTTCCTCCAACAATTCGCTAAAGGAAAACCGTGAAACCGACACTTGCAGGTTGCCCTCGTCCATGCGGGCGAGCAGGAGGAGGTTTTGCATCAAATCGGACAGCCGCCCCGTCTGCTCCTTGATGTTTTTGCTCCATTTATTTTCCCCGTTATAAAGCTCCATCGCCTCGGTGTTCGATTGGATGATGGCGAGCGGCGTCTTGATTTCATGACCCGCGTTCGTAACGAACCGCTTTTGCCGCTCCATGTTTTCCGCAATTGGACGAATCGCCTTTTTTGAAAGCAGCGTCACGAGCAAAAGCATCAATCCCCAGCAGACGATGCCAACGCCGCCGGAAAGAACAAGGACACGGATATATGAAACGATTCCACTCGACGCATCTAAAAAGACAATGGTCGTGCCGCCGTTTTCCCGCGACCTGACCACGCGATAACGGTATTTCCCCTCTTTTCCGTCTTCCTCACCGCCCTCAAACACGGTCGATGCCAGATGCGTCGCCTCCGACTCCCCCACGGCCGACGTGCGCCTCGTGTCCACATAGACGATTCGCCCATTTTCGTTAAAGCGCACGACAAAGAAATTAGAAGAAAGAAAAATGTCATCGTCGTTTTTTGGCCCGTTCATGAATAATTCCGGGAAAGAAAATCCATCCGCCATCCAGGGTTCCCGTCCCTTCGGAGGCTGCGGTTGTATCCCGGCCCCGTCTTCCGATGACACTTCCGTCCCGTCCTTCGATGGCGTCCCCGCCCCGTCTTCCGGCAACGGCTCCAGCAACGGCCTTGGTGCCAAATTCTGCGCATTGCCCTCGTTCTCTGCAATAATGTTCAACGCCACGTCCATTTCGTTCCCGACGACCCGGATGTTGACCACGTTAATCGCTCCCAGAAGCAGGAGAAGAAGCACCGTAATCGCCGTCATTGAAGTGACGATAAATTTTTTCTGTAATGTCCGTATCATTTCACTACCTCAAATCTTGTGATACTTGTTTGACTTGCTATTACCTATTTCATGCCATCAGGTCAATATATACAGAAGACTTAATGGCATTACCCTATGAAAAAACCGGCCTCCTTCTTCTATATTATATGAATCTTATGCGTCTGACAAGGTATACCCGATGTTTCGCTTCGCGACGATGCTTACATTTGCGCCCAGCGCGGACAATCGTTTCCGCAAATAGGAAATGTAAACCCAAACCGTGCCGACCTCCGCCTCGGTCTCGTAACCCCACACCTTACAAAGCAATGTCTCCGTGGAGAGAAACATCCCCTGGTTCAGCATCAACAGTTCCATGAGTTGGTACTCGATTCTCGGCAATGCGACCGCCTTTCCCTCGCACGACAATTCGAAACTCTGCTGGTTGAGCGCGATGTTCCCGCACCGAAGCACGTTCGGCGTGTACTCCTCCCTGCGGCGGAGCATGGCGCGAACCCGTGCCAGCAAAAGTTCCATCGGAAACGGCTTTGGCAGGTAATCATCCGCGCCGAGGTCGAGCCCCTCCACCTGGTCCTCGATTTCCGCCTTCGCCGTCAAAAGCAAGACGGGCGTGCGGCAACCCTCGTGCCGCAGCCTCTCCAGCACTTCGAGCCCGCTCATTTTCGGCATCATGATGTCCAGAATCAAACCGTCATACTGCTCCGACTTCGCGTAAAAGTACGCGTCCTCGCCGTCATAAACCGCGTCCACGATATATTTGTGGTACGTCAGTATGTCCACAACCGCCTCCGACATGGCACGTTCATCTTCCGCATATAATAATTTCATACCGTCACCCCGTTCAATATTTCATCCTAAAAAGATTGACTTTTTTCCCACATGGTGATATTCTTTCAATCGGAAAATTATTTTCAGCATTTGCCATCTTTCATAATAAGATGTTGGGGTTAAAACACGTTTTGACCCCATGATACCCACGAGTTGCTCCGCACTACGTGCTCCCACGCTTTCGGTTTGCGGTGCAAACCGACTCGCAAGCGCTCCGCTTATTGCTCGTATCGCCGCTCAAAACGAAGCGGCTCAACTCTAAAACACCTCAAATCCGCTCATTTCCCTACGGAAAATGGCTACTTTTCGGTGTTTTGCGGGTTCCATAGTCATGCTTTTCCATGCAAGCATGGAACGCATGATTTTTTGACCCCTGGTATCATAATAAACGAAAAGACAAAAAAATTCAAGAAACCGAGGTAGAAAACATGACACATTATCATAATCGAATCGTGGTCAAGGTCGGAACTTCCACCTTGACGAACGAAATGGGCCTTAGCGACTTCAAGGCCTTCGACAAGCTCGCCTGCGTCTTGTCGGACATCCAGAACAAGGGCTACGAAGTGATTCTGGTGTCCTCCGGAGCCATCGCCGTGGGCATGCACAAGCTGGGAATGAAGACGAAGCCGGAAAGCATGCGCCTGAAACAAGCGGCCGCCGCCGTCGGGCAATGCCGGATCATGTTCCTATATGACAAGTTTTTCGGCGATTATGACAAGACGATTGGCCAAATTTTGTTAAACGCGGAGGACATCGAGAAAGAGGACAAGAAAGAAAACCTCATCAACACGTTTAACTCCCTTTTGGAAATGAACGTGATTCCCGTGGTAAATGAGAATGATTCCGTCAGTTATTCGGAAATCGAGTCCGAGGAAAGATTGTTTGGAGACAACGACATGCTTTCAGCGGTCGTGGCGGTACTTTGCCAGGCTTCCAAGCTCATCATCCTCTCCGACATCGAGGGCCTATACGACAAGGATCCGCGGCTGTTTTCCGATGCCCGGCTGATTTCCAAGATCGAGCACATTGACGAAAGCTTGTACCAAGCTGCGGGAAGCGCCGGCTCCAGGCGCGGGACGGGTGGCATGAAGACGAAATTACAAGCCGCCACGCTGGCGATAAACCAGGGAATCGAGACCGTGATTACGAACGGGAAACACCCCGAGCGGATTTATGACATCGTCGAAGGGAAAGAAGTGGGGACGAGGTTTATCGGAAAACTATGACGTTGATGTACAGAAGGCAGCACGCCGTCTGTTCATTGATGCTAACGTCGGTGTACAGAGGGCAGTACGGCGCAAATGGAGAGGTCGGGTTCTAAATAATTATGAGAATCCTTGTTTAAAAACACCGCAAACGGGGCGGCAATTTCCGTCATGTTCCCGCCCAATAGCAGGGCGTCCTTCCCTCCCTTGTTTTTCTTATGGCATTACTGTAAAATGGTTACAGTTCACGGTTCAACCGGCCGCGGATTGCAACAAAATAGTCACTATTCAGCCGGTCCGTCTAAAAATGGACGCGCCGATATACCAGGAGGAAACGACATGGACGTATATGACACTCAAAACGGCAACATCTGGGGCAAGGGAAAATCCAAGGACAAGTTGGCCAAGCTTCCCGTCAACTACACCTTTTCCTGGGGTGCAAACGAACTTTTCATCCCGGCGATTTATTATAACGACTCCACCGTCGTGATGGACGTCTGCACCCATTTTTCGATATCGGACATGCAGGCCTTCCTCCAAAAATGGAACCGAAAGCGGCGGCTTTCTTTGAAAACACACGAGGATTATGAAGAGATGGAAGCCGACAACCCGGCCTGCAAGGATTTCTCGGCCGACCTGTGCCTTGACGGGCAGCCGCTGCGGTCACGGGCCTTTGGCTCCATCCTATGGTATCCCGTGGAATTTCTACAAGCGGAGGCCCAAAAAGCGGAGGAAGCCGTCGAGACTTGGTGCAATGACGAAGACGCGGAAAAATTGATGGCCGCCTATGGGTGCGACCGGATGCTTTGCTGGCATTTTGAACGGCTGTCTTTTTACCGGAAGCAGCCCCCGACGTGTACGCCGCGGCAGCTTTCCCTCATACTGCACGCCCGCGAAATTTCTGTCACCACGGGTTATTTTACGACCGACGCGACCCAGACATTTCCCACGGAAATCAAGACCGCGCACCCGGCGACCGGGCAGGAGTATGTGTTAACCTTATATGGATGCGAACAGTTTTGGCAAAGCTTCGATGAGATTGGAGAAAAGGACATGTGCTATCCCGAACACGCGCAGACGCTTTCTTACGGCGTGTCGCCGGAAATTGAGAAGAACGTGCTCTATGTCTGCGACCAGTCGCAAGGGGATTCCCCGCGTAAGAAAGAGCCGGGCGAACCGGGAAACGGCGGCAAAAGTCCTTCCAGAACCAGTGCGGGCGCGGACGGCCCGACGGCCGTCTTCCTAACCGGGAAAAGCCCCGTCCCCGGCCGCCACATGGCTTGCTCCGCCCTGCATTTCACGCCCGTCAAGGAAGTGCGGTGGCGAATCACGTTCCACGTAAAAACCATGGGGGACATGGAACTATGCATTTCCCTATAACTGTGTCAACACGAAAAACGAACGAAAGGGTTGTCGTGAAATATCCACTCTCGACAACCCTGCTTCTTGATGGAACGCTTATTTCAATCATAATGCTTATCTATCATGATGCCTATCTATAATAATATCTATTTTACCGCCTCAAATGCCGCGTCAAGCGCCGCAATCAAATCCCCCACCTTCTCAACGCCAATCGACAAGCGGATGGTATTTTTCTTGATGCCCTGGTCGAGAAGCTCCTCCTCCGTGCACTGGCTGTGCGTGGTCGTCGCCGGATGAATGACGAGCGACTTCACGTCGGCCACGTTTGCCAGCAGGGAAAATATCGCCAGATTGTCGATGAACTTCTGAGCGGTCTTCCCATCCCCCTTGATTTCAAACGTGAAAATGGATCCGCCGCCGTCCGGCAAATACTTCCGATACAATTCGTGGCTCGGCTCACTTGGAAGCGAGGGGTGGTGCACCGCTTCCACTTGTGGATGGCTCGCCAAATATTCCACGATTTTTAACGCATTTTCCACATGACGCTCCACGCGAAGCGACAACGTCTCCAGCCCCTGCAGGAACACAAACGCATGGAAGGGGGAAAGCGTCGCGCCGGTATCGCGCAGCAAAATAGCCCGGATGTATGTCACGAAAGCCGACGCGCCCACCGCGTCCGCGAAAGAAATGCCATGGTAGCTCGGATTTGCCTCTGAAATCCAAGGGTATTTCCCGGAAGTCTTCCAGTCAAATTTCCCGCCGTCGACAATCACGCCACCAATCGCCGTGCCATGTCCTCCGATGAACTTCGTCGCGGAATGTACCACGATGTCCGCCCCATATTCTATCGGGCGAATCAGGTACGGGGTCGCGAACGTGGAGTCCACCACCAATGGGATACCATGTTCATGCGCCACCTTGGCCAACTCCTCCAAGTCCACCAAGTTTGAATTGGGATTTCCGAGCGTTTCCACGAAAATCGCTTTCGTATTCTCCTGGATGGCCGCCGCAAACGAACCTTCCACCTCCGAATCGACGAACGTCGTGCTGATATTGTTCGTTAATGGAAGCGTATGGGCGAGCAGATTGTATGTCCCGCCATAAATCGTCTTGGAGGCCACGATGTGCTCCCCCGCCTTCGCCAACGCCTGGAACGTGTAACTGATGGCCGCCGCTCCGCTCGCCACCGCCAGTGCCGCCACGCCGCCTTCCAAAGAGGCGATGCGTTGCTCGAACACGTCCTGCGTGGGATTTGTCAGCCTCCCATAAATATTTCCCGCGTCCCGCAGGCCGAAGCGGTCGGCCGCATGCCGTGAATCATGGAACACATACGATGTCGAGGCATAAATCGGAACCGCCCTCGCGTCCGTCGCAGGATCGGCCTGCTCCTGCCCTATATGTAACTGCCTCGTCTCAAATCCCCAGTTCTTAGAATCCCTAATATCAATCCCTTTGTTAATTTCATGATTATTTGCCATTTTTTCATCCTCCATATACTTTGTCCTTTCCGTATTCATACTAACATAGTAGGTTTAAAATGTCCAATACGATAAAAATATACCCGGCTATAGATTTTCTCTATAACCGGGTATGACACCTATCATTCAATCAGCACCTATATCACTTTCGGATAGCGTCGGACTATTTCATAAGAACCCTCTTTCTTCTTTACGGCATAATATGCATTTTTTATGGATTCTTTGTTTTTCAAAAAAATCCCTATCACATCCATGACATCCTCATATGTTTTATTTGTAACCTGAAACCCTCGTAACCAAACCAGTCCATAGTGCAATTCCAAGTCCGACATTGGTGGAATCAAAACCACAAAATCTTTGCCATTCAACGTAATCAGTGCACGCTTCTCCCGCAATGCTAATTTAAATACATCCTCGTCGCTTTTACCGGCTTCAAATCTATTTAGCACATGAATCACATCGTGTCCATATTTTTCTAAAACAAAGACTGATTTCTGTGTGATATTTTCATCTAACAGTATTTTCATTCCCGACCTTCCTGATATGGCGCATCCAGAATTTCTATCACATATTCCATGGCTTCCTCTACATCCGCCCATGTTAATCTGTATTCCTCACAAATCTCCCGAATAGACATTTCATCTTTTAAGCACGCGACAATAAGACTGACCGGTATTCTGGTATTTTTCACGACAGGCATACCGCTTAATTTCCTTTCATCAACTTGTATCCGGTCAAATTTTTTTGCAATTTTTTTCATATATTGTTCAATTTTCTGATGACCTACGGCATCATTTTGTAAAAATACAATACTTCGCTTCATATCCCTATTATATGTCTTGCAATCCAATTTTAGACCAGATTCATACTCTCTTTTCATCCAATCATTCTTTTTCTTATATGTATATTGTATCTCTGGAATGTTTTTTTCAGATATTTTCTCTAAAAGTTCTGTCATTTTACTTCCCCGTTTCTATCATTTGCATCCTCTTTTTTAATTCAGTCAATTCCCCGATTATATCATTCAAATCCCTTATGGAAGTTTCAAACATATAAGAAATATCTTCCTCGTTCTTTTCAACTATAACTTTCACAATAGCCGATGTTGCCTCTACACATATCGGTTCTTCTTCATTTCTATGGCTGATAATCTCACACTCTAACCGTTTAAAGCAATCTATTTTGCTATTTCTTTTTATATAAAGATGATTCTTTAACCCAGGTTCTCTGTCCAAAATAAATCTGGCGGCCTCTAAATCAGATTCGTTTTTTTCATCAATCGCTTCTTGTTCCACCAAGTCCACAATAATCTTTATAACAGAAAAAGCATACTCTACAAACTCTTTTTCTTTTATTTCTGGAAACAAATCCTTCTTCTTGGAATCGACCACCATCGAATATCCCGATGCGCTCCATACAATTTTAAATGCGTTATTTTGGTATGCCTTGAGCAAAATTTCCGCATATTTGCTTCTCTTCTCTTTGTCCATTGTTTTTAACACCTCTTCTTTAGCCCAATACGGTTTATTCAATTCACCTTACTGATTATAGCATAACCATTATCACTTCGCAATCGGATTCACATATTTCCCCAAAAACGCGAACACCCTTTTCCAATATTCCTCCGGCTTTGCCTGCCTCGACTCCCCATGTCCCGCCTGTTCTACCACGAGACATTCTTTCGGACAGTTTGCCGCCTCGTACAAAGGCTTCAGCATCTCGTACGGCACCATGGAATCCTTTTTGCCATGAATGAACATCATGGGGACTTTACATTTCGCCACCTGCTTTAAGGCGCTGGCCTCCTTCAGGCCGTATCCCGCCCGCCTCCTGGCAAACATGTCCATCATGTGCAGCAGCGGGAACGATGGAAGGTGATACAACATTTTCAGCTGGTAATGAAATTCATCCCAGGCGGAAGTATAACCGCAATCCTCGACAATGGCGCGGACCTGCGGCGGCAGCTTTTCGCCCGAGGCCATCATGACCATGGCACCGCCCATGGAAATCCCCAGAAGCACGATGTCCTTTGCTCCTTCCCCGTCGGCCAGGTGCCTGGCCCAGCAAACGATGTCGCGCCTGTCCGGCCAGCCCATCCCGATGTAGTCGCCCTCGCTCTTGCCATGGCCGCGCGCGTCAGGCATCAAGACCTGGTATCCCCGCCCGTAAAATTCACGGGCAAAGTCCGCCATTTCCTCGGCATGCCCCGTATACCCGTGGCAGAGGATGGCCCACGATCCTCCCGCCGGATTCCTCAGCAAAATGCCCCGCAGGCGCAACCCGTCCTCGGAATAAATCGTCCGTTCCTCCGTCTCTTGTTTGGAAAGCCACTCCATGTCCCGGCTCACCGTGGACGGCGGTACGTCGTCGCTCGGTCGGTTGTGCGGCGCGGAAAATATCTTCGTCTTGTCCACCGTCTGGGTCAGGCAGAGCCGGTAGAAAAAATCCCCCGCCCCCAAAACGGCCGCCGATACCGCCAGGGTTCCTCCCAAGGCGGCCAGCTTCGTCTTTTTCTCCATGTCGTTCCCTCCTAACGTGAAATTTCCCCGGTTATTTTCTCATAGAATTCTTCCGTGATAATGTATTTCTTCCGATATATCGCGTAAGCAACAAGCAAAAACAGAATCGGCAAAATCGTCATGCAAACAAGCAGGGCGTTCGTCCTTGACGCGGGAACCTCCGCCAGCAAGCGTTCAATCTCAACCACCTTTTCCTCCATCGTGCAACGCCCCGCTGACGCGGCATTTTCCCAATCGGAAATCTGGTTCGTGACCGAACGCACCCCGACAATAAGATAAATCATCATGACGAGGAACTGCGCGATGGCACTGGCCAGCTTCGTCATGAACGGCCTGACGGAAAAAATGATTCCCTCCTCCCGCCTGCCCGTCTTCCACTCGTTATATTCCACCGTGTTCGCGATGCAAATCATGAGCAGCAAGTAAACCAGCGTCTGCCCCAAAAACGCGAACAAATTACTCACGACCAGCAAGGAAAACTTCACCGTCAAAAGCGAGGACGGAACCGCCAGGCCAATGACTAGCATGGCGAAATAACCGGCCACCGACATCACCGTCCCGCCCAGCATGAGCTGGTTCCGATTGTGCCGCTCGGAAAGCGCGGCAAACCGTATCATCAAGATTGCCCCCGCCAGATTCCCGAGGATGCTGAAAATGGAGAGCAGCAATCCATTATAGCCAAACGAAAAGTACAAATAACTGACGGAAAGGCCGTTGCCGAGCAATACCTGCCCGATGGAAAAAACCAAAAAGCAAAACCCGCACCACACGAGCTGGTCATTGCCCCGGATCGTTTGGAAAATCTTGCGCAGGCTGACCGGCTCCGCCTTCGTCTGATCCGGGTTGTCCTCCTGGACCAATAACACGGTAAGCATTTGGAAGGCAAAAAACAAGGAGCATATCACGATGGAAACCACCCGGTAGGCCGTAATCGCGTTACCCCCGATGACCATCGAACCTGCCGTGAAGGTGGGAACGATGATTCCCGCCAAAAACTGTCCCACGCCGGCGAAGAACACGGTACGCGACGTCAACCGGTTGCGATCCTGCGCCTGCCTGGCCAACGCCGGCACCATCCCCCAGTAAGCGATGTCGTTCATCGTGAAGACGATGCTGTAAGCAAAATAAAGGATACCGAACGTCACCACGTAAGTCCACCCCTGGAACGGGTTGGTAAAAGAAAAAATAATGACCACGATGCTCAGCACGCACCCAATCGCGATCCATGGCTTGAACTTTCCAAACCGGGTCCTTGTGGCCTCGATGATATTGCCCATGACGGGGTCGTTGAACGCGTCGAAAATCCTCGCCGCCATCATGATGACGCTAAGCGCCGCGAACTGCGCGCCCGTCAGGTTCTTTGTAAACAAAACGTACGTGAGCAGGTAGCCTGAAAACATCCCCACCGCCATGTCGCGCCCGATTGAGCCGACCGGGTACGCCCAGAGATTACGCCTCGACAATTTCGTGTTCATAATACCCTCCTCCTTATTGGTTGTTTCGCCTGAAAATTCTATTGATTTCCCTATTTTTTTGTTTGTTTCAGCCAAAATTATAGTTCTATTTCCATGAAAAGTCAATATGAATTCTATCGCAATTTTCCCAAAAACAAAGAGGCGATTTACAAAACGCCCCAAATAACCCATATTTTGTAAAAAAGACTTTTTTTTGCAAGTGATCTATGATATACTTGGTTAAAGTCTATTCGCCATTGGAAAATCAAATCAATCCGTCTGATTTTCCAGTTATTCGAGCAGGCTTTTATTCTTGTATCGCGGGATTTTTCAAAGAATCATCAAGAAAAGGAGAGACATGAGAGAACATGAACTTGACAACAAAAAAGGCAAAGCCTCGCTCCAACCGTAAAGCGAGACAAAGCCTCAACGGAAGGATATTAAAAAACACGACTCTTAACATTTTAATTTTAGTAGTTATCTGTTGCGTGATTATGGCTCTTTCCATGCACTCGCTGGCAAACAGCATCTTGCTGGACAGTTTACAACCCATGGCCCGGCAGTCCGCCAAGACGATGGAGGCCAACATCCACATGCTGGCAGACCGAATGATGACCCTTGCGGCAGATTCCCGCCTGCCAATCGCCATCAATGCCAACGAGGCCGGAGAAGCCCAAATTGACGCCGCAAAAACCCATGAGAACCGCGAAAGCGTCTTAATCGAAGCTGCAGAAATTTACGAGTTACATACGATTGCCCTATATGACCTGGAGGGAAAGTTGATCCAGGGACTTGATGCCGCGCCGCAAAATTTGGACGCCGGTTTCTTCGCATCCCTTAAAGCGACGGACAACCTGACCATCCACACGTCCACCACCTTTCAAAACAAATTGGGCATCATGATGGGAATGCCCGTGAAGGAAAATGGCAAGACGGCCCTATACGTGGTCGGCGTTTACAAATACGACGCCCTTGACGACGTCATCAGCGCCATCAACTTGGGTAAGAATGGTACCGCCTACATGATTAACCGGGACGGCATCGTCGTCGGCCATCCGGAACAGTCATTGGCTCTTGACGGAACCTCCTTTGCCCAACTTAACCATGGCAACCAAGATTCTCTTGACCGCATAGTCACCGGCGAGACCGGCGCGACGGAATTCTCCATCGACGGGGAGGATACCCTCGTGGCGTATTCTCCCATCCGCGGTACACGATGGTCACTGGTCATCCAAGTGCCAAAGTCCGATTATAACCACTTAATCACCGCGGCGATGCTGGTGGCGGTACTGGCGACCGCGGCGGTATTGATCATCTCGATTTTACTTGTGCTGCGCTTGTCCCGCTCCATTTCCAGCCCGGTCAAGAGCGTGACCGGACGGATGGTGGCACTATCCGACGGCGATTTGCACACGGAGGTTCTCCCCGTCCATTCCGGGGACGAACTGGAAATTTTGACCCGAACGCTGGATGCCACCGTGGAAAGTGTCAATCGATACATATCGGACATTCAGCAGGTGCTGACGCAAATCGCGGAACGCAACCTGTGTATTGAACCACAAGTAGATTATAAAGGTGACTTTTCCTTGATTGAGGGCAGCCTGAACACCATTGTCTTGTCCATGAATGAAACGATGCTCGGTTTCCGGGCCGCCGCGACCAGGCTCGCGGCCATGGCCGAAGAATTAAGCGGTCAATCCGCCCAGTTGCACCAGGCCTCGCTTGAGCAAAATCAGTCTACCCGGGAACTGGTCCACGAAGTGGGGCATGTAAAGGAACAGCTTGGCAATGTCAGCGAAAGCAGTGACCAAACCCGGTTCAAGGCAGAAGAAATCACTGTTCGCATCCAGGATGCCAACACCCAGATGTCCGCCCTCTCCGACGCCATGGGCAACATTAGCGATAACGCGCAGGAAATCACCAAGATTGCCAAGGCCATAGAGGACATCGCCTTCCAGACCAACATTCTGGCCATCAACGCTTCCGTGGAAGCCGCCAGGGCCGGAACTGCCGGAAAAGGCTTCGCCGTGGTGGCCAACGAAGTTAAGCAATTGGCCACGAAAAGCGCGCAAGCCGCAAAAAGCGCGGTGGAAATGGCAGGCAACACCAAGACCATCATTCAGACCGGTGTGGAAATGACATCCAACACCGCCGAGGCATTGCAAGCCATTTCCTCCGTGTCCTCACAAATCAGCAACATCTCGAACCGGCTGGTTATCGCGGTGAAAGGACAGGAAAGCGCGCTATCCCTCATGGAAGAACGGATTGACGCCATCTCCGACATTGCCAATCGGAACCTGCAAAGTGCCGGCGGAACGGAACAGTCCAGCGAATTGCTGGCAAAGGAAGCCGAAAACCTCCAGTTCCAGGTGAAAAAATTTGTTTTGAAGGAGGAACATGATAAATGAAAAAAGCACTTGTCGTAGTCCTGCTGCTATTATCACTGCTACTGACAGCCTGTGGCGGTAACACAAGTCTTCAAGATGGCTATTACACCGCCCAGGCTTCCGAATACAGCCATGGTTGGAAAGAATATATCACGATTATCGTCAAAGGCGGAAACATCGTTTCCGTAGAATACAATGCAGAAAACGCCAGCGGTTTCATCAAGAGTTGGGATAACGCCTACATGCAGAACATGCTGCATGTGAACGGCACGTACCCGAACGAATACACCCGCTATTACGCCGGCCAGCTTTTGGAGGGACAAGGAAACGGTGAGTACGATGCCCTAACCGGAGCCTCGTCATCTTTTGACAGTTTCCAAAAACTTGCCGCCGCGGTGATTGAACAAGCCCGAAAAGGAGACTCCAGCATCGTAATCGTGGACACGGCCCATTAGGGTGTCCACGATTACGCTTTGTCAATCAATATCCATGCGCCAACGTACGCGGCCTTTTTATCCAATCTTCCGGGCAAGCAGCGCCATGCCTTCCCTGCCCGGAAGTTTCACTTCCACTTTGCCGTTGACACCGCTTTTCACCCTATCGCGCGTCATCTCCCAGGTGTCGATGACCTCCACCTCGTAGTTGCCCGTCTCTGGCAGTTCCATGATGCCACGACCATTGCATTCCCTGCCAAAATAACGCAGGTAGGCCTCCTCGCCGCAATGTCCGAGTGTCTCACTATGCCGCTCGATGAAGGCCTCGAAACGACTCTCCGACATTTTCACCATTCCCCTGGCAATGACCGGAAGATTTTTTAACATCTCGGGATTCTTTTCCATTTCCTTCAATTGCCCGTAGGACATCGCAGCCATTTGTCCGGGAACGAATTCCAGATTGCCCGGCAGTTCTTCCACGATGGAACGAAGGAAGGCAATCCGGGCCGGGCTCTCGCCCTTGAGCGTGCCGCCCTTGGCCCACCATAGTACCTCATCCTCGTTTTCAAACACTTCGCCGTGCGTGCAATACCCACCCAGCGTGACCGCCGTCCAAAAACGTTCCGTCATCTCCCGCGCGGAAATATTGCCCCAGGGATACTGCAAGTCGCCCTCGTAGCAGCATTCGTCAAACACGACCGGCTTGCCATATTTTTTTTGCAAATTCGGTACTTGTTTCACGCAGGTGTCCTGGATGCAGCAGTGCGTCGTATGCTCCTCGGCAAAGTCCCAATAGGGAATGCAATTGTGGTTGCTAAGCAGATGATGGTACGGGTCGTTTTCCGCAATAAATTTCGCGAAATCATACCACCACTGCAATTCAAAATGTTCCATCAAGTCATACTCGTTGGCCAAACTCCACCAAAGGTTCGGGTACGCGGACAAACGGCGCAACAAATAGTCGAGGTACACCATGCACTCCTCTTCATCCAGCTCGGCGAATCCCCAGCAGTCATATGGATGGAACAAAATCAAGTCGCCCTGGATTCCCAGCCCGTCCAGTTCGCGGATCCGCTCCTCCAGCGCGTCCCAATAGGCAAAGCACGGACGATGCACGTCCCATTTGCCGTCGGTCTTTTCAAAGGCAAAATGTTCCGGGTCGTTGTGGTTGTAATCATAATGCTTGGGAAACGCACAAAAACGCACCTTGTTAAACGGCGCCGTCTTCAACGTCTCCATCGTCTGGTCAATCAACGCCTTCTCCTGGTGCACCAACGCATAAATCGTCGTCCCGAACGGTTTGTAACTGCTGCCGTCCGCATATTTAAAATGCAATCCGTCCGCATGCACGATGCCGCGCCCGACGTGCCATTTCCCGTTTTGCAACGGCAGCGTCCCTTCCGCCGCCACGCACTCTTCCTCGCCGGACGCCTCGACCACGCCGCTTACCTTCCACTGCCAAAGGCCGGCCGCCTCCGGATAAAAGCGCACCTTGTACGTACCATTTCCGGCATAAAAGCCCTTCACGGAAATCTTTGTCCCTTGGTTCGTGAACACCGCGTCCAAATTCACCTGCGCCTCGCCGCCTTCCGGCGCGGTGCCGGAAAATGCCAATTCAAATGTCTCATATTGCCTCATCGCCCATTTCCTCCTTGCCTTTGATTGAAATTATCGTGCCGCCAATCAGACGGCCACTCCGCAGACTGGAAGCCCTCCCATTGGCGATATTTCTATCTTTTAAAAATAACAAATCCGGCGCTTAATTTCAATCGTAAATTGAGTTTATTTTGCTTAATTCAAACTGAATCCTTTTCATCCACGTTCCTCGCCCGCTCCCGGTATTCCTTGGGACTTACGCCCTCCGACTCCTTATCTCCATGCAATAATAAGCCCATAATCAAAAACAAATTTAAATGCGGCGATGAGTGAAATACCCCGCAGCAAGCTACGGGGCATCATAGCTTGAATGCGCAGCAAGCTGCGGGGTATTGCACCCTCGCGGCAGTCGCCAAGGTCATGCAAGCATGACTTTGGCTCGTTGCTCGCGGGAATAAAGAAGCCCCGCGCCAAGATGCGCGGAGTCCATTCACGCAAAAGCATCTAAAAAACAGATGCCAAGTGCTCATAGAAAATGCCGCAAGCCATTTCCTAAAAAGAGTTGCTTCTTTCACCCAGATATAGTACACTATGTCTAAGCAGTAATTGCACGGGTGTGAAAGGAATCCGTAAATTTAAGACATATGAACAGACTGCTAAGCCACACAAAGAAAGGAACGCGAAAATGCAAGCAATGAAAAAATCACTCTCCTTGTTTCTGGCCGTATGCTATATTTGCATGTTGCAGCCCATTACAGTTTTTGCGGATACCAAACCCATCATGGTGAACGGAACCAACATTCTTCTGGAGCAGGATTATACGTTAACCTGCGGGAATGGCACGGCCAAATTCGACCCAGGCACGAAGACATTGACGCTGGACAATGCAACCATCAACGCGGGCACTGCCGGAGACACGCTTACATATGGTATTGAAATCCATGAACAAGGCGTGGTCGTGGAACTGGTCGGACAAAACTCCATTGACGCCCATTTCGGCATTTGGGGCAACAGTTCGTTTCAAATAAAGGGGACGGGCGGCGGAAGCCTTTCCATCCATGCGAACCAGGTTCCGGAACTCGGGAGCATTTCCCGTTGCGGAATCCGCATTGACGACGGCGGGCTGGACGTCCGGGATGCAAGCCTGCAAATCACCTTCGACGATTTGCACCAGGATGTCAGTGCCTATGCCATCTATATTTGCGGGGGCGAGAACCAAATCAGCAATTCCCGGATAGAAATCAACATGCCGACCAGTTCCGGCGAATATGCCCAAAGCACCGGGATTAACGCCACGGGGGCAGCCTCCCTTACGATTTCCGACAATTCCACCGTCACCATGAACACGGTGGACGCGGGAATCGCGGTAGGGGGCGGTATTTTGAAAATATCCGGCAGCAAGCTCGCCATCCCGGCGGCAGAACATTACGCGGTATCCTGCGGGAACCTGGAAATTGTAAATGGCTCTGACGTGAACGTGCATACAGAGAGAGGGCTGGCTTTGTCGGCAAATGAAAAAATCACCATTTCCAATTCCACCGTAAGTACAGAATCCATAAATCGCAACGGCCTTTCTTGTACGGATCTTGCGGTCACGGACGCTTCGAACCTGACCGCCAAAGGATACTGGCCGGCCTTTTACGTGGAGAAGGATACGATTATCAAGGATTCCTCGGTTACCGCCGAATCCGCGGCCGACGTAGGTGTTTATTGTCCAAATGGCGACCTGGAAATTTCCGCTTCCGAGTTGACATGCACGTCCGCCCCACAATTCAGCGGCATCCTTGTAGGAACCGGTAATCTGACGATGACGGATTCGACCGTCGTTTCTCCCGGCGATTTAGGTGTGCCCGGCATTCGTGCCAATGGCGACATCGTCATCAGCGGTGGCACGACGGAAGTCGGGGACGGAGGCATTTCCTCTGGAAACAACGTCCAGGTCGGCGGTACCATTACCGCGAACGGATTGCCGTCCTATGACAATATATCAAGCAATAATACAAACGGGCAAGTGTCCTTTTCTGATGCGGATTATGGCGCGGTGGACGCGGCCATTGCCAGGGCGAACGCATTGGACAAGAGAGGTTACACGAATTTTGACGAGGTGGAGGCCGCGATAGGAGCAGTCATCCGTGGAAAGGACTTCCGGGAACAAGATGTCGTGGACGGATACGCGGCGGCGATTGATTCGGCGATTGCCGCTTTGAAGCCGTTACCCGCCATTTCCATCCTCGAGGGCGCCGACCAGACCATCGCGACTGATACGGACACGGACGTGGCCATCAGGGTGGATGGCAATCTCGACAAATTTGTCAGCGTATTGGTGGACGGAACCGAACTTTCAAAAGAGCATTACATCGCCACGCCCGGTTCCACGATTATCACATTCAAACCAGAATATATCAAAACGTTGGCCGTAGGTGACCATACAGTTGCGATTCGCTTTACCGACGGACAGGCACTGACAACGTTGACGATAAAGGAAAACGAGACGGAACAGCCGGGCCAAACACCGGAAAATCCCGATGAAAATCCCGGCGGTTCGGATGAAAAGCCGGAACAGCCGGGCCAACCACCGGAAAATCCCGATGAAAATCCCGGTGGTTCGGATGAAAAGCCGGAACAACCGGGCGAACCAGATAAAAATCCCGAACAACCCGTCCAAAAGCCGGAACAGCCAAGTAATAAGCCGGACAATCCCGACGCAACGCCGGGTGACGATTCGTCAAACGGGCAACCGCAAAAACCGTCAGACGGTTCTTCAAATGAAACTACGCAGAAGCCATCAAACGTTCCCGCGCAAAACCAAAGTAACGACAAACTTCCGCCCAAAACAGGGGATTATGCGCCGATTGGATGGCCGGCCATCCTTATGGTCATTTCTGCCGCATGGCTGATAACTGGAAGAAGACGGACGGGGTTGTACCACTAATTACAAGAACAAATAGAAATCCTCACGGTGTCAGTTCATCTTTTCAATTTCAGACAATAAGATTTGTTTGATTTTTCAGGGTTAGTCATAGTGCGCCTCCTTTGGTCAAAAGCGATATTATCTTCTGACCAAAGGGCCGCTTCCTTGCTGACTTGCGACATAAAGCGAATATGCGTCCCCAGCATTCTTTTTGCCCTATCGGAAACAATAACTTTGTATTTTCTGTTCTCTGCCATACATTATACCTTTTCAATTATGTCGTCAAGATAATCTTCCAATTCGTCAAGAGTGCACCCCACTCTGCCCGCAAGTCTGTCTTCCTCAACGGCAATCAACTCCTCCCGAAGCTTCAGCATCTTTTCTCGTCTATTGTAGGTTTCAATATCCATGACGACTAAATCACCCTCACCATTTTTGGTAAGAAAAACCGGCTCCGCAGTCTTTCTGCACATATCGGCAATCTCGTTGTAATTTTGACGGATTGCAGCTGATGGACGAATATTCATAGCAACACCTCCTGATTTTTTTCGATAGCAGAATTCTACCCACATTATACTCATTTCATGATATCAAGTCAACACCAAACTTTTCCGTAAAAATTTCACGGAAGTTAAAACGCCCACAGCAGAAGTTTGTCCACCAAATGGTTTATGGCATGCTTGCAGGTAACAAACTGCATCTGAGCGAAACCGCCCGCTCCCTGAAAAAAAACATCACACTGAAAAAGACGATTGACCGGCTGTCCGGGAACTCCACATATAGCCCCCCCATATTCTTTCACTGCGCTTTCGGGTACTCGTTACACAATAACCGGTATGGCGGCTCGTCCTCTTCGATTTCGGGGAACCGCCCCACTGGCGGCAGGAAACGGTTGTCATGGGCGTCGTCATTGCACTGGCTGACCTCCCCCAGAAGCACCGCCCCGCTCCCCGGCTCCACCTCGAAGTCGTGATACAGCCGTTGCTGGATATGGATGCTCTCACCCGGTGTCAGGCGGATTTGCGTGCCGGCCGGCACCGTGTATGTCCGCCCGTCCATATGGACGGTGACGTCGCCCTCGAGATCCTTCTCTTCGCCGGGCAGGGAATTGTACACGCGAATCAGCACGTTCCCGCCCCCTCGGTTGATGATGTCCTCCGTCTTGTACCAATGGAAATGATTGGGTGAATATTGCCCCTCCCGCAAATACAGCAGTTTTTCCGCATAGACCTTGGGATACTTCTTTGCCATGGCACGGTTGCCGTTTCGAATCGTAATCAGGGAAAATCCCACCTCGTCAAATTTCCCCAGGCCATAATCCGTAATGTCCCATCCCAGCATGCACTCCCGCACCTCGTCATATTCATGACTTCTTTCTTTCCATTCCTCCGGCGTGAAATTGCAAAACGGCGGCAAATAACAGCAATGCCTCCTGCACATTTCCTCCATTTCTCTTAACGCCGCGTTTATCTCACTTCGCTTCATCGTAATTCTCCTTTCCCGTTTCCCTGCAATTTTACTTTTAACGGCAACGTAGAGAAAGCATTTCACCCGCAAAACTCTCGTGCCCCTACCGGTCAAATGTCAGCTTCACGTCCTCATAAACCATCACGTCCCATAGCCCCGCGCCATATTTCATCTTCACGCCCTCCTCGGGCCGCTCCATAATCTTCGTGGCACATGTAATGTATTTCTGAATATATTCTTGCGGCACCGGATTCTCGTGATGATTGGAGTATAATACGGTTTTCGGCGTGACGCGTTTCTGCAAACGTTGCAAAGCCTCCACGTAAGCCTCCGGCTTGTCGCAAAAATCCATGCCGCCCATATGATCGTAATGCCCATGGGTATTCACCACCAAAACGGGCTTGTCCGTCAATTTTTTTATACATTCCGACAGATTTCCCTCGCCCGTCCCGGTGTCAATCAAAAGGGCACGATTTTCCCCTTCCAGAAGGAACATGTGCACGCCTTTCTTCCCTTCCGTGATAACCGCGGTCGCCGTGTTCACCCGCTCGATTTGATACTTCATATTCCCTTCCTCATAATATCATTTAGATTTTTCACCGACAATTGCCTTTCAAATGTTGCCAGTTCCATAGTATCACAATCCGCCTTACGAACGCAAATTTTTCTTCTCCCTTTCAAATCAAAAAAATTATCAGAAAAAATCGCGTCCCCTTCCATAAGGTCAAACATGACCCCCTTGACCAGGTTCTGGCTTTCCACCGTGATTTCAAAGAATCCGTCCGTCTCTGACACCTCCCACGACAGCCCGCCGGGAGCAAACGAAAAATCCTTTGCCGGGCAAAAAAGCACCGTCTTCATGCCCGTTTCCTCTTCCAGGCCCTCCAAATGATAGCGCAAATACATCTGCCCGCGATATTTCGCGTAATTTTCAAAATTCACCTTCCCGGCTAAAACGGCCTGGTTTTTCTGGCCTTGCACCGGCAGCGTCCCTTCCTCCAGCACTTTATCTTCCGTCTCCAGCGCCCAGACAAGCTTGCCCCGGTAAAGATTCGTCCCGTCACAAACCACGTAAAAATCCACCTGCAGGCCCCGCTCCTCGGCCGATACCAGTACCGGCGCGAAAAACCGTCTCGTATAATACTGCTGGGCCTTCCACCGGCCATAATAATCAATCCCGGACCATGAACATACCGGCCAGCAGTCATTTAGCTGCCACATGATGACGCCCCGGTTAAAATCATTGTGCCGGCGCATGTGCTCGACGGAATATCCCATGATTTCCGCCGCCTGCAGCTGGGACAAGTACACATAATCCTCAAAATCCTCCGGCACGCAATATTCCCGTTTCAAATACTCCTCTATCGTCTCATTCCCGTCCTTGCATTTTTGATGGGCATACATGACCGGCGTATAGGGACTTCGGTCCTCCTTTGCCGTGAAACTTTTTATCGTCTTATAGGACGGATAACTCTGAAATCCCAATTCGCTCACAAAACGAAATTCAAACTGGCGCATTTTTTGATAGGGCGCGTTCCCGTTATACTGCAGATAATAGTGCATGTCCCCGTCCGCCAAATAGTCATAAATAGATTTCGCCCCGAACGGCCGGTATCCCGTGGGGGACGAATGCACGTATGAAATTTGCGGCGCCAGCCGCCCGCATAGCCCGGGAATACATTTCAAAAATATTTTTTTATAAATATGCCGGATAAAAAGCCGTGTTTTAAAATCAAACGCGTCTGCCGCCCCAAACAACTCACGCAACGCGACAGTCTCCGGCTCCTTGGAAGTCATGGCCGTATAAATGCAGTCCAATTCGTTATTGCCGCAGAACAAGCAAATACAAGCATGGTCACGCAGGCGGACAAGCTGCTGCTCCACCTCCACCTGAATATTTTCCATAAAAGAATCGGAAGGATAGTAAAAAGTGCAGGCAAACATAAAGTCCTGGAAAACCAAAAGCCCGTGCAGGTCACACAGTTCATAGAAAACGTCCGGCGGATAATAGGCCCCGCCCCACACACGGATACAGTTCAGGTTCGAACGCACGCAATTGTCAACGAGTTCCTCCCAGCGAGCCTTCGTGGACCGTGGAATCAGAGCATCGTGAATTACCATGCTTTCCCCCTTGACATAAACGGAGACGCCATTGACCAAAATTTCATACTTGTGTCCGCGTCTGTCCCTTTCCCGGTTTAACACCACGGTACGCAGGCCAATCTGCTTTTTTATGCTGTCCACTTCCTTGCTTTGCATGGACAAGCTTGCTTCCACCCGGTACAGAGGCTGCCCGCCATATCCCCGCGGCCACCACAGCCGCGGGTCTTCCACTTCCAGCACGAACTCATTTTGAACCGCGGCTTCTTTCCTCCCCGTCCAAACCAGGCTCCCGTCCGGCGCGAATACGGACACGGCCACCTCCATGCCCTCCTTCGTCCACAACTCGCACCGCACCTTCATTTCCAAGGTCACGCGCCCCCGCCCGTGCCTTTGCGCGATATCAACCCGTTCCAGCCGGCCCGCGTCAAACCCCTCAATGTAACAAGGCTTCCACACGCCGCTGTCCGGCAAATTGATGCCCCAGTCCCAGCCGAACATACACGCGGCCTTTCGAATGACATGAAACGGTTTTCCCAAATTTACCGGATGCTCTTGCAAAAAACGGCGCGGCGAGTGGAAATAAAATTCCACCTTGTTTTTTCCTGTCCGTAAGCGTTCCTTCACGTCCAACCGGTAATTTACAAACATGTTCTTCGTGGATGCCAACGGCTCGCCATTTAACGTAATGTCACATATCGTGTCCAGCCCCTCACAGACAAGGTATACACGGTCATGCGCCAAATCCTCGCGCCGCACCTCGAACTCTTTGGTGAAAATGTAATCCTGGTCAAAAACCGGCAAAACCTGTTCTTCATGATTTCGGTCATAAGGATCCAAAATCCTGCCGCATGCCAACAACGCGGTCGCCACGCTTCCCGGAATTTCCGCCGGAATTTCCGTCTCTTCCCCTGCCGCGCGCATTCGGCAAGAGCCGCAAAGATGAATGATTTTCATAATTCAGAACCTCCCGCCAAGTTGTCGTTCACACTCTTCACGCGTAATTTCGCCCTTATTGCACCTGGCCATTAAATCAATGTCCTTGTCCCGCAATTTATAACACGCAATCATGATGGCCACGGCCACGACCGCGCCGATTGCCGGCCCCAACGCATACAATGCCCAAATTCCCCGGATGGTTTCTGCGGATTGCGCGACGCCGCCCTCCACGTATCCCACCAGTGACAAGGAAAGCATTCCGACCGCGCCCGCTATCGCGACCACCACTTTATTGACAAACGCCTTCAGCGAAAAAGCGATTCCCTGGTTCCGCATGCCCGTCTTATATTGTCCATATTCCACACAGTCCGCGATGAACAGCATGCCAATCGATCCCCACAAGGAAGACACCACGGCACGTAACGCCACCAGGGATACCATTACCGGGACATTTTCATACCCCACGAAATAGATGACAATCGTAATCATGACAGTGATAATCCGGGACACGATATACGCCCAGAACTTGTCCACTTTTGTTAACAGCTTCGGCACAAACAAAACCACCGCCAGCACCGGCAGCGTGGTCGCCAGGGCAATGGGTGTCAGCCATTCGCTTCCACCAAGACAGTAAATGGCAAAATATGTCTGCAACGTGGTTGAAACATCGGTCAGGGAACCGACAATCATGGAAAGAACCACGATCAGCAGAAATTTATTTCCCACGACACAAGATATCATTTCCTTAAGTGTCGCCTCCTGCTCGGTTTCTGCCGCGTAGCGCTCCTTTACCTTAAAAGGCATCGCAATCATTGACAAGAAGCATAACACGCCCAGCACGGTTCCCGTCACGCCCCAGCCAAACATCGGGTATAAGATCGGGACGATGACCACCACCAGAAGTCCTCCCATGTATACCATGAACGACGTCAGCGCCATCAAAAAATTCCTCTCGTACATGCCCTTGGACGTGACCGTGATTAACGAGCTAAGCGGGGCGTCATACATGGTATAGGCCAGGTCCCACAGCACGTATGAAATTAATGCCCACAAGATTTTCGCCCACATGGGAAAAGATTGGCTTACCGGGTTCCAAAAGACGATAAGCGTCGTAATCGGAATCGCCATGGCCGCCACTTTTAACCACGGCAGGTACTTGCCACTTTTGGGTTTTGCCATGTCCACTATGACACCGAAAACCGGGTCATTGACCGCGTCAAAAATTTTCGCGATCATGAAGACCACCGCCACCGCCGATGCGGAAACCCCCACGAAATCCGTCAAAAACAATTGTAAATAACTGTAAATCACATAATACGACAAAATCGCGCCAAAAGCAAAAAAACCCACGCTCACCCGTTCTCCCCTGGATGTTGCATACTCCTTCTTTTTCATGCCTGCCTTCCTCCTTCTTTAACAATAGTAAGAAAATAGCCGCGGCGTTCCACGTCCAGGTACCGGTTCGGCACGTCCGTGGCTGCCACGACTATATGATATCACACTTGTTCTTTTTTAATATCCGAAAAATTTAGACCACGGTTGTCGATTTTGACATCTCCTTCCCGGATAGAAGCCACTAGAAGATTCACCCTCAAAGCACTTCCGCCAGACACGGACACTTTCACGTCACGTGTCTTTTCGCGCCCGATATTCCCCGGGTGGGCATCCCCTGTATTTCCTGAAATTCTCATAAAACGCATTCACAGAGCCAAACCCCACTTCCGCAGAAATGACCTCGATTGTTTTCTCCGTGATATCCAGTAGCTTGCACGCGTTATAAATGCGTATCTCGTTCAGCATGTCATGAAAGGTCGTGTTATCCTTGACAAGCAACTGGCAAAGGTAGCTCTTATTATAATGAAATTCCTTTGCGACCTGGTCAAGCGACACATTTTCCGCAAAATGCTTATGAAGGTAATAGAGCAGCTTCGTATAGGTCATGGAATAAAGCAACGTTTCCGACTGCCCGTCCTTTCGCTCGCTTCTCTCGCGAAACGTGGCGGGCGACATGCCCTTGAGCCGTTCAAATGAACGATACATGCCACTCCGGCTTTTATGCCCCGTCATTTTGGCAATGTCCTCAATGTCCATGTCCGTATAAATCAGCAGGTAGCACGCGCTGCGTACCCTCGCCTCCTGCAGCATTTCAAAAAACGTCAGGCCGGTCTCCGACTTCAGTTTCCGGTTCAACTGTGCCAGACTATACCCAAAGTCCCGCGCCACTTCTTCCCCGTCAAGAACCGGGTTCGCATATTCCAACTGTATCCGCCGCGCCACGTCCCACACGCTGAACCCCTTGCGCTCGGTCGGATGGGAACAACGTAAAAATAAAATGACCAATTCTGAAATCAAGGCCGACATGAACGCGTCCTTATAGTTCGCGTTTTGGCGTTTCTCCTTCAATGCCAGGCGAAACACGTTCTCAAAACTCTCCCTGCCGGCATCGTCCAGCATTGTTACCAATTGATAATCCTTAAACTCCAGCAGCATCTTGCCGACATGCCCCATCAGTTCATTGCCTCCGGTCAGAAAATCTGTCCGAAAAGAACACTTGTAAATCTGAAGGGGATTCTCTTTGTCCGACTTCAGTTCATGCGCATGCCAGGGCAGAAGCAAGCTCGCCATTCCCGGGGACAACGGATATTCCACGCCATTTATGATATTGCTTCCCTTCCCGCCAAAAATATACTCCAATTCTACGAAACTGTGTCTGTGAAGCGGAAAATCCCCCGCCAACACTTAGGCTGATTGGCCGGGGGCATGATTGGTGCGAATAGAATAATATGATGTTGGGGTCAAAACAAGTTTTGCCCCCATGATACCGTTTACTTTAACAACTTTGCAAGGTTGATACTTAAATTTTCATATATACAAACGGGAATCGTGTCCGTAAAGGCATACTGATCCGTCTTTTCCTCATATTCAAAATCATATACCGTGACGGTTTGTTTTAACGGATTTACAATCCAATACTCGCGAACCCCCGCCATACGGTATTTAAAGAGCTTCACGCCATAGTCCAGACGGCTCGTGGACGGGGAAACAATTTCAATAATCCAGTCAGGCGCGCCATTGCAGCCATGTTCGTCCAGTTTGGACTTGTCACAAATGACGGAGAGGTCTGGTTCTAAATAATTATGCGCGTCCTTGTTTAAAAACACCGCGAACGGGGCGGCATAAACGTCACAGTTCCCATTTTGGGAACTGATATAATTCGCGATTTCCTGATGAAGCTTCCAGCTGATTTTCTGGTGAAGCGTGTTTGGCGGGGACATCATGTAAATCTGCCCGTCAATCAATTCCGCCCGCTGCCCGTCAGGCAAGGCATAAATATCATCAACCGTGTAAAGCACTTTTTGCGGTATGGCCATAAGTCACGTCCTCATTTCTTTTCTCATCATATTACAGTTCAACCACACCATTCACAAAAACGCGTCTAGCGACGCTCTCCGCTGCGTCCGCAGCTCTTTTTGCTCATGAGCGGGTGCTCCCTCAGACCGCTAGCAATCCACCAAATCCATGCAAGCATGATTTGCCGTCCTTTTGCAGTCTGGCTGAACTGTATTTTCATCATATCAAAAAGTCGTGGCTCAATCAAGCGTCCCCTTGCATTTTACACTTTATTTTTTTCAATCATTTGGTATAGTATATACGTGAAAACTAAAACGTTTGACGACAAGAAAACCATCGTCCAGCCAGACTTAAGCGTCATCTGCGACCCGGGCAAGCTGACGGAACGCGGATGCAGCGGCGCACCGGACTGGATTATCGAAATCGTGTCTCCAAGCGCCTTAAGCCACGACTATGTGCGCAAACTGAACCTCTACTTGGATGCCGGGGTGAAGGAATATTGCCAGGCCCTTTCCTACGGCGTGTCGCCCCAAACCGGCCGCGACGCGATTTTATTCCACATAAGGACGAAAAAAAGATTTGAAAACAACCTTGTGAGGGGCTTTTCCTGCCCCTTTTCCCCTTATTCCACGTCCGCCTTGGCAAAAAATCCGCGTCTGGCCGGTCTGATTTTGGCCGTGTCCGTGATATTAAACGTGCCTTGGAGCGGCAGTTCGGCAGACGAACCGCCTATCATCACTTTCATCTCCCCCGCTTCCACAATCCACTTCCCATCCTTCCCCACGAACGCGAACTGGTCGGCTCGTATGGTGAACGTGACCCGTTTTTCTTCTCCCGATTTCAGCGCGACCCTCGCGCACCCCGCAAATTCCTGATAAGGACGCAGCTTGGAAGCCTGCATGTCGGACACATAAAGCTGTACCACTTCTTCCCCGTCCCTCTTCCCGACATTTTTCACACGACAAGACACGCTCACCGTCCCTTCCGACGCGACTTCCGATTCTGAAATTTCCAAGTCTTCATAAGCAAATGTCGTATAAGAAAGGCCATGTCCGAAATAATAAAGCGGTTCCGGTGTCGAATCCACGTACCGGCAGGCACTCGTCGGCGTATATTTCCCATAATAACTGTTACCCACATACTGCCCGCTAAAAACCGGAAGCTGCCCCACGCTTCTCGGCGCCGTCACCGGCAGCCGCCCGGCCGGGTTGTAATCACCAAACAATACTTCCGCCAGGGCTTCCCCGCCGGTCGTACCCGGAAACCAGTTTTCCAAAACCGCGCCCGCTACTGATACAAACATGTTGCTCACCGCCTATAGAGTCGGGAGCCATTCCACATCTGATATAAGTTTAACCGTTAATTTCAGGCATGGTGATACGATTTTTCATGTCGCGTACGCCGGATTACCACTATATCATCCGCCACGTCACGGAATGTTTCCGTGTCCAGGCATATGCTTTTGATACCGACTTGGGCCTCACCTGCCCGGAAACACTTCCCGCGCCCGAAAAAATTTATTTTCTAAAAACCATCCTTGCCAACTGCACCGCGGACAAGGCGGATTCTGATTTCGTTCTGCTCCCGCAGGTTTTAATTCTCGCGGACAATGTCTATTTCGCCTTTTTCCCCAATGTGGGGGAAGCGTACCTGCTTCTCGGTCCTATGGGAAGCAACTATTTAACCACGGGCCAGGCAGAGGCCTTTTGGGAAAAATACAATCTGGCCCCCGAAAAAAAACGAATCCCGAAATTTTCCGTCCAGCAAATCATGAGCATGACCGCCCTTGTCTGGCTCATGTTGACCGGGGAAAGCATGGACACAAGTCAAATCAGCATACGTAAAAATGATTCCTTTCAACTGACCGTGTCAGATTCCACGTCATACCACCTCTACAAACATAAAGAAGAGAAAAAACAACATACCTACGAAGGGGAATGACTTTGGTTCCGTCATATTGAAAACGGGGATGTCAGGACAATGAATGAAATGATTGCAAAAGTGCAGAATATAGCTTCCGAATTCGACCATGTTGGCACACAGGCCAGGGACAATGAATACAAGCAGCTCGAATACAATCTCGTCACGTTCGTGTCGCTTGCGGCCCATGCCGCCATCCGGGGCGGGGTTCCACCGCTCAATTGTTACGAGGCTTCCGACCTGCTTCTGCAAAAGGCCGCCGCGTGCCATGACATTTTAAGACTATATGATTTGTTCATCGAATGCTTCCGCACCTTCACCACGCTGGTCCACCTGCGCAGGCAGGAACTACGGCGCGGGGTTTTGATTGAACAGTGCAAAAATTACATTGCAAGACATTTATACCAGCCATTTAAAATTTCGGACATGGCGGCCGAATTGAACATCAGTAACAATTATCTTTCTCAGCTTTTTTCCAAAAAGACCGGGATGACCATCCAGCAATATATCCGCGACGAGCGTCTGAACGCCGCCGCCAACTTATTGAAATACTCCGACGAACCCGTCGGACAGATATCGGACTACATGCGCTTTTCCTCCCCCAGCCGGTTCAGCTTTTATTTTAAGGAAAAATATCACATGACCCCGTCCGAATACCGGGAATATTACAAGATTATAGAATTTAAAGAATAAAAAAGGAAAAAGAGCTTCGTAGTCGAAACTCTTTTTTCCTAGATTACAAATTTTCTGCCATGTCCCAGCACCGGCTTTCCTCGAACAGCCTTACCAGTTCCTCGTCCAGCCTGCCGTTTTTCGCGTCCGCTTTCAAAATATCAAGCGCCACCTCCGGCGTTTTCGCCTTTTTATAGGGGCGGTCGGCGGCGGTCAGCGCATCGAAAATGTCCAATATCGTCAAAATGCGCACCTCCAACGGAATTTCGTCACCTTGCAGATGACGAGGGTAGCCTCTGCCGTTAAGCAGTTCATGATGCGAGGACGCCCATTCGCGCACATGGGAAAGTTCTTTCGAAAAGCGGATTTCCGACAACAATTCCCCGGTGGCCGACACATGGGACTCTATCACTTTCCGCTCCGCTTCCGAAAGCGTGCCACGGGGGATTAAAAGCATTGCCTTTTCTTCCGGCTCAAGCCACGGCCGCTCCCCGTCCTTGTCCATGTATGTCCGCTCGGCCAACGCCTCCACCGCCTCTTTTTCCCCATCCGCGAGCGGCCGGCCGGTATTGATTTCCTCAACCAGGCATTGTGCCTCCCTTGTCGCCGTTTGTATTTCCTCGTACGTTTCCATGGACATGCCGCCTTCCAAATGTTTGATGCGGGATTGCAGGCGGATGACTTCCATGCGATGTAAAAAATCTTTATGCTGCTCGGGCAGAAGCCGCGTGGGCTTGTCCATCACTTCCAGCGGGATGACAAGCTTGCCGATGTCATGAAGCCACACGCTCATCAGCAATTCCTCCCTGCGCTCCGGCGTGAAAAACATAGCCTCGCTTCGCGCTCCCTCCGTCAGGACAGACCCTTCCCCCTCGCGTGCGTCATCCGGCATGGCAGCCGCGTCCCCGCGTATCTCTTTTCCCTCTCTATTTTCCTCTGCCCAATCGTTCAAAAAATCCAGGAACCGCTCACAATACGTGGCCATGTGCCGCGTGTGGTTTCCCGTATAAGGGCTGCGTCGGTCAATGGCCGACGACATCGTGCGCACGAAAGAATACACCAGGTCTTTGATTTCCTGAATGTAGCGCACGTTTTGAATCGTGATGGCCGCCTGCGAGGCCACCGACTCAAGCACCAGCGTCATGTCCTCCGGAAACGGGCAGACGTTTCCATTCCCATCCTGCGCGTTAATCAACTGAATCACGCCCAGCCGCTCCCCTTCGCGGTTGCTCATCGGCACCACCAGCATGGATTGCGTGTGATAGCCTGTCATCGCGTCATAACGGATGGGACCGGAAAAATCATATTCCTCACATTGCCGCACATCGGCGACGCGGACCGTCCGATTTTCCAACAAGGAGAACGCGCATACGTTTTCCCGTTTCAGCGGGACGGGAGGCAGATTTGGCTTCGCGTCTGCCTTCCCGCCATCCCCGGAGGACTTCTTCGAACCATTTGTCTCCAACTGCCCCGTTCCCTTTTTCGCACTGTCCCCGGCAAGCTTTCCCATATTTGACAGCATCCCGCTTTTCATAATTTCAAAATGCAGCGCGTCATCCTTCAACAGATAGAGCGTTCCCGCGTCACAATGCGCAAGCTCCATCACGCCGGACAAAATTTCCTCCAAAAGGTCGTCCAAATTCCGCTCGGCGGACAACGACACTCCGATTTGTAAAATCCGATTAATATTTTCCTGGCTCAGCATAATTTCATCCCCTCCCTGGCAAATATGACCGCTTTGTCCTCGTTTTTCGCAGCCTCTTCCAACTGTTGTAAAAACGTGTCGTCATATTCCGTATTATAATGCATCATCACGACTTTTTTCGCCCGCGCCGCGCGCCGCACTTCCACGCCCTGTTCCCATGTCGAGTGCCCCCAGCCAGGCTTCATGTCTTCCGCCGTAAATCCCGCATCCCACAATAAGAAATCCGCTTCCTTCGCGAAATCCTCCAGTTCCCGCGAAATCCTCTCATCCGTCTCACAATCCAGGGCATACACCAGGCTTTTTTTTCCACCGCACGAGCCCGCGCCATCCAAATTCCCGGCATTCAAACCCGCGCCTTGCGAATCTGCGCCTGCCAGACGCCTGCCAGAAAAATTCTCGACATTCTGGTTGTGACCGGTCGAATTTCCAGAATCCATATTCACACTATCAACCCTATATAAAATGCTCCCGCCCGGATGGTTCCCCGCCATCGTGGCCACGTCAAGGCCGTTCAAGGAAAATGCCTCTCCCGGCCGCAATTCATGAAAATGCACCCTGGCCGAGAAATCTGAAAAACCAACCGGCCAGTATGGCGGTTCGACCAACATTTTCAAATGCCGCTCAAATCCCGGCGGCCCATACAGATGAATCTCCATTTCCGCATCATAAAATGGCTGGAACATGGGCAACCCCTGCACATGGTCGAGATGCAGGTGGCTTAACAAAATGTCCACGCGCCGAAAAGGCGCGTCCGAACTCTCACGCCCGTCACCCCCCAACCTTCTCCCCAATTCTGCCAAATGCCGCCCCGGTTTGGCTGGCCGTTTCCGCGATTTTGCCAAGTGTTTCCTCGGTTCCGCCAACCGTCGCCCCAGGTTCACCAGGCCGCTTCCCGCGTCCAGCACGATGATTCCCCCGTTATGTTCAAGGGAAACACAAGACGTGTTCCCGCCATATTTCAAAAAACGCCCTTCCGGCCTGGGAAACGAGCCGCGTCCGCCCCAGATCTCCACGCACCAGTTTTTCCCGTCCATTCCCGCTCCTTTCCACTCCCCGGCATCACATACCGCGCACGGCCATTCCTTTCATGCCGCCACGCGTCCATCACGTTCATCCCCGTTTTTCTATGATTTTGTCCAGCGTCAACACCTCAAACCCGTCCGTCTTGCCTTTTAGCTTGATTGTCCCGCCCAGGGAGGTCGTCTTAATCCGCCCTTCCAGCGCGTCGGCCACCGCCCGGGAAATGTAAATGGTCCCACCGGGGGCGTTCGCCTCCAACCTGGCCGCCGTGTTCACCGTGTCCCCGATGGCCGTGTAATCCATGCGGTTCGGCGACCCGATGTTTCCCACCACGGCCTCCCCGAAATGGATGCCGATACCAAACGACACCGACTGCCCGTACTGCGCCAGCAGTTCCTCGGCAAGCGTCTTCGAGCCGTCCACCATGTCCATTGCCGCGCGCGCCGCATGCAGGACGGCATCCTCGTCCTTTAGGGGCGCCCCCCAGAAAGCCATGGCCGCGTCACCCACGAACTTGTCCAGCGTGCCGCCATTTTTCAAAATGCATTCGGAAATCAATGTCAGATAACGATTCAAAATTTCCACCACCCGTGACGGCGAAAGCCTTTCCGACATGGTCGTAAATCCACGCACGTCCACGAATAACACGGCGATTTCCGTCAGGTTGCCGCCCAACTGCAAGGCGTCCTTCCCCTCTTTTAAAAGCTTCGCGACGATTTCCGGCGCCACGTAGCGTTTGAACGTGTTCGTCACCGCCTGCCGCTCTCTTGCCGCCCGCACATAATGTAACACGATACCGCCGGCGTACAATATCGTCACGCCCATCGGAACCCACAGCACATGCAGCACCCAACCCGCGCGGTATGCCCACATACAAAGCAAAACCCAGCCTCCGCCAAGGACAAGCCAAAGAACCGTTGAAAGCCGCAACGACCTTCTTTGGAACACCATGGCCGCTAACAGCAAAATCACGGCCAAAACCGCCAGTTGTATTCCACCACCCGGCTCATGCTTATAATCTTCCCAAAGCAAAACCTGTATCGCGTTGGCCTGGTATTCCACCCCGTACATCTGCCTCGCATGGTCGATTGACGTAAGATACGCGTCCTGCAACCCGCTCGCCCACGGCCCGACGAGCACGATTTTCCCGTCAAAATAATCTGCCGAAACCTCGCCCTCCAACACGTCCATGATGGACACGACCGGAAAGTCTCCCGGTTTCCCGCAATATGGCAAATACCAGAATCCCCGCCTGTCGGCCGGCGGTAGCGACACGTCCTCTTCCCCGCGTCCGGCTCGATACCGATTGGCGACGGCCAATGCCATGGACGAAACCTCGCCCCCGTCCGGTAACTGAACCGACAGCAAGTGATGCCGCAAAATGCCGTCCCCGTCCAGCATGGCGTTAATGTGGGCGCACTCCGCCGCCCCGGCAAGCCCCTCGAACGGCTTTTCAAACGCAAGGACACTGAAATCATCCCGGCGGTACGCTCCGTCCACTTCCACGAACTCGGTTCCGTACCGCGCGGCGCACGCGGCGATGACATTCCCATACTCTCCCGCCGCTTCCGCCAGCCGCCCGTCCGTCTCTTCGTCGGACTTACCACTGAATAACACGTCGATACCGATGACCGCCGGGTGGCAGTCTTCCGATTCGTTCAACATTTCCAGCGTCCGGGCAATGCCCTCCCGAATCCACGTCTGGTACGGTCCGTATTTGTCCAGCGCCTTTTCGTCAATCCCGATGATGACAATTTTCCCGTCCGTCGCCACGCGCTCCTGGTATAACGCGTCCGAAACGGTCAAATCCGGCCGTTCCAGTACGCCGAGCCCCGTCAGCAAAACCAATACCCCGACAATGATACAACTGATAACCAAGTCCCGTAACCGCCTAGTAATTGCAAAATTCCTTTTTTTCATGGCCATCTCTCACCCTCACCCATTCTACGTTGCAATTCGTTGGTATCCTGGAGTTTCCAAAGTCATGCTTTTCCATGCAAGCATGGAACGCATGACCTTTTAATTTCAGTATCAACAAAATCTTTTCACTCCACGCTTCCGCCATTTTGCACGAGACTGCCATAAGTCCCGTCCCGTTCCATCAATGTGCCATCGTTTAAAATGACTTGTTCCACCTCGCCATTATATAACAAAAGTGTTCCCCCGTTGATAATCAAATCGCCTTCAATCACGCCAAGATTTCCCAAAGAGCCCGTGCTCGTGATTCCCCTTTCAGCAATGAGCCGGCTGTTCTGCCTGCCGACCGTTCCGTCCATCTCATTAATCGCCTTTTCAATCCAGCCATTGTTCAAAAGACCCAAATTGTCAAATTTCCCTTCCACCCGCAGTGTGCCATCCTCGTCAACCAGGATTTGCCCGGCATTTTCTATATTTCCACGTACCTCCATCGTCCCTGAAATGAGCAGGCCGCCCTCCTCCGGGATTACAAGGTCAACGTCCCTGTCCACCACCAAATGGCAGTCCACCGTCCCGTAATTGTCATACCGCAACGTGTTTTCCCCGTCGCCCGCCTTGATGACGACAACCGTGTCCGTCCCGGAAACGCTTTGCATCACGGTGTTGAGTTCATCAAACGTCATCGGCAACGTATACACCAGGCTGCCCTCCTCCGGCCACGCTTCCGCAAGTGCCCCCAGCACGTTGTCATCCGCCTCTTCCCTTACAAAATTCGGAACGTCATTGCGCTTGAACTCGCCTATCTCAAAACCTCCGTCCTCTTTCGAGAGCCGCGCATACTGTCCGGCCGTCACCTCCACGTTCTCGCCCGTCTCCATGCTGGCGCACGTCACCGTTCCCTCCAAAAGGTAAAGAGTCTCGTCCTCCGCGTCCACCCAGCCGCAAGTCCCCCGGATTCCCACGCTCATGGAACTGGTGCGGATGTCCAGGCTTTCGTCCTCCTTCAAGGGTTCCGTCACATTAAAATAAAGCGTCCCGTCCTCTGCCGACAACACCAGATGCTTGTCTTCCTTCTGGATGGAAGCCGCGCTTTTTTCATCCATTTTCACCAGCTTCGTGTCATCCAGGTTAAACCAGCCGAAGCTGGCTTCCAGTGTCTTAATCCCATATCCGCTAAATAATGGTAGCTTTTCCCTCGGCTCTTGTTCGGTTCCTCCCTCATCAGAAACCATTACCATCCCCTCGGTTTTTTCCAAATACATGGTAGTGGCCTTGGCCACGCCTGCTTCTTCGACGGGCACGCCGACATTGTCCCCAGCATCACTTTTTCCGCCGTTGCCTCCATTTTTACCGCACCCGGCACAGATTAGCACGGATAACGCCAACAATAAAAACACGTTTGCCTTTCGCATCACTTTTGCTCCTTCCTTTGTAACATTTCAACCGCCAATCCTCCCGGCCAATCAGCGTAGTGATTGGCCGGGGGGCAGAACTGTAACCCCGATTGCCACTTCCAACGCCCTCACGATTTCCTCGAGCGACATGCACGGTTCCCCCTCCTTCGCCTGCTCTGGCAAAAGCGGGACGTGGACGAATCCCACGAGCGTCCCAGTCCCATGATAATAGCGCAACAAGGAATACAACACGTCGTTACAGACATACACCCCTGCGGAATAAGACAACGCGCCCGGCAAACCTTCCGCCTTCATCGCCGCCACCATTTTCCGCACCGGCACGGTAGAAAAATACGCCGCCGGGCCGTCTTGCACGACAGGCACGCCCTCCGGCTGGTAACCCTCGTTGTCAGGAATTGTTCCTTCCCGCAGATTAATCCCGATTACTTCCGGGGTGACCTTGTCGCGTCCCTTGGCCTGGCCAACGCTAAGAATCACGTCCGGACACAGTTCTTTCGCCGTGTCGAGAACCATTTCCGCCGCCCGACCGTAAACGACCGGAATTTGCAGCTTCGTCAAAATATACTCCACACATATACTTTCCGCATCCACGATTTCCCCCTGCGTCGCAGCCCCCGCCCTCTCTTTGCATATTATCCGTTCCGGCAACCTTCGCACCGCCTCCCAGGAAGGGTTCACCGTCTCGCCCCCGAACGGCTCGAAGCCCGTAATCAATAATCTTTTATGTTCCATATTCCACACCTTCCTCTCTTCACAATACATAGGGCAGTCATCCTCATTCCATATCCTGAAAAAGGACAGCCGGAAAAGATTTTATCTGGCTATCCCTTATTCCTGCACCCCCACTTTTCGAGTTGATTATTCATGTGCCGTACACATTTCTTCCAAAGTTTTATTCCAAAATAGTCCAATAAAAATTCTGGAAAAGCACTTAAAACAAACACTCTGTTTTTCTGAATTTCACATGCTTCCATTTTTCGTATTTCACCAGGATTTATTGATTCCGTATATTGAATATAATCTTGATGCCCATCATAATCAAAAAAAAGATATACTTCGGAAAAATCATCCCTGCCAATCCCATCCAGTTGCTCTTCCAAGTCTTTATTATTTTCCCGCAGCACTTCGATGATATCTGTTTCAAAATTATCTTCTTTCAATTTTTTCCAAAGCATGTAGATGTTTTGCCCCGCGGGAAGCGTAATTATCTTAAATTTTGCATGGGCAAAAAACACTTTTGATATATTATTTATAATAAGAGGCTCTCTGGCTTCCCCTTCGATTATGAACGCTTTATAATCTTTAGCAGCCATCAAACGCACCCGCCTTATACATTTTCTGAAGATTATGGGCCTGGCGAAGCTCCTTCTCCGTTCGTTGTGAAATCGCCTTGATTTTATTATCCCCTAAAATAAAATGACAATCAGGCCTTAGGATGTCATTGCTCATAAGGTTCGTATTATGCGTGGTGGTAAATATCTGCACCCCTTCTATTTTTTTCAAGCGTTTTTCCAGATTTTCAGATAACTCATAATGGTAAAACGCATCAAACTCATCGATAAAAACAAATGACGCCGCCTTCATTTTAATATACCAATAATAAAAAACCGCAAGCGACCTGGTTCCCGTAGAAACAATTCTAAAGAAACTTGCATCCTCATTTTGAAAACGGCAATAAATAACTTTTCTTCCGTCCTCATCAACTGCATACAAATCATAAACAATACCGTTCTCCGCAAGAAATTTTTGAAAATCATCAACCTTTCCGCTGTTTATAATTCCCTCCGCAATACCCTCACTCCCATTCATAAAGCCTTCATATCCCCTGCTATCCAATGAATAGAACAGAAGCATGCGTTCCACAAAATTGATAAATTGTTTAAACACTTGGTTCTCCGTGTTATCAACCAGTATGGAATTATTATTTACATACTTCACCCTAGATATCGGACTTTCATTCTTAATAGAAGCATTCAAAGTATCAGACCCCGCAAGAGAGGTAAACCCTTCTCTTGATACAAAATCATAATAAATCACTTCTTTTTCATCAATTGAAAGACTCTCATACAAGATTGTATTTACATCCTTTTTTTTATATTTATAAACCACTTCATGCCCGTCAAATCCAAAGACATACTCAAACTCAGCAAATGACTTTCTTCCATCCAGATTCAGATAAGAATCATACCCTTGCATAATCTTTTGTTTTTCTGTCAAATGAACAATTATATCAAAAATAGCCAATCCCAGATTGGACTTGCCGCAACTGTTAACTCCATATATGATACCCTTTGTAACGCAACCGTTCCTGATTATCTCGGAATTAAAACCGTAATTACTCGGGGAGCCCAAATCAAACGTGATTTTGTCCTTAAAATTTTTAAAGTTTTCCACACAAAATTTTTTTAACATGATAATCTCTCCGCTCCAATTGACTCAAGGTCAAAATCCGACGGTTTTCAACCTTGAGTCCTTTTTTATACGACCAAAACAAACTGTCAGCCTCTTCTTTGCTATTATATGACTATCTGCAAAAAATATCAAGTGTATCCGTATTTTTTTTACGGAATCGCCTCGAACGCCGCATCCAGTGCCTTCATCAGGTCCTCCGCCTTCTCGATGCCAATCGACAGACGGATGGTGTTCGGCCTGATTCCCTGGTCTTGCAGTTCCTCCTCGGTGCACTGGCTGTGCGTGGTCGTGGCCGGGTGTATCGCCAGCGATTTCACGTCCGCCACGTTCGCCAGCAGGGAAAATATCGCCAGGTTGTCAATGAATTTTTGCGCGGTCTTTTCGTCCCCCTTGATTTCAAACGTGAAGATGGAGCCGCCGCCGTTTGGCAAATATTTCTTATATAATTCGTGTGTCGGCTCGCCCGGCAACGACGGGTGGTGCACCGCTTCCACCTGCGGGTGGTTTGCCAGATATTCCACGATTTTCAACGCGTTTTCCACGTGACGCTCCACGCGCAGAGACAAGGTTTCCAGTCCCTGCAGGAAAATGAACGCATGGAACGGGGACAACGTCGCACCGGTGTCGCGCAACAAGATTGCCCGGATGTACGTCACGAAGGCCGCCACGCCCACCGCGTCCGCGAAGGAAATGCCATGGTAGCTCGGATTCGGTTCGGAAATCCACGGATATTTCCCGGACGCTTTCCAGTCAAAATTCCCGCTGTCGACAATCACGCCACCGATAGCCGTCCCGTGGCCGCCGATGAACTTCGTCGCGGAATGTACCACGATGTCCGCGCCATATTCTATCGGGCGAATCAGGTACGGGGTCGCGAACGTGGAGTCCACCACCAACGGAATCTGATGCCTATGGGCGATTTCCGCCAGGCTTTCCAAATCCGCCAAATTCGAATTGGGATTTCCCAACGTCTCCACGAAAATCGCTTTCGTGTTTTCCCGGATGGCCGCCTCGAACGCCCCTTCCACCTCCGGGTCAACAAATGTCGCGCTGATGCCGTTCGTCAAGGGGAGCGTGTGGGCCAGCAGGTTGTATGTCCCGCCATAAATCGTCTTGGCCGCCACGATATGCTCGCCTGCCTTCGCCAAAGCCTGGAACGTGTAGCTGATGGCCGCCGCCCCGCTGGCCACCGCCAGTGCCGCCACGCCACCCTCCAAGGACGCGATGCGCCGCTCGAACACGTCCTGTGTCGGGTTCGTCAGCCTCCCGTAAATGTTCCCCGCGTCCCGCAATCCAAAACGGTCGGCCGCATGCTGCGAGTCATGAAACACATAAGACGTCGTCGCATAAATCGGAACCGCCCGCGCATCCGTCACCGGATCCGCCTGCTCCTGCCCGATATGCAACTGCCTCGTCTCGAATCCCCAGTTCTTCGAATCCCTGATATCAATTCCCTTGTTAATTTCATGATTATTTGCCGTTTTTTCATCCTCCATTTACTTTGTCCTTTCTGTATTCATACTAACATGGTAGGATTAAAATGTCCAATACGATAAAAAGATACCCGGTTATAGATTTTCCCTATAACCGGGTTAATTAAGACCTCCTTGCTTCAACAAACATCCAAATATTTCCCCAGAAACGCGAACACCCTTTTCCAATATTCCTCCGGCTCCGCCTGCCTCGACTCCCCGTGCCCCGCCTGCTCCGCCACGAACAGCTCCTTCGGGCAGGTGGCCGCCTCGTACAAAGGCCTTAGCATTTCATACGGCACCATGGAATCCTTCTTGCCGTGGATGAACATCATGGGGATTTTACATTTCGCCACTTGTTTTAGCGCGCTGGCTTCCTTCAGGCCGTATCCCGCCCGCTTCCTGGCAAACATATCCATCATGTTCAGCAAAGGGAACGACGGCAGGTGGTACAGCATTTTCAGCTGGTAATGGAACTCGTCCCATGCGGAAGTATAACCACAATCCTCGACAATCGCGCGAACCTGCAGGGGCAGCTTCTCGCCCGAAGCCATCATGACCATGGCACCGCCCATGGAAATTCCCAGAATCACGATGTTTTCCGCCCGTTCCTTGTCCGCCAGGTGCCTGGCCCAGCAAACGATGTCGCGCCTGTCCGGCCAACCCATCCCTATGTAATCGCCTTCGCTCTTGCCATGGCCGCGCGCGTCCGGCATCAGGACCTGGTATCCCCGCTTGTAAAATTCACGGGCAAAATCCGCCATTTCCTCGGCATGCCCCGTATACCCGTGACAGAGGATGGCCCACGGCCCTCCCGCCGGGTTTGGTAGCAATATCCCCCGCAGGCACAGCCCGTCCTCGGAAAAAATCGTCCGCTCCTTTGTCTCTTGCCTGGAAAGCCACACCATGTCCTCGTTCACCGTGGACGGTGGCACGTCGTCACTCGGACGGTTATGCGGCGCGGAAAATATTTTCGTCTTGTCCACCGTCTGGGTCAGGCAGAGCCGGTAGAAAAAGTCCCCCGCCCCCAAAACGGCCGCCGATGCCGCCAGTGTCCCGCCCAGGGCGGCCACGATTCCCTTCTGTTTTCTCTTCTTCATGTCAAACGCCCTTCCTTTCATAACAACCCCCTCTTGTCGCCTGGTGGCGATACCACCACATGGAAAACTCAATCGCTTCGTGCAAAGTGCTCCCGCAATCGCCACCCGCATTCTTGCAATCGGGCTATCACCGGCGGGATTCTGCGGATTCATTCCTGATTTCTTCCGTGATTTCGTCATAAAATTGTTCCGTGATAATGTATTTCTTCTTGTATATCGCGTAAGCCACAAGCAAAAACACGATTGGCAGAATTGTCATACAAGCCAGCAGGGCGTTCGTCTTTGACGTGGGAACCTCCGCCAGCAGGCTTTCAATCTGAACCACCTTTTCCTCCATCGTGCAACGCCCCGCCGACGCGGCATTTTCCCAATCCGAAATCTGGTTCGTGACGGAACGCACCCCGACGAGCAGGTAAATCATCATGACGAGGAACTGCGCGATGGCCCCGGCCAGCTTCGTCATGAACGGCCTGACGGAAAAAATGATTCCTTCCTCGCGCCTGCCCGTCTTCCACTCGTTAAATTCCACCGTGTTGGCGATGCAGATCATAAGCAGCAGGTAAACCAACGTCTGCCCCAAAAACGCGAACAAATTGCTCACAACCAACAAGGAAAACTTCACCGTCAGAAACGAGGACGGAATCACCAGGCCGACCACGAGCATGGCAAAATAACCGGCCACCGACATGACCGTCCCTCCCAGCATGAGCTGGTTCCTGCTATGCCGCTCGGAAAGGGCGGCAAAACGTATCATCAAAATCGCGCCCGCCAGGTTCCCGAGTATACTGAAAATGGAGAGCAAAAGACCGTTATAGCCAAAGGAAAAATACAAATACGTGACGGAAAGCCCGTTGCCGAGCAGCACCTGCCCGATGGAAAAAATCAGGAAGCAAAAACCGCACCACACGAGCTGGTCATTGCCCCTGATGATTTGGAAAATCTTGCGCAGGCTGACATGTTCCGCCTGCGTCTGGTCAGGATTGTCCTCCTGCACAAGCAAAACGGTCATCAGCTGGAACGCGAAAAACAAGGAGCATATCACGATGGACACTACCCGGTAGGCCGTGATCGCGTTTCCCCCGATGACCATGGAGCCGGCCGTGAACGTCGGCACGATGATGCCCGCCAGAAACTGCCCCACCCCGGCGAAGAAAACGGTGCGCGATGTCAGCCGGTTGCGGTCCTGCGCCTGCCTGGCCAGGGCCGGAACCATCCCCCAGTAGGCGATGTCGTTCATCGTGAAAACGATGCTATAGGCAAAATATAAGATGCCGAACGTCACCACATAAGTCCACCCTTGGAACGGGTTTGTAAAGGAAAAAATGATGACCACGATGCTCAAGACGCAGCCAACCGCGATCCACGGCTTGAACTTTCCAAACCTTGTCCTGGTGGCCTCGATGATATTGCCCATGACGGGGTCATTGAACGCGTCAAAAATCCTCGCGGCCATCATGATGACGCTAAGCGCCGCGAACTGCGCGCCCGTCAGATTCTTTGTAAACAGCACGTACGTGAGCAGGTAGCCGCTAAACATCCCCACCGCCATGTCGCGCCCGATTGAACCGACCGGGTACGCCCAAAGGTTGCGCCTCGATAACTTCGCATTCATAGTATCAGCCTCCTTATTGGTCACTTCATCCATAAATCCTATCAATTCTTCGTTTTTTTGTCTATCTTCACCAAGATTATAGTTCTATTTCCGTGAAAAGTCAACCTGAAAGCACGAATCCGAACAGCAACGCCATTCTATATGTTACTTTATTTTAAAATTAAGACTTGAATTATCACTTGTCTTCGTGGTATTCTATATGCAGAAGGGAGCTGATAACATGCCAACCATTTGTCCAATGACAGATTTAGAAAATACAAGGAAAATTTCAGAATTATGCTATCAAACAGAAGAACCGGTTTTCATTACCAAAAACGGAACCGGGCATTTAGTCATAATGAGCATGGATACCTATGAAAAGCAATTGGGATTATTAAATATATATAGGAAACTTGATGCCGCCGAAAGCCAATTAAAAAATGCCGTCCCTCTCCTTGATGGTGACGATATATTCCAACGATTAAGGAAAAAACATGGAAAGTAAACTTTATCAAATCCGATATACGCCACTGGCATATCAAGATTTAGACGAAATTGATTCCTATATAAGTGAAACATTACACAACCCACAGGCTGCTGAAAAGCTTTTGAACGAAATGGAAACCTCCATCAACCGTCTAAAAACGCATCCTTTGATTGGGTTTGAAGTTGATGACTCACTCCTTGCATCCAAAGGCTACCGAAAACTAATCATACGAAATTATATGGTTTTTTACCTGCCCAATCCAGAAAAACGCGAAGTTATTATTATGCGAATTTTGTATGGTGCCAGAGAATACCGCGATATTTTATAGTTTATCTAAGAGCCGTTATTTTTACGGCTCTTTACAATTCACGGCCTAACCGGTCGTGATTGTAACGGCATCCAGCCAAGTGAAGCGGGTATTCGCAATCCGCTTCGCTACTTGCTCATAACCTCATTGCCGCTTCGCGGTTGATGAGGTTAAATTGCCTACGGCAATGGGCTGGATGCCCTATCGACACCATCACTTTATCGGACGGTGGCCGTGCGGCAGGGCGCACAGCCCCGTGAATAGTATCTACGGCTCTTTTCTTTTCATTTCCACATAATAGGCGACCGCCAGTATCGCCGCGGCTCCCGCCCATGCCATCACCTCGGCCCAGAACAAGCCTTCCTCTCCAAAAAAGCGCGGCAGTATCATGACCGCGGCCACACGCATGATCAGCTCCACAAACCCGGAAACCATGGGAACCAGCGTGTTTCCCAGTCCCTGCAAGGCCGCCCGGTACACATACAGCAAATACAAAACCATCAAAAACACGCTCATGATTTGTAAATAATGCCACGCGATTCCCAGAACCGTCCCGCCCTCCGGCTCGGGCGCGGAAATGAACATCGATAAAATCATCCTTCCGCACAGGAACATGAACGCGGAAATGACGCACGACGTGGCAAGCGCGAGACCGATTCCCGCCCGGATTCCCTTACGGATCCGCCCGTAATCCCCCGCGCCGTAATTTTGCGCCACGTAAGTCGTCACGGAAAAACCATACGAAATCGCCGCCACTTCCAAAATCCCGTACAGCTTGTTGGTCGCCGTAAATCCCGCCACGAACAACACGCCGAAACCGTTGATCACGTATTGGACGACCATGCCGCCCACGCTGATAATCGTGTTCTGGAACATGATCGGGAGGCCGAGTCCCAGCAATTTCACGATCATCCTCTTGTCCGGATGCAAATCTTCCCTTTGGATATGCAGGACGGAAATCCCCCGAATGACACGCACGCAATATAAAAGTGACACGCCCTGGGCGATAATCGTCGCCACGGCCGCCCCGGCAATCCCCCATTTCAGTCCCAGCACGAACAGGCTGTCCAGCCCGATGTTCACGCAGGAAGCGCACACCATGGCATAAAGCGGGCTCTTCCCGTCCCCCAGCGAGCGCAGCATGGCCGACGCGAAATTATACAACAAACTGACAGGAATCCCGGCAAAAAGAATCCGCAAATACAGCACCGCGCCTCCATAAACGTCCGCCGGCGTGTTCAAAACACGGAGTACCGGCTCGATGGCAAGCTCCGCCGCCGTGGTCAATAAAACGAGCGCGGCAATCACGACGATGCAGGCATCCCCTATGGATTTTTTCAATTTCGCGATATCCCCCGCCCCGTAAAACTGGGAATACAAGATACCGAAGCCCTGCGTCAGGCCCGTCATCAGCCCCAGCACCATCCAGCTCAGCCAGTCGGCCGCGCCAAGAGAGGCCAGCGCGTTCACGCCGACCCCTTGCCCGACAATGATGGTGTCCACCATCGTATATAACTGCTGAAACAAATTTCCCAACATAAGCGGCAACGCGAAAAGCATGATGCCCTTGGCGGGACTTCCTTTTGTAAAATCCTTGACCGTACCCATATCAAGCTCCATTTTCCATATTCTATCGCGGTATCCGCGCTGACACAGGAATGCCAGCACTTCCCCGGCTTCAAGCATCTTATACCTTTTGAGTCCGCTTGTCAATCATTCCCCAACGTATTTTCCATATATTTCTCACACAAATCCCGCACTTCCTGATCCGTTTTGCACGCTTTCACCTTCGCCGCCAGCTCTTCCATCCTTGCCACCGTCATTTTCGACAACACACGTTTGACCTCGCAAACGGATGAGCCCCCCATGGACAGCTTTCTCAGGCCCAGGCCCACGAGCACCGGAACCGTCAGCCTGTCACCGCCCAGCTCCCCGCACACGCACAAGGGCTTTCCCGCCTTTTGAAACTCGTCCGCCACGTACCCGATTAACCGGTACAAGGCCGGGTGGTAACTTTGGTAATAGGATGCCACCGCCGGATTCATGCGGTCCGCCGCCAGCAAATACTGGCACAAATCATTCGTCCCGATGGAAGCAAAATCCACCTCTTTCGCCACCACGTCGGCCAGCAGGGCGATGGAGGGGATTTCAATCATGATGCCCACCTTCACGTCCTGCGAGATGGCGATGCCCTCGGCCGCCAGTTCATTTTTCACGTCCCCGATAATCTGCTTCGCCCGCAAAATGTCATCCATGCCGCCCACCATGGGAAGCATAATCTGAAGCTTTCCATGGACGGAAGCCCGGTACAAGGCGCGAAGCTGCGTCTTGAAAAGACACGGATTTTCGAAACAGAGCCGGAGCGCGCGGTTTCCCAGAAACGGGTTCTCTTCCTTCTCCTGTTCGAGATACGGCAGTGTCTTGTCGCCCCCTATGTCGAGCGTGCGCACGGTTACCGGACGGCCGCCGTACGCCTTTAGCACCTTGCAATACGCCACGAACTGCTCTTCCTCCGTGGGCATGCTTTCCTTTTCCATGAACAAGAACTCCGTCCGGAACAGCCCGACAAAATCCGTATACCCGCTCGCGGCCAACGCCTCGCGAGCGGCCGAGCCAATGTTCTGGCCGATTTCGATTCTCACGCCGTCCTTCGTCAGCGGTTCCCGCCGCAAAAATTCCCGCGTCAGCCTTTGTTCCTCTTCCCACTTCCCCAGACGCTTGAAATAATGTTCCCGCGTGTCTTTGTCCGGATTCACGATAAGCACGCCGTCCAACGCATCCACGACGGCAACGCCCGCCCCCGCTTCATCCAATACGTTTCCGACAGCGGTGGCCGCCCTCATTTCACCCGGCACCTCGCAGGCGGCGGTGGCCGCCTCTTCTCTCCCCAGCGCGTCTTTAAGCCCCTTTATGCCGAGCAGCGCGGGGATGCCGAACCCCTTCGCCAGAATCGCGCTGTGCGAGGTCGCCCCTCCCGCTTCCGTCACGATGGCCAGCACGTTTTCACGGTCTATCGTCGCGGTATCCGACGGCAGCAAGTCATGCGCAGCCACGATGACCGCTCCCGGAAGCCTCGACAAATTCCTTTGCGGGACTCCTTGGAAGCACCGGAGCAGCCGGTTCTTGACATCCATGATGTCCGCCGCCCGCTCGCGGATCAGCTCGTCCTCCATCTCTCCTAACAGTTTCGCATAATTAGAATACACGCGCTCGGCCGCCCACCCGGGTTCCGATAGGGATTCGCCGATGGCCGAACGGATTTCCTCGTCCAGCATCTCGTCTTCCAATATTTCCATGTGCGCCAGAAAAATTCCCGCCCTATGCTCGTCCTCCTCTTTCAGGGACTCATAAACATCCTGCAGTTCCTTCCTGGCGGCGGCGACCGCCTCCTCATATTTTCTTAAGGCCGCTTCCGTGCCTGCCGCCTCGATATGGCATTCCTTTATATCTGGTACGAAAGGCTCGTACCAGAACACCCTGCCGGCGGCGATTCCCCGCGAAACCGGGTTGCCCTTCAAGCTGATGCTTTCGTTTTGTGTCTTATCCATGATTTATTCTCCCAGACCCGAATCCACCAGCGCGGCCAGCGTTTCCACCGCTTCCACCTCGTCCGCCCCTTCGGCAGCGATATGTATCACGGAATCCTTCGTCGCGCATAGCGCGAGAATGGAAATCAGGGACTTTCCATTGGCTTTGACGTTCTTCGGGTCATTTTCCCTCGTCACGGTTATCTTCGAATCGAATTTTTTCGAGACCTTCACGAAATCGGCGGCAGGACGCGCATGCAGCCCCGTCGCGTTGACGACCTTCGTCGATTTACAGTACATTTTTATTCCTCCTCGTATAAGGCGCACGCCAAGGCATACGTCGCCTTGGCGCGTTCACGCAATCTGCCTGCCTTTCTTTAAAGCTGGCCCTTCAATTCCTCAAAATCTACCCCGTCGGCTTTCATCATCGTGCCCTGCTCGCGGATTTCCACGCGCTCCCCTTTTACCATCACATGGTCAAGGAAACGGTACCCGTCCTTCGATGTGACCATCGAATCCACAGAAATCCACGTCGGGATATTTTTCATGGCTGTCTTTTTGGCCACCACCTGCAAAATCTCCACGCTTCCCATGACCACGCACATATTATAATCCGTTTTGGCCAGAATGTCATCTATTTTTCCGCAAATTGTTCCGGTCTCGCCTTGTGTCCCGTCTTCGGACAAGTTCAAATAATCCCTGCACAATTCACCCGTGAACTCGGACAAATAAAGGCACCCCTTCGTCCGCCCGCCGGCGACGGCATCCACCGCCGCGCCTTTTTTCTTCAAATCATGGATTATCATGTAAGCCTGCGCCCCGGCCAAATCTTCCGCGATGACAAGCACCTGCTTTCCTTCCCACTCCTCGTCCAGAAACGGGGCCTTCCTGCCGTACGGGCCGAACACGCCCTCCACTTCGCCGCCGTCCTCCATGACCGCCATGGCTCTTGTCGTGTCATTTATGGGACGGAACACCACTTTGATAATGCCACGGTCGGGAAGGATGTCCGTCAGCACGACCGGAATCCTATGTTCATCCCCCGGCATCGCCAGTTCAAAATATTGCCCCGGCGCGCACTGGCGCGACGCTTCCGCCGCCTCGATACCAAACAAGTACCCTTCCTTCGTCATTTCCACGTTTTTATATACCTTGAACATTTTCTTTTACCTCCTTGCCAAGGGTCGCGCACGCCCGTGTTACACCACGTGCCGCCACTCTTGTCCCTTTTTTCAACTATTTGCGCCAGCAGACATGTACGCCTCAATACTTGTTCCAATGAACCCGCTCTTCCATGTACTGCGTGCGCGCCTCCAGCTTTTCCTCGCCGTAGCCCAGTTCGATGACACATGCCGGTTTCACGTTTTCCGGCAATCCGACCTTTTCCTGCACCACCACCCATTCCTTTTCAAACGGGTAAAGACCAATCCACACGCTGTCGACCCCCTTGTCCGCCGCCGCGTTCACGATATTGGTAGCCGCGATTAAGGCATCCACCGCCCAGTAGTGCTTGCTGATTTCCACGTCACCCATCACCACGATTGCGGCCGTGCAATTATACTGTCCATACGGAAGGGCTTCTTTCAATTTTTCCACGCTCCCGGACTCGTCCATCACCAAAAACTGCCAGGGATTCTTGCCAAGCGCGGTCGGCCCTGCCATTCCCGCCTTCAGAATTTCCTGGATTAATTCCCTTTCCACTTTTTTCTCCGTAAATTTCCTCACGCTTCTCCTCGCGCATACGGCATCCATAAATTCCATAATCCTTTACCTCTCTTTCATCGTTATCATTCATGTACCGGCCGTCGCCCGCGGCCTCGTTTCACATGAGCCAGCCTTTCAAAAACATACGGATAACCGCTTTTCAACCGCCCGCGGCCTTTTTCCTCACATGTCAGCCTTTCAGATCGAACAGCCCCGTCTTGTCCTCCGTGTAAATGCCCCAGCATTCCACCGCCGCACCCAGCTCCTCGTGCTCCTTCGCCGCCTCGGCCAGTGACCGTCCTTTGCACACCGCGTCGATTCCCTGGCGGAACGCCCTCGCGCCTGCCGCCGGCCCCATCGGGTGCCCGTGAATCGCGCCGCCGGCCGCAATCATCACGTCGTTGCCGAATTTTTTCACCACGTCCTCGATGTGCCCCTGCGTGGTCCCGCCGCCCGGCATCGGGAACACCGGCTTTATGTGCCGCATCGGCGCGAGCATCTGCAATCCCATGTTGACGAACGTGTCCATCATCATCGGGAACTTGCCGTAAGGCGTCAGGCCGATAATCATGTCCAGGCCGGCCAGACGCGGCATCTTCGCGCCAATCAGCGTGGCGGAAAGTCCCGACCACGGGCTCTCATACTGCGCGCCCGTGTAATCCGAATGCGCCAGAACCGGGACATTTACATTTGGGTCTTCCGTGATGAGCCGCACCGTGTCCAGACCGACCGACGCGTAATTAACCATCAGCGCGTTGGCCCCCGCCTCAATCGCCTTATACGCGTTCTCCCGCATCTGCAACGCCGGAGCCGTGATGTTGAACGCGTACAACGTCTTTTCACCTTTCACCTCGTCCGCCCGCTTGATGGCCTCCATGACCGCTTTCACGCGGTCTTCCAGGCGGCAGAACGACGGGTCGCACACGAGCTCGTCATCCTTAATCACGTCCACCCCGCCGACGGCCGCCTCATACGCCAGTTCCGCCGTCTTTTCCGGGGTGAGCCCGATGCACGGCTTAATCATGTTGTTCAAAAGCGGCCGGTCGTACACGCCTAAAATCTCCCGGATTCCTTGCACCCCGAATTTCGGTCCCTGGAAATTATCCAGAAAGCTTTTCGGGAATTCCAGATCCAGCAGCTTCACCTTGCCCGAGCTGGAAATATTACCAATCACGGTTGACAACATCATGGAAAACTGTGCCCCGAAATTGTGCCACGGGTAGGCGATGCGGATGATAAAATGCCGCTCCCCCACGTCTTCTGGCACGCCAATCTGGTACGCCGGCGCCTCGTACACGCCGAGCACGCGGCCAATCGCGCGTTCCCTCACTTCCGGGGTCTCCCCCGGCACCTTCAGCCACGTCCCGCACGTCTGCTCGATTGCCAGCGCGGCCGCGAATTTCACCATGTTCGTCCCCGCCTTCCCCGCCGCATAGTACGTGGCGACCACGAACCGCTCGCGGTCAATTTCCTCCGGTAATTGCATGATAATCGGATCAATAAACATTTCTTATCCCCTTTCAAAAATAGTATTCTTGTGAACCGCCTTCCCGCCATCAGGAAATGGCACATCTTGCAGTCCGCCTTATAATGCCGCGCCCGGGATATCCCCGTCTTTCATGATTCGGATTCCCGCGCCGCCTTATGACCCAATTATAAAATCACCCCCGCGCACCCACAATATTGAAATTATTTTCATCCGGGGTACGAAAAAATTTTCACTCCCCCCGCACGCCGTGGCGTGTCCCGTCCCTATATCCCATACCGACGGGCAGAAAATTCCTATCGCGCTACTTCCCGCCTTGGTACACGACTTCCTCCAGCTGCCACACCGGCGCGATGTCCGTGAATTTCGGGATGTCCTCCATCAAAAACGCGTCCACCTCGTCCGTGAATGCCGCGAAAAACGCCTCCTCGCTTTCAAACGCCAGCCTCGCGACAACCGCGAAAAACGGGGTCGTGTCCGGGTAAAACTCCTTAAATCCTTTTGTCACTTCCACCTTCAGGCAGGAATCCCCTAATAATTTCCCCGCCGCCACGAGGTGGTTGTTTACATAATAATCCATGTCGAACTTGTAATTTTCCGCATACGGATACATAATCTGGAATACCACCATCTTTATCATCCTCCTGATAATCTATGATACCGACGGGTTCCAAATCCATGCTTTTCCATACAAGCATGGAACGCATGGCCTTGGAACCCTGGTATCATCACATGTTTAAAAACTCCTGGCACGTTTTCACGATACCGTCCATAGAGGGCAGCCTCTCCCCGCTTGATCCGGAGGCATATCCCACCGCCCCCGTGCTGATTAACGACTCCGTCGCCGTCTTCACGTCATAAAACGGGTCGCCGTGCGTGATTAAAATAGCCTGCGGGTTGATTTTCAATGCGGCCTGGCACATCTTCCTCACTTCCAGAACCGCCTCCCGCAGCCGTTCCTCCTCCGTCTTTCCCGCCGAGTACTTTCCGGGCCCGTCCATCACCATCACGCCGACAATGTCAATCCCGTTTTCCACCAGGCGGCACGCCTGTTCCTCGTCAAACGCCCAGCCCATCGTGAGAAGTCCCCTCTCCGCGGCCTGCCTTAACATGTCCAGCTCCGCGCTAAAGCCCATGCCGTATTCTTCCAGCAAGTCAGCGAACCAGCTCCCGTAAATTCCGGCAAACGGCTCGTTTGACACGCCGCAAAATCCCATTTTCTCCACTTTGTCCAACATTTCCCCCACGGGATGGAACGGGTCCTGCGCCGCGATTCCCGCGATGCAGGGAGTGCATCCGGCCTGCCTCACAATAACCCCGCCCTCATCCAGCAACAATTGGTTCGCGTTAGCGACGGGAAGCGCGCAGGTCAGGGAATTCAACCCTTTCATCCGCAAAATCGCCGTGGAATAGACGGAAATCAGATGCACGCCCGCCATATGTGCCGCCCGCGCCGAAAGCCCGCTTCCCGCCCCGAAAACAAAAATCGTGTTGCCGCTGTCCACGCAGTCGTAAAGCGTGCCCAACACCGCGTCTCGCTTTATCATAAAACATCCCTCTTTCCATCAAAACAAGCTCCGCACGTATGGAAGTCCGGCATGCGACCCCCGCTTCCACGTCCCGTCCAGCATTTCCGTCAAAAGCTCCGCCGCAATGTCGGCAAATTCGGGCTCGTTGATATGCTTGTCCACCACCAGCACCTCCAGGTTTTCCTTGCGGGGCAGTTCCTCCTGCAGCACCTCCAGCATGACCTCGCTCCTGCGGGAATGTGCCGGGTTTCCACCGGCAATCCAGGTCGGCCCCGCGCCGTCCCCCGCCCAGCCAAGTTCCAGGTTCGGGGCCGCGATATCGCACCCTCCCCAGCCGCGCATGGGGATGCAGATTACCGTAGGTGCCGTCGCCGGAGCCAGCCTCCGGGCAAATTCCCGGGCAAACATACGCGTCTCCTCCTCCGTGATGGCCACGCAGGCCACCGCCGGGTTATGGTTGTACAGTTTCCGCACCCCGCTTTTAATTTCCGCCATCAAATGTTCCGGCACGTCCCCCACGCCCTCGTACAGCATCAGCTCGCTCCCGCCCACGCTGACAACCTGCGGGATGCCTTTTTTGGCCGCCGTTTTAAGCCTCGCCGGGCCCGAACGCTGGAACTTCGTGTCAAACACGTCCGCCGTCACTTCCTCCGTCGTGAGGTCGAGCATTCCCACGATGTGCCCTTCCTCCATCATTTCCTCCATGCTTTGCCCGCCCGCGCCCGTACAATGGTTCACGATGACCTCGTAGCCTTGCTCCTCCATGTGCTTTTGCGCGCGGAGCACGCACGGGGTTGTCACCCCGAACATCATGCAGCCGACCAGCGGCCTGTTCTGCGTCTCCACCACCTTCGGTGCCGACGCCATCCCGACGATTCCCGCCGCCGCGTAATTCAAAATCCGTCTGGTGATCCGGTTCAGCCCCGTCTCCGCGATCGGGTACAGCATGCAAATGTCACGCGTCCCGACATGCACGCTCACCTCGCCGGACGCGTCCGTCGACAACATCATTTTCGGCACGCCGATTGGCAACGCCCGCATCATCGTGCACGCGATACTCGTCCCCATGCTTCCGCCCGTGGCAATGACCCCCTGCACCTTTCCTTCTCCGTACAGCCGCAAAACCGTCCGGACCGCCCCTTTCGTCACGAGTTCGCACGCGCCCGCCCGGTCAAGGGAAAACACGTCCTGTGCCGTCTTCCCCACGGATTTTAACAGTTCCCCCAGAGAAATGTCCGCCCAGCCGCACTCCTTCCCCAGGCTCAGTTCCATGACAAGCGGGTTTCCCCCGGCTTCCTTTACCCGCTCCGCGATATAGCGGACGGTCTCGCCCTTCGTGTTCAATATTCCCGCCACGATAATGTTCGGCCTATCCATTTTCATCCCTCCTTATTCAATCATAATGTCCTTGAATTGCCGCACCGCCTCCAAAATCGGCTGTTCCACCGGAATCCGCTCGATACTCGATGCTCCCAGAAAACCGATGGAATTCGTGTGCGCGTATATGTAACGGGTGTCCTCGGGAGTGGAAATCGGCCCGCCGTGCGCCATCAGCAAAATGTCCGGGTTATATTTCCTGGCCGCCTCCTCGAACTTCCCCACGGTTCTGGCCGCTTCCGCCAAATCCACCGAGCGGTCTCCCGCCGCCGGCCCGCCCACGCCACCCTGCGTCAGTCCCAGGTGGCAGATAAGGATGTCGATTCCCGCTTGTCCCAGCATTTCCGCCTGCTCCAGGGTAAACGCGTATCCCAGCGTGAACAGTCCCATCTCATGGGCCAGGGCCAGGCTCTCTGCCTCCTGCTTGAACCCGATTCCGTATTCATCCATTTCCTCCATCGTGGTCTGTAAAAAACCCAAAAAATCCCCGCATGTCGGGAAATTCATGACGGCCGAAAAACCATAGAACTGCAAGATACGAAAATACGTCTCCATGTCAACGGACGGGTCGTTTCCCGCGATTCCGGCAATGACCGGGACCTCCTTGATGACCGGCATGATCCGCTTCGCGAGTGCCAGTATTTCCTCGTTGGCGCTGCTGAAATACATCTGCCCGCATCCCGAATTGTGCCCGTCCATGCGGAACCGCCCGGAATTATAAATACCAATCATGTCCACCCCGCCCCGCTCGGCAAATTTGGCGGAAATTCCCGTTCCCGCGCCGGATATCACGATGGGATGATGCTGTTTTCGCTGCTCCTCAATCCGTTTCAAGACCTGCTCCCTCGTATAACGTCTGGCCATTTCACACTCTCCTTTCCAACGTGACATTCTTAAATTCCTGCACGGCCCGCATCAGCGGCTCCTGCACGGGTATCCGTTCCACGGCCGAGGCCAGCAGCATTCCCGCCGCCCCGGTATCCGCCAATATCCGCCTTGCCGCCTCCGGCGAATTCAAGAGCCCCCCATGTACCAGGACCAGCATTTCCGGGTTGACGGCGCGCACCGCCCTTCGCATCCTCTGCATCTTCTCCGCCGTGAAACCCTCGGTCAAATAAGCGACCACCTCTTCCCCCGGGTCAATGGTGAACCCGAAGTTGCAAATCACCGCGTCCACCCCCGCCCGTGCCATCAGCTCCGCCTGCTCCGTCGTATATGCCATCCCCATCGTGTAAAATCCCCGCGCCGAAGCCTCCGACAGGGCGGCAACCTCTTGTTCGTACGAGATTTCCGCCCTCTCCAGCATCCTTTTAAAATCCCCTTCAAACATTCCCACGCTCGGCGTGTTAAACACGGCGGACGCCTTGTAAAACCCCAGTTCCTTTAAAAACGGAACCAGATCCGTGGTCGGATCCGTCGCGCAGATTCCCGCCATCAGCGGAACCGCCTCCACCTGGGAAACGATTCTTTTCATCGTGCCAAGCACCAAATCGTTGGCATTTCCATACGGCATGATGGAAATAACCGGACTATGCCCGTCCATTGCCAGGACACTGGCATTGCTCACGGCAACCATGTCCGTTCCGCCCTTTTGCTCGAACTTGGCGGACAATCCCATCCCGGCCGTCGTCACCAGGACAGGACGGTGGCGCGACACCACGTTCGCGAAATTCGCCTTGATTTCCTCCCGCGTAAAACGCTTTGCCATGTTCCTCACCTTCCTTTCCTCTCTTTTAGGTTTTCCGCGTTCCCCCGCCGTTTTTCCTTCCACACGCTCCATACCGTGATGGAACCGACAACGATTACCCCGCCGATAACCGTGTCGAAAGTCAGCCGTTCTTTCTTGATTACCAGCGTCAGCAGCGGATTGACAAGCGGCTCTATGGCGGGAATCAAAATCACTTCCAACGGTGTCAGGTGTCCCACCGCCCACGCATACAGCGCGTAAGACAAGCCAAGCTGGAAAATCCCCAAAAACAACACCCACACGTAATCCGAAACCGGCACCGCCCCGTGCTTCATAAACGGCAGGCATAAAATAAAATTCAAAATGCCGCCGATAACCACGACGGAACGCACCGCCCTGGCATCCTGCACCTGGCAGACGGACACGGCCTGCATGGCCATCACGACACCGGCCAGCAGTGCCACGACATTTCCCAAGGTATGCGCCCCGTCCATGTCAAGCGACTCCCTGAAAAAGAACACGAGACCCAAAATGACCGCCCCGATGACCACGAAGTGGTGTCCCTCCATTTTCTGGTGAAGGAATACCACCGAAAAGATGCATACGAACACCGGTGCCACATATTGCAGGATAATCGCGTTGGCGGCGGTTGTCAGCGCGTTCGCCTGCACGATTAAATACGAAGCCAGCGCATAGGAGGCGCACCCCACCCAGAACCAACGGTTCTTTTTTTGAATCACCGGCCTTCCCTGCACGCACAATAAAAAAATGGACGATATCAGACACCTGTAACCGGACACGCGCATGCTGTCCAAGGCCGTCACCGATTTCAGGACAAATCCCGACGTGCTCCACAAAAGCGCGCACAAGACCAATGCCAGCACCGCTTTCTTTTGTACACTCACTTTTCCTCCCATGCCTTCCCTCTTTCCAATCCCTCACGGCACGCACTCGTCCAGCCTCTTTTCCACCGCTTCCGCCAGCGCGTAATCCATGATTAACACGTCCACCAGTTTCCCCTTCAGCAACGCCAGCACGGTGTCCGCCTTCTCAAATCCGGAAGCGACCACCACCTTGGTCGGGATATTCTTATAGGTCTCCAAGCCAATGGTGAGTGTCTGGTATTTCAAATCGGTTTCACATTCCTTGCCGTTCCTGTCAATAAAATGCAGGGCGATATCCGCGCACACCTCTTTTTCCTGCAGTTCCCGGATACGCCCCGCATCCAGGTATTCCTCGCTGGCAAGCGGGGATTTTGGTTCCGGATACCATGTGCCGACACCACTGATAGAAATCGTGATGTCATGGAACCGCGCCTGCATCTTTTTTCCGTTTTCCGAGTTCCAGATTTTTTCCAGACGTTCCCTGTTCTCGATTAACGCCTTTGACACCAGGTACTGCCTGCGCCCGCCAAACGCCATGCTCGCTCTCGCTACCAGCATCTGGGGATCCAGGTTGCTGACCGCCTCCGTGATACTACCATGCAGCGTCACGAACGACGCGTCAATCTTCTGGCTCGGGTTCAGATAATGAATCAGGTAATACATCGTCCGTCCCCAGCCAACTCCCAACACATCCTCCTTCGTTATGACACGCTGCAAATACCTTGCCCCTTCCAAAGCCACGTTCTTCTTTATCTCCACGTCCAGAGCCGTGCTGATTTTTTCCAGGTTCGGGGACAAAATGACTTCCTTGATTCCCAGCTTTTCATTCAACTCTTGTTCCAGGTGCATGCAGTCAATGAACTGGCTCGGGATGTAAAATTCCACGATATGCTTGTCCCTCGCCTTCTTCAACAGCCGTGAAACTGTCGGGACGGAAATTCCGAGGCGTTCGCTAATCTCGCTCTGCGACAGCCCGACGTTGTAATAATCGTAAGCCGCCTTGACCATCAGATTTAATGACTGCTCATATACTTTGTCAAGCATCGCCAAAACACCGTCCCTCCTTCGTCATTTCTCACCAATCACCATACGTGCGGCGATAGGCCGTGCCTCATTCACCCCGGACATTCCCAGACGCCCAGCCGGTCCAGGGCTTTTTGCACGCCGTCCCTTTCCACGGTATCCGTCACGAGGCACGCCCGCCGTTTCACTTCCTCGCAGGCATCCCCCATGGCGATGGCATGTCCCACATATTCCAATATCTCAAGGTCGTTTTTGCTGTCCCCGAACGCGTAGCATTCCTGCGGGGACACGCCCAAATGTTTCAATAATACCGAAGCCCCGCTCGCCTTGCTGCAGGACTTCGGCCCCAGCTCCCACACGTCCTCATGAAGGACGTACGTCACCTCGTCCAATATTTCCCTATATTTTTCCAGCTCAAGCGGCCTTTTGCCAATCAGGACGGCCATCTTGTTCACGTGCCGGTCCCTTGCGTCTGTCGGCTTCAGGCGGTCTCCCAGTTTTTCTTTGTAAAATGAATAATCAAATGTCGAACAATTGCAGTCATAGGAATCGGAATACAAATCCCAGTCCCCTTCCATCACGAATTCCCGCCCGTCCCTTCGAAGACAGGCCACGATTCGATTCAGAAGGCCGTCATCCATGGCGATGTTTAAAATAATCCGCCCACAAAACACGACCTGCGTACCATTTCCACCGACATACCCGTCATATGGCACATTTGGAAACTCCGGCTCGATGGAGGGCGTGGTGCGCCCCGTGGAGAACACCACGTAATCCCCCTGCCGCCTGAGCCGCTCAAATGCCTTTACCGTGTTTTGTGTCACCCCGACCGTGTCACGGTATATCGTGCCATCAATGTCAAAAAAGAATACCCTGTTCATCCTTCCTCCCCGCCATTCCTTTCACGCCATAATCAAAAGACCCAAAACCGTCAGTACTCGAACTGCCGGTAGTACCTACGGATGGACAAGTCGTGCCCGGAATATTTTTCCAGGTTCCAGCAGTATCTTCCCTCCATCACGTTGGCAAACAAAACCGGGGAAAGGAGGTACTGGAACTCCTCGTCAATGCCCGTGAGCCTGACCTCCTCCAGATCCACGACGACCAGCTTGTCCGTCCGTCCCTGCAAAAAACGCTCCACGCGCTCGTCCAGCTCGCGGCACGGGCCAAGCCCCTTCACCAGCGTGACCATGACATCCTTCTCCACCAGTTCCAATGTCCCATGGAAAAATTCCGCCGAGCTGACCAGGCGGTTTCGCATCCACTGCATCTCCTCCAGCACGCACATCGTAAGCAGCGTCAATTCACCAAAAACCATATCGCTCCCTATCCATATCTGATACGGTTCCTTGTAATATTTGCGGGTATTTTCATCCGCTGTCGCGTCATACCGGTGCTTCACGCGCAACGCTTCCGGGTGCAAACGTTTCATCTGGTCCGCGAACCGCTCATACGCCGGAAAACACCCTTTCTGATACAAATACCGCAGGATAAACAAATATAATCTCAGATACGTGTTTTCCATTCCCTCTTCCGGCGAGACGATGACCTCGTCCGAGACTTTCGCCAGCGGACAGTCCGCCGTGGCCACAAACGACGCCACCGTCGCCCCCAGTTCCCTTGCGTACCGGCATATTTCCACGGTTTCTTTCGTGTCGCCCGACTTGGACGCGGTAATGAGCAAAGAATCCTTCGTAATCCTCCTGTCCGCGCACGCCCGGGCTTCCGCCGCGTTTAACAAATGTACCGGAATGTCCGAATAAATCTCGACAATCCGGCGCACGGCATGCAACTCGGCGGTCGTGCCACCCACCCCGGTCAGGACCAGGTTAGAAAACTGCCGGCCTGCCAGCCTGTCCGCGGCTTCCTCGATGGAAACGCGAATCGCGTACACCTTGAGCCCGTCCAACAAGAACTTCTGCTCGTCGAACTTATACATTTCTTCCCTTTTTGGCATCTTTCACCCTCCAAAATTTCCCTTGCGTCCCCATGCGGGGCGTTTCCATACTCTTTATCTCCGGCCCACTTCTCCGCTTTATCATTTCAAGGATTCCAGGTACGCGGCGTATCCCTCCAGAATTTTCCGCGCCGAGCTCGTCCCGATTCTGTCCGCGCCCGCCTCGATCATGGCCAGCGCGATATAGTACGTGCGAACCCCTCCGGCCGCCTTGATTTTACAAGTGTCTCCGACTATAGAGCGCATCAGGCGCACGTCCTCCACGGTGGCCCCGCCGCTCCGGTTGCCGGTCGTCGTCTTGATAAATGCCGGGCGCACCTCTTTCGCGATTTCGCAGACCCGGATTTTTTCCTCCCGCGTCAAAATACAGTTCTCGATAATGGCCTTGTCCGCCACGCCATGCTTGCGGCACAGTTCGGCAATCCTGCCCATTTCTTCCTCCACCATGCCCCATCTGCCCTGCTTCAGCTCCGTTAAGTTAATCACATAGTCAATCTCGTCGGCACCCAAATCAATGCACCGCTGCACGTCAATGATTTTCGCGTCCGGCATGCTGTCCCCACCGGGAAATGCCACCGCCCCGCTGACCATGACATCCGAGCCCTGCAAAAGCGCCTTGATGTCCGCCACGTTATTCTCCGCCACCGGGCAGCACGCGACCCCGTATTTTTTCGCGAAATCCGTCTCCGCTTTGAAATCCATGTCAATCTCGATGACGTGATCCAAATATTTTGCCATCTGTGCCAATGTCAGTCGTCCCATAATCTTTTTTCCTTCCTTTCCTCTATTTTCTTCCTCTATTTGAGCAACGTCCGCGCCGTAACCCTCTTGTCGCCCTTGTCTCCTATTTGAGCAACGTCCGCGCCGGAACCTTCTTATCGCCCTTTTCCTTTATTTGAGCAATGTCCGCGCCGGGACCCTCTTGTCGCTCGCCACGATTTGCACGTCTATCGACACGCCTTCCGCCAGCATGCCCTTCACCGCGTCCATTTCCTCCTCCGAAATAAAAATGCTCTTATAAAAACGCTTCCGGTTCGGGGCGTCCGCGATACCGCCAATGATGAACTCGCCAACATCCGCCCCCGCCTCCCTAAGCCGCTTCACTGTCAGCGGCGTTTTGGCCAGTACGATGGAAGGCGCGCCCAGCCCCTGTTTCAGCAAATTCGCCCCGCTTTCCGTGTCCACCACGTCAATCGTCACGCCCGCCGGCGCGCTCATCTTGATAATGCTCGACAAAAAGGCATCCTTCGCCGTCGCGTCGTCGATGCAGAGAATCTGTTTAGCCGGATATTTCTTCATATAAGAAATCATTACCTGCCCATGGTTCATGCGCTCGTCAATCCTGAAAAGCAATACGTTCTTTATCATATGTTACCGTCCTTTCCATTGTCACCCTATCTCAAATATCGTGTCAATGCCATACCGCCCGGCCTCCTCGACCGCCCCGGCAAACTCCCGCAAATCGTCATAGTCCCCATTGCCCATCAAGGCTTCCGTCGCCATGCCAAGATTCGCCCCCGTCACAATCGCGACGTGATGTTCCTTCAGCATTTTGCAAGCGGTCAGGAAGGGGGTTCCGCCTTTGATGTCCGTCAAAATCAACACACCTTTCCCTTGCTCCAGCCTCCGGACCTTTTCCTCCACTCCCGCCGCGAACTCCTCCGGCGACATTCCCGGCACGAGCGACATGCGCGCGGCGTTCTTGTAACACCCCGACACCATTTTCGCGCTATGCACGAGTCCCTTGGAAAAATCCCCGTGGCTGAGAATCAAAACTCCTATCATATTCCAGTTCCTCCTTCCTGCCATTATATTTATCAGGAAACGAACAAAGCACTCGCGCCTTGATTCGTTTCTTGTGTCAAACGTGCGCCGCGCGCGGCCATCCCATCCTTCCCCGGCACGCGAGGCACACGCTTTTTTCTTTATACGGCAAGCACGCCCAGATAAGACATCACGATGCTGAACACAATCATGATAACCACGACCCATGTCACCTTGAATTTCTGGAGCAACTTCCATGTTCCAAGCGTCGCCGCCAACGGGAGCGCGCCCGTGCAAATCATGTCAAACATATCCTGCAACGCCGTCCCGTACCCGCCAACCGTGAACGTCAGCGGCGTGGAAACCGTTACATAACTGAACGCCAGGCAGCCAATCACCATCAGTCCGACCATGGAACAGCCCTCGATGACCCGGTTCAAAATGCCGGATGACAAAAATGTCGTGATGGCACGTTTCCCTTGCTTGTAACCGAGGTTGTACGTCACCCACCCGCAGACGGCCATCAGGGCCGTAAACGCGAGGAAGAAGAAAATCGGCCCGAACACGCTTCCCCGCAAGGCCATGTTACACCCGATGGCGGCCGTGATTGGAATCACGATGCCATATGCCAGCGCGTCCCCGATGCCGGCCATCGGTCCCATCAGCCCGCAGCGCACCGCGTTAAATTCCTCGTCCTTTATCTCCACGCCGTTGGCAATCTGCTCCTCCATCGAGGCTTCCAGCCCGAAAATGACCGGCCCAATAAAGCTCGGCTCCGTGTTGAAAAAGGCAAAATATTTTCCAATGTGGCCCGCCTTTTCCTCTTTCGTCTCATACAGACTGTTCATCAAAAACGTGCTCGCGTAGGCACGCCCCAATCCCATCATCCGCTCATAATTGACCGTGGCCTCGCAGGAATAACTGGCAAGCCAGTGAAGAACCAACGCCTTTTTGGAAAGCCTGGCCTTCGGGTTTTCCAAAGCCGCCGCTTCCTCCGCCTCGACTGCCGCCACCTGCGACGCGTTGCCCGGCTGGTGTCCAAAGAAGAACAACGTCACGGCGATGCACACGGAGAAAATGGTAACCGCCATGGTGTCAAGCCCCATATAGGCCGCCATAAAATATCCGGCGAAGAAAAACGCGATCAGCTTCTTGTTCCCCATGAACTTCAAAAGCATGGCGATTCCCAGGGCCGGCATCAAACCGCCCACCACGGACAGCGCGTTCGTCAAAGATTCCGGAATCGCGTTGGAAATCGAGCTCACCACGTCGCCGCCAAAAGCCACTAGCAAAAACGCCGGCAAACCGTACACCAGAAACACCACGAAAAACGACGGCACGAAATTATAAAACCGGACCATCTTCATGTTGCCCTTTTTCGCCTCGCGCTCCGCCGCGTGCACCCAGACCACGTTGACCGTGCGGACGAACTGGTCGGCCAGCATTCCCAGCATGGAGAACGGAACCGCGAACGTCAGCGCGATGGCCGGGTCACTCGAACCCGCCATGATGGCCGCCGCCGTGCCGAAAATACCGGCATACTGGATGCTTGACGGCTGCGCGCCGCCCGGTGCCATCCATCCCATGTAGACAAGGTTGATGCTCGCCCCGCACATGGCGCCCATGACCGGGTCGCCCATCGCCAGGCCGGTAAGGAACCCCGACATCAACGGGTAAATCAACGTAAAATTAGCAAGCGTGCAAAACCACCAAGCCGACAACGTCGCTATCAGAGCGACTATAATTGCTGAAATAATCACAAAACATCCCTCCCTATTTAGTCAAGTGTTTTTTCCTTTTTCTTGGATTTTTTTACTCTCGTACGTACAACGGCAAAGCGGGCATTTCCAATATACCGGCCGCTATATTCCCCGCCCCGCTAATTTAAATCAATTATAGCAACCGCCCCATACAGCAACAAGATTGAAAATATTTTCATTGCCACGCCAAACAAGTCCCGCAGGTGGCCGCCCAATTTCACGCGAAAGATAACCGATGATAGAAAATATTCTCAATCTTGTTTTTTCTGAAAAGGTATTATATGTTTACTATGGATAACGTAAGAACAAGTCCTCAATATGTGGGGTTCGTTGCCAGAGACATCGAACTTTTCCAGAAATTTATTCCAGAAAGGAGATTTGCCTGATGATGAAAACTACGAAAACTCCAGAAACTATCACTTTAGAAAAAACGTTTCCGGGAAACATTCCTCCCGCCGTCGCGCCTCCTGACGCTCCGCAATCAGGGTTTGCCGAAAAAATCGCCATCGTGACGGGGGGCGGCAGGGGAATCGGGTTCGCCGTCGCGAGACAATTGATTGCGCACGGCGCGGAAATGGTCGCCTTGTTCGACCTCAAACAAGAAGCCTTGGAAAAGGCCGTAACCAGCCTGGACAAGACGCACTGCTACCCAGTTGCCGTTGATGTCACGGATGAGGAGCAGGTGAAAAACGCGGTCACACAAATCGCCTCGCGATATGGGAGAATCGACTTGCTCGCGAACATGGCCGGAATCCCGGGGCCAAGCGCACGGGTGGAAAATTATTCCTTCTCCGCATTTAAAAATGTATATGCGGTTAATGTGTTCGGCACTTTCCTGATGATGAAATATTGTCTGCCATACATGCAGAAAAACCGTTACGGTACCATCGTAAACACCTGTTCCTGCTCCGGCATGCGCGGGTACGCCTTGGAAATCGGCTATGGTTCGAGCAAGTCCGCCGTCTTGGGGATGACCATGAACGCCGCCAACGAAAACGGCGGAAACGGTGTCCGCGTCAACTGTGTCTCCCCGGGCTGGGTGAACACCGGCATGCTCGATGACATCCTGTCCCAATATGCGGACACCAAGGACGGCGGGTACACCAAGGAAACTCTGCGAAATGGCACGATGAACCGCCCAAGCACGCCGGATGAAGTGGCAAACGTCGTTCGTTTCCTGCTTTCAGACGACGCACGCTATGTAAACGGGGCGAACTTCGTCTGTGACGGCGGGAAGACGCTGGGGTAAAAACAGAATAACACAAGGGGCTGTCGGGAAATGACAGTCCCTATATTTACAAAAATTTCATGCAAAAACATACTCTTTATTATTCCGATAGCATGGCCCATTTTGTTCTTTAATGCAATAGTCCATTTTGTTCTGCATATAATTGTCTTTACGGAGGATTTAGCATAACATGTTTGAAATCAATTTAAGACGCATAAGAGATTTACGCGAAGACATGGATTTAAAGCAAAGGGATTTAGCAAAAGCCCTCAATATCAGCCAACGGGCATATTCTCATTACGAGAACGGAACCCGGAAAATCCCTCTGGATATCCTGGTCGCATTGGCTGATTATTATAATTGTTCCGTGGATTATTTGTTGGGAAGGACTAAGAAAAAGGATGTCAATAAGTGACCCGTTTTGTCCACGAACCCTCTATATTGACACCCCTATCTCATCCATATACAACTGGCGAAACGTTTCCATTATCGCGTTGTGTTCCAACAAGTCAAAGGACTCCGCTATTTCACATGAGACGTTTCCTTTTTCATCTTCATTATAAAAAGAACAATATCGCACAGAGTCCTCGGCCGTTCGCTTCACGTCTATATACTTCGACAGAAAATAGTCATGTGTGGAAATAAAAATCTGCACACCTTCCTTCTGCAACATCAGCAAAAGTTCCACAAGAACCGGTATATATTTCGGATTGACATTCGCTCCCGGCTCATCCCAAAATAAAACCGCACCTTTTTCCAACGTGCCATTCTTTATCAGCTGCCATGCCAAGGCAATCTTGCGCAGCCCTTCTGCCACAAGATTAAACTCCAACTTTGCCTGCGTGTTCGATTTTAAGTAAAACCGCTCATCCGAAATCGTCACTTTTCCCATGCTGATTTTTTGAAGCAGGTCCAAATATTTCTTCCGTTCTGCCGAATCCACGCCTTTCGAAATGTCCACCTTGGCCGCCGCAATAATGTCAAGATACGTGTCATCAAATTCCAGTTTGCCTACGCAAACCGGCTCGCAACCGCTTTGCTTGTTGCTCGTATCGCCGCTTGAAACCAAGCGACTCAATTCCACATTCCCCATTTTCACCGCCGATTCCAAATTCCACGCATTGGACAATATTTCCTTGGCAGGAATAAACACGCTTGTCAAATCCGACATTTGCCTCTCCCACTGTTCCTCTCCAACCAGCTTGGCATCCCACTTTTTTGTTTTATTTGTAAACGACATTCCTATTTTGGACATGTCGGAAATCACCGTTACCCGCGCGGTATGACCCTCTCCTTTTTTACGGCTAATCAACCTCCCGATGGAGAAACCGTCCGGTCTGAATACCATGACCGTTTTTTGCGAAAATGACACGTCATGCCGCGATGATTGACACGCCGCATATAGTACTTTCATGATATGCGTCTTTCCAATTCCATTTTCCCCAAGCATGACATTGATTCCCTTGCAAAAAGAAACCTCCATGTTTTCAAACACCGTAAAATTTTCCAGTTCAATTTTCTTAATAGACACCGTCTCTCCCTCCAATCGCGCCATTAATTATACTTTTTTTCTTCCGTGAGTATTGCTGCGCCAGCTACAGCCACAAAACGAGACGTTACCCTCAAATCATCCACGCCGGGATGATGAACGTGTCCCTGTCAATCGCGGTAAGCGTCTCCCGCAGGCAGATAATCGCGCCGCAACCGCGGGGCACGGAGGCCTTGTCGAGGATTTCAAACGCGCCGGCTATTTTTTTCGGCGGATTGACATTTTTCTTAATCTCTATCGGGTGAAGCCGGCCGTCACTCTCCATAATCAGGTCAATCTCGTTGTTATCCTTGTCCCGGTAATAATGAAGCAGGCATTCTTCCGCCGCGTTGTGATAAGTCTTCACGATTTCCGAAACGATATAATTTTCCAGAATCGCCCCGTTCATGGCACCGTTCATCAAAATCTCCGGGCTGGAATATTTTGTCAAATAACATGCCAGGCCCGTTTCAAAAAAGTACATCTTTGGCGTTTTAATCGTCCGTTTCAAAAGGTTGTTAGAATAGGGATGCAGGAAAAATACAATTTCGGATTTTTCCAGTGCCTTCAACCACCGCTTCGCCGTTTCGTCACTTACACCCACGTCCCCCGCTATGTCATGCACGTTCAGCATCTGGGCACTCCGGCAGGCCGCCGCCCGGATAAAATCCGCAAACAGCATCTTGTCCACCCCGGGAATTTCCGTGGTAACGTCCCGGTCAATATATGACTGCACATAACTACTGTAAAACACATTCCTATCCTTGTATTTTCCGCTCCTATGGCCGGGAAGCGACCCGTTCCAAATACGCTCGTACATTTCCATCGGATCTGCCGCGGCCAGCATGGATTTCCGCGTTTGAAGCCCATCCATGTCCACGGAAAAAGGAAGAGTACGCCCGTCGCCGTACAACTCCGACTGTGAAAGCGAAGGCATGTGGAGTATGGCCATCCTCCCTGCCAGGGATTCTTGTACCAATTCCATCAGGCGAAAAGACTGCGAACCCGTCAGCCAATAAGACCCGGGTGCCGCGCCATGGTCGATTTCCATTTTAATATAGGAAAATAATTCCGGCGCGTACTGTACCTCGTCAATCAAAACCGGGGCGGGATATAATTTCAAAAACATGGCCGGGTCTTTCTTGGCCAGCCCGCGCGCCTCCATGTCATCAAGTGAAACCTCCAGCCGGTTCGTTCCTTCCATCAAATGGCGCAACATCGTTGATTTTCCCACTTGTCTCGGCCCGGTCAAGAGAACGCAGCCATATTCGTTCGCCACGGATAAAAATTTTCTTTCCAATGTCCTATTAATATACATGCCATCCCCTCCTTGAACGGATGCCAAGCGCGTCACGTCTGAGCCCCGCGCTTGTTCGGCCAAAATTCGATACGGTTATATTATAGTCGAAACCAGTGATACCGTCAATGCCATTCGTTACCGCCTTTCACTTTTTATAGTTACCGTTACAATTCACGGCCTAATGCTCATATACGGTAAAGAAGCAAGTAACCGAAAACAAGAGATAGACCGCCAGCACCACACTATTCCGAACAAAAGAAACAAAAGACCAAAAGACAAGCATTGTGGAAATGTGCATAACAGGCTATGGAATCATGGATAACTCTATTCACAGCACATGGAAAAGCTAAAGTGCAGCTTTCCCACGTCCTGCAAACAGAGTTACCCACAATTCCATGATACAGCCAGTTATACACATTTCCACGAATGCCGACGACTACGTAATCTCTCCCAATACATCTATCTTTATAATTAATTTTACAAAATGCAAGAAATATGTTATACTCATGTTTGAGTAATCGCAGAGAAGAGAAAATCAAGAAAGGGGATGCGCCAGTGGCAGGGAAAGATAAGTATAAATTTGAAAGCAAAATCCATGTGTATAGAGCTACAAAAAGAATGACGCAACAGGAGCTTGCTGATTTGGTTGGCGTTTCCCGTCAGACGATTATGCAGCTTGAACGAAACCGATATAACCCGTCCATGATGTTGGCGTATAGTATTGCAAAAGTGTTTGATGTAAAAATCGAAGATTTATTTGATTTTAGGGAGGAAGAAAAATGATAGAGATAATAAATGGGATTTTCAGTAATAGAATGTTGTTTATTGTGGGAGTCACATATGGCGTACCGATTACAATCGCTTTGATTATATTGTTTTTTGTGAAATCCTCACGCGATGAAAGAGGGAGAGCAATCATTGGAAAGGCGAGTATTATTGCTATGATTGTATTTATTTTTCTTGTTAATGGTTTTGCAAAATTATCTTCGCATATAAACATAAATTACCTTACAACCGCCAATTATGTTCAATGGCTATATGATATTGTGCTTACAGTTGAAGTTGTCGCAATCTTGATATATAAACGGCTTGAATAGCCAAACACAATGTAGCTTGTCTGAGAAAAGATAAGCTATATTTTTCTTTAAATATGTATGAAATAATTGACATTTGAAATAAAATAAATTATACTATCATTACTGGCAGGATTTTTATTCTAAATTTGACCTGCCCATGAAAGGAGAAATCAGGAATGTATGATTTGTGGACACTTATTATTTTTGTTATGTTTATTTTAGGCGGCAGCTGTTCATTGGCAGGTACATGGTGGTGTAAAAACAAAAAGAAGAAAAAGAACGCAGATGAACCTCAAAGCAGTAAATAGCAAAGCCAGCCGCACCAGTTAACAGCCAAGTCAAATGGGCTACCTTGCTGTTAAAAGCCCGCCCGGTTTTGTAGCTGGTTAATCAAGGGATGATAGCCTAAGTGCTGTCGTCCCCTTTGGTTATAAAATGCAACTGTAAACCATGCACCGCCCCATGTGGGAGAAAGGGGGAATTATTTATGCCTTGCACAGAAGCATACAGAGAACATATCATGTATACATTTAATGGCTATTGTAAGACTGTCATACGCTTTGCGGCTATCAACGCATGGCGTGACAGGAGCAGGCGGCGGCAAAAAGAAATATCCCTTGAATACCTCACAGAAGAAAAGGTTTATCCATTAGGCACAACAGACGAATACTTTGAAGCACCCTATGAAGAATACCCCGTTACGATATGCGGTCAGACAGTTATCCTCACCAATGGGGAGCTTGCCGCCGCCCTGCTATCTCTGCCGGAGAGAAACCGGGAAATCATTTTCCTTTACTTTTTCGGACATTACACGCAATGGGAAATCGGGGAAATGTACGGACGCTGCCGGAGTACGACCGGGTATCAAATCCGCAGGACGTTAAAGCTCTTGCAAAGGAAAATGGAGGTGCTTTCGCATGGGGAATCCGAATCTTTTGCCCTATGAAACGATTGTCCGGGCGACCAGCGGCGAGCCGGAAGCCGTGGACGAGGTTTTACGGCATTACAGCAAGCGAATCCGAATTGCCGCCATTGAAAACGGGCATATCGACAGGGATGCGGAGGACAGCATAAAATCCCGGCTTGTTGCCGCATTGTTCAAGTTCCGTTTTGATGAACAGCCATATATCAAAACTGAATAACCGCCGCTACATAGAATGGCACACCAAGACAGGAAATCAAGGAAAGGTTTCCTGTTTTTTTGTGCCCATTTTTGGCATTTTCAAAAATCGCCAGTATTATGCCGTGCAAAGGGGGAATAGAAAGAAATCCCCCTCTCCTGTTTGGCAAATCCGCAGGCTGTCCGTGGAGGGCGGGCGAGAAGAAATTTTTACAAATTCCCGCCTATTCCGGCTTGTGTGGTTTTGTAAGGAATAGAGGGAAATTTCCACAAATCTCCGTCATTTTTGCTTTGCGTGGTGTTGTAGGTAGTAGGGGGAGAAATATAGCCACAGCTTTGGCAAAATCCCCGCTTGCGGCACTAAAGGTATTGGGGGAAGCCCACACAGAAGAAGCCGCCACTTTCTTAGAGCAAGATTCTACCACAGTACCAAATTTCGCTAACCGCTCAATTTTGTCCTGCGGGAATCTTGTTGGGGTTGCCACCCCAAGCCCGCCTTTTTGCGGCTTGCGCCGCTTGAAAAATCCCCGAAAAAATATTTTCGGATTTTTCAAAAAATACTTCCGCTTTGCCCCCTGTTTTTCTCCTATTGGTGAGAGGGCAAACCATAAAAAGAAAGGAGTTGAAAGCCATGAAAAGATACAACACGCCCCACCGCCACCGGGTAATCAAGACACGCTTGACCGAGGAAGAATACGCCGAGTTTTCCGAGCGTGTTTCTCTCTGCAAAATGAGCCAGTCTGAATATATCCGGCAAGCCCTAACCAAGTCAAGGATATGCCCGGTTATCACCGTTTCCCCGGTCAATGATGAATTATTGTCTGCCGTTGGGAAGCTAACCGCCGAGTACGGGAAAATCGGCGGCAACTTGAATCAGATTGCCCGCTGTCTGAACGAATACGGCGCACCTTATAACGCCCTCTCCCAAGAAGTGCGAGCCGCCACAGCGGAGCTTGCAGCCTTGAAGTTTGAAGTCTTGCAGAAAGTAGGTGAAGCCGTTGGCAACGTTCAAACATATCAGCTCTAAAAATGCCGACTATGGAGCTGCCGAGCAGTACCTAACCTTTGAGCATGACGAGTTTACCATGAAGCCCACACTGGACGGGAACGGGCGGCTTCTCCCCCGTGACGATTACCGCATAACTTCCCTTAATTGCGGCGGGGAAGATTTCGCCATAGCGTGTATGCGCTCCAATCTGAAATATGGCAAGAACCAAAAGCGGGAGGACGTGAAAAGCCACCATTATATCATCAGCTTTGACCCCCGTGATGCACAGGACAACGGCTTGACCGTAGACCGGGCGCAACAGTTAGGCGAGCAGTTTTGTAAAGAGCATTTCCCCGGACACCAAGCCCTTGTATGCACCCACCCGGACGGGCATAACCACAGCGGCAGCATTCATGTGCATATCGTAATCAATTCCCTACGGATTGCGGAAGTGCCGCTACTGCCCTACATGGAAAGACCAGCGGACACAAGGGAGGGCTGCAAGCACCGCTGTACAGACGCTGCTATGGAATATTTCAAAGCGGAAGTCATGGAGATGTGCCACCGGGAAAACCTCTATCAGATTGATTTGCTGAACGGGAGCAAGAACCGGGTTACCGAGCGTGAGTATTGGGCGAAACGGAAAGGACAAGCCGCACTGGATAAAGAGAACGCTACCCTTGCCGCCACAGGAGAGCCGCCGAAACTCACGAAATTTGAAACCGACAAGGAGAAGCTGCGGCGCACGATCCGCACCGCCCTGTCCTCTGCCGTTTCCTTTGAGGACTTCTCTGGGAAGCTGTTACAGCAAGGCGTGACCGTCAAAGAGAGCCGGGGGAGATTGAGCTATCTCACGCCGGACAGGACGAAGCCCATCACCGCCCGGAAGCTGGGTGATGATTTTGACCGTGCCGCCGTACTGGAAACACTCTCCCAAAACGCACAGAACGCCACAAGAGCCGCCGAAAAGCCCTTACCCAAACAGGAATACTCCCGCAGCATAAAAGACCGTTTACAGCGTAACAAAGCCGCCATAAACGCCCCCAAGAATGACGGAGTACAGCGCATGGTAGACCGGGAAGCCAAGCGAGCCGAGGGCAAGGGCATAGGATATGACCGCTGGGCGGCTGTCCACAACCTAAAGCAAATGGCGGCGACCATAAGTATTTACGAGGAATCCGGCTTTTCTTCCCCGGAAGAACTGGAAGCCGCCCTTGCCGCCGCCAGTGCGGGCTTGCATGAAACCACCGGGAAACTGAAAGCCGTGGAAAGCACTTTACGGGAGAAAAAAGACTTGCAGAAACAGCTATTAGCCTACATCAAGACCAAGCCAGCCCGTGACGGATTGCGGGCGCAGAAAACGGAGAAAGCCCGGAGAGCCTACCGGGAGCAGCACGAAAGCGAGTTTATCATTTCCGAATCTGCCGCCCGGTATTTCAAGGCACAGGGAATCTCCAAGCTGCCAGCGTCCAAGACGTTACAAGCAGAGATTGAGCAGCTTATGAGGGAAAAGAACACGCTTTACAACGAGTACCGGGAGAAGAAAGAAAACGTCCGGGAATTGCAGACCGTCAAGGGCAATATTGAGCAAATCCTACGGCGTGAGCCGGAACGGGGAAAGGGGCGGGAGAATGAACGGTAAACGCCCGTACATGGACTACCGCCAGTACCGAGCGGCTTGTCGGCTTGTACATGAGTGCTGCAACTACGATAACGGCAACTGCATTTTACTGGATAACGGCGAGCCTTGCGTATGTGTGCAGAGTATCAGCTATTCCCTCTTGTGCCGCTGGTTCATTGCCGCCGTGCTGCCGCTGGACGGGAAGCTGGAAGCCGCCCTTTTGCACCGGGCAGACAGGAAACGCTGTACCGAGTGCGGCGGGTACTTTCTCCCCAAGTCAAACCGGGGGAAATACTGCCCGGACTGCGCCACAAAAGTGCGCCGCCGGAAAGAAGCCGACAGACAGCGGAAAAGATACCACCTTTCTACGCATTTAGGCTATGAAAGAAGCCCGTAAATCAAGGCTTTTCAGACCGCCCTCAACGGGTAGGCGATATTTATATCCTTTACCCCTCAAAACGGCGTTCTAAAGCGTAACAGAAGCCCAAAACAGACCATAAGGAGGAACGAATGGCAGACAACCGCAAATATTACTACCTAAAGCTGAAAGAGAGCTATTTTGACGAGGACGCTATCGTGCTGCTGGAAAGTATGCAGGACGGTATGCTCTACTCAAACATCCTCTTGAAGCTGTACCTAAAATCGCTGAAAAACGGGGGAAAGCTCCAGCTTGCCGAGAATATCCCCTACACCGCACAGATGATAGCCACAATCACCCGCCAGCAAGTCGGCACAGTGGAGAGGGCTTTGCAGATTTTTATGAAGCTGGGGCTTGTAGAGCCGTTGCAGAACGGGGCTTTATACATGAGCAACATAGAACTCTTAATCGGTCAGTCCTCTACCGAGGGGGAGCGCAAACGCCGGGCAAGGCGGGCTTTGCAGGAACAGAAAGCCCTGCCGGAAGCCGTGGCGGACAAACGTCCACCATATGGGGCGGACATTTGTCCACCAGAGATAGAGAAAGAGATAGATATAGAGTTAGAGATAAAGAGAGAGGGAGAGATAAAACCCGGACAGACAGCCCCCGCCCCTTTTGGCAGATATGAAAACGTATTCCTGTCAGAAAAAGAGCTTGCGGAACTGCAAGAGGAACTTCCCGGCAAATGGGAGTATTACATAGACCGCTTATCCGGCTATATCGCTTCCAGCGGGAAGCAATACAAGAACCATGCCGCCACTATCCGGCGTTGGGCGGCTGATGACAGGGCAAAGGGGAAGCCGAAAAAGGGAATCCCCGATTATTCCTACAAAGAGGGCGAGAGCCTTTGAACGCATAGATATAACGCCCCGTAAACAGGGCGTGAAAGACCATGAACAAGGAGGACGATTTTATGAGTGATTACGATAACGCTATTTTCCGGCTTGCCACGGCACAGGAAGCAGAGCCGGAGGACTATACGGGCGAGGACGGGCTTTTGTATTGCGGGAGCTGCCGCCAGCCCAAAGAAGCCTATTTTGCAGAGGGCAAGACGCTTTTCGGACGTGACCGCCACCCCAAAGAATGTGACTGCCAGCGGAAACGCCGGGAAATGCTGGAAGCCGCAGACCGGGAGCAGAAGCACCGGGAGGAAGTGGAACGGCTGAAAAGAAAGGGCTTCACCGACCCGGCTATGAGGGAATGGACTTTCGGGAACGACAATGGGAAATGCCCGCAAATGCACAAAGCCTATTCCTATGTGGAGCAATGGGAACAGATAAGCACCGGGAACTATGGATTGATTTTGTGGGGGAATGTCGGCACGGGAAAAAGCTATTTTGCCGGGTGTATCGCCAACGCCCTTATGGAGAAAGAGATTTCCGTGTGCATGACGAACTTTGCCCTTATCCTCAACGACCTTGCCGCCAGCTACAAGGACAGGAACGAATATATCTCCCGCCTTTGCAGCTTCCCGCTGCTTATCCTTGACGATTTCGGCATGGAGCGTGGCACGGAATACGGGCTTGAACAGGTTTACAACGTGATTGACAGCCGATACCGCAGCAGAAAGCCGTTAATAGTCACTACAAATTTGACGCTGGAAGAATTGCAGAACCCGGAGGACACGCCCCACGCCCGCATTTATGACCGCCTTATTGAAATGTGTACCCCCGTCCGCATTACCGGGGAGAATTTCAGAAAAGCCAAAGCACAGGCGAAAATGGAACGCCTTAAAACGCTGCTGAACAGAAAGGAGAGCCTATGACCGACACCCCCAACAGAAGCACCGCCACTACCGCCCGCCGCCCGGATTGCGTGACCGAGGTACGCCGGGGGAACACCGTCCTTGTGGTTTCCGGCTACTTCAAACAGGACACCACCGCCACCGCCGCCGACAAAATGATGAAAGTGCTGGAAGCAGAAAGCGCAGCCGGGGGAACTGCCGCCCATGCCATATAATGCGACAAGCCTTAACAAAAAACCGTGATATTTTTCGACATAAAGTAGCAAAAAGGACTGTACAGCCAGCCACGCCCTATGGTATAATAAGCCTACGGAATAGTGTGGCTGGCTGTCGGAAACGGAGGAATCTATGTCAAGACAGACCACCCAGCAACTTATCACCGCCCTATATCCGAGGTTATCCCATGAGGACGAGCTTTCCGGGGAATCCAATTCCATAAGCAACCAGAAAAGAATCCTTGAATCCTACGCCAGACAGAACGGGTTTACGAATCTGAAATGGTACACGGACGACGGATTTTCGGGGGCAAATTTCCAAAGACCCGGCTTCCAGTCCATGCTTGCCGACATTGAAGCGGGGCTTGTGGGGACGGTCATTGTAAAGGATATGTCACGGTTAGGGCGAAACTATCTGCAAGTGGGAATGTACACTGAAATGATTTTCCCACAGAAAAACGTCCGTTTCATTGCAATCAATGACGGCGTTGACAGCGCACAGGGCGAAAATGACTTTGCGCCCTTGCGAAATATTTTTAAGAACACGAGGCATTTGGGAGGGGTAAACTGCTAATTTCTCTCCAATTCGACAAATCAGTGTGCAACAATCAAATATCGCTGCTGTTACAGAATGTTTCCGTCTGGCTGCTGATGCGGTCAGGCGCTTTTTTTGCCCGATCACACCAGCCCAACAAAGCGGTAGTAAATTTTAATGTCCTGGTGTCTTTGACCGTCTATGACGGTTCGTTCTCCAACTTCAATGCGGTCAATCAGTTCCTCAATGATTTCCCGGTTCAGTTCCTGCAAGTCCAGATACTGCCGGATGGTTCCGGCCCACTGGTGGATATTGGCGATGTCCTGCTGGGCTTTCCGTTCCCCGGCTAACAGGCTGTCCAGGCGTTCCGATTTCTGGATGCGTTCCTGCTCGTTCTTTTGAATCAGAACCGAGAAGGAATCGCCGCTGATTGCCCCGCTTACCTTATCTTCATAAAGTTTTGCGGTGATCTGTTCCAACTCCTCCAAACGCCGCCGCAAACGGCTGATTTCCTGTCGGCAGTCCTCTTGTTGCGCGGCGCTTGCGGATTGGATGTGCTGTTTCAGCTTATCCAGTACAGCGGCTTCATCGGCTGCAACCGCTTTGCCATGCGCCCGGATTTCACTCAGCACCAAGTTTTTCAGGCTGATCTCAAAAATCCGGTGCCAGGAGCAGATGCTGTGTCCGGTAGTGGCAAACCGGGAGCAGAAATAAGAAGTATAGTGCTTGACAGTGCCATTTTTCCGGCGCTGTGTTTCGCGGGCGGCAACCAGAGGATGCCCGCAGTCCGCGCAGACCAGCTTTCCGGTAAACAGAGATGCTTGGGGCGGCGTATTGTTAGCGGAAATCTGTTTCGCCGCCTGATTGATTTTCTGGACAGCCTCCCACAGCTCCGGCCCGATAATCGCCTCGTGCGCACCCTCATGGGAAATCCATTCCGATTCCGGTTTCCTTATCATGGTCTTATCCTTATAGGAACGGGAACCGGTGCAATTCTGTGTGAGCGTACCGGCATAAACATCATCGTTCAGAAGGCTTCGGACGGTTGCGTAAGCCCACAACCGGGAATACTTGCAGCTGCCATTTCCGTAATGGACCGCCCAGTACCAGCGGGGAGGGAGAATCCCTTTCTCATTCAAAGCAGCAGCGATTTTCCCATAGGCCATGCCGGACTGACGCATCTGGAATATCTGCCGCACAACAGCGGCGGATTCCCCGTCAATGACCAGCTTGTGTCTGTCCTCCTCGCTCTTGCGGTATCCATAGGGAGCGTAGGCGGCAAGATACTGGCCGCTTTTCTTCTTTGCATGAAGCACCGACTTGACCTTGCTGGACAGGTCCTTGAGATGGTAGTCATTCATCAGACTGCGGAAGTGCAGCATATCGGTGTTGTCCCCCTCGCTGTCCAGGCAGTCCAGAACCGATACGAACCGGCATCCGAGGGAGGGGAAAATGACGTCCGTATAACGGCCCACCTCCACAAAATCCCTGCCTAAACGGGAAAGATCCTTTACCAGAATCAGGTTGATCAGGCCATGCCTTGCGTCCTCCAGCATTTCCAAAAATCCGGGCCGCTGGAAGTTGCCGCCGCTGTACCCATCGTCCTGATAAGTCTTGACCTCGATCCAGCCGTTGAGCATGACAAATTTGGAGAGGATTTCATATTGGTTCTCAATGCTCACCGATTCATCGCTGGGGATATAGCCCTTCGCTTTTGCGGAATTGGAGGCGTCATCCACACTCAGGCGGCAGTAGATACCGACTTTATATTGCTTCGCCATAATCCTGCCCCCTTTCCTGTGCCAGCGCCCCGTCCACATTCCCGACATAGCGGTAGTAGACCTTGACCTCACAAATCCGCTGCCCGTTGACCTTCTGGGTATCGCCAACCTCGATCCGGTCTACCAGTTCAAAGAGAATGGTTTCGTCCAGTTCCGAGATTTCCGTATAGCGCCGGATAATTTCCAGCCAGCGGTCGGTATCCACCTGGTTTTCCAGGTGCGCCCGGACTTTCCTTTCCAGTTCCGGGACTGCCTCCGCCTTTTCTGCCCGTTCCGCTTCATATTTCTGCATCAGGGTCTGAAATACCGTCTGCGGGATGGAGCCGGTGCATTTGTCCTCGTAGAGATTCTGCATCAGGCGCTCCAAATCGGAAATACGGGCTAAGGAGGATTTTAATTCCTGCTCATAGGAGAAAAGCCGGGTGTGGGATTCCTTCTCCTTCAGCCGGAGAATCTCGCCCATCAGCCGGTCCGGGTCATATTCCGCAAAGCGGGCCTTTTCCCGGATGTCCTCCAATACCAGCTGGGTCAGCACTGTTTCATAGATGGTGTGGATGGTACACGCGCCCCTTCCGCTGCGGGAGTAGTTGCCGCAGATGAAAGAGCTGTACCGTCCCGGCCTGCCATCCTTATAGGTGAATTTTTCGATATGGTTCCGCATTTTGAAACCGCAGTCGGCGCAGTACACAAGTCCGGTGAAGATGCTCTTGCAGCCATCGGACGGAGTGCTTTTTCGCACCTTCTTTTTTCCGATACTGGCTACGGTATCCCACAGTTCCCGCGAAATAATGGCCTCGTGGGTCCCCTCCACCCGAATCCACTCGTCCTCCGATTTATTGACGAGCTTGCGGGATTTATAGGAGAGTGTGCCGCTTTTGCCCTGTACCATGTTCCCGATGTAGACCTCGTTGCGGACCATGTTTTTTACCGTCTGGTCGGCCCACTTGTGGTTGACCCTGCGGGGGTCGCTCTGGCCCTTGCGCTGGTAGTACAGCACACCGGGCGGCTGAATCCCTTCTTCATTGAGTGCCACCGCGATGGCGTGAAATCCCATGCCCGTCGCCCGCATTTCAAAGATACGGCGCACAACCGGCGCGGTTTCCTCGTCAATCACAAGATGGTGCTTATCCAGCGGGTCGCGCCGGTAGCCATAGGCGGGGTAGGTCCCCATAAATTTTCCGTTTTCGGCACAGGCTTTCTTGACCGCCTTGACCTTCTTGCTGGTGTCCCGGCTGTAAAATTCATTAAATAAGTTCAAAAAGCACATGACATCGGTGCTTCCGTTGTCGCTCATGGTGTCAATTCCGTTGTTCAGCGCGATGAACCGGCAGCCAAGGGAAGGGAACAGGTAATCCGTATATTGTCCAAATTCGATGTAGTTGCGGCCAAAACGGGAAAGGTCCTTCACCAGAATCACATTGATCCGCTTTGCCTTTGCGTCCTCGATTAACCGCCTGACGCCTGGGCGGTTGAAGTTCGTGCCGGAGTATCCGTCATCAATATAGACATCGACCTCATTCCAGCCGCGCTGCCTGACATAGTTTTGAAGTAGCAGCTTCTGGTTCTCAATGCTGACCGATTCCCCATCACGTTCATCGTCGTTGCTTAACCGGCAGTAGATGCCCACGTTGTATGTTGTATCCATCATCTTTCTTTTACCTCCCGACCATCTCAGAATCCATACCTCGTGCGGCAAAATGGCTCCGCAGGTTTTACCCTGCATGAATATCTTACCGGAGAATCCACCGCCGCGCAATGATACGGCAGGCCGCGAGGCTTTCTGTTATTTGGAACCGCTGGCAGCTGGAATGGCTTCCGACATGGCGCGTCTGACTGCCAGCTGTTCCAGCGTCTTTCCCAGGTCCTTTTCTCCCGAAAAAAAGCTGGTGACGCGATAAATTGTTTTCCCGATCCGCACCTCTTTGTAGGAGCTTGTCGGGGTTGTCTGTTTGGTCATAAAGACGCACCTCCGTTCAAAAATTGTTTTTACTCTATGGTTAAAAAGCAGCCGTATCGAAAGATAAGGGCGGCGGTTGCCGCTGGATACCGTCCGGTACGGCTGCTGCAATTCTGTTTGGATGGTTCGTCATATTTGCCACGCCCCCTGACGATGGGGACATAACAGGCCGCTCCCGGCAGAGCTGTCATAACTCCGCAGCGCCGTTTTACTCGTGCGCCGCAGGGTTCCCCCCAAGTCTTTGGCGGGCCGTGAGGAAGTATCTTTAAGCCCCCGCACCATCATCGCGCCCGGAATGCCATCTCCGGGGTTAAGGCTGGACGTAGATCGCTCGGATTGCCTGTCTGTCATCACCTCCTGCAAGCAACCGTCCTGGCGGCGCGCCTTTTCCGCTTCGATACGGGTTATGTACCTGTTATGCCGTATATTCAGTTGTCAAGCTGCAATAAGGGGCAAGAGGACTTGTCCCTTCAATGTGTAGGCATTGGGAAAGGCGATTTGTTAAGCCTTTTTCAAAAAAATCTTGATTTTATTTATTCGCTGTGTGATTGCACTCCGGGAACAGTTCCACAGCCTTGCGACATCAGCCTGCCGGTATCCGTCCACAATGAGCAGGGTCAGCAGTTCCAGATCGTCCTCCGGCAATTTGCAGAGCCGCCGGTACAGCAGTTCATCCTCCAGGGAGGACAGCCAGCCAAACCGCCGGGAATCCACATCGCCGGTGTCCCAGGTGCAGGACAGGGATTCAAATTTTCGGAACAGGCAGGACTGCTCGCTCTCGTCCTCACACTGTTCGCCGGGAAGGGCCTGTACGCGGTTCTGATAGGTCCGCTGGCTGCAAAACCAGGTCCAGTCATATTCCTTCATGGCCGCGATCTGCCTATCGTCCATACCGGCTGCGCGGTATTCCTGTTCCAGCCGGGTCCATTCTGCATCAAACTTCCTTTTCTCATATCCATAGTGAAAGCCCATAGTTTTCCTCCATTTCGATTCAGGCGTGGTTGACGGGTGAATCGAATGGAGGTGGGGACCGGCAGCGGTACACATCGGGAGGTTTCCCTAAAAATCGACAATAAGAAACGCCAGCTTCTCGCAATGAGAAACTGGCGCAACAAAAAACACCATGATTATGCTGATTTATATGGATTGATAATACTGATAGATAACTATAATATCCCGGAGGAGGGCCTATGCTTTTTTTAATTGATATATGTCATAGCTATTACAAATGAATATTGCAGACATGGCGGTATCCTCCTATACACCGCCCATGCTGATTGCTGAGGGTCATCTGGAGGTCTGCTTTTTAGCAAAAAGAAACGGCGGCCTTGATCTACTCAAAACCGCCGTATCCGTCAGTGATGCAGGAAAGCGCACGAAATCCTCTGCCCGTCAGCGGTTTTTTTCTTTTCCCCGCTGTGGAGGCAGATGTTTGGATATGTAGGCTCGTTTCATTCCACAAAGAACAGAACCCGCCGGGCCAGCTCCGGGATATTTACCGGGGCGGTTATATAGTCGTTCACGCCCTCATGCCGATATTCATATTCCGTGGCAAGGTCGTTGTTCTCGGTGAGGATAAAGAACGGCAGAAGCCGGACAGGGGGATTCTTCATTTGGAACATCCCTGCCACCCGCCGCAGCGTATGAAACAGCTCCATTTCTGTGCCATCCGGCAGTTCCAGATCGCACAAGATCAGGTCTATTTCCTCATCCTCAAAAATCCGGCGCTCGGCCTCCCCAATCGAGGAAACCAGAATCAGGTCAAGGCCCTTTTGCAGCATAGCAGCCCGCAGCACTCCGGCGCTGGTATCTTCCGCATGGACAAAGAGCAGCTTATGAAAAGTTGAATCTGGTTCGCCGGATAACTGCCGGTAGGCGTATTCCACCAGCTTATCTTGCAGCAGCAGTCCTTTCATTTTGTCCATGCACAGCGTCGCGCCCCGGCGCATAGCCTCTTGTTCGTAGTCGTCCTTGTCATGGCAGGACGCCAGAATAAAAGGCAGCTCCTTATCTGCGGCCCGCACCTCGTTCAGAAAGTCCATGCCGGAACCATCCGGCAGATCGAGATTACAGCAGACCACCAGCGTCTTGGATGGCGGCCCGCGCTTCTTTCAGTGTACAAGCCGTTTTCACCGGGTAGCCCCGGTGCTGTAAGTATTTTTGCAGACACCATGTATAGGTGTCGCTGTCGTCGATCAGCAGTATCTTTTTCATATATCTTCACCCCCAATATTGATTTACCACAAGCATACACTACAAATGTTACACAAATGTCCGAGGTGCCTTTGATTTCGGCAGAAAAACAGGCTGAATTGTTACAAAGCTCGGACATTTCAAAAAAATTTTTGAGAAATTGCGAAAAAAGCGGGGCAGCATACGCCGCCCCGCCGATCTCATATGGTTATTCCATCGTCCTGATTTGCTCAACAAGAGATTGCTTTTTCAGATTTCCAGTTGTGTAAGAAATCAAGGTGAATTGCACAATCAGCAGGATTGCTAAATATATCAATACGATCAGCCACGGAAATGAATAGTAAAAGTATGGATTCATCGTTTTCACAACTACCTGTACGGATAGGAAGCCCAGTCCAGTCCCCAAAACCAATGTTACCAGCGTAGCAAAAACTGAATAAATCAACCCCTCATAACACAGCATTTTGATAAGCTGCTTTTTACTCAAACCAATCGCCTGTAACATTCCAATTTCCTGCCTACGGGATAAGAAGTTGGTGATTGTCGTATTGACAAGGTTGATTAAAGAAAAGCACACAACAATAACAGCCACGATCAACAATACCCCGAAAGAAAGTTGTTGAAGCCCGCTATAATAAGTGATACTTTCTTTTATGGTTTCCATAACCAAATCGCTATTTCCGTCTATCCGTTGATTTAATGCGGCTTCAACCGTATCAAATTTTTCCATATCGGTAATTACGGAAATCGTACCTGTGCAATCTATCCCGGCCGCTTCATTCATAAGCTGCTCTGGAAGCGTAAAGCACTTTGAGAAGCCGGAGTAAGAATATTCGTTTACAATGCCCATGACTGTATAGGTCTTTGTGCGAATTTGCCCGGATTCGGTTTTATAGTCCACTTCGACGGTATCACCCAACGAAGCCTCAATATCATAGAGATCGGCACGCTCTTGAAGCAAGACAATTCCATTGCCTGCCACCAGTTCATCATAATCAATCGTTCCCGCAATTCGCTCTTTCTCCAAATTCTGCTGCTCATCCCGGCAAAAGCCCTGAATCCATTTTCCAGAATTGCCATTTACAAGATATTCTGCGTCTGTGTAATACCAGCGCTTGATTCCTGTAACGCCATCAATAGATTCTACTGCATTTACAAAATCGGCATTTAGAAAATTCTTTTGCTGCAATCCAGACAAAGAAATACCGGCAGTGTCCCACGATTGATTTGCGTTGAGCTGGATGTTAAATTCACCGACAGGGAACACCCTGCCTCTTGCCTCTGCAACGCCATCATAGGAAACTAACATTGTCGAAATCAATACAACCAATACTCCGCCGAGTGAAAGAGAAAGTATTGTTAAAGTGGACTTTGCCTTTTGTCTGGACAGATTCATTTTAGCAAGTGAAGCAGGCGTTATTTTACGGTGCAACACAGAACTTTCTTTCATTTTCCCCTGATAATCGGAATATCGCAATGCTTCCAGCGGAGATACTGCCGCGGCTCTTTTTACAGGAGTATGAATAGCAATCATCACAATAATAAATGCAAAAAGGCCAACCCCGGCCGTCACACATAAAGCAGTCAGCCAGTACCAACCGGCAGGAACCAGAAAATACCCAATCACATTTCCAATAACCAGACCAATCGGGATAGCAATGGCAGCAAGTAATTTTCCCTCGCGGTAAACCATCTTTTTGATCTGTCGTTTTGTTGTTCCGATTGTGCGAAGCTGTCCATAGTTACGGATACTGCCTGCTACTGAAATATAAAAAATTGAATAGATCACAATGCCGGAACCAATGAAAGTTATAAAACCGATCAAGAAGTAGAACAGCATATCACTTCCACGATTTTCGTCTTTTAAGTTGAAATAAGTGGAACGGACAATCACATTATCATCGGAAATTTCTAATTGCTGTGCCAAAGTATTTGCATAGTTGGCGGCTTCTTCCTCGCTCATATTTTGAGCGTCTTTCAGCCCAATGTAAAAATCAATCATGCCCTCGTCGCCATACTGCTGTCTTACTAATTCTTTCGATATAATAGCTGTATAGCGTCCAATATCGCCGGTTTTCACATTTAAGATTCCCGTCAATTTGAAATCATGGGTAGTGCCGTCAGAAAAGGGGATTTGAATTGTCTGTCCCAATTCATTTGAATAGCCCAAACTATCCAAAAAGGATTCCTGTACTACAATTTCATCCTCCGAAGCTGGTAAATCTCCCGAATAGGGCATACTTTGGGATATTAGCATATCTGCATTTGCATAAGTAAAATTCACGGTTGAATGGTTTACCTGTTCAGAAAATGCGTTAAAAAATTCCCCAACCCACGCAATTTCTTCCTGCTTGTATAGTTCCTGTCCCTGCCCCTCAGAAATCGCATGATACATAATCTGCGCTGTTTTTTGGTTGCGGTTCTGCGTTTCCTGCATAGCCCCAAAGCCATAGAGGACAATAGCAGATAGCAATGCGCTGGCAAGTGCAATCGTTAAAACAATAAAGATATTTCTTTTTCGATTCACCGATATACTGCGGTTTGATATGCGCTTTACTATGCAGCTGGTATCATTCTCAAAAGGCCATGTCATAGCCTGCTACCTCCTTATTCCACAATCTTTCCGTCCTCAATGCGGACAATCCGATCTGCAAGGCGGGCAATGTCGTTGTTGTGGGTAATCATCACAACAGTTTGCCGAAACTCCGCACTGGTGCGCTTGATAAGCCCCAGCACCTCGGCACTGGTCTTGCTGTCAAGGTTGCCGGTCGGTTCGTCGGCCAGCACGATAGCCGGTTTGGTAATCAGGGCGCGGGCAATCGCCACACGCTGCTGCTGGCCGCCGGAAAGATTGTTCGGCATATTTTTCAGTTTATCTTCCAGCCCCAGCAGGTGAACAATCTCGTCCAAAAACTTCTGGTCCACCGTGTCCCCGTCCAGCTCCACCGGCAGGACGATGTTCTCATACACATTCAGGATCGGAACAAGGTTATAGTTCTGGAAGATAAAGCCGATGTTGCGGCGGCGGAAGATGGTAAGCTGTTCATCATTCTTCTTTGCCAGTTCTTCGCCTCGGACAATCACGGTTCCGCTGGTGGGAGTGTCCAGCCCGCCCATCATGTGAAGCAGGGTGGACTTGCCGCTGCCGGAAGTTCCCACAACGGCCACAAACTCGCCGTCATTCACGGAGAAGTTCACGCCATCAAGGGCGCGGGTGATGTTCGGCTCTGTGCCGTAATACTTTTTCAAATCAATCGTCTGTAAAACGCTCATACTCAAAACTCCTTTCAAGACTTCCTGCCTGTTGATAAGGCTATTGTAAAACCAAAATGTCCGCGAAATGTTACAGCGTCCAAAAAATTCATTGTAAAGCGGGGTCAAATGTTACAACGCTCGGACATTTCAAAAAAATTTACGGCGGGCTGCCGGGAATGGCCGTCCGCCGCGTTCTATTTTGTAGGCAGCATAATGGAAAATTCCGAACCCTTGCCCGGCTCCGAAACCACTTTGATATAGCCGCCCTGCCGCGTTACGATCTCACGGGCCAGATACAGGCCAATGCCCACGCCCTGCTGTTCATGTACTTCTTCCTCACGATAGAAGCGCCGGAAGATGGTGGCCTGATTGCTTTCGGAAATACCCTTGCCGGTGTCGGCTACTTTGATCTCCACATACATTTCCCACAGCACCACCGACACAGCGATTTTCCCGCTTGCGGGGGTGTACTTCACCGCATTGTCCAGCAGGTTAAAGAGAGCTTCGGATGTCCATTTGCTGTCATGGGAAACGGTCAAATCCTCCGGGCAGTCCACGGACACAGCAATTTCCTTTTTCTCCGCTGCATACACGATCCCACTCATGGCCTGCGCCACGGTATCAAAGAGGCGGCCCAGTTTCTTGTCCAACTGGATCACGCCCGTTTCCAGCCGGGAAGTTTTCACAAGGGCCTGAAAGAGAAAGTCCAGCTTATCCGTCTGGCTTCGGATTCCCCGGATAAAGTCGGTGCGCTCCGCCTCGGTCATGAGCTTTTCCAGCAGGGTATCCGTCGCCATTTTCAGATTGCTCACCGGCGTTTTCACCTGATGGGAAATATCCGATACAAGGGTCTGTAACTCCTGCCGTTCCTCGTCCACCCGGCGGCGGTTCTCCTGCATGATTTGGTAGAGCCTTGCCAGCCGGTGTCCGATTCTGGCAAGCTGGGTTTCGCTGTCCTCTGGGCGCTGGGGCGCTTCATTTCCGGCGATCATGTGGTCTAAGGTCTGGCACAGGTCAGCGGTAAACTGTGACAGCCGCTTTCCAAACGCCTGTGTCAGCACAAAAATCCCCACAAGGGCGCACAGCAGTAGCGTCCCGCCCGTCAGCAGCACCGCCGTCTGCTTTGTCACAAGAAACAGGGCTATGGTGATCCCGGACATGGAGAGGACAAGCCCCATTGCCACCCGGCCAAACAGCCGCTTTACCGAGAGGTTCTTAAACTTCATTTTGCCTCGCCTCCCGTCCATTGGTAGCCCATGCCGTAAATGGTCTTGATGTGGGGTGCGCCGCCGTCAGATTCAATTTTGCTGCGAATCCGGCTGATGGAGGTTGTCAGGGTGTGTTCGTCTACAAACCTCTCGTCTATATCCCACAGCTTTTCCAAAAGCTGCCCACGGGTCAGCACTTGACGGGGATTTTTACGGAACAGGTTCAGCATTTTATATTCCATCGGGGATAGGGTCAGGGGCTTGCCGTTTAAGGAAGCCGTCTGCTCCGAGAAGTCCAGAAACAGCCTCCCGTCGTCGTAAATGTCCTTGGCCGGTTTGTGATGTTCCAGCATAGCGAACATAGCTTTGATTTTCCGCTGCAAGGCTCCGATCACAAAGGGCTTTGTGATGTAGTCCACCGCACCCACCTCATAACCCCGTATCTGGTCGCTCTCCTGATCGTTGGCGGTCAGGAAAATCACAATGGTGTCCGGGTGCTGGGGCTTTATCAGCCTGCACAGTTCAAAACCGTTGCCGTCCGGCAGGTTGATGTCCAGCAGCACTAAATCAAATTCCCGCTGGCGGATGGCTTCGGCTGCGGTTCTGGCATTTAGAGTAGAAGTCACGCCGTAGCCGTCTGCGGTCAGGTTGTAGGCCAACATCTTACTCAAAAAACTGTCGTCCTCGACAATTAAAATCTGCTTCATACCCTCACTTCCTTTGCTTTTTGCAGATAGTATAACAGGCAAATATCCCGTGTTGTGGAAAACATAATTTTCTGATAAAGGAAAATTTACTCTATTGTTTTAATACGCTCAATCACAGGATGTCTTTTGCTATATCGTACAGAGAAAACGGAATAAGCTGCCAGTATAAAGAAAAGCGCTGCAAAATATATACTTATTTCTAAAACTGGAAAATGATAAGTCAATGTCCCGAATGTCCCAACCTGATTGAAAACTTTGCAGAGTATAAATCCCGCTAAAGTTCCAATTGTTAGAGTTAGAATAGCCGTACCAGCAACATAATAGAAACATTCTGTTTGCAGCATTTTGGAGAATTGCCTACTGCTCAATCCCACAGACTGTAAAATACCAAATTCCTGCTGCCTTGATATAATATTTGTCATCAGCGTATTGATAAGGCTGATTAGCCCAAAAACAGCAATGAAAAATACCAATCCATATAACGGCATTTTTATGTTATCCATTTCCTCTTGCAGATAAGTAATAATATCGCTGATACTGAAAACTTCTATACCTCCATGATTTTCTGCCAACTGGAATATCTTATTCTCAACTTCTGTAAGCTGATCCCTTTCCACATCTACAATGCAGGTCATATTGAAGTTGGAAACATTTTCTTTCATCATAGATAAGAGTTCCTGCGGAAAATAGAAAAATGCTGAATCCCCACCGAGATCAGGGGCTTTTCCAATCCCCATTACAGTAAATTCTTCCCATTGTCCATCCGTTGTTTCCACTTTGACTATATCGCCAATTTGAGGGGTGTAATTATAATAGTCGCTTAACAGCCTGGTTGAATTATCAACGATAACTCCTTTTCCATTGATAAGTTTCTGGTGGTCTGCGGTTCCCTCTATCAGTCCTTGTGAAAAGTCCTCGTACTGATTTTCAGGAATTCCAATTTGGGTAAAGAAATGGCTGTTACCATCCTTGAAAGGAGTGGGAAATTCCATATTTGAAACACAGCCCTGTATAAATTCAATATTCTTTACGCCATCCATATCTGAAATTGTTTCTTCCAAAACTTCATCCAATGGATTTTCCGTTTGAAGTGCATTGATCCCGGCGGGACGGTCTTCCGCATTTGTGTTGGCGGGATCGAGGGAAAGTGCAATGTCGCCATTTGTAAATTGCTGTTTTGCCATGCTTTCTACATCATTTGAATTAAGGTAGGTGGCTGCACACATCAGTAAAACTCCCGCAAATCCCAAAGACAATACGGTTAGAATAGCTTTTTTCTTGTTCCGGGCAAAGCTCATTCGGGCAAGCGAAGATGGCGTGATTTTTCGATGTTCGATCCGCGTTTTTTCTGTCGCCGGTGTATCAGCAGTATTGATTCGCAGCGCCTCAATAGGCGATACCATAGAGGCTTTCTTTACAGGGGTATGGACAGCAATTTTTAAGGCAATTTCTGTAACAATGGCAATCACAACGGCGCATTTCAGTGTAGTCATCCAATGCCAGCCGTCCGGGACGAAACAATAGCCCAAAACACTTCCTAATACAACGCCGATAGGAATTGCGGCACAGGATAATAAAAAACTTTCTTTTCGCACGATACGCTTGATCTGAACCGATGTAGCCCCCAGCACACGCAGTCTACCATATTCATGTATTTTCCCAATAACGGAAATGTAGAACAGGCTGTAAATAACCAAAGAACAGGCCAGTACAATTAAACTGCTTGCTCCGATAATCACTAATAGCTCCTGCGTAGATTTTTCTTCTGCCAATCCAAAGTAGGTAGAGCTATACATAACATACTGTTCAGGTACACCGCTTTGTTCCGCAATTTCGTCTATCAACAGCTTCAAAGTTTCGCTGTCCATATTTTCGGTATTTTTTAAGCGGACCAAAAGATCGTAACAGTTCGCTTCTCCATACCGGCTATACAAACCATCCGATACAATGATTTGATAAATGCGGGATGTATTACTGCTTTGAATAATGCCGCAAACATGATATGTCTGCTTTTCTCCAAAAGGCATATCCAGTGTAACGGTCTGATCCAGTTGAACCGACAGCCCTAAATGCTCCAAATAGGACTGTTCCACAATGATTTCATTTTCTGCCTCCGGCATTTTTCCCAGCAAGTCGGTAACGCCTTTCAGTTCAAGTGCATTTTGATCTCTATAATACACATCCAAAGTATAGTCATTGATACGGTTCGTTCCCATTGCAGCCTCTTTGCCGACTACTTCGATCTGGTTGTTATGTTCCAGTTTTTCAAAGACGGCACTGGTACTGTTAATAAAGCTGCCTTGATAACGTCCTTGCAGATAAAGCCTGTATTCACGGTCTGTTCCGAGGTTATATAATGCTAATATCATCATCAAACTAACTGCAAAAGCAATCGTTATAACGATAAACGCATTGCGTCTTTTATCCGCTTTCATGCTTCGATCTGCTAATTTTTTTACAATGGCGCTGGTGTCATTTTCAAAAGGCCATGTCATAGTTGTATCACCTCCATATTTGATAGGGCCATTATAAACCCCAAATGTCCGCGAAATGTTACAACAAACAGATTTTTTCAAAAAAGTGCTTTTCCGAGGGCTTGGAAAGCAGACTGGCCGAGATTAGCGCGGCAAACGACGCGGCGGCAAAGGCGCTCAAAGAGGCGGGAACCACAAAGCTCCCCAACCTGTACGCCCTCAAAACCGAGTATAAAAAGCTGGACGCAGAGATTTTGACACCTCCGCGCCCGGCGTTTTCTCGTAGGCTGCCCTTTTAGGATGACCCCAGATTAGTTACTTATTGACATCAGTAATAACGATACTCCCATCTTTATTCAATAAGGGGGTTATACTTGTATCATGGACAAGATAATTAACGCCTGTTTCATTATCAATGACTATGCTCCACGAAGTTCCTTGTGTATAAATCGTTTCAAACCGCTTTTCTTTGTTTACCATATTCATTCTCCTTTTTAAGTCATATCCTTATTTATAATTTGTTTTCTCGAAATCAGCCACGAAATCGAATAAAGTAATACACCTACAATAGTTACAAAACCACAAGCGAGCAACTTGTTGTCAATTAGTAGTGCAGCTCCTACAAATACGAAAGCGGAAAGAGGGTACGCAATGATTAAAGCCAACATACTTTTTTCTTCACTAAGCAGGAATGTGAGTGGTATTGTCATGCTTCCAGAAAATAATGCCATAGCAATGCTGATACCAACAAATAGCATCATAGATTGATAGTCAATTTGACCTTTTATAATGGATGCCACAACACCCAGAATGACACCTAAAAGCAAACCGATCCCACTAAGTAGTAAATACAAGATATATTTACAGTCTAAAACAGCCGTTCTGGATACAGGTAAAACAAGCGAAACTTTTTTCCAACCAGAGTTTCTGTCCATATTTATCGTCGTTACAGAGATCATTCCGAGCATAACAGTTGCAATTACAGTTAAAACCCATGTGGAAGTCAAAAAAGACATTCCTATTCCAACCACTGCAAAAACTACAAGTATGATATATAGCACAGACTTGATTAAATAATAATCTTTAAGTAATAAGCCTTTCATTTTATTTCCCCCTTTCTCCTTTTACATAGAGAAGCATAATTTCGTCAATCGAAACAGAATCAATCAGTGTTTTTGGATATTTTTTCTTCATGGCAGCCCGATCAGCAACCAACACCTGCCATTCATAATCCATCTTGCGGTATACGATGATGTCCGATTTATCCAATGCCTCGAACTGTGCGGCTCCACACTTAATGATACCATACTGCTCTATCAGCTCATCCTTCAGCTTTGAGAATACTACTTGCCCCTCGTGAATAAAAACAATGTAGTCAGCAATTTTTTCAAGGTCAGTAGTGATGTGCGAAGAAATCAAAATAGAATGAGTTTCGTCCTGTGCAAAGTCCAATAAGATGTCTAATATATCATCTCGTATGACGGGATCAAGTCCACTGGTGGCTTCATCCAAAATCAGTAGTTTAGAATTATGGGACAAGGCGACTGCGATTGCCAATTTCATTTTCATTCCTTTTGAAAATTGCTTAATCGGTTTATCGGTAGGTAAAGAAAATTTTTTCAAAAGGTTCAGGAATGTGTGTTCTTCCCATGAATGATAAATGTCTTTCATAACCCGGTTCAGTTTTCGGGTAGAAAAGATTTCAGGATAGTTGTTGCCGTCAAATACGACACCAATCTGTTCCTTGATTTCGTTATCTGGTTGCTCTTTACCTAAAACACAAATGCTACCAGCCTCTTTCTGAATAAGTCCCAACACTGCATTGATAGTTGTACTTTTTCCAGCTCCATTTTCACCAATCAGCCCTACAATAGAACCACATGGAACAGAAAATGAAACTCCATTCAACATAAAATCTTTATATGTCTTGGTTAGACCTGAAATAATTAAAGCATCATTCATTCTCCATCATCCTCCTGATACATAAGGGTTAGTAAATCGGTCAACTTATTGAGAGATATTCCGCTTGTGCGTGCGATCTCGATTGCCTCTGCAAATTTTTCCTCTATCTTCTTTTGTTGTTCTTCAAGATAAAAGTCCTGGTTTTGTGCCGACACATAGCAGCCTTTTCCAGCAGTTGTTTCAATAAAACAATCTTCCTGCAAAGTTGCATAAGCCTTTTGTACTGTAAGAATACTGATGTGCAACGATTTTGCCAATGAACGCACAGATGGAATTGCTTCACCAGCTTTCAGTTCTCCACTCATAATAGCCGCTTTGATCTGTGAAGAAATTTGCTCATACAGTGGTCGGCTTGCTTTATTGCTTACAACTATTTCCAAATTCTCACCGCCATTTCTGTGTTATACTGTATTGCTATAACAAATACAGTATAACACACGCGAAAACAGTTGTCAATATGGTAGACAGCCATATCACATAAATAATTTGTATCCGTCTACGCATTTAGGGTGGTAAAAGTCCACGGAAATCAAGGGTTTTTCCGCATGGTCGGCAGGCGGTGGATAAAGTTATCCTGTTCCCCTCAAAACGGGGTTCTAAATTCAAAAGGCCGTTGATCCCGTTCCACGCCTGCGGCTGGGAAATGGCATTGGCCTGTTCGGTTGCTTCCAGAAAATCATCCAGCCTGTCGCCGGCCAGGGGTTCCATTTTCCCAGCCGACAGTTCATAGGCGGCAAGGATTTCTTTTCCGGCTTCCGCAAGGGACAGGTCGGGATTGTCAAGCTGGCCTCCGTCCAGTTCCTTGTAGTCGGGGTCGTACAGCGTGTAATCATAGCTGGTTTCCGATGTCTGGATATACAGGTAATCGCCGTTTTCCAAAAGATATTGTCACCCAGCCAAACAGCCACTTTACCGAGAGGTTCTTAAACTTCATTTTGACTCGCCTCCTATCCATTGATAGTCCATGCCGTAAATGGTCTTGATGTAGGGTGCGCCATTGCTTTTTGCGGATAGTATAACAGGCAAATGTCCGCAAAATGTTACAGCGGACAGATTTTTTCAAAAAAATATCCACCTCTATTATAATTTGATTTGGTTAGTGATACAAGGATAGCGTTTATGTCTCACTAAAAAACAGTATAATCATATCTGTTAGTCGGTATAATAAGGTTATTCCTTTGCGTAAATCGGCACGATAGAATATACTTGAGGTAAATGATTATGCCGATTGATGATTTAACCGCTTTAGGGCAAAAAATGCGGGAAGCCCGAAAAGGAAAAAGCCTGACACAACAGGAGCTTTCTGATTTGAGCCATGTATCTGTCAAGCAGATTGCCAAGATTGAAAAAGGGCAGATGAATCCGTCCTTTTTGATTTTGAAGGCACTGGCAAAGATACTGCCGATTTCTCTGGATTCTTTAATCAATCCAGATGTTTCCCCGGAAGATGAGGGAGCCGGTCAGATGAAGATGCTGTATTGCAGCTGCCCGTCAGAAATGCGTGAAACCCTCTTGCACCATATGCAGGAAACCATGAAAGAACTAACCGAACTATCCGAGAAATTTGAAATGAATTGAGCCGGTGAGTGAATTTAACAAATTCCTCACCGGCTTTGTTCTTTTTCGAGAAAAAGAAGGTTATCCCGTTCCGGGATAACCGTGGCAAGCAATGCCCCAGGATAGCCATCCGGCTCCTGGCGCTGCTTGTTGGGGATTCCCCAAGCCCCTTTGAACACAGAATTTCATTCTGTGGCTGCGCGTTCCTTCGGAACGCTTTTCACCTGCCTGCGGCGGTGAGAAAATACGAAAAAACGGGCGCGTCAGCGGTCCTGCCCCTGTTCCTTTTCCCGGTCATTCTGGCGTTCCTCCCCATATCCCATCAGCCGGTCCACATTGGCTTTTGCGGTCAGCAGTTCCCGCATTTCCTCGCGGGAGCGCCGGTACTCGGCATAGTCTTTTTTCTTTCCTTCCAACAATGTTGCGTACTCGGCCTGCAAGCTCTTGACGGTGGGCAGCTTCTTGATACCCAAATCGTCAAAAGCCTGCTTTGCCGCCTTGTGGAGCAAAATATCCGCTTCATGTTCCGCTAAAAATTTCTTGGAATATCCCGCCTTGCGGTAGGCCGCATAGACCTCGCGGGTTTTCACATAATTGATGATGTGGGTCCGCAGTACGGCTATCTCCGCCATGCGGGTTTCCGCCGCCTTGATCTGCGCCGACAGCTCATTGTGGCGGGTGGTAGCAGCAGCCGCTTTTTCTTCCAAGACTGCATATTCCAGCAGGCCATGCTCGGTGAGGTAGTTCATCGTCTGCGCCATCTGTTTCAGATTGAATACCTTTGCCCAGCGCGCATAGCCAGCGCCTTTTCCGGCCTGCAATTTTGCCTGAATATCCACCAGAAGATTGACCTTGGGAGTGGGAGTTGAAACCGCGTCTTTTCTGCGGGGCGTATGCTGCTTTTCTCCGGCAAGGACCGCCCGTATTTCATCTTCGCTGTACCCTTGTCCCAGCTTTTCATCCATGCGGGCAACATTCTTCCAGCCGGGGGCTTTGAGCCGGATTGCCTGTCCCCGGCGTGACACCTCACAACCCATTTCCGCAAGCAGCTTTAACAGCCCGTCAAAGTCTGCCGGTTTCTGTTCTAATGCCTGATCAATCATCACGCGGAGCTGTTCCCGGTGGGAGGGCTTTGCCCGGTCCCCCAGCCATTTGTTGTAGCTTTTTCCATGCGGTTTTGGGTCCTCTACAATGGAATAGCCATTCTCAACGCAGATGGTATCATTCAGCCGCCGGACCGCGCGGGTGCTGCCCCAGAAGTTTCGGAATTTCCGGTCACAGTTCACATTGACTGCGTTCCAGATGATGTGGTTATGGATATGGGATTTGTCGATATGGGTGCAGACCACAAAGGCGTGATTTCCCTTGGTGAACCGCTTTGCAAACTCCACGCCCAGCCGGTTGGCTTCTTCCGGGGTGATCTCACCGGGGACAAAGGACTGCCGGACATGGTAGGCCAGCACATCGTCCGCGCCCCGTACCCGTCCAGTGGTGGAAATGTACTCACGTTTTGCCAGCAGAAACTCGGCGTCGGCTACTCGGCTGTCACACGCAAAGCCGGTGACGAGCCTGCCGTTGTCTGTCTTTTGTGGGTTGGCTACATAGTCGATAATGTCACTGACCGCCTGGCTTTCGGTGCGGCCTTTGCCGGTGTGCAGCGGCATGATGCGTGTGGTTGCCATGATGGAATCCTCCCTCCATAACAAAACGGTCTGCATACGCAGACCGCTTGTTTCTTTTTATTCAACATTTTTATATCGGATTATCCTGTTTCATGCCAAAAGTAAATCACCCAAAGCTATCTGGCGTTTCCTTTTTCCCACTTCTCCAAACGGGATTGACACAGTGCGGTAATTTCGTTTTTATCTTCCTCCGTCACATTCCTGCGTCCCTTTGTCCGCTGGATTTCCAGATAGCTTTCATAATCGGAAAGCAGAAGGTCAAAAAGCTCCTTTGGGGTACGGCAGACCATGCCGCTGCAATAGCCGGGTAATTCCCCTGTCCCATGAAACTCCACCCGGATATACCCATACCGGCTTTTGCAGACTTCCATTTCTGTATCCAATGCCAGATAGTCCCCAAAAATGTCTATCACCTGTTCAAATGACATCATAGCAGTCCACTCCTTTCGTAAAACCCTGTTCTGCCGCTATTATCCATGATTCCGGCACATCCGGCAAGTTTACCGTCAAAAAGAAAAAGCGGAGGAAGGCGCGGCGAAGAACGCCGTTCCTCCCTCCGCAGATGGGGTAAACTCTCCGGTCAGGAGAGCTTAGAAAGCTGGGCCAGTATCTTCTGCACACCGTCCCAAAGCTGTTCCTGCCGCTGGGATATATCCTCCAGGTCAGCGTCATAAACCCGCCCGGTTTCATGCACTTTACGGGTCAGCTGGTTCAGGTTGTTGCTGGAATAGCGCATCAGGGACACCAGCTCCTTCAGCTCCGGCAAATCCAGCTTTACCACATACCCGTCCAGCGCCATTTTCCGCAGGTAGGCTTCCCGGTTGACGGTTCCAAGCTGGGACATTTTCTGCTCAATCAGGGCCAGCTCCTCCGGGGAAACCCGGAAATTCACCTGTACCTCCCGTTTCCGCTTTGCCGCGCTCATCGTTCCGGTTCCCGTTTCTTAGGGGCGGCGGGTCTGCGTTCCGGCGGCTCCTGTTTGAGTTTTTCCAGGACGGAGCCTTTCTCCGGGGCTTGAAGGACTTTCCGCGCCTGCTTCAAAAACAGGTCGGTCAGACCGGGGTTGACCTTATCCACCACCAAGGCATAACTGTGGCGGGGATCGCCGCCATCCTCCGGCATGGGGATTGTTTTCGCCCAGGCTTTGTTATCGCGGGAGATGCGCCCGTCATGCTCCTTTTTCAGCACCGTATTGGCAAGGATGTACTGCATACGCTCCGGCCCGAACTGTTCCAGCACCTCTTTGACAGCGGCCTCGGTATTCAGACGGTTATCCCCATAGTGGGCGTTAATGGCCTGCTCAATGGCTTCTTTGCAGGCAAGACTGACTTGCAGGGAGGCGCGGTACTGTGCCATTTCCCCATGCTCGGACGCATAGGCGGCGGAGTGGGGATAGACCGGGGCGGCTCTCTGTTCCTCTTTTGCCTTGCACATCTCATTGGCCCGTTCCTCAATGCTTTCCCGGATCACATCCATATAGCCGGTTTCCAGTTTTTCAAAATGCCGGTACACATCAGCCAGCGGGGAGGGGGAATCCAGAAGCGCCTGTGCCTGTGCATCGGAGAGTTCCAGTTCCTCCATCGCCATCACAATGTCCTCCCGGACGGTGTACTCATAGGCATGGTTTAAGACCTCCTCCGGGGACTGGCTTTTCAGCCAATCCCGGAAGGTATCCTGTTCAGCGGCCATCTTCTCATAAAGGGCCGTATTCTTTTCGTTGCTGTTCATATTATCTTGCCTCCTGTTCCTGTTGTTTGGGTTTCTTTTCCATGCTGCGGGGCGGGATGGGGCGTTTCAGCCCTTCCAGCACCGAGGGCCTTTCGCGCTTGGCAATCGCCGCTTCTGGACGGGACTGCCCCTTGCTGTCCATGTTCAGCTCCATATCCAGCTCCACCAGACGGGCGTTCTTGACCCGCAATTCCTCCTCATAGGGGAAGGCTTTGCCCACTTCCTCCTTTGCGGCGGCCTGCTGCTGGTAAAGGTTATCCAGCTGGACTTTGACGCTTTCCAACCGCTGGGGCATCTGGGAAAGCGCGTTGTCAATACGGGTCAGGTTGCCGCGCGGGTCCGCGCCCAGGGCGGTACGGTGGGTCATGCGGCCTTTCAGTTGGAGCATATATTCCTTCTGGAAAGCGTCAAAGGTTACAAACATAGCAAATCCCCGGTAGCTGCCGACCTGCACCGGCTCGGAGCCTTTAACCTCCTTGCAGGCGTCCAGAAGGGCGGCTCCGGCGTTCTCTTTGTCGGTGAGCGTATCGCCCCGGACTTCCATGCCGGTAAATCCGTCTGTCGGGTGGGGGTGTGCCGCCAGGGTTTCCATATCTGTTTCCAAGCCCTGGATAAAGCCTTTGTGTTTCTCGATTTCCTCCGGGAAGTGCTTTAACAGCTGATCTTCCAGCCGGTACTGCTTGCTCTGGTGGTCGGCCTTCATCAGCTTTAAGCGGGATACCTCCACATCCAAATCCATACGCTCCTTGATGCGGGGGTCCCCGGCACACAGGGCCTTGATCTCCGCGAAGGACAGGGCGGTTTCGTCCACATCGTCACAGCTGCGGACCGGTGATTTTGAGGTCATGATCTGGGAGATGAATTTCTGCTTGTTCTCCACCGTCTGCCAAAGGTATGCGTCGAAGGTCCCTTCGGTCACATAGCGGTAAACATGGACCAGCGGGTTCTGGTTGCCCTGGCGCTCGATCCGCCCTTTTCGCTGTGCCAGATCTCCGGGCCTCCAGGGGCAGTCCAGATCGTGAAGGGCCACCAGCAAATCCTGCACGTTGGTCCCGGCCCCCATCTTCTGGGTGGAGCCTAACAGGACGCGCACCTGGCCGGAGCGGACTTTGGAGAACAGCTCCTTTTTGCGGACTTCGGTATTGGCTTCATGGATAAAAGCGATCTGGCTGGCGGGCATACCCTGTGCGATGAGTTTCTGCCGGATGTCCTCATAGACCGTAAAGGCCAGCGGTTTCTCCGGCTCTGGAACTGCCTGTTCCAGAGCGTGAAGTATCGGGTTATCCAGCGTCTTGGCCACCTTTTTGGAGCCAGCCGCCTGGGGTGTGGAAATGTCGCAAAACACCAGCTGGGTCAGCTTTTCCGGCTGTCCGTCCCGCCAGATTTGCAGGATATTGTCCACGCACTGGTTGACTTTTGTGCCGGGTTCGTCCGGCAGCATGGGGTTGATGATGCGCTGGTCCAGCCCCAGCTTGCGGCCATCCGAGGTGATTTTCAGCATATTGTCGGTTGATGGGTCAACGGTTCCCGAATGGACCTTGGCGGCGCGCTCGGAGAGGGCCTTCACCATATCCTGCTGGTGTTCGGTGGGCTTTGCCACGATGTTGTGGTATTCCACCTCCGGGGTGGGCAGGTCCAGCTGGTCGGCGGTCTTGATGTCCGCCACCTCTTTGAACAGGTTCATCAGCTCCGGCAGGTTAAAGAACTTGGAAAATCTTGTCCGCGCCCGGTAGCCGGTTCCCTCCGGGGCCAGCTCCAGGGCTGTCACCGTTTCACCGAACCGGCTGGCCCAGCAGTCGAAATGGGTCATGTTCAATTCCTGGAGCCGCTCATACTGGAGGTAGCGTTGGATGGTATAGAGTTCGGTCATACTGTTGCTGACCGGCGTTCCGGTGGCGAACACAACGCCCCGGCTGCCGGTGATCTCAGAGAAAGATTGTCAAGTGTGTTTGTAAACTTTTCTTCTAAAATTTCATCGTTCCTGATTTAGATCATTCAAGTTTCCTTACAAATTTGAAAATTTCCCACGTTTATTTAAGTTCTTATCTCTAATCTCTATACCCTTATCTTTTACCTCTGGTGGACAAAATTGGAACAAGGGGCATAAACGCCCGCATTGTTCTCTCCACTGTAGCAGCCTCACGCCTTACGAACATTCCTCGGAAAAGAATATGACATATCTACAAGAATATGAAACAATTCAATTTCATTATCCTCAATCGAAACGACCTGCCGTATCATCTCAAACTGCTTAACATCCCCTGTAAATCCAGATACATAACACATGGAGTCTTCAATGTTTCCAATCCTCGATTCACCCACAGCCACATCTGCAAAATCACTGGCAAATTCCTTATCAAGATACTCTATATAAGATTTCCATTTTTTCTTTCGTGTTGCAATATCCTCAAAACAATATACCAGCATAAATCTTGGAGAATGAAAATATACGTCGTTCCCCAAAACCTTAGCCATATGGTCTCTGAAAATCTTATTTGTAGAATTGTCCTTCAAGATAAAAGCCTCAAAAAGTTCACGCGTACTTCCATCATAGAAAAAAACCATATCCACTTCCGCTGGTGACAATACGGCTGCCTTTGATATTACCTTCCCAGTCGTGCTACGTTTTTCCTGATCCGATATATGGATATTGAAAAAATCCGCATAAGCCATATTGTAACACTCCCGAAAAACAATGCTGATATGATCCTCCGGAAGATCCGAAGCCTTCTCTCTGCTGCCAGTGCTAAGAACATAAGGAATGGTATCCACCAATGCCCTGCATCCCTTCAAAACCGTTCTTAATAGGAAGGCTCCTATCCAATCTCTTCTGCCATCCACACAATATCCCTTACACTCTGCCATCAGCCGTGACTTCACCTCTAATGCAAGAGCACTAAAACTCCGCATCGAAGATACAATCTCTGCTTCTTTGGAACTGCCGCTCTCTCTATAAATAACTAAAGATTCATTCTGTTCCGATTCATCAGCCTCACCTTTTTCTTCCATTTGTTCTTTTTCTGCGTTTATTACAAGCGCATAAATATCTTTGCTAGCAAGTTTCAGCATTTTCGTTTGCATTCCGCTGAGCAGTGTGTATGTATTCTCTCCTATTCTATGACTGACTGAGAATGCAAGATCTAAAAACATTGCCTGATTCTCTTCACTCCAACCAGTGACCGCTTTACGCATCGACAATTCGCATATCCAATGGAAGTCCTTCCGAATCGCTTCTTTCTGCTGTGCTGTTTTCCCATCCTCTATGGCATCAATAACATCAAGTATCTGGCGCACAGAAAAAACAATATTGTAACATACCGCGAAGGCATACTTCCTGCCTGCTGATCTATCCAGTATTCTTCTCCACGCCGTTACCGCATCCACATAATCCGAATAACTTTTAATTGAATCCGTTTTTATTACCGCCGTAAAAAAAGGATCTTTGCTTTCTAACAATTCCTCCGTCCGCTTCTGCATAAACAACAGCCTTTTCCACTGACTATCTGCCAAAACAGCATATTGATTATTTTTTGCCATTCCCCTTTTTTCGTATGCATGCAATTTCTTTTTTAGAACCTTCTCCACAATCGGATACAAGCACTCCGGTCCATTCTCTATCACACAGTCGACAAAACGCTCCTCACTTATTCTTGGGACGATCCTCTCCACCGTATCTGCCTCATTGACCTTATTTTCAATTTCCTCTCCAAAGGCCCTGACATGCTCTTCGCTTTCCAGCATCCCCCTGAAAAGCACGAGTTCCGGAATCCCCTGCCCCTTAATCCTCTTAAACAATCCATTCGAAATATGCGGCTTTGTTTCCAGATATCTCAACGCCTCGCCCAAAGTTTCTTCCATAGCAAATGTCACAATATGGAAATAATCCAAGATTTGGTCTTCCACCAATGCCTTCTCCAAAATGGAATTAAGCAAATATGCTGTGTCATCCACCTCATTCCCTGCCCTGCATACTCGAGCGATAAAACGTGATGCTATACGAAACCTGTAACATAGCTCAGACTTCTCTTCCGTTGAAAACGAAAGCCCAACAGCCTCACGCCTCTGCCGATCAGTCAAATCCTCCATACATCTCTCATAAACATCCTTGCAAAGCCGCTCAGTAAAACAATCCGGAGTCACAAAATGACTCCATCTTCCTTCTTCTGCAAGCATCCTCTTTATAGCATGAAAAATACAATCAATCAACAAATCATATGTACTCACAATCTGATTGGTATCGCTCTCAAAGGAATCTATAATCTTCTCTGCAAAATTCGAAAGAAGACTAAAGCATCTGTCAAAATCAACATCCGAAAGATTCATAGCCATCAAGCGCTCAAAGTATTTGCAGCTCTCCGATACGATGCCATTCGAACAATTCGGTGATAAGAACAAGTCCATAAGACTCTTATAGATGGCAAAGTACGGGTTTTCATTTGTATTTGACATACGCATCTTTTTATTACAATCCATCAGATGTAAGAGGATGTCTAACAAATCCTCCGTTTTCGGATATTTTTTCCTCTCGGTATAAAATTCCAATACTCTCCTTATGATATCCTCCACATAGCCTTGATACTCTGCCATCTGCCGTTTGAATTTAGGTACATTTTTAAACAGCGACATCGCGCCAAAATAGAATGTCTCCTCATGAAGCAAGAACTCCAAAACGCTTTCTGCAGGCAAAGAAAAAACAGCCTTGTCGAGTCTGCCAACGGACTCGTACGCGCTGAGCATATCAAAAAACTCTTTATTCATATCTTCCGGTACGGACCACAGATACCTCAATGCGCTTCCAAGGTAAAAGTTATCTCCCCATCTCCGCTTATAACGCCATAAAAACATATCCTCATACACAAATCTGCCTCTCCTGTCAAGAGCCCTGTGCACGCCATACAAACATTCTTCCATCGTCTCTATCGTAAGTTCAATGCGATGACCGGATGCAAAACGATACGCATTCAACGCTTTCCTGCATTCCAATTCTCTCGACATATTTTCGCATTCTCTTTTTACAGCCGGTATTATCACGGTACTAAGCAATCTGCTCCTATGATCAAACCGAACCTCATTTTTTACATATAATCCCACCTCTGTAGAAAGATTCACTTGGGATGCCAGCTGTTCCCAACGGCCTACAAACCTATCACAATCATCCTGTTCACAAATTTTATCCCACAGCTTGCCCATAGCTTCCGCAATGCTGGCATCATACCCGGCACCTGTCAATACCACTCCGATTTCATTCACCACATCAAAGTAATTTCGATCTTCGAACCATGACATTTCCGGGACATCCGGGCATACTTTCCTCCAGTCGTCTAATAATCCGGCAACCATATCATGCGCCAATACAAACAACCCCATCCCATCCTTCTGACTATCCACCCACAAGACAAAACGAATAATATCAGCATATTCATGTGATTTATATAAGCTTAAAAACTCCTCACTATCGCTATGATGCATATGACCGATAATATGCCTGTGTCCATAACATGTCTCCACCCAGCCAAGCTCCATCAGATCATCCTCGGAATATGTAAATTCAGGGTGCAATTCCTTGTACCTGTCTAGCAAATTGCTCAGCGGATCATTGATTATGATTTCATCGTCATAAAGTGCCATTTCGTATATCTGATACAAAATCTCAACAATGGGAAAATCGTGCCGCCTCACATAATCCCAATCGTTTGCTCCTCCCTCGTTGAGGCAAAAATGAATTTTTGCTAAAATATCGTCTCGATCCATATATAAACTTGTGCTGTACATTCGGATTTCCCTCCTTCGATAATAATCCATCTTACCACACAGCTTGTTACATTTCAATTTATCACCCTTCAAGAAACCGATGAAACCAACTTGCCACCCATACAGTAGTCCCCAAGTGGCAAGATGCTTCATCAAACAAATTATCAATAACACCTATTACAGGCTCATTTGATGGTTCTCTTTCCTCTCAGAGAAGGAAAAATGGGATTCTGTCACTGCTGGGAAAAGTCTGCGCCGATTGGACAAACCGCTACTGTAACAACGAAAATGCTCGCAGAACCGGAGGAAGATAATGTCCTGTTCGGAGGGCTTTGCGTCTCCCTCAACAACGCCTTTGTCCATATATCCAGCCAGAATATCGGCAATGAAATGCGGAAGGACTTCTTTAGCAGAATCATGGCATGGCATTCTCCTTTCCTCAACTTGACCGCTTTGGCATCGGTTCCCGCACCAGAGAAGTATTGTCAAGTGTGTTTATAACCTTAACTTATAAAAAGAATAAAAGATTCTACGCTGACTGAATTCTAAATTTTACCTATGTCTGCACTACCTACACCCACAATACAAAGGTTTTTGCAAACCACTGTATTTACTATGAGGATTTATATAAAGCAGTACTTGCAACTACTCCACCACTTTGGTATCAGCTCCAAAGACCTCTTAGTCAAAAAACACCGCAACGATTACAAATAATGTTTTCTGCTCCAAACAACAGACTTTAGAGTACCTTTCAACATATTTTCTCTAACAAAAATACGGAATACAAACCGAGAACTTCCAGTTTGTCAAAATGCGATAGCGCATTTTACTAATATTTCAATATATTACGCTACCGCAAAAAACGCCTTTATAACTGCCGAATCAAAATGTGTGTCGGATATCTCTCAAGTATCACTAATGTACTTTTTTCCTCTAAATACCCAATAAAATCCGCCACACTCATTTTGGGTGGTATTTCAACCAACAGATGAATATGATCCAGACAGATTTCTGCCTCGACAATATGATACTCACAATTCCATATTGTGTGCAATAATCTATTATTGTCCATTTAGCCCTCTCAGACTGTCCGAAAACTCCTTGGAGACTTTCCAACCGCATTATCTTGTATATTTCTAGCATTTTAACATCTACATCTTGTGATTGTCTCTGATCCAAATTTTGTTTTCGGACAGTATCCCCTTTGCTTAATAATGAACGGTTGACAACCTGTTTTTATTGTATCAATGGGGGATTTTTACACAACGCTAAAGCTATTCCATACCCTAACAATAAAAAAACCATTCCCATAGTTTTTGGAACGGTTTTTTATCAGAATTCTCTATCTATCAAATACTGGATCAATGATTTAAGAAAGTTATTTCGATATGGTAAATCGTCAAGCTTTTCAAGTGCCTCATAAAAAAGATTGCACACCATATCTTTTGCTTCCTCAATACCAACGAGTGAAGCGTATGTACATTTATTATTTTTTGTATCTATACCAGTAGGTTTTCCAAGCTTTATGCTATTACCTGTCAAATCTAAAATATCATCCTGTATTTGAAAGGCTCTTCCTATGCATGAACCAATATTCTCCATTATCACAACATAATCATCTGTCGCTCCAGCCAACTCAGCACCAATCATTAAAGCCGCTTCAATTAAAGCACCACACTTGTTTTCGTTTATGAAATGAATCGTCTCTATTCCGATTTGGTCATCATTATTTTCAATTTCTACAGCCTGACCTCCTCCCATACCATATAATCCCGTTTTGTTAGACAACGTTCGCAGTGCTCTTATAACTTGTCGATCATATCCCATGCCAAAAGCACTAAAAGCTACTTCATAAGCATAATTAAGCATTGCATCACCCGCTAATAAGGCCATAGCTTCACCGTAGGCACAATGAGTGCTTTTTCTCCCACGTCTTAATTCACTGTAATCCATAGACGGAAGATCATCATGCACCAGAGAAAAGGAATGAATTAATTCTATTGATACCAAAAATGGCTCAACCACTTTACCCTTTCCACCAAACAAATTATAAGACTCCAACAGTAAGATTGGACGAATCCTTTTCCCTCCACTCATAATGCTGTAATTCATTGCTTCGATAAGTCGCTTTTGCAAACCCGCTTCCGAAGGGAGTGCTTGCGAAATAAGACCATCTATTTTTTCTGCATTCAATTTCAATTCTTTGACAAAATCCATGTTTTCCCACTACTCCATCGGCAAAATGTCAGGCTCCTTAATCTCTTACACCAAATAACCACATAACAACAGCAATAGGTATGGTTATCCATCCAATAAGTACACCCCATATTGCTCTATTGGTAAGCCAAGAGCTTATATCAAATACATAAACAGTTTCCATATGTAAAACGTGTCTCTTACAATACTGGTTAGCTTTATCACCGAGATACGCATACAGGCACAGCAACAGAATAACAACAATCATATACAAACACCACCTTTCGATATAATGCGTATAATCATTGACAATCATAAATCATACAACTCTGAAGCATAAACTATATCTTGTTCTGCAATGCTTCAAAACGCCGTATAGCAAATTTTGATACATTGAATATAACAAGCGACGAAAAAGCTGAATCTCCAAGGATAAACATAATAAAAATAATTTTTGTCAAAAAGCCAGACACTGGAACATTAATTATCCCATTAACAATATCTGACGCCCCAGCTGTATACATTTCAAATAAATTAGTTTGCATAAAAAATCCGTACACAAAAAACTCATAAAAAATCATAACCGTGTTTACTACAAAGAAAACAATAAATTCAGGAAATCGCATCCTCTTTTTCATACGACCAATGAAAAATCCACCTATCAGCGATGGAACATTATATATAATGGTTGTGTGAATAGGTAGCAAAATGAGGCATACAAAGAAACAAGCTATTAAGAAAACAATACTGGCTTTGTCCGATATAAACCTTACACAAACGGCGGCAATGACGGTCTTCAAGATTTCCAAATATGTTTGCATCACTCTAATATCAACACTAAATACCATGCCTATTGCCACGAACATGGCAATCATGATGCCTCCAAAAGCAACATCCTTTGCTTTCAAATTTTCACTCTCCCATCAAAAATCTTATTTGAGGCCATACTAGACAATATAATATCTTGGACGGCGGGATTAAGATTCCTATAATCTTCGTATAATACAATATTCCTTATTACTTCACCCAAGTTATCAATAACATCAAAAATCATTCTTTCCTCACACTCCGTAATACTTTTTGGAGCAGATAGGCAACACCCACCCTGACACCGAGAGTAGTAGTTGCAATTCTTGCGACATTTTTCCCTTGATGAAATTGCGTCAGTTATTATTTTTGAAAAACTATTTGTACTATATATTTCTTTAAGATTATCCACTCCAAAAATATTGCCTATATGATTCATACGAAAATTACATGCATAAATCTCACCATTATAATCAATTGTAAAGTATCTTGTTAAGCAAGATTTATATTTGCATTTATTTCCCCAATAATCCAACAGCATATCAGAAACATAGTCAGCAAAAATATCAATACGGCATCCATTTACATCATACAACCAACTTTTAAACAATTCATCAAATTTATCATTGTACCCTATATTTTCGCATACATACAATGGTACCCCAATATGCTTTAGACTATTATAGGCATTCATTGCTTCATCTAACATTTTATCCTGCAGCACTATGACACAAGGAATTTTTTTATTTGCAAATCTGGCACAAACATCAGATAATGTTTTTACATCCTTCGTCTGATAAGAAACCTCTACTTTAGAAATATAAGCTTTCAATGGTAAGAGTGTTCGAACTAGTGAAGGTACAGGATCAATAACAAAAACAAATGTATATATGCAGTCGTGGGAAATATCCTTCAGAGCATTATGCTTTGAAAGATATGAAACAACATCTCGGATCGTTCCTGCACCTGTCTCAACTGCAAAAATTGTAAATTCGATATGCGTAATGTCAACATCTGAAAACACCTTCACTATTCTGTCAAAGCAACATCTAAATTCATCAGCTGTTGACACCATAATTTTGAGATCAACTTTTTTCATGATTACTCATTCCATTCCAACTCTTTTTTTCGATGAGCAATTTGGGGCAAATCCCTTCCCGTCAAAACGGATGTGGTAACAACAGGAATAGATTCATTCAGCACAGCATATAAGAGTCTATCTTCGGAATTTGCTAAATCCATCGTTTGCTTAATATTTTCAAATTCAGCAAATAATTCCTTCAAATATTCAAACAGAACATTGTGCTCTTTATTTATCAAATCCGTTTTACTAATCGAATTCTCCACAAGAGGATTGTATTTTCCCTCTTTAACGTCCTCATCATAGTCATCTAACTGATCTATAAAATAAAGCCATTTAGCAATTGCCTTTATAAATCTCTCTTTTTCATGATTGATATTAAATGCTTTAACCATAAGTTTCCCCATCATATCAGAAAAAGCATTGCATATCTCCATGACCGGACTCCCGGCTCCCTCTAGCTCATACATACGAGAATATCCTTTATCAATAATTGAAGCAAGTGCAGGGAAATCATTCTCTGCCTTTTTTATTGTACGGCTAAATATAATAGTCGCAGCCTTTGCTTTCGATGATTTTTCGTCATTGATGTCATCAGAAAGTTTTGCTTTCATCAACAGTACATTAATTGCAGCTAATTTTTCCCAACCTTCCACCTGATAGAACTGTTGCTTTTCGTTTTTCTTAAAAAAACAGGGCAAAGTATCCCGTACTGGGTTTTTATATAATCTAGCTGTTAAAGCTAAAATCACCGCATCATAACTCAAAATTATTCTCGTTATTTCGCCATAATTGTATTCTAACGCAAAACAAGTTCCACAATAGTAATTTTTATAAACCCTTTTAATCTTAGGGCTTGCAAACATTTGATTAAATCTAAAGTATCCAAACATTTTTTTATCCTCTCGCAAGAATGATAAGCGAAGCAAAACAACATGACGCTATATTGCAAAGCAAATTTATCCTTGAATTGCAAAAAAAAGTCATACCTCTGACATACCTTGTATTCTTACCGCAGTGAATTTCCTTCTCAGTATACTTCCCACATTCTGTACATACATATTGTACTTGGACTCTTGAACCCAATACACTATCTAAGCATATACCAGCTAGTCCAGATACAATAATTACCAAAACATTTGATATTGCCCCTGTATAAAGCACCATGTATACCAGTGCAGTGTATACGCAAATCATTACTCCCATAAAACTTCCAAGCGTCGAAACTCCCCCAGACATCCCCTTTTGTATTTTGTGAAATGTACATATGTCTATCGGTTCCGACTTAGAGAGAACTCCAATATCTGATGCAATACTATCACCAATCGCCTCTGCTATAGCGGCAAAAAATCCAACCAAGAAAGCTTGATTACTCGTAATCCCATACAACGAAATAGCAATGATGGCCACACCACAATTAGAGACCAATTGAATTTCGTTTCTCGTACCGATTTCCTTATTTATGTCCTTAGTGATTTTTTCTGTTTTATCGCCAAATATTTTTTCCTCCATAATCAGTATCAAGAATACAAGCATCAAAGCCAGAAAAGCTTTCAAACCACCAAAATAAACAAGTAAGGTTATCATGTAAAAAAGCATATATAGTGCAGGTTTTGTCAAAAGCTTCAACACATATGCAAAAATATACATTCCTGCCCCAACTAGAATACTAACTCCCAAAGTTAATGTAATCCCGTCTGTAAGCAGGATATACGAAAAATAATACATCACAGTTGATATTGCTATGTTGTCATAATTTCCAGAGAACAGTTCCGTCAAGGAACATAAAATTGCCAGAAGCATTATCCCCGACATACCCAAGTCTATATGGTAAATCTGAGAAAATATCCATATGACAGCAAGGGTAGTCACAAAACTCCCAACACTCCCTTCAAGCGACTTTTCCCCATAAATCTTTCTTTTTCCATATCTTGAACCTAATATATTAGCTGCAGCGTCTCCACACGAAAGCGACATAATGGATATACCAAAAATATTAAATAATAGCTCATTCTTATACCCTAAAATAGACATAACGAGCATCGCCAGTGTATAGTAAATTGTTCCATGCTCTCCATCTTCTCGCTCTACGAATCTAACCTTCTTTATCTCTGTAAACAATGTCAGCAGCACAAATGTAGTGCTTATTATAATTGGATGTATGCTCGTTGGAAAAAACAGTTTAAAAATGTTCCAACCCAGTCCCGCACATATGTGAATGATGTTCCTTGACAATTCATTGTTATGGCTTTTTTTGCTGACATAATATGAAATAACAAAAACCGATATCAAATATGTATATGTAACTGCATAACCTTCAACGACTCGCATATATCAATCTCTCTCACATAGTATTTTTTTAATTGCTTTGTTATCAGCACTATTTGGATTTAACAAAGTTACAACAAAACTATACAGGCCAACAAAAACCAATGCCCATAAAAAGCTGCTACTTCGGCTCTGATAATCCCTTCTATACACAACAAACAAGGAAATAGTACCTAAAACCAGTCCTGAAACCCCTCCTAAAACGAGCGGAGCCACCATTTTTCTATCCGATTTCTGCTCCTTGTTAACAATGCAATACCCGCTAAATATATTCGAGTCCACTATGCTGATACGACTTCGTTTGCTTTCAAAATTCAATCTCACTATTCCCACCTTGATTTCCTTGACACGAAAACCAAACATAAGAAAAAACAAAAAATGAGTAATCTCATGTACCAGTACAACCAATATTGTAACAGCAGGTACTGTTATGCATATATATAACCACCATTCAAGACTCGTCTCTTGTAACGATAGAAACACAAATGCCGCAAAATAAACAAAAATAAAAGTAAGTTTCACGTATTTCATAGTATGTCTTGATCACAAAATAAAATGAGGTACATGCAAAGCAATCGTTGTGCTGCACATACCTCATCATAAAATTACGACTCATATTGATAGGTGCATTTATCTCGAGCAAATACCTTATATACTCATTACTCTACAACAAGAGCAGCATTCATGGCATAAATCAGCTTCGGCTCTGATTTCATCTTCATAAATCCTATCAGCCTTTCTTTCGACCTGTCCGAGATATTCCTCCACAAGCTTCTGGGTCTGGTCGTACTCGTTCTTCATGACTTTACCTCCTTTGAATTAATAATTTTGCAACCGCAAGAACATACATCTGCCCCCGCTCATGCAATACTACATAACAATACGAAACAATCTTCATCACGAAGATCACCACTGCTCTATAATGCAACTCATGCGAATGAGCCACCATAGCATTTATTAAACCATAACTCTACAACAAGAGCAGCATTCATGACACAAATCAGCTTCGGCCCTGATTTCATCTTCATAAATCCTATCAGCCTTTCTTTCGACCTGTCCGAGATATTCCTCCACAAGCTTCTGGGTCTGGTCGTACTCGTTCTTCATGACTTTACCTCCTTTGAATTAATAATTTTGCAACCGCAAGAACATACATCCGCCCCGCTCATGCAATACCTCACAGCAACACGAAGTGCTCTTCATCACGAAGAGTGCCACTGCTCTATGATATAACTCATGTAAATGAGCCACCATAGCATTTATTAAACCATAACTCTACAACAAGAGCAGCATTCATGGCACAAATCAGCTTCAACTCAAACCTCATCCGAGTACAGCTCATTCTTACTTTTACTATCTTGTCCCTCATAGGCATCAATTAAGGTGTAGATGGTCTTTTAACCCATTCTCTTTCACATCTCTTGATGGTTGCCAACAATCGCAAAGTGGTTTACTGTGCGATACTCGTCAATGGAAAGCCATACTTATGTGAACTTCCTGTTTTTGCTGCCCCTCCCTTGACTCCTAAAAGGGAGCAAAGCTTGTTCATGTTCTGCTGCTTTAACTCCATCGACGGATGGACGTAACGATTCATGGTAATCGCCACGCTGGCATGACCGAGGTTTTCTGAAAGCGTCTTGATGTCAAACCTCAGCTCCACGGCTCTCGTGGCAAACGAATGGCGGCAGGTATGCACCATAGCTTCACTAATTCCCCAAGCTTCTATCTACCTCTGTGCCACAATTTTTACAATATCCTATACCAAAATCCTCCATACGTCTTCTATGTTCGAGTTGTTATTATCAAAAAGTGTACTTTTTGATAATAACCCAACACATACTCATTTCGTCAGGAAAGCATAGAATGAAATCCATATTTTGTCGAATTTCATAAAGAAAACACCTAAAATTATAAAAAATAGTTGCATTAGGCTCAAAAATATGCTATTATAATTTTAAAATTGTGGCTGTCAAAAAGTACACCTTTTGACAGCCGCAGTTTCGTTATCAGCCTGCTTTTTACTTGTTCCGAAGTAGCCTGTATTCCCGCAGCCTGCGGTAAAAAGTCGCTTCGCTCATATTGCACTTTTCCAAAACATCCGCAAAGGGCAGTTTCTTCTGCTCCCATGCCCTGACAATTTTCCCAAAATCATCAGGTGCTTCCTTTTCCGGTCTGCCGAACTTCACTCCCCTTGCTTTTGCCGCAGCAATTCCCTCCGCCTGTCGCTTTTTTATGTTCTCTCGCTCACTCTGTGCGACGAAGGACAAAATCTGTAACACAAGGTCTGCGATAAAAGTCCCCATCAGGTCTTTGCCGTTTCGGGTATCCAGCAGGGGCATATCCAGCACACAGATGTCAATTCCAATCTCTTTGGTAAGGATGCGCCACTGGTTTTGGATTTCCTCGTAATTACGTCCCAGCCTGTCAATACTGAGGATATAAAGAATATCCCCCGCTTTCAGTTCCTGCACCAGCTTTTTATAGTTCGGACGGTCAAAATCCTTGCCTGACTGCTTATCCATGAAAATATTTTTTTCAGGCACGGAAGCTTCCCGCAGGGCGATTATCTGCCTGTCCTCGTTTTGATCCATGCTGCTGCATCTCACATATCCGTAAATTCTCTTTTCTTCCATATCTATCTTCCTCCATAAAAATACCCGCCACCATTATAGTGACGGGTTGTCAGTTTTAAAAAATCGGGTAATAATATTCCACATATCTAACAGGATAAATGCCTGTACATTTCTTTGAATGAATTTCTCTGCAAAGTGGCGCTACCTCGCCCCTCTGTCTTTCTGCCGCGCCTGATGCGCTCTGGTAACTTCCCTTTCTTTAATCATCTGCTGTTTCTGTCTGAGCCTGTCTCTGACGCTCATTGCATCCACCGTTTTTTCTCCGTAAATTTTCTCCCACTCTGTACGAGCCGCCTGATAATCAAAATATTCTTTCTTGGCTGCGTTAAATTCCTTATAGAATGCCTGAACAGAATCAAATTTGTATTCTCTCACAATAGAGGAAAGCCTCTTTTTCATACTGGAAATTTGATTGTCGATATGGTCAATCTCCTGCTGTAATTCTTTCCGTTTGCCACTCTTAAAAATACCCGTACATTCAGATAATTCCTTTTTCAGCATATCCCGCTTTTTCTCACGCTCAAAAATTGCCTTGTTCTGTTCTTTGAGCCTGTCGTCAATCTCTTTCAGGCGAGGATATTTAGCCGCCAGTACAGAAGGCTGTGGCTTAGGCGGTCTTTCCGTTTCTGACTGTTTTGTTTCAGCAGGGACAGATTTTTGTTCTGCCTTTATCTGTTCAATAACGGATTTTTTGACTGTTGCAGCGTTTTTCTGCTGTGGCTGTTCCGTCTTATTCCGCATTTCCTCTTTCTGATTATGATTGAATGGGAACGGTATCTGCTTTCTTTCCTGTCGGTGTACCGTTTCATCTTTTTTATGGATACAAATCTCTGTTTCTTCCTGTACTTCCTTTTCGGCATCAGCAGCTTTGCCGATAACTTTTTCCGCTAACCCCATTACCTTCTGCATAACTTTCGCGATTAATTTTTCTAACAGCACAATCGCCACCCGAACAATATCCCCGAACAGTTCCGGCTTATTGCCGTTCTGCTCCACGGATTTCTTTACCCTATCTGTAATCTCTGTTTTCTTCAACTCCAAAATCTCCGCTTCGGCTACGCCGCTTACAACCGCACGGTCAACTGTCCTGTTCCACTCCATGCGGATTTCATTATCTGCCTTTATTTCCACCGCTTTCGGATTGTTTTTACCGATTTTCTTTGTCGCAAGGTATGGACCGTTTTTATCAAAGATGCTGAGCCTGTCTTTATCATCAATTACCATCTGGTTGATTAAATCTGTATAAAATACTTTTGCCTCGTCCAGAAAAGACTCCTGTTTGAAACGTCCGTCTTTTACGGTAAAAATCTTACGCCCATATACCTCGCCTTTTTTGATGATTTTACAGCCTTTGCGGATATTTCCGTCTCCACCAAGTATCTCTTTTTTCGTCCGCACATGGCGTCCCTGCTCATCATAAAACATATTCCGTGTAGCAGTCTTTTCTTCCGGCTGGTCTAACCGCTTTCTCTCTGCAAATATCATATGGATATGCAGATTTGTTTTACGCTTATTGTGGTGGAGCGCAGCAAAACACTCCACGCCATACTTTTCCTTAAATTCGTCCACCATCTTTTTCAAAAGATAGTCATGGTCATAGTTTATAAAACTCTCCGGCAGGGCAATCATTAGCTCCCTTGCCTCGATACACTTCCCGTTCGTGCCACTTTTTTTAAATTCCTTCTGATTACACTTGGCAAGTTCCCGCCAGAATGCTTTGTCCGGCTCTGTTGCATAGACTTCATACAAATGCTCCTGCTTGGCGTGGCTTGAAATATAAGTGATGCGTCCCGATAAGTTATGCAGCTTTGCCATTTCTATAAATGAATTTCTTTTCACAAATGCCCTTCTCCTTTTCTTTGGCGGATAGCCTAATTTCGCCGTTTTCTTTGTGAACAACCGCCATAGGGCGGCTTACTGCGAACCGCTGTCCGTATCCGGGCGGTTCACGACTGTCTATTTCTGGCAGCCGCAGGTAGGGACTTTTGCGAAGTCCCGTAAATGTTGCTGCGTATCCACCCAAAAATGTAGCTGTTTGCAGCAACAGCATCCATGCGCCCCATCCTTCGGGCGGCATGGATAAATACAGTCCGGCTCTTTCGGACTGTAAATTTGCGCTTGCGCAAATTTGCCCCCGGCAGGGCGAAATCCCCGGAGCATAAACCGAAGGTTTGTGCGGAGGGTGTATTTCGCTCTCAAACGCCGAGAGCTTAGGGAAGGGCTTGCGCCCTCCCTAGAAATTACTGCCAGTCACTCCTTGAGCTACTCCGAAACAGTTCGTGGAGCAGATTCTTTACGGGCATAAAAAAGCCGCCTGTCTGAAAACTGGTATTCCAGCTTCAAAACAGACGGCTACATTTGCGCCCTTATTTGCAGCCTTCCGGCTGCTCTTTGCCCTTATTTTGCGGGCTTAAATGCCCGCCCTTTATTATGCAGCCTTATATGGCTGCTCTTTGTCCTTATTTTGTAGCCTTTCGGCTACCCTTTGTCGGTCTTTTATGAAAATATGGATGCATTTATGCTCTGATGTGAAAAAATCCACAAAAATAAGGCTACAGTAAACCTGATTACCATAGCCCTACTCTGCAAATATATTAAAATGCATCAAAATCAATCAAGTCATTGTCCGGCGGCTCTGTGGGATTCTCCGATACAGCTTCTTCCTGCACATCCCCTGCATTTTGCATCGCTGCTTCCATATCTGCCGGATTGGAAACACTTGGAGAAACTGCCCCGCCCATTACTGCATTTCCGTTATTCATACCGTTTGCTGATGCCTGACCGTACACCATGCCGCCTTGCGCCGCTGGGTATGCACCCATAGGAACGGATAAGGGAAAAAACTGCATCTGTGCCATATACATCCCAAAAAGCGCCGGGAGATTGGACATCACTTTCTTTTCCACCATTTCCACGATGCGCTCCGCAAAAGCGTCCTCTTTCTCCCTTGTTTCCAGATAAGGATCACGCTTTACCGCCACACAGCGGTCATAATAATTATTGACTGCTTCTATCACAAATCTGTTCTGTGACTTGAACATCTGCCGTATCTGCGGGGAGTGCAGGAGTTCCCATGCCCTGCACTCATCCCCTCTCTCCATGTTGAAACGGATATTGTGGTTTTTATTCTTCATTCAGACACATCTCCTTATCCGGCGGAAGCCATCAATTTCTGCCTGCGGAGTTTCATATAGCAGAAATATTCATAGCCTTTGGCGTTTGCTCGTATATCATGGTTAAAGGCAACATTGTCACTGTCATAATCCCCGACAAGCTCCACAATCTTTGCGCCGCCGCCCATGATATACAGTTTCATAAGGTTCGGATTATAACCGTGTGCTTTCAGTTCCGCAAATATCTTATCCACATAGCTCTTTGCCGCTTTTTCCATAAGCTGCTGGTATTCCCCGCCCACTTTTATATCACCATAACGCAGATAATTCTCGATAATCTCTGCCGGAAGTTCCTCCGCTTTCCTGTCCAGTATAAGATTGCGGATCGCCATATAACATTCATTCGCCCCCAGCTTTACCGTCCACGACTTGCTTTCGCTCGCCTTGCCGTTGTTGAGTATCATCACATTCATCGTCCCGTTGCCGATATCCGCTATCATGTGCATCCCCTTAAAATCCGGCAGGCTCTCCGCTACCGCCGCATAACACTGCGGCATGACCGTACAGTCCGCGATGTCAACCGTATATCGTTTACCTGCATATTTGTAATCTACATGGCGGTTCTGCATCATATATTCACGGAAGGAATCCCTCTGTGCCTGCACCCATTTTAACGGAAGCCCTACCGCAAGATGTATCTTTGCAGCCGATAATCCTCTCGCTTTCAGCTCCTTTGCAATGGCGGCAAGAGTAAGAATATAATTATCGTCATCCAGGCTTTTCTCCGCAACAAAATCCTTGTGTCCCTCGCCTATGGTGTAATAGCTGCCTTCATATTCCAGATAGTCTCTTGTAAAGACAGGCGGCTGACTGCTCCTGCTCACGGAAGTCGGGAAACAGCACCTTGCCGTCTTATAATTCCCATAGCCTGCATCCACTCCTAAAATAATTGTCCCGTTCATGTTGTAATCTCTAAGTTTTGCCATATCAAAATCCTCACTTTCATGCTTGTTGTTATTATCAAACTATCTGCCATATTTTGCTTTCACTTCCTCTTTGGTCGGAAGGCTGCTCTCTACAATAATCTTGTTTTCCCCTGCTACCATAGCTGCAACCTGTTCCGTACCGTCCGTATGCAGGAGTCCGTCCGCTGATGCTTCCGCCTCCGCCATCTGTTTCTGTTTGTCCGCCTCCCTTGCTCCTTCAATCACACGCCGGATTTCCGGTCTGTGCTTTTTACGGTATTCTTTCAGGTAGGCACGGCTGTATGCACGGCGTTTCCGCTTCTTTTCCTCCGCCGCCATTTCTTCCTCAGAAAGCTCCTGCACCGGAAGCTCCACCTTCCCGATATAATTTAAGAAAATCTCGATCTCCTGCACACGTTCTCCGTCGATTTCCTCTATTTTATGCACCATGACCTTATCAACAAATTCATTCACAATGGCGGGCGTGAGTTCCTGAATGTCGGTGTACTTGCGGACAAGGGAAAGAAATTCCTCCGTCCTGTCCGTGTCATCCTCAAACTGTGCAAGTTTTTCACGGATTTCCTGCATGGAGATTTCAAGCTCCTGCTGTTCCTTCTCATAATCGGAAGAAAGCATTTCATACCGTCTGTCCGGCAGCTTCCCCATTGCGTTGTCCTCATACACCTTTTTGATCAGCAGGTCAAGGTCTGCAAAACGTTTCTCTTTTTTAGAAAAGTCTGCTTTCAATTTTTTGACCTCGCTTTTATCCCTGACCTCGGATGCACTCCGCATATTTTTTATAAACGCCGCCTCGTCCATGCGGACGCTTTTTAAGGCATACCGTATCGTTTCGAGGATAAGCTGTTTTACCGTATCCTCTTTTATGGAATGTGAAAAGCACACCTGCTTATACTGCTTCCTGCTGCTGTTGTAAGTGCTGCAGTTAAAGCCTGCGGATGTGCGCTCTGTCCCGCCGTTCGGGATACCCCTCCAGTCTCTTGCCGCCCTTGTCGTGCTTCTGCGGTAGTGCATTTTTCCGCCGCAGTCCGCACAGTAGAGCTTTCCGGTCAGCAGGCTTCCTTTTCCGCCGGTATCCACTCTCCGCACTGTCTTTCTTAATTCCTGCACCATATACCACGTCCTGCGGTCTACGATTGGTTCATGGGTATCCTGAAAAACAAGTATCTCATCACTGTTATTCTTAACAGCTTTCTTATCCTTATAGGATTCCTTGTGGCTACGGAAATTTACGGTATCGCCCATATATTCCGGTCTTTCCAGTATCCGCACCACCGATCCGCCCGTCCAGTTGTAGGGAGTTTCAAAATCGCACATGGTCTGGTAATTGCCCCTCTGCCTTGTCGCCTGATAATAGGACGGTTTCTCCACCTTTTCCTCCATAAGCCGCTTTGCTATCTGGTACGGTCCCATGCCCTCCACGGTCAGACGGAAAATCTTTCTCACAACCTCCGCCGCTTCTTCGTCAACGAGCCAATGGTTTTTATCCTCCGTATCTTTCACAAAGCCGTAGGGCGGGTTACTCGTAATCGGTTTTCCCTCTTTCCCTTTCGCCCGCAAAACTGCGGTGATCTTCCTGCTGCAGTCACGCAGATACCATTCATTCATGATATTCAAAAAAGGGGCGAATTCACTGCTGGTGTTGTTGCTGCTGTCAACACCATTGGAAACAGCAATAAAACGGACACCCTTTTCCCGGAAGAATACCTCCGTGTAGAATCCTACCTGAAGGTAATCCCTCCCGACACGGCTCATGTCCTTTACTATGACTGTGCCGATGTCGCCGTTTTCAATCCGGCTTAACATCTGCTTCCATCCCGGTCTTTCAAAACTGCCGCCGGAAAATCCGTCATCCGTAAAATGCACCGTGTTCGTGTACCCGTTGTTTTTTGCATAATCCTCCAGCATCTTTTTCTGGTTGACTATGCTGTTGCTGTCCCCCGCAAGATCATCGTCCCTTGAGAGCCGCTCATAAAGAGCTGTTATTCTGTTGTCACCAGCCGTCCTGTTGTTCATTCCGAACTCCTTTCCGGCGGCTGGCTCATCTGTGGTGAATCCATCTTAACATAACTTTCTGCGCCTGTCACCATTTCATTCAAAATTAACCGGGGAATTTTTTCATCCAGCGTGTCGGCATATCCCGAACCCGTATATACCCTGACCCTGAAAAGTGTCCCGCCGATTCTTCTGTAAAAAAATCCAGCCGGAACAGGGCTGGATTCTGCTACATCATTATTCACTTTTAATGTTTCTGCCATACAATCCTTTCTTGCGCACCGAGCGCATATCCCTTATAATTGTTCGGGGAACTGTTAAGCTCCCTGACTTCCGTACTTAGTAACCGAATTTTTATTTTATCCGTACTCCACAAGCCGCCCTCCCTTCTATTTGTAACTGATTTTATTTTGAAAAAGATTACTCTTTCACTAATAGGAGAAAAACAGCTATAAAAACGGAAGTGTTTTTGAAAAAACTGCTACACTTTTTTATATTTTTGAAAAGGACTGATTATAAATGCCAAAATACACCGAACTCCCAACATTCAGGGAGCAAAGTTTTATAACAGAAGCGGACGGGGATATGCTCCACCGTGAAGCCCGTGCCCTTGCAATCCGGCGCATTGAGGAAAGCGCAAGGACAGTGGAGGACTTTGAAAACGTACTGTACTGGTGGGATAAACTGGACGAAAACAGGGAACGGAGAGAAAGAGACCATGAGATAGGACGCTCCACTGTTCCTCTGGAATGGGGCGCAGATGAACTGCATTTATTCGATAGACCGTCTTATGATATGGTTTTAAGAAGGCTCCTGCTTGCAGGTGATTTTCTTGATTTCATATTTGACAGCCCGGAAACGATACATGAACTTGTCACAGATGCGGATTTATCGGAAATATTAAAGGAACTAAAGCCGCACCTCAAAAATATGCTCTATTACCTGTTCCTGCGTGATGATTCCGCTACAGAGTATGCAGAGAGCATCGGGCAGACAGACCGGAACATCCGGGGCATCCGTGAAACAGCATTGAAAAAGATACGAAAACTCTATGGTGCTGTGCTTGCATACCGGAAGGAAAACAGTCTGCCGCTGACGCTTGATGAGAAACATTTTTTAGAAAACGGAGTGCGGAAGAAAAAGGAAAGTAAACGGCTTGACCGATAACAAGTAACTGTTTATAATATAGGAAATATTACATCAGATAATTCGATATGATTGATGGATTGGAGCAGATTTTCTATGAAGAATTTATTTGCGCATACCAGCGCACCGTGGATTCGGTACAGCGGCTATGAATATAAGACCGCTGATGATGGCACTCTCTACATAACGGTTTCAGAAGGCGCAGAACCGGAAATGTACCGCCCCATGCAGGAAGCGGAGCAGCTTATCACTGATGCGGTAAATGTCGGGCTTGCCGCCATGCACAAAGCCTCGGAAGAAGAACTAAAAGAGTCCGTGCTTGACTTTGTAAAAAAATATGGTTTCCTCGGCTTTATGACCGCCCTGCCGACAACAGCAGATTTTATAACCTATGAATCCGTGTATCTTCCAAAAAACCACTTTATAAAGGAAGAATCCCTTCCTACAGAGAAGTATCTTTCCTATTTCTACCCTTTTGATAAACTGGATTTCAGAAAGAAAAGTGTGGAATCGGGATGGTCTGTGACTGACCGTGAAGGCATTGCGATCACAATGGCTATGGGGAATGCGCCGCAGGCTGTGGCGATGGAATTACAGAAGGAATATGCGGAAAGGTACGACTGGATTTTGAAAGAATTTACTGACTTAGCATTTACCTTTATGACAAGTTTCCTTTATTACCTCGATTATGATACGATTGACGAGCAGACACGCAGCCTGTACCGTCAGGGCATTTCCGCTTTCGGCGGCATATCCCCCACTTACCGGATTGCACTGGAAAAGGATTCGCCCGTTATCGTATGGGATTTCCATTCGCTGCTTGTCATGGTGCAGATGTGCTTTTCCTTCATGCTCACGGACAAGGACAGTGATATGCGTATGTGCAAGCACTGTAAAAAAGCCTTTGTCGCAAGCCGGAAGGGGAATGAATTTTGCAGTCAGAGGTGCAAGAACCAGTTTAATGTCTACAAATCAAGAGAAAAGAAGAAAGGGAACAAAAGAGATGATTGAAAACAGGAACGTAAATATCATAACCGATGCGGACGGTAAAAAGCTGGTCTTGATTAACGATATCCGTTTCAAAGGGAAACGCCAAATTGACTGGGATAATGTAAAGCGGTATCTCGAAGGATATGTCGGAGACTATTACGAGATTGAAGAAAATGCCGAGCGTATTTATATTGGAAATGAACTTCCCGAAGAATACACGGAATCAGAGAGCCGGAAAAGCCTTATGGGTGCAAATGCAAAAGCGAAGGCAAACGCCGCTACTGCGATACCTGAACTGATACAGATAGCATCAAACCCGGCTTATGAAGAAAACCGCAAGGAAAAACACAACAAAAACGCCAGATACGGCTGGTACAGGTATGATGTCCGTTTTGCCCTCCCGGTTTATGATGAGAATGTGCTTGTCAGATACAATATATTCCATGCCCGTCTTTTAATTAACCATGCTGAAAATGGCAAAAAATATCTGTATGATATTTTGGCAGTAAAAAAAGAAACGAGCAAGCCGTAACAAGATGTACGGTGAAAACCCATTTCTTATTGTCAATAATAAGCCATTTTTTCCGTCCTGTCAATCCCCTATTTTAATTTTTCACAAAATCCCGCCATTGGCATTTTTAATGCAATGGGGGAACTTTGTTTCCCCTTGACCACTCCATAGCATGAGGCGCAGAAGATGTCAAGACCGCCGCAGGCGAGGCGGAGCCGGTGTCTTGACATCTTCTGCGCCTCATGCTACAAAACTTAAAGCCAGAATAAAACTAAAGGGAATATATCAGATCATGCAGCACTACTTCCTCCGCTCTGCTCCTAATGCTGTTCATCTTCTGAAGCCAGCAGAGCCAGTCATCAGATTTAAGCTGTTCGGTTACTCCCTCTTTTTTTGCCATCTGCCTTACAAGCCTGTCCATCATCTCATTACATTCTTCATCAATCTCCGCAAGATGCTTCCATAAGGTTTCCGACAAGATCATATACGAATAAATGCCCCTATGGTTTTCTTCCAAAAAACGCTTCCTCATGCGTCCATACTTCCCGATCTGATACTCCGTTGTATCCGAAAGTTTGAGGTCTGGAATCAGATAATCTCCTTCCCAATGGTAAGTAATCTCCATATACAACCGCCTTTCTTTGTGCTAAACTGTTTACAGATACGAATAAAAGGATTATCACCTTCTTCCTTGTATTACAACATCTGCAAGTTTCCATTCACCACAAATGAGCCAGCCGCATATGTTGTATTTTTGCAGATGCGCATTTCCGCTAAAATAAAGCGTTTATTGGAAATGTTTACATCTACAGTTCACAACATATCACATCGTCCATGTAGCGGCATTTGGCAAACATATCGGAGGATTTCTGCGCGTCTGTGGTGGAAAGTCCCGCCACATTCCGCATTTTGGTGTATAAAAAGAGGTTTTTATAATTGTGGCTTTCGTCCACAAACAGCCGGTCCACGCCCAGCTGCTCAAAGGTAATCACATCGTCCTTGCGGCCCTCGGCCTGCAATTTTTCCAGCCTTGCCTCCAACGATTTTTTGGTGCGTTCCAGCTGCTTGACGGTAAAGCGTTCCCCGCCGCTGGCCTCCACCTCGGCAATCCCGTCGGTGATCTCGTTGATCTGCTCCCGCAGCAGGCGCTCCTGCCGTTCCCGGCTGATGGGAATACGCTCAAACTGGGAGTGTCCGATAATCACCGCGTCATAGTCCCCGGTGGCGATTCTGGCGCAGAATTTCTTGCGGTTGTGGCTTTCAAAATCCTTTTTGGTGGTGACAAGGATATTCGCGGAAGGGTAGAGCCGTAAAAACTCGGAGGCCCACTGCTCGGTCAGGTGGTTCGGCACCACAAAGAGGGATTTCTGGCACAGGCCCAGCCGCTTGGATTCCATCGCGGCGGCTACCATTTCAAAGGTCTTGCCCGCGCCCACCTCATGGGCCAGCAGGGTATTCCCGCCGTACAGCACATGGGCGATGGCGTTTTTCTGGTGTTCCCGCAGGGTGATTTCCGGGTTCATGCCCGCAAACCGGATATGCTGCCCGTCATACTCGCGGGGGCGGATGCTGTTCATTTCCTCGTTGTACTGGCGCACCAGCGTCTGCCGCCGCTGTGGGTCCTTCCAAATCCAGTCCCGGAAGGCTTCCCGGATCGCCATCTGCTTCTGGGCGGCAAGGGTGGTTTCTTTGGCGTTGAGTACCCGGCGCTCCCGCCCCTCGGCGTCCTCAACGGTGTCATAGATGCGGACATCCCGCAGGTTTAAGCTGTCCTCCAGAATCTTGTAGGCGTTGGCCCGGTCGGTTCCGTAGGTGGTATTGGCGGCTACATCGCCGTACCCAACGGCGTTTTTGCCGGTGATCTGCCACTCGGCGGTGTAGGGGACATACTTGACCTCAATCTTCCCTTGCAGATAGTACGGGGTGTGGAAGGTTTCGTACATGAATTGCTGGATGTAGTCTTTGTCAATCCAGGTAGCGCCCAGGCGCACCTCGATTTCCGATGCGTCCAAATCCTTTGGCTGGGCGGCGGTCAGTGCCTCCACATTGACAGAAAAGGCGGGGTCTTTGTCCGCCGCCCGCTGTGCCTGCCGCAGTTTCCGGCGCACGTTGCCGGAGAGGTATTCGTCCGCTGTCACATAACGGGGCGTTTCCCCCTCCGCCAGTGGTCCTGGCAGGCGGAAGATCACGCCCCGCAGCTCCTGCGCCAATTCCTCCTGGGTTTTGCCGCTCAGTTCGGCCATGTACGCCATATCCACCTCGGCCTTTTCCGCGATGGATACAGCCAGGGCTTCACTGGCGGTGTCCACCGCAGTAACAGCCTGATGGGGCTTGATGGTGCGCTTGGTGAACATATCCGCCTTTTGCTTCAGATGTCCGTCATCGTCAATGACTTCCAGCGCGCAGAGCAGATAATAGCTGGAATCATCGGCAAAGGCCAGCCGGTTCCCCCGGTCATTGATAAGCCCGTACTTTGCGGAAAATGCGTCATAGAGCCGGTTCAATTCGGCCTGGGTTTCACGGATTGCCGCATCCGAAACAAAGCTGTCCATCTGCTGTGCGATGAGCTTCTGCACACAGTCCCGCAGTTCCACCAGCCCCTTTACGCGGGCCTCGGCGGTGGCGTTTAAGTCGGGGCGCACCATGCGGCTGTTTTCCCGATAGTACACCGCACCGTCCACAACGGTATAGGAATAGTTTTTTACATCAGGGTCAGCGGGGATAGAAGTATCAATTTCTTCCCCCTCGCCCAGCTCCGGCAGTTCGGCCTCCTGGTAGGTCCCGCGAATA
>CAJTDN010000012.1 GCA_910574865.1 Lachnospiraceae bacterium | reverse complement strand
CTAAAAGCACTTGGCTGGGAAGCCCCGGTAGTTGCCGCCTGAGTCTTCCAGACAGGCTCAAAAACTTCTTTTAAGCTTGATAGGGGAAGTTTGCGCTTTTTTGGCTACCCGGAAGATTATGTTTCACAGTAATTATATTTGTACATATCATACCATGCTCCGCCCATACGGACAAGTGTGGTTCCTCATAAAACGAATAAACTTGTCGCTCCAACTAAAGCGATGAAATCAATTAGCATCCTCCGTCTTCCCATTCACCGAATCCCCATTTTTTCATAATGTAAGGTATACTTTGAATTTGCGAGGAGTGTCTGCATGGAATCGATATTGGAATTCAACCATATCAATTATGCGTACCATACCTTAGAGGGAGAGACCAAGGCACTTTCAGACATCACGTTTTCCGTGGCAAACGGGGAATTCGTCGCCATCGTCGGACCCTCCGGATGTGGAAAATCCACCCTCCTGTCCCTGATTTGCGGGTTAATTGTCCCGGAGAGCGGATGGATTCACTTAAACGGAAAACCTTTAAACGACAATCCCACCAGCATCGGCTACATGTTGCAGCACGACCACCTTTTCGAATGGCGCACGGTGTACCACAACGTCCTTCTGGGATTGGAGATTCAACATAAGCTTTCAAACAAGACCCGGCAAAAGGCCAAGAAGCTTCTCGAGTCTTACGGTCTGGGGGCGTTTGCCGATTCCCGGCCCTCACAGCTTTCGGGGGGCATGCGCCAACGGGCGGCGCTGGTCCGCACCCTGGTCCTGGATCCGGACATCCTGCTTTTAGACGAACCGTTTTCCGCCCTGGATTACCAAACCCGCCTGACGGTCGGGGACGACATCGGTCAAATTTTACGCAACGAAAAAAAGACGGCAATCCTGGTCACGCACGACTTGTCCGAGGCCGTCAGCCTCGCCGACCGCGTATTCGTGCTCACCAAGCGGCCCGCCACCCTGAAAACCTGCGTCCCCGTCACGTTCAACCTCACGGCGGACACGCCGATGAACCGCCGCAACGCGCCGGAATTCAAGCATTATTTCAACCTATTATGGAAGGAGCTGAATCACGATGAGTAAAAGCACGGTTTCCACCGCCCAGCAAAATTATTTGAACCGCCTGCGCGCGCACCGGTTCATCGTATGGTTTTTGCGAGTCGCCATCCTGGCGGGATTTTTACTTTTATGGGAATATACGGCGGCCAAGGACATCATCGACTCCTTCATATTCTGCTGCCCCTCGCGCATCGCGAAGTGTTTCCTTGAAATGACAAAAGACGGCAGCATCTTCCTGCACATTGGCGTCACGCTTTATGAGACGGTCATAAGCTTCGCGCTCGTCACCCTGGTCGGCATCCTGGCCGCCGTCCTTCTTTGGTGCAGCCGCAAATGCTCGGAAGTTTTAGATCCTTACCTGGTGGTGCTAAACAGCCTGCCCAAGTCGGCGCTGGCCCCGCTGCTTATCGTCTGGCTGGGGGCGAACCGTACCACGATCATCGCGGCCGGGATGTCGGTTGCCATCTTCGGCAGCATTTTAAGCTTGTACACCAGCTTCATGACCGTGGACGAAGAAAAAATCAAGCTTATCTACACCCTGCGCGGCGGCCGCTTCCACGCGTTAACCAAGGTGGTATTGCCAAGCTCGATTCCGGCCATCATCAGCAACATGAAGGTCAACATCGGACTATGTCTCGTCGGCGTGATTATCGGCGAATTTCTGGCCGCGCGCAGCGGGCTTGGATATTTGATCATTTACTCTTCACAAGTATTTAAAATGGATTGGCTCTTGATGTCCATCGTCCTGCTCTGCATCATGGCGATGGGCCTCTACGCCCTGATTGGCGGGCTGGAGAAATTATATTTGAAAAAATATTCCGCGAATTACGTGAACGAATGAAAAAAGAACCCGTGTCAATCGACTTGTCAATTGGCACGGGTTCCCTTTTTCTTGAATGTTCACCCTCCCGGCCAATCAGCGTGTTGACTGGCCAGGATCCGACATGTAACCCTCTTGCTCCCTTATCACCCCGCAGGCAATCTTGGCCCCGCTGTTCCCCGACGGCTGCGTCTGGAAATCGTCACTTCCATCATGGATGACCACGGTCTTCCCGACCACGTCGTCCGGATGGAACCGCCCCGTGTACACCGCGTACCACGCCGTGCCGTCCACGGACAGCAGCGGCGGCAAATCACCCGCGTGGAACGGGTGCTGCATCCCGTTTGGGTTATAATGCTCCCCTGTCTCGCTAAGCGGCGGCCTCTCCCCGGCGCAACGGCCGCCCTCGTGAATATGGAATCCAAAGAACTTTCCGACGTCCTTCCACTCATCGTCCGGCAACCCGTAAATCTCCGCCATCACGATGGTTCCCCCATACACCTCGAAAAAATACACCATTCCCTGGATTTCCGGGTATTCCTTCGTCCCTGAAATTTTGGCCGCCGCTTCCGGCATCCCGTTCAGTTTTTCAATCATGTAAAAACTCCTCAAAACAAATATACCACGTCGCTCCATTATATGACGCGCCATCCAAAACTATTCCCGCTCCAACATCAGCCAGTTTGCCCGAAACGGCTTCATCAAGTTCCAATATCCCACGCCATGCAGCCCATAATCCACCGCCAAGTCAAGCTTTACCTCGATGCTTCGAACATCCTCGAACCACACCTCGTGGCGCACCCCGCCTCTTTCATAAGTAAAGAACGGGCTCTGGGCAATTTCCGCGAACTGGATTTGGGCGTTATTATCTGCAGCCAGCCGTACCGCTTCGACGTTTCCAATCGTCTGTGCCTTTGAAACGCCCCTCTCATACGGCAGTGTCCAATTATACCCGTAATTGGGAATCCCCATCAAAATCTTTTCCCGCGGGATTTCCGTCAGCGCGTACTCGACAATCTGGCGCACCTTGTTCAATGGGGCCACGGCCATCGGCGGGCTATACGTGTACCCCCACTCGTACGTCATCAAGAACACGAAGTTCGCCGCCTCCCCGAGCAGCGCGTAATCCATTCCCTCGTACAAAAGCCCCGGCTGGTCCGCCCGATCCTTCGGGACCAATGCGACGGAAACCTGGTAGCCGCCGGCATTCAACGTTTCCCGCATGCGTCCCACGAACTGAGCGTAACCCACGCGGTCTTCCGGCAAAATGTATTCGAAATCAATGTCCACCCCGGCAAAGCCCCGCTCCTTCACCGTCGCAAGCACGTTGGCAATCAATTGATCCTGCACGCCCTCGTTCTCCGAGACGGCCCGCACCAGCTGGTTATTAAACGCCCCTTCCGTGAACGGGGTCAACACCATCATCGGCCGCACGCCATTTTCCCAGGCCTGCTCGATCATCCAGAGGTCGTCGCGCCACGGCGGAACCAATTCCCCCTCGAACGTGAACCCATACGAAAAAACCAAAAGCTCGTTGAGCGCGGGCAACGCTTGTTCCAACACGTGCGGCTCAATAAAGGGATATGCATAGCCCGTGACATGCATACCCCTTCGATAGCTTCCTTCCTCCCCCGGTTGCAGGATCAACAGCGCCTGCCCCACCGCCAGCCGTTCCGTGTTCAAAATCTGGTTGTCAAACGCGATTTTCCACACCGGCACGCCGGTCCGGTTGGCAATCGTGTACAACGAATCCCCTTGTCTTACGACATAAATCATATGCGAAAATCCCCTCTTCCATTTCCATGTCCATCCATTCCACAAGCCACTTGTGGCGATATCACACTAAGATATGCAAAAGGATGTCGCCTTATGACAAACTTCAAACCTTTGAATCAAATCCCGGCATTCGAATCCTCGAATCCTTGAATTTGAATTTTCAATCTAGCAAGTCATTCATTTTGATTGCCAATCCTCCAAATACATGGCAGGGGATTTCGTCATCAAAAGAATATTGATTCGATTTCTCTTCCCCATCAAAGAAATAGACTTGCACGTTTTTCATTATAGGATTTACAATCCAGTATTCATGAACGCCACTGTTCTGATACAGCCAAAGCTTTTTTAGGTAGTCGCGGCTCTGGGTGCCAGGAGAAGTGACTTCAATAATCCAATTCGGTGCCCCCACGCAAGCGTCGCTCGTAATTTTCTTTTTGTCACAAACCACGCTGACATCCGGTTCGACCCATGTTTTGTCATCGGCATGAAGCCTGACCGCGAGCGGTGCCGGATATACTTTGCAGTTCCCTTTGTTACTTTTAATAAATTGTCGAATCGTCGCGGACAATTCCATGACGATTTCTTGATGATAAGGACTTGGCGGGCTCATCATATACATGCGTCCGTCAATCAACTCCGCCCGCTGTCCATCCGGCAAACCGTAAATGTCATCTATGGTATATGTTTTTTCTTGTGGCAATGACATGGTTCACGTCCTCTCTTTCACAGATAATCATGCACATCCTCACTATGAACCGATTATATACCACTTTCCTTCTCTTAGTCAATACGAAGCGTCGTTTTGTCATCTTTCATTCCCACGCCATCGCGTTCCGGTTGTTCCCCTTGTACAAGACCGCCGTTACCAGAATCAGCACGACGCACAAGCCCAGCCTTAAGACGTCCGCGTATTCCTTCGGAACCACCATCGCGGCCAACAGACACAGAATGGCCAGGATGAAGCCTCCTATTCCGCCCAGCACGGCCGATGCGCTTTGCTTTACCACGCTCACCTCGGATTCCCAGTTCAGTACCGGAAAATGGAGGTTGACGGTAATGCCATACACGCAGGAGAAAACGATGGTCACCGCCGGAACCAGAAGCGTCCACAAGGCCTCCATGATCCCCGGCCTGACGGCCAAAAAGAGCATCACCTCCGCCGCCAAATAAAACGGCAAAACCAACAACAGATTCATCAAAATCTTGGCATCCAAAATATGTTTTGCCGATAACGGCAAGCTTTTTACAATCCACCAGTTTTTCCCTTCCATGGAAATCGAGGTGGAAGTGGCGGTCATCATACAAAACACTCCGCCCAACAAGAACGGGGCAAGCGAACCGCTGTCAATCGGAAACGGAATATATGCTTCCAGTGAATCCATCCCAAAAAACAACAACATTCCAGAAATGACGCATCCCATGATTGGACCAATTATCGTGTTCGCCACATAGATGCTGGAAGCGAAATACCGCCGGAACTCCCGGCAGCACAAGGAAACCAGGACGGATTTCCCCTTTAACCCTCCCAGTTCCTCCACCTTGTAATCATGCCTGGCAAAACCACCGTATAGGTTTCGGCAAATCGGATGGAAACAAGCACAAACTCCTGCAGACACCACCGCGAATATCGCCAGGGAAAGTCCCACGCACATCAGGCAATGTAAAACATCGCCATAAACGACGGCCTTTCCCAGCCAGACGGCGGGCGCGTATAACCTCCCCAGCATCATAAAGACGAAGGCCGAAACATTTTTCAACATTTCCAAGTCAAGCGCCCCCTCCAAGGCGGACATTCTCGACGTCAACCAGAAGATGCCAAGCACTAACAAAATTGAGAGTCCCGCCGCCACCAGGCTTTTATGGCGCATCCGGGAGGAAGCGCCGGTCACCAACACGCCAGCCAGCACGGCTCCGGCCATGGGAATCATCGGCACCGACAACATCCCCAGCCAAAGCGCCAGGTAAAATGCCGCTCCCGGACGCACGTTCCACGCATACACGATGGTTCCCGGCAATAACACGACGAGTGAAAACCCTAGATTCTCCACGTACATCCGCAAAATGCGGGCAAACACCACCGCCGCCGTCGGCACGGGCAACGCGCACGCCATGTCGTACCCTTCCCGGCGAAATAGGACGCTTCCCGCCTTCAATACCCCGAACACGAATATAATCACGCTGGAAATGGCAATCAAATAGGCGAAAACCACCTCGTCCATGCCAAGGAAAACCAGCCCGTAAACCAAGCCGCCCACATAAAACGCCGTCACGGCCAAAAGGAACACGTACAAACAGAATAACCCCGATGATTTCCGTTTCGCCTTCGGATCTTTGGTGTGGCGTAACACGTTGAGCCCGAAAATATTGCACAATTCCAGCCGTGCCATCGCCCGAAATTGTTCCATCGTCTCAGATTGTCCCGTCCCCCTGGACTTTTCCCGATTTTCAGGCTTTTTCAATACATTTTCATTCTCCCGCATCTTCCACCACCTCCATGAAAATGTCCTCCAACGACTGGCCGGCTTTCACGATTTCCTCCATTTCTCCGGAAGCAATCAGCGTCCCGTCCTTGATAATCGCCACCCGGTTACACAATTTTTCCGCCACGTCCAGCACGTGCGTGGAAAAGAAAATCGCGCCGCCCTCCTCGCAAATGCGATGCATGACGTTCTTTAAAATGACGGCCGCCTTCGGATCCAGCCCCACGAACGGTTCGTCCAAAATCAACAATTTCGGCCGGTGCACCAATGCGGAAATCAACGCCAGCTTTTGCTTCATCCCGTGCGAATAGGTCGAAACCAAGTCGCCCAGCGAAGCCGTGATTTCAAATTCGTCCGCATATTTTTTGATACGCTCCTGCCGCTCCCCCGCCCCCACCGCGAACACGTCGGCAATAAAATTCAAGTACTGGATGCCCGTAAGGTACTCGTAAATGTCCGGATTGTCCGGGATGTAAGCAAACTGCCGCTTGCAGGCAATGGGATTCTCCCGGAGATTGATTCCGTCAACCAAAATCGTCCCCCCGTCAAAATCCAAAATGCCCGCGACACACTTCAATGTCGTCGTCTTTCCCGCGCCATTGTGCCCGATAAACGCATAAACGTCCCCCGGCGCGATGTGCAGGCTCAAATCGGTGACTCCCTTGCCACTACCCTTGTAATGTTTCGTCAAATGTTCAATCGTAAGCATATAACGTTCTCCTTTCCCTTTCCTGCCATGGACACTTGCCATGAACACTTAGCGAGGTTTCACACGAGCTTAGTGTGAATGCACTCCACATACCTTGGCGAGGTTCTTTCGAGCCTAGTCATGTGGAGTTTCCTCTATTATGTCCAAGCTTACGTGGAATGCACTCCGCCGTGTCCTTGCCTCTTTATACACCTTCCACAAGGAGGAATGTCAACTCTTTTTTTAAATTGGCTCCATCATTCTGTTATAAACCTCATATAAAAACATTCCTCTCCCACCGCCACCAACATCCAGTATTCTGCCCTTTAATTCCTTTATTAATCGTTACTATTCACGGCCTGCGTCCGCGATAGTAACGGCATTCGGCCATTTAAAATCGCCTACGGCGATGACCGAAATGCCCCATCGATGCCGTCACTTTATCGGACGGAGGCCGTGCGGCGGGGCGCACAGCCCCGTGAAAAGTAACTATTCATCGTATCTTTACACTCGTAACACAAAATCCCTTTGCAAAACGCATTCGCGGTGGTATACTATGATTGCCAGAAACTTGAGCGGATTTGAGGTGTTTTGCGGATCCCAAAGTCATGCTTTTCCATGCAAACATGTCATACATGACCTTTTGACCCTGGTATCATCAATTTATAAAAACAACAAAAAAGAAGGGATGAATGATGCAAAAAACCGGAATTTCCCCAACAGTAATAAAAGAAATAGGTGATTTAGCCCAAAAACACGATGTACAAACGGTGATTCTGTTCGGCTCCAGGGCAAGGGGGGACTTTCACCGTACCAGTGACATCGACCTCGCCATACACGGTGGAAATGTCTCTTCGTTCGCTTTGGACGTGGATGAAGAAACCTCGACCCCATTAAAATACGACGTGGTAAACCTAGACGAAGACATACAACCAGAACTAAGAGAATCAATCAAAACAGAGGGGGTTACTTTATATGAAAAAGTTTGAAAATTATGTCTCAAATCTACGCGTACTCGAGCAAGCCAACAAAGAAGACTTAAACAACGAATTCATTATCAGCGGAATTGTCGACAAATTCTCCATCCAATTCGAACTGGGTTGGAAACTATTAAAGGCACTATTAACCTATGAAGGAAACAAGACTTTCGCAACGGGTTCACCAAGAGGCATTATCAAAGAAGCTTACACCGTGTATCCTTTCTTTGACGGGGAGCTTTGGTTGGAAATGCTCAAGGACAGAAACGACATGGCACACGTCTACGATGGAAATGCGGCAAAAAAATTAGCCATTCGCATTATAAAAGAATATGTGCCACAATTTATAAATCTCGAAAAAGAAATAACGACATATTACGGGGACATTCTGAAAACCATATAGGAAAACAGAGTGCTTGAATGCCTGGGACCCAACAAAATTCCTGCGTTCAAGCACCCTTTTGTAGTATAGGGAACAAGTTTCCTGCAACATTAAAAACCGCCTGGTAACGCTGTTTTCATTTGCCGTGATTTCCTCCGGCGTTCCAACGGCGACGATTTTATTCAACGGAACGTCCACGTCAATATTTTTCAAATTGTGCACGCGCGCCCCGCGCACTTGTATTTCAGTTGGCATGTTTTATGTTTCCTCCTGCCTCGCGAAGTAATGCTTTGCGGCATATTCGAAATGTTCCTCGAAATTTTTTGCCGCCCGTTTGCTGGCTTTCAAAAACGGTAATAGCATGTCGAACGCGTGGAACAATCCCGGATACACGTCTACTTTCGCCTCCACACCCGCTTTTTTCAGCCGTTCAACATAAGCCAATGTTTCCGCATAAAACGGCTCCGCCGTGCAAATGAACGTATATGCCGGTGGAAGTCTCGTGTAATCTTTTCTCCGCGCCGGCGCCGCATAGGCCGGAACCTTCCTTCCCTCTATGTTTTTCAAATACTGTTTCCACCCATAGTGATTTCTCTTCGTGTTCCAAACCGGGGCATGGTTGTCCCGTGAAGTTTCCGTATCCTCGTTGTCAATCATCGGGTATAACGGCATCTGATAAGCAATTTGCACCTTCCCCTTATCCTTCGCATACATGCACACTGCCGCGGCCAGGCCGCCGCCGGCGCTCTCGCCGCCGACCATGAGCTGGTCGTCGCGCACGCCAAGTTCCTTTGCATGCTTTTTCAAATAAAGCAACGCGCGATAACAGTCCTTCAGCGCCGCAGGATACGGTTCCCGGCCAGACAAACGATATTCTGGAGTAATGACCGTCACGCCATACTTTTTCACCAAGTTCAAGGCCCGCGACATGTAAACCATGCCCGCCATCCCGGTAACATACCCGCCGCCGTGAATCCAAAGGATGCCCTGCGAGAGCTTGCCCACCTCCCGCTTGCCCGGCCTTAAAATCAATAACTTTAATTTATAATCGTCCGATTTGATAAACACTTTCGACGTTCTGACACGCATGGAAAACCTCCCCAATTTAAAATATCTTCCCATTAAACGACGGATTGAACGACAGAATTTCATGACATAGGAATCCGATTTCGCACGGCGGAACGGAATTCAAGCCTTTTTCCTCTCCTGCTTGATACGCCTCCGTCATCTCCACTTTTGCAAGTTCTCGCTCCAGCACTTTCTGAAGCTGTGCAGACTGTGAATTGTTGAGAAATGTCAGCATCCCTTGTAGCACGTTATTAATGATTTTCCGTTTCATGTCAATTCTCCTTTGATTTTTTAAGAGAACGACATCAATGGCAGTTCCCGTATTTTCAACTCCCGCCGTTGATGGGAAGTATAAACGGTTCACACAAATCACAAAATCTTTTGTATTTCTTCAATCAGAACGGGTAATTCCTCAAAAACGACATCAGCAATAATATTCCAATTTGTGCCATCATAATCGTGAACCAAGCGATGCCGAAGTCCAGAAATCATCGACCACGGAATATTGCCATAGGCTTGCTTATACTCACTGGACAAATAATAAACGTGTTCACCGATATTATATAACGGTGTTGTAACAAGCCATTGTAAAGGAATGGCTGTCAACAAATCCTCTCTTTTTATATTATTTTCTATGATGTATTCATGTAACTTTACCGCGTTTTCATAGATTTTTTCAATACGCTGCTTATCCGAATACTTCATGCCACAAGCAACCTCTCTTTCATAATTGTATTATAAAAATCGCTTCCTTCATTAATTTCATTGATTTCAAACACGTCAACTTCCTTTTTAAGAACCTCGCGAAGGTCTTCTGCAAGCGAAAAAATCATAGTGAGCTTAAAATTTTCCCCGCCAAACACCAGGAAATCCAAATCGCTGCTTTCATCTGCCTCCCCCCTTGCATAAGAACCGAATAAATATATTTGTTTCACCTTATATTTTTCAGCGATTGGCTTAACCAAATTTTCAACTTCATTAATTGTGAATATTTTAGTATTCATCTCATTAATTCCTTTCTTTTCTATGATAAACGATAATTTAGAGCAGCAAGCCTTAGCTTTGTTCGAATCATATTTTATAAATTTTGCTCCATATAATGGCACAACTCCCTTATCATGGCATGAAGTATCATTAGATGGTGTTTGTATCAAAATAACGGATGGATCTCATTACAGTCCTGCTGATTCGCCGGATTCTCCATATCCTATGTATTCTGTAAAGGATATGGAAACCTATGGTTTCAATTCTTCCTCATGTAAACACATTACGGAGGACGAATTTCGCAAAATGAAGCAAAATGACTGTGTACCTTTGAATAATGATATTCTTGTCGCTAAAGATGGCAGTTATTTAAAAGAAATATTCCTCTGTTCCGAAACAAAAGATGAAGCTATTCTTTCTTCCATTGCTATTTTTAGACCAAACCCAGATATCATTGTACCCGAAACACTCTTATATCTTCTTAAACAACCTTCCGTTAGAAGAGATGTGAGAGATAACTATGTGTCAGGATCAGCATTGCCAAGAATTGTCTTGAAAGACTTTAAAAGGTATCGTTTTATGCTACCACCTATGGAAGAACAAAAGAAAATAAGTGGGATACTTCATTCAATAAGGATACAAATTAAGGCAAATGTAGACAAAATCCATCAAATGTCCTTATTACGAGATACTTTGCTCCCTAAGTTAATGTCCGGTGAAATTGATGTAACAAGCATCAATTTCTAGGCCGTAACGTAGATGCATCTACAATTTGACATGAAAAGATTTTACCTTCCGAATAAATCTGCATGACTTCCGGTTGCGGTAGCTGAAAGAATAAGGGTGTCTTGATAAATTTGGTACATAAGTAACCAGTCAGGTTCTATATGGCATTCTCTAAAATCTTTTAGATTGCCAGATAATGCATGATCCTGATATTGTATGGGTAATGGTTTTCCGATTGCAAGCAGAGAAAGTACAGTGACAAGTTTCTTCATGTCCTTGCCTCTTTTTTTCATCAATTTGGCATCCTTTTTCATGCGATTGGTGTAAACGATTTTATACATAAGCTATTCCTCCAGCATAGAAGCAACGGCATCTTGTGCATTTTCAAAAGGCCCATTCAAATTTTTTCTGAATCTACTATCGTAAATTGCCTCTTGAAGCGATGATGGAAGAACCGTATGCTGAACGGAAAATGGAATTCCATCATGTTCGATGGATGCAGTCAAAAAAATACGTATTGCCGTTGACGTATCAAGCCCCAGGCTGGAAAATAAAGTATCTGCTTGTTTTTTTAATGTATCATCAACACGAATTTGTAATGTAGCCATATTGCACCTCCATTGATTTTGTAGTATGATTGTATCATATTCATTATATGTATGCAATGATAATATTTCTTGTAATCTCTTCCGTATTTTGTTGTAACGAATTCGGAAAGATGATCTTGTTGCCACATTGGATTAAGATTTTGAGTAAACATAAAACTATAGTGTACCGGTATTTGCCGATGTAAAATTAAATCTTTCTTACATCAACATTTAAGCCGCCCGTAGACTCGAAAACTGCTTCGCAGTTTCCTCGTTACCGCCTCTGCCGAACGTCTTGCCGTTTGTGTGCAAGCACACTCCCGGCTTCGGCATTCGGCCACGCCGCCATTGTCCGCTTCCGTACTTTCTTTTTCGTTTATTATACATAGAATGTCTTGAAACCTCAACAGATTGCTCGCCAATTGTTACTATTTGCGGCCTGCGGCCGCGATAGTAACGGCATTCGGCCATTTAAAATCGCCTACGGCGATGGCCGAAATGCCCCATCGATGCCATCACTTTATCGGACGGAGGCCGTGCGGCGAGGCGCACAGCCCCGTGAAAAGTAACCGCCAATTTTCCAATAGTTCTTCATATCCGATTATTATACACGGTCTACGGTCGCTGGTATCACCCTATCAGCACCTTTTTCCCCTCGAACGCGAACCCATATTTTTTTATCCGTTCCGGCGCAATCTTTGCCGCAATAAGGCTCGCCGCGTAATTCTTCTCCTCAATCTGCTCCAAAGCCTCCCTGACGGCCTCCTCAAGCGTCTGCTTCTTCGCGCTTCTGCAGACCTTGAACTCAATGATGATGGCATCGTCCCTCTCCTTTAGCGGTTCGAGCATCACGTCATACCTGCCGAAGCCGCTCTCGCGGTTGGAGGTGATTTTATACCTCCCCGCCAGATTCACCATCAGCCCGAGCACGAAACCATGGTAAAATTTTTCTGATTTCATCAGCTCCGAAGAACCTTTTCCCGTATCAAAATAACTAAATGTCGTGAAAGCAATCTCGTTCATATACGCATTCATGGCCTCCACGTCCCCCAGAAGCAACGCCTTGATAAACGCGTTGTATGCCGATATGGAACCGTCAAACCAGCTGCCCACCATCTTTTTAAACATGATGATGACTTCTTTATTGGTAAGCTTCAAGTCGTATTCCCACTCATCTTCCTCGTTTATCTCGCATGTTTCCACGCGTAAGTAACCACTTGCCAGTAACAAACTCCAAATTGCATTTTCATTCCCGCTCAACTGGTTGTACACGATTTGCTCGTCAATCCGCGCATGAAGCGTTCCGCCCGCCAGCAAGTCCTCCATGGTAACTTTCAATTCCACGCTTCCCTCACGAATCAACTTTCCCGCCAGGCTGTTGCTGCTTGTATTCGCCCAATATGCGGCGAACACACGCTTATTCAGATAATTGATGATGGACCACGGATTATAAATGTCCCGTTTCCTGCCAAATATAAACCCATCATACCAGTCTCTTACGTTTTCCCACTCCTTGTACACTTCATATTCCTTCAACGCTTCCCAAACTTCCTCCTGCATAAAACCAAAAGCATCCTCGTATTTTCTCGAAGTCGTGGTCACCACCTCGATGTTGTTCAAATCTGAAAAAAGAGATTCCCTGCTGACCCTCGTAATCCCCGTCATCAACGCCCTTTCCAGATAAGGGTTCGTCTTAAACGTGGCATTGAACAGATTCCTCGTAAAGGCAACTGCCTCATCCCAATATCCACCCACGTAGGCCTCCTGCATCGGCGTGTCATATTCGTCAAGCAGAATAATGACCCTTTTCCCATAATGACGCATCAGATAATTGGATAACATGTTCAAAGAATCCGATGCCAGGTAATCTTCCATAGAGACGGATATTTCCTGATAAAGTACCTTTTCCTTCTCATTTAGCAAATCTCCATCAAGCAAGAAATCATACTGGTCGTATAAATCTGCAATAAGTCGACAAATTTTCTTCCGCATGTTTTGAAATGACGTTTCCTTCACCTTCGCAAAACTCAAGAAAATCACTGGATACGTCCCTTGCAGTTCACGACATTCTTCTTGATTCCAAATATATAAATTTTCAAACAAGTCGCCTCTGCCCGCATACTTGACAGAAAAAAACTTTTCCACCATGCTAAGGTTCAACGTCTTCCCAAACCGCCTGGGACGGGTAATCAAGGTCACCTCATCCTTATTTTCCCACCACTCTTGAATAAATTTCGTCTTGTCCACGTAGAAAATGTCTTCCGTTATCACCTTTTCAAAATCCTGATGACCGATTCCAACCGTTCTCGCCATGTCCCATACCTCGCATTCTACTATTTCTTAATTACGCTTCATTCTATCTTGTACCCTATAGCACCTAATTTTTTCTTTATTTCCTCTTGTAGCTCATTGGATTTTTTAAACAATTCCGACAATTCCGAGGTCAACCTTTGCATTTTCTCCTCAAACGGCTCCCCGTCATCCTCTTGTTCTTCAATTCCCACATACCGTCCCGGTGTCAAGATAAACTCTTGTTTTTCAATTTCTTCCAACGTTGTCGCCTTGCAAAATCCCCGAACATCTTCGTACTCTTTCCCCTGCCTCCATCCTTGGTATGTACCTGCAATTTTTTGGATATCTTCCTCTGACAATTCCCGGACTTTTCTGTCTATCATATGTCCGAGTTTTCTTGCATCAATAAAAAGCACCTTATTCTTGGAAGCCTCCGTTTTCCCTCTCCGCATAATCCATAACGACACTGGAATGCCCGTGGAGTAAAACAATTGACTTGGCATCGCCACGATGCATTCCACGACATCTCCCAAAATCATGTTTTTTCTAATGTTCCCCTCGTTGGACGTATTGGAACTTAACGATCCATTTGCCAATACCGTGCCGCAAACGCCTCCCGCCGGACTCAAGTGATACAACATATGTTGTAACCATGCAAAGTTCGCATTTCCAACTGGCGGAACCCCATACCGCCATCGGATGTCTTCACGCAACCTCTCCCCGCCCCAGTCAGATACGTTAAACGGTGGATTGGCCAAAATATAATTCGCTTTCAGCGTCTTATGCTGGTCATCATGAAAGGAATCCGCGTTGTGCTTCCCTAAATTTGCCTCTAATTGGCGAATGGCCAAATTCATTTTTGCTAATTTCCATGTGGTAGGATTGCTCTCCTGCCCAAAAATGGAAATATCACGGATGTTTCCCTGATGTTCCCTTACAAAACGCGCGGATTGACAAAACATCCCGCCGCTCCCGCATGCCGGGTCAAATATCTGCCCCTCAAAAGGTTCGATCATTTCCACCAGCGTTCGCACAATGCACGACGGCGTATAAAATTCTCCTCCCAGTTTTCCTTCCGCGCTTGCAAACTTACTTAGAAAGTACTCATACACACGCCCTAAAACATCTTTCTCCTGAGCCGCCGTCGAACCAACTTCGATGTTCGTAAACAACATTACCAATTCACCCAACCGGGTTTTGTCAAGTTCCGCCCTGGAATAATTTTTTGTCAAGACACCTTTCAAAGAAGGATTCTCATTTTCTATTGACTCCATGCCTCGGTCAATCACGCTGCCTATATCCGTACTCGTGGCATGTTTTTGAATTTCCGACCACCTTGCTTCCTTTGGAACCCAGAAAATATTGTCCGCCAGGTACTCGTCCCTATCTTCCTCATCGCCGTACCCTCCCTTTAAAAGCGCCTGGTACTTTTCTTCAAAGGAATCAGACACGTATTTCAAAAATATAAGCCCCAAAACCACATGCTTATACTCCGCCGCATCCATATTGGAGCGTAATTTGTCTGCCGCCAGCCACAATTTCTCTTCAAATCCGATATTCGTAGTTCCCGTCGCCATCATTTTCCTCCGTACTTCCTTCTGCCTTTTCATTCATTATACACAGTACGTCCAAAAACTTCAATATGTTCTCATTGAACGGCTGGATTTCCTGATATAGGAATCCGATTTCACGTGGCGGAATCGGATTTGACAACGCTACTTCGACAAGTTCGCCCGCTTCCAGCTCCCGCTCCACGAATTGTTTCACCACGCAGGACACGCCTATGCCCATTTTTGCAAATTCAATCAGCATGTCCATCTCGTTTACTTCGAGAATACGCAATGGAATGATGTTATTTTTTGCATAATACGCGTTTACATGTTTACGGGACACGTTGTCCTGATCAAGAAGCATAATGTTCGCGTAATCAAAGATTTCATCATTCCCGCAATGCAATTTTTCCCGGTAGGCAAGCGTGCAAACAAAAATGTATTCAATTTTTCCCAAAGAACGGTAAACCGACGTTCCAAGGTTTCGGGGCTTTACGCCCAATGCCAGGTCAATCGTACCCTCCTCCAGCATCGCATAGGCCTCCACCGAGGGCGTGCACGTAATGGACAACTCCGTATGCGGATATAAACGGGAAAATTCTTTCAGATAAGGCATGAGAAAATGTTTACACAATACATTGCTGGACGCCATGCGCAAATATCCGGTTTTCGCCGGGAATCGAAGGCTTTTTTCGGCATCCGAAAGCATGAGAAATGCTTTTTTTGCACTGTCATACAAAAATTTTCCTTTCTCCGTCAGCTCCACGCCCTTCGATTTCCTGATAAAGAGCGTGGTATTTAGGTTTTCCTCCAGTTTCCTTACCGCCATGCTCACCGCCGGTTGGGAAATGTAAAGCGACGCGGCGGCCCTGGATATGCTCTTGTTCTCCGCGACCGACAAAAATATCTTATACCTTGCAAGATTATCAAATGTATCCATGCGCTCCCCTTTCCATAATTTGTTACTATTCACGGCCTGCGGCCGCGATAGTAACGGCATTCGGCCATTTAAAATTGCCTACGGCGGTCCTAAGTGCCAGTGGCACTTGCTTAGGACGAACCGAAGCGGAGCGAAGAAGGCCGAATGCCCAATCGGTACCATCACGTTATCGGACGGAGGCCGTGCGGCAAGGCGCACAGCCCCGTAAATAATAACCATAATTTTGATTTATGTGTTTCATAAAAATCATGTATTTGAATTATATCATTGCAAGACGTATACTTCAACTACATTCGCATGTAAGTACCAAAAAAACAAGCGCCAAGTGCTCACGGAGGGGTATTATGAATACATTTGAATTTGACGGCAAAAAGTACAAGTCGGCATCCAGGCATCAAAAAGAATGGGGAAACGACTTAATTTCTGAATTACCGCTTAGCGGAAATGAGACCATACTGGACTTGGGATGCGGCGACGGAATCTTGACAAAACGCTTGTCGCTACTCGTGCCACGCGGGAACGTGTTGGGGATCGACGCTTCCGCCAACATGGTGGAAACCGCAAAAACACTTTGCGAAAACAATCTTGAATTTGCACGAATGGACATGAACGAAATGAATTTTGAACATGCATTTGACCTTATTTTTTCCAATGCGGCCTTACATTGGGTGAAAAATCATAAGCGTCTTTTGACCAATGCCCACAAAGCGTTAAAAATCCACGGGGAAATCCTATGGGATTTTGGAGGTGCCGGCAATTGTGCCAACTTCCTCGAGGTCATACAAAGAAAAATGTCCGAAACCAAATATGCAAAATACTTTCTGGACTTTGCATGGCCCTGGTTCATGCCCTCAAAATCGCAGTATGTGGAATTGATTTCTACGATTGGCTTCTCTTCCTACGAAATCGCGGAAATAAACAAAGACCGCTATTTTTCCGATGCTTCCGAAATGATTAAATGGATAGACCAACCTAGCATCGTACCATTTATAAAACAAATTCCAGAAGAACTTAAAGAATCATTTCGTCAGGAAGTAATCGAAGAAATGCTACAAAAGACACGGCAATCGAATGGCACTCATTTTGAAACATTTCGCAGAATTCGGGTACACGCGCAAAAATAATCAGGAGGAAATGACATGCAAAAGATTGATTTAACAAGTTGGAATCGGACATTACACTATCAAATTTTCAGGAACTGCGTCCAACCGCAATATTGCGTCACGTTCGAATTGGATGTCACGCATTTCTTGAAAATGACGCGGAAACAAAACTATTCCTTTACATTTTCACTCGTGTTCGCAGTCTCCAAATGCGCCAATCAAATCGAGGAATTCCGCTATCGTTTCGTGGAAGGAGAGCCGGTAATATTTGACAGAATCAATACGGCGTTTACTTACCTGGACAAGGAAACGGAATTATTCAAGGTCGTCAATGTGGAAATGACGGACACGCTGGAAGAATACGTAGCCCTGGCAACCGAAAAGGTACGGGCTCAAAAAGAATATTTTACCGGCCCGTTGGGAAACGACGTGTTCCAGTTTTCCGCCTTCCCATGGGTGACTTACACCCATATTTCTCATACGGACTCCGGGAATAAGGATAACGCCACCCCGTTATTTGATTGGGGAAAATATTACGAAAAGGACGGAAAAACCATGTTACCATTTTCCGTCCAGGTCCACCATTCTTTTGTGGACGGAATCCATATCGGCAAACTGGCGTATAAATTGCAACAAAGTCTGGATTGTTCCCATGAATTATGATAAAATGCCAATGGTATTTCACCCCTCCCGTGACAGTTTTCCTAAGAATTCCCGCATCCGTGGGCTATCGGAAGCGAACACGTCATCCGGCGTTCCCTCCACGGCTATCACGCCCTTGTCCATAAAAATGATTTTGTCGGCCACGTTCCTGGCAAAATTCATCTCATGCGTGACGATTACCATCGTCATGTGCTCCGCCGCCAAGTCCTTGATGACCTTCAAGACCTCGCCCGTAAGCTCCGGGTCGAGCGCGCTGGTCGGCTCGTCAAAGAACAGGATTTTCGGGTTGAGCGCCAATGCCCTGGCGATGGCCACACGCTGGCACTGCCCGCCGGAGAGCTGGCACGGGTACGCGTCGGCCTTGTCCGAAAGCCCCATTTTGGCCAGGAGCCGCCTTGCCGTCTCGTATACCTCCTCCTTCTCCCGTTTCTGGACGTGAATCGGCGCGTCCGTGATATTTTTCATTACGGAATAATGCGGAAACAAGTTGAAATTTTGAAAGACCAACCCAAAACAAGACTGGATTTCCTTGCGCTCCTCTTTCTTTGGAAACGCCGCCTTGCCGTTTTCCACCCAGCCGGCCCGCTTTCCGAGATAAAAAATTTCCCCGCCGTCAATCGTCTCCAACATCGTCGCGCAACGAAGGAGCGTGGACTTTCCCGACCCGGAAGGCCCGATGATGGCCACGATTTCCCCCTCTTTCACGGAAAGTGAAATGTCATGCAACACTTCCGTGTCGTCAAACGCCTTTTTGATATGTTTCATTTCCAAAAGATTCATTCTACCCGCCTCCCAAACAGCCATTTTCCCTCGCGATTCCTAACGATAGTAATCCAGCCTTTTCTCGATTCGCTCCATCACCCACGCCACCACCAAACACGCGACATAATAAAACGCGCCCGCCACGAAGAACGGAACGACCGTGGTCTGCGCCGCCGCGATTTGCTTCGCCTTGGCGAACATCTCAATAAAAGAAATCGAGTACACGAGCGACGTGTCCTTGACGAGGGTGATGATTTCATTCGTCACCGACGGCAACACGATTTTCACCACCTGGGGCAGGATGATTTTCAAAAACGTCTGGCTGTTGGAATACCCCAAAAGCCTGGCCGCCTCATACTGTCCGACCGGGATGGACTCAATGCCCGAACGGTATATTTCCGCAAAATAAGCCGCATAGTTGAAGGAAAATCCCAAAATGATTGCTACCAGCTTGTAGCCGCCGCCAATGTTCATCTTCCATAGGTAGAACGGCCCGAAATACCAAATCAAAAGCTGCAGCATGAGCGGCGTCCCACGCATGATGGAAATGTAGAACTTGACCGCCACGCTCACGATTTTAAACTTGCTCGCCCTCCCGAAATACACGATCATGCCCAGCGGCAGTGAAAACACCAACGTCAACGCGAAAATCATCATCGTCTGGCCAAATCCCGATGCCAGTTCCCGCAAAATCACATCAAAGCCCATCCGACTTTACCCCTTTCGTCATGGACATCCCATGCCCTTCCCAGATGCCCGGCTCCTTGTACTTGGAATGACCCCTCGGAAAACCTCCCGGGGGGCCATCGTTTCTCTATCCAATCTAGCATCGGTGTACAGAGGGCAACACGCCTTCTGTACACCGACGCTATCCACTGTGTAAGGTCACGGACATCTTTCCCCGACCTTGTACCACCATCCGTTGATTCGGCAATAGCGTACGTTCCCAATACCTTACTCCGCCTTTAGCGACACCATGTCGGCGATTTCGTATTTCTCTGCCAGCTTCGCCACCGTGCCGTCATTGGCCAGTTTCTGCAAGTCCGCGTTAATCGTGTCACACAACTCCTGATTGCCTTTCTTGAATCCAACCGCGTACTGCTCCTTGTTCAATTCCTCTTCCAGAATCATGTATCCCTCACCCCTGGAATTAATCTGGTACTTGGCAACACCGATGTCGATGGCCAGGGCATCCAATGCCCCCGCCTGCAGCTCGACGAACGCCGTGTTGTAATCCGCGAACTGGTTCAAGGCCGCGAACGTGTCCGCCAGTGCTTTCTGTCCGCCCTCTTCCTCGCTCTCCAAAAGTTCCAGGGCCGCGCTTGCCGCCTGCACGCCGACGGTTTTCCCATTCAAGTCGGCCAGCGTCTTGATGCCGGAATTCTCCGCCACGACGATGACCTGCGAGTTGTCCACGTAGGGAACGGAAAACGTATAATCGTCCTCGCGCCCGTTCATCGTGAAACCATTCCAAATGCAGTCGATGGAACCCGAGTTGAGCTCGTGATCCTTGGAATCCCAGTTAATCGGCTTCTTCACCAGCTCCCAGCCCTCCATCTCGCACACGGCCTCGGCCAGTTCCAGGTCAAAGCCAGTATACTCACCATTGTCATCCATGTAGCCATATGGCGGGTACTCCGCGTCAAATCCCACCGTGAACGTCTTCTTGTCGCCCGCGTCGCCTTTCTTGTCGGTATCATCCTTGTTCGCGTCGTCCGACACCTGCTGCTTCGTGTCGTCTCCCGCGTCCTTCTTATCCGCGTCACCGCTTCCACCGCAACCCGTCATGGCCAGCACGGCCACCATGGAAACCGCCAACAATACTGCCAATTTCTTTTTCATAATTCAGACTCCTCCTTATTATAAACATCTGGCACTTACATTTTAATCACTTGCACACATCTCGGCGAAATCTTACGCCTGCCAATACAAACGGATTTTCACGCCACCATGTTAGCAATTGACCACTTTACCTCGCTAAATCACTTAGGTATAGTAACACACTTCGGGGAGTCTGTCAACAATCTTATTTTCATCAATTATAATTTATGCAGCCATTTTGTGACAGTATATTGCGCACTTTTTTCTCGTATTCATCCATTACACGACCATCCTTTCATGCCGTTCCGACTTGAACGTGAGATAAAATGGCTGATTTGCAGAAACATTCAATGCAAGCAATTCCGGGATAGCAAAATGAATACGCTCCAAAAGAGCGTCAAAAGAATTCGATTCTAACACAAGGCCGGGAATGTCGTCACTCGTGGCAATCCATACGGCAGATTCGTCATCCCAAGTGAAAGTTATAACATATTCCATGATACCCAAGGATTACTCCGCACTAAGCTCAAGCTTCGCCATAGGCTTGCTTTCGCCAAGTTGCTTTCGGTCTATGTAACAGTTCAGCCGCACCCATTCGCAAAACGCGCCTATCGGCGCTTTCCGCTGCATCCGCAGCTCTTTTTGCTCATGAACGGGCGCTCCCTCAGACCGCTGGCAGTCCGCCAAATTCATGCAAGCATGATTTGTCGTCCTTTTGCGGTCTGGCTGAACTGTTACATCATATGTGGCTCCTCCTATACTGACGCTTCCAGTTGTCCATCATCGCGTCGCTGTCCCCGTATTCAATCTGGGCGCGCTGCCGCAACGCGTTCACTTCCTCGCGCATCTGCGCGTTGACCTCCACGTATTCCTCGTTCTTCGTAAGCAGGATATGGTATTCCTCGAGCGACATGTATTTCGAGGATGCATAAAGGTAAGGCTTCAAAAGTGCCTTGTCCTCGCAAATCTGGTAAGCGCGGTCATACATCCTGGCCGACTCTTGATATAGGAACAATTTCCCATAGGCGGCCCCAAGTCCGGCATAAATGCGCCCGTAAAACTTGGCGTCCACCGTCTCGTCCTTGTCCTGGTTCAAAATCCCCTGGTAAACCAGTACCGCCTCCTCTATTTCGCCGCTTTCCAACAAGTTGTCTCCCTTGTACTTCTGCCGCTCGATGTCCTTTTGGCTCTTCAAACGTTCCAGCACGTTCTGAATGCGAATCATCTCCGGTTCCCGGTAAATCCGCGACGACTTCAATATCGTCAGCACGAACTTTTCCACGGAACCGTGCAAACGGATGACGTCGCGAAGCTGCCCTGCGAGGGCCTCCATGTTCAGCTCCTCCCCCAGCCAACTGCACAGCTGCTCGTTCATGATGGTATAATCTATCAAATATAAATTATTACAGAGATAGTAGCACAATTCTTCTATCGTAAAAATCTTGCAGTGTATGCGCGAAATCTCATACGGGTGCGACGCGTGCTTTTCATGACAAAGAACTAAATTTCCCATCATTGCCTCCTAATTGTATAATCTTCTCCTCGTGAAAGTCCGTGGGCGGAAAAAATTCGCCGAATCCCATGTCGCGCACGGTAATCTTACAGGTCTTTTCATCCAAAAACAACGTCTCGATGCTCAGGCGCATGGAATATTCCGCCCGCTTGGGAAACTTCTCCATGGAAATCACCTCTGTCTTGACGGATCCCTGCACCAGGGACTCGATGTGCAGTTCCAAGTCCTCCACCTTTTCCAAAAGAACCTCCCACTGGTTGTTGCTCTCGTACCACTGTGCGCCCCAGGAAACGATGGGGAACCACATCTCCTGGCCGTCCACCCGCAGGTTCATGGTAATCTGATCCGTCAGCTTGTTCTCCGACAGATAAACCGGATCCTCGATATGCATGAACATCTTGCGGTAAATGGTATAGCACGCGCCCTTGCTGTACAAATTGTTCCCGATAAACGCCCTTCTCCCATTGCACAACACCCGCAGCGAACGCGGAAACCAGTTGTTCTCAAATCCCTCCCCGGTCAAAAAAACCGACGAGACGATTCGTTTGTCAAAAACACTCTCGATAAACTTGCAAAAACGCGCGTCAGCGTCCCGCGCCTTGTCCTCAATCAGAACCGGATAGACCGCGGCCAACTCCTTCATGTGCGCGCTCGCCACCTCGTCCACGGTCACGAACGTGGTCTTTCCACCACCCAGACCGGGTCTTAGCCTGCGCAGCATGTATGCCTTGATTTCGTTGCGGTCGCAACAAAATAATGCCGACTCGTACTGCCACAACTCTTTCGGCTGGTAAAACAAGTAATTGCAAAAACTTTCCTTGTAATCCTGAATGAAAATGTGCTGCTTGTCAATATTCATCCGTACGGCGATTCCCCGCAAAAGCTGCGCGATTTCCTCCGTAAGCTCGGCAACGCTGAACACGATCCCGTCAATCTGCGGAAACGTCTGCAAGGACATCTGCACGAACTTCGACAAAAGCCATACCGCGTCATAAGTCTCCTCGCCGAAATCAATCCGCTCCCCGGCAAGGCTCCGCTCCAAAAGGCGTGTCACGGTAAAGCCCTCCTTGATGGTGACCAGTCGCTTCGCCTCCTTGCCGTACGCCCATGTATCGCGAAGCTTCCCCACAATCAGTGGAATCTGATAGTTGTCCGTATCCACCTCCAGCGTTTCCGGCTCCAATTGTTCCTCGTTATAATAACTAATCTGACAAGTCTTTTCATTGATCTCGTACCCGATTATATTTCCTTGTGACACGATTGTTCCTCCTATTTTATCCTAGGATACTCACGGATTGTTACGCGCTTCGTGCTCCTAAAATCCTGAAACATACGAAATCCGCCCTAACCGGGCCACTTTCTCATGTCTGTTCAGGTCCAAACATATGCGCCGCAATCAAGTCCTCCTGCGCATACTCCCGCATCTTCTTCTCCCTTTGCTCCTTGTCCGACAACAAAATGTCATTGAGCCGCCCATAACGCCCGTTCTCACCCGCGCGCACGTCCTTGACGCAAACCTCTTTCTCGCTGCGGTAGGCATTACCGTCTATCGTCTCCTTGAAATAAAAGCGCAACGTCTCGTTGGCAAAAAGCACAAATTTTTTGACGTAAATATTTTCATACATCGGGGTCAGCACCTCGGTGGAATAATCCACGCTCTCCGCATCGTCCCCTTTCTGGAGCTGGTAATAGAGCATGATACGGCTCCCCTTCTGCCCCCTATATTCAATCAAGGTCTTGTCCCACAACTGCTGCTCGATCAGCCATTCCTTCTCATACTGGAGGAAGAACGGAAAATAAATCTGCTTTCCGCACAAGTCCTGCAACAGCTTTTTGAGCGTCTTACGGATGGCCGGGCCATATTCCCGCCCCGCATAATACTTCAGCACCGCGATTTTGCAGATGTCGATGGTCTCTTCCCCTTTTTCGTACTCCTTGCAAATAATGTCAATCACGCTCTTGGCAATCTTCCGGTCCTCCGTCACGTAGGAACGCGACATATAGGCAAGGTATGCCTGCTGCAGCCGAAAATACGCCCCTTCGGCATAATAATCCTCGAACACGCCGACCTCGCCGAATACCGCCTCCGCGAACAACATCTGGGTCAGTATCCGCTCCGCCAGCTTGTGCGTGTGCACCTCGTACTCCCGCGCCTCCCGCCAGAGCCGCTTCATGTCCACGGTCGTCCCGCAATAATACGTGGCGAGATACGTCAAAATCGCCCGGTCATACTGCTTCCGCTTAAACAATTCATAGCACACGTAAGTAAGGAAATCATCGTTTTCAAAATTATTTTCCCGGATATTGCGGCTACACAAGGCCATGATCTCGCTGTCCACGTAATGTTCCATGCCGACCTTTTTCACCACCTCCAGGGTAAGCTCCTCGGCCTCTTCCTGCTGGCTTAGCTTCAGGCTGTTGATATACTTTTTGCACAAGTCCATGTAACGCAGCTCGTAAAACAAGCGGCGGCTTTCGTACGGCACCGTGTCGGTATAATGCCGCCCGTCCTTCCCTTCCCACACGAGGCGGTCTGTCTTGGAATACAAGAACACCTGCGCCCCGCTCTCCGTGTAAGCCGCCTTCTGCGTGATTTCCCCGTCCTCCGAAACGACATGGATAAATTTCATGTCCGGCACCTTCGTCGTAATCTCGTACGAATGGCACACGTCATACAACGCCTTGATGCGGTCTGGATTCATCGCCCGCTCCACCACGAACCGCTTGTAAATGACACGCAAATGTTCGTTGATATGGCGACGGTCAAGCTGGTTCCAGGCAAACGCCTCCATCTCGTCCCGGTAATGCGTGTAAATCTCACTGGAATCATCCTCGTAAGTTATCAAGTTGGCGTACAAGAATGCCTTTTTCAAATAGTTGAGCGTGTTTCCATGCATGAAATACAAATAGACCGAACGAGGCAGCGGCTTTTTAAAACGCTTCTCGTTCAACGTCTCAATATAGTACTCGTACAACTGGGCAATCTTCATCTCCGACTCCACGGCCATCTCGAACCAGGTGAAATAACGGTTGCCCACGCAACCGCCTTTAATCAGCAACGTGCAAATGGCGGTCAAAATCATCGGTTCGGGGTACGTTTTATAACAAATCACCAAAGCCTGGTATAAATGCTTGTCGAAATCTTTAAGCTGGCTGGCAAGGTTCGCGGTATAAAGCGCCAGTTCTTTCGTCATCAGCTTATATCTGGCGGCGAACAACAGCACCCGCACTTCGAACATGCCAAGCTTTTTCAGTGAAGAGCTCTTCTCACGAAAACAACGGAACGCTTCCATATAAAAGATAAGGCTGCCCGTCCGCTCCTCGTAAAACAACTTTTCTAACACACGGAGCCGCTCGCTCAAAATCTTGTATTCCGCGTCCACGTTCACCAACATGCAGAGAATCATCCAACTCTCGGGATGTTTCATGTACGAACGTGACAATTCCTCAGCCACCCTGCGCTGTCCGATGGAATCATTGCTAAGGAGCGTCGTCAAATACAAGTAATAGGAACTTAGCTCCACGTCCTTGCCAATCGCAAACCGGTTATAATTGTAAGACTCCAGAAGCCACTTCGCCTCTTCCATCCGCCTCCCTATCAGGCAAATATGGGCATGCACGAGCAGGTACAGCTCGTCCTTCTCATGTCCGTCGCGCAGCTTGGAAATCTTTTTGAGCGTCTCCTCCGTCCACGTGTTGACGTCCACCCTGCCCGCCTCGTATTCCAGGTAGGACTTCAAGATGGAAGCAAACAAAAGCGTCCTTCCGCGGCGTTCCTCGTCATAATCCGACTCCTTCTCGACAATGACCTCGTAACGCAGCACCTCATACGGCGTCTCAAGAATAATCTGTCCGAAATTATTCCCTTTATGTAAATGCTCCTGGCTGATAAAGTACTCCAACCTGCACGAATTGCCGATAAACTCGTCCGAAATCAAGCGCGTGCGGTCAACACGCAGGAAATCCCCCTCCACCCGCACGTCGATGGAAAGGTAGCCCCACGTGTTTTTCTTAATCGTCAAAATCTCCTTGCGCGTCTCCGGCAGGGAGGAAAACGCCCGGCTCTCCTCGTCAAGCGTGAGGAAAATCTTCTCCTTCTGCTTGCAGCCGACCAAGAATTCCTCCATCGCCTGCTGGTCCAGCTCCCACTTGCGCATATTGTCATAAAGAGCCTGGATCCGCTTGTCCTCGTACTTCAAAATCGTATAGAAGTCCCGCGAACGGAACAACTTCTCCGCCTCCATCGAATCGCGGTACGTCAACTTCTTGAAGTCCTCCAGGCTCTGCACTTTTCCATAACGGGTCATGACGTACGGCTTCTCGATAATCGCCGTAAACGAAATATCGTACTCGCCGCCGTTGCACACGATCGTGAACTTCCCATGCTCGACATGCCCGGGTACCAGCCCGGTTCCGTCATATGTATAAGAAATGTTCACCGGATTGCCGTCAAACCCCTGCTCGTCACAATGCACGCGAAAAGAAGAGGGATAGACAAGCCCCCGAATCGTACCCTCTGATTCATTTTGTAAGGAAAAGTTCCCCTGGTACTTCTCCCCCTCGCCGACGCGCATGATGATGTGCGTCTCCGGAAAAATGATGTCCGGCTGGGGGGCGTGAAAATCCCCGTTCGCAAAACGCTTAATCTTGTTCTTCAAATTTGTCACCTACTTAATAATCATTCACACTCGATTACATGATTATAACACTATTTCCCTTAGTCTTGCAATGGGGAAACAAAGAAAATATCGACATCTTGCGCGGAAATTGTATACATGTATTTCCCAGTGGTTTTCTTTCGCGGTCGCCCACGCCCATGAAAGAACGGGAACAAAGTGCCAGAGGCACTTTGTTCCCGTGACTTCCCCCTTATCGGACGATTCGATAATACTCCCGCGACATCAGGAAGAACACCGCGACATAGAACGCGGCGAACACGCCAATCGTTCCCGCCGTGCAGGAAACTTCCAACATCGTGTTCGAAAGGCCGAACGCCCGCAGTACCGTGCTAAAGATATGAAAGGCGAACGCGATATGCAGCACCGCGGTGGCAAGCGGCAGGAAAAATACCATCAGTACCTGGCTACGAATCGTCGCCCTGATTTCTTTCTGGCTCATCCCCACTTTTTTCATGATTTGGAAACGCTCCCTGTCGTCATGCCCCTCCGAAATCTGCTTGTAATAAATTATCAGGATCATCCCGACCAGGAACAAGGCTCCCGCAAACATTCCGATGAACAAATACCCGCCATTCGACATATAATAACTCTCCCGGCGTTCCTCCCGCCAAAAGACCGCCGCGTCTCCCATCTCCTCCTGCATCCTCGCATTGATGGATTGCCAGGCCTTTGCACGGGCCTCCTCCCCGCCTTCGATGTCAAACCCGTCCATGTAGAAAAAACCGTCCCGACCGATGGCCGAATATTGCCCGACCAGTTCCTCGACCGTCTCCACACCGTCCACCACCAGCCAGATGACCTTCGTCACCGCGCTCGTGCTCAATTCTTCCGCGGCCAGGGAATGCAACTCTTCCTTGACCCTCACTTCCGTTTCCCCAATCCAGAACGTGTCTTTCCCGAACGTTTTGTCCGGCATGTAGAACAAAGCCTCCCCGTTTTTCAGGGACACGTCTTTCTTTTCCATCCGATTATAATCCTCCAGCGGAATGACGTAGATGCCATAAAGCTGGTCGAGGGCGATGGTGGCCGCATCCTCGTCCACGAAAGACATCCGTTCGCCGTCCCACAACGTCGTAAACGTCCCTAAATGAGCGGACACGCGATTTTCAATCCGCACCCCCGCACGATCCGTCTCCTCCTCCACGATTTGATTCTCTTTTTCCACCCGCTCCGTTCCCACCTGATAGACATTGGCCAGGCATTCTCTCGGGTACCTCGTCCGCAGCATGTCCTCGGCTCCCAAATACAAGGACAAGGTGACGGAAATCAATGACAGCACGGCACAGCTCATGATGCAAATATTGGCCATTCCCACGGCATTTTGCTTCATGCGGTAGAGCATGCCCGACACGTTCGTAAAGTGCCTCGTCTGGTAATAGTAGTTCTTGCGCCGTTTCAAAAATTTCAGGAACGCGATGCTGCCCGCCATGAAAAGTGTGTAAGTTGCGATGATTACAAGGACGACCGCCACGAAAATATTGATCACGGCGGACAACGGGTCGTCCGTGGCCTGCGCGATGTAATATCCGACAGCCAACGCCGCAACGCCGATTATCGTCGGCAAAATCTTCGTCTTCGGCTCCCGCTCCCCCTCCTGGCTGCCATGCAGAAGGTCGACGGGGTTCGTCCTTCCAATCTGCCACACGTTCCTCAAAAAGCTGACGAGGAAAATCGCGCCAAACACCAACACGCTCTCCTTCACGGCCTCCATCTCGATGGAAAATGCCAACGGCACCGAAAACCGCATCAGCTTTAAAAGAATTAAAAATAACAATTTCCCCAGCAGGATGCCGCCCAGTATCCCCGCGACGAGGCTTGCCACCGTCGTAATGACGCTCTCCCACAAAAGCATCCGGGCCAGGTTCCCCTTGTCCAGTCCCAGCACGTGATAAAGCCCCAGTTCCTTCTTGCGCTGCTTGATCAGGATGTTGTTCGTATACAATAGGAAGATGGTTGCGAAAATTCCCACGACCGCCAGCACGGCACGCATGACGGAACGCATGGACTCCACTCCCCGCAATTCGTTTAACCCGTCGTTTTTGGCAATTGCACTCAAAACGTAAAACATCAAGACCGTGATGATGCAAGTGAGCAGGTATGGCAGGTACGCCTTGCCATTCTTGCGCAGGTTCGTGACGGCCAGCCTCACGTAAAAACCGCCGTGAAACCCTTGGCCGCCCGCATTTTGCCCGCCGTCAGGCCAATGGCCTCCTTCCCTTTGCCCCGTATCCGTGTCCTGGCCGCCCAAGTTCTGTTCCTTTTCAAATCCCGGTTTGCCAATGCAAACCGGCTCGCAAACGCTCCGCTTGTTGCTCGTATCGCCGCTTGAAACCAAGCGGCTCAATTCCACCGCCATTTACCGCTCACCTCCCGTCATCAGCACGGTAAGGGAAGCCGTGATTTTCTGGTACATTTCCTCGTCACTCTGGTTCCCGCGATAAATCTGGTGGAACACTTCCCCGTCCTTGATGAACAGCACGCGTCCGGCATGGCTCGCCGCCTTGACGCTGTGCGTGACCATCAAAATCGTCTGCCCTTCCTGGTTGATTTGCCCGAATATGCGCATCAATTCATCCGCCGCCTTGGAGTCGAGCGCCCCGGTCGGCTCGTCGGCAAGGATGATTTGCGGCTTCGTAATCAAGGCCCGCGCCACCGCCGCCCGCTGCTTCTGCCCTCCGGACACCTCGTAAGGATATTTCTTAAGCAACGGCGTGATGCCAAGTTCCTGGGCAATCGGCCAGAGCCGCTTGGCCATCACCACATGCTTCTGCCCCGCCAGCACAAGCGGCAGATAAATATTATCTTCCAGAGAAAATGTATCCAGTAGATTGAAATCCTGAAAGACGAACCCCAGGTTTTCCCGGCGAAAGGCCGCCATCTCCCGCTCCTTCACCAGTGACAAATCCTGACCCTTAAGCTTCACCTTGCCGCCGGTCGGCTTGTCGAGCGCCGCCAAAATATTGAGAAGCGTCGTCTTGCCCGATCCGGACTCCCCCATGATGGCCACGAACTCCCCCGATTCCACGGAAAAATTCACGTCACGCAATGCTTCCACCTGGTTGCCGCCGTTACGCGTGGTATAAATTTTCTTCACGTTCTGTACTTCCAATAATGTCATGTTCACATACCGCCTTTCTTATGATGACTTCGGCTTACATTATAATACCACAAGACGCGGCATTTCCATCGACTTGGCTTACGATTTCCTTACGAAAACGTAAGAAAAAGGGCGGGAATCAAACTCCCCGCCCCATATGCCTTCACGCTGTCCTTCACTCAAGTTCCATGATTGAAAAATCAATTTCCAAACCATCACAAATCCCGGCCGCCACCTTGTCCGAAAAAGTAAACTCGTCAAACATGTCCTGTTCAAAATTATAAACAAGTATTTGATTTTTGGCCTTGTCCACAATCCAGTATTCACGAACCCCGGCAGCATGGTACTTGAACAATTTACGACTATAATCCATTTGCCGGCTGCCTGACGATACGATTTCGATTATCCAGTCCGGCGCCCCCATGCAACCTTCCTTTGTAAGCTTATTTTTATCGCATATAACAGAAATGTCAGGCTCAAGATACGTTTTATCGTCCTCATTCAAAAATACGGCAAACGGTGCGGGATATACCTTGCACTCCCCACCTTTTCCCCTTATATAAGACTCAATCAGGTACGTGAACTCCTTTACCAACTCTTGATGCGTCCTGCCCGGCGATGCCATCATATACAAATCACCATCTATCAGCTCCGCCCTTTGCCCCTCTGGCAAAGCATAAACATCATCAATTGTAAAACTTTTCCTTATCTTCCTTGCACTTGCAACACCCATACCTTCTCCTCCTTATATTGTCAAGTGAATTTTCCGCATCACCGCTCCAGCCCGACGTACGCCCTCGTCCCCGTCCCCTCCCCGGACTCCACGGCAAGGCCGTGCCCCAGCTTGTCACAAATCATCTTGCACAAGTAGAGGCCTATCCCCGTTGATTTTTTATCCTGCCGCCCGTTGAAACCAGTGAATCCCTTTTCAAAAATACGCGGCAAGTCCTCCGTTTGTATCCCGATGCCGTCGTCCTCGATGACCAGGCGTCCTTTCCCTTCGCCTTCCCGATAAATCAAAATCGTCCCGCCGCACGGCGTATACTTCAGCGCGTTTGACAGCAACTGCTCCAGCACGAAAAGAAGCCATTTTTCATCCGTCACCACGAAGCCCTCGCACGTTTTGTATTCTAGACGGATTTTCTTGGAAATGAACATCGAGGAGTATTTTTTCACCGCCTGCCTTATAATGCCATCCAACGGATATTCCTTCAAAAGCAGGTCGTGTCCCATTTCCTCGGCCCGCAGGTAGGAAAGCACCATCGCCACGTACTGTTCCGTCTTGAACAATTCCATTTTCATGTCACGCAGGACGTCCTGCGCGTCGCCGTCCGCGGGCGACGATTCCTCCAACGACTGGACGAGCACACGCATGGCGGCGAGCGGCGTCTTAATCTGGTGCGCCCAAAGGCCATAGTAGTCCATCATTTCCCGCCTGCCGATGCGTTCCTCATCGTCCATCCGGCCAATCAAGTCAAAAAGCTCCTTCAACTTTTCCTGGTACATCCGCTCCAGCCCGGTCGCCGGTCCGGGAAATTCCCCGAATTCATTTGGCAACGCCGCCAAGGCCTGGATTGCCTTCCGCCTGCGCCCCCACAAAATGGCGAGATGGACGAAAAAAACAAGCGCAAGCAGGACGAACGCAAGCCCCGCCGCATAAAAAACCGCCTCCTCCAACGTCCCGTACAAATATAAGACTAACGTGAAAATGCCCAGCACCGCGCCATATAACAGCAAATGCCCCAGAACCGATTTCAGCCAGAGCAGGTTCCCTTTCCTTTCCCTCATGATATCAAATACCCGATGCCCTTCTTCGTCTTAATCCAATCCGTCACGCCGATTTGCTCCAATTTCCGGCGCAGGCGCGTCACGTTCACGGTCAGCGTGTTGTCGTCCACGAACTCGTCACTCTCCCACAGCCGTTCCATGATTTGTTCCCGCTTGACAATCCGCCCTTTCCGCTCCATCAGCATCTGCAGGATTTTAAATTCATTCTTCGTCAGGTCAATCCGCCCCTCCCCGTGCGCCACGGCCGCCTCCTCCAGATGCAGAGTCACCCCTTGATATTCCAGCACGCTCTTTGCCCCCGTGAATTCATAGGCCCTTCGCAAAAGTGCCTGCACCTTCGCCGTCAAAACGTTCAAGTCAAACGGTTTCTCCACGAAATCATCCCCGCCCATGTTCATCGCCATCACGATGTTCATGTTGTCACAAGCCGAGGACAAAAACAAAATCGGCACGTTATGCTCCCTTCGAATCTGCGTGCACCAGTAAAACCCATTATAATAGGGAAGCAGAATGTCCAAAATGACCAAATGCGGCCGGCACCCGGCAAAGGTTCCCATCACGTTCTTGAAATCTTCCGCACAGACGACCTCGTAATCCCACTGCCGCAAATGCCTTTGCACCTCGGCGGCAATCACCGGGTTGTCCTCCACCAATAATATCTTATACATCACCGTTCCACTTCCTTAAAATTCCTTCGTCATAAAATCATTATACTAAAGAGCATCCCTTTTTTCAAGTCGACTTTTCGGAGATGAAAATACGGCAAATCCATACGACAACATTGACAGCAAAACATTTCGTGTGGTAAAATTTTTTACAACTTAACTGATGACGAGCGTACTGACGCATTGATTGTTAAGCAAAACCAGTATCATTATGTTTGGAGGCCACCCATGTTACTTCTTTTAAAGGACAAACCCATTTTACAAATACAAGACACCGGGGTCTGCCAGATACTGGATTTTGACCGGCTCCCTTTTGCCCTTCGCAAAGAAACCGTCTCTTTCGCGGACTTTATCGAATGGGCAATAAACCGCACCCTATCCATCGGACGCAGTCACGCCAAGGAAATCCTGAATTCCTTGCGGCTTTCCCAAACGAACCGCTACGAAGTATGCAAGGCTTGTCGAGGGTTAAGTTTGGAGGACGGTTATTGGATGAAGCAAGAACAAGATAAAGCATGCTGGGACAACGTGAATTTGTTCCGCAATCCCTTATCTTTCTTTGTGGCAGAGATTTCCTTGTCCGGTCAAAACATTCATTTTCGTCAGGAAATGAATGTTCATGATACGAATTGGCATGAAAAAATACGTACCCCGGAGCTTACGACGATGGGGGCAAGTGCCAAAGGCTGGATTCGAAAAAATGATGGCCTTTATCTCCACAAAGTTGGAAAATATGAAATTCCCGCTTCGCAAATATTAGATGCACTGCGAATTCCCCATATTGCGTATTTCATTTCCACGGAAGAAGAAACGGACGCCTATCTAAGCCCGGAACGGAAAGAATGGCTGCGGGGTGTCGGGGAATGCATCGTAAATTCCAAATTATTTACCTCCGAGGAAACCGCGCTGGTCACGTTCGAAGAATTCACCTTGTTTTGTAGCTATTATGGGCTTAATCCTTATGAAGAGGCGATAAAACTTGACCGTAAATTTTATCTTCAAATGCAGATAGCCGATTATCTATTAAATAACAATGACCGTCACGAACAAAACTGGGGCTTTTTGATGGAACATGCTTCCGGCAAGATTATCGGATTTTGTCCGCTGTTTGACCACGACCACGCATTTTCAAGCTACGAAAACGTCATGTCGCAGACAAGCGAGGAACCAATTTCCCTATTTGACGCCGCCAGAAGGGTACAAGCAGAACTTAAAATGGATTTACAACCGCTCCTGCAGATGGAACACCCTACAATGCTCTCGGACACGCAATGGGAACAGGTGAAAGAGCGGGCACGAAGATTGGAGTAACAACATGTTACGAGTGTCTTGTCCCATTGACTTTCAGCAAAACGACGCAGAATGAATTTCCATCTGCAAGGCAACTGAACGAGGCGATGCGGTGGCATCGTTGAGTGAAGTTAACGCGGCAGATGAAAATTCAGGCAAGTCGATTGGCGAAATGTCAATGGGACAAGACACGAGTCGCAATTGTGGAAGATAACGCGGAAGACCAGACTCTATTGGAGAACTTGTTAAACCGCTATGCTTCCGAAAACAAGGAACAATTTTCTATAACACGCAAAAAGAAATCGACAAAGTTCTCACGCTTCGTCGATTTCTTTTTGCATTCTGAAAATCAAGCGTCATGGGAACCGAAGACGCCTACTCTTTTCTCCGTCTCCCCTTCCAAAATCTTTTATATGATATTTTTGCATTTGAAAATTTTATATATGTATTGACTTTTTATATTATATATTATATAATATATATTTGTAAGGCATATGCTTTGAAAGAAAGGACTGATGACATGACATTTCCTTTGACCGCGCCGCTGTTCGACATGCTGGTACTCTCCATCATTGCCGAAGACGACGCGTACGGCTACCAGATTAGCCAACGTATCAAGCAGGTCGCCCCCATGAAGGACTCCTCCCTCTACCCGGTTTTGAAACGGTTGCAGGAAGGGGGGCATTTGGACACTTATGACCAGCAGTACCAGGGGCGCAACCGCAGGTATTATGTGATCACGGACAGCGGCCGCATTTACCTGGGCGAACTGCTGGAAGAATGGGAACGCTACGCGACACAAATCAATCGAATCATACGAGGCGGCCGTACCGATACAAAAATCGAGGCCGCCTCGCCAACCATGCATGATGAAGGAGGGATTACTGATGACGAAAAATGAATATATGAAAACGCTTTCCCACAACCTGCGCCGGCTGCCGAAGGAGGATTTCGACCGTGCGCTGGAGTATTTTGAAGAATACTTCGCCGAAGCCGGCGAGGAAAATGAGGAACAGGCCATCCAAGACCTCGGTTCTCCCGAGGAGGCGGCCAAAGAGCTGATTACGACATTGGCGGCTAAAAACGTGACCGAGCCGCCCACCACGGTCAAACGGGGGATCTCCGCCGTGCGCGTCGGCATCCTGGGCATCTGCGCCGCCCCGATTGCCCTGCCCTTGATTGCGGCGCTGCTCCTTTTGGCACTGATGCTCGTCCTCGTCATTTTCATGTGCGTCCTATGCGCTTTCCTATTCGCGGTTTCCCTGCTGGCAAGCGGCATCATCGCGACGGGCGGCGGACTCGCCCTGATTTTTTCAAGTTTTGCCAACGGGCTGGCCACGGTCGGGGTCGGACTGGTTTTCATCGGGATCGGGCTGATTGCAGCCCACGCGTTTTATTGCTTCGCCGGATGGCTGATTGCCCGCTTCTCGCAACTGCTCGGCCGCATCGTGGCAAAAAGGAGGCCGGAGCACGGACATGACGAAAAAGTAAAAACAGGGAGGAAAGCATCATGAAGAACGATAAGAAGAAAAACACAAAACAGTTACTCATTGTCAGCTCGCTGCTCATCGTCATCGGCATCGCCCTGGCCATAACCGGCATCATGCTTGGCGGATTTCCCGGCGTGAAAATCACGAAGGACGGCATTTCTTCGACCGCCATTGCCGAGCAGGAAATTCTCCCCAAAACGAAGTTGGACGACGTCTCGAGACTGGACATCCAATTGGATTCCAATGCCGCTTCCGCAGATTTTGTGATAAAGCCCTCCGGAGACGAGCATTTTTATCTGGAATACGCGCTGGACGCAGGCTTTGACGAACTCGAGTACGAAGTAGAGGGCCAGACCTTGACGCTCTCGCGAAAACCCTTGAATTCCATCATGGTGGTGAACCTTAGCTTTTTCGTGCATTCTCGCGAAAAGAACAAAATCACGTTGTACGTCCCGCAAGATGCCGACTTTGACGACATTTCCATCCGGCATGCGGGGGAACTTTCGATTTTGGGACTCTCCCTGAGCGCGAAGAACATGCTTTTAGAAAATTCGGATGGGAAAATGGAACTCAAGGGACTTGACACGGACATGCTCACCCTGGAAATGGATGGTGGCAAAATCGCGGCCGCAAACCTGGAAACGGATGGCCTTTCCATATTTAACAGCTATGGTTCCTGCGACATCACAAGCCTTTCTTGTGAAAATGCCAAGTTCACGCTGGACAACAGTTCCCTGAACCTGGGCGCGAAATCACTGGGCGCACTGGACTGCACCGCCGAATATGGGGACGTTTCCCTCACGCTGCCCGACGCGTCCGACATGTATGACTACGAAATTGACGTGGATTATGGCACGCTCACCCTGTTCGGCGACGAGTTGCCGCCAGATGACGATGATAGCAGCCACACCCGTTACCATGCTGCGTCCGGCAAGGCGGACACGATTACCATCCGCGCCGAAGACGGAAACGTGGACATCAAGGAGCACTGAAAAAATTGTAAATTTGAAATGCACTTTTTGGCATGCACAAAATATGACGTCTATGTATGAACGACAACGCACCATACATAGACGTTTTTTCCTGAACATAGACAAATCAATCCATTAATTTCACAATGAAAAATCCGTAAATTCTCATGTGTCACATCTTCTGGCATTTCGGGCAATAGACACTCGAACGCCCCCCAATCCGCGTACCTTCAAGCCGCGTCTGGCAATTCGGGCACGGCTTCTCCTTCTGGCCGTACACCCTGAGATATGGCGTGTTGCGGTAATCCTTCCCCCGCCCTTTCAGATAATCCTCGGGAGAAATTTCATTTTTCTCTATGTAATATTCCATCGTGACCGGAATCTGCGCCGCCAGCCGTTTCCACTGCGCCACGGTAAGCGTGCGCGCTTCCCGCCCCGGATAAATTCTGCTCGCGAACAGAATCTCGTCTGAATAAATGTTGCCGATTCCGGCGACGACGCCCTGGTCAAGCAAACCTTCCTTGATGCAAATGCGCCTGCCTCCCAGCTTGTCCCTCAAATACTTCCACGTCATCCCCGTATCGAACGGCTCCAGGCCCAGCTTGTCCATGCCGGTGACGCGAAGGCCTGCCGCACTCATTTCTCGACTCAAGCCGCTTCCACTTTTTTCGACCCTCGAACCCTTTTTATCCACGGCGGTTTCCACGTCCGCAACATGCACCGCTCCTGTGTCGGTATCCGCGTTCGCGGCGTCCACCCCGCTTGTGGCGGTTTCCACGTCCTCCACCAGCCACAACCGCCCGAACCGGCGCTGGTCGCTGTAACATAGCACCGAACCGTCATCCAGTTCGAATATCACGTGCGTGTGCTTTTCCATCACGTCGGCCAAATCCGCCGCCGTAAAGCGCAGCAGGCATCCCGTCATGCGAAAATGGACAACGACGCGCCCGCCGTCGTCCAGTAATATCTGTAAAAACTTTCCCCTTCTCTCCATCCCCGCGACGCGCCTGCCGACAACGCCCTCCACGAACTCCTCCGACCGCGGATGGGCGATTACCCCCGGCGTTATCAGCCGCACCGCGCAAATGGACTTTCCGGCAAGCTGCGGCCCCAGTACCCGCCTTACCATTTCCACCTCTGGCAATTCCGGCAATTTATCTCACCTCGTATTTCTTAAAGAACGCGATTTCATCCTGGTTGCACTGCCTCGCCTCATCCAGGTTCATGTTGACGTGGAAGACGTGAGCCATGTGCTTCTGCCCTTCCTCGCCGTATTTCTTCCACTCGCAGGGCACGCCCTTCTCCTTCAAAAATTTGTACATCGGCTCCGCGTTCGCCTTCAGGAAATCGTACTCCGCCGTCATGATGAACGACGGTGGAAACGCCGAAGTGATATTTCCCAGCACGTCAAGCCTCTCCATCAATTCCTTCGGCCTTTCTTTTCCTAAATAATCATTCATCAAATCGTCCGTGTTCATCCCCGGGGCATTCGCCTCCTTGTCGGCAGGCCCGCCAATCTTATACATTCCACAATTGAGGGCAATCGCCCGAATCTTGATTTCCTTTGGCACCGTGAAGTCAAACTTCGCCGCGAACTCCGGATTCGAATAAATCGCCGCGTAATGGCTGTTCAGCTGCGCCCCCGCCGAGTCGCCGACCACGAACACGTTCTCCGTGTCCATGTGGAATTTATCCGCGTTGGCCGCCACCCAGGCAAACACCTGGTTGATTTCCCCAAGCTGTGCCGGGAATTTCGCCTTCGGTGCCAGATGATAATTGAAGTTCACGACCGTATAGCCCCGGCTCGCCAGATACGTTCCATAATGGTAATATACTTCCTTCGTGCCGTAAACGTATCCCCCGCCATGAATGCTGACGATGACCGGCAGCTTCCCGGACGCGCCCTTCGGATAATACACGTCAAGCAGATTGTACTTTCCCCCGCCCGCATAGGCAATGTCCTTTAACGCCGTGACGTCCTCTGGCGCCTTCAATTTCTTGTCCCTCTTCTTGTCCCCGTATCCGGCCAACAGCCGGAACATAAAACCCGTAAATGACATGATATTCCATTTCCTCTCTTTCTATTTTTTTATGCCAAATCAGCCCCGACCGTTCTTCCGGCGGATTAACTCTTCGAAACCCTACTTATCCCCATAATGTCCCCTACGATGAGCAATGTAAATTCGCTCATTTTCCATATGATACACGAGGCGGTCTTTATATATCCTTAATCAATTCATGTGCCTTCCCTTTTCCATCCTTAAATTCTTGTACGGACTTTTTTGCATACGCCATGTTCGTTTCGGAAAAGAACGGATCTGGAGCCTGCATGATTTCAAACGGTATCCTCTTCTCACGCAAAACAGCTTTTACAAAAAGATTGATTGCGGTCGAAGTGTTCAACCCGACATTCGAACAAAACAAATCGAAATTAGCCTTGTCCCTTTCATCCACTCTTGCGGTTAAAGTCGCCAATGCCATAAATATCTCCCTTTCTTATTTTCTTTTATCATATCACTATTGTATGCCAAATGCAAGCAATCGTATTACATTGACGCAAAAATATTTAGCAAGGGTTCATTTGTTCCCAAAACTTTCACTTTTCCTTTTCCGCATTTAGTGGTATAATAGGGACACTTGGCAAGGTTCTTCCTGGCCAGGCAGTTTTATTCATATACGGCAAGCATTTCCGCCTTTCGGCGGTGAACGCCTGCCACCTACGAAGGAGGGAGATTTCACCAATGAAACTAGTGATTACCATGAGCAGGAGATTTGGAACCGGTACCCATGTGATTGCTCAGGAGCTTTCAGGGAGGCTGGGCATTCCCGTATATGACAAGGCCTACATCGAGCAGAAATTAGGCGAGGAGGCTTACGAGTCGGAAGTCGAGGTCATACAAGAACTGGCCAAGAACCCCTGCATCATCCTCGGGCGTTGTGCTTCCGACATCTTGAAGGACAAGTTGAACGTGTTTAACATTTTCATTTGTGCCGACAAGGAGTTCCGCATCCATCGCATCGAGCAGTCCGACCACCTCTCTTACGAAGAGGCAAAGGAACTCGTGGAACACACCGACGCGCAGCGCGCCGAATATTACCACGAGCACACCGGCAAGGCCTGGGGTGACGTCAACGATTACCACATGATACTCGACACCAGCGAGCTGGGCGTGGAGAATTGCGCGGACATCTTGATGCATTACTTCGAGAAGGCGGAGTACATATAAAAATGATGGCGTAGATGTACGGACGGCGTTATTATTCATGGGGCTATGCGCTCCGCCACACGGCCACCATCCGATAAAGTGATGGTGCCGATGGGCATCCAGCCTATTGCCGAAGGCAATTTTAGATGCCTGGACGCCATTACAATCCACGGTTGGTTAGGCCGTGAATTGTAACCGGACGATGTCCTGCCATCCATACATCGACGCCACCGAAATCTTACGGGCATGCTTCCACAAAGCATGCCCGTCCCTTTCTTTTTACCTTGCCATTTTATAAATCTCTTCCATGTCATTCGGATACGGCCTTTTTTGCCAGGTCATGGTACACTAGCTTTTATCCTCCACCCGCCTTACTCCGTGGCCGTCGCCGTGTCCTTGATTGTCACGCCCTGCTTCGTGAAACTCACTTTTTTCCAAAGGCCTTCGTTCACCGTAATCTCGGTCTCTTCCTTCCACGTATCCACCAGGTCTGAGAACTGCTCGTTCTTACGCTGCTCGACGACGCTCGCCTTTTTCGTGTCGGTCGCCTCCCGGTCAAGCAGGCTGGTCAAATGTCCCACGTAAATCCCCCGGTCAATCTCCACCAGATCCGTATAATCCCCCTCTTTCTCCAACGCGTCCGCCGCCTTCACCAAATCCGCGTTCGGCGCGTAGCTGTCCTTGTCAAAAGTCGCCGTCTGCACCGAAACGCCCAACTCCTCGGCCGCTTCCGCAAACGTGGCCTTCTCCGCCTTCACGTCATCCATCGCCTTCTTGACGTCCTCTTTCAGGCTTTCCTTCTCCTCGTCACTCAAATCCACGCTGTTTCCGCTTTCATCCTGCTTCGAATAAGCGACATAAATGTACTCCATCGCCTTCTGGGCGGCCTCCTCGTCGGACACGTCCTCGTCAACGCCCTCCATCATCTTCGGCGCCATCTTGTTCTCAATCGCCATCAAGGTCAAATACTCCTTGACATACTTCTCCTCGCCGGACACGACGTCGCGCGCCTCCTGCGCGTTGTCCGAAACAAACTGCTTGGCGGCCTCCTCGATGGCCGTCTCTTCCTCCTCGGAAAGGGTCACGCCGTACTCCTCGGCGTGCTGGCGAATCAGGTACAGCTGCTGCATGTCACCCATCACGCCTTCCTTTACCATCTCCTCGTAACTCTGCTTTTTGGAATCGGCGCCCGTGGTGTCCTGCTCCCAAAAGGCCTCCCCCGTCATGCCCATCATGGCCGCATAATAACTCTCATAGCGGGCCTGCTGCATCCTCGAAAAATAGTTCACGACGCCAAACGGCACCTGCTCCTCCCCCACCGTCAAAACCGTCTCCTCCGGATCCGTGGCCCCGCAACCCGCAAGTGACGCCACGGCAAGCGAAAATGCCGCGACCAGCACGATTCCTCTTTTTCTCCACTGTTTCATCCTCAAATTGCCTCCTGCGTATATTCTTAATATGGGAACATCCGCCCCAAGCCGGCCGCTTTTTGCGCGTTGCGGCCATAACTCTCCTAAGTATAAACTTTTTTTCTCAATCTAACAAGCCTTTTATGTCAATTAACAACATTTTCACAACTTCCAGCACGTCCTCTTCCTTCTCCTTGCCGCTCCGCCCTTTCTTGCGGTACAAGAAATACGGTGGGTTTTCTGCCTTGAAGACGAGTTCCCCGCGATATTTGTCAACCAGCGGCGAGATCCTGGCCACCTGCACGTTGGCCCGCTCGAACATGGTAAGTTTCAGCTCCCCCTCCTTCTGCTCGACGCTCGTAAGCCCCGCTTCGTGCGCCATACCCTTTAATACCGCGACGCGAAGGAGCTGCTGTACCTTTCTTGGAATGTCGCCAAAGCGGTCAATCAACTCCTCCACCATGTCGTCCATCTCTTCCTCGTTCTCAATGGACGCGATGCGCTTGTAAATGTCCAGCTTCTGGTACTCGTTTGGAATGTAGGAACGCGGGATGTAGGCGTCCAGGTTCAAGTCGATGGAGGTGGCGTACACCTCCTCGGGCAGCTCGCCCTTCTCCTGCTTCACCGCCTCGTTCAGCATCTTGCAATACAAGTCATAACCGACGGCCTCCATGTGCCCGTGCTGTTCCGCCCCCAAAAGATTTCCCGCACCACGGATTTCCAAGTCGCGCATGGCAATCTTGAAGCCCGATCCAAGGTCGGTAAACTCACGGATGGCCGCCAGGCGTTTCTCCGCGATTTCCTTCAAAAGCTTGTCGCGCCGGTACAAAAGGAACGCGTACGCCATACGGTTGGAACGTCCCACCCGCCCGCGCAGCTGGTAAAGCTGTGCCAGGCCCATCTGGTCCGCGTCGTGGATAATCATCGTGTTGGCATTGGAAATGTCCAGCCCCGTCTCGATAATCGTGGTGGACACCAAAACGTCGATGTCCCCGTTGATGAAATCATACATGATGTTTTCCAACTGCCGCTCGTTCATCTGCCCATGCGCGAAGGCCACGTTCGCCTCCGGCACCAGCCTTTGCACGCGCCCCGACACGTCCGCGATGTCCTGCACCCGGTTGTACACGTAATAGACCTGCCCGTTCCTGGAAAGCTCCCGCTCAATCGCCTCCCGCACCATCTCGTCGTTATATTCCATCACATAGGTCTGGATTGGCATCCGGTCCATCGGCGCCTCCTCCAGCACGCTCATGTCGCGGATGCCAATCAGGCTCATGTGCAGCGTCCTCGGAATCGGCGTGGCGGTCAACGTCAAAACGTCCACGTTTTTGCGCAACTGTTTGATTTTCTCCTTGTGCGTGACCCCGAACCGCTGTTCCTCATCAATAATGAGCATTCCCAAGTCCTTATAACCCACATCCTTTGACAAGACCCGGTGCGTCCCGATCACGATGTCGACCAGTCCCTTCTTCAAGTCCTCCACCGTCTTTTTCTGCTGGGCGGGGGTACGGAACCGGCAGAGCAAGTCCACGCGCACCGGAAAGTCCTTCATCCTCTGGATGAACGTGTTGTAATGCTGCTGGGCGAGAATCGTGGTCGGCACCAGGTAGACGACCTGCTTGCCCTCTTGTACCGCCTTGAAGGCCGCCCGGATGGCAATCTCGGTCTTCCCATAACCCACGTCCCCGCAAATGAGGCGGTCCATGATTTTCTTACTCTCCATGTCCCGCTTCGTGTCCTCGATGGCCTGGACCTGGTCTTCCGTCTCCTCGAACGGGAACATTTCCTCAAATTCCTTCTGCCATACCGTGTCCGATTCGTATACGTGCCCCTCCATGCTCTGCCTTGCCGCGTAAAGGCTCACCAGATCCTTCGCCACCAACCGCACCGCCCGCTTCACCTGGCTCTTCGTCTTCATCCATTGGCCCGTGCCCAGCTTGTTCAGCTTCGGCTTCTTGGCATCGGCTCCCGCGTACTTCTGAATCAAGTCCATCTGCGTGGCCAATATATACAAAACCCCGCTATCCGCGTAGCGGATTTTCATATAATCTTTGGTCACCTTGTCTACCTTGATTTGCTCGATACCCTCATAAACCCCCAGGCCGTGGTTTTCGTGCACCACGTAGTCCCCTACCTTCAACTCCGCGAAATCTTGTATTTTCTGCCCCTCGTAGAGCCTCTTGCGCCGCCTCTTTTTCTTTCTGCGCCCAAAAATGTCGGTCTCGGAAATCACCATGAACTTCAACATCGGGTACTCGTAGCCCTCCGCCACGTGGCCGTACGCCACGAGGATTTCCCCCGCCTGCACCTCGCGTTCCAAGTCTTCGCCGTAAAAACTGCTCAGGTCGTAATCCCGCAAGTCCTCCGCCAGCCGCTTCGCCCTTGTGCGCGAGCCGGAGAGAAGGACGACATGATATCCGTTTCTCTTGAGACGTTTCAAGTCCCTCGTCAACGTCTCAAAACTATTGTTGTAAGGGTTCACGCTCTGCGCGTGAATAGAAAACGTCCTGCGCAAGTCGAAGCCCCTACATTTATTTTCCAACGTCGTGAACCCGACCGCGTGGTACGAATTCAACTTCGCAAGCACGTCCGCCGCCGAAAACACGGTCATCTTCGAATCTTCTTCGACCCCCGCCGCCTCACGCCCCGACCGGCCGGACAAATACTCGTCCTCCACCTCTGCCAGGCGTTCCAGAAGACGCGCCGGCTCGTCAAGGTAGAGCGCGCACTCCCCTGGGGAAAAATAATCCAGGAAGGAAACGCGTTTCCCTTCCTCCCCCGTGTCTTCCTCCGCCGGATAAATGACGACGGACTCCAGGTTCTCTATCGAACGCTGGCTCTCCACCTCGAACGAACGGATGGAGTCAATCTCGTCCCCCCACAGCTCGATTCGCACGGGCACCTCCCCGGTCAGGGGGAACACGTCCAATAGTCCGCCCCGCACGGCGAACTGCCCGGGACCTTCCACCTGCTCCTCCCGCACGTAGCCGATGGCGGCAAGTTCCTTCTGGAGCCTTGTAAAATCCACCGGCCTTCCCGTTTCCAAGGTAATCCGCTCCTTCACGACTTCCGGCAAAGGCTTCAGCCCGTCCAAAAACGCGTCCACCGTCGTGACCACGACGATTTCCGGCAATTCCAACAACGCCCGCACCACTTCCATCCGCTGGCTTTTCAGGTAGTTCCCCTTGATGTCGGCATGGTAAAAAAGCAAGTCCCTGGCCGGGTAATAGAACGCGTTTTCCTCCAAAAAGCGCGTCTCCTCCAACGCTTGTTTGGCCTGCTCGTCCCCCGCGTAAACGACAAGGCGGCGCGTCCACCCGTCGCCCAGCGCGCATGCCAAATGTGTCTTCTGGGAGCCGACACAACCCGCGACTTGTAATAGTCCCACACTTTTTTTCTGCTCCCTTATGATTTCCTTAAAGTCCGCCAATTCCTGCAGCGGTGTCAACAACGCCTTCACTTGCTTACTCATCCTTCTTTTTCCGATTATATTCATTCATCGCCGCTTCCATTTCCCCGGCAACAATCAACCCCGCCGCGGCCGCGGCATTTTCAAACGCCTCCTCCATGAGGACGCGCTCGCCCGCCGAAAAGCGCCCCAGCACATAGTCCACCAAGTCCATCCGCCCCGGCTTCTCCCCGACTCCCACCTTGATGCGGGGGAAGGCCTGGCCGCCCACGTGCGCGATAATGTTCTTGACACCGTTGTGCCCGCCCGCGCTCCCCTTCGTCCGTATCCGCAGCTGCCCCGGCGCGAGGCTCACGTCGTCATAAATGACGAGAAGTTCCTTCGTCTCGTCCAGCTTGTAAAAGTCCAGGAGGCTCCGCACGCTCTCGCCGCTTAAGTTCATGTATGTCTGCGGCTTCGCCAAGACGACCTTACGCGTGCCAATCATCCCCGTCCCGACCAAGGCCTTGTGCTTCCTCACCGATACCTCTATATTGTATTTTTCCGCGATTCGGTCTATGACCTCGAATCCAACGTTGTGTCTCGTCTTTTCATATTTTTTATCCGGATTTCCCAGCCCGACAATGATAAACATCCTTTCCCTTCTTTCTACCATGGCATTTTTTTCCCGACCCACAGTATAACACGACATCACGAAAATGTCATCATAAAGTCGCGTAATATTTCGCGGCCCGCCCACATAAAATGATAAAAACCGATTCAGGAGAATACTATGAGTTCCAATACCAAAATCGTCGTGCTTCACATGAAAGAGATTATATATACCGCCATCTTTCTCGGGCTGGCGGCCGTCCTCGTCATCCTGCTGACCGTCATGTTCCGGCCTGACAGGAAACAAACGAGTTCCGAAGGCGACGCGAAAAAGTACACTCCCGGGATTTATACCTCCACCCTCTCCTTAAATGACGCCAACCTGGAAGTGGAAGTCACCGTTGACGAGTCACGTATCAATTCCATCCGTTTCTCCAACCTTGACGAGTCCGTGGCAGCCATGCTGCCGCTGGTGCAGCCCGCCATCGAGGACATCGCGGAGCAGATTTACGACACCCAGTCACTGGAAAACATCACACTTTCCGAAGAAACGCCGTATACCTCACAAGTCATTTTGGACGCCATCTCACAAGCAGTAGAAAAAGCCGCAGTCTCTTAAAGCTGCGGCTTCTTGATGCAATTCTCGCCTTCCCCGTAATCCCCTGCCATATGGCAAGCGGCGCGCCCACAAACGGCACGACGGTCCCGCGCGTCATCCCTCAACAATCAAGTACTGCCCGTCCGGCAACGGAAAGACCTCCCTCTGCTCTTCCAGCTCGTCATAGCTAAGCCCGCTCACGTCGGCACCGTTTTCCTCGAAATATGCCTTCACTTCCTCCAGCGAGTCCACCACGACCGCCATGCAGTCTTCCAAGAACGACTCCGCCTCCTCGATGCTCTCCGCAACCGGTTCGTCAAATAACTGGGATTGTTTTTTCAGGAAAGTCATCAGGCACTCTTCACTGTACTCGTTCATTACATCAAACCTCCTTATTCCTTTATCAGTTCCATGATTTCTTCCGGCGAGCCTGCAATCGCCTCCGCCCCGGCCTCCAAAAGAACCCCGCGCGTGCGGAATCCCCATGCGACCCCTATCGTCCTCATGCACGCCGCCTTCCCCGTCGCCACGTCCACCTCGGAATCCCCGACATAAACGCATTCACAAGGCTTGACGCCCAGCTCCTTGGCAATCAAAAGCGCGGCCTGCGGATCGGGCTTGCGGGCAATCCCTTCCTTCTGCCCCGAAATCCACGCGAACGTCTGCTTTCCAAAAATCTCCTCCACGACATGTACCGTCTGTCTGTGCGGCTTGTTGGACAGCACCGCCAGCTTCATCCCCTTTTGCCCAAGCAACGATAAAAGCTCCATGATTCCTTCGTAGGGTACTACATGATATGTGCAGTTGGCGTCAAATATACGTCCATACACTTGCATGGCCTCGTCCAGCAACCCGTCAACGTCCCCGCCAGCCGCCCGTATGGACTTTTCCATCAGCACTCGGGCACCGTTTCCCACGAACTGCCTGCACTGTTCCCGGGTAACCGGAGGAAGCCCAAGTTCCTCCAAAGTCCCGACCACGGAAACATGCAAAGAATCCAGCGTGTCCGTCAACGTCCCGTCCAAGTCAAAAATGAACGCTTTCGTCATACGTGTTCCATCCCTTCCGCATCATGTATTTTAGCCTTAAGATTATCATAGTATGAAGCAGGAAAAATTTCAATATAAAATTGTAATTTTTTTTATTTTCCGGCACATTTTTATCCATGCATGTCGTGGCCCGACTTATACGTCTACTTTCCCAGCAGGTACTGCTTCATCACCTTCAGCGCGTTCTTTTCCAGGCGGCTGACCTGTGCCTGCGAAATCTGGATTTCGTCCGCCACCTCCATCTGCGTCTTGCCCTCGAAAAAACGCAGGCGGATAATGTAACGCTCCCTCTCGTTCAGGCGTTCCATCGCCGCCTCCAAGGACAACTCCTCCACCCAGTTTTCCTCCCTGCTCTTCTTGTCGCTGACCTGGTCCATCACATAGAGCGTGTCACCCCCGTCGCTGTACACCGGCTCGTAAAGGCTCATCGGGCTTTGGATGGCATCCAGCGCGAACACCACGTCCTCCTTGGAAATACCGATTTCCTGGGCGATTTCCTGGACGGTCGGTTCTTTCATGTGCTTTTTCATGTAACTCTCTTTCGCGTAAATCGCCTTGTACGCGGTGTCGCGCAAGGATCGGCTGACCCGGATGGGACTGCTGTTATCCCGCAAGTAACGCCGGATTTCGCCTATAATCATCGGCACCGCGTAAGTGGAAAACTTCACCTCCCGGCTCGGGTCAAAATTGTCCACCGCCTTCATCAGCCCCACGCAGCCGATCTGGAAAAGGTCGTCCGCGTTCTCGCTGCTCCCGCCAAAGCGCTTGATCACGCTCAAGACCAACCTCAAGTTTCCCTTAATGTACTCTTCCCTCGCCTCCTCGTCCCCGTCTTTAATCCGCACAAACAAAGCCTCCTTCTCCTGTTCGCTCAGGAGCGGAAGCTTCGCCGTATTCACACCACATATTTCCACCTTGTTCAGAGCCATCGTCTTTTATCCTCCTACCAGCTTTCTAAGTTTCGCATGCTAGTAGAAATTCTTCTCATTATCCCTTTCGCTTATTCCATTCTGATGGAAAATAAAAAAACTTTTAGCCCTTGACAGCACATGCGCCGCCACCGCCGTTCACGCGGCGATCTTATTCGTACCTGATGATTTCCCGTTTCAACCGCTGCATGATTTTTTTCTCCAGGCGGGAGATGTAGGACTGGGAAATCCCCAAGAAATCCGCCACCTCCTTCTGCGTCTTTTCTTCGCCCGAAGGACTGTCCAGGCCAAAGCGCATCTGTATGATCAGCCGTTCCCGCTTTGACAGCTTGTTAACGGCCTTCATCAGCACCTTCCGTTCCGCCTCGGATTCCAAGTCCTTGTATATCGTGTCCTCCTCCGTCCCCAAAATGTCAGACAAAAGCAACTCGTTCCCGTCCCAGTCCACGTTGAGCGGCTCGTCAATCGACACTTCCAGCTTCGTCTTGTTATTGCGCCGCAAATACATCAGGATTTCATTTTCAATGCAACGCGAGGCATAGGTCGCCAGCTTGATTTTCTTCGTCGGCTGGAAGGTGTTGATTGCCTTGATGAGCCCGATGGTGCCAATGGATATCAAGTCTTCCACGCCCACGCCCGTATTGTCAAATTTCTTTGCTATGTACACGACCAGGCGCAGGTTGTGCTCGATCAAGAGCCTCCTGGCCTCCTCGTATCCTTCCGTCGCCAGCCTCTGTATGACCTCTCCCTCCTTCTCGGCGTCCAAAGGCGCGGGCAGCACCTCCGAACCACCGATGTAATGGACCTCCCTCTGGTTTGAAAAAAAGAGGTTTTTAAAATCCGGCACGATTTTCAACTGAAACTGTTGTGGCACTGCTACTTTTACAATCATTTTTTTGCTCCTCCTACGATGTCTGGGTTTAAAATCATCTGATACTCTTGCCGCTCTTCTATTTTCTGTCCGCTGATACCGATGACGGGCCGCGTGACCCACCGCTCTCCGTCCACCTGCACGCACATTTTCTCGACGCGCACGATTGGCAGCACGCCCTCTCCGCCTACCGTGCGGTAAGGGATGTAGCGCAATCCCAGTTCTGCCATCTTCCGCGTCGTCATTCCCTGGAAAATGTGCATCGCCGTCTCCTTGCCAATCACGCTGACCATCTCGCCCGAGACGGGGTCCTTTAGCACGTTCCCCGTGTCCAGCAAGGCGTTTAGCGAATATTCTCCCGCCCCGGTGAAAATGCGCACCGCACAGATTTGCCGCTGTTGTCTTTGTACTCCCGTGACAAGCTTCCAACAACCGGCAAACACATAATAGGATGCCACCGACACCGCGAAAAACAATCCTGCCGTGCGTATGTATGGCCTCAGCGCGGCCTGGATTCCCCCCCACAAAAACGCCGCGACATATAACAATGCGGCCGCTTTTGCGAAATCCCGCCTTTGCCGAACCCCCAGCCCCACCCACACCATCAGGGCCGGAACCAGCGCGTAAAACAGCAAGTATTTAAGTCCCGCCTGAAACGGCATGACGATGGCCACGCAAGTCATGAGCGCTGCCAGCGCCCCGCCTAAAAATACCCGCCACGGCCTTGCCGGAATCCTCAACATGGCCCGCACGGCAAAAAGCAGCAAAGAATCCATCATGAAATTTGTGAAAAAGAACACGTCTATGTACAACTCATAGTGCATGGCTTCTCCTTTTTATATCTCCCCGCCCGACGGTTTACCCTCACAAAACCCATAGCGCGGGTCCTGCCTGGCAAGGTTCCCCTCGGACAAAACCCATTATATAAAAAAAGAATCTGAGAATTTGTCAGATGCTGACGAAAGGCCAAAGATATGTTTCGACAAAAAAATGTCACATCCAGAATCTGTCGACTCCAAATGTGACACTCCTTATAAGCCCTTACTTCCTGAAAAAGTCCGGAATCTTGATTTGCTGTTCCTTCACGTTGCTGCCGGTCGGCCTTGGCTGCAAGGTCGGCATCGTGCCGCCGGTCGACGGCCTGGCCGAAGCGCCCCTGACGCCGCCGTCCATCGGTTTCCTGCCAAGCATGTCGCCACTCTGCAACATGCCGCCTGACTTTTGCTGTCCTTCCAGTCTCGCCTTCAGCTTCGACGCGCTCCCTCCCACGTTATGTAAGCCGGTCGCGATTACGGTAATGGTGGCCTCGTCGTTTTTCGAATCGTCGTACGTGGCACCAAAGATGATGTTGGCGTTCTCGCCCGCCAGTTCCTGCACGTACTCCGCCGCGTCCGACGCGTCCATCAAGGTGATGTCGCCGGACACGTTGATGATGACGTGCGACGCGCCCTGGATGGTCGTCTCCAGCAACGGGCTCGCCACCGCCTGTTTTACGGCCTCCAAAGCCTTGTCGTCACCGCGTCCCTCCCCGATGCCGATATGGGCGATACCCTTGTCCTTCATCACGGTCTGCACGTCCGCGAAGTCCAGGTTGATGAGGGACGGCACGTTAATCAAATCCGTGATGCCCTGGATACCCTGCTGCAACACCTCGTCAGCCTTCTTCAAGGCTTCCGGCATGGTCGTCCTTCTATCAACGACCTCCAACAGCTTGTCATTGGGAATGACAATCAAGGTGTCCACGTTTTCCTTCAATTTATCGATGCCGGACATCGCGTTCTGCATGCGCGTCCTCGACTCAAACCGGAACGGCTTCGTGACGACACCGACCGTCAGCGCGCCGAGATCTTTCGCAATCCGTGCCACCACCGGGGTGGCTCCCGTTCCGGTTCCGCCGCCCATGCCACAAGTGACGAACACCATGTCGGCTCCCTTGAGGGCCGCCGAAATCTCCTCCGAGCTCTCCTCCGCCGCCTTCTCGCCGACTTCCGGCTGCGCCCCCGCGCCAAGCCCCTTCGTCAGCTTCTCCCCAATCTGCATCAGGGTCGGGGCCTTGCACAACTGCAACGCCTGCTTGTCTGTATTAATCGCGATAAACTCTACACCCGCAATCTGCTCGTCTATCATGCGGTTCACGGCATTGTTGCCGCCGCCGCCCACGCCAATTACTATGATTCTTGCGGCCGCTTCTGATTCGTTGGTTTTAATTTCTAACAAGAGTATTTCCTCCTTTGTTGTCTTATAGACACGCCCCTTCGTGGGACGAAAGACCTCAATATGTATATAATATAGTCTTTTGGCCAAATAATCAATAGATTTTTTCGTATTTTTCAAACTTTTTCAAAAACTTCACACAATCCGGCTCCCATTGCCCCTTATGGCTCCTCAATATCGTCCATCATATTGTTAAAAATGGCCTCTTCCACGACTTTCACGCACTCCTCCGGGCGCTTCAAGATGTCCCCGCCCCAAAACCGGATGACGGTCCATCCCATGAACAACAGCTTTTTATCATTCTCCCGGTCGCGTTCCATGTTCCGCTCGATTTTTTTGACCCAGAAGTCCGGATTGTTTCCCCGCAACAAGCGGGGCCGCAAAATTTCCCAGTCCTTTCCGTGAAACAGCTCGCCGTCACAAAAGATGACAATCTTGTGCCTGGTCAGGACGATGTCGGGCGAACCCGGCAACCCCTTGTAATTTTTCCGATAACGGTAGCCGCGCGCCCACAATTCCTTGCGCAGGGCCACCTCGATTTTCGTGTCCTTGCTCCGGATGTGGCTCATGACCTTATGGCGCTGTTCTTTCGTAAGCACGTCCATCCTCGTCACCACCTAATGGAAATGTATTGCCCGTTGTCAGCCACGCTCGGGCTCAAAACGAATGAATTCCGTGCCTTGCTCGTAGTTCTCCAAATGCAGCACGCCGTCCTGTCCCGGGTACAGTTCATTCAATTTTTCCAATATCGGCGGAATCTGCTCCATCCGCGGCGCGTACCTGCCGTCCCCCAGCAGGATTTTCACCCCGCCGAACCACAACGCCAGATCTTTGCCGACGATTTCCAGCTTGTCCGGCTTCAAATCGTTTTGTTCCAGCAATTTCGAACCCTCCTTTATTATTTCAAACACGGCCTTGTCAGAAACCGGTAGCACCTTTCCCATCTGCACCTTTTCCGCGTCCACCTCCATGCCGTCAATCAATGGAACCCCTTCCATCGGATCGCCGCTCTTGTAAGAGACGATCCCATCCTTGTCAAAATAAAGGAATTCCCCATTTATGTCCACGCGCCCGATAAAGGTTTTCTCCTTGACTTCGACCACCACTTCCCGCGGCGACTTTATCCTCGCGTGGACGCTCTCGACCGCCGGAAGCGTCGAAAGGTCGCCATGATTGTACTTCCACCACGCATACAGCGTGTTGCCTGAAAGGCGGCCTTGTCCGATCCATCCGGTAATTTCTTCTGCCGAGGTATACACGTTGTTTACCACGCTAACCTGCTTTAATTCGAAAAACACGACGGTGGAATAGCCAAGCCCTCCGATTACTGCCAAAATCACCAGCAAGACAAGGATCCTTTTTCCAATCCCCCACTTTTTCCTTTGCTTCTTTTGTCGCCTGTCCTTTTGCCGATTCCCGGGGCGCGAATCGGTATGCCGATTAGCCGCATGCCGTCCCGCGGGACGCAAATCCGCATGTCGCGCGCGTCTTTGCCGCCCTCCCTCCGGACGCGGCCTTTTTCCCTCCGTCCGTTTGGCCTGTCTTCCCCGCCCGGGAGGACGGCCGCCGGCACGCCCCGTCGGCCTCGCACGGCTGGTGGAGCGTCCGTCCACATGATCATCCCGCCTCACATGCCTCTGCGTCATCGCCGCTCCCCCTCCCTTGACTTTAATGGACCCCTTCTTCCGCAAACGGCCGGGGCGCCCCGAAAACCACCGCGGATCCTCTGCCGCCCCGCCCGCCTTCTCCCGGCCTTTACATATGTATCATTCATTGTACCATATTCGACACGCTAAGCACAAGCCCCATTTCCAGCAGGAGGAACAGGACGGAAGTACCGCCGTAACTGATGAAGGGCAGCGTGATGCCGGTGTTGGGGATGCTGTTCGTCACGACGGCGATGTTCAGTATCACCTGTATCATCATGTGCGCCATCGCCCCGGAGGCGATAAGGCAACCCAGCAAATCCTTCGCGCGGGTGGCAATCACGAAAAACCTCCAGATGAGTACCAAAAACAAAAGTACGATCATGCCGGCCCCGAACAGCCCCAGTTCCTCACATATGATGGAAAATATCATGTCATTTTGTGCCTCCGGCAAAAATCCCAGCTTCTGGATGCTGTTTCCCAGGCCCTGCCCGAACAAGCCGCCCGAACCGATTGCGTATAACCCCTGCAGCGTCTGGTAACCCTTCTCGTATTTTTCAGGATTGCGCCAGATGGCCAGCCGTTCCAGGCGGTAGCTTTCCAAGGCCAGGAAAATCCCCAGGAAACCGACCGCGGCCACCCCCATCCCGATGAACTGCGCATATTTCGGACTGGCGACAAATATCAGCACGACGGCGATTCCCAGAATGATGATGGCCGTGCTCAGATTGTTCGCCCCCACCAGTCCCACGATGGGCAGTACCGGCACGAACACCTTCAAAAGCGTCGTGAACTTTCCCATCGTCTTCACGTTCCTGGTAACCAGGCAGGCCAGGAACAAGACGACCGCCACCTTGGCAAACTCCGATGGTTGGAAAGAAATCGGTCCCAGGGACAGCCACCGTTTCGATCCGTTATACTCATCTCCCACGAACAGGACGGCCAGCGACAAGAGTATCGCCGTCAGATAGCCGAGACCCGCCAGCGGCACCCACCTGTGGTAATCTATCCGGGCCACCACGAACATGCCGCACAACCCGATCGCCGTGGCAAATCCCTGCTTTTTCAAATAATAAAAGGAATCGTGAAACTTTACCCGCCCGTTATACGCACTTGTGCTGTAAAGAAGCACCAAGCCTATCACCACAAGTAAAAATACCACGATTACCAAAGTTTCGTCAAACTTCCATTTCCCTTTTGAACGCTTCAACAAAAGACCACTCCTTATAAATGGTTTACAAGTTCTTTAAATTTATCTCCACGTTCTTCATAATTTTTAAACATTCCCCAACTTGCGCATGCCGGCGACAGCAATACCGCGTCCCCCTCCTTTGCATGCTTCACGCAAATGTCAAAGGCCTCCTCGAAACCATCCGCCAGTATCGTGTCCGTAAACCCGAGCCGCCTGGCCGCCTCGGCGATTTTCTCCCGCGTGGCCCCGACCAGCACGAGCTTCTTCACCTTTCCGTCAAAGGCACCAATCCACTCCTCATAGGAAGAATCCTTGTCATAGCCGCCGCCAATCAGGAGCGTGGGGCGGTTCATCGCCTGGATGCCCCGGATGGCCGCGTCCGGGTTCGTGCCCTTGGAATCATTATAATAGGCCACGCCGTCCTTCTCCGCCACGAACTCGATCCGATGCTCCACGCCGCGAAACGAAAGGAGCGTCCCACGAATCACCTGACGCGAAATTCCGATGGACGCGGCCATGCCGACTGCCGCCATCACGTTTTCATAATTATGCGTCCCAAGAATCTGCAATTCGTCCACGCGGCAGACCTCCACCGGGGACTCCTGATTACGCACGTGGTACATGATTTTCCCGTCTTCCAGATAAATTCCCCCCGGCAGCTTCCGCCTGCTGCTGAAAAAAATGACCCGCGCCCGCGTCTCCCTGGCAAACTCCCTCGTCACCTCGTCCTCGTAATTCAAGACCAGGACGTCCTTCTCCGTCTGGTTCTTGAAAATATTTTTCTTGGCGGCAATGTAGTTTTCCATCGTATGGTGGCGGTTTAAGTGGTCCGGCGTGATGTTTAGCACCGCGCTGACCCGCGGATGGAAGTCATGGACCGTCTCCAGCTGGAAACTGCTCATCTCGGCCACGGCCACGGAATCCTCCATCATCTCCAACGCGATTTCCGTGTAGGGATTCCCGATGTTTCCCACCACGAACGTGTCCCTTCCGTCATTCCTCACCATTTGCCCGAGCAGTGTCGTGGTCGTCGTCTTCCCGTTCGTGCCGGTAATCGCCAACACCGTGCCCTTCGAGCAGGCGTGCGCCAACTCCACCTCGCCCCAAATCGGGATGCCCTCGTCCCCCATCTGCGACACGACGGGCAAGTCCGTCGGCACGCCGGGGCTCATCACGACCAACGAAAGCGATTTTCTCACTTCCTCCGGCAGCTCCCCCAACAACACCGTAAGCCGGCCCATCCCGCCAGACGTACTACCATCCGCGGCATGCCCCGATCCGTCCGAAGCCGCCTCCGGGCCAAGCACCCGTCTTTCAAGCTCCCCGGCGTCAAGCGACGTGTTTCCATCATAGAGGATGACGCGCGCGTCCTTCTTTAATAGCAGGCGGCTGGCCGCCACCCCGCTGATTCCCGAGCCAAATACCAACACGTTTTTTTCTTTGAATTCCATTTTTTCCTCTCCTTACAATCCCAGAAACGCGATCATGCAAAGCACCGCCGTGGCAATGGAAAAGACCGCCACCACCCGCGTCTCGGACCACCCGCAAAGTTCAAAATGATGGTGAATCGGCGCCATCTTGAAAAACCTCTTGCCGCCGGTCTTCTTAAAATACGTCACCTGGATCATGACGGAAAGCACTTCCACCACGTAGACGAGTCCCACGATGACGATAAACAACGGCATCTGCATCATGTACGCCGTCCCCGCCACGAAGCCTCCCAATGCCAGTGAACCCGTGTCGCCCATGAACACGCTGGCCGGATACACGTTAAACAGCAAGAATCCCATCAGGGCTCCCACCACCGCACAGGTAATCGGCGAAATACCGCTGTCCGTGCCGATGGCCACGACCGTGAAAAATACCGCGACCAGCACGGTCACGCTGGAGGCGAGCCCATCCAGGCCGTCCGTGAAATTCGTCCCGTTCACCGTGCCGAGTACCGCCACGAACAGGACCACGACCGCAAACCAGCCAAGGTCGAGGGATTTTCCCCCGCCAAACGGAACCAGCATGGTAAGCGGAACTTCCGCCACCTTGATTATATATACGGCGAATATGGCCGTCACCACGAACTGCAATGCCATCTTCTGCCAGGGATACAGCCCGTCGGAACGCTTCATCACCACCTTCAGATAATCGTCAAGGAATCCAATCAGGCCGAAGCCGACCGTCAAAAACAAGACGGGAATAATCTTTGGATAATCCTTCACGTAAACCAGCGACGTGATCACGACACTGGCCAATATGATGACCCCTCCCATCGTCGGGGTTCCCGCCTTCTTTAAATGTGACTGGACGCCCTCCACCCGTTCGGTCTGCCCCATTTTCAGCTTGCGCAGAAACGGGATGACGATCGGCCCCAAAAGGACGCTTAACGCAAATGAAATCAATACCGGAAATATCACCTGATTTGTCATACATACACCTCTTCATCTCTTTTGTCCTACTTAGTATACAGTATCTTCCATTATTTTTCAATCCCCGCTTGCCGAATCGCCGATATCCTCTGAGACAATCTCCTTTTCAATTCCCATGTACGGCAACACGTTGTCATAAATGTCGCGCAGCACCGGCGCGGCTATCGTCCCCCCATAGTACACGCCCTGCGGGTCGTGGATGATGACCATGCCGATGATTTGCGGATTGTCGGCCGGGGCGAACCCGATGAAGGAGGCGATGTATTTGTGCGCGCTTCTGGGCAGAGTCTGCGAGGTCGCGGTCTTGCCGCCGATGCGGTAGCCCTCGATATAGGCGTTTTTCCCGCCCCCCTCGGACACCACGCTCTCAAGAAGCGTGCGCATCGTGGCCGACGTCTCCTCGGACACGATTTCCTTTTTCTCCCCATACTCGAACGTCTCTATCGTCTCGCCGTCCCTCGTCTCCACGGAGACGCCAAAGTGGGGGGTGACGCGCCGTCCCCCGTTAATCAGGGAGCTGACCGTCGTAAGCATCTGGATTGGCGTGATTTGGAACGACTGGCCGAACGTCATGGTGGCCAGTTCGACCGCCTTGATGTCCTCGCGCTTATGCATGATGGTCGAAGCCTCCCCCGGCAAGTCGATGTTCGTCTTCGTAAGAAGGCCGAACTGCTCAAAATAGTCGCAGAACCGCTCCGCCCCCAGCCGCATCCCGATATTGATGAAAACCGGGTTGCAGGAATTTTGCAGGCCTTGCACGAACGTCTCCGACCCGTGGCCTCCCACCTTGTGGCAACGGATTTTCCGATCCTCCACCACACAGTAGCCGGGGCAGGAAAACGTGTCGGTCAGCTTTACCACGCCCTCCTCCAGGCAGGCCGACGAGGTGATGACCTTGAACGTCGAACCCGGCTCGTATGTATCGTTGATGCAACGATTGCGCCACATCTGGTTCAACAATTCCTGCTTTTTCGCGCTGTCCATTCCTTCCGCGCCTTCCACCGAGGTCAGAGTGAACGGGTCGTTCAAATTGAATTCCGGGACGTTCACCATCGCGTAAATCTCCCCGTTTTGCGGATTCATCAAAATCACCGACACCCCGTCCGCCTGCTTTTCCTCCATCACTTTTTCCGCGGCCTGCTGGCAGTACGCCTGAAGGTTGTAATCCATGCTAATCCGGAGCGTGTTTCCCGGCACCGGCTCGACACGGTCTTCCGCCACGCCCTCCAGCTCGATTCCCCGCGCGTCCGTGACCGTCAGGATCGTCCCGTTGATTCCCTTCAAATAACTCTCGTACTTGACCTCCAGGCCGATGATGCCCTGGTTGTCGCCTCCCGTGAACCCCAGCACCTTGGAACCCACCTCGTCATACGGGTAGTACCTTTTGTAATCCTCATCCACCTTCACCCCCGCCAGGTTGTAATTGCGGATACGGTCCCCCACCTCCTTCTCCACGTTCGTCTTTATCTTCTCCATCGAGGAAACTTTTTCCACCCGCTTCCTCACGGCACTCTCGTCCAGCCCCAGTTCCTTTGAGAGGATGGCGATGACCTCCTCCGGTTCCTTCAACTGGCTATGGACGACCGAGATGGTGCAGACCGTCTTGTTCGTCGCCAGCACGGTTCCGTTCCGGTCCACGATTTCCCCCCGCGCCGCCTTGATTTCCCGTTCCCTCTCATGCAGGGCCTCGGCCAGTTCCTGGTAATACTCCGCGTCAAAGACCATGAGATAGACAAGCCGTCCAATCAGCGTCAGGACGAGTGCCACGGCCACCAGAAAGACGACCAGCACCTTCTTCTTATTATATGTCTTATTTTTCATAGAAAAACCTTACAAAAGATATTACTATAACATATTATATCCTTTGCAAGGTTATTCTTGTTTTTACCGCATGGTTTACATCCGGCACATGCCATCCATGCGGCCGCGCTCTTCTGCGCCGCCGCTTTGGCGCCTCCGCCCGGCATTATTCTTCCCGCCCGTCGCCCGAAACCCAGTCCGTGTGATCCGGCGCGTAATCCTCGTTCGCATAATTGCCATCCCCGTTTTGATAGGTGTCCGTATAATTTACGTCGTGATCCGTGTAGGTATCCGGCTCCTCCTGGCCATTTTCTTCCTGCCCGCCGTCCCCCCCGGGCGCCTCCCCCGCCTTCGTGATGCCCAGGTAAGGAAACGCGTCCGTCATGATGTCATGCGCCAGTCCTTGCACGAGACGGCCGTTGGCCTGGTCGGCCACGTTGGCCTCGTCAATCACCACATAGACGAGCACTTCCGGATTCTCCACCGGGGCAAAGCCAATGAAGGAAAGGAGGTGCTTGCCGTCGGCGCGGGGAAGCTTTTCCGCCGTGCCGGTCTTCCCCCCCACATCGTACCCTTCCACCTTAATCTTCTTGCCCGTCCCATATTCCATCACGGCCCGCAAGTATGGCTTCAATTGTTGCGACGTTTCCTCCGAGATGGTCTGCCGAAGCAATACCGGCTGCCTGGTCTCGATGACCTTTCCGTTCTCGTCCTGAATCTGCCTCACGACATGCGGTTCATAATAATATCCACCGTTAACCAGAGAACAGAAAGCCGCCGCCATCTGTATCATGCTCACGTTGAAGCATTGCCCGAAGGAATTCGTTGCCAAATCGACCGGCTTCATCGTCTCCTCCGTATATAAAAGCCCTTCCGTGTACGCCTCTCCTGGAAGGTCGATGCCGGTATATTCCCCAAAACCGAAAATATGCTGGTAGCGCACGAAATTGTCCGCCCCGATACTTTCCGACATTTTCATCAAGGCCACGTTGCAGGAATTTGCCACCGATTCCTCCACGTTCTGCCAACCATGCCCGGACGTGTTGTGGCAGGCGATGTCATTGTCCCCCACATGGAGGTAGCCGTTGCACTCGTAGCGTTCGTCGCCCTTGATGGAACCCGTCTCCAACGCCGCCGCCACGCTGAAGGGCTTCATGACCGACCCCGGCTCGTACGCGTCACTGACGCAGAAATTGCGCCACAGCTCGTTCATCGCGTTCACCTGCTCCTCCTCGGACAGCGCGTCCCACTCTTCCTCGAAATAAAACAAGGACAAGTCCCGCGGGTCGTTCAAGTCAAAGTCGGGATACGAGGCCATCGCCAGTATTTCCGCGTTGTTCGGATCCATGATGATGACCGCCGTGTTTTTGCTGCCGAGACGCTCCGGATCTTCCTCCCCTTTATGTTCCTCGTTGAACTGGCGGACATGTTTCTCCACGATGCCCTGCAACGTGATGTCAATCGTGGAAACCACCGTGTTCCCGTCCTTGGACTCCTTCACGGTTCTCTCCACGGAAGACTTGTCCGCGAAATAGCCATATTCCCTCCCGTCGGTGCCATTCAACACGTCGTTATAGGCGCTCTCGATGCCGGCCGCCCCAAGGTTGCCCGACACGGAAAAACCTATCACGTCGCACGCCAGCGTCCCGTACGGGTACGTCCGCTTGTAATCTTCCTCCAGCCAAATTCCCTTCACGTCCGGGTAATGTTCCTCGTCTTCGTCAATTTCCTGAAATGCTTTCGCCGTCTTATAGTCAATCCCCTTGGCCATCACGACGTAACGGCTTTCCTCGTTCTCCGCGATCGTCTTGCGGACTTCGCCCTCCTCCAAGCCGAAGCATTCCACCAGCACGCCCACCGTCGGCTCCAGGTACTCCTCTTTGTCCGACATCACGTATACGTCCAAAATAACATTGTAAACCCTCTCGCTTACGGCAATCTTGGTTCCGTTGCGGTCGACGATGTCGCCCCGCCGGTAGGGAATGACGCGGCTTGAGTACTCCTGCTGATCCAGCACGATTTTCGTGTAACCGCTCCCCTTCGTCGCGTTGATGTGCGTGATTCTTCCTATTAGGACAACAAAAGCCAGTATGATTACCACGAACACCAATACCAGCTTTCCTTGCATCCTTTTTGGAAATTTTTTCTTTAGAAACTCAAACCTGCCCTTTTTCTTTCTCTTCCCTGCCATGATTCCCCTTACTTCTGCACGACAATCCCGTTCGCCGGAATGTCCCCAAACTGCACCACGCTGTCTTCCTCGGGGCTTTCATATTCCACCAGGTTTCCCTCGGCGGCATACACCATCCCCATCTCCCCGGTGGCACGCTCCCACACCGCCTCCAGATTGACGGAAGATTCCGCCGCGTTATAAGCCGTCGTGTTTTGCTCGTTCAGGTCTGCCAGTTCTTCCTGCAAGCTCGCGACACGCTCGGACCTGTTGACAATCTCCGCCTGCAGGCACAAGTATCCCACGCAAATAATCACCGCCACCGCTGCCGCCGCCGACAAAAAGGCCATGTATACCGGGTTGATGCCCACCGCCGCGTTTTTCTTCCGATGTGCCTTCCGCCTTGCCGTGGCCTTCGGCCCCGGGCTCTTTTTCGGCGTCCTCTTCGGTGCCACTTCCTGCTTCGGGACGGCGTTCCCATAAACATACATGTTCCGTTGTCTTTCTGTATCGTACCGTCTTTGTCTGGCCGTATGTCTTGCTGCCGCCATTTAAAACGTCCCCTTTCCTTGTCTCTTCCCGTCGTGCCCCCGGCTTTCACGAAACATGCGAAATGCCCCGGCTCATGCATGTGGCACGGCATGCCCGCTTGCCAATGCTTCCTGTCATTCAGCCGCGCTCGAATACCCTGAGCTTTGCGCTGGCCGCGCGCTTGTTATGCTCCAGTTCTCTTTCGCTGGGGAGAATCGGTTTTTTCGTGACCACCCGCCCCTTCGACACGTTCCCGCACACGCAAACCGGAAAGTGGCTCGGACACACGCACGGATTCTCGTTCTTGCGAAACGCGCCTTTCACGATCCGATCCTCCAACGAATGGAACGTGATGATGCATATCCGGCCGCCCGGCGCGAGCAGTTCAATCATCCCGTCGAGCGAACTTTTCAGCACCTCCAGCTCATGGTTCAACTCGATACGAAGCGCCTGGAACGTCCGTTTGGCCGGATGCCCCGAGTTTTTCCGAATCTTCATCGGGATCGCGCGGCTGATGATTTCGCCCAGCTGTCCCGTCGTCTCAATCGGTCCCTTTTCCCGCTCCGCCACGATGTGCCGGGCAATGTTTTTCGCGAAACGGTCCTCGCCATAATCCCTTATGACGCGGAACAGCTCCATCTCTCCATAGGTATTGACGATGTCCCTCGCCGTCGTCCGCTGGCGCAAATCCATCCTCATGTCCAAGGGTGCATCCATGCGATAGGAGAATCCCCGATCCGCCGTATCCAACTGGTAAGACGATACGCCCAAATCAAGCACGATCCCATCGACCTTTTCAATACCAATCGACTGCAGGCACCGTTCCATGTCACAATAATTGCTGCGAATCACCGTGACACGCTCCCCAAACCCGCGCAGCCTTTCACTTGCCGCCTCGATGGCGGCCCCGTCCTGATCTATTCCTACAAGTTTCCCCTTATCACCGAGCCTTTTCAGGATTTCATGTGCATGTCCTCCCCCGCCCAGCGTCGCATCCACGTAAATGCCGTCCGGCTTCACCCTCAGGCCATCTACCGTCTCTTCAAGTAAAACTGATGTGTGTCGAAATGCCATGTCGTTCTCCTATCTCGCAACAATCCGGCCAAGGCCGAACCTTGTCGTGGGACGAAATCCCCTTATCCATGTACCCGGACACTCCCCAGGGTCCGGGCACATCCACAAGGTCTTTCAACGCCGCCAAAAACGCTTTCCGTTTTGCGCGGCCTTTATATGCCGCCCAGGATTCGCTCCGCAATCGCGTCCAGCTCCCCTTCGCTCACGATGCTCTCGTCCTCCCAGCGTGCCTTGTCCCATATCTCCACGTGATCTTGAACTCCCACGAGGACGACGTCCTTTTCAAGATTCGCGGTCTTCCGTAGCGGCGGCGGAACCAGGACTCTCCCCTGTTTGTCAAAGGTTCCCTCCGAAGCGCTTCCGAAAAAATATCGTTTGTAAATTCTGGCATCCTTACTCATCCGTGGCAGTGCTTCCAGTTCGGTGACGAATTTGTTCCACTCTTCCCGGGAATAGACAAAAAGACAGCCCTCCAGGCCATTACAGATGACGAAATTCTCCCCTAAGTCGTCACGCAGCTTGGCCGGGATAATCAATCGCCCCTTTTCATCAATACTGTGATTGAACTCCCCAAGTAACATTTAGAACTCCTTCTTTTGCTAACGCGTCCCGCCACGACACGTGGCCATACGCCCGCATGGCGTATCCTCCCGCGTCCGTTCGGCCATTGGCGCGTCCGTGGTTTCCCCTTTCACCACTTTCTTCCACAAATCACCACTTTCCTACCACATGCCACCATTGTACTCCACCTCGGCCATAATTTCAACCCCCTTTTTTATTTTTTTTCATGGCGGCTTTGCAAGGCGAAGTAAAAAAGAAAGCCACCATGAAGTGTAAATACTCCATAATGGCTTTCCAAATAACAAATCCCGTCGTCTTATTCACTTTCTAAAATCTTCAACATCTCCCTCGGCGTAACAATAAAAGATTCTATTGGAAAATGCCTTATATTTCCTCTAAAGTCATTCTTCCGCAAGCCCCGATTCACTCGGAAAGCCCGCTCATATAATTCGTCACCGCGTCATAGTTAATCTCCACCGACGGCCGCTCCTGGTTCGACGTATAGCTGTCATACACGGAGAACCCGATCCACCCGACCAATGCCAACGCCACCACGGTGACGGCGCACGTCCTTACCACGCCCATGACACGCTGCTTTTTCATAATCTGCTTGCGGTTCGCCTTTTCTTTCTTATATTGATCCACCTTCTGCTGACTCATATTGTCAAAACTCCTTCGTTATGAAATTTCATGCCGGTCCGAAGCATCAACGCGCGATCCTCATCCCCGCCTTCGGGAAATTTGCCCCGTCCCATGGACATTGTAACTATCATAGCACATTTTTTCTCAAACTACAACAATAATTCCACCATCATTTGCATACATGGAACTGATGCCCGCCGTGTCCAGTACGAAACAGTCCCTGACATGCAATTTTTCCAAAATCATCCGCCTCACTTCCAACGCCCGCGCCTCGCAGTTACAATGGGAAATGGCCAGGATCTTCTCCTTCGCGTCCCCGGCCTCCGCCACGATGAAGTCCACCATCTTGGCAAGGGCACGGTTCACGCCCCGCGCCTGCCCCTTCTGGCAAATGTTCCCGTCCGGGGTGGAGCCCATGACCGGGCGGATGTTTAACGCCCCCGCCACCAACGACTTGATACCGGTAAGGCGGCCGTTTTTACGCAGCGTGTCCAGGTTTTCCAACACGAAGTACGTATGCTGGCTTTCAATGTAGGCCTCCACCGCCTCCACGACCGCGTCGAACGACATCCCCGCCTCCTCGCACTCCTGCACCTTCAGTGCAATCAGTGTCTGCCCAATCGAGGCCGAGCAGGAATTGAACACGTGAACCTGCTTTTTCCCCGCTTCCTCCGCGTGCTCCTCATAAAACAACTTCTTCCCCAGTTCTGCGCTGTTGTAAGAGCCGCTCAGTTCCGCCGACAAGGTGACGGCGTAAACCCGTTCCTCCGGGCCGAGGTACCTCTCCATATATTGCTTCGGCGACGGACAAGAAGACTTTGGGGCTTCCTTGCACTCCGCCACCTTGCGAAGAAACTCCGCCTGGTTAAATGTCTCATCGTCCACGACGGTTTCTGCGCCTACCTGCATGGACAACGACACGTTCTCAATGAGCCCCGACTTTCTCATCTCCTCCGTCAGTTCCCCGCAACTGTCGACAATCACCTTGTATCCCATATCTTTTCCCTCCGAAACTACATTTTCTATAATAGTTTTCCATTTTACATGGTTTTTAATACTACGTTCTACTATATCATATTTTTTCGGATGTGAAAAGATATTTTCTCCATTTTTGTAATTTTTTACACGTATACGCTTAAAAACGAGTTTTCGCTATCGCCATTTTGTCTTCCATGTCATATTTTAAGGCAAAAGCTCCCATTTCCCAACTCTTTTTCACTGCCGTCCGGGAGCACGAGTACCGCACCCGTGTTTGCCGGAAGCTCCCCTGAAACATGATATCCGCACGAGTCCCCACTACCGTCTTTTCGCGTCTGCTTCTCCCACCTGATTCGAATCAGGCCGCGCGGACTTTCATACCTTCCTTCCGCCCAGTCAAGGCCGCATCGGTACATGGGTTCCACGCGGATTTTGTCATAGGCAATCCCCGCGTTTTGGATCCCCACGATACGGCGATATAGGAAATCCCCGACACATCCAAAAGCATAATGATTAAAAGAGCACTTGTCCACCGTCCCGTCTTCCTTGATCGCATCCCAGTTTTCCCATACTGTCGTGGCCCCACGTTCAATCTCGTACAACCAGGAAGGGCACTTCGTCTGCCACAAGACGTTCCACGCCGTCTCCTCATATCCGTAATCACACAACACGTCCAACAAGTATGGAACCGACATGAACCCGGTATCCAGGCAATCCCCGTTCTCACGAACCAGCTCGGCCAACCGCTTCGCCAGCACGGCCTCCTTTTCCTTCGGAACCATGTGGTACTTCAACGCCAAAATATAGTTTCCCTGCATTTCCTGCCGAATCCTTCCCGCCTGGTCGACGTATTCCTCATCAAACGCCTCGCGCACCCTCGCGGCATACTCGCGGTACTCCTTCTCTTTTTCCAAATTCCCAAGTACCCCGGAAGCCTCGGCAAACATGTCCGCGGCCGCCGCCAGAAGTGCCGTGTCCACGTAATTCATCGTCAGGAAGGACGAGGCCGGCCCGTCGGAAAATCCTTCCGCGTTTTTCACGCTCGGAACCAGCCAGTCCCCAAAATGAAATCCCGTATTGATTAAATAATGTTGGTTTTCCTGCCTGCGCAAAGGCATGGATTCAAATTCCTCCCGCGAGATTCCTCCCATCGGGTTTCCCACCGGAAGTTCAAAGGCGGCGCGTCTCATCGCCCCCACCCATTTTTCCATGGCGGCATAATTCTCCTCCAAAGCCCGCCTATCCCCTTGCAGGGAATACAGCTGCAAGGGAAGCGTCAAAATCACGTCCCCCCAGCCAAGCGACCCCGCCATCGTCTGTTGGACATAATTTTTAATCAACGGCACCGTGTTTAACACATGGCCGTTTTCCAGCTGCTCCAGCCGCACGCTCTTTAACCAGTCCTCGTAAAATGCCGTCATGTCCTGGTTATAAAGCGCGGTCGCCCCGTATATGACCACGTCTCCCGTCCAGCCCGCTTTTTCCCTCGTGGGGCAGTCCGTCGGTATCGTGACATTGTTTGAGCGCTGGCTCCAACAAATGTTCTTCTGTAGTTGGTTCAACCTCTCATCCGAACAAGCAAATGCTCCCGTCCGCGGATTATCCGTGCCGATGGCCAGGGCGGTGAACTGTTCCTTCGTCCAGCCATGTCCCCCTTTCACCCGCACATAGCGGAAACCATGGTAGGTAAACTGCGGCGCGAATATCTCCGTCCCGTTTCCATTACAGATATAACAGTCCCGCTGTGCCCGCGTCTCGTCATTTTCAAACGCGTAGGTAAAGTTTCCATCCTTGTCCAGAACCTCGCCATGCTCGAACGTGATTTCCTCTCCTGCCACCCCATGGATTTCCACACGAATCGTGCCCGCCATGTTCTGCCCGAAGTCCACCAGCATGTCCTTGTTGGGCGCGACCCAGACCTTCCGGGCACAAATCTCGGCAACCACTCCCGCCAACGGCGAAATCTGAGCATCCGGCATCCACGCCGGCTTTTGTTTTGGCACGACATTTTTCCACGTGCACGCGTCATAAGTGGAGAGAGAAGGATCCCCGTCTTCCATCCTTCCATCCACGGTCTGTCCTAGAAACAAGTCCGCCATGCGGATTGGCCCGTCAAACGAATAACGCCACGACTCGTCCGAGCAAAGAACTGTTTTCGAGCCATCCGTAAATTCCACTTCCATCTGTAGCAAAAGTCCCGGCACTTCCCCATATTCACAGCCCCTGCCAAGGGCGATCTTTCCCTTGTACCAGCCATCCGCCACCGTGGCCGCAATCGCGTTTTCTCCCGTTAGAAGCAACTCCTCAACCGGGAACACCTGGTATTTTATCCGCTTGTCGTACGTCGTGAAACCTGGATTTAAAACGGACTTTGTCACTGCCTTGCCGTTGATTTTCACTTCGTAAATGCCATGCGCCGTCACGTACAACCGCGCCCTTCTGACCTCTTTTTCCAAGCTAAATTGCCGCCGCATCCGCACGGGCGGGTCATATGGTTCCAAATCTTGCGCCCTATTGTTTTCCTCGTCCGAAAGCATGGCCGCGCCTTCCCCGCGCATCATCGCGGCAACCGCCTCCTCCCACGCCTTTTTCGCCCCCTCCAGCGGGTTCTTGGCAAGCTGCGGCAGCGGATCCGGTTCCATCCATCTCGCCTGCCAGTCGTTCAGGTTGTAAAACGCGGTTTCAAAAAATTCCCCCTCGCTTCCAGCCTCGTTCCCCTGGTTGTCCCATATCATGACTTGATACGCATACCTGGTCGCAGATTCCAGACCGAATCCGTCATAAGAAATATCAATGCTCTGACTACTTTTTACGACACCGCTGTCCCACATGACACTCCCATCTTCCTTCTGAACCACGATTTTGTAGGCCGCCTGATACACGTCCGTTTCGTCTGACCAGACCTTCCATGAAAATCTCGGCCGTTCAACCGTAACCGCCAGCGGCCTGCAAACACGTTCACAACAAACATCCCTTATTTTAAGCATGAATTCGTCCTCCTTGCCTTTATGCCAGTCCGGCCAAGGCCGAGCCGGCACTCATTTTTTTCTTTTGATTTTTTTCCTATCCTTTTTTAAAACGTCCACGTTCCCGCCCCGACCGTCTCCTCGCGGCCGTCCGGCAATGGCGCAATCGTAACAAGTCACCTGCCAAACTGCCCGTCCATAAATGCCTTTATTTTCTCCAGGGCCGGCTTGCTCTCCGGCAGCATCGGAATCGTCGCGAACACGTGCATCAGGTCATGGTACACGTCCAACGTGCACTCCCGCCCGGCCGCCTTTAACGCCTCGGCCATATGGCGTGAATCGTCATACAAGCATTCCGAGTCCGAAACGACAAGGTAGGTCGGCGGGAACGCGGACAAATCCCCATATAGCGGCGCCGCGTATGGATTTTTAAAATTCTCCGGCTTTGACTGTAAATACACGTCCCCCACTTCCTGCAAGAAACTGGAACCTAGCATGCAGTCGCTTTCCACGTTGTCGTCAAACGAGGGAAACCTCTGGTCAAACTGGACGCAGGGTGACATCGCGACCACGCATTTCGGCAACGGAAGATTCGCGTCCCGCACCTGTAGCACAAGGGACAGCACGAGGTTTCCCCCGGCACTGTCGCCCACCAGGCAAATATGGTCGGCCTCGTAGTTATTCAAAAGCATCCTGTACGCCGCCAAACAGTCCTCGGCCCCACACGGAAACGGATGCTCGGGAGCCAGGCGGTAATCATTGCAAAACACGTTATATCCACCCTCTTCCACCATCCAGTAACCCCATTCCCGCTTTTCCCTGGCCGATCCGGCCACGAACCCGCCACCGTGAATGCAAAACACGATATGTTTTGACGAATTTTTCCCACTTCTTAAAAATTCTCCCTGCACGCCGTCCTTGTCATAACGCAAGACCGAAATTCCCTTCTTCTCCCGAATCGGCATGGCGCTCCCCCGCGCCCGGCGGGCAGCGTAGTCGGGGGGATTTCCCGGCGCGTATTCTTCCTTTCCCTTGTACATCATCTGAAACAAACCCGCATGCAAAATGCTCATCCTTCTTACCTCTCTTTTTCATATTTTTAGACATCGGCAAAACACCCGTCCCTTCCATCAGCCTTCCGCATTCCTCTTCTTTTCATTCCTCTCACGGATTTCCGCCTGCTTAATTAGCATTTAGCCCGCATTGACGCAATACCGAATCGTAATACATTTCTATTATACTCTTTTCCGCCATCATACTATTGTATTTTTATTTGACATATTGTAAAATTGTATTATAAACTCTGGGAAAAAGAAAGGATTTAAAAAATGAACAACGAGAACACGACTTCCCGATCCCACAACCGAGACATCGACTACGACTATATCGCGGAACACATTTCCAGCCTCACCCGCATCATGGTACGCGTTTACAAAGAAAGCACGCCGGTTTCCTTCCACGACCCCTGCGGCTTCCCCGTCGATCCAGCCGCCATCTATTTAGACGATCTGCTCCAAGTCAGACAGGCGGTCAGCTACTACGTCACCCCCTACGACCAGTTTTACGGCATCATAAACCATGAAGCGCACACCCTCGTCCTCGGCCCCACCTTCGAAATGTCGCCTCCCCGCCCGCGCATCCGTGAGTTCATGTTCGAACTGGGCATTCGGCAAAATTATTTCGAACAATATTCAAGCCTGATGCTTGGCATCACGCACATGCCCCTGGAATTGTTCCTGCGCGAGCTTTGCCTGATATACTATTTTCTCAGCGAAAAAAAGATGACGTCGACCAATTTCACGCTATATGGCTCTCGCCCCGGCCCTTCCCCGAAAGAAAGGAAAGCGGCGGGGAAACTTCCCGTGACCGGGCCCAAACCCAGGGACTTCTTTTCCAACCACGACACGATGGATTTCGAACGGCGGATGCTTTCCTGCATCACGAATGGGAATTTGGATGACTTGAACACCCTTTTTTCCAAACGAACCGCCGGCCGGGCGGGAAAGACCGCGGACAATTACCTGCGGCAGACAAAGAACATTTTCATCACCACCGCCACGCTCGTCTCCCGGGCGGCGATGGCCGGCGGCCTGCCGGCCGAGGAAGCCTTGTCCCTGAGCGACCGCTATATCCAGCGTTGCGAACGGTTAAACGCCCCGGAACAAATCCGAAACCTGCAGTACAACATGGTCATGGACTTCGCCTCCCTCGTGGCCGAACAACAGAAAGGGCTGCATTACGACCGCTTCCTGCGCGGCGTGACCGGATACGTACGCGAACACCTGACCGGGAACATCGGCGTGGAACAGATGGCAAAGGATTTAGGAGTAAGCCGAAGCCACCTCTCCGCCAAGTTCAAAAGAGAAACCGGCACCACTTTGACCGATTACATTCAAGAACAGAAAATCAAAAAGGCCATGGACTATTTGAAAAACACCGAAAAAAGCATCTTGGAAATCAGTACCTTCCTCGGCTTCTCCTCCCAGGGCTATTTTCAAAACGTGTTCAAAAAACGTACCGGCATGACGCCGAAAGAATATCGGGAGCGGTAACTACAAAGGTATCTTATTTTTCTCATGCCTTTTTTTCAAGAGGCTTGCCATCTGTACACCGACGCTACCGAAATGAAAATCCATAAAAGTTCAGTTTTCCCTGCCCCGCGTATTTGAAATACAAGGGCACCGCGTCCGCGGTCAGCTTTTCCCGCTCAAGCTCTGCCGAACATTCTTTGACTTCCTTCCCGTGGACGTCAATTGGCACCTCCGCGACGAGGTGGCAAAACGCCTCGTCGCAATAAACACGAAACACGCCGCTCGCACTTCCCGAGACCTCGACCGAAAGCCCCCGCGCCCTGCCCATGTCAAAATACTTATATCCGGCCACGGCCCCGTCCCTCATATTGGCAATGTATTGTACCGCCGTCTCGTCCCCGTCCCGTTTGTCCTGCGTGATGAAGGGGTGTTTCGCGTAACGAAGCCGTGCGAATGACACGTCGTAACGCCCGCTGCCCCGCGTGCTCCAGAGGTTGCAGGCAATTCGTGCCTCGTAGCGTCCCTCCCCAAGAAGCGGCCCGCCATTCAACCCGCAACTTGTCATCTCGGCCTGGCAAAAACCACCGTCCTCCCCACGCCGCAACAGTTCCGCACAAGTCTGGCGGGCGTAGGAGCCGCGGTTCGTATGCCGGTGATAGAAGATGTAGTACTGCCCGTCCAGGCAAAGCATGCCTCCGTGATTATTGCCAATGTAATTCTTCGCATGCCCCTCGTCCTCGTTCCCGTCCAAGAACAAGTCCCCGTTGCTGATTAGCGTCCCCCCGTACACGAAATCCTTGTCCGGGTGGTCGCTTACGGCATAACAAAGCTCATGATTATGGCGCGAGGAATAGACAAAATAATATTTCCCCTCATATTTGCGGATGGAACTGGCCTCGAAAAACTCATGGTTTGCAAAGGAACCCGCGCCCTCCTTGGGAAACAATAACTTCTCCGGGGTCTTGACCGTCGCCATGTCCGGCTCCAACTCCAACACGTACCCCCCTTCGTATCGAAGCGACCGCCCACCGGTCACGATGGCCGGCATCTTCGTGTAAAATCCCGAATAAAGGTACACGCGCCCGTCGTCGTCCACGAGCACGCCCGGGTCGAAGGGGAACGAATCGCCCTTCTTACGCCCCCAAATCAGGCTGTCCGCATAATGTACGTGGCCATAAAACGCATACGGCCCCGCCGGGCGGTCGCTCACCGCCACGCCCATCATGCCCATGAAGTCAAACGCATAATATAGGTAAAACCTCCCATCCGCGCCACGCGCCACGTCCGGCGCGAACAAAAGCCGAAGCCCCAGGCGGTTCTTCGGATCCTGGTTCTTCCGATAAATTACCCCCTCGTAGCGCCAGTCGCCCAAGTCGTCCACCGGCGCCGACCAGCAGACATAGTCGTTGACGCAAAAAATCGGGCTGCCAAAGCCGTCGTGGGAACCATACACGTAAATCCTGCCGTCAAATTCATAAGGCTCTCCGTCCGGGACATACTCGTAGCCCGGCAAATATGGGTTTACCGCCTGCCGCTTCATCGTCCTTCTCCTCCCGCACTTCATTCCATCACCACCGTTTAGGGCGCCCTCCGCAAGAAAGGCGCCCCAAAGTCTTGTTTTTCATTCAAGAACGCCACCGGCGTTCTCGTGGCGGCGCACAAGTCAGCTATGCTGACAAAATACATCTTTGTGCGCCTGCCTCTTCATTCCGTTACGGACACCGCCGTATTCGCCTCCACGCCATGAATAAAAACCCCGCGCTTAAAATCATCGTGGCTCCGTATATCCAGATGAACGAAAAATCTCCCGTTTGGACGGCCGGCCTGCCCGGATTTTTGGCAAGTTCCTCTTGTGACGGCTCCGCGCTGGATTTTGTGATGGGCACGAGGCCTCCAATCGCGTTCTCAATCGAACGCACCGCCTCGTCCACCTCCGCTTGTGAGGCATCCTGCTTGTCATAGACGGCCCGTCCTTCTTCCACCGCCTTTTTCAAAATCCCATAGCTTTCGCCCGTATACTCTGTTTCCGCATATTCCGAGGCCCGCAAAAGCACGCTTTCCAGCTTCGACTTGTCAACCGCCGGAAGCTGCCCGCCCGGATACTCTGGATCTTGTGGATTCTCCGGATCCTGCACATCCGACGGATTTCCTGCAACTTTAAAAGAAACCGGCTGCACCTCGCTTAAAATAGAAACCACGCTTCTCCCTTTCACTACCTGCAAGGAATCCGCATCCGTTCCCAGGTAAATCTCCATGTCCTCTTCCCCCAGAATAACCGCCGACACGCACCCGACCGTCAGCAAGTTCTTATCCTGGCCGGAAAACAAAGGCTCCGTTCCAGAAATATAAATGTTCAGGCTGCCCGTGTCCTCATGGTAAATCTGCTCCAATATTTTTGCTTTCCCGGAAATACCGTCGTCGAACGTAAAGGCCAGACTTGCGATTCTTCCCAAAATCTCCTCCCCGGCTGGATTCCCCGCCGCGTCTTTCACCAAAAGCTTCAGCTGCAGGGAGGATATGCGTTCTTGCTCTGCATTTGGAATCTGTACCTTTACGACCACCGCCGTCTGCGTCTCGTTTTTCTCCAACAGAACCTCTCCCGTATCCTCCGCCTGCACCTGCTGCGGCAGTATTGCGACAAATGCGAACACCGCCATGATGATTCCCCTTATATATTTCTTCATGTCCTGCTCCCTCCATCGTTACAATTCACGGCCTAACCGGCCGCGAATTGTAACGGCATCCATCCATTTTAAATTACCTGCGGCAATGGGCTGGATGCCCACTGTCGCCATCACTTTATTGGACGGTGGCCGCGCGGCAAGCGCGCGGTCCCGTGAATTGTAACCTTTCATCAATTGCCGCCCTGATTCGAAGTCAGGGTAATCGGCTTCAATTCCTCCGGACTATTTGCTTCCACGTTCACAAAGAAGGAATCGCTGACCAGTCTCTGTCCCTGGTTGGTCATGGCGTCGTCCACGCGGTATAATTCTGCCCGCACCTTGGTCAATGCCTCCAGGTTCACCGTGTCCTGCGGCTCGATCCAGTAAATCCACGTTCCATCATAAACCTCCTGAATCGGCCCGTCCTCCGGCACGTTCGCCTGGAAAATATGGTACGCTTTTCGCTCGCCGTTTGCCCCGGTGCCACTGACGATGTTACCGTCCTGGTCATACAGAAGCACCACGTTATAGGCTGGATTTCCCTTATAAACTCCGGTAAATATAATCGAACCTGCAGGAATCACGTCATCCACATTTGTTCCGTACTTATAATCCGCCGTCAATTTTCCGATGGCCGGAGTCCCGTCCAAGGTGCTCTGTAACTCCACGTTATCCCCGGTCACGCCCAGGACGTCCAATTCCGTAATTGCAATCTGCTTTCCTTCCTTGTTCTTAATCAGCAGCCGCATCGCCGTCGTGTCGTGGGCCGCTATGTTTCCTTCTGTCTGGCTGCTGAAGTAAACCGTCCACGCCGCTTTCCCTCCGGATGTGTCGAACGTGCCGTCGGCAACCTCCGTCCATCCGTCCTGTGCGTTTCGGACATACACCGTATAGTCCTGGACCTGCTCTCCGCCCGCATTCGGATCTGCCTTGTACTCAAATCCGGTAATCGTAAGCTGCCGGTTAAATTCCAGAACCACTTCCGCATTTTGCCCGGCCGTGCCAAGATAGGTCGTACTGCCATTATTGTCAATCACCTTGTCGATTGCTTTCCCCGGCGTTTTTGCACACGGATCTTCTTCGCTTCCTTCGTAGCCTTCCTCCGCCGACGTGATGCCGCTTGCACTTACCGTCCACCCCGCCTTGTCAATATTGCCGTTATGCTCAATCTTCAACGGATCCAAAATCAATACCGCGGAACGGTTCAGATACTTGTCAATCGCCGTAACCTCATAAGTTACAACACGATTGTTCATCGTCGTCACAAAATCGCTGAACGTGCTCTCCGTCGTAAAGCCAGCCACCACTTTATCCACTTCGTTCCCGGACATGGTGCAACGCACGACCTCGTACCCCAGGATATCATCCCTGCCCGCGTCCGAAAGTACGAACTGGAAGTTCACCCGGTTCTTGGCATCCGCGTCAATCCGTGCGGAAGTCGCGGCCGCGAGTACTTCCGTCGTGCCGTCCGTTGTAAGCCTGCTGCCGCCATGCGTCAGCCGATAAACGCGGGAGTCGTCATCCACATAGTAAAGTGCCCTCGTCTCCTCCACGAACTGTCCGGCATATTGCTTTGTCTCCTCGTTCGGCGTCATGCCCCAGCGTTCAAAAAACGCCAGCAGGTTCTTTTCGGCCGCCGCACAAGAAAGGCGCATCAGGTTCTGGTCCGTGTCACCGGTCAGCACCAGTGCAATTCCTCCCGGCGCGGGCGCCTTCGCCGTATCCCTCGCATAGGTGTCCACCCGGGCAAAGAACAAATTCTCCAACTGCTCCGTGTAACTCTCGTAGGTCTTATAGTTATAACCGTCGTCATATGCCAAATGAAGCTGCCAGTACATGCCCAACTGCGTAAATACGTTGGAGGCCCTTCCCTTCGTACCGGAAGTCACCTTTTCATATACCTTGCCATATTGGAAACGCACGCTCCCGTTGTTATCTTGCGCCTGTGCCAGCACGGAATAATAGTTGTTCGTGACCTCCGCCACCGCGTAGGCGCCCTGGTTGATACAATGCCCGATTTCGTGGGCGATTCCCCATCCAAAATAATGACCGCCCTGGTACCGTCCATCTGCATCCGCCTGCACCGGAACCCCGGATGCCATGCCCCTCGTCTCATTCCACTCAATTCCAACGTGGTTGCCGGACGCATACATGAACGCCCCCGCAAACATCCTCTGGTAGCGGATGTTCAGGTGCATGGACGGATACTGGTCTTTCACCGCAATCGCGCCGGCCCCGTCACTCTCCTTCTCGGTCAGTCCCTTATGCTGGTAGAAAAGGTCAATCATCTCCTCCATGGCATCCAGGGAATCTAACAGCGTCTGTGCCGAACCGCCCGAGCCGGCAAGAACCTGCTGCGCCGGCAAGGACAACAGCATCGTATCCAGCATGATGTCGGACGCCCCTAGAATACAATTCTTGTCCTCATATTCATAGGCCACGGAAACATTATCCGATTCCTTATGAACCTGACCATGCACCTTTTGCATCTCTGCCGTATAAGCCTTCAAGTCCTCCATGTATTCCTGGGTGCGCTCCAGACGTTCCTCACCGGCCACCTGGTACAAGTCCAGAACCGGAACCTCCACGCCGCCTTCCACGCGTACCGCATACTCGTCATTCCCGCTTCCGGTATACTGCACGTACAACGCCCCGCCTTTTTCCACGTCCGTGGAAATCAGCTTCGGTATGGTAATGTCATTCTTTCCTATCTTTAATGTCTTTACGACCTTGAACAAATTCGAAGACTCCGCATGATATTGGGTCACCACCAACTGCAGCTGCGTGTTTTCCCCGGTTTTCTTCGTGTTATGCCCGACATAAACACTAATCTGCTCGTCGGCCGCCACGGTCACGCCCAAGGGCTGCCATGCGTTCAAGCCGCCAAACCCGCGGTTTACGTCGCTCGTCGTTATGCCATTATGCACGCGCACGGGCTCGCTTAAGTCCGCCGCCAGAATCTGCTTTGCCGTATCCAGCTCCCTTTGCAATTTCGCCCTGTCCGGATGATATTCCCCGCTCACAAGATCTTTCGTGTCGATTCGATTCTGCAAATCCTCAATCTTGCCCTCCGCGTCTTCGCACAACACGGTATGGAGATTGTCCGCGTACAGAGCCATGATATCATCTTCTAATGAATCATAATGATAAAAATATACTTCCGATATCGAAATCGTGCCACTGGCGACACTCCGTGCCAGCGCGAACTGAATCTTGCTCGTGGTCACCGCTTTCGGAAGCTTGACCATGTAATAAAGCCGTCCTTGCTCATCCGTTCTCGGCTCCAATGAAACCTGGCCACAATCGAGCTCTACCATTTGGTTTCCATTCTCGGCGTCCCAATACCTCACCCGTATGTAACCATACCGCACGCTCTGCACCGACACTTCCTGCAGGGCAAAGCTTTGTATCTTGTACGCCTGGTCAAACTCATAGGTCAAGCCCCGGCTCCCCATGGCATTAAAACCGCCCTGGTCCCAGGTATTCCAGAAATACGCCGATATCGGATTTTTGTCAACGGTTCCCCACGCCGTACCGCTCTCCGTATCCAGGGAACTGTCCTGCATACTGCCTCCACCTGCATAGGTCGCGCTGACAATATGGGAGTCCGCTTCATTTCCGGTGCCCGTGTTGAGCAGCTTATATTTTGGCATGTCCGCCGGATTCGGATCGGTAGTCTCCGCTTTCGCCGTCAACGACCGCGCGCCCTCGCCAAGTTCGTTTACGCCGGTCACGTAAACCTCGTACGCCGTCTTGTCCTTCAAATCCGAAATCGTGTACCGGTTGGACGAAATCCCTTCTACCTTTGTGAAATCTACCGCGCCTTCCTCCCGGTAATAAAGGTTATACGTGTCGGTGTCTTCCATGTTTTTCCAGGACGCGTCAACCGCCCTATAGTTCCCTGCCACGTTCAGTCCGTCCGGCGCGTCCGGCTTTTTATCTGTTTTCGGAACCACCTCGATTGCCGCACCATACGGGCTTCTCCATGTTCCGTTGACTGAACGCACCTCCACCATGTAGGGTTCGTTATTCACAAGCTTTTCCTCATTAAAAGTGGAAACCGCCAGGCTGTTGCTCTTTGTGTACCGTACCTCTTCCATGCCGTTATACGTAATCCGTACTTCATATCCCGTGACATTCCTGCACGGATTCCACGTCAACGTGAAATTTTTGTTCCCCGCCTCGGCTCCGACTCCCTCCGGAATATCCATTTCCGGTGCCGGAATACGGTTCTGCAGGTCGTTTAAGAATTCCACCTTGGAAATCTCGGCCAGATTATTATTATTCTGCATCCCGGTAATCACCAGGGACACCTTCTTTACTGCAATCTGGGTTCCGAAATCTACCGTAATCGTACCGTTTTCATCCAAGGATGCCCTCATCTTTTCCGCCATGAGGAGCGGATCCACGCCAACCACCAACGGCACCGTGGCCGTCTGGTTCCTTCCGTCCTCTTCATATTCCACGTCAAGCCGTATCGCGCGAATCGGATTGTCCTTTCCAGTCTCGATGAGCATGGCTCCCACGGAATAATCCGCCTTCTTTTTAAAATCAAATACCAGGGCAACCGGATTGTCACCACTGATGGAACCGCTTACCGGCCGCAATGTCACGCCCCCGCCTTCGTTCGTCAGCAAGGCTTCCACCGCCCCCTCGACCTGCGTGTTCGCATCTTCTTTTACCGACACCGCCTTTGCAGGGACTCCATATTCCACTGCCGAGAGCATGTCCATTCCTTCGCCAAGCTGATAGCTTGCCGCAAAATACTCCAAATCCGCAAGATCCGCAACCCCGTCACCGTTAAGGTCGCCGGTTCCATCGGCCACTCCCTGGTCAATCGCCGTAACCAGGCCGTCCTTGTCCGCGGTATCAATCGCGCCGTCTCCATTCACGTCTCCAAGCAGGATTACGCCCGGATGCACCTCTCCCGCCCCATACGTGTAATTGCCGACAAACCCCGTCGTCAATTGCAGAAAATACGCCTGGTCATTTACCACGACCGTCTGGGTATACGCCGCGAACCCCGGTGCGGACACGGTCAGCGTGTAACTTCCCGGCGCAAGGTCCTCGAAGCTGACCCCGGCCTTTTCCGTCTGTGCCGCCGTCCCGTCGTCCTTTGCCAGCGTGACCTCCCGCGGCGTCTCTTCCCCCAGGGACACGGTAAATGTCACGTCACGCTCCAAAACGAGTGCCGATACAATGGACACGTCAACCTGCCCCAGATTTCCAACCGGTGCCGTCTCTGCCCCTTGCGTCTCCTTTACGCCAAAATCCTTTGACCCGCCATCCGTCGGATTCCCGTCCGTCGCCTCGCCGGCCGGCTCCGCAAGCCCGTCTCCCGGCACCACGTCACCGTCCTTTGAATCCACGTCCGTCGCCTCGCCGACCGGCTCCGCAAGCCCGTCTCCCGGCACCACGTCCGTCACCTCATTCGTTTCCCCTGCCATGCCGTCCGTTTCGGCAGGCTTAACCTGCGCCATGCCGCTTGTTTCACTTCCCGCCCGGCTTTCCTCCTGCCCGTTTGACAGCACGTCATTTCCCACGGCGTTCTCCCCGCTTTCCGTGGCACGGATATGTAGGCATGGCGTAAAAACCAATACGACAGCCAGCAGACATGATACTATTTGCTTCATACTCCTCTCCTTTCTTTATCCCCTTATACTTTTTGCCTTCGGCAAGCCGAATTATACCATAAAATCCCAGCAAACGGAATATGGTTTTGCAAATTTTCTTCTCATAATCGCTTAACCTTTTCTCGACATGCCAAAGAAGATTTCTGTTGCCATGCCGGATGTAAATATAAATCAATCTCGTCAATCAAAAATTCTCCATCAATTCCCGCTCCGCGTCAACCTCTTGCGGGTGCGGGTATCGCTTCGCCATTTTCTCGAACCTATCGCGAATTTCCCCCGCCTTCTTCTCGTCGTGCCAGGCCAAAAGCGCGTATGCGTACTCCGTGCGCAGCACGGTCGGAAAGTTTTTCATCGACTTGTTAAACTTTACCTGCGCCTTGTCCCGCAGCGCGTCAAGCCGTTCTGCCCTGCGCGCCCCTACCAGCTCGCAATAAATCTGGTCATTAACCAAAAGCCGGCGGTGCAGTTCCACGATTCCACTATCCAAAGAAAGCAGTCTCTCCATCTCCCGGTCGGCCTCCTCAAACCGCTTCTCATCCATCAGCCGGTTGCAGGCAAACACGCCCAGCACCGCCACCATGCTGTTTTTCATGTCTTCATCGGACGGCATCAAAAACCAGTCGCCGGGCATGTCGCGCAAGCGCTCTCCCGCCGCAACGCGCTCGTTTATCTTCATCTGCAGCCAGAACGCGCGCAACGCCTGCGGTGACTTTCCCAGATCCAGGGCATTGTACCCGTCATTGTTGACCGCCCCGCGCATGGGAATCCCGTTCATCAGCGCAAAGGCGATTCCCATCAATGCCAACATCACGCAAAACGTGTTCACCAGCCTCATGTCCTGGCACAATAGGGCGACTCCGGCCGCGACGGATGCCGTGATCAAATTCATCAGCACGCCGCCAAGATTATACATGACGTATGGAAACATGCTGTTTTTCATCGGCGGAGGACTCATCAGGCACTGCCCGCCGGTTCCCGCAAGCGACAAGCGGCGAAATTTCATTTTTCCGTCCTGTTCTATCCACATCAGGCTGCCGATGCGAAAAGAGGAAAAACGATACCCGCTCAGCAGTCCGAACACCAGATGCCCGCCCTCGTGAAACAGAATCTGCAAAAAAGTGGCCAGATACACGCCGACAAGCAGCAAGAACAAGGCGGGAAGCAAGTCCACAAAGCCTTCCCGAAGTGCACCCACCACGAAATAACGGCCAATCAAAAGACCCGCCACCCCGCCGATGCACACGAAGAACACGTTAGTCAAAACCGTCCCTGAACGTTTCTTTTTGTTGTCCTTTCCCATTGAAACCAAACTCCTTCCCGCCCGTGCCTTTTCCGGCTTCATCAAATTTCCTTCCCGCCCACACATGTTTCAGCATCTCTAAAGCCCTTCCCGCCTGCATACATTTCATCCCGTCTAAAACCCTTCCCGCCTGCGCAAAATACGCATCTCGCGTCGTTTTTTCTCGGCCTCCCACTCAGCCCGTTCTTCCTCGCCCACGAGTTCCAGGCGCGAAACCTCGCGCGGCCTCTCCTTGTCATCCAACGCGACCATCGTAAAATAAGCCCGGTTAATTATTTTACGCATTCCGTCCATGCCCTCCACGTAAACATCCACGCGAACCTCCATTGACGAGGTTCCCACGTACGTGATGCGCCCGATTAAAACGACCATGTCGCCCTGGTGCGCTCCCTGGATGAACTGCAGGTTGTCCACGGAAGCCGTAATACACGCGCCCCCCGCATGGCGCATGGCAACAATGGCCGCCACCTCGTCCATCCACTGCATCAGAATGCCACCGAACAGCCGTCCCGCACCATTCAAATGCTTGTTCCTCACCAAATGCATCGTTTCCACCCGTGAATCCTGCACCGTTTTCATGATATCTCCCCTTCTGGCACGGTTGGCGTCGGTATATGAATTGCGACGCCATGTCCGAACCTTCGATTTTATGCCTCCGCCGTCACCTTTGCCGCGGACGGGTGCACCGGCCTCCCGTGTCCGAAGAAACGGTCATACCACACGAGGAAAATGTAAACCGTCCAAATCTTGCGGCTATTGTCCGTCTTTTCATTGTGATTTTTCCCCGCCTTGTGCTCGTCGAGCATCCGAAGCAAAAGCTCCGTGTCAAAAAACTTCTTCGCCGCGTCGGACTCAAACATGTCCCGCACGCGCTGGTAATACGCATCCTCCTTCAGCCACACGCGAATCGGTATCGGGAATCCCAGCTTCTTCTTTTCCGCCGTCTTGCTCCGAATCACCTTCTCGGCCGCCCCCCGCAGGGCCACCTTCGTCTTGGGTGCACGCACCTTGTAGTCAAGCGGCAGCGTCTCTGCCAATTTCAAGACTTCCTTGTCCAAAAACGGCACACGCACCTCGAGGGAATTGGCCATGCCCATCTTGTCGCCCTTCATCAGGATGTCATGCACGAGCCACAAATGCAAATCGACGTACTGCATCTTCGTCACCGGATCCTTTCCCCGCACGCGCTCATAGAGCGGCGACGTCACCTTCTGGATGCCCGGCTCGCAGCCTTTTCGCAAAATCGCGCCGGCCTCCCGTTCGGTAAAAATGTTCGTCGCGTTGGCAAAATACCGCTCCTCCAACGTTTTCCCATGGCGCATCAAAAATCCCCGCCCCTTCATGCCCCTCGGCAGGAAACGTTCCGCGAACTTGGCCAAAAGCCTTCGAATCCCCAGCGGAATCTTGTTGAACGCCGTATGCTCGAGCGGCTCGCAATAAATGTTGTAACCGCCAAACAGCTCGTCCGACCCTTCGCCCGACAAGACGACCTTCACCTTCTTGGCCGCCTCCTTGCTTAAAAAATACAAGGCGATGGCCGCCGGGTCCGCCACCGGCTCGTCCATATAATACTGGATGTCCGACAAGTTGTCCCAATATTCCTCCGGCGTGATGACCTTTGCGTCATTTTCCATATGGATGCTCTCGGCAAATTCCTTCGCGTCTTGTATCTCGCTATACTTTCCCTCGTCAAACCCCACGGTAAACGTATGGTCCACCTGCCCCAGATAGGTCAGGTAGCTGGAATCCACCCCGCTGGAAAGGTAAGAGGCGACCTCCACGTCACTGATTTTGTGCGCCGCCACGGAATCCTTCATCACCGCCTCGACCTCGTCCACCACTTCCTCGAACGACTTCGTATTGTCCCCCGTGAAATGCGGCTCGAAATAGCGCACTATATTCATTTCCCCGTTTTCATAGGTAAAATAATGTCCCGGCTCCAGGCAGTACACTCCCTTGAAAAACGTCTCGTTTGTCGGCACGAACTGGAACGAAAGGTAATTGCCGAGCGCCTCCTCGTTAAAAATCTTGTCAAACTTCGGGTGCTCCATGAAGCACTTGATTTCCGAACCGAACAACAAGTTCCCGTTCATCCTCGCATAATAAAGCGGCTTGATGCCAAACAAGTCCCGCGCGGCAAAGAGCCTCTTCGCCCGCACGTCCCAGATGACGAACGCGTACATCCCCCGCAGACGGTCGAGCAGCTTCTCACCCCACTCCTCATAGCCGTGCAAAAGCGTCTCCGAATCCGTGTTAGAGACAAACTTATGCCCCGCCTCAATCAGCTCTTTGCGAAGCTTCTGATAATTGTAAATCTCCCCGTTGAAGACAAGCACCTTGCTTTTGTCTTCATTATATAAGGGCTGACTGCCCGCCTCGGACAAGTCGATGATACTCAGGCGCCGAAACCCCAACGCCACGTCCTCGTCCACGTACTTTCCCTCGCTGTCCGGGCCGCGATGGACAATCGTGTTCATCATGTTCTCCAAAACTTCCTTCCGCTTCTCAACATCACCTACAAAACCAGCAAATCCACACATTTGTATTCTCCTTTATCTTCCCCGCGCGTCTTACGCGGACCTCATGCCCGCAACCGGTGAAAAGTGCCGCATGACGCGCTAAAACATCCCATCTTTTGCCATATCCTAATATAGTATAACTTTTTTTCCAAATAAAAACAACTTTTCTCTTTACTTTTCTCCAATTTTTATATATAATGTATCTGTTATTTGGTTTTTCACCCATTTCCTATAACATAAAAAGATGCAAAACCATGGCTTTTCCACAAGTTCTGCACCTTTGCAACACGGTATTCATTTTGTAAAGCGTAACGGTTACGGTAAAACTTCATAGTTTCATTCATTTCGGGGTATGGCTCAGTTTGGTTAGAGCGCGCGGCTGGGGGCCGCGAGGTCGCAGGTTCGAATCCTGTTACCCCGATTTTTTCATGTTTCCTTAGCGTCGGTGTACGGAGGACAACACGCCCGGGTCCATGTGATTTCAAGGGTTTTCAGCGTCATCTTCAATCGGCGTACGTCCTTGTACGCCTCATTCATCTTCCTTGAAAACCCTTGAAATCCCTATGGGTGAGGTCGCAGAGTCGTGAAGAGGCATATTTCCCCGTCAATCAGCTCGGCGCGTTCTCCGTCCGGCAACGCGTAAATATCCTCGATTGTTTAAACCTTCCCCGCCTTTACGGCATTCATCATCACACCTCCATCATTCCTTTAGAGCATCTGTTTTATCCCATATCTGCCATCCCGCATCCGCCATCTCATACTTGTCATTCCATGTCTATTTCCGAAAAATCAATCTCCAAGTCCATATATATCCTGACCTGCACCTTGTCTGAAAATGAATGGTACGTCATTTCATCCCCCGCGAAATCATATACCAGCACCTGATTGTTATCATAATCCACGATCCAATATTCCCTGACGCCGGCAGAGTGATACTTGAACAGTTTTCTACCATAATCCATCGAACGGGTCGTCGGGGAAACCACCTCGACAATCCAGTCCGGCGCACCATGACACCCTTCATCCGTAAGCTTTCCCTTATCACATATGACAGAAACATCCGGCTCCACGTAAACCGTGTCATCCGCGTTCAAGAAAACGGCGAAAGGTGCGGGATACACCTTGCACTCCCCTCTCTTGGATTGAACATAATTCCCTATCGTCCTATCTAAAAAATGAACAATCTCCTGATGCCGCCTGCTTGGAGACGCCATCATAAAAAGCCGTCCGTCAATCAGCTCCGCCCTCTGTCCCTCCGGCAAACGATAAATGTCGTCTATCGTATAAGACTCCAAGGCTCTTGCCAGTGCCACGCCCATCTTGCCACCTCCGCATGCATAGATTCGTTACCGTCCAATAAACCAGGCCGTAACGGATATCCCACAAATCTTTTCATAAATAGTTTACCACGAATTTTCCGGTTCAACAACCACATATTTACATTTCCGACGAATGCCAACCCGCCCCAGGGACTAACCAGCCCAAATGATTGACCCGGGTCTGGACATTCCCCACCCTATACTGTGTCGGGGTCATCCCCATCTCCTCGCGAAACTTGGCGCAAAAATAGCTTGTTGACGAATAGTGCAGGGATTCCGCGATGTCCATGACCGTCCGTTTCGAATGCTTCAGCAAATGAGCCGCGTACTCCATCTTTTTCTTTTGGATGTAGCCGGGAAGCGACTGGTTCATTTCCTTTTGAAAAAGCCGGGAGACATAGTATGCCGAATCCCCCGTACCGGCCGCCACCTCGGCCACCGTCATCGCTTCCTCCACCTCGCGGATGTAGGAATCGGACATCGTCAACGCCTTCTCCCTGGGAATCCCGCCCTCGATGGCCGCGCGGGCGCACAGAGTGACCGCCGTAATAATCTCGTCCTGAAACTGGCGCAACGGGTTTCCCAGTTTAAAATCCCCCACCTTTTCATAATAATTCTGGGACATCCGCTCCCCATAGTGAATGTTGCCCTCCCTCACCGCGCCCGGCATCATCTTCTCACGTTCTCCGCCGCTTATTCTCGACGGAAACCGGCCTTTCCGATTACCAGAACCAGAACGTCCCGCAGGTCATCAAGGGAATGATGTCCTGGGATGACTATGTGAAAGGCTTTGATAACATCGATCCGGATTCCGCCGTGGTTCGAAAGTACTTCCACGGCGGCCGCTTCTATTGTGAAAAGATTTCCATCGCGGAACTCGCGTCCCTCGCGGGTTATTCGGATTATTACCTCTCGCGCAAGTTCAAGGAGGAAACGGGCATGAACATTTTGACATACATCAACAAACAAAAAATCGAATACGCCAAAAAACTTTTGACCACCACGGACGATTCCGTCCAGTCTATCAGTGACGCGTTACAGTTCTGCGCCCGCAGTCATTTTTCAAGCATGTTCAAACGACATACCGGCATGCTCCCCAGGGAGTACCGCGAAAAGAACTCGCGCTTGTAACCCACGCCGCGCTACCCTTTCACTCCGCAGCGGCCATTTTCTCCCGCCGCGCCAGGTTCGCCGCCTTCATGTCCTCGATGCCGTCCTCCAGTTTGTAGAAGTACATGCAGACGCACTGGATACCCAGAAGGGCAACCGGGAGCAGGTACATAAGGAAACGCAGGCCTTGTTGCGCGCCCGTGCTGATAGTTTACGCCTCCCCGTCATAACAGATTACCGTCAGGCTGACCCCCATGAGGAACGTTCCAAGGGCGGCCCCGATGTTCTTGGCAAACCCGACAACCGAACCGAGCGTCCCTCCATACGGCGCTTTCCGCAATATTCGTTGTATTCCGCACATTGCAAAATAATCAGCGCGCCAATATAAGTTCCCGGAAGCGTCCCTATGGTCGAAACAATATAAACAACGATCAGAATAGGGATGTTCTTATAGAACAAGAACCCGACCACGCCCGCCACCATGGCAATCAGGTTTCCCGCGACCAGGATCTGCCGTATCGTAAACCTGCGCATCAGTGCCGGAAGAATGAACAAAACCGGAAGGGCCAGGATGGAGAGGGCCGCGAACCCGCAGACCGACATGGCGATGCCACTGCAGGCCGTGAAACGGATGATCTGCTGCTCGTTGAACGCCCGCAGCTGGTATACGCGCTCGCTCGCGCCAAGCAACGTGGAAAAGACCGCCTTGGCCAGTATATACATCACGCAGACCCACGCGATTTTTCTGCGTCCGGAAAGCCCTGCGGACAGCTGAAGAGCAAAATAATGCAAATCCACACGCCGAACTGGCAGAACGTGTAGGGACGCCCCTTCCCCCATTTCGTGTCCGTACGGTCCACGACGTATCCGGCGATGACATCCGTCACCGCGTCAACCACCTTGGATATCACGAGAATCGTACCCACAATCAACGGGTTGATGTGGATGACATCCGTGCAAAAACAACGACAGGTAGCCCAGAATCAGCACGGTCGCGGCATCCGAAAACTCCCGTGACATCCATGCCCAGAACTTCCCGATACCAATCCTTCCTTCTACATGTTCCTTTTCTTTCTTCACTTTTTTTCCATGGTACACCTCCTGTTTTTCATTCATGTTCCCACGTTACGGTTCAACCAGATCTGCGCGTTTACCGCGCTGACCATACGAAAACGTGATGCGGGTGGCGATTGCGGGAGTGCATAAGCATGAAGCAATCGACTTTACTTATGGCAGTGTCGCCGTCAGGCGACATGAGAGTTTCTTATAAATGATTATATAAGATATACGCACGCAAAAAAACAGTATTTTCGCTAAAAAAATAACATTTTAAATCATGTCAAGTTTATTGACAATGCCATGACTTGCCATGGCAACAATTCCAAAATTATTGACACACGAAGTCAAAACCACGCTGCTCAGCGACGGGACACATTGTTGAATTACTGTCGGCGTGGACAACTTCGCGACGGGAAGCAGGTAATTCTTATCAAAACTCCACAAGAGATGTCCGCCTTTGTCAGCAGGTTCCGGCATGATTTAACATCTTAATCCAAACCTCCCACAGCTTGACAAGGGAAGGGTGCGAAACCCCTCCCCGAATTTTCAACCATATTTCGTCGTCATTTGCACCCGCAGTCCTGACGCACGTCAAACTCGGGATTAATCGCATAGAAGTTCTTGCTGTCCAAGTGCTCCTGCACGATTCGCAACGATTCACCGAAACGCTGGTAATGCACGATTTCCCTCTGGCGCAGGAAACGAATCGGATCACAGATTTCCGGGTCGTTCGTCAGTCGCAGGATGTTGTCATACGTCGTCCTGGCCTTCTGCTCCGCCGCCATGTCCTCATGCAAGTCCGTTATCGGGTCGCCCTTCGACTGGAAATAGGTCGCCGTCCACGGCGCCCCGCTGGCCGCCTGCGGCCACAATGCCAACGTGTGGTCCACGTAATATTTGTCAAACCCGGATGCCTTCAACTGCTCCGGCGTCAAGTCACGCGTAAGCTGGTGGATGATGGCGCACACAATCTCCATGTGGGCCAGTTCTTCCGTACCGATGTCGGTCAAAATCCCGGTCACCTCGTTATACGGCATGGTGTACCTCTGCGACAAATATCTCATGGATGCCGCCAGTTCCCCGTCCGGCCCTCCAAACTGACTGATGATGACCTGGGCCAGCTTCGGGTTCGTCTCCGTAATTTTCACCGGATACTGCAATCTCTTCTCATACAACCACATACACTAACATCCCCCTTTCTGCCATGGCCACGGTTCCTGGATCCAGTTCCATTTGTCCGCCTCCGAACAAACGGCGGTATCCACCGTCAGCGGCCCAAAATGCTTTGCATATTCCTTCAAGGCCTCGTTGCGAAGCTGGCTGTACTCTTCGAAACATTCCATTGCCTCGTCGTCACAAGGATGCGTATCCAGGTATAACTTAATGTCATCCACGGCAAAACTGACTTCATTAATATGATGGAACAATTCTTTTCTGTTCGGACACTCGCTCATCGATTACAGCCTCCTCTCCCCAAAAATGGCATATCCAGTTCCTCAAAGACCGTTCCGACCTCCAACGCTTTGTGGGCGCAGTACAAATCTCCCCACTCCTGCCATGGTACGTAGGCCATCGCGAGCGGCATTCCTGACAGACGATCCTTGCGTTGACGACCGCAATCCCTCTCTTCCTGACGTTCGCAGCCACATTCCCTTTCCTGGCGTTCGCAGCCGCATTCCCTCTCCTGGCGTTCGCAGCCACATTCCCTTTCCTGGCGTTCGCAGCCGCATTCCCTTTCCTGGCGTTCGCAGCCACATTCCCTTTCCTGGCGTTCGCAGCCGCATTCCCTCTCCCGGCGTTCGCAGCCGCATTCCCTTTCCCGGCGTTCGCAGCCGCATTCCCTTTCCTGACGCTCACAACCACGCGTAGGTTCGGCGGCCATGCAACCACGCTGCTCCTGCTGGTTCGTGGCACACACGGTCGCTTCCACTCTCACGCAATTTGTATCAGGACGCTGTTGCATTCCATATCCATTGCGCATGGGACGCTGCTGCCGGTTCATGTTTTGCTGCCCATAACGCATTTGATTCTGACAATTCGCCATCAAAAAAACTCCTTCCATACATTTTACAGTATATAGTATGGAAGAAGTTTCAAAAGTGTGTTATTGTGGACGACAAAATAATTCCCTTAATTCGTGCTTTCGCCCAACGTGACTTCCACGGTTTCCTGCCCGTACTCCCCGTCACTCTGTGGAATTGCAATCGTCACCTCGACCGCCTCGCCCTTGGCGTAGTATTCCAGTTCCTTCTTGAGGGCGTTCATGCTCTCCACCCTGGTTCCTCCAATCGCGGTGATGATATTTCCCTTTCGAATGCCCGCCTTTTCCGCGCCGCCGCCCTTTATGACCTCGGACACGTAAACACCCGTGGGCATGTTGTACCTCTGCGAACTCTCGGCAATCACGTCATATCCCCTGATGCCTAGATAACCCTGCTCGCCCTCGGCAACCTTGTGCTTGGTCTTCTGGTTCATGAGGCCGTGAATGATGTCCGACACGTCGCTGATTGGAATCGCGTATCCCATTCCCTCGACCGTGCTGCCCTCGATTTTGGAAGAATTGATGCCTATCACTTCCCCGTTGGCATTCACGAGCGCGCCGCCGCTGTTCCCCGGGTTGATTGCCGCGTCCGTCTGGATCAGCCTGACCGCGTCCTCGTCAACCACGTCCGTCGCCACCATGTTCTGCTCCGAATTTACCGTGCTGCTGTTCACGTCCAACGCGCTGATGACACCCGTCGTGACGGACTGCCCGTAGCCAAGGGCGTTCCCGATGGCGATGGCCGGTTCCCCTACCTTCAACTGGGTCGAATCCCCCAGCGTGGCGACCGCGATTTTTGACATCGTGTCGTTGGAAATGGACTGGAGCGGCACGGCGATTACCGCGATGTCGTGCTCCGAATCACTGCCCTTCACGTCCGCCTCGACGCTGCTCTTGTCGCAAAACGTGACCGTCAGCGTCTCGCTCCCGGCAATCACGTGGTAATTCGTCACAATCAAAAGCTCCTCTTCCGTCTGCGCGATGATGATGCCGGTTCCGGCGCTCGTGCTGTTATACTCGGAAACCCTTCCGAAAAAATTCTGCACCTGCTGCACGCTCATGTTCGTGATGGACACGACAGAAGGCATCACGTCCTCCACGATTCCGGACACGTCGGACGTCACCACGCTGGAAGACTTGGTCAGCATCGCGTTATCGGCAACGTCGCCCGGATTGACGATGCTGGGGTTCGCCGAACCGCCATTTCCAAGCAACTTGTTGCCGACCATGTTCACGCCGAGGAAAACGCTTCCCGACACGAGCCCGAACAGCACCGCCATCCCCACCAATTTCACGATTTTTGGAACCCGCCTTTTCTTTTTCACGGTTTCCTGCCTTGACGGGACATATTGGAAATTCCCATACGTACCTTCATGGCTTTCGCCACGCATGCCTGCCCCATCCCCGCCACCTTCTTGAAACGTGCTTTCTCCTCGCCGTATCTCTGGTCCATAGTAATGATATCGCTCATCCATGATTATTTCATCCTTTCTTTATTATGATGCACGAACCGTTCCGCGCAAATGCACTTCCCCGATTCTTATGATGTATGGATTGCCCCATGCCGGTACATTCATGCAATCCTGAATCCCATGATGACATCATAATCGCATTTTGTGATGAAACTGTGTATATTCCATGAAAAAATGTCGATTCCCATGGACACCGGCCAAAAACACGCCCCCCCGCCCAGTCACGAGCCAACCGTACGGGGCAAACCGCATAAGACCGCGTATTCCCGTTTTTACTCCACCGTCACCGACTTCGCCAGGTTGCGCGGCTTATCCACGTCGCACCCCTTTCCGACGGCGATATAATACCCAAACAATTGTAGGGGCACGATTGCCAGCGAGTTTGCAAAATACGGATTGGTCTTCGGCACGTAAACCACGTAATCGGCGGCGCGTCCCGCCTCGTCGTTCCCCTCGTTCGTCACGGCCAGCACGAACGCGCCCCTGGTGCGGACTTCCACCATGTTACTGATCATTTTCTTATATAGGTTCTCCTGCGTGAGGACGGCGACCACGAGGGTTCCATCCTCAATCAGGGAAATCGTTCCGTGCTTCAGTTCACCGGCCGCGTACGCCTCCGAATGAATGTAGGAAATCTCCTTCAATTTTAAAGAACCTTCCAGCGAAATCGCGTAATCGATCCCACGCCCGATGAAAAACACGTCGATTGCCGCCAGGTAACGGTTGGCAAACTTCTGGATGCGGTTCTTGTTGTTCAAAAGCATTTCCACCTGGTCCGGAATCCGTTTCAAGTCTTCAATATAGCACCCCATCTCCTGGCTGGTAAGCGTGTCCCGCGCCGCTCCAAATTTCATCGCCAGCAAATATAACGCAACCAACTGGCACGAATATGCCTTCGTCGTGGCCACCGCGATTTCCGGCCCCGCCCAGGTGTACATCACGTTGTCCGCCTCCCGGGCAATAGAACTTCCCACCACGTTAACGATTCCCAGCACCCTCGCGCCACGTGCCTTCGACTCCCGCAAAGCGGCCAGCGAATCGGCCGTCTCTCCGGACTGGCTGATGATAATGACCAACGTGTTTTCATCCAAAAGCGGGTCACGGTAACGGAATTCCGATGCCAAGTCCACCTCGACCGGAATCCGCGCCATTCCCTCCAACACATACTTTCCGGTAACGCCCGCGTGATAGGCCGACCCGCAGGCCACGATCATGATTTTGCCGACCTGGCGGATTTCCCCGTCCGTCATCCCCAGTTCCTCAATGACGATGTCATGCCCCTTGATTCTCGGGGAAATGGTATCCGCAATCGCCTTCGGCTGCTCATACATCTCCTTCAGCATGAAGTGCTCATATCCACCTTTCTCCGCCGCGTCCACGTCCCAATCAATATGAACCGGATCCTTTTCAATCCGCTCCTCGTCCACGTTATAAAATTCCAACGAATCACGCCGGATGCAGACCACTTCCTCATTTTCCATGAAGTACACGTTCCTCGTATACTTCAGGACCGCCGGCACGTCGGAGGCAATAATATTGCCCCCGTCCGTGTGACCCACGATCAGCGGACTGTCCTTTCGCACCGCGAACAACTGGTCCGGATGATCCTTGAAGACGATGCCAAGCGCGTAAGACCCCTCCATGCGGTGCATCACCTTGATGATGGCCGCCAACGGATTACCGTCATAATAGCGGTCCAGAAGATGCGCCACGACCTCCGTGTCCGTGTCCGACATGAATTCATATCCCTTGTCCGTCAAACGTTTTTTTAATTTCAAATAATTCTCTATGATTCCATTGTGCACGACCGCGATACTCTTGTCCTTGTTCATGTGCGGGTGCGCGTTGGCATCCGAGGGCTCCCCGTGCGTGGCCCACCGCGTGTGGCCGATTCCCAACGTCCCCGGCATCGTCTCCCCGTCATGGGTCATTTCCCCCAACACCTTCAGCCGTCCCTTGGACTTCGTCAGGTGAATCTGCTCCCCGTCATATACCGCGATTCCCGCCGAATCGTAACCACGGTACTCCAACTTTGACAACCCGTCCAGCAAAATCGGGGCCGCCTGCCGCTCCCCGATATAACCCACAATTCCACACATCGTTCTTCTCTCCTTTCCAGTCACAACGCCCCGAACTCGTTATTTTCATCCGGCGTCCCCGCTCAAAACGGGATTACTATTCACAGTAACAAAACGGGACAGACTGCCGCGAGCACCCTCGCTCATTCTGTCCCGTTTACCATCATGCTCGATTACAAGTCTATAAACTCCAAGTCATAGCCCTTTTTTCCTTTGGCCGACGCGGAACCTTTCTTTCCTTTGGACTTCACGCGGGACGGCTCCTCGTACTCGTCTTCAAAATCATCGTAACCGTCGTCATCATATTCATCGTCATAACCGTCATCCTCATAGTCGTCGTCATATTCGTCGTCATCGAACTCGTCATAACCATCATCCTCGTAGTCGTCGTCGAACTCCTCCTCATAATCATATGACTTGTCATGCTCCGACTTTCCTTTTCCAGAATTTTTTTTCTCCTTCTCCTGCCCGGCTTCCTCTTCCTCGTCCCCAATCCCGTACTCGTCGTAAATGTCGTCCAGCTCCTGGTTCCGATGTAGCAGCTTCACGGCCAGCACAATGATGATAATTAACATCAAAAGCAACCCGGCACCCCCGCCCAGCAGGAAAGGCATCAGGTTCTTGTCATCCTTTTTCGGCTCCGATTCCGTATTGTCGGTGGCCGCCTGGGGCGCGATAAAACGCTGGTACGTTCCCTCCGCGGTATCGTAACAATAAAGCTGCTTCGAACCGCTATAAACGTTCATCGCGTAAATCAAATAGAAGCCCTCGTGCTGCATGTCCTGCCACGCTGACAGCTGATAATTCGACACGGTCAGTGTCGCCTGCTGGTACCCTTCCGGTACACCCACCTCACTCGAACCATCCAAAAGGGCGATGGACGTGTTCTCGGAAATTCCTATCACGATATATGGCACGAATGTCGCGTTCTCCGCATTATATATGAAAAATGCGCCCGCGCCGGAAGCGTCCTTCAAATACCCGAGCGTCACCCCGTTCTCGTTGGCCACAAACCTGCGTTCCGCCCCATTATACGTCACCATTGTCTCGGTAAAGCCCTGGGGAATGGTGACTGGTATGAAGTCTTCCGCCAGAGAATAGGTCGTCTCCCCTACCGTGACCGTCTCGCCCGGAAGCGTCGCGCTCTGTCCCCCCGGCACGGAAGTCGTCCCGTCCGCCGCCGCGGAAACGGAAACGGTGGAAAATCCCTCCTGAAAATATAACCCTTCATCAGAAAAAAGATATCCGGAACTGCTCTCCACCGTCACTTGCGGACTTCCCGTCTGCAACGCACGGAATACCAACGTGGCGGTAAGCTCCGCCTCCTCGCCGGTTCCCTTCCCCGTGAAATGGAGCTTCCCGTTCCCCTCGTTCATAATGTCAGAACCGCCGCTGATGAACTCCAACATCGTGGGATCGTAATTCAAGACGATGTCCGTGTCACCGATGGCTTCACCATTTCCCTTCACCTTGAAATCAATTTCCACGTTCTCCCCGACCCTGGTCTGCGGATCCGAAAACCAAATCGTCCCGTCCGCCGCATGGCTCGTCAGCACGACGCAAAAAACGATGAAACACACGGACAAACATGCAGTTGCCAGCTTCTTTAACGTATTCATCAAAACACCCCTTCTTTTGCTTTTTCATATTGTCATACATGACCTTTCGACCCTGGCATCATCATACACTCTTTTTCGCCAAATGTCTACCATTTTTTTAGTTTACGGATATCGCCGCTAGTATCCCCTCGCGCTTCTCACCTTGGCCGTGATTTCCGAACTGATGGATTGGACCTCCGAGGATGGCGTGTAATCCACCGTTCCGAATAAAAATTCATGCATCCGCGACACGTTACCCGTGAGGGAACCCGGAATCACGATGCTTCCGTAACCCGACACCGTGTCCGTCGAAAGCAGGTCGGAATAGGGGAAGCCCGTGTTCTCTCCCAACGTGTATTCCTTGTATGCCGTCGCGTACATCAAAATCTCCGGCAACGTGAAACTGGTGGATACATGCGAGAACAGCTCGTTGATCATGGCGTCGAGCGTCTGCAAGTCCGTCTTCTTTACCTTCTCCACGACCTTCTCGATGACAAGACGCTGACGCTCCGTTCTCGTAAAGTCACCTCCCGCCGTGGAACGGATACGGGCATATGTCGTGGCCTGCATCCCGTTCAGATGTACCATCCCCGCATGTTGCACGAACGGGCTTTCCCGGCCGATTGCCATCGCCGTCCCCACCAGGTGGTAATTTAATTCTTTCAACTCTTCTTCCGTGATTTCGATGTCAATCCCCCCCAGCATGTCGATTCCGTCGGCGATTGCCGAAAAGTCCACCGTCACGTAATCCTCAATGTCCAAATCAAGGTTCATGTTCAGCATGTTGATGGCCATCTGCGGGCCACCATAACTATAAGCCGCGTTACACTTCTGGTAAGTCCCGTCCGACAAATTCAAAAGCGTGTCCCGATAAATCGACACCATGCGGATTTCCTTCGTCTGGTTGTTCAAACTGGCGACGATGATACAATCACTACGAGACCCGGCTCCCAAATTTCCCTCGCGGCTGTCCACTCCGAAAAGGGCAATGTTGGTATACCCGTCCCCCAAATCCAGCTTTTCCTTTACCTCCGCGTTGATAATCAACTCGTCGGTCTTAATCTCTTCCCTTCCCATCCTGTCCCATTTGGAATTGACATACGCATATGCCGTACCCACTGCCAAGACAAGCACCAGCACCACCGCCAAGACGGCCCTCAGCCAAATTGGCATCCGCGTAAACCAATTTTTTCTCCTTCTGCGCGCCAGTCCATATCTTCTGTGTCTTCTTCTTTTATCCGACATCGTTTCCCTGCCCTCTCTGAACCTACATGCTTTCTCCACCTAAAAATATAGCATAATTCAAATCTGATTTCAATCTTGTCTTGCTCTCCAAAATGGCAATTTCAATAACCCCGCCATGCTACCGATTCCATAACTGCCATGAAGCAGCAAAAAGATTCCCGGCAACAAGATTTGCGACGGGTGCTTTTCCTCCCCCCGCACCGCCAATACGGACATCGCGGTGGCCGCCAATCCATACGCGCCCCACAACATTTTCGCCGGCCAGCCCTTTCCCATTGCCGCCATGACGGTACTGCCCAAAACGGCCAGCACGAAGAACAACGGCACGAAATGATAAATGGACATGCATCGCGGGCAAACCTTCAAGGTCAGGACCACCCAATACCCGTTCCCGTATTTCTGCTTCATCATGCCCCCCAGGGTACTCCTGGTATACTGCCAGGAATGGATGGACGGGTCGTAACAGAGGCGAAAACCGCATTGGCGAATGCGGTAATTCATCTCATTGTCCTCAGTGCGTCCCAGACGCTCGTCATATTTTCCCGCCTTTTCAAACACTTCCCTCCGATACGCCGGATGGAACATGGTCTTGACGTATTTCTTTTTGTTTTCCCTACGGAACTGCGCGATTCCGCTGCCAAACATGGAACACTCCGCCATCAGAAGCAACCTCTGCCACGGCGTGTCCCTCTCCGGAAGGTTGGGACGCGGCCCGCCCGACACGTACTCGCCCCCTTCCAGGCATTCCATGTTCTTGCGCAAAAAATCGGCCGGAACCCGGGCATGCGCGTCAATACGCAAAATCACGTCCTCCTGGAACAACCCAAGCGCGACGTTCCACCCCGCCGCCAGCGTACGTTTCTTGTTCTCCGCCACCGTCACCCGCAAATATTGCGGGTTTTCCCTGGCAAAGGCACGCATCACCTGCATGGTCGCGTCGTCAGATCCACTATCAATCAAAAGGATTTCCGTCTTCTCGGGCGGATAATCTTGTTTTTTGAGATCCGCGAGCAGGCGCGGCAGCGTCCTCTCTTCATTATAAGCGATTATACAAACCGTAACTGTCATATTCCCTACCTCAGCACCGCCAATACGGTGTCCACCATCGTCATCAACTCCCGCCCATAACTAAAATGCCGCAAGTCCTCAAGATTGTAACCCATCTTCTCCGGCAGCACCTCGCGGATATAGGCCTCGTCCACGTCCACGGCGTCTTTCAATAGCTCGCCCTCGTCCTTGTAACAAATGCTGGCCCTGGAAGTGATGCCCGCCGGCAAAAGCAACGTCGCGCGCATCTCCTTCGTGTACCCCTTCACGTATTTCACGACCTCCGGCCTCGTCCCGACGAACGACATCTCCCCGCGCAGGACGTTCACAAGCTGCGGGAACTCGTCAATCCGAAAATCACGGATAAATTTCCCGACCCGGGTCAGGCGCGCGTCCCCGCTGACCGTCACCTGGCTTCCGAGACGTTCCGCGTCCTGCACCATGGTGCGGAACTTCCAAATAAAAAACTTCCTCCCATACTGCGTCACCCGCACCTGCTTGAAAATGACGGGACCCCTGGAATCCAGCTTGATTGCCACGGCAACCAGAAGCATCACCGGGGAAAGCAAAAGCAACATCAAGGCCGCCAGCACGACATCCGTCAGACGCTTGAGCAAAAGACCGCACTCGTGCCCCTTTAAAACTTCATAATATTCCTTTACCTCGTCCTGCCGCATGAACTTCGGCAAATCGTCCCAATCTCTTAGCTTCATGGTTCGTCCCTTTCACCAATCCTTCCATTTGAAATCGCCTTCGTCCCGTCCTGGTGCGCCCTTAAAAGCAACTCCGAAACGACTCTATCACGTAATCCACTTCCTCGTCCGTCAACTTCGTGTGCAACGGCAACGTGATTTCGTTCTCAAAAAGCGCGTAAGCATTCGGATAATCCTCAATGGAAAATCCCATGTCCCGGTACGCGCCAAGTAACGGCAACGGCTTGTAGTGCACGTTCGTGGCCACGCCCTTTTCCTCCATCCGAATCATCACCTCGTTACACTCTTTTCGAGTCTTCCCGGCAAGCCGCACCAGGTACAAGTGCCCACTGGAACAAAAATTCTCGCCAAAATGCGTAAGCGTCGTCACCGGCAAATCCAAAAACCCTTTGTCATACCGTTCGATAATCTGCCTTCTCCGTTGCAAAATCTGCGGATAGCGCTTCAACTGGACCAGTCCGATGGAAGCCATGATGTCCGTCATGTTGCACTTGTAATAAGGGGCGACAATGTCATACTCCCACGCCCCAGGCTTGAGCTTCGCCAACGCGTCCTTCGACTGCCCGTGCAAGGACAACAACATGTACTTCTTATATATGTCTTCGTCGTCCACCCCGTCAATCGGCCGCCAGGTCACGGCACCGCCCTCGGCCGTCGTCAAGTTCTTCACCGCGTGGAACGAAAAACTGGTAAAATCGGCAGCCTGTCCACACTTCCTTCCGCTACGGCTGGCTCCAAGCGCGTGCGCGGCGTCCGCGAGCACCACGACCCTGCCGATTTTTTCCTGCAGCCCGTTCGCCGGACGGAACAAGGATTTTTTCCCTTCCACGACATGGAAAATCTTGTCGTAATCACACATCACGCCCGCCAAGTCCACGGGAATGACGGCCTTCGTCCGTTCCGTGACCGCCGCGGCCAATTTCTCGTAATCCATCTCGTAGGAATCCGGCGCGGTGTCTATGAGCACCAGCCTCGCCCCCACGTGCGCCACCACGCTGGCGGAAGCCGTGTACGTGTAGGCGGAGGTAATCACCTCGTCCCCCTCGCCGATGCCGAGCACCCGCAACGTCATCTCCATGCAGGCGGTCGCGGAATTCAAGCACGCCACCCGGTTCGTCCCCATGGAATCCGCCAAATTTTTCTCGAATTGCTTCGTCTTCGGCCCCGTCGTGATCCACCCGCTGCGCAGGGTGTCCGCCACCTCGGCAATCTCCTCCTCCGTGATGTCCGGCGGGGAAAACCCAATATGAACCTTCTTCATTTTGCACCTTCTTTTATTACTTTGCCATTTTTTCCAACTTTCTATACTTTTCCCACGTTTCAAAACGCACTTTCTTCTTATATTCCTTCAGCCCGCACTCGTCGATGTCGCGAAGCAGCTCCCTCGCCAATTCCTTCTGGTTCCGGGGATGGAACTGGATCAAGTCCAAAACCAGGAAGTCAATCATCCACTCAAAATACTGGACGCCCCACCGCTTCAAGTACCCGTTGTCCCTCCAGTACTCAGAAATGATGCGCACGTTCTTCACATGCTGTGAAAGCTTTTTCCCCTTGTCCGCATTATAGCGGTACATGGAAGACTGCGGGCGGAAGCACCGGTAATGGTGGAGCTTGTCACCGATAAACTGAATCCCTTTCGCACGCGGCACGATTTCCAACAAGAAAATCATGTCCTCGCCAAGACTGATGTTCTCCTCGAAGCGGAAATGCCCCCGCTCAATCAGCTTCCTGGCAAACGCGTGGTTCCAAACAAAGGGGGTGGCACTGCGCTCCCCAAACAAAGAATACGGCACAAATTCCGGATAATACGCCCACTCGCAATCCAGCTTCCACGGAACCCATTCCTCCGGTTCTGGAATCTCCGGAAAAGGCTTGGAACCAAAAATAATGATGTCCGCATAATGGCTGATGTATTCCTCATAAATGCGCTCGCAGGCGTTCAATTCCAGATAATCGTCCGAATCCAGGAAAATGATGACGTTCCCCTGCGCATGGTCAAGCCCGGCGTTCCTTGCCGACGAGATGCCGCCGTTTTTCTTGTCCACCAGCACGATTCGCGAATCCCTCTCCATGTAGGCTTTCAAAACGTCCAACGAACCGTCCGTCGTCCCGTCGTTGACGCACACGATCTCGATGTCGTACAACGTCTGCTTCACGACGCTGGTCAGGCAACGGCTCAAGTACGATTCCACGTTATAAATCGGTATGATCACCGAGATCTTGGGATTTCTTTCCATAATAGCCTCCCCACTATTTTTTTGCAGGCTAGTTTAAACGTATATATTATCCCGTCGTCCTTGACGCTCTGTATCCCGCCCATGAACTTCCTAGGCAGGAACGTGATTCCACGTCCGATGCGATACGAAATCGACTGCTTAATCTGCAAGAGCTCCTTCGTCGAATACCCTGGCTGGTTCAACGCCTTCTCCGTATACCAGCCAATCGGATCCTCCGTGATTTTTTTTACGTCCTCCCACTTATATTCCTCGAAGAACTCCCTGTCCATCGTCCCGTTCTCGAATGCGTCCATGAATTCCCCGGAAATCCGTTCCACGAACAAATATCGGAACCTCGGGGACAACCGGTCAAAGTTCCACATGTACGCGTCATACTTAATGCGGTTCGCGACACACTCGAGCATCCCCCGGTTGAACGGGTTCGTCTCCAAAAAACGCTGGATTTCCGCATATTCCTCGCAGACGCAGAACACCTTGCTCTGCGAATTGATGGACGACCCCTCGTTATCCTGGCGGTAATGCACGAACGCCTCCCGAAGCGTCTGCACCCGCCCGGCCAACGCCATCACCTTGAAGTTGAACGACGTGTCCTGGAAAGAGGCGCCAGGCGTTTCCAGGAAACGGATATTGTTTTTCCGAATAAATTCCGCCCTATAAATGGCCGACCAGATACTCGGCTTCATGTTGAAAAACTCGACCATCTCCATGGGCGCGTCAAAATCCCAGGCCGGGCAGAACGTACGCTTCTCCGTGCCTTTTGACGCGACTTCGTACTTCTCGTTATATGCCTTCGGAACCGAATAGTAAAACCAAAAACTCGATTTCACCATGTCCAGCGAGTTCTCATGGGCCGCGGCATACAATTTTTCATACATGGTCGGCTCCGCGAAGTCGTCGGACTCCAAAATGCCGATATATTCCCCGCCCGCCATGTCGAAACCCTGGTTCATCGAATTCCCATACCCGCTGTTCTTCTCCTTGGCAATCATCTTGACGCGCGCGTCCTTTTTCACGTATTCACGAATGATTTCCTTCGAAGAGTCCGTGGACCCGTCGTCCACGCAGATGATTTCAATTTCCTTCAACGTCTGGCCGACCAGGCTGTCCAGACATACCCTCAAATATTTTTCCACATTGTAAATCGGTACCACGACCGATACCTTCGGTGCGCTCATCCTTCTTCGTCCTCCTTAGGCCCGTCCTCTTTGTTTTCTTCCATCTCCAGATACCGTTCCCAGTATCCCTTCCTGGTCAATCTTTCGTAAAACTTGCGGTAATCCGCACAGACCTTGTCATAATACTTGTCAATCAAACGGCAGACCCGGAAAAATTTGACATACGAACAAACCATTTCCCTGATGTCGCGCGTCGCAAGAAACGCCAGGCCCTGGCCGTCCACGTAGACCACCTCGCGGCAACGGAACAAGGTGTAAATGTTCGGGTACGGAATCGTGACCTTCGGCTTCTGGTCCTTCGCCGGAAGGAAATGCCCGTTCATCGTACCGATGATGAACAGCCGCTTCAGCTTGCCGATTTTCGGCGGTTCTTCCTCCCCCTTGATATCCAGGTCCTCCTCTGTCAGTCCCCCATGGCCAATAAAATTTTCCTTCGCCACCATCTTATAATTATATTTTGCCAGTCTTTTATGGACTTCCTGCGCGTCCTGCTCATAAAACCATTTAAACCCCCGCAAAAAGTCCACGGCTCCACATAAATTCAAATCCACGTACTGGTAACGGAATTTTCCAATGTTGCTGCTGATTTGCTTGAACAGCGTCTTCTTAAAATCCATGGCCGAAAACTCCGGCTCATGCACCGCATTCAGTATTGCCAGGTTTCGCACGTCGTAATACTCCGTGACCCCCGGACATTTCGTCTCGAACGGCTCGTGCCACACACAGATTCCGTTGAGGAACAAAAAACGCCCACGGGCACGCAGCCCATACTCGATGTCGTCCCGATGCAAGAATACCGGAAACGGCAATTTCTTCACCTTGATAAAAGAAATCGGAATGCAGGCGAACCACCAGCCCACGTAATCCTGCCTGCTCTCCTCCTCGTTCGCAAGGCACAGGGATAAATCCCGCATGTCCAGGTTATGGTGGTTGGCAATCATGTCACCGTCGTTCCAGACCGCCCCGCTCTCATACTGGATCCAGGGGGCGTCCAGACGCATCAGGGCGCCGCCCAGCATATATTCAAAATACTTCGGCTTTAAAAGTGTCAGATACACATATAGCCGCTCAATGGCGCTTGGCGGGATGACCACGTCGTCATCCATCAGAAGGACGTGCGTCAAACCTTCGTCCCTCCCCATGTGCTCAAGCATGCCCCTCGTGAATCCTCCCACGCCGCCGAGATTCTTGTTTTTCACGATTCGGATGTCTTCATGCGCCAGCTTTTCCTTGTCAAGCGTCCCCGCATTGTCGGAAATACAAACCGACACGTTCCCATGGGCGGGCGACTTTTCATTATCCAGAATACTTTCCTGCAAGGACTTTATGTTGCGCTCCACGAAAGGCTCCCGCCGATACGTGCAAATACTAATTCCGATGCGCACGTCCCGCGTTTCCAAGACGTCCCGCGTCTCAAACGCGCCGCCATAGACAAAAGTCCCGCCTTCCCCCGCCGTCAGGACGATGCCCACCATCCCTTCCGGCGGCAATGGAAACTCCGGCGTACGATACGCCGTCCGCTCCGCACTTGCCAAGCTGCAAGTAAACAGACAGTTCTCCTCTTCCCCGTGCAAATGTACCACGTCAAGCCTCATGCTGCCAGCATATTCCAACGCGACACCCATGTTCGCCACTTTTGTGTACTTTTTCCACTTCATGGCGGAAAACATGTTGAAGTACGTACGCAGGTCCAACCGGGCACCCTCCGGAAGCACCGCCTCGCCGGAATCTTCCACCCTGCCATCCTTCGTCTTAAAATACAACGCTTCCGTCTTGTCCAGTTGTCTTCCCAATACCAGTCTCTGTAAAATCATCCCGTCACCTTACCTTCAGGTTACTTATAGGCAAATTGCTTCGCCCTCGAAACTTACGCGCCGCACGCGGTCGCTTTGACGGCATGCCGCCTCACTGACATTTCGCAAAGCCAGCCACCCCTTAAAACGAACTTCTCCGTCCCTTGAACGCCGCCACCACCAGTGGAAACGCAAAATACCTCGTCTTCCGCATCAAAAGCACCGCCGGATTTTTCACCAAGTCGAACGCCTCCCGGTTATGCTTGTAAAAATACGCCTCCAGCCGCATCGCCTCCCTGCGCATGCCGCTGCCCAGCGGAAAACTGACATAAATCTTGATCTGGCTGGTCAACATGGAGGCGACGACCTTGTTGATATAGGTCTTCTTGTCCTCGGAAAGCCCCTCTTCCACTTGGTGGTAATAGCGGTTTAAACGCATCAAAACCCGCATATGGTTCTTCATGTTCTTCTGCATTTTTTGAATCGACATGCTCTGTCCCGGCAGTCCCAAACGATATTGGTACACCGCATCCTCGAAAAAGGCCACCGTCTCCACATAAGGAATGGGAAAGGCGACGAACTCCATGTCCACATAAAACGTATGCTCGTCAATCGGCATATTTGCCTTGCGAATCAAATCCGTCCGAATCGTCATGGCATGCATGTCAATGAAGACCTTGTCCACGATATCCGCAAACGGATACACACGCCCATACTCAATATTCTCGTAAGGGTACTCCTGCCGCTTCGTCGGCCGTTTCGTGGCATGATCAATCCATGTATAATTCGAGGCCACGACATCCGCCGGGTTGCCCTTCAAATACTCCACCAGCCTGACAAAGCTTCCCGAGTCCACCCAGTCGTCCCCGTCCACCACCTTGAAATACCTCCCGCGGGCATTCGCCACGCCAGTGTTGATGGTGGAACCATGCCCGCCGTTTTCCTTCGTAATCAGGTGGAACGTCTGCGGGTATTTCTCCTCGTAACGTCTGGCAATGTCCGCCGTGCCATCCGTCGAGCCATCATTCACGACCAATACCTCGACATCCTCCAGCGCATCCCCGCGGACGAAGGATTCCAGACATTCCTCCAAGTACGCCTCCACGTTATAACTTGGTACCGTAACCGTCAAGACTTTCTGTTTCTGCTCCTTTTCCATGCCCAACCCTGTTCTTTCCCAAACGTCTTTATATTGCGACCTCCATGTGCCTGCAAGCCGCCACGACTTATTCCTTCCCCAATATTTTACATGGCAACCAGAGAATCTTCTCTCCCAGCCGGTACGTGGTGCTGTTTCTCACGGCCCCCACCTCCGCCCTGCTGTCCCCGAGTGCCTTCAAAAGGTCGTCCCGTTCCTTGACGAGGTTGTCCCTCTCGTTTTCCAGCCGCTTGAACAACACGTCCACGCAGTCCAACAAGTCCTTTTCCTGCAGGAACTTGCAGAAATCGTACTCGTGTTTCATATAAAAATAGGATTCCCCGTGCTCCATGACGCCAAAAAACTTGATTCCCTCCTCGTGCATCAACTGGAACGCCTGCAGAAACACCTTCCGGTCTTGGAACGTGAACATCTGCCAAGTCGTAAATTCGGCCACCCAGTTGATAAAGCTCTTTTCCACCTCGTCGTATATTCCCGCCGAAAGCAAATCCGCCTTCATCTGCACCAGCGCGGTGTAAAAACATTTCCAGGACTTCTCGCGTGAGGATGAAACCGAAGTCCCCACGTTAATCCTATGGTACGCCAGTTCCTTGTCAATCACGTAAATGCGGTTCGCGTGTACCAGCGACATGTATACGAACAACATGTCCTCCGAGGATTTCAGGTTCTGGAACTCCAAGTGGTGCTCCTCCACCATCGCGCGGCGGAACAGTTTGTCCCATGCCCAGCCCTTGAAAATATTGAAAATGCAATCCGGCACGTCATGATAGGAAAACGGGTTGTTCCCCGGCAAGAATTCCTCCTTGACGCTAAATTTCATGTTGTTGCATTCCCGCGTCCGCTCGTCATATTCCCTGGAACGCACCACGCCCACGTCCGCGTCTTGTTCCACGCAAGACTTGTACAACGTCTCCAACATTTCCGGGGCGAAAAAATCATCCGCGTCCAAAAAAGCCAGGTATTCTCCCTTGGCCAGCCTAAGTCCCGCATTGCGCGCCATGGCCGGTCCCTGGTTTTCCTGATCCACGATTTGAATGCGCGCGTCCCTCTTCTGGTACTTCCGCATCAACCGCTGGGAGCCATCCGTCGAACCGTCGTTGACCAAAATGATTTCCAACTCCCCAAGCGTCTGGTTGACCACGCCGTCCAAACACTGTGCCAAATATTGTTCGGCATTGTATACCGGTATAATGACCGATACCTTTACCTTTTCCTCCATCCTGTTCCCAGCCTTATTTAAAGTCTTATTTTCCATCCTTTCCCCCCACGGCCACGCGTTCCTTGACCTTGTATTTTTTCACTATCATTCCTTATCCGGATAAAGTCCCGCGTCCACCAAAGCCCTCACTTCCTGCACGACGCTCTCCTTGTCCTCCTTGTAAGTGACCCCAAACCATTTGTCATGGGATTTCAATACCTTTACCGACACCTTTTGCTCAGCCAAGAGTCCCCCGATAATGGTCGGCAAAAGATACTCGCTTTTTAAATCATCTTCAGACAAACCGGCAAGGAATTCCGTAAAGCCCTCGTCCAATATCCCAAAAAACTCCGGCGTCAGTCCCCACATGTTCATGGAAACCGGGGAATTCACGTCCACTGGCTCGAGTGCCCCGTCCCGCTCCACGGCCGCCCCGTCCACGGTCTTGACGATGCCGGAAGTCTCCACGATTTTTGAAAGCATCCCGCTTTCATCCACCTGGCAAATCCCCCTCGTCACGCCACCATTTTCGCTCAAGGTGTTGGCGAGCACGAAGCCCACCATGCTGATTTGCAGTTTTTCCGCCTTACCGCTTGTCACCGCGGGCTTTTGCGGAATTCCTTCCAAGGAACTCCCAGGTTTGTCCAGAGCCGTCTTCAAGGAACCTTCCGTCTCCCGCGAAACCGCCCCGGAAGCATGCTCCAGTTCCTTGAACGCCACCCGGTATGCTTCCTTGCCATAATAATCGTCCGCGTTAATGACCAAAAACGGCTCTTGTACCACGTTCCTGCAACAAAGGATGGCCTGCCCGGTTCCCCACGGCTTGGTTCTTCCCGCGAACATCGTCCTAAAAGGTTCCGGTACGTCTCCCACCTCCTGGAACGCATACTCCACCTGCACCTTTTCGGCAATCCGATTCCCGATAATTTTCTTAAAGTCTTTCTCCAAATCCTTGCGGATGACAAATACCACCTTGTCAAATCCCGCCTCCATCGCGTCATAAACGGAATAATCCATGATGATTTCCCCATTTGGCCCAACCGGCTCCAACTGCTTGATTCCTCCGCCGAAACGACTGCCAATGCCCGCCGCCATCACGACCAATGCCGCCTTACTCATCTTCCCTTCCCCCTTCTGTTTCTCCTATTCTTTCTGTTTCTCCTATTCTTTCTGTTTCTCCTATTCTTTCTGTTTCTTCTATTCCTTCTATTTTTTCCGTTTTATTCCCGGCTTTGTCCTCTCCACCGCCCTTCGTTTCCACGGCACTCTTGCCGCCTCCGGCGCGCATCTTCCCTGCTCCTACATCCACCACCAGCCTCTCATGGCTGGCCTTTCCCAAACTGATTAATTTCTCGAATGCTTCCTCGTCCCGCTTCTTGTCCTCCGGCCGGATGTGGTACGTCGGCACGATGCCGGACACGATTTCCTTGATATCGCACTCCTCGTCACTGGCGGCTTCCTCCAACTCCCGAAGCTGGCTTAAAAAATGTACCTCGTCAAACTCCAACGGCTTTCCGATAAAAATCAGGTTGTTGTTCGTTTTTTTCAACCCCTCGTCCGCCATCAAAAGCTCTTCCTGCAACTTTTCTCCCGGCCTTAAGCCAGTATACTTGATTTCCATGTCCACGCCCAACGTATAACCCGACAACCGAATCAGGTTCTTCGCCAAATCCGCAATCTTGACCGGCTCACCCATGTCCAGCACGAAAATTTCCCCGCCGCGCGCATAAGCTCCCGCCTGCAAGACCAGCGAGACCGCTTCCGGTATCGTCATGAAATAACGGATGATGTCTGGATGGGTCACCGTTACCGGGCCTCCCGCCTCCATCTGCTTCTTAAACAGCGGAATTACGCTCCCGTTACTGCCAAGGACGTTCCCGAACCGAACCGCCACGTACTCCGTGGACGAATACCTGCTGAACGTCTGGATAATCATCTCGCACAACCGCTTTGACGCGCCCATGATGTTGGTCGGGTTTACCGCCTTGTCCGTGGAAATCAGCACGAACTTCTTCACATGGAACTTGTCCGCCGCCCGCGCGGTCTTGTACGTTCCCAGCACGTTGTTCTTGATGGCCTCGTTCGGGCTGTCCTCCATCAGCGGCACGTGCTTGTGCGCCGCCGCGTGGAACACCACGTCCGGCCGGTAGCGCTCCATCACGCCCTCGATACGCTTCGTGTTGCGAACCGAACCAATCAGCGTTTCCAACCGAAGTCCCGGATACTTCCTCTTCAGTTCCTGCTGGATGTCGTAGGCGTTATTCTCGTAAATGTCAAAAATAATCAACTGACGCGGCTGGTGCGCGGCAATCTGGCGGCACAGCTCGCTCCCGATGGAACCTCCCCCCCCCGTCACCAGCACGCACTTGTTGTGCACGTACTCGCCAACACTTTCCGTATCAATCTCAATCGTGTCGCGCCCGAGCAAATCCTCGATGGACACCTCGCGCAGCTTGGACACGCCAATGTCCTCGTTAATCAACTGGTACATCCCCGGCAGAACCTTCAGCTTACACTCCGTCCGGTTGCAAATGCGCAAAATCTCCCTCGTCTCTTTCGTGCCCGCGGATGGAATTGCCAGAATGATTTCCTTTACATTATATTTCTTCGCGTACTCTTCAATCACGTCCCTCCCGCCGACAATCTTGATGCCGTGAAGGTACTTGCCCTTTTTGGACGGATTGTCGTCAATCACGCAGACCACCTTCTGGTTCAGGTACCTGCTCGTCTTCAGCTCCGTGATGATCATGCTGCCGGCCTCGCCCGCTCCAATCACGATGGTGTTCCGCTCACGCCGCTTCGAACGCGCCATCCCCTGCTCCATGATGTGCAGCATCCGATAGGAAAACCGCGTAACCAGCGTCATCATTGTCAACAACAAAAAGAAAATGATGGGATAACTGCGCGGCTCGTCAATGGACAGCAAGGTCATCCCCAACGCCTGCAAGGCCGTCGACAAAAGACATGCCCCAATGACGGATATCGCCTCGTGCGCACTGGCATAGGACCACACCCGGTTATACAAATTCAACACCAAGAAAATCACCAACGTCGTGGCCACGTTAATCAGTACATACTTATGAATGCCCGGCAAATACAGCCGAAGTTCCCGTGCGTCATCCATCACCCGCAGAAACAACGCCAGATACGAACACGCCACTATCATGATGATGTCCACGACGCTCAACGCGACCATGCGCGCCCTCGAGCTTTTAAGTGTGAAGAAACTTACCATACCCTAATCCTCTGTTTCCTAGCCCTTACATTTCCCGGGCCACCATTTTTAGTACTTTTCCGCCACCTGCAAATCCGCCCCGATTCTCAAAACGCTTCCCTTAGCCCTCAAGAGGCCGTCTTGGTTCTTAAAGCACTTCCCCTACCTTCTGCAAAGCCGCCTCGATGACTTTATCCATGTCATAATACTTATAATTGCCCAATCTTCCGCCGAAAATAACGTTTTCCTCCTGCTTTGCCAACTTTTTGTACTCCTCGTACAACGCGTTGTTTTGCCCGTTGTTCACCGGATAATACGGCTCCATGCCGACCTTCCACTCCGAAGAGTACTCCTTCGAAATCACGGTCTTCTCTTGCTGCCCGAATTCAAAATGCTTGTGCTCGATGATGCGCGTATAAGGTACCTCGCGCTCCGTGTAATTGACCACGGCGTTCCCCTGATAATTGTCCGTATCCAGCACTTCCGTCTCGAACCGCACGGAACGATACTCGAGCGCTCCCAGCTTGTAACCAAAATACTCGTCAATCATGCCGGTAAAGAGCACCTTGTCCGCGATTCCCGCATTTTCCTTAATGAACTCAAAATAATCCGTGTTCGTCCTCACTTCAATGCCATCCAGCATTTTCTCGATAATCCCCGTGTAACCGCCAATCGGGATGCCCTGGTAACGGTCGTTAAAATAATTGTTATCATATGTGAAGCGAACTGGCAGGCGCTTGATGATGAACGCCGGCAAATCCTTGCAATCCCTGCCCCACTGCTTCTCCGTGTATCCCTTCACCAGCTTCTCGAACACGTCCCTGCCTACCAGGGACAACCCCTGCTCCTCCAAGTTTTTCGGCTCCGTGATGCCCGTCTCGGCCACCTGTGCCGCTATCTTCTCCTTCGCCTCCCGCGGGGTGCGGATATTCCACATCTTGCTGAACGTATTCATGTTGAACGGCAGGTTATACAACTCGTCCTTGTACACCGCCACCGGCGAATTCACATAATTGTTAAACTCCGCGAACTGGCTCACGTACTCCCATACCGCCTTGTTCGAGGTATGGAAAATGTGTGCGCCGTACTTGTGCACGTGGATGCCCTCAATCTCCTCACAATAAATGTTGCCCCCGACGTGGTTCCGCTTGTCAATCACCAGGCACTTCTTGCCCCTCTTGTTCGCCTCGTAGGCAAACACGGATCCATACAGACCCGAACCCACAATCAAATAATCGTACTTCATCATCTACTCCTTCTCCATTCATTCTCTTCGTTCCTGGCTGTCACACCAACACCGCTCTTCCCACCTTGTATCTTCCATGTCATGCCCTATTGGTACTTCTCAATCTCCAGGTACTTTGCCCAGAATTCGTAAGAGGTGAGGTAAGCCTTCCTCCTCTTATACGCTTCCTTAATCCGCTCCTGATACTTTTCATACTTCTTCCTCGTCGCCTTATAATATGCACGAATTCTCTTAAATTTCACCTTGTCCATCGTCCTTAACTCGGCCTGCATTTCAAAAAGATTCACTGCCAGTAAATTTTCATGGAACATCTGCCTCTGTGGATTAAAGAACTCGTCATAAGAAATCACGGCCACCTCTTTGTCCATCCAACACCTCGGCCAAAAGCGCTGCCCATTTGCCGTAAGCCTATAAAAAATCTTCTGCAAAAAGTTTGTAGGATCCATGCAATAAACGTCACCTGGATTTACACTGTAGCCAAGTTCCTCCACGTCCCGCAACTTTGCATTTAATTCCCCTTTCTCCTTCATCAGGCCTTCGCCCGACACCGCTTCGATAAACTTTGGCCCTTTCATATAATCATTCCACGCGTCCAAAATCAGTTGTGCCGCATTATAATTAAAACGATGCAGTTCTTCCAACAAACGGTCCTCGTAGTGGGCAATGATTTCATCCTCCCTGCCATAATCATCACAAGCGTTCATAATCATCGCGTTACGAAACGTCTGGTAGTAATTCATGGACGCGCTATATTTTGTCACGAACCCCATGTGCCACAAACAAATCCCGCTCATGGTAATCGTCTTCACCCTATTGCGCACCCCGAATTCAATGTCGTCCCCACGGATGAATAATGGAAGCGGAAGTCCGTTTTCCTTTATCAATTCCACCGGGATACAACAATACCACCATGCGGCATATCCCGCCTCCATCTCCGTATTCAGGTTTTCATTAATCAGCATGTTCGTGATGGAACACATGTTACGCGGCACCTTGATGGGACGGTGCACGCCATTGTACATGTATCCCGCGTCCTCATGAAACCACGCCATCCTCTCATAATATAGCATGGCCCCACTGATAACGTGCCTATGGTATTTCTCCTTGGCAAGGCTCAGCAAATGGTAGGTACGAAACAAGCTCTCCGGCAAAATCAGCACGTCGTCATCCATCAACAACACATGCGTCAAATCCTCCCGCTCCCTCATGGATTCAATCATGCCACGGGTAAACCCGCCCGCACCGCCGACATTTTTATTCGGGTGCAGGTACGCGCCGTCACCCTCAATCTCTTCTTTCGACAACGTCCTCCCATTATCCACCACGTGCAGGCTCCAATGCGGGCCCATTTCCACGTCCGCGAGCAATTGCTCCTTTATCATCTCGACATTTCTTTTGATATACTCTTCCTTTTGGAATGTCGTCGTCGCGATTGCAATATGGAGGTTCCTTATGTCTTTTTCCTCCACCTCGGCCTCATACGAACCGCCATAAAATTCACAATCACCATATGTTTTAATGGAAAAACCAAAAATCTGTTCTTTCACGTCCAGTGGAATTTCCAATTCCAATTCTGTCCGTTCCGCCAAATCAAATTTCTTTTTTAAATAAATCCTACGTTGCTTTGATTCTGCCACCAAATGGTATCCTTCAATCCCGGCCTCGAACCTGCCCGCCATCTCCAGTCTCACGAACAACCGCCTGATATTGGTGTACCGCTTCCACTTTGCAACGGAAATCCCGTTAAAGTAAGAACAAAAATTATAATCCTTATAATGTGACAATAGCAACCTTCCGGTTCCGTCCTCCATTACCTCGCAGACATTTTCCGCCCCTTGGTAATACAATCCCCACGGTGCGGACTGCGGCCCTTGGTTTGGAAGTAAAATATTCTGAATCCTAATCCTCTTCTTTCCCATCTTTGTCCTTTCCTCTCACTTTACTGGTATTTGCCAAGTTCGAGATACCTTTCCCAGAATTCATCCGATACCAGATAATTCCGTTTTTCAAAATACGCCCTGTTTACCTTGCTTCGCTTTCGCTTATACTGCATATAAACCCAAATGGCCTCCCACATGACTTTGCGAAAGCGCTTTCTGTCCTGGATGCGGATTTCACCCTCCTTCGTATAAGGATTTACCGAAATCAGCGACTCGCGAAACGCCTGGCGCTGCGGATTATAAAACCAGTCAAAGGCAATTACGGCCGGCTCTTTTTTCAATTTCTTCTTTGGCCAAAACACCTGCCCGTTAAACGTCAGCTTGTATAAAATCGAATCAATAAACCGCCTGTCATCCAACACGTAAACCCTTGTCAGGTCAACCGGGTAATCCGTCAGCTTTTCAAGGTCTGTCAGCTTCGCGTTCCGACCGCTCATGGCCGTAAGCCGTTCCTGGCACTTCTCCTCCTCGATAAAAGACGGCCCTTTAAGGAAGTCCCTTACCGCGTCCACGAAAAACTCCGTCGCGTCATAATTATAACGCAATATTTCCGTCAGGAACTGTCCCACGAAATGCTCCATGATGTTATCCTGCATCTTCATGTTCCCGTTACATGCCGTGGCAATCAAAAAATTGCGGAACACCTGGTAATACTCCATAAAATAACTAAACTTCGTCACGAACCCCAGATGCCATACACAAATCCCGTTCATCGTGATGAACTTCGCATGGTTTCGCAAACTATACTCCGTGTCGTCCCCACGGACGAATACCGGAAGGGCATATCCGCTACGTTCAATCACTGATGCCGGAATGCAACAATACCACCACCCCGCATACGTGTCCGGCTGGTTCGTGTCATACTCCTCATTATATAAAATTCTCTCTTTCTTATTTAAGGTCCGTCTCCCCTTTAGCGTCAATTGATATCCGTCACGCACCACGAAACCCACATCTTCATGAAATTCATCCATGTTCTCGTAACGCAACATGGCCCCGCTGATAAAATGCTCCTTGTATTCTTTCTTTTGCAGGAGCAGCAACATGTACGTCCTACGAATGCTCTCGGACAAAATCTCGACATCGTCATCCATAAGCAACACGTTCGTCGCCTTTGGCGTTTGCCGCAACGATTCCATCATGCCTCGCGTAAAACCGCCGGAACCGCCCACGTTCTTGTTCGGATGGTAGAAAATATGGCTTGTCTCGACCTCCGTCCGCTCAAGCGTCCGTCCATTGTCTATCACATGTACATATAGGTTGGGACCAATCATTTCATCCTGCAAAAGCTCCTCCCGAACCAGTTGGAGGTTTCTTCGAATGAACTCTTCCTTTTGGAACGTGACCGTGGCAATCGAAAGCACCACCTCGTTCCATTCACGCTCATCCACGTCGGTATAATATGCGCCACTGTAAATGTGGCAATCTGATTTCGTGTTCATCTCAAAAGCAACAAGCGTCTCTTCCGAATCCGGCACCTCGACCTCAATCACCGTCCGTTCTCCGCACGCGAACTTCTGGCTGCCATATACCTTCTCCCTCGTCGCATTTTGTAGCAGGTGGTAGCCTTTTATTAAAAGCGTAAACTCCCCCTCCACCTCCATGCGGAGGAAAAACTTTTCCGCCTTCGTATACTCCTTCCACTTTTTTAAAGAAAAAGCGTTCAAGTACGTCATGAAATCACAAACATTATATCCCGCCACGGAAAGGCGACGTCTCTCCTCGTCATATACCGTCTGGATACTTTTAAAAAAAAGCTTGTCATAATTACGATACCTGTCCTTGTCTGGAAACAAGATGTTTTGCAGTTTTAATTCCATAATTCTGTCCTACCTATTCTCACTCATATACTCCGCCGCCACTTCTTCCACCGGCCCGCTCATCTTCACCACGCCATGGTCCAGCCAGATGGCATGGTCGCACAAATCCTTGACCGAATTGATGTCGTGGGACACATAAAGCAACGTGGTTCCCCCCTGCAGCATCTCGTTCATGCGCCCGTAACACTTCTGCTGGAACTGGTAATCCCCCACCGACAAAATCTCGTCCACGACGAGGATGTCCGGCTTAACCATCGTGGCAATGGCAAAGCCCAGCCTGGCCTGCATGCCCGAAGAAAAATTCTTGATTGGCACGTCCTGGAAATTTTCCAACTCGGCAAAACCAATGATCTCGTCATAATGCTCCTGCATGAACTTGCGCGAATGTCCCAACACCGTTCCATTTAAAAACACGTTCTCCCGCGCCGTCATGTTCATGTCAAACCCGGCGCCCAGCTCAATCAGGGGCGCAATCGTTCCCACGGTACGTATCGTTCCCCTATACGGCTTTAATATGCCGCAGATGGCTTTCAGCAAGGTGGACTTGCCCGAACCATTGATTCCAATCAGCCCCCACGCCTCTCCGACCCTGACCTTCAAATTGACGTCCTTGAGTGCCAGGAACTCCTGAAACATCAACTCGTGCTTAATCAGCTTGATAAAATACTCCTTTAAGTTATCCACCTTTTCCGAAGCAAGGTTAAACCGTATCGTCATGTTTTCCACGTCTACAATATACTCTTCACTCATCTTCCCATGCTCCTATACATATAGTATGAACTTGTCCTGCGTCTTTTTAAACACGAACAACCCGACAAACAACACGACAAACGAAAACAGCCAGCCGCCCCAGAAAATCACCGGCTCCGTAAAACGCCCATATAAGACAAGGTCACGGAAATGCTGGATATAATAATACATCGGGTTCAAATGCGTAATAATCCAGCGCACCCATTCCATCTTGTCCAACATCTCAATCGGGTAAAAAATCGGGGTCAAATACATCCACGCCGTCGTGAACGCATTATAAATGTATTGCACGTCACGGAAAAACACGTTTGCCGCCGACAAAAGAAATCCCAAACCGCAAGCGAACAAATAGATTTGTATGACAACCACCGGAATCAACAGCATATACAGACTAAAATGCGCCCTCGTCACCAACATGACCAAAAGCAGCGCCCCCATGGAGAACACGAGGTCCACCATCGAACTCGTAATCTTGGCCAAGGTGAAAATGTACTTTGGCACATAAATCTTTTTGAGCAAGGCAGAATTATCCAAAACGGAATACATCGCCATGTGGGTGGAACTGTTCACGAACTCGAACAACGCGCTTCCCGTCAGCAAATACACCGAGAAATTGTCAATCCCCCGGTCAAACATCTGCGAAAACACGATGGTCATGACAATCATGATTAAAAGCGGACTTAAGATGCTCCATAAATATCCCAGGAAGCTCCGCCGATACTTCAACTTGACGTCCCGCACCACCAACTCGCGCAACAAATCCTTGTATTGGATTAAAACATTTATTCGCTCAAACATCGCCGCCATCGCACAACATCCTCCCATTATGGCCTTCTCGTTACCACTCCCGGCACCTTATCCTTAAAAAAAGTTGGTTTTTTCGATTGACCAAGCTTATCAATCATCTAGACCAACTTAGTTTTCCCTTTCCATGATTCTGTTATCTCATATCGTCCAAATTACTCTCATCATTCGTTCAACTCATCCTATTATGCCCATCATCAGACTGATTATAGCAAAAGACTCCAAGATTGTCAAATCTTGTTATTTTTCGACTTTGTTTTCACCACTTTTGACGGAGTGACGTCCAAATCGCCGCCAAAAGTGACGGATTTCCAGTATGACCCACGTCACCACGGCACAGAACGCGACCTTCGCCACCAAATACACGACCACGGGCGGCACCCCGTGTCCCAAAAATCCCTTCAAAATTTCTTCCCACGGCATCCCCTTCAGCTCCACCGCATGGACACACAGCACAATTAGTGAATTCCGTCCAAAGAACAACAGCACCCTGGAAATCCACTTCGCCTTTTCCTCCAACACTTTCGAAAAGCGCAACACCACGTAGCTTCCCGCCAGTGCCCCGGCAACATCAAGCAACCCATGGTTGAACCTGTTCTCGACCAGGTACATCTCCCCGCAAAACAAAATGCAAAACACCCATAGCGCCATGATTCCCGCCGAAATTTCCTTCGGCAGCTTTTTCTCCATCACGCCATGCTCACGGGCGAGCATCCCCAGATACACGAAGCTTGCCGCGACCATGCCCGACTGGATGCTAAGCGGCATCCAGGCCGCCCCGCTGCTCGTAAACCCTAGCAGGGCAATGAAGAAAATACAAACACCACAATGCCTCCACTGCATAAAATAGCGCACGACGACCAACGCGAAAAACAACGCCGGCAAAAACCAGATGGCCCCGACCGTTGGCACGCAAAAGCCTTCCCCTATCCAAATCTCATGTATCTCCGACCCGTTTCCATACAATCCAGCCAAGACCTGGTTCACGACCGTCTTCCATGCGGCCTCGAACGTCCCCAGCCATTGGTACGCGCCATGCACCTGCCTCGGCATGATGAACGCCCATGCGACCACATACGGTATCATCAACTGCTTCGCCTTGTTTTTCGCGTACTCTTTAAGGGGCAACCGATCATTCAGAAAATAGCCGCTGACCAGAAAAAACAGTGGCACATGAAACGTGAACACGAACTGGTTGATTCTGGCATTTCCCAGATGCCCTGCAATGATACACAATATCGCGATTCCCTTGGCAATGTCAAAATACTCGATTCTCTTGTTCATACCCATCTTCTCTTTCAAACATCAGGAGCCGGCCTCCCAAAACCCTCGCCAAACGGACGTGTCCGCACGTCCGCCTGGCTCGTAACTTGAAAACCAAACTGACGTGTCGCCTGACGGCGACACCACTATAAGTGCGATATTCCGCAGCAAGCTGCGGGATATCGCACCCTCGCGGCAGTCGCCAAGGTCATGCAAGCATGACTTTGGCTCGTTGCTCGCGAGAATAAAAGTCGATTTCTCCGTGCTTACGCACTCCCACAATCGCTGCCCGAATTCACAATCCGGGCTATCGCCCTACTTGTTCATACGGGTTAGCCCGTCCAATGTCTATGTTATTGCGGATGCAAGCATCCTCCATAACATAGCCGCTGTCCGGGACTTTTATAGTAAATTTCCACGTTTCGTTATTCCAAGATATCCCCGCGCTTCACCGCCGCAATCTGCTCGCGGATGGCGGCCACCGATTCCTCGTTCGGCCACGCCACGGACAACGGCGCTCCACTATAAGAATAACAATACTGCATGTCACCGCTTCCTTCCGCCGCCACGGACACGATGTTCCACCCTTGGCCGCTGTCCAACTGGCTCTTAATCAGGCTCTGAATCTGCTCCGCGCTCATGTTGGTGTCCACGTTCCCGCTGACGCTCTCCAAGATTCCATTCGCCCCCGCCAAAATCGCCGGGGAAATCGCCTTCTCGATCATCGCCTTGATGACCGCCTGCTGGTTCTTTCCACGCTGGTAATCTCCGTTCGCCAAATGCTGCCGTTCCCTGGAGAACGCCAACGCCTGCTTCCCGTCAAAATGGTTCACGCCTTGTACCACGTCCATCACCAGGCCGGAATCGGAAGAAGTCGTAAACGCGAACTCCGAGTACACGTCTACACCGCCAAGTGCATCCACCATCTGAATCAGCGACGTGAAATTCACCCTGGCATAAAACTGGATTTCCGTATCATATAGCTCGCCGAGTGTCGCCATCGACGCGTCCACACCGTAAATGCCCGCATGCGTCAGCTTGTCCCGCGCCCCGCCGGTCACACCCGGAATCGCCACGTAATAATCCCTCGGTGTCGTCACCAGAAGCACCTGGTGCGTCTCCGGATTGACCACCGCCAAAATATTCACGTCACTCCGGCTGTTCGTCTCAATCGCGCCATACACGTCAATCCCGCTGATATATACGACGAACGGTTCTTCCTTCACCTTGACGTCAATCGCGATATTCTTAATCTCACTCTCCACCTCGTGCGAGTAAATCACCTTCACACTTTCCGAATACCCCTCGAATGCCTCTTCCAAAATGGCGGCATACGCTTCATTATATATAATGGCATCCACCTCGCCCGACTGCAAGGCGGCCGCCTGCTCGCTCAGCCCATTGTACTCCACGGTGGCAATCTCCGACCCGAGCTTCCCGTTAATCTCCGAAATCGTCCCTCGAATCTCGTCCCCCTTCATCGCGTACTGCACGCCGAAGCTATATCCCGCGGCATCCTCAATCGTCTCCGCCGGATTGTCCTTGAGCACGGCCACCACGACCTTGTCCACCTTCTTGTCACCGCCACTAATCTCCGCCACCATGCTGTTCGCCTTCACCACGTAATAAGAACCGAACACCAGCACGGCCGACATGAACACGCTGACAAGCTTCCCCGCGATGCCATACCCTTCCGCCTTCAACTGGGTCAGCAAAATCAACAAAAACACGATCAAAAGCACCAGCGCGAATACCGCCAGGTACTTCCCGGGCAGCATGTTCAAAAACAACACCGATATGATAAACGCGATACTGGCCACCAGTTCCACCGCCGCTAGACCTAAGCCAATGTTACGGCTCACCCTATAGGCATCGCTTTTACCAGACCTGCCCCTTCTCGCCGCCGGCCTTCCCTTTGCGGCCTGCGCCCCCGTTCCTTTTGCACTCGTACGCTGCGCGCCCGTCCCCTTTGCGCCCGTACGCTGCGCACTCGGTTTTTTCATGCTCCCTCTCTGTGCCCCCTCGTTCCTTCCTTTTGTTTGAACCGCTTTCCTGCTCCCCGTTTCCATCTACGAGCTACCTCCCAACCATGTCGCCTTATAAGTGCCATCACGTATAAAACCCAACCACTTCGTATCTTTACATCGTTCATGACTTTTAAATCGGGATAAATACACACCGTTACATTATAAACATTCTTGTGACAAAATTCAACCTGTTATATCATACAAATTTTATCACGCGAAGTAAAAATATGTTCCGAATCCGTCAGAAAAATGCGGCAAAAAAACGAAGGACTTCCAATTCTCGGAAATCCCCCGCTCCTTTTTAGAATTCTCATTTATACAAATCCAACCTTCTTTTGCTACTGCAAGATACCTGTCGTTTGATCAAAATAATACAATTTTCCGTCAATCCAGGTCCAGCCCTTGGCCATCGCACCGGTAGTCAAATCGAAATAATACGTGCCGTGCCCCGTATAGTCCCAACCCTTGACCATGCCTCCGTAAGCGTCATAACGCACCCACTTGCCGCCGCTGCTAAACTGGAACACGTCCTTTCCTACCGCCACCGTTCCATCTCGATCGAACCAACGCCAGTATCCGTCAAGAAAAACTTCCTTGCCACTCTCTACCACTTGAATCCCCGTCGTTTGGTCGAAATAGTAATATCCCCTGTCTGTCTCTTTAACCCCTTTCGACATTGCGCCGGTAATCGGATCAAAATAATACGCTCCCTGACTCGGATAATCCCAGCCTTTCACCATTCTTCCCTGATTATCATAGCGAACCCATTTCCCGCCGCTGCTTCGCATGTAGACGTCCTTGCCTGCCGCCATCGTGCCGTCCGCGTCAAACCAACACCAGGCACGGCCATCGGCAAAATCAACTACTGCCTCCTTGCTTGTGGCCTTGATTCCGTCCTCATAAAAATACCTCTGTCCGTTTTCAGTTACCCAACCATTTTTGCTTCCGTCATAACTGCCATAACCAGCCGCCTCGCGCGCCTTCCACACCAGTTCCTTCGCTGTCGGATCCTTGACCACCATCACGGAACCATGCCGATTTGGGATATGATTGCCATTTGCGTCCTGCGTCGTAATCCGGGCAGGTGCACACCATAAATCTCCCAATCCATTGCTCTCCGTCACGAAAATCCCGTTCGTCCGATCGGTCGTCCCATACGGGTAATCTTCCAGCTTATCCGTAAAACAATAATATTTTCCTCGGTACTTCACGGTACTGGGACCCTCGTATCCGGTTACGACGTCATTGCAAACCTTGCTCCACTTGGAAGCGTTCCCCGCTTCGTTCAGATTATCAATGCTCCAGATTTCGTTCGTCACGCCGTCCTTCTTAATCGTCAAGTAATATTTTCCATTTTCCTTATATAAAGAACCGTCAATCCGGTTGGAAGACCACTCTGGAAGATTGATTGGAAATGCGTCACTATAGTTCACCCTCGGCTGCGCCCCCGGATCTTGTGCCGGATCCGCCCCCGGCGCGAGCCCGGTCGCCTTAATCAGGTACGGCTTCATCTCGTCCCTCTGCGGCTCCCCGTGGAACTGCCCATAATATCCAAGGCTGGCCACAATCCACACCGTGCCGTCGTCATCCACCATCATGTCCGGTGCCACCATGTCAAAATCCGCCCCCAACTTTCCCGGCGGGTTTTCCGTCACGCCGACATTCGTCGCGCTGCCACTGTTCGGATAACTCCAGTGCACCAAGTCCTTCGAACATCCCAACATCGGCGTAATCCGCTTTGAACCGTTCTGCCATTGGGTGTATCCAGAAAGCATCCAAAAATACCCTTCCTTGTAAATAATGGCCGGGTCATGCAACGTGGACACATTATATGGAGTGTTTGGAATCCACGCCGTGGACGCGTCCCATGGGGTCGCGTCTTGATAGGCCACCCCTATCTTGAAGAAATTATAGCCGTCCGTGGACACGTACAAGGTATCCGTCTGATCCTCCTGGCTATTAAAGAACACGCCCAGCATAATCTCGGGGTAATCCGCTGCCAAAACCGTACTGTCTTTAAAAAACAAGATTGACAGCACGAGTAAAAACGGGCAGACATACCACCTCACTTTTTGTTTCATTGATTCCATCTTTCTCATCTCCTTCTCGTTTTTATATTTTATCCATCATACCATATCCTTCAGCACTTTGCACTAGATATTTTTTAATCCGGCCCATTTTTGATCCTTCTCACTCAAATTCAGGCCGGTTCCGTCTGCCAACCGATACCCTGCCGCGGACGCGCTCCCCCGGTACTCGCCTACTAGCCCCGGCCACTCGATGCCGATTTCGGGATCATTCCATGCCAGTCCTCCCTCGTCCCCCGGGCGATAAAAATCCGTGCACTTATAGCAGAACTCGGCCACGTCGGACAACACCAAAAATCCATGCGCGAACCCTTCGGAAATATAAAACTGCTTCTTGTTCTCTTCCGTCAGTTCCACGCCGTACCACTTTCCATAAGTCCCGCTGTCCGAACGCAAGTCAACCGCCACGTCAAACACCCTGCCCCGTATCACGCGCACCAGCTTTGCCTGCGGATGCTGCTTCTGGAAATGCAAGCCGCGCAAAACACCCTTCGTGCTCATGCTCTGGTTGTCCTGCACGAACACCATGTCAAGCCCCGCCTCGTGCATGTCCTTCTGGTTATACGTCTCCACAAAATAACCGCGGCTGTCCCCATGCACGGTCGGCTCAATCACGTAAAGCCCTTCAATCGGAGCCTTTGTCACCTTAATCTGTCCCATCTGTCACTTCTCCCAACTTCCATCTAATCTCTGTCGATTCGCCACCCGACTTGGCAAACACCTTTCGGTATGATACTCCACAGCCTAAGCAATGAGGCATCAATATCCGATTTCCTTCAAATATCGTTCCAGCGCGTCCTGCCATGTCGGCAACGGCTCAAACCCGGCCTCAGCAAGCTTTTCCTTGGAAAGCCTGCTGTTGAACGGCCTTGCCGCCTTGGAAAGCCCGTATTCCTCCGTGGTCACGGGAACGACCTTTGTCGCGTACCCAGCCTTTTTAAATATTTCACACGCAAACTCGTACCAACTGATATAACCGCCCTCGTTCGTGGCATGATAATAACCGTACTTTTCCGTCTCAACCATGTCAACCAACAAACGGGCAAGGTCATACGTATAGGTGGGCGTACCAACCTGGTCATTGACCACGCGCAACGTATCGTGCTTCCTGCCAATGTCCAACATCGTCTTGATAAAATTTTTCCCGTTCAGGCCAAACACCCACGCGATGCGGACAATAAAATATTTCTCCAAGTTTTCCGAAACGGCCAGTTCGCCCTCCAGCTTGGTCTGCCCATACACGTTGAGCGGCTTGTAATCTTTGCAGTCCGGCTGCCAGGCCTCGCTTCCCTGCCCGTCAAACACGTAATCCGTGGAAAGGTAAACCATCTTGGCATCCAGCTTCTGGCAAGCCCAGACGATGTTTTTCGTCCCGCCAGCGTTAATCGCGCGCACTTTCTCCACCTTGTCCTCGTCCTCCGCCAAATCAACGGCGGTCCATGCGGCGCAGTGAACGACCGCATCCGGGCAAACTTTCTCAAACACCCGCTCCACCGCTTCCGCATCCGTGATGTCGAGGGGAACGTACGGCATCCCGGTCACGGCCGAACCATCCCGCACGCCGGAATATTCCTCCGCGATGTCTGAGCCAACCCCCTTGTACCCCCGCTTCGCCAGTTCGTTCATCACGTCATGTCCTAGCTGCCCAGCCACACCGGTCACAAACACTTTCATACACAACCTCCTTACTATGAGCACTTGGCAACCATCCCTTGGATGCCAAGTGCAAATGTAGTTACCTGCAACTTAGCGAAATCCTTTCGAGCTTAGTGCAGCGTAACTTCCTTGTTTTAATCACTTGGCATCCGTCTTTTGTATACCTATCGATTCGCGTACATTTTTTCATAATAATTCTGATACTCGCCGGAAATAATCGTCTCCCACCACTCGCGGTTTTCCAGATACCAACGTATCGTCTTCTTGATACCATCCTCGAACTTCGTCTCCGGCAGCCAGCCCAGATTCCTGTGAATCTTGGCCGGGTCGATGGCATAACGCATGTCATGCCCCTTGCGGTCGGTCACATAAGTAATCAGGCTCTCCGGCTTGCCCAGTTCCTTGCAAATCATTTTTACGATGTCAATATTTTTCATCTCGTTATGTCCGCCGACATTATAAACCTCCCCGACCTTACCCTCATGGATAATCAGGTCGATGGCCCGGCAATGGTCTTCCACATACAGCCAGTCACGGACATTTAACCCTTCCCCGTACACAGGCAGCGACTTGTCGGCCAGCGCGTTGGCAATCATCAGCGGAATCAGTTTTTCCGGGAAATGATACGGCCCATAATTATTCGAGCAACGGCTGATGGTCACCGGCAAACCATACGTTCGATAATAGGCAAGAACCAGCAAGTCGGCTCCCGCCTTGGAACTACTGTATGGAGAACTCGTGTGAAGCGGGGTCTCCTCCGTGAAAAACAAGTCCGGACGGTCAAGCGGCAAATCCCCGTACACCTCGTCCGTGGACACCTGGTGATACCGTGTGATGCCATATTTCCGACAGGCATCCATCAGCGTCGCCGTACCAATGATGTTCGTCTGTAAAAAAATGCCCGGATCTTCAATGGAACGGTCAACATGGCTCTCCGCCGCGAAATTGACCACGATGTCAGGATGCTCCTCCTCGAACAGACGCTCCACCGCCCCACGGTCACAGATGTCGGCCTTCACGAACCGAAAATTCGGATTGTCCATCACGGGTTCTAACGTGGACAGATTGCCCGCATACGTTAACTTGTCCAGACAAATGATTCTATCATCCGGGTGCTTCTCCAACATATGGAATACAAAGTTGCTGCCAATAAATCCGGCCCCGCCGGTCACGATAATCGTCATATTATTTTCTCTCCTATCAATAAAGATGTTCCTGATATTTTCCATCCAGCACGTCCTTCAAGTATTGCCCGTACTGGTTTTTCTTCAATCCCTCATACACCGCCAGAACGTCCTCCCTGGAAATCCATCCGTTCAAATAAGCAATCTCCTCCAGGCATGCAATCTTGCGGTGCTGGTGCGTCTCCATCGTCTTGACAAAGTTGGTCGCGTCCGCCAGAGACTCGTGCGTTCCCGTGTCCAGCCACGTAAAACCCTGCCCCAAAAGTTCCACGTTCAACCTCCCTTGCTCCAAATACATGCGGTTCAAGTCCGTAATCTCATACTCGCCCCGGGCGGAGGGCTTCAATTCCTTCGCATACTCGACCACCCGGTTGTCATAAAAGTACAATCCCGTCACACAATAATTACTCTTCGGCCTGGCAGGCTTCTCCTCGATAGAAACCGCCCTTCCCTCCTTGTCAAATTCCACGATACCGAACCGCTCCGGGTCGTCCACGTAATAACCAAATATCGTCGCGCCCCTGCCGCTCTCCGCGTTTTCCACGGCCGCCTTCAAACGCTTTTTCAACCCATGACCGGCAAAAATATTATCGCCCAACACCATGGCCGCCGTGTCCTCCCCGATAAAATCCGCCCCAATGACGAACGCCTGCGCCAGCCCGTTCGGGGCGGGCTGCACGGCGTATGTAAGGTTCACGCCGAACGGACGCCCGTCTCCCAACAAGTCCTCGAAACGCGGCGTGTCCTGCGGCGTGGAAATAATCAGGATGTCACGGATACCCGCGTTCATGAGCACCGACATCGGATAATAAATCATCGGCTTGTCATAAACCGGCAACAACTGCTTCGAAGTCACCCGCGTAAGCGGGTACAAGCGAGTACCGGACCCCCCGGCAAGGATAATCCCTTTCATCTTTCAAGTACCTCTCTTTACAATTTCTCTCAAATCTTATAATCATTCTCTATCCCAATCTTATACATTAATATAATGGACATTTTGCTTCCGCACTTTTCATTCTAACGAAATCACCCTCCCCTTTTATTTCCAAGGATGCCAGTCCGTCAAATTCCCACCTTCGTTATCAACAGATATATGCTTATGCTTTCCAGTCTTTTTGTCGAACACTAAGAAATCCGTTCTATGCTGCCGAGGCGTCCCGTATTGAGGATTCTTTTCAAAATATCTTGACGAAACCTTTACCATATAGTCTTCATCTTCGCTTTGCTTCTGCCAGTTAATAGGCTCATAATCGCTTTCGTACACCGGAATATGTACTTCTACCGAAGACATGATATAGCCACCCTCTCCGCCGAAATCAATCACTATATACCACGCATCATAATTTGGTATTGTAAAAGAGCACGGGCTATACGTCATATAACCTCCATAATACCGAAAACGATTACCCGCTTTATACCTCCTAAAATTACACCCATCCATAAGACGTACATTTGCCGCACAACTAATATCAACTTCTACAATCGTTTCTTTCTCAAGATTTCCCAATTTATAATATTTAAAGTCCAATATGGTCTCCTCTAAACTTCGTCCTCTAGAACCATTCTTCGTCTTTTCTCTTGTTTTCTTCCTTTTCTTCAAAAAAATTGTACAGCCAGACCAGTCCTTCATAAGCTTCCAGCTTCGTATCAAAAAGTTCACCATTACCAACCGGAACAACGACGTTCGCATTATGATACATTCCTCTTTTAAATAACAAATCCGAATACTTCTTTCCCGTACAACGAATGACATAATTGGATGACCCGTATGCACGCAATTCCTCAATAAAAGCCCCGTATGTGCCACACATGTAATCCATCATTTCTTGAATTTCTGGATTTTTTGCCGTTGTCACACGATTATCCCCAAAAATGTCTTTTAAAATCCCCATCGCAACCTTCCTCCCTTATTAATGCTTATGAACGTGTTTCTTAACGCCTGCACCCTTTCACCACACAATACTTATTATTTTAACATAAGAAGCGGGATTTGGGAATAGGAAGTTTTCAGAAAACATGAAAACTTCTTTTCAAACACTTTGCCAAACAAGGTTTCCAAATCCTCCGTTCTGTGCTAAAATGAAACCAGAGTCCATTTTTAAAGGTTCTGGTATCATTTTCACCAAAACCAAAAGCGAGGTGTTCATTATGTTAAAGAAGCCCATAGGCATAGGCATTGAAAACTACAAAGAACTTATTGACAAGTCTTGTTATTTCGTGGATAAAACGCTGATGATAAAAGATTTGCTGGATTATCGCGTGAAAGTGGGACTGTTCACCCGCCCGCGCCGGTTCGGCAAGACGCTTGCGCTCAGCATGATTAAGACATTTTTCGAATTAGAACTGGATGAGGATGCAAATGTGGTAGATAACCGTCATTATTTTGACGGCATGAAAATCATGGAGGCCGGGGACGAGTATTTGCAGCATATGGGAGGTTACCCAGTGATTTCCATGTCGTTAAAATCTGCCAGACAACCAACTTTCCATCTGGCTTACACGCTTTTGTGCCGACAGATTGCAGGTGAGTACGACCGGCACAAATATGTGCTTCAAGGTGATGCCCTATCCAAGACGGACAAGCAGCGTTACCAAGCCATTCTGGATTTAAAAAAGGATGAGGCATTGTATTTAGATTCACTTCGTTTTTTATCCGAGTGCCTAGAAAAATACCACAAGACCAATGTAATCATTCTCTTGGACGAATATGACGTACCGTTGGAAAACGCATTTTTTAAGGGGTTTTATGAGGAAATGGTGGACTTTATCCGCTCCTTGTTTGAATCTGCCTTAAAGACAAATGACTGCCTGCAGATGGCCGTCATGACGGGGTGCTTACGTATTAGCAAGGAGAGTATATTTACCGGGTTAAACAACCTGGATATCTACTCCATTTTGAGCAATAACTTCGCGGAGCACTTTGGCTTCACCCAGCCGGAAGTGGAAGAAATGCTGTGTTATTACGGATTTCCCGAGAAAATCCAGGAGGCACATGACTGGTATGACGGCTACCTGTTCGGTATGACAAACGTCTACAACCCATGGAGCGTCATCAACTACGTGAGGGAAGCCGCCAGCAATCCGAACGCGTTCCCCCGCCCCTACTGGTCGAACACGTCCTCAAACGGCATCATCCGCGAGCTGGTCGAAAAAGCGGACGGCCTCGCGAAGGACGAGTTGGAGAATCTGATTGCCGGTGGCACGATTGAGAAACCGATTCACGAAGACGTGACATATGGGGAAATCTATGACAAGCAAGAAAACTTATGGAATTTCTTGTTTTTCACCGGATACTTGAAAGCCATATCACAACGTTTTGAAGGAAACAAGATTTATCTGACCATGACATTACCTAATGAAGAAGTAAAATACGTTTACGAAAACAAGATTCAGGAATGGTTTGACGAAAACGTGCGCAAGGCAGATTTTACCCCCTTCTATCAGGCGATGCGGGCGCAGGACACACAGAAGATGGAGGAATTTATCAACAACCAGCTGAATTTCAGCATCAGTTACCATGACGAGGGAGAACGGTTTTATCACGGATACCTGCTGGGAATCCTGGGCGGAATGGGCGGATACAAAATCCTTTCCAACCGCGAACAAGGAACGGGACGGCCTGACATCATCGTGCGGCCTAACAATCCCCATCACCCCGCGTTCGTAATCGAAATCAAACGTGTAAAGAACTTCGCGAAACAAGACGCGGCCTGCGACGAGGCCTTAGGACAAATCAAAAAGCGTGGCTATGCGACGGAACTGCTCCATGACGGGTATGACAAAGTGATTTGTTATGGCATCTGCTTCTGCGACAAATATTGCGTGATAAAAACCCAGTAACACGTAAAAACATGCCGGCACGCGAATCATCCATATGACCATTCACGTGTCGGCTTTGTAAAAATGTTATCCAATATCTTTTCCGTATGGACCTTTTCACCTAGGCCGACTTCACGGCCATCTCATTCTCCATTTCCCGGATACGCTTCATGCTTCGTTCTTTTGTCTCCTTGTCAGGAAACACCGTATCAATATGATATGTTACCGGTTCAAAGGGCACGCACGCATTCGGTCTTTTTTTTCTCTGCGAATCACCTAAGATTAAAAACTTAAGAAACCTTCTTATTCTTCTCTTCCACTTGCGCATCATCGCTTTTCCCTCCGACTTTTGATTCATTGCACTTCTTCAAATAGTAATGGTACTTGTTTAAAACGACATATATCAAGGCCGCAAAAGACCTCGCCATCTGCACGAACGCATCCTCGAATTCCGATATGAACGCTTCCGTTGACAATGTATCTATGCACAAGAAACCTAAAATATGATACTCTTCTTGCTCTTCCCGCTTCGTAAAAGGAAGGTGGGCGTGTGACATGCGAATCGGAACAATCAAAGCCCCCTTGTAATATTCCCAATAATTCTCCGTCGTGTTTTCGTATTTCTCACCATGCGACTCCAAATATTTGTCAAATTCCTGCAAGTTTTGCTGGTAAAGATAATGCTTCCTATAAAATGCCGGCATTTGAACCAAAAGCCGAAAATCCGTGTTCCCCTTCAAAGGTACCGGCTGGTCGTCACACGCCTCCTCCCTCGACGGCGACAAGTTGCTTGATCTCACCAATGTATATACCGTCGCGTTCTCAACGTCAATCGCACCAAATCCCACGTCCTCGTTCTTTTTACCGAATACTTTGATGCAGGCATTCATCTCGCTTCCCGTATATGACTTGTAAATATCACACACCTTGTCTAACACGTTTCGCAAATATGCAATGGTCGTTTGCGTAAGCAAACCAAGATTCAACATTTCTTGCTCCCGGTAATGGAGCATGTCAAAATAATAATCCGCGAATTTCACCAGAACGCTATAATATCCTCCCGCATCACTTTCCAGACGTCTCCACATGTTTTTCTTGTACTTCGCGATTTGGTGCCGCATCCACATAATAATTACGACAAAAATCAGGCACATAATCCAAGGAAAGCTTTCCCAAATTCCGTTCCCCCAGAAATTCGTAAGCACCTTTATCAAGGATACCGCCACGCCACCCGCGACACTCACCAGCCCTACCAAACTCCCGACAAACGCAATAATATCCTTCGTCTTTCCGTCTATCGCGTCATACCTCTTCCAAAGTCCCCTGACAAACTTCGGCAACACGCGCACCCCCTTGTTTCTTGTGGTAACCGTCTTCCCGGTTCCCACTTCTAACAATTCGTACAATAAATCCTTCATCATATGTGCCGTTTACAATTCCTTCAACATGTTCAGCACCATGTTCCCATTTCTATATTCTAACACAAAAGGTAAAATTTGGGAATAGTGGTTTTTAAAAATTGTACATTTAGATGTCGTAATTCTAAACACTTTATCAGCGCAAAAAATCCCACTGAAAAAATCGCCAAAATTAAGCAAGAGTAAATGCATATTTCTAATAAATGCGTAAAGATATAACGTCCTCGTTTTTTGGGATTAATTTTATCGCCTTTGATATCGCCAAATAACATAAACAATTTTTTTCAAAGTATTCCTGATGTTCTATATCCCGCTTTGCCAATTCCAAAAAACAATTGCATATAATGGTTCTAAATAAATACAATAATTCTGCCAAAATAAAATATACTAAATCATACGCCGTCCCATCTATCAAACTTCTGAAAAAGTAAAAACCATCCCATATAGATTCCCACAACTATTATAATAAAATATTGTACTCTACTCCATAGCAAATTTTCATGAAACTCCCATAGCTTATAGAAATAATCATATTTATAATCCGCCTTTCTGCGAAAGGCACCAATGGTTGTTTTTGATTTCATAGACTTACCTCCTAGTGTGGTGACTGCATTATTTTCAGCCAAATGACGATGAATATTTTCGCATCGGCAAGGCGACCGATTGAGGCGATGCGGTGGCATCGTCGATTGAGGGCGCTGTGTGCCTGTGACACACGCTTAGCGCGGACCGAAACGGAGTGTAGACCAACGCGGTACGATACGAAAATAGACAAGTCAGTTCAGCTAAATATAATCGTGTCAGCACACAATTGTTAACTCCTAATTGTTTTACATATTATCAAATCCAGCACCTTCCATATATCTTTTTGCATCTTTCAAAAAACTTGCCACAATTATCACAATCACCGTTCCTATAGGAAACGCCGCGACAATGCTTACCGACTGCAGATTACTCATGGAACTCTCCGAGAACACCAATGCGATTGGCAGCACAATCAGTAACACGCACCACATAAGCTGAATCATCCTATGTGGTTTTTCCCCATCCTCCAACCTATGGTAACTATAGCATGAGGCCGTCAGCGCAATGGAGTCGAATGACGTTGCGTAAAATGCAACCATGGTCAGCAACAACAATACAAAAACAAAAGGCGCGCCTGGAATGGTTCTTACAATACTGATAATCAAGCCATACAAGTCGCCAGACTCCTGATACTGCGCCACAAAGTCCATTACCCCATTTACCTGCAATCCTAAAGAATAATTTCCCAAGATAATAAAACTAAGCAACGTGCTTCCCACGCCAAATACATATCCACCCAAAACGGTCTGACGAACCGTTCTTCCTTTCGAAATATTTCCTATAAAAAATGGGGCTGCCACGCACCATACCATCCAATACGCCCAATAATAAATCGTCCAATTTTGTGGAAATAATGTTGACCTCGTCGGATCCGTATAAGTAGACAGTTCAAAAAAATTCTGAATCATCTTCCCCAATGACGAAAATCCTGTTTCAATGATATACCTTATCTCACCACTAAACAGTAACACAAACGCCAACAATCCAAAAAACATGTAAATACATACTTTTGCCAAAATACTGATTCCTTTAAATCCATGCAGCAATGAATATGTATAAACAAAACAAGTAACCAGCAAAATCACGATTGTAATTATTGTACGACTAATTTCCACATGAAGCACTTCACCAATCACACTGGCCATCAAAGGCGTGGCAACACTAAAGGTCGTGGCCGTACCCGCAAGCAACGCAAAAACCGCCAATAAATCAATCACACGACCGGCAAGCCCATCGGTATGCTTTCCCAAAATTGGACGGCATGCCTCTGAATACTTTTGCCTGCTTCTCTTTCTGACATGGAGCATAAACCCGAACGCCACTGCCAGTACAAGATAAAACCCCCATGGAATAAAACTCCAGTGAAAGAGCGGGAACACGCCCGCCCAATCCTGCACACTACCCAATTCCGCAAGATGTGAATCCGTTGCATACATCACCCACTCAGAAAATGAATAGAATAAGATATCTGCTGCCAGGCCACATGTAAACATCATGCATCCCCAAGAAAAAAACGAATATTTTGGTTTTTCACCCGGCTCTCCAAGTACAATGTCACCATATTTTGACATCGCCAAAAATATTGATACCAAGAAAACCCCAAGTCCAATAATTAAATAGTATATTCCAAATGTATCACCGAAAAAAAATCTTATTTGGCTTAATACCGCGTTGGATTGTTCTGGTATCAAAAAGAACAACACGCTCAAACCAACAACAATAGCAAGCGGAACCAATGTAATCATCCAATCAATCTTCTTTTTCTCTTTATTCATCGTATTTGCTCCTTCCCAAATAACAGATAACTATTATCTAATGACACTAATTCATCAAAGCTATCCACTTCAACAATATCTCCGGCCACCATCGGTCTAACGCCTAACTCGTACTCGTCAAAATGACAAAACATAACCACATCATCCCAATAAATTCCATTATTATGCTTTTCTTCAAACTCTTCTTCCAAATGCCTTTTTAACTTTTTCCCATCCTCCGCGCTCCAACGTGAAATCGAAAAAAGTTGCCATCCTCCCGTCCCGCCACATCTGCTACAAGATGTTACAATCCCTTTTTCATTCACCTGCATCAGCCATTCATTCGTTCTTTCGTCCGTCCAGATGGTGTTATAACCTGACCGTTCAAACTCCTTGGCAAGAATCGCATTATTATATATGATTTGATCTCCATCTAACACAATAGCGTCTTCTAAATGCTCTCTCGCCACATAGAGTGATGAAATATTATTACAAAATTCATAATAAGGATTTTCTATAATATGTATGCTCTTATATTTTTCCGTCAGTTCACGAAACCGCTTTTTCAAATAACCAACCACCACGTATATCTCATAAATACCATTGGCATAAAGGCCTTCTATAACCGTATCCATCATCCTTACGCCATTTACCTTTATCATGGGCTTCGGTGTTGTTTCGGTTATAGGCCGCATACGTTTCCCAACCCCGGCCGCCAGGATAATTGCCCTCTTTACCGTATGCATCACACTTCCCCTTTCAATTCCTTTTCCACTATTCTAAAATACTCTTTTGCATAACGATACTGCCTAAGAGAATACTCGCCGAACTCAATCCCGCAATTCCTCTTATATTCGCACCAGTTGCTCCAAAGCAAGCCGCATGCCGCAATATAACAATATATTTTCACTCTTATTTCATCTGGACACTTGTCCTCAAAATAAATAGAAATAAGCTGATCCACTTCTTGTTTATCATAAAAAGAATATATACAAAACATCGCGATATCCACATGCGGGTCTTGCATGCCCGCATACTCCCAATCAATAAGTCTTACCACCTCGCTTCCGTCTGCCGCTTTCACAAAAAGAAAATTGTCTGGAACAGCGTCAATATGCGTCAAAACTCTCTCCTCGACATGTTTGTCAATATATGATTTCAATAAAAACACATTTTCTTTTGTTTCCACATAATCTTTATATATAGATGAGGTTCCATTCCAAAGTTGTTCATAAAACTCTATTTGCCCAAAAACATCAAACTCATGCTTTACTTTTAGTTTCTTTTCATGAAATCTTCGCAATGTTCTCATGCACGCTCGGACATCCTTCAAATCAGTCGGATTACATACCCGAGCCGTTTCTAAATACTCTGTGATTTTATATCCGTTTTTTGGGTTAATATATACAATGTCATCGCACACTTTTTCCCCATCAATCGCTCTATAAACCTCCGCCTCCTCTTCTCTATCGATCAACCGCTCCGTCCCTTCGCCAGGAATGCGCATGATATATCTCTTCCCTTTACAATTGAAAAGAAACGAACGATTTGTCATCCCTTTTTTCAATATCTCTATATCTGTAATTTTAGATGCCGCAACTCCAAACACTTGAGATATTATATCAATGGCATCTGATTTCAAATGGTTGGATTCCTCATCCAGTTCCCTAAGCTGCTCGTATGTATTAATCTCCACAACATCCGCCGCATGAACCACTTTCGCATAAACAATCATCTTATCTCGTTCATATAAGGCCTCTTCCCAAAACGCATTATTATATCTATTATCCGCATCAAATTCCTTAATCCTTTTTTTGACAACGGCCGCTTGTTCTTCAACTAAATATGAAATTCCGACCATCGCATTCCCTCCGACATGCTCTTGAACAGAAACCAACTCCATTTTTCGATTTACCCTTGTTGAACTTTCATCCTCCACAAGGTCGCTGACCATATACCATGAATAAAGTTCCTGCTTATGAAACGGATTTCGGTTACACCAAATATCACACGGCACGATATATGAGTTCGAAATATAATCCAAAGCAAGCGCCATCGAATGAAGATTGTTTTTCGATGCATATTCCTCGTTTATGATTAACTCAACCCCAAATTCATCAATAAGATATTCAAAACGCTCCTTCATAAATCCCACAACCACATAAATTTTAGTAACTTCCACCTCATGCAGCTGCCTGATAATCCTTTCAATAAGAGGCTCTCCATTAACCTCTACCAACGCTTTCGGCGATTCCATATTAATCGGAACCATGCGCATACCGAAACCTGCCGCAAGGATAATCGCGTTTTTTGGTGCTTTTTCATCAAATTCCTGCTTTGCACTTTCTGTCAGCCTAATTTGATTGTCCAAATACCCCTCTGCAATCAAGTTTTTGATTGAACGATTTACCACTCCTAATGAGTGTCCGCATAACTCGGACAACGTTCTTTGATTACTATATGGCTCTAAAAACAATGCATTTAATATATCTCTTTCTTGTTTATTCAACCCTTTCTTCCTCCCTTTCACGAACGGCGTTTATCTTCTTTTCATGAACAATGCTATCCTAATTCCCCTATATACAATATGAACCATGCACTCCACAAAGCAATCAACCATTTTGCGGCTTCAACTGACACCATACTCGCGGATTCCATCGACCGCAAATATCACTATTCAAAAGTCTTAACATAAAAAACAGAATATTTTTCAAGTTCCTCTTCGAAAACCTTCATTCCCATTTCCTCAGCCAATGTTTGCTTATCAGCAAAGAGGTTTGTTCCCAGCCCCAGCCCATCTCCCACTATTTCGTTCCCTAACGCCGATAATACCGTTGGAAACATGTCCATAGCCGTAAACTCCCTATTCTTCATATTTACTTCCGCTATCTCTTCACTCGAATTAATAAATACGTTGTAAACTGGACGCTCAGACGGCTTCAACTCCCCAACCAATATTGTATCCATTCTTGGATGGTCACCGCAAATTACGATAACCGTATCATCATAAAAATCTTGTTCCCTACACCATGCAACAAATTCAAAAACTTGTGAATCCGCACATGTAACCACATTTGCCAAAGGTTCCTCATACTTGTTCTCACACATCTCACATACGTATCCACCTGTATGATGCGTATCAACAGTAAGCATCGTAAAATTAAAGGGGCTGTCTGACTTTGCAAGTTTTGTAAGTTCATCTTTCGCTATTTGATATAAAAGCTTATCTTCATATCCCCAAAACACCCAGTAGTCTTCTGGTATATACCCTTCCTCAATGGCTGTATAATAATCGAATACTTTATAATTACCATGTTGGAGAAAATAGTCGCTTCGTCCTGCGAACTCCCCATCTGACCCGCATAGAAACTCCTGCACGTATCCTTGTTGTTCTAAAACATCCCCTAATGACGTGACACCTGACGCAAAAGAAGAGCGCTCACTCATACTATTCCCCTCAATCGGAAAAGAAAATGGGATTCCCGCCGTCGTACTAAATAACGAACCCATTGTCCATGTATTTCCGCTTGTTACGCGCCATCCACCCAATCGCTCGCCATTTGAAAAGCTTACATTTTCTTCTGCAAGTCTGGTAAGATTGGGAATATAGTTCACCGCCTGCATACCACCTTCATCGGCTGAAGCGTAAGTCGTTTCCATGCTTTCCACATAAACATAAATAAGGTTTTTCTTCTCCTTTGGCGCAATTATAATCTCATCGTTCGGATAAATATAATAATCTTCGTATACCGTCGTCCTACTACTTCTCGCCTTAATATAATCGCCAATCATCAAAACCTCGTCTAAATATCCATAAGCCTGATAACAAGATATTCCAAAATACAACAATATGAAAAGATAACCAATCTTCCACATACTAAAAGAATGCTGTCTTTTCAGGCGAACATTCACCCTGGCATCAATTTTCGATAAAAGAGCTGTCACTAACAAAAGCCCCGACACGAACAACACCAAAAAATGCATGCCATCCTTCCATGCGATTTCAAATGCCCCAGACAAAAAATCCGTATTCGCCCCTTTTAGCGGTGTTGCAACCGTATATATAATCTCTTGTATGGTAATTCCAAAATTATCCTTCACCCAATCTATAATCGGATAGGATACTGATGCCACTAGTCCCATCAAAAAAATTAACAAGATTCTTAATGCCCATCCAAATATGTTTTTTACCCTCTTACGACTACCTGGCATCTTCATATGTATGTTCTCCTTCATGAATGTTACTTCTTCCTTTCGGCTATACTAATTGACACCCTTAATCGCACAATTTCATATACATACGGAACAAATGATGCCACGCACAAGGCAGCCAACGTATATACCGCCCCGGTCGGATTCATTTGCCTACCGCATATCCCTTCCACAAATTTTCCGACAAAATGCGTGATAGGAACGTTCACCACTACCGAGATAATATAACTAATCAGCAACTTTATCGATGGTACAAACCCATTATTGTCGTTCCTTCTTTCCCAAATATACACTGACACCACCGGAACAAAAAACAAATTTATAAATTCTAGCATGACATTTTTCTCCCTTAATTAATCTCTATTAGGCATTTGTCAAATGCCAAAACCCTTTGATTTTACTGGGCTTTTTGTCTTTTTTATATAATTTTTCTCTCCGCTCGTGGTATAATGTAAGTGACCAGACAAACCCCATACCACTCACGGAGAAGAAAATTTATGACTACTAAATACCGTCAAATCACTTTAAAAGATACCTTTTCAAACTGCCAGGACCCATTCATTGAAGAATCTCCGTCCTTCTTCCAGCTCCTTGACGAGCATTTTGACATTCAGGAATTTATTCCACTTGTCTTTACCAATGGCCTTTTACCAGAATCTTGGCCGGAATCGCCAGCCAACTCACGGTAATCGTGACCCATCGGATGAACCAACATGAATACATACGGAGCCTGAAGCCACTAGTTGCCTGAAAAGATATTCGATTTTCATGGTACATTTTAATTTCGGGCTAAAAGTGCGCCCAAAAATCTGACGTTTCTGCCAATTCAGTTTCCATCTGAACGACAACATGTTTTTCTCCTTGCCTAAGGGGCAAGGCTTCTCATCATCTTGCCATAAAAAACATTTAACAATTACCTATTAATCTCTATCATTCGTTTTTCATACTCGTCAAAACTCATCAGATGCATATCTCGTTTCGAATGAATAGCTGCACTCTCATCTATTGGCCATGTAATACCAATTTCTGTATCATTAAACATAATTCCAGTATCCGTTTCTTTATCATAAGAGCCATCACATTGATAAAGCATAGTAGTCTCATCTTCAAATGATGCAAACCCATGTGCAAATCCTCTTGGTACATACAATGCATTGTGATTACCTGCACTAAGTTCTACGCTCACCCATTTTTTATATGTAGAACTTTTTGGACGTAAGTCGACAATAACATCCCACACACTCCCCTTAACCACACAAACCAGTTTGGCTTGTGGCGCACGCAATTGAAAATGAAGACCTCTTATAACATCCTTCGCCGAAACTGATAAAAATGTTTCATTTAATTCAAATTTAATACCTGCATTTTCATAAATATCTTTTTCAAAACATTTCGTAAAACTGCCTCTATTATCCTCCGAAAAAAAATTATTAATAAGATATGCTCCTTCCAACTCCAGCTTTTTAAACTCAAATCTCGCCATTACCCCATCTCCCTTATCCACTCTATTGTATTTCTGATACCTTCAGCAAAGGAAACCCGTGGTACAAAACCCGTATCGCGCTCCACTGTATGGATATCAAACTCATTATACGTAAGCGAAACACCATCAAAAGGAATTTCCCCAAAACCAATTTTAATATTTGGATCAACCTGATCCCGCATCTCACACAGAAATAATTTTAAAGCTTTTGGTTCCTGACTTCCTATATAATAGGTTCTATTAGGAACACCATTTTCACCAATTGCAACAAACGACTTCGCTGCATCTGTAATATATATAAAATCATACATCTGATTACCAGAAGAAAATGAACAATGTTCACCTTCTAATAATTTTCTCAAGTTAGTATTTATAAGTCTCGGACTCCTCTCTCCTGGACCATAAATATTTGAAATAACTGCCCTAATATAATCCACATCAAGAACCCCCGCCAATGTTCTGGCCATATAATCTGCCGCCACTTTCGCGCTGGAATATAAGGTATTTATTCCTGGCGTTGTATCCGTAGACATGACGGCTTCTATTTCATACTCCATAATACTAGACGCAAATACAAACCTTTTACATTTCATTGCAGCACATGCCTTGACAGTATCACAAGTATATTGTATATTTTGTATTTGTACATTGATATCCCCCCTAAGAACACCTGCGCTTCCGACCCATGCAAGATGATAAAGCACATCAATGTCTTGCTCCTTTACATAATCTGCCAAATTTTTAAATTCTGCAAGATCACAATATACAACGCCCAATCGAGGAAGATTGGCGATGCCTTCTATATTCTCTTCCTCATTCCTGACAATCGCAATTACTTCTATACCTTGATTTGCTAATTCTTTACATAAAGCCGTCCCAATAAAACCGTTAGCTCCAGTAACTATTGCTTTTTTCATAAATTCTCCTCTATTGATTAACGGATTCAATAATCACACAAGCCATATAGTCAATCATCTCATCCGTCATTCCTGGATAAACACCAACCCAAAATGTATTGTTCATAATAAAATCCGTAGTATCAAGATCTCCCGAAACACGATATGCATCCGTGCCACGAATCTGGTCGAAACACGGATGTTTTATCAAATTACCACTAAACAAAAGCCTCGTCTGTATGTTGTGCTTCTCTATATAGCAAATCACATCCTTCCTATCAATTTCAACATCGGATCTGATTGTAACCAAGAAGCCAAACCATGAAGGTCTGCTGTTTTCGGCTGCCTCTGGAAGTATAACTTTGTCCTGAATACTCTCTAATGCCTTATGTAACCTATCCCAATTGTATCTTCTCTTCTCTATAAAAGAAGGAAACTTCTTCAATTGTTCTACACCTATAGCCGCCTGCATGTCAGTAATCTTGAGATTATATCCAAAATGGCTATACACATATTTATGATCATAGCCTGGTGGAAGTTCGCCAAACTGCCCATCATATCTATGTCCACAAAAATTATCATGACCAGATGGACAAACACAATCTCGCCCCCAATCACGATAAGATAAAATGAGACGATTAAGCTTCACATCATTAGTATACACACAACCTCCCTCTCCCATCGTCATGTGATGAGGTGGATAGAAGGAACTCGTTCCAATATCTCCCCATGTTCCCGTGTACCGTGTTTCTCCATCAATTGTATATTGCGTACCAAGGGCATCACAATTATCTTCCACAAGCCATAAATGATATTTGTCACAAAACTCTTTTACACTTTTCAAATCAAATGGATTGCCAAGGGTGTGTGCAATCATCACAGCCTTCGTTTTTTCGCTCAAAGCCGCCTCTAGCTTGGTAACATCTATATTATACTGTGGAATCGTCACATCAACAAACACTGGGACAGCACCGTATTGCAAGATGGGTGTCACCGTAGTCGGGAACCCACAAGCCACTGTGATAACCTCGTCACCACGCTTAATTTGGCGTTCTCCCAACTCTGGCGCAGTCAAAACAGTAAACGCTATTAAATTTGCAGAAGAACCACTATTCACAAGATGTGCATATTTAACACCTATCCATTCAGCAAATTCGTTTTCAAATTCGTCTGAAAACCGACCCGTTGTCAGCCAAAAGTCAAGCACGGCATCTGTCAGACTCAGCATTTCCTTTTCATCGTACACACGAGATGCATAACTTATTCGATTCCCCGGTTCGAAATTCGCCCCTTGTTCTTTCGATTCTTTAAAATCATGATAATACTCCGCTACAAGTGCCCTAATCCGTTCTCGAGCCTCATTCTCACTGCTCCAATTAGCCATAATACATAACCTCCCTATTCAAAAAAAGCTAATCAACTCCACTTTAATTGCTATTTGTTTTTTCTAACATACTCAAATCACTTACACACTTTAAAATCACATTTTTTTCCTAATCTTATAACATTTTTTATTTTATTAAGCACTTTTACAATAAAGTCTGTTATTGGATTTATATCTAAATTTTCGAGTTCACAATCTTTTTTTAGCTCATTCCAATCTATTGGAACAACTTTTCCAACAAAACTGTTTCCACCCGCATATTCTTTTGCCCTTTTTACCAACAAGCTCTTTGCCCGATATAGTTTCCATTTCTTACTAAAAAAACGAGCCTTTTCTGCAAAAAACAACTGCATATAATAATTAGAAACCAATTCGGGATACCAAATAGAAACATTAATGCTATCATTTTTTCCCCAACCATTATAATAAAAAACTCCCGATAATAAATATGTGTGATAATAGTACGCATATTTAGTCATCGCTATATAGTCACCTAATCCAGGTCCATCATCTTTATCCTTAAAGCCACCTATTTCCAACATTAAATCTCTTTTTATTAATGCCCCTTTTACAGAAGTAACCATTGCTTCATGGTATTCCTCCGCTAGCACCTCAGTACATTTTAAATATCGATGATTTGTTCCCGATTTCAAGCTAACTTCATCCACATTATCATCTATATTATATATTTCGTAATCACAAGCTAATTGATCTATTTCTGGATGTTCTTTTACAACTTTACACATAGTTTTCAAAAAATCATTACTCAGCATATCATCACTATGCAAGAAAGTTATCCATTCTGAATTAGCAAGTTGAACACAACGATTCCAATTTCCAAACAATCCTATATTTTTTTCATTTCTATAATATACAATTTTTGATGAATCAAATTTTAAAACTACTGATTCATTTTTACCACTTTCATCATTATCCACTATAACAACTTTATAGTCATCAAAACTGTCTTGTGTCAATGCACTCTCAATAGCATTTTTCAAACATCTGAGAGGATGGTCGTAAATAGGCATTACGATTGATACAAATACCTTTTTGTCATTTTCACCACAAATTTTTACGGATTTCACATCGTCAAATCTATTTATATAATTATTTTTTTTAAGGAAATCCGTACTTTTTAAAGTTTCAATTTCTTCTTTTTTCATTACAAATCGCCTTTCTAAATCACACAAAACACTTTATAGATAATTTTCGCTACCCTTTTTTCCTTCTATATTTTTCCTTCAACCATATATTCTAAAATCTCTCTCTCCACTTCACCACATATGTCACCACCATTTAGATACAATTTATTCCATATGACAGTATTTTCAATCGCTTTCTTTATATGCCATCTTGGCGTCCACTTTATTATATGCTTGATTCTAGAACAATCTAATCGTAAAAAATTCGCTTCATGCGGGGCATTTTTTTCTGAAACATCCGTCCATGTAATGCCATCTCCCCAAAAATCACAAAACAAATCCACTAACTTTCCAGTTGTTATACAATCGGAATCGTCTGGACCCACATTATAATTTCCCGCATGTTTTTTATTACCATATTGAAGTTCTGCCAACTTCAAATATGCACAAATTGGTTCTAGTACATGCTGATACGGTCTAATAGAATGTGGATTTCTCACTAAAATTTCTTTTCCCTTTACTGCTGCTCTCACACAATCCGGAATAATACGCTCTTTCGCAAAATCTCCACCACCAATAACATTTCCAGCACGGCATGTCGATATAGCAACTCCCTTTTCCTGTAAAAAAGAGCGCCGATATGTAGCTGTTACGAGTTCCGAACATGATTTGGAATTCGAATATGGATCATAACCATCTAAAACATCCTCTTCACGATATCCCCATTCCCATTCATTATTTTTATATACTTTGTCTGTTGTAACATTTACCACAGACTTTACCGAATCCGTTATTCGGACTGCTTCCATGACATTCACGGTTCCAATCACGTTTGTTTCATATGTATACACTGGATTTTGATAGCTTTCGCGCACTATAGGTTGTGCTGCCATATGTATCACAATTTCCGGTCGATACTTCCGAAATGTATTTAACACTCCATCAAGATTTCGAATATCACCTACTATAGACTCTATTTCTTTATCCAACTCAAGACACTGAAACAAATTTGGTGTTGTAGGTGGTTTTAAAGCATATCCTATTACATTAGCACCTTCTTGCAGAAGCATTTTGCACATCCAAGCCCCTTTGAAGCCCGTATGGCCAGTTACCAATACCCTTTTCCCTTTATAAAAATCAAAGTTCATTTCAATCCTCCCATATTTTCCACGGGGCATCACCTCTTGCCCAAAGTTTCTCTAACTTTTCTTTTTCTCTAAGTGTATCCATACATTGCCAAAACCCTTTATGCACATATCCCGCCAATTGCCGTTCTAATGCCAATTTATTCAAAGGATCTTTTTCAAAAATCGTATTATCATCTTGTATATAGCCAAAAATTGAAGGTTCAAAAACCATATAACCTATATTTATCAAATTACCATCAAAATTAGATTTTTCTCTAAACGCTTGAATTTCCCCATCTTTTGATACTTCTAACACGCCTTTTGACTGTCCAAAGTTAAACATTGAAATCGTTCCAATTTTCCCACATTTATTATGAAATCGAAAAAGTTCATGAATATCTATATTGCCCACTCCATCCCCATAAGTAACCATAAATGTTTCATTTCCAACATAATTTTTTATACGTTTAATTCGCCCGCCCGTCTGTGTACATAATCCAGTATCAACAACTGTAACTTTCCATGCTTCTGCGCGCTTATTATGAACCACCATCTCATTTCCATTTGTAAAATCAAAAGTAATATCTGATGTGTGAATAAAATAATCGGCAAACCATTCTTTAATCATATGTTGTTTATAACCGGCACAAATAATAAATTCATTTATTCCATAAGCGGAATACTCCTTCATAATATGCCACAAAATCGGCATTTCACCTATCTCAATCATCGGTTTTGGTTTTAAATAAGACTCTTCAGAAATTCGTGTCCCAAATCCGCCAGCTAAAATAACAACTTTCATCGACAATTCCCTCTTTCTATAGTTGTGTTACCACACAAATCATGAGTGTTTTAATAATCCTTTTACCCGATTTACTGTATTCTTAAATTCATCCGTATTCCGTAACAGTATAAACTGCATCATATTCGGAACAACACAACACACACATATCATCTCAACGAATCCCAAAAGTGTTGTAGGAAAATTCTTGCATACCAAAAATGTAATCACACAAGACAGCAAACAAATTACGTATCCCTTGAAAATTTTTATAATATAATTCCTGCATGGTTGTTCAAACCCAACATTATACAAATTTTTAGCATACGGAAAAACTGCAACTGTAAAATTAGCAATCACAGTTGCTAGAAACAGTCCACTAATTCCAATCATTTTCCCAAGGACAACATCTAAAACAATATTAATAATGGCAGCAAAAAACTGGTTATATATACAATATTTAAATAGTCCCATACTCTGTCTAAAATCAAACAAAGTATATAATGAGGAAACCATATAAAAATTCATACACATTAAGGCAACCGCAAATGTTGAAAAAACATATTTGTCACTCCAAAACAAAGAAATAAATGGGTTCAATAATTGATATAAACATACCGTACACACACACGAAATCCAACAATTCAAAAAATTCAATTCCGAAAAAACTTGTTCTGTTTTTTTCTTTGTTTCCGAAGCATAAAGATTTCCCACACTGGCACCAAACGAATAAATTACCGTTCCAATCACGCCATATACTGCATTTATAATCATCAAATAATTACTATTATATCCTGCAAAAACGGTTCCAAACATCGCCGATATAAACAGATTATCCGTCGAGTTAAATAACTGAGAAGACAATTTCACAACAAAAATTGCATATACGTCCTTAAACATCTTTTTTATTTCATAAGGAGACAATCTTTCTTTGGTGTTTTTTGCTATATAAGGAAATCTCTTTATAGAAACAACTGCCAATATTACATTCTTAATGATTGAAATTATAATCTTCACAATCAAATAATTAATATAATTACGCCAAATACACAATACTGATATTTCCACCACGCCCGAAATCACAGCAAAAATCGAATTAATATGATTAATTACATATTGTTTCTGATTTGCCGTTAAAACCGTTTGCGGATAAGAGAAAAACAAGTAAGTAACGACTACGTTTACTAAATATAACAGATAAATAACAATTAAGTTGTAACCTGTATCTGTTTCCAGATTTATCAATTTCGGTAAAAATGGAATTAATAATATACCAAACACGGCAATTGCACATCCAACCAAGCGATAGCATTGCTTATAAAATTGCACCAATACGGTTAATTTGCTTATATTTTTTTCAGCAATGGGTCCATACATATAAAAGGTTATTGCTTGTCCAATTCCAAGTTCCGCGAGTGAAAACATTGATAATAGTGTCGTAAACACCCCATCAAGACCCAAACAATTTTCTCCCAAAACACGTATAAAAACTGTCCTAGAAATAAAATTGATTAATAATAAAACTAAACGATACACTAATCCGCTAGATACATTTATTATGGAGTTTTTCAATCTTGATTCCGACATTTTTTAGTTCCTCCATTTTGCCATTTCAAATTTAAAACACCGTATTAAGATTCTTATGTTTATTGCTTTTATCAGGAAACTCATAAATATACTCTTCTAATTCTTTTGCTATCACATTACATTCCATTTCAATCATCGAATTCAAATGGCATAAATGTGTATTTTCAATTGAAATATTGGGATTAAAATATTTCCTTTTATTTAGGTGAAAAGAATCATCGATTCCTAAAAAAGTATATATTCCACCAATCACTTCATCATATTTATAAACTAAATCCTCAAAATGGATGCGTAAAATCCGTTTATCATCAACAAACCGTTCATTCCGTCGCATTTTTTTATAAAACTCCGAAAAATCCAACGCATCCAACGGATAAGGTATCCCCATTTTATCCGGTGTCCATTTATATTTATTTAAAACAAAAACATCTCTTGGATCCCTATCCACGACAATAACACGCAAATTATCATCAAAATAATTTTCTATTCGATATAAATTATGAGGTAATAGAAATTGATCCAATACTAAATTAGAATCTCTATAACCCAAATCGTCAAAAATGCGTTGCAAATACCTTTTGGTGGCCATATAAAAATCCTCAGCAACTGGAAACGCAATATTCATGCTTTTGTATTTTAACGGCCTGCTCAATTTTATTTTCTCACTTGTAATTTTACATACAACTCTGCAAATATAATTTTTTAATTGCAACAAAAAGGTATCTGGATTTTCCTGGAAATACCAATATGTATCAGGAAAAGTAGCCGTTGTTATCTTAGAAATATATTCTTTACTATATTTCTGAAACGAAGGTGAGATTTTCTTTTTATAAGAACTTATCCAATAGTTTTTTCTATCATAAAGCATATTTATACATTCGATGAACCGATGAATTGCTTCGTCCGACCGTATGGCATTGTTCCCAAAAAGTAATTTATCTTCTAAATCAAACACTCCATCCGGGCAATGCATTAACACATATTCAAAAGTTTCATTTTTACAGTCGTATCCTTGTATTTCTCGCAACAAGTCAGTAATTGCAGAGGAACCTGAACCCATATAACCTGTTGGAACAACAATTTGATTTGGCATTTTTCTCCTTCTTTCAACTCAACTTTGTTATCATATAGTGAATTTGCGACTTGACATAGTCTTTTAAATTGTTTTGTTTCCATTTTTTAATAATCAGCTTCCACTGATTTTCTTGTACATATTTTCCGTATACACCTTTTTCATCGGTAATATTAAACATATCAGCACTCCTTTGTATAGCTTCAATCAAACTGCAAACATTGTGCTCTCTTGTAATATAATGCGTTAAACATTGCTCAAAAAACAACGTTTCCTCCTCACAACGAATTTGAGCAAGTTCTTCTTCCATTCCCCTAAATAAAAAGCAACTCATTTTCGCCTCTAATATTTTTAACAAATATTCATTTACATTCGAACGGTACTTGCGCGCAGCAGAATTCACATCCGCATAATTGTAACTATATATAACATCAGGAAAAATTGCCATTGCATTGATATGTTTAAAATAATCAAATAAAAAAATGGCATCCTCTCCATAAGGGATATTCTCTGGAAATTTCACCCCATACATGCGAATAATTTCTGTCGAAAAAAGCTTGCCCCACGGTGCGGCTGCTATATTTCTCATCACATCAACTAAAGCATTATTTAATTTTTCCCCTCTTAATACCCTCCCCTTATATTGTGTTTGTTTTACTCTTCCCATACTCTTCTTTGTTTCGTAAGAGCCACATACGAAATCTACATCATTACATATATACGCATCAACCAATTTCCTAATATAATCATTCAACACTAAATCATCTGCATCTACGAATGCAATAAATTTACTTTCTGCCAATTCCATTCCTTTGTTCCTGGCATTTGACACACCTGCATTTGACTGTCTTACTAATTTAATTCTATCATCCTTATCTTGTAATCTCTTGCATATCTCCCACGAAGAATCCGTTGAACCATCATCAATAATCAACAATTCTATATTGTCATAATTTTGTCTCAAAATACTTTCTACAGTTTTTTGAATATATTTTTCCGCGTTAAAAACGGGAATTATAACACTTACTTTAGGAATATCATTCATAACTACTATCCTTTCCCATCAAACCATATATCTTGAACTTTATCCATTCCAATTACATTCCATACCACATCCTAATTAATCAAATTTCTTTTTCGTTTATTCTGCAAAACAGCAAGTATATATAATACTATACTCCACTTTTTTGTTATTAACCAATTATAGACCGCTTGCTGTTTCGTCATTTCTTCATTCGGAATATCCAATACCAATTTTTGCAGTCTTTTATCCATACACATATTTCCAATATTATTAATCGCATTTACACGACCGTTTACTTTGGCATAAAAAGCTTCTAATTTCATACATGTTCTAACATTTCCAATAAACATATTATTAATCCGTATAAATGCCTCTTGGGGCATATTCAACGTCGCAAGTTTGTTTGTCATATATTCATACATAATCATTACTTTTTCAAATTTGTCTGGATTATATTTGTGTGTCAACGAAGAGTTATTATAGCAATAATAATAATACGCATAATCCATGACAAAAACCCTATGACAATTTGCAAACACATCACAATTAAATGCAAAGTCTTCCCATATCAATTTGCGTTCCGAAGGGAATTTGGCATTTATTTCCCGCAACAACAACGTAGAATATAATTTCGTACAAGACGAAACATTAAGTTGATCGCTTACTCCGTTACGTCCTCCCATCATATGTACAAATAACTCTTTTATTTCTTCCGTTCCTACGTATAGTCCAGTCTTAATAGTCGTTTTCTCTTGCCGCTCCTCATAAATAAACCTTGTTGCAACTATTTCTGCATCATGCTCCAGCGCACAAACAACTAACTTCTTAACAGCATTTTTATCTATGTAATCATCCGAATCCACAAACATTACATATTTTCCCGCAACATGCTCTAAACCAGTATTCCTGGCCATCCCCAAGCCACTATTTTTTTTATGAACAACTTGAATTCGATTATCATCTTGTTTCACTCTATCACATATTTGACCCGATTTATCTGTAGAACCGTCATCAACCAAAACAATCTCTAAATTCCTATAAGATTGCCCTTTTATTGAATTAATACAACGCTCCAGACATCTTTCCACATTGTATATAGGAACAATTATACTGACTAATGGTTCTTCTATTTTCCTTTTAATACCATCCAAACACAACACCTGCTTTCAACATTATTGTTCCCCCAATAGTATCTCTTCGAAATTCTTTATCTAACAACAGTGAGATTCTGTCAAACAAGTTGCTTTTATAATCCCTTATCTTGTACAGAAATTTCAAATCGTCCTTAGTCAATAAATCACTATAATTCCGAATCAAATCTGATGTCACATTAACATATGATTTTCCATTTAATGACTGCTTAATTCGATAGATACGACCGCTTTTTTTTGTTCCGGCTCCAGTCACACTACTATCATATCGAATCCAATAGTATAAATTTTTATCGACATAATGAACTTTACCAAACCAAAAACAAAGCATTCCCGCCCACAAATCATGAGGCAAGTCATATACTTCAGGCCAGCATCTACAAACCAACTCTCTCGCCGCATCATTTATCACAATTGCCGCGCCATAACTATAGGTCTTTGTTAATGTAAGTTTTTTGGTAAGCTGATTAACTGGTATCACAGAAACTTGCTCCTCTAATGGCTGCAGTCTTTCGTCACAACGAAGCATTTTGCAATATGATAGTTGCGGAACACTCATACTATCTTTATCCATCGCACTTATGCTCTGAAACAATTTTTCCGGCAGCCAAACATCGTCTTGATCAGAAAACGCATAGTAATCTGCCTTTTCACTTTCTTTTAATGCCGTCCAAAAACTTTTTGCATATCCCATATTTTGCCCGAAGGTTATAGCAATTTTATATTCAGGATGCCGCCTCGCATATTGATTTATAACTTTTATCGTATCATCTTTACTATTATCATCTCTTATATGGACGCTAACATCTACGTCTTCTTGTCCAAATATTGAATCCAACTGCCTTACAATATTCCGAGCCCCATTGTAAGTGGATATGATCACACTAACTTTTTCCATGATATCCCCCACTTAACACTTCTTTTTCTATTACCCGAATCCACTTCTTCCAATAATTGTGAATTATTAAACGCAATCAAAATAAACGGTAAAAAAAGGTAATCAACAAGGTCATTGTCAATAAAATTCATCGCAAAAACGCTCAAAAGAACTATTAAAACATACATATTTCCTTTTGCTTTTTTTGACAAAATAAATGACACGAGAAAATAAAATAATATTAATAAAATCCCATATCGCAAAATAATATACAAATATCCATTATCCAACACCACTGTATCTAGCATTGTCCCATTGGCATGCATTACATAATCCGATTTAAACTCCTCGTTGCTCATTATATTTATCAGATGTATCCCTATTCGCCGCATTTTATATATGCCTAAGCGAAACCGACCCGAAAAGGCACTGTCAACGACATCCCATATCCCCCCCCGCAAAAGCAAAAACAACATAGAAAACGAAAAAATACTTAAAAACGGAACCATATATTTTGTTATCAAATAAAACACTTTTTTTATTTTCCTATTTGTTCCAATATATTTTTCACCAAATATCAAAACCGAAAATAATACTGCCAACAAAAATGCATTTCTAGAATTACAAAAAATAAACAAAACAACATGAATTCCTACTCCAACAAGAATCACAGAAGATTTTGCCTTTTCCTTTTCTAGCAGCACATAGTATAGTTCAAGATATAGCACAATCAAAGGAAGTACATTACTATGGTAAAACCCAAATGAGTGTCTGACAAAATTATCCAAACTCGATGAATTACGTGCTGTCAGCACATCTGGAAGCAAGCCAACCGAGCAAGCGCATAACACACATATCATTGCAGAAAACAATATAATTATGCTTAATTTTAATATGTTTTCCAAATTGATATTTTTTGAAGCATATATAAATATTATCAAAATACTCCAATACAAATCTCTCGTATAAATCCCAAAAACAAGCGTAATTATTAATAACAATAGCAGTTTTATCCATTCTTTCGATTTGAGTTTTGAACCAAATATTTGGAGAACGATTATTCCATATGCCGCAATTCTCAGTAATCTTTGCACTACAAGAATAATGCTTGTTTCATAAACATCGCCCAAAAACAACGATACAAAGAAACAGATATATGAAAGATAAAATAAAATTTCTCTTTTTTTAACTTTCATACCAAACCGCCTCACAATCTACATATTTTTTATACTCAATTTTGTTCCAAGTGAAATACATTTAACCGCAAATATAACAGACCTAAGTTTAATCCCATACACCACCGCCCAACCATATATTCTTATCAGACTAATCAACTTTCCTTTCAGTGATGTCGAACCGTAGGTAACTGTATCTCTTATTCTAATTTGAAATCTATCCCAATATTTTTTTGAATCTCTATCCTGACCTCTCTGAAAAAAATTCTGATAAATCTCAACCATAAGTATACTAAAATTTAAATTCATTTTTCGAAAATCATCAAACAATTTAGTATCTACGCAATCCAAAAACAAGTTTTCATCATACGAATATGAAGCATACACTCGTACTCTTACTGCTAGACAACTATTTATAGCATTAAATCGATTAAATGGTATGTTTTCCGTCTTTGATTTTATGTATTTTCCTTTGAATAACCCTTTTTTATTAGGAGAATAAATGACTCCATCCTGTCCATATATTATTGGTGCAAAAACATCGATTGTATCATCTTCTGCTTTTTCTTTCAAAGCCACAAAATACATATCATTTATCGGTGTATCATCATCAAGCCAAATAACTATATCATTACCATCCTCATCTCTAATTAGATTAAGAGCAAAATTATATGCTCTCGACAGTCCTATGTTGCTTCCCATAGAGTAATATTGAATTTCCTTACCTTTCGCCCATTCTTCATTAAACTCAATATAATCATTATCACTATTATCAATAATAATAGGACAAACATCCATTCCCTTTAACCCCAAAAGACCTTTAACAGATAAAGAATCCATAATTTTTTTATTATACAAAACTACTACCGCATAAAAAAACATACACACAATTCCTCTCTGTAAAATTTATCTCCCCTATGTTCCCACTCCAACATATTTATCGTAAACCCTATCCACTCTACTATATCTTTAATAATTCAACCATGCTGCTGCATATTTGTCGCAAATAAATGGCCAGCTATATGCCGTCCCAACTCTCTCCCTAGCTTTTCTGCCAAGACTTTCCCTATCATTAGCCTCCATTTCATCAGCCATATCAAGTAATTTTGCTAAACTTCCAACGTCCTTGTTCCAATAAAGAGCCGCATCCAAAGCGACTTCCCGATTAAAGCCAACGTTCAAAAGAAGATTCAGCTTTGTGGAACTAAGAGCTTCAATCAAACTAGGATTCGTCCCTCCCACTTCGTGTCCATGAAGATATCCATAAGCATTTTCTCGAATCTTCATCAATAATTCTTGTTCATACACAGTTCCAACAAACTTAATCCTTTTATCATTTCTAAAATGCAATTTTTGTTCTAATTCAGCAAAAAATCTATCATTTACATTTGTAATAATCACAAAATCCTTTTTACTTTTACTTCTCATGTATTCTCTAATCATAATCTCATAATTATTTTCTGGTACAAATCTCCCGACCACAAGATAATATTCATGAGGTCTAATTCCTTTTTTCTTGTACCATTCCAAAACAACTTTATCATCATCCGACAAATTGCTCTTTCTGACTTCAGCACCATATGCAATAAAGGTAGTCATCGGATTTCTCCCACCAATTCCTTTGCCGTCATAACACTTATGTATATATTTTTCAATATTTATCGAATCACAAATTTGAACATCCGACCATTTAACCATCATTCTTTCAGATATTTTCCAATACTTTCGGACTAAAGCACTCCACTTACTTCGCATCCACTCGTGTCCATCTGGATTAAGATAAACTCTCCCCCCCAACATATGAATTTTACTATAAAAATGTCTCATGAATGGTCCAATACGGCATGCCATAATATATATTATGGCATGCTCAATCTTATTTTCTTCAATATAAGCACAACATTCCTTTAACGCCTTTACATCATAATAAATTGCTTGTGCCGAACCAAGTTTCTCCGGAATATCAATCTTAAAGCAACGAGCATTATGATAAGTAAATTCTATAACCTTATCATTGACAATCACCTTATCCACAACATCCGATAAGCTTTTCTCATCCATACAACCATCACTATTTGCTTTACAAGCTACATGATACTTAATTTGACGATTATCTTGATGGTACTCGGTTAATTTATTAACGAAAGTTTCATAACCACCATAAGCTCCCAGCGACTTTGCGCCCACTAGAAAAACATGTTGTGTCCCTTCTTGCAACATAGTACACCTCTCTGTTTTATCTTCCTAAACATGACTGATCCTTTACTTCACATCACATCTATCTTTCTATCACAATTCCACCAATAATAGGTACATTATTTCTCCTACAACATGCCACCACTTGTTTCACATCTTTATATGTAGTCTCATTGCATTCCTCTACAAGTACAAGACCATCATATTCCACCATACGTTCTAGTTCTTTAGGACTTTCCAAAACACGCTCCTCATTAAAAATAATCTCCAAATCTTTTTCAAGCAATTTATGTATAGATTTTTGAATGCCTTTACAGCACTCAGTGCAAGCAGTGCTTACGATGTACACCTTCTTCATTCCCATCTTTTTTGCTGTTGCAACAATCTCTGCACTTGCAAGATTGCCTGCACCCTTCTCATCAAGTACCTGAGTATATCCTAACATCCAGAGAAGCAACTCATCCACAAATCTAAACCACTTCTTTTTTCCGCTTTTCCCAAATCCTATTGTACTTCCTTTCACATCAGCCACGGCAAGAACATCAACACCATATACATTTTCCATATCGTCTGCCACACGCAACTTTGTAGATAACAAATATTTAATAAGCACCCATACCCCAAATAAAACAATTCCTAAGAGAGCTCCTACAATAATATATTTCAACTGAAAATAATTACGTACTGGCATCTCCATTAATACATCCATATCATCCTTTTGTTCCACATAATAGTTATCCTTAATCTCAAAAAGCTCTACAAGTAAATCAAAACTTTCCTTCTGCATTGAATCCAAAGAAGAACCCGCATTTCTATAAGTACTTTTCGCATTATCCATATAATATATCTGGTTTGTTTGTATTGTCTGCAAATCATTGTTTACACGTACATCAAAACTCTCTTCTAACAAAACAATATCAAAATCACCAAACGTCTCCTTCAGCTCTTCTGATTGTTTCTCTATCATTTCTGCAATAATATCACGCATACCCTCACAATCTTCTTGTTTCGGCGCAAGAATTGTAACATAAAATATTCCATCCGCGCTCCGTGACGAAATCAATTCTGAAACATACCGATTATCCTTATCCCACTCAAGTCTTTTGGAAATTTTCTTACACGTTTCCTCGTTTCTTATAGTATTAGAAAGGGCATTGCAAATGGCATTGATATTATTTGTTTTATCGATAATCGGATAACTCATTTCATAGTGATTATCCACATAATAAGTTACATTCAATGTTGGTACGGCATTCGGATTCAAATGCATTTTTATTGAATTTTCCTGATATTCCAAGACAGCATCATAACTATACAAAGCATCCTGGTATATCTGAAAAGCAGAACTCACTTCCGCAATTTCTCTCTCTTCTAATTCAGAATTTACCTTTGCCAGTTTTTCTATCAGTAGTTGTTCATATTCATCTGAAGGCATTTGAATTTTCTCCTTCATGACAGACACGTCCAAATAAGAACGTATACCTGCAAATCCTCCTAACAATACAGCACCTACCAGCATGAACACCAAAAATTTTCTCCAATGTATACAAATTCGCAAAAAAAGATCTCGCAAATCAATTTCTATCTCTCCCATTATATAAACTCTCCTTCCATGTAATATTTTCTTCTAAACATCAGTTCAATATTCCTAATAACATCTGTATTAATCACTTATTTTCCCTCTAACATCTTCATTTCTCATTTCATTCATTTTTAAGGCTAAAAATAAAAATCCAACAGATACAAAAATCCAAATCACAAAATATTTATCTGTATAATCATAAATCAAGTTAAATACAATAGACAAGTCTGGTGCAATATTCCCCATGTATTCTACATCCAAGCAAAAATCACTTCCCGCCGTCCCCATCCAAAAACGTATCGGATTTTCTCCCTCACCTATCGTATATGCCTCAAAATAATATTGTTTTCCATTCTCAAGGATATAATCTTCAAACATCACATCCACATATTGATTGTCACCAATCCTATCATGTGTAACAATATGTTCTCCCATCAATTCTCCAGAAGAAGCCTCATAAATGTCTACCACCAAATCTCTTTGCGCTTCAGTTTCATCCGTCGCCATGCACAATTGAATCCCACTACAACTTCCGGGTGCATAGAACCCCTGACGGTAAGTTGGCATATCTCCCAAATTTTCTGTTGCCACAAACCAAGTAACCTGCATTGTGTAAAGTGCTCTTTCTTGTTCTCTACGATTACAAGTTCCTAATAGCACTGCCGAGGCAACAATATAAACACCTATAACCAAAAGCATTCGCCGACTTATAATTCGCATTTTTTTCAATGTGTCACCTCATTAACTGCCCCTGCATATTTTTCATCTCTTCCCCTCATACCAACATCAGATGATGTTGGGGTCAAAACCCGTTTAGCCCCCATGATACCCACGAATCGCTACGCGCTTTGCGCTCCCGCAATTCTAAAACATCAGATAATAATAGTAACAAAAACGGATTATACCAAATCTCCATCATGTGATGTTCAACCATACAGTCAAGAGCAATCAACGCAATGATTAACACAAGATAATAATCATTTCTTTTTTTTGCACGAAACGCAGAATTCATAAATGCGGCAATAATGAAAAAAAACAACACGCACCCATAACACATCAATATAGTCATAAACGAACTATCCAGAAAAAAGTAGTTTGAACCCGCAATATATGTCACGGTATTTCTTCCAAATCCCACCATCGGAACAAATTGACCAAACAATTTTACATCAAATCTTTCAAAAGCAATCTGCCCCAACAACAGCCTGCCGCTTAACAAGGAATCCAGTTTCGCCAACACTGGTTGCTCGAACGAGAAGCAATAAGAAAGCGTTATCATAACTATCGCACAAAGAGGCATCGCAAAAACCAAAAGATTCAACAACCAATTCGACATCACTTTCTTATCGTCTATTCTCTGTTTTATCTCACCACTTTCTATCATCATATGTTCCAAATATACATGTCGCAACTTTATTCCAAAAAACACCAGCCCGCTCAAAAACAAAACCGCCATACTCAATCTGGCATCGCAAAAATACCACACTCCTACTCCCGCCAATAATATCATCCCGATTTCCGCAAATTTCAACTTTTCCTTTCTTATATAAACCCATGCAAGGCTTAACCAGACAAAGTATGCCGCAAAATCCGTCGGGTAGCATCCACCGAACGATTGTCTTTCTCTTCTGCCCTCAAAATGGTACACCAGATTATCCACCATACCGATTTGTGAACAAACAATCGTAACAACAAGTAAAAAGCTAACAATCACAAAATGTATTCTAAGTATCTTGTCAAATGGAATCCCCCACAATGCCAGCATGAAAAGCAGTACTTCACCAAGAATCCCATATCCACTAACCGTGCGAGCCATCAAAAACACACCAGTAAATACACCTATTACTATCAATTCACCCAACTCATAATTACGGGTCAATAACAATTTCAACACCAACAACATAATAGTAACAACTATAATTGCATCTTGAAAGTGCTCTGGCCAATGGATGCGAAACATCGTCGAATCCAAAAACCTCTTTGTAAGAAACAACACATACATCACCAAAATTCCTTCATTCACCAAGGACAGCATTGTTTCCGCTTCCATACGTTTTATCTTCTCTATTCCATTTTCAATTTTTTGAAAGCACCGCCATGCTTTTTTCTCTATATATCTAAAATCCAAACCACATTTCTCTTTCTGTTTTCCGAAAGTCTTCCTATGCTTCACATCGCACCCTTTCTTTTCAGCACCACCTGTACCGTTTCCAACAAAATCTTGATATCCATCATGATATTCCAATCCATGATATATTTCGTATCCAGAGCCACGACTTCTTCAAAATCCGTTATCGCACTCCTACCGCTTACCTGCCACAATCCCGTGATGCCAGGTTTGATAGAAAGTCTTCTTTTATGTAACAGCTCATACCGCTCATATTCGTCCACGGTCGGTGGACGTGTCCCGACAAGGCTCATGTCACCCATCAACACGTTGAAAAACTGCGGCAGTTCGTCGATGCTTGTCTTACGGATGAATGCCCCCACTTTTGTAATGCGCGGATCGTCATCCATCTTGAACATGAGACCATCCATTTTGTTCTCGGCCATCAGTTCCTTCTTACGTTCCTCCGCATCAATGTACATAGAACGAAACTTGTACATCTTGAACTTCCTTCCGTTCTTCCCCACGCGCTCTTGCCCGAAGAACGCTGGTCCCGGCGAATCCAGCTTGATTGCCGGAATGACGATGATTCCGACCAACGCAGTAATCAACAAACCGACCAATGCCCCGACAATATCTAACGCCCGTTTCAAAAAGCTTTGAAGCGGATCAATCACCTTCATCGCTCCCGTAATCACTGTCATCTCACCGATGTGGTGCACGGTCTGGTTCGGAAGGTACAATGGCAAGTCTCCCACGTCCAAATGAACCGTCAATCCCGTTTCCACCAGCATGAGTAAGATATCACGCATGTTTCCTTCCGAAGAAGTGAACGAACCCACTAACACCTCGTCCACCGTGCTGATTCGTAAGTATTCCCACATCTGCTCCTCGGTCGTCACCACTGGCACCGGATACTGGCTCACGTCGGACACCGACTGATTCAGGATAGCCAAACCAACGATTTCGATATCGCCTTGTTGTTTATAATAATACTGTTTTAGAACACTCTCCGCTTCCTCCTTGGAAGCTAACACCAGCCACTTGCGTCCCTTATCCGTTCGGTAACGTATTGTCAGGTACACCTTCAATAGCGTCCGACTGGCCCACGTAAGCAGGACATCCATCATGAGAAAAAGGAACAACGTGACTCGTGAATAATCCTCAATGTGCTTGGCGAAGAACAAATACCCTGTCACGACCGCCAGAAACGCCACATTCATCAAAAGGACGCTTTGTAGCTCCTTCCAGCGTCTGCGCCGCAGGATTCCCCGGTGCGGGGCCGCCAAAATCACCCAACACACATATGTGAGGAAAAGACTGAACCCAATCTGGTAATAAAGTTCCGAAAAAGTGTCAAAACTCTTATGACGCACAAAAAAAGCCCCGGCATAGGACGTTACCATCACAATAATATCCAATAAAAAGAAATCCATATGCTTCCATAGACTATTTTTTGCGTAAATGTACATTTTTCATCACCCTTCACGCTTTATCCCAGCGGTATTTCTTTAAATATCACAAAAATGGTGCTTATTTGGAGCGAATAAGGTCTTTAGATATATTATCGCATAATTTGACATAAGTCAACAGTAATTTTACATATTGTTATTTGAATTCTTAATCTTTTGTTTCCAATATTGGAATTTTAAGGGTCAAATCTCGTTAATATCTGAAAAACACTATATTTTTCATCTTCTAATAGAATTTTACGCGGATTATCTGACAATTATGTCGGTGATTTAAGGCGAAAATTGTCGGAAAATGCTACCGACCCGCAATATATGGTTGTGAGTCTCAATGTGTCAAAGCACATATTGTAGGCATACATTCATTTCCCGACAGCTCGTCAATTTATCAAACTACCGCTTCGACAAGTACCTTCTTTCCCAATCTAATCTCTTTCACCCCAACGTGTTTCTTCTTATTAAAACAAAAGCTGAGCATATAGCCCTTGTCGAGCTGGTAATAATCCAAATATTCGGAAAGTTGAACCTCCCCACGTGTATGATAGGCCTCCCCACGCCAGATTTTCAACTCGATCACAAACTGCTCCCCGTTGTAGTCCACAACCACGTCCGTACGCTCCATGTCCCGCGTCTGTGCCTCGACGTAATAGTTTCCCGTGCCGTTGATGATAGGCCTTAAATAAAGAAGAAAGTACCTCCGACCATCTTCTTCGAGGAATTTCTCGTCCCTATCTCCGTATAAATCGTGGAAATGCACGACAAACCGTTCCAAAACCCGTTTCATGTCCAGATGGCCGTTTTGAATGAACTGGTTTTTATCTCTCAACGCTTCATTTTGCATCATTTCTTGCTGCGCCTCCGGCGAGACAAGATACAAATTATACAATAACGTTTCAAGTATTCGATTTGAAACCACTATCAAATTGTCGGATTTTTTTACGAATCCGAACATCAAGGCCAACTCAATTGGGCGATTGCCCAACGTGTAGAAGATTTCTTTGCCCTCGAACAAAAGTCTCCTGAGCATTCTGTCTAGCTCGGGATAATCCTCCAATTTATTGAACAAAGAATCAAACAAGGTGTTTGGTTCTATCAATAACATGCTGACGGCTTTTAGGAAGCCGTCTTTGCACCATGCAGAACTTTTATCGGGAAATCCTTCACTTCCCGCAACCAGCTCGTCTATCAGCTGGCACAACCGGGACACCAAGAACGGATAGCCCGATGTATAGTCGTAGAGCAGACCGGCCATTTCATCGACGTTCATCCCAGTGTTGCGGTCTTTTTCGTATTCGGCAAGCATCCCGGCGATTTCATCCTTGTGGAAACTCATGTCAATATCAAAGTTAATTGCAATATTCCATGGGCTGTTCACTTTGTGTTCCTCATCAGGACGTATCTTTCGCTTCATATTCTTAATGTCATAAACCCCGGCCAAAATGACGGAGTGGAACGCGGGTTCATCGTTGGCCTCGCGTTTGATGTAATAGTACCGTAGCTGGGCAAGAAAGTCGAGGAACACCTGGTTGTTCGTCGCGCTGTCCACTTCGTCAATCATCAGCACGAGCGGCTTCGGGGAAGCCGCGCAGATTGCCGTCAAGTGGTCAAACAACTCCTTTAAATCAAAATCAACATCTTTTTGGGCGATTATATCAGTAAATCTGAATAAAATGTTTTCCAGTTCTCTTGATTCCAAAGGACATTGTTGCATTCTTTGCAAAAAAATCTTGGCAAATGCAACCGAAAATCGATTTTCATCTTTAAACGACTCGTTGCCAAGGGCTTGAAAATCCAGGCTGATGACAAGGTAATCTTCCTTCAGTACCTTGGCCAGTGCCGCCAATGTCGTCGTTTTCCCATATTGGCGGGCGCGGTTTATCATGAAGTAGCAACCATCGTCGACAAATTTGCGGATTTGAGCCAGTTTTCCGTCAAGATTCACCATATAATGCTTGCTCGGAACACAAAGTCCTGTCGAATTAAATCTTTTCATAGCATTTTTGCTCCTTTTGTTGTATAATAATGGCTTAGGGATGTCCGTACCCATATATTCCCATAATCCGTCCGCATTAACGACGCTTGAGTAGTTATATCCAAACTATATCACATGAGTCATCCATATGCAATAAGGATTTTGCGGAAGCGCAGAATTCCGGTTGTACTGGATTTTTGGATATTTTGGAAAGTTTTTCTGGAAATTTTCTGGAAAACGTTTTATTCTACTAACAAGGGCTAGGGTCGGAAGCCGATATCGAATCGCATGGCATAAGCGTCAAAATATTACTTGACGCGTTAATCAACAAAAAGCAAAAGGAGGTTTTATCATGCCATATCTACATATCAGAATACAAGAATTGTTAACCGAAAAAGGAATCAGTAAAAACCGTATCTGCAAGGACTTGGATCTTCCCAGGGGGAATTTTAATAAGTATTGCCGAGATGACTTTCAGCGGATTGATGCCAATCTCATAGTCAAGCTTTGCACGTACCTTGAATGTGACATTGAAGATTTGATTGTGATGATTGACGATGGCGAGCCGTTTTGGACCGGGGACTGATAGCGCGTCCTTGTGAGGCAGACATCGTGAGACGATAAGAGCCGCGAAATTTCTAATTTATACTTACGGTCGGTGATATCTGCCGTGAGTATCGCGTCAAAAGCCGATTCTACGCAAGGGGTGGGGCGTTCTGCCCCCTCCCCGATATTATTTTCCGACGGATGTCTAATTTTCGCTATCTCTTTATTCCCATCGAACCAGTTCCACGCATCGTCTCTTTTCCTTTTCCTGCGGATGTACATACATGTTCAAAGTGGTATTTATCGTCGTATGACCTAAAATCTCACTCACGCTCTTATAATCCCCACCGTTTTCAATACAACGCGTGGCGAACGTGTGCCGCAGACAATGAAAATTTAACTGCTTGATTTGATGCGTTTCCAGAAATTTCATATAAAATTTGCGAAATGTTCTCGGTTCCATATAATGTTCCTTATTTGTCAACAAGTATCCCTTTTTGTCATGTGGTCTCATTTTTTGTAGCAATTCTATCATGTTGTCCGATAATGGCACGTCCCGGACAGATTTGCGTGTCTTTGGAGAGGAAATCACGATTTCCGTGTGTGGCACGCTGTCTACTCTGTAAATCCGTTGCAGTGTTTTCGTGACATGCAGCATCCGATTGCCAAAATCAATGTCTTCCCATCGAAGCGCACATACCTCGCCAATCCTTAACCCGCTGCTCAAGCAAAGAAGAATCCCTACCGTTTTGGAGTTCGGATCTGCCAAGATTGCCTTTATCAGATCCGTCTGGTCATTTTCGGAAAATACTTTTTGCTTCTTTTCCACATCCGTTGGTATGTACTGCATGCGCATGGAGCATTCTTGAATGTAGCCTTCCTTGACGGCATAGCGCAAACATTGCTTGACCAGCATGGTCAGGTTCTGGACTGTTGACTTTTTTAGCGGCTCTTTGTTCTTCCCACCTTGCCGTTGCCAAAATAATACTGTCTGCTGTACTGCTTTTTCATTGACCTCGCTGATTGGTTCTTCGCCGAGCCGGGGAAGAATATAGGTTTCCATCTCGAATTGGTAATACATATAGGTAGACACCTTGATGTATTCCTTCTTTTCCTCCAGCCAGGCATTCGCGACTTGCTTGAATAATACGTTTTTTTCCATAATACGCCACCCTTTCTAATTGATATCTTCCTTATTATATATAAAAATGCCCTTATTCGCTCCAAATAAGGGCAAAAACTAACAGTCGAAAGAGGAAGAGGTTATGAAAGTCGTCATCCTGGCCGGCGGGTTCGGCACGCGCATCAGCGAGGAGAGCCATTTGAAACCAAAGCCAATGATAGAAATCGGGGATCGCCCCATCCTATGGCACATCATGAAGGAATACAGCCATTACGGACATAACGAATTTATCATATGTTGCGGATATAAGCAACACATGATAAAGGAATATTTCGCCGACTATTACTTGTATAACAGCGACGTGACCTTTGACTTTGGACATGACAACAACATGATTGTCCATAACAATGTGTCCGAGCCCTGGAGGGTGACGCTGGTCGATACCGGTCTGAACACGATGACCGGGGGCAGAATCAAGCGGGTCAAGGAATATATCGGTAATGAAACGTTTCTCATGACCTATGGTGACGGTGTCGCTGACATCGATATCAACAAGCTGGTTGCTTTCCATGAGAAAACGGGGCAATTAGCCACGCTGACCGCCGTCCATGTCGGGCAACGTTTTGGGGTTTTAGACATTGACAAGAACAGCCTGGATATTCATGCCTTCAGGGAAAAATCCAATGCGGACGGTAGCCGTATCAGTGCCGGCTACATGGTTCTTGAACCGGAAGTCATGGATTATATAGAAGGTGATTCCACCGTTTTTGAAAAGGATCCCTTGGAACGTTTATGTGCCGACGGCCAAATCAACGCATACAAACACAACGGTTTTTGGCAGTGCATGGACACGCAGCGTGAAAAGGAAAAACTAGAGGAGCTTTGGGCTTCAGGCAAGGCTCCTTGGAAAGTGTGGTAACTTATCATGACAAATTTGAGTTTTTATAAAGGAAGAAAAGTTCTCATAACCGGACATACGGGATTTAAAGGTGCCTGGCTTTGCAAACTCCTTTTGGAAGCCGGAGCTAACGTTATCGGCTACGCGTTGCCCTCTCCCACAAATCCGAGCTTGTTCCAAATACTTAGGCTGGATGAAAAAATGGACTCGGAGATTGGCGATATCCGCGATTTGGAACATTTGAAGACAACGTTCAAACGGACGAAACCGGAAATTGTTTTCCATCTGGCGGCACAACCGATTGTCCGTGACTCTTATAAAAATCCCGTCTACACATATGAGACGAACGTGATGGGCACGGTCAACACTTGCGAATGCGTACGGTTAAATTCTTGCGTAAAATCCTTTTTGAACGTGACGACCGACAAAGTATATCGTAACAATGAATGGGAATGGGGATATCGCGAAACCGATTTTTTAGACGGACACGACCCTTATTCCAATAGCAAGTCTTGTTCAGAATTGGTAACGCACAGTTATATCAATTCCTTTTTTTATGCGTTGGACGTGGCCGTATCCACGGCCCGCGCGGGGAACGTCATTGGCGGCGGGGATTTCGCGAACGACAGGATTATTCCTGACTGTATACGCGCCGTGGAAAAGGGGGAAGACATCCTTGTCCGCAACCCTTATTCCACCCGTCCTTACCAGCATGTGTTGGAACCCCTTGCCGCATATTTGCTGATTGCCCAAAAACAATATGAAGACAAGTCATTCGCCGGTTTCTATAACGTGGGGCCAGATGACCGCGACTGCGTGTCAACGGGCGCGTTGGTTGACTTGTTTTGCGAACAATGGGGAGAGTCGGCAAAATGGGTGAACTGTCATGACGGTGGCCCACACGAGGCGAATCTTCTGAAACTGGACTGTTCCAAGCTAAAAAGCAAGTTCGGATGGAAAACGACATGGCATGTGGACGAAGCCGTGGAAAAGACAGTGGAATGGACCAAGCGCTGGTTTGACATGGATGACATGGACATCGTCATGAAGCGGCAAATAGAAACTTTTTTAAAGGTGGAGGGTCATGATGGGTGACATTAAATTATTAGACTGCACGCTCAGGGATGGGGGATATTTGAATGACTGGAATTTTGGTCATGACAACCTGGTCAGCATCTTCGAGCGGGTGGTGGACGCGAACGTCGAATTTATTGAAATCGGTTTTTTGGACGACAGACGTAAGTTTGACATCAACCGTAGCATCATGCCCGACACGGACTGCGTGGAGAGGATATACGGGGGACTGGACAGGAAAAACACCCAGGTCGTTGGAATGATTGATTATGGGACTTGTGCCCTTTCAAACATAAAGCCATGCAAGGATTCCTTCCTCGACTGCATCCGCGTGATTTTCAAGAAGCATTTACGAAAAGAAGCATTAGAATATTGTTCAAAACTCAAAGGACTTGGCTATAAGGTCTTTGCACAATTGGTCGCCGTTACCAGCTATGATGACGAAGAAATGATGGACTTGATACGTCTGGCAAACGACGTGAAGCCATATGCGGTTTCAATGGTGGACACATACGGGCTGATGCATCAAAATAACTTACAACATTATTTCGATTTGTTAAACGCACACCTATCTCCTGAAATTTGCCTGGGATATCACGCCCATAATAATTTCCAGATGGGTTACGCGAACTGTATCACGATGATGTCCCAAAAGGTGGAACGTCCTCTCCTTGTCGATGGCACGATTTATGGCATGGGGAAAAGTGCCGGGAACGCCCCCATCGAATTGATTGCCATGTACTTGAATGACAACTTTGGGAAGCACTATCAAATCAGCCAGTTTTTGGAAGCAGTGGACTCCAACGTCATGAATTTCCATGCGGCCACGCCTTGGGGATACAGCCTGTTTTATTATCTTGCCGCGTCGAATGACTGTCATCCCAATTACGTGTCTTATCTGGTAAACAAACGAACCTTGTCCGTAAAGTCCGTCAACGAGATTTTGGGAAAGCTGGAAGGTGAGAAAAAATTATTATATGACAAATCATATGTTGAAAGGCTCTACATGAATTACCAGGCTATCGACGTGGATGACACGAAGGCTGTCAACATGCTGACTGACACGTTCCACGACCGAGATATTCTTTTGCTTGGACCAGGGACGAGCGTTCGCCACGAAAAAGGGAAAATCGACCATTACATTAAAACACATGACCCGCTTGTCATTTCCATAAATTTCGTTGATGATGCTTTCAAAATAGATTACTTGTTTTTAACAAATTCAAAGCGGTACGTGCAATTGGCGACTACTTTGTCACAGAAACAGAATGACTTCAAAATCATAGCGACCTCGAACCTGACAAAGACAAACGGAGCCTTTGAATATACACTTAAGTATAGTTCCCTTATAGATGATGAGGCGGAAATCATTGACAATCCCCTCTTCATGCTTTTAAAGGCACTGTCCCGCTGGCAAATCCCGCACGTTGGCTTGGCTGGATTTGACGGGTATCGAAATGGCTTGAAAGAAAATTATATCAATCCCAACATGGAATACCACTTTGATGAAGAACAGACCGCGGCAATAAACCAGCATGCAAGAGAGGTTCTGCACGGGATGGAAAACACGTTGGACATTGAATTTGTAACGACATCGTTATACGAATAGGGTAAAGACAAGGAGCATATGGAAATGAAAATGAAAGTTGCGGAGTATATGGCTAACTTCTTTGTGAAAAACGGCGTGGAACATTGTTTTCTTATCACCGGTGGTGGTGCCATGCACCTGGATGACGCGTTCACACATAAAGAAGGGCTAAAATGCGTCTTTAATCATCACGAGCAGGCATGCGCGATAGCCGCCGAGGGATATATGAGATATTCAGGGAAACTTCCGTTGGTATGTGTCACCAGCGGCCCGGGCGGGACAAACGCCCTTACTGGGGTGTTGGGGGCATGGCTGGATTCCATACCAATGTTCGTTGTTTCAGGACAAGTAAAACGAATCACGACCGTTCATGCGACGGACGCGAAGGTTCGCCAGATAGGGGATCAAGAATTCAACATCACGGACTGCGTCGCGCCCATGACCAAATATGCAAAATTCATAGATGACGCGAACGAAATCGCGTATCATCTGGAAAAAGCCTTGTACTTATGCAAGATCGGAAGGGGCGGCCCCGTATGGTTAGACATCCCCCTTGACATCCAGGCCGCAGTCATTGACACGGATGAACTGGTTCATTTCAAAAAAGACGAAGAGACAGAAAATGTCATTTATGACAAGGGGAATACCGCCCGCATCCTCGAACAAATCAAAAAGGCAAAACGCCCGGTAATTCTGGCCGGGACGGGGATTCGCCTGGCCGGCGCAAGGGACGAGTTTATCAAACTTGTGGACAAACTTGGCATCCCGGTGGTTACCGCATGGAACGCGCATGACATAATCTGGGACGAGCACCCGCTATATGCCGGAAGACCTGGTACCATTGGAACCCGGGGAGGCAATTTCGTAGTTCAAAACTGTGACTTGTTAATCAGTCTCGGATGCCGTCTGAACATTCGGCAAATCAGCTATAATTATAACGATTTTGCCAAGGACGCATATAAAATTATCGTGGATATCGATGGCGAGGAATTAAAGAAACACACGATTCACCCGGACTTGCCCATTCACGCTGATGTCAAGGATGTCATACACTCTCTGCTTGAAAGCACTTACGAAGGCGTGAACGAGGAACATAAAAAATGGGTTGCCTGGTGCAGGAAGACGGATGCAAGATATCCGGCGGCATTGCCGGAATATTATTCAAAGCAATCACCCGTAAATCCATATGTGTTCATGAGGAAACTGTTCGAAAACCTTGACGAGGACGAGACGGTCGTCACCGGAAACGGTTCAGCATGCGTTGTCTCCTTCCAGGCAGGAATCATCAAAAAAGGCACACGTCTGTTCACGAATTCAGGATGTGCCACCATGGGATACGGTGTCCCCTCCGCTCTTGGAGTCAGTTTCGCGAAATGCGGGCGAAGAGTCATTTGTCTGGACGGTGACGGAAGCATCCAGATGAATCTCCAAGAATTGCAGACTATCGTTTATAACAACGCGAATATCAAGATTTTTGTTTTAAACAATGACGGTTACCACTCCATGCGGCAAACACAAAGCAACTTATTTAAAGGCGCGTTGGCCGGGGTGAACAAGGAAAACGGGGTCAGTTTCCCGGACATGGAGAAAATCGCTTATGCCTATGGCATCCCCTATCTCCGAATTAACCATGTGGACCTGATTGACGAGACAGTACGCCAGGCAATCGAATCGCAAGGTCCCACGATTTGCGAGGTAATCTTAGACAAGGAACAATTTTTCGCCCCGAAATTATCGTCAAAAGTACTGCCTGACGGAAAAATTGTTTCCCCCGCAATTGACGATTTGTCCCCGTTTCTTTCACGGGAAGAATATCTGGAAAACAAAGGAGTCAAATATGAATAAGGTGCTTGTGACGGGTGCGACCGGTATGATAGGCTCATCCATGATAGAACAAATGTTAATGGATGACATCAAGGTAACCGCCATAATCCGGCCAAACTCAAAGAAAAAAAGAAACCTGCTGACACATCAGAACCTGGACGTACAAGAATGTGACATTAATTCTCTTTCATCATTGAGAGAACGACTGACGGCCGGTTATGACACGTTTTACCACTTTGCTTGGGACGGCACTTATGGTGACAGCAGGAATGATGCCAGGTTGCAAGAGCAAAACATCAAAAACACGTTGGACGCGGTGAATCTGGCACACGCGCTCGGGTGCGGAGTGTTTGTCGGGGCGGGTTCTCAGGCCGAATTTGGTTTTGTGGAAGGTGCCTTGTCGGATCAGCTGCCAAAGAACCCGGTAACGGGATACGGTATTGCCAAATATACTGCTGGAAAGCTTAGTGCCGTCATGTGCGAACGGCTCGGAATGCGCCAGTCCTGGGGGAGAATCGTGAGCACGTATGGTCCCGGGGACAACGAATTTACCATGGTCATGTCCAGTGTGATTGGCATGTTGAAAGGAGAACGCATGAGTTTCACGAAGGGTGACCAAATATGGGACTATCTCTATGGGGGAGATTGTTCCAGGGCATTCTATTTGATAGGAAAGCACGGGAAACATGGGAAGGCCTATACTATCGGTTCGGGAAAAAGCCGGTTGTTACGGGATTACATCATCGCGATACGTGATATCGTCAATCCAGGTCTGGAAATCGGACTCGGTGAACGAGAATACTATCCGAACCAGGTGATGAAACTGACTGCGGACATAGGCGAACTTACCGAGGATACCGGCTTCATTCCAGAAGTGGAATTTGAAGAAGGAATCCGCAGGACGATGGAATGGTACAGGAGTGATAACAAATGAAACATATATCGGTCATGACCCCTTGCTATAATGAAGAAGGTAACATTCAAAACATATATCAAGAGGTGAAAAAGCAGTTTGACGGATTGCCCCAGTATACTTACGAACACATATTCATTGATAACTGCTCCAATGACATGTCCAGGCAAATATTAAGGGAAATGGCAAACAAGGATAAAAACGTGAAAGTCATATTGAATGCCAGGAACTTCGGTCCCAACCGTTCCGGAACTTACGGGATGCTACAGGCAACAGGCGATGCTTTGATTTGTATTGTTTGTGACTTACAAGACCCGCCGGAAATGATACCTATCTTCCTTCAAAAATGGGAAGAAGGCTATAAGGTCGTCATGGGACAGAAAACCAAGAGCAAGGAAAACTTCCTGATGTTCCAAGTAAGAAAGCTATATTACAAAATCATGGAGCTACTTTCTGAAACGGAACATTTGGAAAATGTTACCGGATACGGCCTATATGACAAGGAAGTGCTTAAAACTATCCGCTGGATGGACGATCCCGACCCATACATACGTGGATTAGTAACCGAACTCGGCTATAAATGGTGCCTTGTGGAATACACGCAAAGGAAACGGGAAAAAGGGAAGTCCAGTTATAATTTCAACAGTTATTTTGATTTCGCAATCACGGGGTTGACACATGTTTCAAAAAAACCTTTGCGAATCGTGACATTGGCCGGAATTAGCATGTCCGTTGCCAGTTTCATTTTCGCCATAATCTATCTTGTCATGAAGCTTATCTACTGGGACAGCTTTGAAATGGGCATGGCTCCCGTTCTGATAGGGATGTTCTTGTTGGGTTCGGGACAACTGGCATGCATAGGGGTCATAGGTGAATATATCGGGGCAATATTGACGAGAATCACGAAACGTCCGATGGTCATTGAGGAAGAGCGGATTAACTTTGAAGAGCCATGATAATCAAGCCGTTTCTTTTCAAGCGGTAATGAGCAACAAACGGAGCGTTTGCGCCGAAATCGAAGGTTTATGACATGGTAAAGGGAGTTTCCCATAAATCGCGGAAAGGAAGGGACGGAAAATGACAAGGAAGGTACTGGTGACAGGTGCATCGAGGGGAATAGGCAAGGCAATCGCGGCAAAGTTTCAGGAACATGGTTATGAAGCCGTCACGCCATCCCGGCAAGAACTCGACCTTAGCAATGACAAGTCCATCGAAAGCTTTGTCCGTCTGCATAAAAAAGAATATTTTGATGTCATCGTCAACAATGCCGGGTGCAATGACGTGCATGCGATCGAGCAGGTCACGGACGAAGAACTGACGAACATGATGCAAGTAAACCTAATCGCCCCTATCAAGTTATTGCGTGGATTAGTGGGAGCCATGCGGGAACAGCATTACGGAAAAATCGTGAACATCGCCTCCATCTGGGCCGTCGTGTCCAAGGAAGGGCGGTGCGTGTACAGTGCTACGAAAAACGGGATACACGGTGTCACGAACACATTGGCTGTCGAGCTTGCCAAGGATAACATCCTGGTAAACACGGTCTGCCCAGGCTTCACGTTGACGGAACTTACGAGGAAAAACAACACGGAAAAACAAATGGAAGAAATTTCAGCTGCCATCCCCCTTGGACGGATGGCGGAACCCGGGGAAATTGCCGAAGTGGTATATTTCCTTGGCAGCGAGCAAAACAGTTACCTGACGGGGCAGAAAATAACGGTTGACGGAGGATACACGGAAAAATGAAAATTAAGTCCAGCACGAAGGAGTACCAGGTAAACATATACGACCACTTTGACAAGATTCATGAGGAAAATATTGACAGCAAAACATTTGTCGTTGTTGATCACGTCTTGTACGATTTGTACAAAGAACGGCTTTTTGCGGGCATCGTACCAGAACAACTTTATCTGTTGGATGCCACCGAGGAAAACAAGACCATAGAAACCGCGTTGGAAATATGCGAGATTATGACGGGCATTCCCGCCAAAAGGAACGCGAAGCTGGTTTCGTTCGGTGGTGGAATCGTCCAGGACGTGACGGGTTTCGTGGCAAACATCCTATACCGGGGAATCCATTGGACGTTTTATCCGACCACCTTGCTGGCCGCTTGTGACAGCTGCATCGGCGGAAAAACATCACTGAACTACAAGAAGTTCAAAAACTTGCTTGGCACATTTTATCCTCCCGATGAAGTGAATATTTGTACGCCATTTTTTCAAACGTTGTCCGAAAGAGACTTCCAAAGTGGCCTTGGGGAGGTCGTCAAGTTTAACGTGATGTTCGGCGAGATTGGTATCACGAACATGGAACAAAACATAGACACGCTGTTGCAAAGGAACGAAACGAAACTAATGGAATTTGTGAACAGTTCCCTCTTGTTTAAAAAGAACTTCATTGAAGAAGACGAGTTTGACCGCGGGGTGCGGATTCACTTGAATTTTGCCCATACGTTCGGACATGCGTTTGAAACGGTAAGCGGCTACGCGATTCCCCACGGTACTGCCGTCGCCATGGGCACAATAGTTGCAAATCGGATCTCCCTTGGACGCGGATGGCTTTCCGAGGAAAAGGTGTTACGGGTGGAAGGCATCTTGTGGAAGATTATCCATGTTGACATGGATGAAGCGATATCGGATATGGATAGGATTCTGTCTGCCATCCGCAAGGACAAGAAGCAGGTGGGAAACAGTCTGACGGCGGTGCTCATGAAAGATGACATGGAACTCCAAATCGTGCACGACGTGGAACGGGAGGAAATCGAGAAAGCGGTCGGGTACGTGTTGGGAAAACTATGTGATTAAAAATATTCTAGGAAGGATGAATAAATACAAAAATGATAAAAAAATTTTTATCTTTTTTTACAATTTTTGAAGCAAAAAAAGACTGTAAATATGAAAAGTTTATATCTTGGTTTGTTGTAATGTTTGTCACCGTGTTTTTCTGCGTTCTTTTGATAGACAAATTTTTCCCTATAACCGAAGGTTGGTTTCAGGATTACGCAAGATATATCAATAGGGGTGAGTTCATATATAGGGATTTCTATTGTCCGGTTCCACCAGGCTACATATGGATAACGTCATTTATATGTAAATTGACAAATTATTCTTTTTTAGCATTACGTGTTTTTGGAATTATCGAAAGATTGGCATTATTGACTATTATTTATGTTATAGTATCTAAGATATATAATTATAAAGTAGTTGCTTTCTCTTTAATAATCGCATCTGTGATTTATGCAAGTACAAATACAGATATATTTTATGGATATTATCAGTCGGCCTTACTGTTTTCCGTTCTTACGTTATATTTTTGTGTACGAATGTACGAAACATATAATAACGAAAAAAATATTTATTCTGTTTTGTATGGTGTTTCTGCCGGTCTTACATTTTGTATGAAACAAAATACAGGAGCTTTGTTTGCTGTTTTTATCGGACTCGGATACATTTTTTTAACAAGAAAACAAAATATAAAAAAATCAATAACCAATATAGCGATTGCATTCGGAAGTGCAATGGCTGTTATTAGTCTTATGTTGATATATTTAGCGGCTAATGGCGCTCTTATGCCATTTTTTGAGCAAGTCATAGGAGGCACGTCAGCAAAAGGAAATATTATTTCTATATTTACCGCATTCATTCCGAGAATGATAAATGCGGATTCCATGAAATTATTTCTGTTATGCATATGTATATTGATTTGCATAAATATAGGAAAGCAGAAATTCAAGGATGATGCGGATATTAACACTTTATCATTAAAAAAGAGTATGTATATATTGATATGGGCAATAATAGGACTTGCCTTTTATCAGTATTTTATAAAGCCTTTTTATCTTTTAGACATACTTAACGCAATGGTAAGAGCAAAATATTTTTTTGCTTTCGTATTAGGATGCTTTGCAATAATATTTTGTATATTACTAAACAAGAATTATACTTTAAAAAAAATAAACCTGAACTATCTATATTATATTGGTTTAGTTATAGCGATGTGCAGTATATTACTATATATAAATATAACTAAAAATGAATTTGCTGATTATCAATTAATACGAACAAATCGTGCATCTTTAATATATGCATTGTTTTTCTATAATATTTTTTTTGTATTATATCTAATCTTCTTACAAGAAAAAACGCAAAATTTAATAACTGGTACAAAAATCATACTATTTATTGCAAGTTTTTCGCTTATGTATATTCATGGAATGTCCTATATTGTTGAAGATCACGGCACTCTAATTCTGTTTACTTTGATTATTGCCGAATTATTATCGGTTAAGGTAATCTATAACAAATTGAAAAATTTAAGCGTATGGGTAATATGCATGTTTATGTTTGCCACTATAGCTGTACAACGTAATAACTTCACTTATAATTGGTGGGGAGTTAATACGCTACCAGATAGCTATTCTGCCGAATATGAGTACAAAGATCCGAAATTAGAGGGAATGAAAGGAAACTTACAACAAACAACCGTATTAAATGAAATATATGAAGTGATTGAACGCTATAAAACAGATGGCGATACGATGTACACCTTTCCTCATATAAATTATTTTAACGTAATGTCGGATTTGGATTCTCCAGCCTTTGCAAAAGTCCATTATTTTGATGTCTGTTCAGATACAAGAGCCGAAGAAGATGCATCTATTCTTAATAAAGAAAAGCCATCATTTATAATATGGCAGGATTTTACGGAAAGCGAGTGGGCAACTCATGAAGCGATTTTCAGAAACGGAAATCTATGTGGACAAAGAGCACTTCAAGAATGGTATTGGGAAAACACAAGCAATGGCAAATATAAACTTTTAGGTTGTTATAATTTGCCGGATGCAGACCCTATATATGTATGGATAATTAATGATGGGAGTCATCTAAAGAAAAATGAAAAAGTTTCTTCTCACAACTAAGAACATCGACCGTTCCAGCTTCATCTGGAACATGGCCGGCAGCATGTTGATGGCTTTCCAGTCGGTCATCATGCTGATGATTCTGACCCGGACTCTGGGGCTTGTGGAGTCCGGGATATTTACCATCGCCTACGCGAACGCCAACCTCTTTTTGACGATTGGCAAATACGGCATGCGCTACTTCCAGGTTTCAGACTTGAAGAAGCAGTTCGCTTTCTCGGAATACCGCGCGTCACGTGTCATTACGTCCGCCGCCATGGTCATCGTGTCGGCAATTTACGTGGTTTATGCGGCTTCTGCCAACGGTTACTCCATGGAAAAGGCATGGGTCATCTTCTGGATGTGCCTGTTCAAGGTGGTGGATGTCGTGGAAGATGTCTACCATGGCCTGTACCAGCAGGAGAACCGCCTGGACGTGGCTTCCAAGGCGATGACGCTGCGGATGGCCGTGACCATCGTCATTTTCGCCGTCGGGCTGATTGTGCTCAGGGACTTGCTGTCGGTGCTCATCCTTTCCACGATTGCCACCATGATTCTTTTTGTGTTGCTGACGAAATGGACATATGGGGCTTTCAGGCAAAACAATGAACATGATGGGGATTCTAAGGTGCGAATCAACAAAGGCAACTTGCTTTTGCTGCTGAAACTTTGTTTCCCCTTGTTTGCCGGTTCGTTCCTCTCCTATTACATTGGCAACGCGCCCAAATATGCCATCGACGCCATGCTCACGGACGAGCTCCAGGCCTGCTACGGCTTTATCGCCATGCCGGTCTTCGTGATTGGCCTGCTGAACAACTTCATCTTCAATCCCATGCTCTACCAGATGTCCTCCTTGTGGGAGCGCGGAAATGTGCGCGCGTTTTTAAAGAAGACGCTATTCCAGACCGGCATTGTCGCCCTGATTACGCTGGTGTGCATCACGGGGGCGTGGCTGCTCGGAATTCCGGTGCTTTCCTGGCTGTACAACACGGACTTGAGCCCTTACAAGGCGGAACTGCTTGTCCTCCTATTGGGCGGCGGGTTCCTCGGCCTCTCCGGCCTTTTAAACACCGTCATCACAATTATCCGCTACCAGAAAAGCCTGATGTGGGGGTACGCGGGCATCGCCGCCCTGGCTTTCCTTTTTTCCGACAAGATTGTACAGCGTTATGAAATGATGGGGGCTTCCGTCCTCTACACGGTGCTGATGGGCGGCTTGTGCGTCGTGTTCGCCGTGCTTCTGGCGATTGGAATCCGCAAAAACGGGAAAACTGTACAAAAAGGGGGTCACGAATCGGCATGATGAATCAGAACATAAAAACATTATTTCACAACATGAAAAATGAAACTGCGGGGAGCCATGTCATCGTTGACACAAACGACGGACGCGCCTCGAAGATTCCTCTCTGCCTTGGCTATGCCTACGTGCTACTGCCCTTTTTGATTTTTTCCCTGGGATGGATGAGGCTTTACTTCTCCATCCCCGTCGTTGTCATTTTACTGGGATGTTTCTGGAAAGCCTGCAAGGAATCACCGGCCTTGTGGATGCCGGAATTGCATTTTGAAAATGTCATGAAAATCCTCTTTATCCTAGGTGTTATCGCGCTCTGGGTATATTATTCCGGTATCGGCAAGTTCGTGTTCCAGAATGCGGATCATCCATGGCGGAACGGTATTTTCAACCTGCTGGTGGAATCCGAATGGCCCGTGGTCAGCGCGGACACTTTGCCCGGAACCACGTCCAAGTCCGCACTTATTTATTATATCGGCTTCTGGATGCCCTCGGCACTGATTGGAAAGCTTTTCGGTCTCAGCGCAGGGTATTGTATGCAAGCCTTGTGGGCATTTCTGGGAATCGCGCTTGTCTATTACCTGATTTGCGCGAGGAACAAGAAACTGGAAGTCTGGCCGCTGGCAATTTTTATCTTATTTAGCGGGCTAGACATTATCGGCGAGCAACTTTTGGGTGCAAACGTGTTTACCATGGACACATGCCGCCATCTGGAATGGTGGAACCCGGCTTACCAGTATACGAGTATGACCGCGCAACTGTTCTGGGTCTTCAACCAGTCCATCCCGGCCTGGCTGTGCACCATGCTGGTCGTCATGCAGAAAAACGGCCGGAACATGGTACTTATCCTGGCCTGCAGCATGCTCTCCTCCACGTTCCCGTTTGTCGGTCTGCTCGCGCTTGTCACTTTTCTCGTGTTTTCACGGGCGTATGAGCAAACATGGCATGGTAAACGGAATGCCCATGAAAGCCGCGAAACGGAGCATGGAAAGTTCCCGCCACACGAAAGTTCCCTTATCATGACATTTATAAAAACAACCATCACGGACGTTTTCACCGTGCAGAACGTCCTAGGCGGCGGAATTGTCGGCATTTTCTCTTTCCTATACTTGTCCGCAAACCTGTCGGGCGGGGACATCATGAACCAGCCGCCTCTTTTCGGCAGGAAGTACACGCTGATGCTCTACGTCACCTTCCTGCTCGTGGAAATCGCCGTGTACGTCGTCCTGCTTTATAAATACAATCGGAAAAACGCCTTATTTTACTTCTCGGTATTCATGCTGATTGTCATCCCGCCCGTCCACGTAGGAAGCAGTTACGATTTCTGCATGCGGGCTTCGATTCCGTTCTTGTTCGTCTTGATGCTCCTGACGATGGACGCGGTAAGGAAGTCTTACGAGACGAAGGACAAGCGGTTATATTACGCCCTGGTTCTCGCTTTTGCAATCGGCAGTGTCACGCCGATGCATGAATTCACGCGCACCGTGACAGAATCCGCAAGGCGGGGGAACGAGGGGCAGGTCTTATATGAAATTGACATCTCGGCCGAGGAGGTACTTTCCGCGAACAACTTTTCCGGACCGGTGGAGGATAATTTCTTTTTCAAATACATTGCAAAATGAGGTTTACCAAACCACACACTCTGTGCTAAAATGATACCAGAGCAAAAGACCATGCTTTTCATGTCACGACACGAAGCGAACCTTTAAGGCATGACAAACATAGTTTTAAACCTTCTGGTATCATTTTTTCTGAGTAAAATTGGAAACGAGGTATTCATCATGTTGAAGAAACCTATTGGTATAGGCATTGAGAATTTCAAAGAAATCATCGACAGGTCGTGTTATTTCGTAGATAAAACATTGATGATAAAGGATTTGTTGGATTATCGTACGAAAGTGGGGCTTTTCACCCGCCCCCGACGGTTCGGGAAGACGCTCACGCTCAGCATGATCAGGACTTTTTTTGAAATGGAGCTTGACGATGATGGGAACGTGATAGACAACCGCCATTATTTTGACGGCATGAAAATCATGGAAGCCGGGGACGAGTATTTACAGCACATGGAACGTTACCCGGTGATTTCCATGTCGCTGAAGTCTGCCAGGCAACCAAATTTCCAAATGGCCTATGAAAGTCTTGTTGATGAGATTATCAAAGAATATATCCGGCACAAGTATATCCTGGATTCAGGATGCCTGACGGAAGAATATCACGAACGCTATTATGCCATCATGAACCGCAAGGCGAAGCAAATCACTTATGCGAAAGCTCTTGCCTTTTTGTCCGAGTGCCTGAAGAAATATCATAAGGCCAACGTGATTGTCCTTTTGGACGAATATGACGTGCCGTTGGAAAACGCCTTTTTCAAAGGTTTTTATACTGAAATGGTGGATTTTATCCGCTCGTTATTCGAATCTGCCCTAAAGACGAACGACTGCCTGCAGACGGCCGTCGTGACGGGCTGCCTGCGAATCAGCCGGGAAAGCATTTTCACCGGCCTGAACAACCTTGACATCTACTCCGTTTTGAGCTCCAACTTCGCGGAGCACTTTGGCTTCATCCAGTCCGAAGTGGAAGACATGTTGCGTTATTATGGATTTCCCGAAAAAATCCAGGAGGCGAAGAACTGGTATGACGGCTACTTGTTCGGCACGAAAAACGTCTACAACCCGTGGAGCGTCATCAACTATGTGAGGGAAGCCGCCAGCAATCCGAACGCCCTCCCCCGCCCCTACTGGTCGAACACGTCCTCGAACAACATCATAAGGGAATTAGTAGAGAAGGCCGATGACCTCGCGAAGGATGAACTGGAGGAACTGATTGCCGGTGGGACGATTGAGAAGCCCATCCACGAGGATATCACGTACGGGGAGATTCATGACAAACAAGAAAACTTGTGGAATTTCCTATTCTTTACCGGATACCTCAAGGCGGTGTCACAACGACTTGAGAGAAACAAGATTTATTTAACCATGACCCTGCCAAACATAGAAGTGAAATACGTTTACGAAAACAAGATTCAAGAATGGTTTGACCACCAAATAAAATGTGTTGATTTTTCTGAATTGTACCGTGCGCTGCTTGGCCAGGATGCGAACAAGGTACAGGATTTGCTCCGCCAGCAATTGAGAAAGACCATCAGTTATAATGACAACCGCGAAACTTTTTACCACGGATTTCTGCTAGGGTTGCTGAGTGGTTTGCATGAATACCGAATCCGTTCCAACCAGGAGAGCGGCAACGGCCGTCCCGACCTGCTCCTGCTCCCGTTGGACGAGACGCGGCCGGTCGTCATCATGGAATTAAAACACGTGGACAAATTCAACCAGATGGAAAACGGGTGTGCGGAAGCCTTGGAACAAATTGAAAGACAAGACTATGCCGCCGCCCCGCTGGACGAGGGCTATGAAAATATTTTGAAATATGGCATCTGTTTTTGTAAGAAAAGCTGCCTGGTAAAAACGGGATGCACAGTCCCATGAAAAATCCTCTTCAGGAAATCTTTTTCTATGACGGATAATGTGTGATAAAGTTCCCTCTTAAAGTAATGCTGAACTCAAATTACTTTGATTTTAGCATTACTTTCTTTGAAATAAGGTTTACCTTTAATTTAAGTAGTGCCTGCTGATTAAACTTGAAATACTTGATTTTACTGACTTTTCTGGCTATTTGGTATATAATGATACAAGCGTCAAAAGGTCATGCATTTCATGCTTGCATGAAAAAGAATGACTTTGGGACGCGTAAAACACCGAAAAGTAGCCATTTTTCGCAGAAAAATGAGCGGATTTGAGGTGTTTTAGGATTACGGGAGTGCGTTAACACGGAGTAATCCGTGTATCATGAGCGTCAAAATACCTTTTGACGCTCTAATCATAAGTTGTTGGGGTCAAATAAAAATTTTTTAATCGTCCCGTCATTGATAGTACCTTGAAAATTTCACACAATCTCTGAATATTTTTGCTCTGATCGCTTCGTTTTACCTTTTTTGAAGAAATAGGGATGCTCTTCCGCCAAATCAGATTACTAAAATTCGATTTTGGGCATAGTGTCCCCTTTCCTTCCGAAAAGTAATTAATTTACGGACATTTAACGCGGCTACTTTACACCCGAAGAAAAAACGGCTTGGAATGCAGCCTCTGACCTGCATTCGGTCTGCATGGTAAATATGTCTCAATATCGAAGGAACTGTTTCCACCCCATTCCGTATCCGGGAGAGCTGTTTGTATTCTTCTGTTTTCATTTCCCGTTTGGCCCGCGCACGGAACTGACCCTTTGCGGATATCGTTATGGAACATACTTTTACATGTACCTTTACCCGGCATTCGGTTTTATGTGGACAATTTAAACATTGCTCTCTTTGGAAAGACGCATAGATATGTCCATTCCCATTGGTAGAACAACTACTGCTTTTGGGGGTATGGCCTGCGGGACATTCCACAACCCGGTTACCGGCAGCATTCAGTTTGAAATCCGCATAAATATCCGGCGCCTCTGTACCGGTGATAGCTGTTGGAACCAGCTTGACATCCTGCTCTTTTGCCTGCTTTTGGTTCTCTTCCCCAAAATAGGCACCGTCAGTAACAAGGGTGGAGGGCTCTTCCATGTAACCATTCCTTGCAAGACTGTCCTGAAGAAACTGGCTGTCGGAATAGGTGTTTTGCTCAAATTGATAGTCGGTAACTATAGAACCGTTTTTACCTACGGATTCTTCGACATTTGCTGCGTATCCCCGATATTCTTTTCCGGCTTTTTTGCGGAAGGTTGCGTCTGGGTCGGAAGGATTCTGCATCATGGATGAATCCATTCCGCCTTCTCCTTTTTCTTTGAGACGGCGCACCGCATCCTGGACAACGGTCTGCTCGGAAAGGCATCGCACCAAAAGCTGATATTCTGTAACCTCGTCGAAGTCCTGACCGCACATCTCCAACAGTTTATCAGCATCTTTCAGGATATCAGCCAGGTGGTCATCGGTTTTGCTGCTGTCACTATATATAGAAGGTCCGGTTGAAATCATTGGGATCATAGTAATGCTCCATTCCCACAAGCAGGGCATCCCGTCCATTTTTATGAAGGAATATGGCAAACTTGGAAATGCAGGCATAAAGCAGCTCCGTCCGGCTCAGTTTTTTGATATTGGCTTCAATCATCATGGAATCCATGCGGCGTATTTTGGGGCTGACCTTCATCATTTTTGCAATCTTACTTCCCAGGTCTGTAACGCAGTCATGGAGGAGGTCAACATTATGCGTTGCTTCATAAGCATAGCAGCGTTTCCGAAAACGGGAAAGGGATTTGTCACTCAAAGGCTGCTCTTCGTAACTTGTAGTATGAAGGGCATACTGATAACGGACATCAAGCATCAGGCTTTCTACGATGTCATCATCAGAAAGTTGGAACATCTCTTTTATAATGAGGGCACCGACACGAATGTTGACCGGCGTATTGAATTTGGACTGGCTCCGTGTGGAATATAGTACACGGAAACGTTCCTCATCGATTGCCGGGAAGATGTCATCAGCAAATATTTTTGCCCAGGAATTATCAAGAGCCTTTTGTTCCCTTGCAGTTAGCCCGCAAGCACTATCGATCAATGATAACTGTTGTGATGTATTTGTTCGAAATGCCATGTTTTAACCACCTTTCTGATGTCCTAATTATACCAGAAAAGGAATCAGATTTATAGTTGTGTGTGAAATTTTCAAGGTACTATCAGGGGTGATTCTTATTCGACCCCAACAACATCATATAATACTTGCAAGATAATAGAAATGAATCGTTCATTTTTCGTGCAGATAACCTTAAAAATATACAAGCAGGGAGCCTAATATATGTATAAATATCTTGATAAATTACAACATTCATTCCTCGATTTCAATCAGCCATTAGGAATGCATATGAATCCTGAAAACAGATGGGTGCGTTTGGCAGAACAAATCCCATGGGATGTTTTTTAATCAAAATATGCAGATTTGTTTCCAAATGATACGTGAAATGTCGCAAGCCTTTGCGAACGGCTCTTGGTGAATATTACGTTTGATTTGTGCACCCTTTTCGCCGTTTAAGTGCGGCCCATCCGGAAATTCAGTGCGGGCTTTCCGGCAGCCAGTGCAATCCTCTATAATAGGTACATGCACGGACACATCGTGCAAATACAGGAGGTCGATAATTATGGTTGATTATCGAGAAATCATTCGGCTCAAGAGCATGAGGCCGCATCTTAGCAACACGTTGGTCGCTTCCAGCGTCGGCAGTTCCAGGAACACCGTCGCCGAAGTATGGAAGCGCGTCCAGGAGAGGAACCTGTCATGGCCAATCCCGGAAGGGCTTACCAACCGTGACCTGGAACGCATCCTATATCCCGAAAGGGCACAAGGGGAGGGGCGCATGATGCCCGACTATGAACACGTTTACAACGAGCTCGCAAAGCCGGGCGTCACCCTCACGCTCCTATGGTCGGAATACTGTGCCAAATGCGAGGCGGCAGGCGCGATTCCATACCAGCACACCCAGTTCAACGAAAAATACCATGCGTACGCCGCGTCCAAGAAGGCGACGTTACGAATCAGCCGAAAACCCGGCGAAATCATGGAGGTCGACTGGGCGGGCGGCACCCTCGCCATCACGGACAACGTCACGGGCGAGCCGCTGATGGCCTACGTGTTCGTCGCGTGCCTCCCGTGCAGCATGTACAGCTACGCGGAGGCGACACCGAACATGAAGATTGCCAGCTGGCTCCAGGCGCATATGAACGCCTACAATTACTTTGGTGGCGTGGCGCGCATACTCACGCCGGACAACGCGAAGGTCGCGGTCATCAAAAACACACGGACGGAAACCGTCCTGAACCGTTCCTACCAGGAAATGGCGAAACACTACGGCGCGGCGGTCATCCCCGCCCGTCCGGTCTCGCCAAAGGACAAGGCCTCCGTCGAGGGGACTGTCGGTGTCCTGTCAACCTGGATCATCGCGTCCCTGAGGAACGAGAAGTTCTTTTCCTTCCGGGAGCTGAATGAGGCAATCCGCATGAAACTGGACGAGTTTAACGGCCGTCCCTTCCAGAAAAGGAAGGGATGCCGACGCTCGGCTTTTGAGGAAGAGGAAAAGTCGTTCCTGATGCCACTTCCGCCCACCCCGTATGAAACGGCCGTGTGGTCGTCAGAGACGGTCCAGCCCGACTACCTGGTCACCGTGGGAGGCTGCCGGTACTCCGTGCCGTATGAATACATCGGCCGCAAGGTCGACATCCGTGCCACGGAGAAATGCGTGGAAGTTTTCTACCACAACCAGCGTGTCGCGTCCCACGTACGTGTCACCCATGCACGAGAACCGGTCTACGTGCCGGAACACATGCCGGAAGCGCGCCGCCGTTACCGTAACCACAATAAGGAAAGCTTCCTCCAGTGGGCGGAGGATGTCGGCCCGGTGACCAGGACGGTCGTCAGCGCGTTCCTCCATGCCCACAAGATGCCCCAGCAGGGATATAAGGGCTGCGCGTCCATGATGAAACTTGCGGACCGTTTCACCCCCGGCCGTGTGGAAGCCGCCTGCGCCAAGGCACTCTCCTACACGCCGAACCCCAGCCTGAAGAACGTCACGACGATTCTCCAGAACGGGCAGGACAAGGTGAAGACGGCGACAGTCCCCACGACAACGGGCAACCATGGCCTGACCCGCCGTGCGGCCGGCAGGAAAGGGGGCGAACCGGCATGACCACACAATCAACCGTCGACAAACTGAGAGAAATGCGCCTCTCCGCCATGGCCTCCGCGTTCGAGGGGCAGTGCGGCACCGACGCCGACACCTGGAACGGCCTTTCTTTCGAAGACCGCTTCGGGATGCTGGTGGACAGGGAATGGGAACAGCGGAGGAACAACAAGCTGTCACGCCTCATCCGCAGTGCCGGTTTCCGTTATCCCGGGGCCTGCATGGAGGACATCGAGTACCATGCCGACCGCAAGCTGAACCGCGGCGAGCTGCTCCGGCTTCCGGATGCGGGTACGTCCGGGAAAACCATCACGTCATCATCATGGGTGCCTCCGGGAGTGGCAAGACCTACCTGGCCAACGCCCTTGGCGTGGCCGCGTGCCGGAACCACATGACCGTCCGGTACGTGCGGATACCCAACCTGCTGAACGCGCTTGCCGTCGCGCGTGGCGAGGGGACGTACCTGAAACTGATCAAGGCGTACCAGAAAGTGGACCTCCTGATTATTGACGAATTCCTCCTCACGCCGATGAGCAACGGGCAGGCCAACGACCTGCTTGAAATCATCGAGCCCCGGACGGAGCGGGGTTCCATCATTTTCTGCACTCAGTTTGAACCGGACGGCTGGAACGAGTGCATCGGCACGCCGGAATATGAGACGCTTTCCGATGCCGTGATTGATAGAATCCGTCCAAACGCTTATGAAATCCTCATCGGGGGCGGTGTCCATGAGGGAGCGGCACGGCCTCAAGGCTCCCAAGGACGGAAAGGCGGGTGGGAACGATGACTGATAACGAACATATGGCGTGGGACGAGTGTCCCGATTCTGAGGAATGCGAACTTGTCTGTTCCTTCCTGGAATTGGTGGATTCAATGGTCAGGGACATCCAGCACCTCAAGGCGGAGACCGTCCGGGCAAGATATGAACTGTGCAAGGCGCTTGACCCGGAACACGAACGGTTCACGGCGGTCGACCTTCTTTCGAACTTGGACATGCCACGCTATGACAACATGGCATACCAGGAATACGTCAGAATCTATTATGACGGTGGCGACCCGATGTCATTCAAGGGCTTTGTCGATTTCATGAATCGACTTGCCAAGGGCATTGACGACAGGCAATATTGAATTATCAATGTGCCACTATGATTGAACGCACTCCCTTCCGGAAAACCCGCATCGGATTACCGGAAGGGGTGCACCGAATCAACGAAAAGAGTGCACAAATCAAACGTAATATTCACTCTTGGTTCATTAATTATCCAAAAGAAACTCGGTTTCACAGACAGCGAACTTGTGGAACAGATTACAGAGAATCCATATCTGCAATACTTCATAGGGCTTCCCGGTTATCAGGAAGAACCACCATTTGATGCAAGTACCCTTGTCCTTTTCCGGAAACGCTTGTCCAACTCACCTCAATAACGTTATCGGTATTTACAGCGAATCTCTTCAAAATGCAGAGGAGGATTCTCTGCGCCTTGTTGAGTCTCTTAAGAGGCTTTCCCGAAGAGATTTCTGGGAAACTGGTAATAGTGGCTTAATCAGCAGGCACTAAGTATATAATTACAATTATAAATTGTATAATTTGCTCCCAGACACTGTAATATGTAAGTATCACATTAGAAAAGGAGCATGTTATGATGTCTAAGAGATTAAAAGAATTAAGAGAGAGCAAAAGATTGTCCCAAGAAACATTAGGACGCGAAATTGGCACCTCGCAACAAAATATAAGCAGGTATGAGACGGATATCAATTTAATTCCTATCGACATGCTGATACGTCTGGCATCCTATTATTGTGTCACCACAGATTACATATTGGGAGTATCGGACGTAAAGTATAACCAGGAAAGGCAACTCTTGATGGAGAAGCTGATAGATGAAAACTATGAGCTTTTACAAACCTACAAATACCTGAACAAGGATTATCGAAATTTAGTATATGACTTGGCTGAGAGATTAAAAGAAATCGAGGAAAAAGAGAAAGCCTGCCGTAAATAGCGTTAACAATTATATTCTGGAAAACGTGCCGGACAAGAATAGCCTATACATGTTCCGGCACGTTTCTTTTTTACATGTAAACAAAATTGTTATCGCGTCTTTACCACATACTATTTAGCTTGACGTCACGTAAAGCAGGATATGCATACTTTATAGGAAGTTTTTTCAATATGCTGCATCAGATACTCCGCATATTCAAAATCTGCTATTGTATCAATGTCCACGAATTCTTCGCGTATCATGAATCATTTATTCAATCCCAAACAATTGCACATAATTATATTCATAACGGCCACTTCCATCATTACTCGCGAACACGCTGATAGCCACGCTGGTCGGATAATCCCACAACATGTTCCGATTATGCCCCGGCGAATTCTTCCATCCTTCCATAACTTGTTCTGCCGATCCAGACGGCCAAGTATATGCGATATTTTCCGCACACGCGCCAAACCAGGAGAACGTGTCAAACACGCCTTCCCCATTCGGGCGTGTATGGTCGAACAAATAGGAGCACTCATTCGCCCTGATGTCACCTGCCATCTGCAATATTTCGCTTGCCTGGTTCAATGTCGGAAGGCCGTTCTGGCTTCGATATACATTCAGCCTATTAAATATCTCGTTTGCCATTTCTATTTCATAATGGCCATACACGATGTCCACTTCACCATTTCCCAAATCAATACCATAGTACCTGTCTGTCTTATCCCCTCGTGAAAACGTGGAGGTTCTCTCATCACCACAATTATTACATATCTCCACTTGTGTGCCATCCGATGTCGCCGTCGGATATTCCGTCACGACTCCCGGCGTATAGTCATGCCTTGTACCAAGTTCTTCCACATAACTGTTTCCACACCAGCAACTATATGTCTTTATGCCGGTCTCAAAGCAATTTGGTTCTCTCGTCACGGTTCCCGCATAGTTGTGTGTATGCCTACCACCCGACATCCTGGTCAGGACACCGGTAACGCCATCATAAAAGTACGTCGCGCCATCGTGGTACACCGCTCCTTTCTGCATGATTCCGCTATAAGGGTCATAATAGTACTCTTTCCCGTGATGTGTCACCCTGCCCTTCTGCATGATTCCGGTTATTTCATCATAGTAATACCAGCTTCCCACCGAGTTGCAGTACTCACCATGTACCATCTCACCGGTGATGTCATTGAACCTATACCACCCTCCGTTGATACAACTTTCCCCATGGTGCATCTGGCCGTTGATGTCGTCATAATACACCCATTTATAACCGCCTTCTCTTACTGGAACCAATACGAAGCCCTTAATCATTTCGCCCGTTGTCGGATCGAACCAGTACCAGCCGCCATACCGCCAATCCTCGCCTTTCACCATGGCCCCGTTTGCATCGTACCGTACCCATTTTCCCTCCGAACGATCTGCTTTGGTCGGAATAAATGCATCCTTATCCACGGCCATCGTTCCGTCATCGTCAAACCAATACCATGCATTTGTCACTGGGTCGTACGCTTCCTTGTCCCTCGCCATAACGCCACTGTCCAAGAAATAACGCTCTCCGTCCACATCACGCACCATCCCCGTATAATCAGTGCCAAGTTTCTCTGAAAGCGCGGGTTCTGCCGCATTGGCATTTAGCGATGGAATCACCATGAGTACCAGGCCTGCCAAAAGTAACATCATTCCTTTTCTCATTGTTTCTTACCTCCTCACATGACTTGATACGTCCAACCCTTTCCTATTAATCAAATCAATACCCCCGTTCAACATCCAACCCATGCCCCCCCCTTCCGTTTTCGTCATAATAAGACCATTTTCCCGCCTAGTAACTATAAACTTTCGTTCCCCTTGGTATCCTGTCATAAATCCAACGTGCGTTTTCAATGGACAGACGTACGCATCCATGCGACAACCTTTGTCCCAACCATGGTTCCATCGGATTCATGCTTCCCGGATAATACAAGATGGAATGGAACAAATAATCCCCATAAAATTGTGTCCAGTAATAACATGTGTATCCTTTGTCTTCACCAAAATGAAGCCCCCTGGCCGCCACCGTATAGTTTCCCCTGACCGTAGGCGTTGAATCCTTCCCTGGAGAACAAACCCAGTCAAAAAGCGGAGTCCAATTGCCCTTGCTCCCCTGGAAAATGAACAAGCGGCACGCCGAATTATTAATCATCATCAAATATTGTGTCTGGCTGCTCATGTTCTGCGCCATCGACCACGCATCGTACATTTCATTCGACGCAAACCGCAACTCTCCAGTATACTTGTCAAAGTAGTGCATCTTGCCATCGACATTATGCCACTCATAGCACATCCGTCCACTAGTCGCATCATAGTATACCCATTTTTCAGATTGCGGAATCCACGTCCATCGATAACTTACCGCGCCGGTTATCGAATCAAGATAGTACCAGCCAGCGTCAATATACTGTTCCCCATATAACATCCATCCCATCACACGGTCGTAAAATACCCATTTATGATCTTTTTCGATATATTGAAAGCCATATTGTACCGCTCCCGTATGAGAATCAAACAAGTACCAATGGTTATTAACTCAAACTTCGCACTTGAATAAGCGCCTATGCACCTTGAAAATCCAATAAAAACTGGCAATAAAATAGCATGAAACACTCTGTTTTTGGTATAATTGAATT
>CAJTDN010000011.1 GCA_910574865.1 Lachnospiraceae bacterium | reverse complement strand
AGTATGGGCCCTATGCTGGTGGAATGAACCGGGATTCACAAGCGCCCCCGCGCGGGTTTTGCACCCGGAACTTTGACGCTTATGTACCTATTATCGAACATTTATGTTGGAAGCCAGTGTTTATAAGGAATTCAGAGGATTTTGCGAAAAAAACGGGGGATTTTTGATGGGAAAGCAGGTTCTGGGACGCAAAAAGAGAGGAGTCTTCCTATTATAATAATTAGGAAGACTCCCAAAACTTTATTTTGTGCAATATAATTTGTTTCCCTATCGAACATGTTGTTAATCAAATGAATTCGTTTGGTTGTTCCATTGCTTCTAGCGTTGATATCCTTTGCTTTATGGCCCAATACCTTTCTTCTCATGGATTGCATTAAAGCAATCATGATTTGCCATGTGCGGTAAACTCCCGCATTTTCCTTTCGAAGATTTCCGGTGTGAGTTGCGCCTCCATAGCCGCATCCTCAACTGAAAATATCTTTCTGGAAACCAAGTTAAATAATAATTCCATTCTTCCCTCTTGTTTTCCTTCTTGTCTTCCTTCTTGTTTTCCACGATTTAAAATATCCTTCGCCTCATAATCCAATATCTTTCCACCCATGACAGATTTCACTCCTTCCCTAACAGATTTATAATTTTTCGCGATATGTTCCAAGACCTTGTTGGACATGTCGGTAATCGTGCATCGCGTGTACTCGTCAATCATGCCGCTTTTTGCCAGTTCTTCCAGCCGGTTTTTGATTTTTTCGTACTCTGCTTTCAAGTCGCTTAGCTTTTCTTCGTTTTCAGCATACTCTTTAAAACGACTTTCATGCGAAAAGATGTAAAACGGAATCAAAAACAGCAGGTTCTTATCAAATATTTCATCAAGCGAATACATTCCGACTTTCATAACTTGAATGTCATAGCTGATATCACCGCCCGGCGTATTGATTTTAATGGTCATGGTATTCGGTGTTGACAAGGTATGCCGCAGAAACAATACTGCCGAATGTGGAAATGTCACCGTGAGAACATTTTCCACGATTTCCCCCTCGTCAAGGGCTATTTGCGTATCATATTCGAAAAACCTTACCAACATGCTGTTGTCCGGGCTGCACTGGCATTCCCAATGATACTTTTTTGGTATCGCTCCTAACACCTTGAAACTGTTGTCCGTGATACGTTCCTCTTCCTCTCCGTCCTGCCGGTTCAGGAAGTGCTCGTTCGGCGAAAAAACAATCTTTTCCCTTCCCGTATAATGCTCGCCGAACACTTCGTTAATTAACGGAAGAATCAACGGGGAACAGTCGTTTAACAACGTGCGGAACACGTCATCATATGGTGTATTGCTTAGTAAACTCATATGTCCCGCCCCCTTCTTGTGTTAATATTTTCATCATATATCCTGATAACCCAAAAAGCAAGCCTATTCTTCTGGACTTTTGTTCTTTCTCTTGATTTCATCATACCATCATTCGAGCAAAAATACAACCGGCGTTATAACATTTTTCTCCCCTTCGGGTTATATAATTTTCCATTTTATGGTACACTTAGATAAAAACAAGGGGGTAAGTATAGATGAACTTACGAAAAAAGATAAAGACGTACCTGGAATACTGCCAATTCCGCAAGGAACTAAACTTAAAAACTATTGCCGCCTACGAAATCGACCTAAAACAATTTTTTGACTTTGTCGGATCCGGGGCACCGGAAAAGCCCAAAATTGAGGCTTACATTACGCATTTACATAAAAAATACAAGCAAAAGACCGTGAAAAGGAAAACGGCGAGCGTCAAGGCGTTTTACGCGTTTCTGGAAGAGGAGGAAATCATTTCCGACAACCCGTTCCGCAAAATCCGCGTCCGCTTCAAGGAAACTCTAGTTCTCCCGCGTATCATCCCGCGCAAGGAAATCGAAACGCTTCTTAATTATATGTACACGCACAAGCAATCTGCGGACAAGTTCTGGCAACGGGACATCGCCATCGTGGAGACGTTGTTCGCGACCGGGGCCAGGGTGTACGAGATTTCCAACATCCGGCGGGAATGCGTGGACTTAAGCGGCGGCCTTGTGCGGATTATGGGAAAGGGCGGCCGCGAGCGGTACGTGCAGATTGTGCAACAGCCCGTCCTGGAGCTTTTGCGGAAATATTATGCGGCGAATGAGAAGGCAATCCGCGACAGCGGGTATTTCTTCGTGAACCGGGACGGGAAACGTTACACCGAGCAGTCCGTTCGCCTGATGATTAAAAAATATTGCCGCCGCGCCGGAATCGAGCGAAATATCACGCCACACATGTTCCGCCATTCTTTTGCCACATACCTGGTGGAGGCGGGGGCGGATATCAGCTGCGTGTCGCCGCTCCTCGGCCACAGTTCCATTAAGACGACACAGATTTATGTCCACGTCGCCTCGAAAATGCAGGCGGAAATCCTGCGTAGCATGCACCCGCGCAATAACATGAACATCGCCGAGCTGGCGGCGGAGTGAATTGCAACCATCATTCAAGTGTTGAATAAAGTGGTGTTTATGCGTTAAATAAAATGTTGTTTACAAGTTTTTTACATCACACATTTACATAAAAAATACAAGCAAAATTCAGCTTTTCGTGCTTTATGGCCGTCGGCGTGTCGGCAAAACCACGTTGTTAAACGAATTTTGCAAGGGGAAGGACACGATATTCTATTCCGCCGAGCAAAGCAATGACAAATTGAATCTCGAAAAGTTTTCGGCTCGGGTTTTTGAGTTTTACGGCGCGTTCGGTGGAACACCGCTCTATCTGCAGCAAGTGGAAAAGGGGAAAAGTTTCGAGGAAAATATTAAGCAGGCGTTTTTAAGGGTGACCGCGTATCTTTATGAAGAGCCCTTGTTGCTCCTGCGTCAGGAAGTCCAAGAGCCCGGAGTGTATAACGCGATTATCGAGGCTGTTGCTGCCGGTGCGTCCAAGGCCGCCGAAATCGCGACTAAGACCGGGGAAGAACAAGCCAAATGCCTGAAATATATTAAAACGCTTTGCAGCCTTGGCATTTTATATAAGGAAACGCCGTTTGGCGAAAAAGAGTCTTCCCGGAAGACGTTATACGGTATTTCCGACTTCGTGTTCCGCTTCTGGTACCGGTATGTGTTTGCCAACCGGACGCTGATTGAAACGGGAGCGCAGGAAGCGGTATGGAAGAAGCGTATAGAACCTGATTATAATGACTACATGGGAATCATGTTCGAAAAAGTATGCCGCGACTATTTGCTCCGAAAAAACAGCCTCGGCGAACTGCCGGTACTTTTCACTTCCATCGGTCGGTGGTGGGGAACTGACCCGGCGAGCCGCCAACAAGTTGAAATTGATTTGATAGCAAGCGACGGGAACGATTACCTTGTCTGCGAATGTAAATGGCGAAACACCCTCCTGGAAATATCCGTTCTGAACAAGTTACGGCAACGGGCAGACGTGTTCAACAAGAACCGTCATGAGACATGGTACTATCTGTTTTCAAAAACTAGTTTTACGAGTGCCTTGCTGGAAGAGGCAAAAAAGGACGGCCATGTCGTTCTGGTGGACTTGGAACAGATTCTGCGCTAAAAGTATGCCCAAACTAGTATTGACGAAACAGATTTTTGAATTTATAATGAAGGCCAAGGAACGGGAGTGCACCCCCTCCACTTTAATATGGAGGCGATATTTATGAGGGATTTACCAGACAAGATACAGTGGCATCCGGCGTTTTACGCGGCTGCCGAGTTAGAATTGCGGGAGGATCTCCAAGAGCTTTTCGTGTCACGCGAACATATTTTGGGCAAGGAGCCGGTCTGCATAGACCTTTTGGTTATAAAAGCGGGCGAACGGGAAAAAGTACTGAAAAATGAAATCGGCCGTATCATGAGAGGCCATAACGTGTTAGAATACAAGGGACCGGGCAGCGAATTGTCCATCGATACCTTATTTAAGGTGATGGGCTATGCCTGCCTTTATAAAGGGTATGGAGAAACGGTGAACGAGATACCGGCCGACGAGCTGACCGTGTCGGTTATCAGGGAAGCGTACCCACGGGAGCTTTTCAAAGAATTGGAACGGTTGGGATGCCAGATTGAGTGGAAGTATCCGGGGATTTACTATGTTTCTGGAATGTGGCTGCCGATACAGATTGTCGTAATCAAGGAACTTTCCAAGGAGAATCACAGTAGTTTCCGAATCTTATCTGAAAATGTTGACATCGAGGACGTTCGTGAGTTTTTGAAGAAAGCCGAGAAAATGACTGGCACCAGGGCACGAAGGAATATTGACTCGCTATTGCAAGTCAGCGTGAATGCAAATTATGAAGTATATGAGCAGATAAGGAGGGAATCAATAATGTGTGAAGCGTTGAGAGAACTGATGAAGGATGAAATCGAACGTGATAAGAAAGAAAGCAGGGAACAAGGTTTGGCCGAGGGGAGAGCCGAGGGGAGAGCCGAGGGGAGAGCCGAGGGGAGAGCTGAGGGGAGAGCCGAGGGGAGAGCTGAGGGGAGAGCCGAGGGGAGAGCCGAGGAAATGGCTCAAGTAATCCTGAACATGCATAAGAATGGTTTTTCGCTAGACCAGATAGTTCTTGCTTCGGGCAAGAGCCAGCGAGATATCGAGGATATCCTTGCGGGGAGAGAATTGGTGGTGGAAATGGCCTAAGGCTTCAAAGAGCCGTCGCATTGACTTGATAGTCGTTGATGCGACGGCCTGATTTTTCTGGCTATTCTGGAAAAAGCTACTTCTTCATAGAGAGTAAAACCGGCCCCCTTTTTGGAAAAGGCTGGCTTTTGAACTAAAATTTTTCGGATTTTTTCAAAATAGGGCTTAACTTTTTTGGGGAATGTTCGATAATAGGTACATAAGCGTCAAAGTTCCGGGTGCAAAACCCGCGCGGGGGCGCTTGTGAATCCCGGTTCATTCCACCAGCATAGGGCCCATACTTGGTGAAGGGACGGGGAGTTATCAAACAATTACGCAAGACTTTACAAGTGATGACGGAAAGACATGAAAATATGGGGGACATGGAGGTCTCCGACTAAAAACATGGAGGTATTATTATGAGAATTCAACACAACATTGCTGCATTAAACTCTTATCGTAACTTGACTGTGAACAACAGTGCCGTTTCCAAGAACTTGGAGAAACTTTCCTCTGGCTACAGAATCAACCGCGCTGGCGATGACGCTGCCGGACTGGCCATTTCTGAAAAGATGCGTGCACAGATTACCGGTCTGAAGACCGCCCAGAAGAATGCCAACGACGGTATTTCTTTGGTACAGACGGCCGAGGGTGCCATGACGGAAATCCACTCCATGCTGAACCGTATGGTGGAACTGGCTGACCAGTCCGCGAACGGAACCTACGCTGACGAAGTGGACCGTGAGAACCTTCAGAAGGAAGTAGAATCCCTGAAAGATGAAATCAACCGAATCGCTGACAGCACGAACTTCAACGGAATCAATCTGTTGGATGGTTCCTTGTCGGCTAAGGGCGGTGCTGACAAAGTCGTCATTAGTGGTGGCGGTGTGAGCAACAGCAAGTCTACCGGGGTTAAGGGAGAATATGAAGCAAATCAGGCGTACAATGCAGGCCCTCTCGCGTTCGAGGAGAATGATGTTTTTGAGTATACGGTATCGTTAAGAGATGGGACTACTCATACGGTTAAGTTGACAGCGGCAAAAGATGTTGACGGAAACGTCAGCAAGTTGGTTGGTAGCAACGGTAGGGAATATGCCATTACGTCGAATGGTCCTGCCGCTGCGGCAACGCAAACAGAGATTGATGCCGCTATTCTGGGCGAACTGAATAACACATCTTTGGCCAAAGATTATAACATTTCTGTCACGGGTGGCAAGGTGAAGCTTGAGGCCATGAAAGAAGGAACCGATACGCCAAGAGTGTCCGCGATGGATGCGACTTGGACGATAGGTGGAGCGCGGGCTAATACCATAGATATTGGTGTTAAGACTACGGAACCTATGGATGCAGGCCGCGAGATTGACGCGAGTTCCATCACGTTATACAACGGTAAAAATTATGACGATGCCGTATTCACTATCAATGGCCACAAATTTGTAGTTATGGTTGGTAAGGATTTGGGGCAAGATCTTGGTGAGTCGGGAACGGATATGAACGCCACTAGCGGTCTTGGATCTGACGTGACTATTTTGATTGCTGACAGCAAGGGTAATCATGGTCTGGAAAAAGGTGCTGACGACAACTATGCCCAGAATATCGCTAAGATTGCGGAAGTCACTGGCCTGACCGTGGGAGACGCGATTGGTAATGACGGTAATACTATTAACGCAGGTGGTGGTATCCGTTTGAGCCGTGGCACTGGTGACAAGGGTGGTTTGACGCTTCAAATTGGTGATACGTCGGATGACTTCAATCAGATGAAGGTTTCCGTAAGCGACATGCACACGAAGGCCATGGGCATTAGTGACATTGACATCAGCACGCAGGTCGGCGCACAGAACGCGGTTGCTAAGATTAAGGACGCTATCAATTACGTGTCCTCCACCCGTGGTGACTTGGGTGCCATCCAGAACCGTCTGGAGCACACCATCAACAACCTGAGTGTGACGACCGAGAACATGACCGCTGCTGAGAGCCGCATCCGCGACGTTGACATGGCAGAGGAAATGATGGCTTACACGAAGAACAACATCCTGGTTCAGGCTTCCCAGGCCATGCTTGCGCAAGCTAACCAGATTCCGCAGGGCGTGTTACAGTTGCTTCAGTAAGCTGTTTCGCAAGTTGACAATATATGTTGACATGAATAATGACGTAAGACTTCAAAGGGGCGTACCAATCGTATGCCCCTTTATACAGTGAAGCTCTTGTCAGGGGTTAGTCAAGGCTGAACCGTAACAAGATTTTAACTATATTGGGGAGTGTACCCTTCTGTGCCGTTACGATGCAAGATAAGTGTCTTATTCATATATCAGGAGAATTTAAATGGCAAAAAAAGTTAAAACATCACGAATCAGACTGTCACAGTGCATGATTGTAAAGAACGAGGAGGCGAATATCCGTCGCGCCTTGTCCTGGGGCAGGGGAATCGTCTGGGAGCAAATCGTGGTGGACACGGGTTCGACAGACAAAACGGTGGAAATCGCCAAGGAGATGGGCGCGAAAGTTTTTTATTTCGATTGGTGCGACGATTTCTCGGCGGCAAAGAATTACGCGATTGAGCAGGTTTCGGGAGAATGGATTGCATTTTTGGACGCGGACGAATATTTTTCCAAGGAAGACGCGCGGAAAATCCCTGCCGTGCTGGAGAACGCGGAAGCATTGGCCAAAAAGGGCAACGTCATCCATGCCCTTTGCACGGAGATGTTCCACTTGAACGACGAGGGAGAGGTGTTCTCCGTCGGACGGCATTACCGCATATTCCGAAACATGAAGGAGTTGCGCTATTGCAATCGGATTCATGAATCGCTCCAGATGACAAACGGGACGCAGATGCGTTACGTGATGGTGAAAAATTTGCCCATCATGCACACGGGATACCAGCAGTCCGTCCGTGACAAGAAGGGGGAACGTAACATCCCTCTTTTGAAAAAGGAATTGGAAGAACATCCCGAGAACTATGACGCATGGTCCTACATGGGGGAATCTTGTGCTGGAAGCGGGAAGACGCAGGAAGCATTGTCCTGCATGGGACGTGTTATTGAACAGATTTCCAGGCATGGGATGGAAGGAATCATGGAAGACCGGGTGAACGCCGCATTCGCGGTGTGGTTTTCCGAGGTGTCCTTTTTGCCGGATGATGAGCTTGCTTCTTATGAGGAACAAGCCTGGCGGTATTATGAACTTTTTTCACGGACAGGCATCACGTTTCCTGACGTGGAATTTTACATGGGACGTTTCCTGTTGCGCATGGGAAAGGAAACGGACGGGGCGCGGTTTTTCGAGTGCACGCTGGAAAAGCTGGAACATCATAATGGAAGTTCCTCATTAAAGGCACCCGGCAGGCTGGATTTGATTTACAATGTGCTGCAGGCGTGGCACGAAGGGCAAGGCGATGCGTCCAAGGCCGTCTATTACGGTACGCTGTCCCTACGCTTCAACCGCTATCAGGAAGAGACACTGGCCAGGCTGCTGGCAACGTTTAAAAATGACCAGAACACGACGGCGGAGNACAAGAGGGAAGAATGGAATTATTATTTAACTTGGTTTCCAGAAAGATATTTTCAGTTGAGGATGCGGCTATGGAGGCGCAACTCACACCGGAAATCTTCGAAAGGAAAATGCGGGAGTTTACCGCACATGGCAAATCATGATTGCTTTAATGCAATCCATGAGAAGAAAGGTATTGGGCCATAAAGCAAAGGATATCAACGCTAGAAGCAATGGAACAACCAAACGAATTCATTTGATTAACAACATGTTCGATAGGGAAACAAATTATATTGCACAAAATAAAGTTTTGGGAGTCTTCCTAATTATTATAATAGGAAGACTCCTCTCTTTTTGCGTCCCAGAACCTGCTTTCCCATCAAAAATCCCCCGTTTTTTTCGCAAAATCCTCTGAATTCCTTATAAACACTGGCTTCCAACATAAATGTTCGATAATAGGTACATAAGCGTCAAAGTTCCGGGTACAAAACCCGCGCGGGGCGCTTGTAAATCCCGGTTCATTCCACCAGCATAGGGCCCATACTTGGTGAAGGGACGGGGAGTTATCAAACAATTACGCAAGACTTTACAAGTGATGACGGAAAGACATGAAAATATGGGGGACATGGAGGTCTCCGACTAAAAACATGGAGGTATTATTATGAGAATTCAACACAACATTGCTGCATTAAACTCTTATCGTAACTTGACTGTGAACAACAGTGCCGTTTCCAAGAACTTGGAAAAACTTTCCTCTGGCTATCGTATCAACCGCGCTGGCGATGACGCCGCCGGATTGGCTATTTCTGAAAAGATGCGTGCACAGATTACCGGTTTGAATACCGCTAAGAAGAATGCCAACGATGGTATTTCTTTGGTGCAGACGGCCGAGGGTGCCATGACGGAAATCCACTCCATGCTGAACCGTATGGTGGAACTGGCGAACCAGTCCGCGAACGGAACATACGCAGACGAAGTGGACCGCGAGAACCTGCAGAAGGAAGTCGCTTCCCTGAAAGACGAAATCAATCGTATCGCAGACAGCACGAATTTCAATGGAATCAATTTGTTGGATGGTTCCTTGTCTGCTACCGGCGGAACTAACAAGGTCGTTATCAGCGGCGGCGGCGTGAGCAACAGCAAGTCTGCTGGTGCCAAGGGCGTGTACGAGGCCAATCAGACATATGGTGCTGGTTCTTTCGCTTTCCAAGAAAATGACACGTTCGAGTACACGGTATCTTTGGAAGACGGGACTTCCCACACCGTCAAGTTGACCGCCCAGAAGGACAGCGCGGGCAACGTGAGCAAGCTGGTTGGCAGCAACGGTAGGGAATATGCCATCACGTCGGCGGGCAGCAGCGCGGCGGCGGCAACACAGGCACAGGTTGACGCGGCCATCGTTCAGGAGTTGAACAACACTTCTTTGGCCAGCAGCTATAACATTACGGCCACGGGCGGCAAGATAAAACTTGAGGCCATGGAGGAAGGTACGGACACCCCGAGGGTATCCGCGATGGATGCCACTTGGACGATAGGCGGTACGAGAGCTAATACCGTAGACATCGGCGTGAAGGTTACCGAGCCGTTGGATGCGGGGCGTGAGATTAAGGCTGACTCCATCACGTTGTACAATGGTAAAAACTACGAGGATGCGGTGTTCACGATTAACGGACACAAGTTCGTCGTCATGCAGGATACGAAAGGCGCGAGCCTGGGAGAGAACGGAACAGACATGAACGCGACATCCGGTCTTGGTTCCGATGTCACCATCTTGATTTCCGACGGAACGAACTTTGGTTTGAATAGTGCTGATACCAACTTTAAGCAGAACGTTGCCAAGATTGCGGAAGTGACCGGATTGACTGTCACAGACGCGATTACCGAGACCCCGGCCACCAGTGACAACAACATTAATGCTGGTGATGGTATCCGTTTGAGCCGTGGCAAAGGTGACAAGGGTGGATTGAAGCTTCAGATTGGTGACACGTCTGACGAATTCAACCAGTTGAAGGTATCCGTGAGCGACATGCACACGAAGGCCATGGGAATTGACGACATCGACATCAGCACGCAGGTAGGCGCGCAGAACGCGGTTGACAAAATCAAGTCTGCCATCAACTACGTATCTTCCACTCGTGGTGACTTGGGTGCCATCCAGAACCGTCTGGAGCACACCATCAACAACCTGAGCGTGACGGCCGAGAACATGACCGCTGCCGAGAGCCGCATCCGCGACGTTGACATGGCAGAGGAAATGATGGCTTACACGAAGAACAACATCCTGGTTCAGGCTTCCCAGGCTATGCTTGCGCAAGCTAACCAGATTCCGCAGGGCGTATTGCAGTTGCTTCAGTAAGTCAGCGGTAATATAACGAGATAAACAGTGACGTAAAACTCAAAGGGGCGTACCTTATGTATGCCCCTTTGTTTAGCGAGAATGTTTTCCCTTCACATTTGCATGGGGCGAGGGATTCGTTTTTGCCTTTTGACATAAAATGAACGTATGCTTTTATATGTTGGAGAGAAGGTTATATGGCAAGGAAGATTCGAATATCACAGTGTATGATTGTAAAAAACGAGGAGCAGAACATCCGTCAAGCATTGTCGTGGGGGAAAGGCGTCGTCTGGGAGCAAATCGTGGTGGACACCGGTTCCACGGATAAGACGGTGGAAATCGCCGAAGAGATGGGGGCGAAGGTCTTCCATTTTGATTGGCGTGACGACTTTTCGGCGGCCAAGAACCACGCGATTGAACAGGCTTCGGGAGAATGGATTGCATTTTTGGACGCGGACGAATATTTTTCCAAGGCAGACGCGCGCAAGATTCCCGACGTGTTGAGAAACGTGGAAACGTCTACCAAAAAAGGGACCGTCATCCATGCCCTTTGCACGGAGATGTTCCACTTGAACGACGAGGGAGAGGTGTTCTCCGTCGGACGGCATTACCGCATATTCCGAAACATGAAGGAGTTGCGCTATTGCAATCGGATTCATGAATCGCTCCAGATGACAAACGGGACACAGATGCGTTACGTGATGGTGAAAAATTTGCCCATCATGCATACGGGATACCAGCAGTCCATTCGTGACAAGAAAGGGGAACGCAACATTCCTCTTTTGAAAAAGGAATTGGAAGAACATCCCGAGAATTATGACGCATGGTCCTACATGGGGGAATCTTGTGCCGGAAGCGGGCAGACGCAGGAAGCATTGTCCTGCATGGGACGTGTTATCGAACAGATTTCCAGGCATGGGATGGAAGGAATCATGGAAGACCGGGTGAACGCCGCTTTCGCGGTATGGTTTTCCGAGGTGTCCTTTTTGCCGGATGATGAGCTTGCTTCTTATGAGGAACAAGCCTGGCGGTATTATGAACTTTTTTCACGGACAGGCATCACGTTTCCTGACGTGGAATTTTACATGGGACGTTTCTTGTTGCGCATGGGAAAGGAAACGGATGGGGTTCTTTTTTTTGAGCGCACCCTGGAGAAGATGGAACAATATGGCGGGAGTTCTTCGTTGAAAACCCCCAACCAGTTGGGGCTTATTTATAACGTCCTCCAAGCCTGGTACAAGGAACAAGGCGATGCCAGGAAAGCCGTATATTATGGCACGTTGTCCTTGCGCTTCAACCGTTATCAGGAAGAGACACTGGCCAGGCTGCTGGCAACGTTTAAAAATGACCAGAACACGACGGCGGAGCAGGTTTATGGAGTCCTAGTGGGAATGTATCGGTTTGAAAATTTGAAGGATAAGCTGTTTGTACTGAAAACGGCTATGAAGATAGAATATAAAGAATTGGAAGAACGGGTCAGACGGTGTCTGACAGAAAATGAATTGGACTGGTTGGAATCAGGACAAGGAAATTGATAAAGGAAAATCATAAAGAAAACTATTGTAGAAAAATCAGTGAAGGGAATCACGGTTATGAGACAAGCAGGGAAGCGTCAAGCAGTGGAATTGTTGCGGGCAATGTCAAATGCCCATGTTGAAATTAAAAAGAATCTTGAACGTCAAATGCAACAGCCCGTGTTGGACGCGCTGACCCGGTGTCAGGAGACGGCCATCGAGCTAGGCAATTTGATTGAGTCTTCGGAAGGCGAAGGCTTTATCACCGTGTCCTATCTTGAGGAATATTGCGAACTTGTATTCCAGATTTATGATAAATTGTCAAAATTTAATGACGCGCATAGCGATAATATGCAAAATGGCGGCACGCAAGATGGATATATCCGAAACGATGGCGTGCAAATCAAAGAAATGCGAACCGGCAATGAAACATTTGCCGATATCAATCCCAATAGAGTATATAAAAATTTGAATAAGTTTGTCATCAAGGTGGAAAACAGTATTAAAAATGACATTAATATAAGGAAGGAAGCGATATTTCTTCCTTACAAAGCATCCATGTGGGATTCGCTGGAAAGTGTCTGGCAGGCGGCGGAGGCGGATCCGGACTGTGACGCCTATGTGATTCCAATTCCGTATTTTGACAAAAATCCGGACGGGAGCCTGGGACAAGCGTATTATGAGAGGGACAAGTACCCGGATTACGTGCCGATAACGGCATATGACAAGTTCGATTTTGAGGCGCACCGGCCGGATATGATATTTATACACAATCCATATGATTACAGTAATCACGTCACGACCGTGCATCCCCTTTTTTACTCGGATAATTTGAAGAAATTTACGGATTGTCTTGTCTATATCCCCTATTATGCCACGGCGGGCGGCATGAGTGAGGCGCAGGCGATGTGTCCCGCATATGCGAACGCGGACTATATCGTGATACAGTCAAAGAGGCATAGAAAATATTTTGACTCGAACCTCCCGGATGAAAAGTTTTTGGCGTTTGGTTCGCCGAAGTTTGACAGCGTGATACACAAGTGCCAGAACCCGCCAGAGGTTCCCGCCGGGTGGCAAAAAAAGCTGGGCGTGGAAAATGCCGGGGAGCGGCCGTTGGAAGCGGGCGGCGCAGAAACGGGCGGCGTAAAAGCGGCAGAAGGACATGAAAAGAAAAAGGTCTATTTTTTTAATACAAGCCTTGGCGGGATGCTGGGGAATACGGAAGCCTTTTTGAAAAAAATGGAGTACGTGTTTGAAACATTTGAAGGGCGGGAGGACGCGTGTCTCGTCTGGCGGCCGCATCCGCTCATGGAATCCACGCTTGACAGCATGCGCAAGCCGTATAGGGCGGCATGGGACGGCCTGAAAGAGCGGTTCGTGCGGGAAGAAATCGGGATATTGGATGAGATGCCTGATATTGAAAATACGATAGCGCTGTGCGACGCTTATATCGGGGATTCCGGGACGAGCGTCACGTCATTGTTCGGGGTGGCGGGCAAGCCGCTGTTCATTTTAAACAATCGGATTCACTCGCTTCCGGGGGAGGATGACTGGCGCGGGGAGATTTTCCGGGGACTTTATGAGAACGGGCAGAACCGTTGGTGTGTCACGCAGGGGAACAAGCTGTATTACTCAAGAAACAATGATTACCATTACGAATATGTTTGTAATTTGTCAGAGTATGCCGCGGGCGCATACTACCAGAGGGCCATTGAGTTCGAGGACAACGTGTATATTTGCCCGGTTGTCGCGCAGGACATTCTCGTGCTGGACAAAAAAGAGTGGCTGGAAGCGGACGGGAGTATAAAGGAGGAAATGCGTGCCCGGGCGGATACATTTGCAAAGGGAAAAGGCCATCTGGCGGGACGGGGGTTTTTAAAGAGGATTGAATTGAAGCGGTGTGTGGAGCAGGGGGCGGCGTTTGCCAGCGCGGTGCGGGTCGGGGAATATTTATTTTTCCTTCCAGGCAAGTACCCGGCCGCCGTGCGGTTCCACATGCGGACGCGGGAGGTTCGCTACCTGGCTGGGATTAACGATTTTTATATATGCGAGGTCGGGGGCGACAAACGGTTTGGCGCGGCGTGTGCCTGGAAGAATGCACTGCTGGTCGGGAGCCCGAATGGAAGTCAGATATTGAAAATAGAGGCGGACACGTTGCAGGTGGAAACGATGGAAACGGAGATGGAGGGCGGAATCATGGGGATTTTCCCGGAAGGGGACGAACTGTGGTTAAATCCTTATGAGGGAACGAAGGTCGCTTGTTATAATCCTGCCACGTCCGAGACGGTAAAGTATGACGCGTGGGTGGAAGGATTTCATTGTGTCCAGAGGCCGTTCGGATACGAGTGCGACACAAAACCGTTCGGAAAACCGGCTGTCAGTGCGGAATGGGTGGTTTTGCCGCCCATATGGGGAAACAAGTTTGTATATATAAATAGGAAGAGCGGCGAGGCAAAGGAGTGGAAGTCGCCCATGGGGGTGGACATGCAGCCGAAAAACGGATATTACCCGTTAGTCGGAAACGGCTACTTCATCGGGCGCACGGCGGATTTTTGGGGAGAGGGCAAGACGGCGGATTCAATCGGGCGTACAGCGGAACTTACGTTTCGATATAATGACAGCATCCATAAAAGGGTTTATGACATAGATTTTGGCATGCGCGTGGCTGAGAGGATGAAAGAGGCTGACATGACCGAGGGGACGAAAGAAGCTGACACGGCCGAGGGGACGAAAGAGGCTGACATGGTCGAGAGGACGAAAGAGTTTGATGCGGCTGCCGGGAAAAAAGAGTTTGGCGCGGCTGATGGAGTTGGCATCGGCGCGGCGGCATGGAAAGAAGTGGACGTCGTGTTCGACGTGGAAGAATTGAGACGGCACGAGCCAGGATTCGCGGAAAATTCGGAGTGGATGCGGTATTGCTGCATGGAGAATTCGTTTAACTCGTTAAAAGACTTTATAGAGGGAAACATTACGGGAAACCAGTTCGACAAGGAACGGCAGTTGGCTGCCTTTGCCGAAATCAACGCGAGCGTTGACGGGGACTGTGGCGGGAAGGTCTACCGCCATGTGGCGGGGAAGTTGTAAAAGAGGGCGGCGGCCATGCGGTGCGGGAACTGTAAAAGAAGGCTGCGGCCATGCGGCGCGGGAGCTGTAAAAGAGGGCGGCGGCCATGCGGCGGGGAAGTTGTAAAGAGGGCGGCGGTTATGCGGCGAAGAAGCTTAAGGGCAGATAGGCGGTTTGGATGGAGAGGGCGCAATGACAAAAGTCATCACATATGGAACTTTCGATTTGTTCCATGAGGGGCATTATAAACTTTTGCAGAGGGCGAAAGCGTTGGGCGACTACCTGGTTGTCGGCGTGACGACGGAGGGGTATGACCGGGCAAGAGGAAAATTAAACGTCGTGGATTCCCTGATGACGAGGATTGAAAATGTCAGGAAATCAGGCTTTGCCGACGAGATTGTCATCGAGGAAACGGTCGGGCAGAAGATTAGCGATATTAAAAAATATAATATTGACATTTTCGCGATAGGCTCGGACTGGGTGGGACATTTCGACCATATGTCAGAATATTGCAAGGTGGTGTATCTGGAGCGGACGAAGGGCGTGTCCAGCACGATGCTCCGCAACCAGAACTTCAAGATTCAGCGGATAGGAATCATAGGCAGCGGGAGAATCGCGGGCAGGTTTCTGATGGAATCCAAGAGTGTGAGCGGGGTGAGCACCCAGGGGGTGTACAATCCCCATTTGGAAAGTGGCAGGAAGTTCGCGGAAAAATATGAAATTGATTGTTATGCGACGAGGGAAGCGCTTTACGACAACACGGATTTGATTTACGTGGCTTCTCCACATGAGACGCATTATGAGTATGCGAAGGATGCCTTGCTGCACAAGAAGCACGTGTTGTGCGAGAAACCGTTTGTGCTTGAGGCGGGGCAGGCAGAAGAACTCTTTCAGATTGCCAGGGCAAACCGGCTCGTGTTGTTTGAGGGAATCAAGACCGCGTATTGTCCGGGATTTAACAAGCTGATTGACATTGCCTGCAGCGGCATGATTGGAAATCTTCGTTATATTGACGCGTGCTTTACGAAGCTGGAGTCGGAAACTTCCAGGGAACTTACGGATACGGAGTATGGCGGAAGTTTTTTGGAACTTGGCAGTTATTGCCTGCTTCCGGTTATCAAGCTTTTTGGAAAAGAATATGAAAAAATCGAGTTTGAGAGCATGTATGACCAGCGCGGCCTGGACATTTTCACAAAGGCGAGCCTGAAATGTAAAAAAGGATTGGCAACGGTGACTTGCGGACTGGGTGTGAAAAGCGAGGGGCGTTTGCTGATTGCCGGGACGGAAGGCTACATCGTGGCGGAGGCACCGTGGTGGAAGACGACGTATTTTGAAGTGCGTTTTGAAGATCCGTCGAAGGTCGAAAAGTATTCGGAACGATTTTTGGGCGACGGGCTGAGGTATGAAATCAGCGACTGGCTGAACCAGATAAACGGAAACCCGAAGAACGAATTCAAGCTGACACGGTCGGAATCCATTGCGATAGTGGGAATCCTGCAAAAATTTCTGGAAGGGGAGCATAGGAAGGGCTTTCCCGAATGAGGCAAAGCCTGGAAGGGCGTCTTTCAGGGGGAAATCTTTCAAGGATGGGAAGGGATAAGGGAATGAAGATATGGGCGCACAGGGGATGCAGCCAGTGGTATCCTGAAAACACCCTGCTGGCGTTTGGAAAGGCTATGGAGATTCAGGGGCTTGCGGGAATCGAGATGGACATCCAGATGACGAAGGACGGCGAATTGGTGGTCATCCATGACGAGAGGGTTGATCGGACGACGGAAGGCGTGGGCCTTGTCAGGGATTTCACGCTGAAAGATCTTCGGAAACTCCATATTCACGCGGGAGAACACAAGACGCAGAGAATCCCGGCGATGGACGAGGTGTTTGATTTGCTTCATGCCAGGCTTGCGTCGGGCATGAAGTTAAACATTGAGTTAAAAAACAGTGTCTGCCCGTATGACGGGATGGAGGAAAAGATACTGGACATGGTGGCGCGAAAAGGTGTTGGGGACGCGGTTGTTTATTCCAGTTTTTCCGCGAAGTCGATGGAGCGAATCAAGGCGTTGGACAAGACCGCGGAAACGGGAATCCTGGACGGGAAAGTGTCGGACTGTTTGTACAAATTAATCGGAACCGGCGCAAACGCGCTGCATCCGTTCTGGAAGGGGATGGACTTGCCGAGGGAGAGGATTGCCGGATACGCGGTGAGGGCGTATTTTTCAGGGCATCTGTACCCGGAGAAGCCGACCGGGACGAGGCTGGATTTGGAAGGGCTGGAAAAGCAGGGGATAACGGACGTGTTTTTGAATGAGCCGGAAGTGTATGTGCAGAATTGCGCGGATGAAAAGAATCGGATGGATTGGTAAAGTGAGAGGGAGAAATGGTAGAACTAAGTAAAGAGCAACTCAGACAGCTACAATTGATAGAGTTGGAGATGTTGATTGAAGTAGATAGAATTTGTAAAAAATATAATATTCACTATAACATTATAGCGGGGACGCTTTTGGGAGCCGTTCGAAATGGTGGGTTCATTCCTTGGGACGATGATGCGGATGTCGCGATGCTCAGAAGTGAGTATGAAAAATTTAGAAAAGTTTGTAAAGAAGAATTAGACAAGTCAAGATTTGAATTTCAAGATCATAGAAATACCCGTGGATATAGGTGGGGATATGGAAAAATAAGAAGAAAAGATACATTGTTTTTGCGGGAACACCAAGAACATATGCCATATTTTCAAGGTGTTTTCATTGATATTTTCCCATTGGATGGGGTTCCGAATAATTATTGCTTAAGAACAATTAAAAATTTTGAGTGCTTCTGTGTTAGAAAAATTCTCTGGGCAAAGGTGGGAAAAATTGCTGAAAAGAATTATATTAAGAAAAGAGTGTATGAAGCATTAGATAGAATACCAGAGGAAAAGGTATTTCACTATTATCATTTGATGATAAGAAATGCAAATAAGAAGGAAAGTAGAATGGTGCGTATCCTTATGTTTCCGACACCAAACATCGAATGGGGATATCATAGAAGCTGGTATGAAAACAGTGCGGACACGGTCTTTGAAGGGGTGACATTCCAAGGAATAAAGAATTATGGTGAATACTTATCCTTTAAGTTTGGAAATTATATGGAACCGCCACCAGTGAAGGCGAGGAAGGTGCATCCCGTGAGCAAGTTGAAGCTTCTAAGCGGATGAAAACAAACAAGGATGCAAGTTATTGTCGTATGCCGGTATTTATTTATGCAGATGATATTGAGAAGTACATGTGATTATATATTGTTGACAGTGGAAAGCAGTAGGGATGGAAAGAGTAAAGAGTAAGTTTGAATTTGAAATAGAAGAATTTAAAAAAGCGTTTCGGGATTTGAAAGGCAAGAGAATTGCTTTATATGGAACGGGCAGAATGACGGCTACTTTGCTCATGGGCTTGGATGGCTATCAAATTATCGGTTTGTTGGATCGGGATGAGGCTTTGATTGGTAAGCAGATATATGGAGTCGAGATAATAGATCAAGCAACGGCAGAAAGAGAAGCGGATATAATCGTTATAAATACGGCTCAGATATACTGGGGCGTGATTTATAGTAGAATCAAGACATGGAAATTGCCAGTCTATTATAGAAATGGAGAGTTGGCAAAGGAAGAAAAAAAAGAATACCAAAATGACGCATATTGGGATACTTCTATATGTGAGCTCAAGAGAGAAATAAGAAAACATGATATGATTTCTTTTGATATATTTGATACGTTGCTTGTCAGGAAAACGTACTTGCCTTTCGATGTTCTCAGGTTAGTAGAGTGTAAGTTAAATGCAAAATATGGAGAAAGGTTTGTATTTCTGGAATTCCGAAAGAAAGCAGTAGATATGCTCGAATATCCGACATTTGACGAGATTTATGATATGTTAGGGGAGTTATCTGGATGGGATGATGAATTACTAAATCAGGTCAAGCAACTTGAATGGAGTACGGAACTGCAGATGTTAGTTTCAAGAAAAGATATGGTTGAATTGTGCAATGATGTCTTGAAAAACAAACAAGTATATTTTATCAGTGACATGTATTTTACTAGTAGGCAATTACAAGAAATATTAAGTACTATTGGAATAAATGCAACACAAAATAGAATTTTGGTATCTTGTGAGCACAGAAAAACAAAGGAAGAGGGAACACTTTGGCAATATTATGCGGAAAAGATTGTTCAGAATCAATCGGCTCTGCACATCGGAGACAATTTTAGATGTGATTATGAGATGCCGAGAAAATTTAATATAGATGCTTATTATATAAGAAGTTCAAGAAGTTTGCTGGAGAATTCATCTATTGGGAGAATTGTACCAGAGATTAAATCTCTGTATAGTTCATTGTCGATAGGACTGATTTTGGCAAAGTTGTTTAATAGTCCTTTTGTACTAAATAAAACAAAGGGACTGCTTGCTTTTGAAAATGAGCAAGAAACTGGATATGTTCTGCTTGGGAGTTTGTGCTTTACTTATATGAGATGGCTTTTAGAGCAAAGCAGTGAGGATGGCATTGAGGAAATCGTTTTTTTGGCAAGAGAAGGATATTTATTAATTGATATATATCGGGAATTTTGCCGGTCTCTCAAATGGAAGGATGCTCCCAACGCAGTATATTTGGAAATATCAAGAAGAGCGATTATGAGTGCGTCCATAGAACGAAGAGAGGACATCTATGAAGTGGCAGCGTTTCCATATGAAGGCACATTCGGAGAGTTTTTAAAATATCGTTTTGGATTGGAGATGGAGAAAACTGTTCAAACAAAAGAGAACATGTCTGATATCCAAAAAAATTCGGTCATACTGCATGAAAAACTAAAAACATATGAAGAAAAAATATATCAAAGAACACAGCAGGAAAGAATGAATTATTTGTTATATATAGAGCGATTAAATTTGAAAAATTCGTTTGGGGTAGTGGACTCGCTTCTTTATGGAAATACACAATACTATTTAGGAAAGATGTTGCAAAAAAGGATAAAAGGATACTATTTTGCGGCATTTTTGGATGAAAACAACAAGTGTTGCCGGTTTCAAGATATGAAAGGGTGTTTTCAAGATGTGACAGATAAAACTGGAAAAGAAACAAGTGTATGGAAAAATGCGGGATTTATAGAAGCTTTTTTTACGGCACCTTATGGAATGTTGGAATATATTGATGAAAATGGTAGCAGCGTTCGTGCGGGAAATATGTCAAATCAGCAATGTTTTAATGTTCGGAAAGATATGCAAAAAGGCATTGTAGAGTTTATTCAGGATATGTCAGAATTGCAGCAGGATTTGTCGACGAAAAAATTATGTTCGGATGAAAAATTTGCAGATAAGTTATTTGGCTGTCTGATGGAACAAGGATTTCAACCATCAAAAATAATGAAAGAAAGTTTCTTTTATGATAATGGAATCATAAATCATAGAGAATCAGCGATATGGGAGTGAGACATTTGAGTGAAATAAATTTTATACAAGATGTTTTTTCATTTGCAGAAGATGTCACAATCATTATATTTGGTTATTCCAGACTGGGAATGCGGTTATGTGACGAGTTGATTTCCCAAGCTAAAAGGAACGTATATTTTTGTGATAATTCTGTCAATAAAATTGGGCAAATATATAGAAACGTCTTGGTGTTGTCTGTCGAACATTCGGTGCGGGTTGCTGCTAAAAAAGCATATTTTATATGTAGTTTGTTTCATGAGAATAGTATGAAAAAACAGTTGTTGGATTTAGGCGTGGCAAGCGAAACCATTTTCAGTGCACCAACTATCTTGATTGAAGAAGAAAAGTTGGAAATGCAAAGGGAAAAAGGATGCCGTAAAGAAAAATTCCAATTTGAAGTGGATATTGCGATGCATTGTAATCTGAAATGTAAGTCGTGCCATCATTTTTCTCCATTGGCAGAAAAGGAAGTAACGGATTTTCATGTTTTTCGAAATGACTTTGAGCGATTAGCGAATTTGTTTGGTGAAGATGTTGATAGAATATATTTATTGGGTGGTGAGCCACTTTTGAATAGCGATATTTCGATTTATTTAGGGACAGCTAGAAAAAGCTTTTTGAATGCAACAATTGAATTAATAACAAATGGTATATTGCTAAGCAAGATGTCGGCATTTTTTTGGAACTGTTGTAAAGAAAACAGGATAAAAATTTCTGTAACAAAGTACCCGATAAAGATGGATTATCTAGAAATAGAGGCAATGTGCAAAGCAAAAGGGGTGGAGTTTGAATTTTTTGGCAGTGCGGTAAATGATAAACATATGTCGTATTATCCGTTGGATACGGAGGGAAACCAGAACGTTAAGGAAAATTTCTATTCATGTAACATGGCTAATAAATGTATTACACTGAAAAATGGAATTCTATATCCGTGCGTTCTTCCGGCAAACATAATACATTTTAATAGGTATTTTGGTAAATCCCTTAATGTAAGTGAAAAGGATGGGGTAAATATATATGAAGCGAAATCAAAAGACGAAATTTTAGATTTCCTATCAAAACCGATTCCGTTTTGCAGATATTGTAATGTAAAGCGGCGGACGTATGATAACCGATGGGAACAAAGCCGGTTGGAAATAGAGGAATGGACGTGATAGCGTTTACTTTGATGGAAGGTTGAGGCAGATTTATGAATAAATATGTTATATGGGGAGCTGGATTTCGTGGAGAAAAATTAAAAGAGCTATTAACAAAAGAACGCATTGTGGCATTTATAGACAGTGATTTATCTAAGGTTGGAAAACGAAAAGGGGAAACAGAGATTATCGATTTTGAGACATATCACAGATACTATCGGGATTTGTTTATTATTATCGCAGTTGCAGATTATGAAGAAATAGAATCTTTTCTAAGAGAAAAAGGAGTTTATCAATATTTTATTTTAAGTGAATGTCCGTCGGAGTTAAAGGGGTATGGAATAAGTGATTTGGAACGTTTGCTGGAATTTGCAGGTGATAGATTAGGAAATAACATTATTGTAGGAAGTAATTTGTTTAGTTGTTTGTTATATGAGAAATTGTGTAATGATGGATGCGAAGAATTGTTTTGCTATTCAAATGAGTGCCGTCATCCAGAAACGATTCGAAAAATGGAAAGACTTTTACATATAAATTTTGTTTTTAAATCAAAAGACATGATACAAAAAACGAGTAAAGCGTTTATTACAACAAGAGAAAAGCGGGATATTGACGCATTCGAGAGAAAAGGAATAGAGTGTATTAATGCATATGATTTTTCATATAAGATTGCAGAATATTATAATCCGAATTTGGAAAGATTCAAAAACAAACATTCCAATGAAAGATGTTTTATAGTGGCGACAGGGTCTAGTCTTGATGTGGGACAGGTAGATATCTTATATGATAATAGAGAGATTTGTTTTGGCGTGAATCGAATTTATAATTTGGAAAGCGAGAGATGGTTACCCGATTACTATGTTGCGGTTGATACGTTGTTTTTAAAGAAATATCATAAAGAAATTTTGGCGTATCCCGCCAAAATTAAATTTGTTGATGAGATTATGGGCGATGAAAAGGAAAATGAGGAATTTTTTAAAGTTCATTGTGTCACCGATGATATCTTTCAAGAGCCGCCATTGTTTTCAGAAGATGTAGCACGTGTGGTATATGGAGGGGCAACCGTTACATATGCGTGTATCCAAATAGCGGTATATATGGGATTTAAGGAAATATACTTGCTAGGAGTGGATTGTAATTATTGTAAAGGTAGTAACAGCAATTATTTTTTTCGGGAGCAAAAGGCAGATGTTATGAATCATAAGGAAGATAGAATGGTTTTGAGTTATGAATCGGCGAGGGAATATGCGGATTCTCATGGAATCAAGATTTATAATGCCACCCGGGGCGGAATGCTTGAAGTGTTTGAGAGAGTAGATTTTGACTCGCTGTTTCAATAAGGGAAAAATTTGTTGGAGTTGAAGCTCTGACAAGTTGCTTTTTGACAAATCAAGAGAATAAAAGGATAAAAATGGGGGGATAGGAAAATGAAGAAAGTGATAGTCGTAATACCGTCTCGCTACGGGTCCTCGCGTTTTCCGGGGAAGCCGCTGGCCATGATAGCAAGAAAACCCATGATTGAAAGAGTGTATGAGCAAGTGAAGCGCGTTGACGGTATTGGAAAAGTAGTCGTGGCGACGGACGACGAACGGATATATGATGTGGTGAAGCAGTTTGGGGGAGAAGCGGTAATGACCGGTGAGTGCAGTTGCGGAACAGAGCGGGTGTATGAGGCGGTAAAAAAGGAATCATGCGATATCGTAATTAACGTGCAAGGAGACGAGCCCTTGATAAAGGCGGAAATGATTCGAAAATTGGTTTCGGCCTTTGAAGAGGAGACGGTTGTCATGGCCACGTTGTGCAAGGAAATTGTTGCCGCAGTCGATATTGAAAGTCCCGACATTGTCAAAGTGGCGAGGGATAAAAAGAATGACGCGCTCTATTTTTCCAGACATGCCATTCCGTTTAATAGGGATTGCAGGAATGACGTAAAGTATTTTAAACATATCGGCATTTATGGATATACAAAGGAATTTTTACAGACATATGTGAACTTGCCAAGGACTCCGTTGGAGGAGGCGGAGAACTTGGAACAACTCAGGGTGTTGGAGCATGGTTATAAAATCAGGGTGGTAGAAACCCGGTTTGACAGTATCGGGGTGGATAGGCCGGAGGACGTTTTGAGGGTTGAGAGTGAACTCTTAGTGGATAAGTGACAGTTGAAAAATAACAATAAAAAAATAGAGGATAAGCAGGTGGCGATACAGATGGAGCAGAGATTTATCGTGATGGCGGGGCCGTGCGTTATTGAAAGTAAAGAGATTACGATGCGGATTGCGGGAGAACTGGAAAAAGCCGTCGCGGGATTGGACATTGACTTTTATTTTAAGGCATCTTTTGACAAGGCGAATCGGACGAGCATTAAGTCGTTTCGAGGACCGGGAATGGAACAAGGCCTTGAAGTTTTGCGGGCGGTAAAAGAAAATTACCACATGAAAATCGTCACGGATATTCATGAGCCGTATCAGGCCAAGTTGGTGGCCGAGGTGGCAGACGTGATTCAGATTCCGGCATTTCTATGCCGGCAGACGGACTTGCTGGTTGCGGCGGCCGGGACGGGAAAGTATGTCAATGTGAAGAAGGCACAGTTTTTGGCGCCGTGGGACATGAAGAACGTGGTTCACAAATTGGAAGCGTCCGGAAATCAAAATATCATGTTATGCGAACGCGGCACAAGCTTTGGCTATAATGCCCTGGTGGTAGACATGACATCTATCGTCGAGATGAAAAAGAATGGATATCCGGTTATTTTTGATGGGACGCACAGCGTGCAGAAACCGGGAGGGAACGGGACATCCACGGCGGGAAATCGTGAATATGTGCCATATCTGGTAAAGGCGGCGGTGGCAGCGGGAGCCGACGGAGTCTTTTTGGAGACGCACGTTGACCCGGACAAGGCGCTGTCAGACGGTGCGAACATGATTCGGGTGGAGGACGTAAGGGGACTGCTTAAAGCTTGCTTGAGAATCAGGGAATGCGTTTAGGAGAAAGGGTATGGATTTTATAAAATGCGCGAAAGATGTATTTGATACGGAGATAGAGGCGTTGAACCAGACGAAACACGCGATTGGCGGCTCGTTTGAAGAAATTGTGGGTTTGTTAACTTGCTGTGAGGGAAAAGTGGTGTTGTGCGGGATGGGAAAATCGGGACACGTTGCGCGTAAGATGGCGGCAACCTTTTCCAGCACGGGTACTCCTTCTTTTTTTCTGCATCCGGCAGAAGCCTTGCATGGTGATTTGGGGATGATATCTCCAAGTGACGTCGTGATACTGATTAGTAATAGTGGAGAATGTCGAGAAATCTTGCACATGCTTCCGGGGATAAAGTTCATCGGGGCTCAGACGGTCGCAATTACGTCAGAGGGGGACTCTTCTCTGGCCAGGGGATGTGACCGTGTTCAGGTTATGCCTAAAGTGAAAGAAGCATGCGCGTTAAATCTGGCACCAACTTCGAGTACCACCGCCGTTTTGACCTATGGCGACGCGCTGGCAGTTGCCTTGTCTTGTTATCATGGTTTTACGAAAGAGGATTTTGCCCTTTTCCATCCGGAAGGGACGCTTGGAAAGAAAATAATAATCCGGGTGGATGACATTATGGCAAAGGGTGAAGATGTTCCGCTCGTGAGGGAAGGATGTAAAATTTCTGATGCAATCATGGAGATGAGTAAGAAAGGGCTGGGAGTTGTCGCGGTTGTGGATAACCAAGGAAAATTAGCGGGGCTTTTGACTGACGGCGATTTGCGGAGGGCGATAGAGAAAAAAGTTGACATGTATCACGACGTCATTGACCATATCATGACGAAAAACCCGCGGTGGATTGGGAAGGACATACTGGCGGTGGATGCGTTGCAGAGATTGAAAAAGAGAAGCCTGAATAATTACCCGGTCGTAGATACAGACAAGAAGGTTATCGGCATGATTACATGGCAGATGATTGCAAAAAAAGGAATCATGGTTTGAAAATTATGGATAGAAACGAAAAAAGCTTGTTGGAGAAAGAGTTTCATGGGTTTTGCCGAAAGGTAAAAGAATATAAATATGTTTGCCTTTTTGGCGTGGGAAAAAAGGCAGAACATTGGGGATACGAGTTTGTTCAGGAATGGGGAACCGGCAATATCACTTGTTTTTCCGATAACAACCCGAAAATGTGGGGAAAAGAGATTATTGACGGATTGAGATGTGTACCGCCGACGGAACTGATTCAATATGGGAAAGATTTGTTTTGTGTTATTGCGACAAATGAAGCTAATTTTAAGCAGATATCAGAACAATTGGAGAAACTGGGAATGGACCATGTGTTTTTAAATCATGCGTGGTTTAGATTGGATGAAGTGATTGGAAGATGTCTGGAGATTAAATTGCCGAAGGCATGGGGGGGGAAAAATCAATTAGGGAAATATCAGAAAGAGATTGGTTCTGACACAAGAATTGCGGTATATACATGCATTTTGGGACAATATGACGATTTGCGGCAGCCGGCAATATGTGATTCGAGATGTGATTACTATTTTTTGGGATTTGAAGAACAGAAAAATATAGGAATATATCAGTGGATAGACATATCTGGCAAGTTACCAGAGGGACTAGAGTTGAAGGATTTGACTCGTATTAATCGGTATTGTAAGATGCACCCCCATATTTTTTTCCCGCAGTATAATTATTCGATATATGTAGATGGTTCAATTCAGATTCAGACGGAAGTAGCGCGATTGATACAGAAAATAGGGAGGATAGGAATTGCGTCTTATGGAATGCCTACGGCAGATGACGTATACGAGCATGCAGCAAGTCTTTTCTATTATTGTAATGCAATGGGGGAAGAGCATGGAAAGGAAAAAATGAGAAAGCAGCTTCAACGCTATATAGAAGAAGGATTTCCGCGCTATTTTGGCCTAACAGAAAATGGAGTCATGGTTCGGGAGCATAATAATAAAGACTGTATTCGCGTCATGGAGACATGGTGGAAAGAGGTTTTAAATAATTCAAGAAGGGATCAGTTGTCATTTATGTATGCAGTTTGGAAGAATGGGTTTACGCTGCAGGATATAGGGTATATAGATGACACGTTTCGGAATGGACCAGAGTTTAAGTTTTGTGCCGGGCACAACAAAGAATATGAAGGTACGTTGAAATTTAACAGATAATGCAATAAGGGATTTTAGAATGATAACTTATTTAGATTTAGAAGAATTTTATAGAAATTGGCCTGGCGAAGCTTGTATTTTCGGGGCGGGGAAAATCGGAAAAGGTCTGGCGTATGACCTGCTAAGGGCGGCGGGTATTCGGATTGACTTTTATTGTGACAATCATGTCGTGCCGGGAACCGTGATACAAGATGGCATCAGGGTGAGGAAACCGCAGTATCTGTATGAAAATAAGGATGATGTCAAGGTGTTTTTAGCAGTAGGTAGCCGGTATCGTGATTCTATTTTTTCACAGTTGCGGGAAAACGGAGTGAAAGACATTTTTCTGGTTGACTCCGTCGTCATGGCACAAGTTTTGGAGAGCGTGGACAAGGCGGATGCAAAAATAAAGGCAAGATATCACGCGTTGTATGATGACAGGGAATATCTGGCTCCCAGGTTTAGGGAGCGGACGGGGTATGCGTTGGACTTTGAACAACCCCGAACCTTCAACGCAAAGCTTCAGTGGTTAAAATTATATGACCATAATCCGCGTTACACGACGATGGTGGACAAGCTGGCCGCCAAGCAATATGTCGCGGACAAAATCGGAGAGGAATATGTGATTCCCTTGCTGGGTGTCTGGGATGGGTTTGACGGGATAGAGTTTGAGAAATTGCCAGAACGGTTCGTGCTGAAATGTACCCATGATTCCGGAAGCGTGGTGTTGGTTGACGATAAAGGAAAACTGGATTATGAGAAGGCGAAGAGCAAGCTGGATGCCGCGCTTAGCGTCAATTATTTTTGGATGGGGCGGGAGTGGCCTTATAAAAACGCTCAGAAAAAAATCATTGCGGAGCCATACATGGAAGAACCCGAAAACTTGACGGATTACAAGTTCTTGTGCTTCAACGGGAAACCGCGAATGATATTTACGTGTACGGAACGGTTCGAGCCGGACGGCTTGAAGGTCACGTTTTTTGACTTGGATTGGAAAAAACAAAACTTTGAACGACATTATCCGGCCAGCGGGAAAAAAATTGAAAAGCCTGAAAATTTAGAATTAATGATAAGGCTGGCGGGGAAACTCAGCGAGGGAATCCCCTTTGTCAGGGTTGACTTTTATGAAATCCATGGCCGGGTGTATTGTGGGGAGATGACGTTTTTCCCCGGGGGCGGCATGGAAGAGTTTAGTCCCGAAGAATGGGACGAGACGCTGGGCGGGTGGATTGAGTTGCCGCGAAGCTTGGGAGGAGCATCTTGGCGGGTGGATTGAGTTGCCGCGAAGCTTGGGAGGAGCATCCTGGCGGGTGGATTGAGCTGCCGCGAAGCTTGGGACGAGTTTCCTGACGGGCGGCTTGAATCGCCACCATGTTTGAGATGGCAGACACGGAGGTAACATGGACAATTATTTTTACTATGATGCCGGACTGGAGTATCCGAAAATTTCTCCCTATCCCCCGCATGAGCAGTACCCCGAATATCCGCATGATGACCTGGTTACGACGGACGGGGCAAAGGAGGAGAATAAAGTCTACGAGGCGGTTCGAAATATGTTTGCGGCTCTTCGGTTGGACGATTCCAATATAGGAAATGCGGCTTGGAATCCACTGGGCAAATATATTCACCCCGGGCAGACGGTATTGTTGAAGCCGAACATGGTAAATCACCATAATCCGGCAGAAAGGGAGTTTGAAAGGGGAATGGACTGCCTGGTCACGCACCCGTCGGTCGTAAGGTGTCTTTTCGACTATGTGTATATCGCGTTGAGGGGAAGCGGGAAAATTATCCTGGCGGATGCCCCGATTCAAGGATGCGATTTTGAATTGCTCCTACAAAATACGGGCTATGGCGGGCTGGTAAGTTATCTGCGGGGAAAGGCGACGGATACCCTTGCCGTTCAAGTGGCGGATTTAAGAGAAGTGACGTATACGAAAAAAGAGGGCAGGATTATCCAGGAGAAGCGCGAGGCATTGGAGTTTGGAAGTAAGACGATTGACTTGAAAAGGGAGTCCTTTTTCGCAATGATGCCAAGAACGTGTGGATTTCGTGTGACGGGTTATGCGGGGCGAGACACATACGCGCACCATGGAAAGAATCATAATGAATACAAAGTCAGCGACGCCGTGCTGGAAGCGGACGTGGTGGTGAATGTCGTGAAGCCGAAAACCCATCGGATTGCCGGCTATACCGGAGCCTTGAAAAACATGATTGGCATTAACGCGCGAAAGGAATATTTGCCGCACCACCAGAAGGGGGCGAAGGGGAAGGGCGGCGATGAATATACGGACGGCCATGGTATGCTGAAATGGTTCAACAGTACGGGGAATGACATAAAAAACTGGGCGATAAAAAAGGATTACCAGGCCGTTGCCAGTATGGCGAATGAATTTAGCAGAAGGATTGGGCGCAAGCTGGACAAGTATGAGCCGGGTCGGAAGAAGTTCGGCATGTGGCATGGCAATGACACGATTTGGCGAACCATCCTGGACGTCAACCATATCGTCCGTTTTGCCGACAAGGATGGAATAATGCAAAAGCACAAGCAGCGCAAAATACTGCATTTTGGAGACATGGTGGCATGCGGGGAATGTGAGGGACCGTTGGAGCCGTCTTATAAAAAGGTAGGCGGGATTTTGTTCTCGGAGAGCGCCGTCGTGTTCGACCTCTTTGTCGTGAAGCTGATGGGATTTGCGTGGAAAAGTTTTCCGGTGCTGGCTCATGCGGTTAGGTGTCAAGGGCGGAGCACGTTTTACATGCAGAGCAACGAGGGGCGGTATGACAAGGAGATTGCGCAGATAAGCGGGGAGGATACGTTCTATTTTATCCCGACAAAGGGGTGGCTGGAATATTTGTCTGGTATTGACATGGAGTCCTGAGCTTTTTATTGGGAAATAAGAAAGCCGGCGGATGTTTTTTGAGGAGACAAAATGAAGACGGGATTATATGGAGACATTCTAAATAAAAAAGAAGCATTGTCCGTAATCGGGCTTGGTTATGTAGGGATGCCGATTGCGGTGGCATTTGCCAAAAAGGTTCGTGTAATCGGGTTCGATTTAAACGAGCAGAAGGTTGCGCTGTATAAAGCCGGCATTGACCCGACAAACGAGGTGGGCAATGAAGTAATCAGCAGTACCGCGGTTGAGTTTACGACGGACGAGGCAAGGCTTGGGGTGGCAAAATTTCACATCGTGGCGGTTCCCACCCCGGTCAACGAGGACCACACCCCCGATTTGTCAGCGGTTCAAAGCGCATCGGAGACGCTGGGACGCAATCTTTCAAAAGGAAGCGTCGTCGTGTTCGAGTCCACGGTATATCCGGGAGCGACGGAGGAGGTTTGCGTTCCGATATTGGAGCGGGAGAGCGGGCTGAAATGCGGGGCGGATTTTAAGGTTGGTTATAGTCCGGAGCGCATCAATCCGGGCGACAAGGTACATAGGCTGGAGACGATAAAGAAAATCGTGTCGGGGATGGACGATGAGACGTTGGAATGCGTGGCTAAGGTGTATGAACTCGTGGTCGAAGCGGGGGTTTACAAGGCGGAGAGTATCAAGGTCGCCGAGGCCGCCAAAGTGATTGAAAATTCGCAGCGTGATGTCAATATCGCCTTTATGAACGAACTTTCCATTATTTTTAACAAAATGGGAATTGATACCAAGTCGGTGCTTACGGCGGCGGGAACAAAATGGAATTTTTTGAACTTCTATCCGGGGCTGGTTGGCGGGCATTGCATCGGCATCGACCCATATTATCTCACTTATAAGGCGGAAATGCTCGGTTATCACAGCCAAGTCATTTTGTCGGGACGGCGTATTAACGACGACATGGGAAAATACGTGGCGGAGAATTGTGTCAAGTCACTGATTGCGGCGGATAAAAACGTGAAAAATGCAAGAGTGGCAATTTTGGGATTTACATTCAAGGAGAACTGTCCTGACACGAGGAACACGAAGGTGATTGATATCGTGAGGGAGCTGAGGGAGTATGGAATTACCCCGGGCGTGGCCGATCCGAGGGCGGATGCAGAAGAAGCGAAACGGTTATATGGGATAAGTTTTCTGGGAATGGATGAAATCAAAGATATGGACGCGGTGATTTTGGCCGTGGCGCACGATGAGTTTATCGGCCTTAAAATGGAGGAAGTAAACCGGCTGTTTGGCGAAGGCGGGAGGGTTCTTTTGGACGTGAAAGGATTGTTTGACAGGAAAGAATATGAAGCGGCGGGATACCATTATTGGAGGTTATGATTAGGAAGAATCATGTAATCATAATCGCGTTGGAGTTTTCATTATCAGGATTGTGAATCTTGTCATGGGAGAGTGTCATTATGGGCTATGAGAATTGTGTGTTTCCGAAGGAAAGCGTGTTTTTAGTTACGGGAGGGGCGGGCTTTATCGGCTCGAACCTCTGCGAGGCAATTTTGCGCATGGGATACAAGGTCAGGTGTTTGGATGACCTTTCCACGGGAAAACAGGAGAACATTGATTTGTTCGCAGAAAATAGCAACTATGAATTTGTAAGAGGAGACGTGAAAAACCTTCAAGTCTGCATGGATGCCTGCGGGGGGGTGGACTTCGTCCTGCACCAGGCGGCGTGGGGGAGCGTGCCCAGAAGTATCGAAATGCCTCTTTTTTACTGTGCGAACAATATTACGGGAACCTTGAACATGTTAGAGGCAGCCAGACAAAACGGCGTGAAAAAGTTCGTCTACGCGAGTAGCTCATCCGTTTATGGGGATGAAGAACACCTTCCCAAACAAGAGGGGCGCGAGGGAAATTTATTGTCGCCCTATGCGGTTTCGAAGCGGGCTGATGAAGAATGGGCGAAGCAATATACGCGCCACTATGGTTTGGACACCTATGGATTGCGTTACTTTAATGTGTTTGGCAGGAGACAGAATCCCGACGGGGCTTATGCGGCGGTCATTCCGAAGTTTATAAAGCAGCTTTTGAGCGGCGAAATACCGACGATTCACGGGGATGGAAAGCAAAGCCGGGACTTTACCTATATTGAGAATGTGATAGAGGCGAACTTAAAAGCCTGCCTGGCGGGACATGAGGCGGCCGGGGAGGCGTTCAATATCGCGTATGGAGGGAGAGAATATCTGTTGGATGTTTATTATCGGCTCGCGGAGGCGTTGGATGTAAAAGGGGAAAACGGCAAGGCGCCAGAGCCTGGATTTGGCTTGGAGCGGGCGGGAGACATCAGGCATTCGAACGCGGACATCGGCAAGGCGAGAAGGATGCTGGGATATGAGCCGGAATGGGATTTTGAGCGGGGGATAAAGGCCTCGGTGGAGTGGTACGTGGCGAATCTTTGACACCGTGATTCGTGGATGCACAAAGGCGAAATGCCGCTTTGCGGTATGAATCCGGCGTGGGAAATGAATAAAACGCAAACATTTTGCTTGTTTTCTATTAATAGGTTTTTAAGAAAGGTGAAAGGAAAAATGAGTGCATGCACGGTCAGCGTGATTATCGCCACATATAATACGGCGGCTTATTTGGAAGAGTGTCTGGACAGCGTTTTTGGCCAGACGCTGCGTGGCATGGAAGTGGTTTTAATTGATGACGGCTCCACGGACGACACGCAATCCATTATACAGAGATATAAGCAAAAACATGATAATCTTGTGACGCGTTATCAGGAAAATCAAGGGGTCGGACCTGCCAGAAATTATGGAATCACGCTTGCAAACGGGGAATACATGGTGTTTATGGATCCTGATGACAAGTACCCTTGCGAGGATTGCCTGGAAAGATTGTATCTGGCGACAAAGGAGCATGACGTGCTGATTTGCGGCGGTAATGTTTTGACAAACAATAACGGAGTGGTTGGAAGCGGGTATCGAGCCGGCGAGGGGGATGTATTGCATTCTCAGAATCAGATAATTGACGTGAAGAACTATTTTTATTTATATGGGCATACAAGGTTTTTGTTTCAGACGGAGTTGATAAAAGGAAATGACATACGGTTTGCCAGTTATAGGAGATATGAGGACCAGGTGTTCACGGTGAAGGCGCTAGGGATGGCAGGCGCGTTTTATGAGTTGGATTATTCCATATATGAGTACCGTGTGAATTACAAACAAGTGAAGATAAATGCGGATTTGTGTATGGAGATTTTAAGAGGGTTTCGTGATACATTGAAAGTGATTTTTAAATATGATTTGCGACGCATGTTTGAAAAGAATTACGATTCGTTCGTCAGGCAGTACATGCCTTATATCAGGCAGTATGCATTTTGCGGAAACGAGGAGTTCGACAAGGTCGTGCAAGAGGTGAACGAGGTGGTGGAACACACGGGATGGCGTGGCAAAGACGGGCTGATTACGCAAAAGAGAATGTTGGAATATAGGGACAAGGCGGCTGCCACAAAAGAAAAACTGGACGAGGTGTTCGGAAGTGAAAAAACAGTAATTCTTTATGGAGCCGGGGCAAACACAAAAAAATTAATTTCTTGTTATAAGCATCGCATGAAGAACGTGGCAGGAATCGCGGTGTCAAAAGCAAACGGTACCGCTTTTGAAATGGAAGGATTTGCCGTGAAGGAAATTGAAGGTTATGATTCTTATAAAACGAGCGCCCTCGTGCTGATTACTCCGGGTGGCAGAATGAAAGACGAGATTATAAAAACGCTGGCGGAAAAGCAATTTGTAAACTATGAATGGATTGACATGCGGTTCTTTTGCGCGGATATGGGCTAAAGGGAGTTGGGAAAGATGGATGGGAAGAAGTATAAGGTTAGCATTATAACGGTGGTTTACAATGGGGTAAAGACAATAGAGCAAACAATACAAAGCGTGCTGCGGCAGACCTACAAGAATATCGAGTATATTATCGTGGACGGCCTATCCACGGACGGGACGCAAAAAATCGTGGAAAAATACATGGACTCCATCGCTTGTTTTATCAGTGAAAAGGATGATGGAATTTATGACGCCATGAACAAGGGCATTGAAAGGGCGACGGGGGAAATTATAGGAATTATCAATAGCGACGATTGGTATGCCGAGAATGCGGTGGAGAAAATCGTAAAATGTTTTGAGCAAACGAAAGCAGGATTGGTATATGGAAAAGTGTCCATCGTGTTCCAAAACGGAGAAGTGAAGGTGGGATTTGAAAGGGAACTGGATAGCATGTGGTATCAATTATCGGTATCGCATCCGACAGTGTTTGTCAGAAGAGGCATTTATAAGAAATTTGGTATGTTTGATACTCAATATAAAATAGCTTCTGATTATGATTTTTTGCTGAACTTGTATTCCCGGCAAGTAGAATTTGGGTACGTGGATGATGTGATTTCATATTTCAGGCTTGGCGGGACAAGTACAATAAGAGAAAAGGAAATGGAGGATGAAGCATATGAGATATCAATGAAATACGTGGAAAAATGCCCAAATAAGGACAAGGCACTTCCAATCATACAAAAGAAATATCAATGGGCATGTTTCGGGCGGAATATAAGATGTGAAAGCGGATTGCTGTTCAAGCTGCTATGCCAATATTTGGGGGAAGAGGTAAAGGAAATCATTATTTTTGGAGCGGGAACCTGGGGCGTGCGTTGCCGGGGGATGCTACTTGCAGACGGCGTAAAGGTATTATGTTTTTCTGATAACGATGAAGAAAAGTGGCATACAGAATGTGAGGGCGTCAAGGTGGTTGAACCGCAGAAATTACAAGATATGGACGCCTATGTTCTGATAGCGGTAAAAGACGGTGGGGAAGAAATCAGGAGACAGCTTGAAAGTATGGGTGGAAACCAATCGAAATGCGTTAGTTTAGAAGAGTTGGCCGTACTATATTTTGAAAAGTTCGTCAAAAGGGAGATTGGGACTTGATGGATATGGATGAAAAAAAATATAAGATATTGTATTTCCTGGACTATGGCAAGAGTTTCGGAGGCGCGGCGAATACGTTGTTTTGGCAGGCCGTCCTTATGAAGCAAATGGGGCATAAAGTGGTTATATTTTTTTCAGATTGCTTTGGAAGCGGGATGAAGGAGGAGTACGGGAGGGCATATCTGAATCCGGGGATTGAATATAAATGGTCGACTTATCAAATCAGTTCACAACCAGAGGATGTTGACATCGTTTGTATGGACGAAAATTATGAGAAAATGAAGGAAGCGGTTGCATTATACAAGCCGGACATTTTACATTCCGTACAAATAAACCCATGCGTGGAGTTGGTGGCGAGGGAATTGAAAATTCCCCATATTATGAATGTCTATCCACTAATTCCGGAGTTTTTCAGCATTAACTATATGGATGTATTCCCACATTATCATTTATGTGATTCATGGTATTATGCAAAAAAGTGGGAACATTATTTGAAAACGGATTCCACATGTATCAGGACGGTGGTCAATGCAAGAAAAAAAAGAAAAAACTTATTTCCAAGTAAGATGCCGCGATTCATTTGCGTGGGTTCTATTTACAAAGAAAAAAATCAATTAGCGGTTATCAAGGGTTTCCACAAGGCGTTGGGACAGGGGGTGCACGGGAAACTCACGTTGTGCGGATATGCGGACGGGGGCTATGGAAGCGAGTGCGTGCGATACATAGAAGAGCATGATTTGCAAGAGAACGTTATTGTGAAAGGGTTTTGCGCGGATATGTACGAGGAATATTCGCAAAATGACGTTTTAATATGCGGGAGCACGCGGGAATCTTATCCAAATGCGATATCGGAGGCGCTGGCAAACGGGCTCGTGGTCATTTCCACGCCGGTCGGGGGCGTACCGGAGGTGATAGAGGATGGGAAAAACGGCTATTTGACGAGGAATCACACAGAAGACGCGCTATGCGAGAAAATACTTCAGTTATCGGCAGATATCAGGAGCGGGGTAATAAAAAGAATTTTAGAAGAAGCGGAAAAAACATACATGGAGAACCATTCCCCGCAAAAGATAAAAGAGCAGTTAAATCGTTATTATCAATATGTTTTAGAAGATTTTGGGGAAAGAAACAGTGCGGGACATATAGAAGAATTAACCGGGATAAGTGAAGTAAGGGCTCGTTTTGGGGCGATGCTGGCATGTTATAAGAAAAGTGCGGCGCGTTTTACGGACACGGATAAAGTCGCACAAAAATTATGGTACATATTTCATATAAAGTATAGGATTGACGAGGCGGTTGCAAGAATAAAGGAGTTTTATATCTGGGGAACAGGAAAATACGGAGTCGTGGCAAAGGAACTGGTGGAAACGTTCATGCCGGAGGTTCAAATCAAGGGCTTTTTAGATTCGAAAAGAAAAGGGACGTTTTTCGATTATGAGATTTATTCGCCGGAGAAAACATTGCAAAAAGCAAACGTTGTCATTTTTATCGCGGCGGCAAACGGGCAGAATGAAATGTTGGAGGAAATGTCCCGAAACAATCGGGTTTATAATAAGGATTACTTCATACTGGCGGGCAGAAGATGGTGATTTGCGAACAGACGGACTGCAGGAGGCGAAGGGCGATGGACATTGCCACGGTTTTATTAACATACAATCGAAGCTATCACACGGGCGAGGTGATAAACGCGTTAAGCCAAAATACGGTGCTTCCGAAAACGCTATATATTTTCCAGGACGGCTTGCGAAAGGAGGAACATCGAGCGGAGTGGGAGAAGGTGAACCGCCTGATTCGGGAGGCGGACTTTTGTCCGACGACGTTATATGTTTCTGATACCAACAAGGGCGTGGCAAACTCCGTCATATCGGGAGTGGGTCATGCTTTGTCGCGACACGACGCGGTAATCGTCATAGAGGATGATTGCGTGCCTGCCGTAAACTTCATGCGCTTTATGGAGCAGTGCCTTGAAAAATATCGTGAGGATGAACGAGTATGGTGTGTCGGCGGGTTTAACGATCCGATAGAGGTGGAACGGGACATCTATGACGTTTATGGTTGTGGAAGGACGTCCTCCTGGGGGTGGGGGACGTGGAAGGATAGGTGGAGAAGGTTCAGCTTTGACAACGATATTTTAAAAAGGCTTAAGAGGGATGAAAAAAAATCTGGCGCGTTGGCGACATGGGGAAATGATTGTGAGCAAATGCTATTGAGCAATGTCGCGGGCAAGGGGGACATATGGGATGTATACTGGTCATTGCTCATGCTCGAAGCGGGCGGGATTTGCGTTCTTCCATATGAATCGCTGGTGCGGAATATCGGGCTTGACGGGACGGGAACACATTGCGGGGCAAGTGACAAGTTTCGGGTCAACGTGTCAAATGATAAAAAGGAAAAATTCCTTTTGCCGGATTCCATTGGGATAAGACGGGAGACAGAGAGGGCATATGTCGATTTATACGGAAGTTATACGGCCATAAACACGGAGGGAGCGGAAAAAGAAAATGTGATAATCTATGGTATGGGAAAATTTTTCCGACAACATGAAAAAGAACTTAATGAGAGGTACTACGTAAAGGCCTTTATTGACAGAAGGGAAACGGGATGGTATGCGGGAAAGAAATTTATCGAAGTAAATGAAATAGGGAAATATGAGTACGAAAAAGTGATTATAATGGTGCTGAATGTAAATGAATGCTTCCGTATTATCCAGGAATTGACTCGCGTCGGCATCGGCGCGGAAAAAATCATGCTTGGACAGGCGCTGTTTGGGATTTACGGAGAGGTATTTGATACGATTTCCGTGTTGCCGGATGGAATGCTTTCGCTGGAATTGGACGGCGCGATGGTAAAAGTCGGAACAAAGGACGAATTTGATGACGTTTACGAGGTTTTTGGAAATCAGCGCTATAATTACCATATTAACAATGGAAAACGAGACGTCATATTAGACGTCGGGGCGCGTACAAAAGCATCGTCATTCTATTTCCGCGGACGTGAAAACGTGGAGAAGGTATACGAGTATGAACCTGACGTGGAAGAAGTCGGGGCCGTGATAGACAAGTATCATTTTCACTATAACGTCGTCTTGGTAATGGGCCTGGGAGAGCGGGCCTGGGAGATGATGAAAAGACTTTCACGGGACGCGATGTTAGACAAGGCCGCGCTTGTCATGTTGAAAGGCCGGCATGAAAAAATGGAGGATATGCGTGAAATTTTGAAAAAGTCAGGTTTTTCCTGGCAAATCACAAGAGATGGTGACATGGATTTCGTGTATGCATATAGGTAGGGGCAGTGTACGGAAGCCGTGTTGTCATCTGCACGCTGCCGCCGGGGATTCTTATAAAAGACGGGAGAGATAATTCGTGGACATGATATCAAGGGCGATGGAAAAGGGGACGCACTTGTGTGAAAATATGGCACAAGAAGGCCAGACGTGGGAGAAGTTTGAGGAGTGTAAAAAAGGAAGGAAACTCTTTATCTTTGGTGTTGGCGGTGGGCTGGATTATTTCCTGCGAAATTGTTGTAATCATATGCAGATAGTTGGTGTGATAGATAGTGATAAGAGGAAACAAGGCCAAAGGCTTGGATCATACTGCGGTGAAGCTTGGCACACGGAGTATGAGGAGTTACGCATTCAAAATCCCAACGTGCTAAAAAGGTACCGTGGACAAGACATTATCGTATTAATAACCAGTACTAATTTTTATGTATCCATGGTAGAACAGTTAGAGGGAATGGGTATCAAATGTCATTATGTGTTGCCGAAGTTGGAGATAAATAGAAGAAAAGCATTGAAAGAGTTTGAGAAAGAGGATTTTGGAAGAATTCGAAATGAATATATCGAGTGGTGCTGTTGCCAAAAAATCGAGAACAACAAAGTCATAATGCTAATCGGAGTGTACGGGGAGCATGCGAGGGCAATTACCAGGGCCTTGTTGGGAGAGCAGGAAGAATTAGATATCGTCTGGGTGGTAAATGACTTGGCGTTGGAGCGGCCGGACGAAGTGAGGCTGGTTTACCAACAAAACTGGAAACAGTATATCTATGAGATGGAGACGGCAAAAATATGGCTTTTTGACGATCTCGTTCCTACATACATAAGAAAAAGAGAGCATCAAGTGTATATTCAAGTAAAACACTGGTCCAGTATTACGCTTAAAAGCTTTTATTTGGATGACAAATCATCCTGCGTGTCGGAGAACGTTGTGGAGGCAATACGGTATGACGGGGCGAGGATGGACTATCTGTTTTCAGGAAGTGAATTTGATGAAGATTCGTGCAGAAGCGGGTTTGGCTTTAAAGGCAAGGTGATAAGGGTAGGATCTGCACGCTCCGATCTTCTTTTTGACAAGACAATAAGGGCATCGGTGCTGGCTCGACTTGGCTTAAAAGAAAATGCAAGGGTTTGTTTGTACGTACCCACATATAGGGCGGATGAATATGAAAGGAATCGCAGCATGTCCATTCAATTGGACATGGAATTATTACGAAATGTCATCGTTGAAAAATGGGGCGGGGAGTGGTACTTGCTTGTCCGACTCCATCCGAGTTTGAATTTTGGGGAAAATGTTTTGCCGGAGGATGAGCATATCGTGAATGCCGGAGCGTATCCAAGCAGTGAGGAACTGGCAGTGGCATCGGACGTGATGATTACCGATTATTCCAGCATTATGTTTGAGGCGGCGTATAAGAAAAGCCCGGTTTTTTTATACGCCCCGGACAGACGGGAATATATTGATGGGGAACGCGGATTGCTGATAGATTATGATACACTTCCCTTTGCGATGGCAGAATCAAATGAAACATTGTGTCAGAACATTATGAGATTCGACCAAAAATCATACGCGGAAAGGGTGGGGAAATTTCTGGAAAAATACGGGGTTCATGAGGATGGGCATGCCAGCGGGAGGGCGGCAAAATTCATGATGGAAATATTGAAGAAAGATTGGAAGGATAATGGGGAAAAATAGAGTTCTTGTATTATATTACCATAGAGTGAACGTTTCGGAGATGGATTATAACTTGCTTTGCGTGTCTCCAATCAGGTTTCGCCAGCAGATGCTGTATTTGAAGAACAATTATCAAATCGTACGTTTTGAGGATGACTGGAACTCGTTGGATACGGATGCGGTGGCGATTACGTTTGACGACGGATATCTGGATAACCTGACCTACGCGGTACCGGTTTTGGAGGAGCTGGAAGTACCCGCGACGGTATTCGTCAGCACGGGAGGACTGAACCAGACGAAGGAATTCTGGTGGGACGAGTTAGAGCAACTTCTAATCGTTGGTGAGAATTTTCCACCATCGCTGAAGCTTGAGGATGACGAATTTCATTGTGAATGGAATACGGGCACCTACGAGTATCGGAAGAATTGCTACCTGGGGCTTCATCATCTGATGAAAAACTATGTAGGTGCCGATAAGAGGGAAGAATGGTTGAAGCAGTTGTGGAACTGGCGGGGACTGAAGCGGAAGGTAAGAGAAAATAACCGGTTGCTTTCGCCGGATGACTGCAGGAAAATGGATAGCGCACGGATGGTATCGGTAGGTGCGCACACGGTGTCCCATCCGTCACTTGTCAACCTGGACAAGAAGGAACAGGAGAGGGAAATCAGAGATTCGGTTGACGTACTGTCGCGGCTTTTAAATAAGGAAATCACATTGTTTTCCTACCCTTTTGGCGGGCCGGAGGTTGATTTTGACGATGACACGGTAGAAATATGCCGAAGATGCGGGATACAAAAGGCGGCTTCGACGGAAAACGCGCTATGGGTTTCCGGGACGAATCCTTATAGGATTCCGCGTAAGGTGGCACGGGATTGGAACATTGGCGAATTTGAAAGAAAAATTAAGGAATATTGGACAGAGTAAGTGGGAACACGACGAAAGGGCGCGACATGAAAGAGGGGGCGGCGAAGTGCAAAAGGTCTTTGTGTTTGGTACCGGAAAATTATATAAGGAAAAAGAAGACTATATAAAAGACAATTTTGACGTGGTGGGATTTCTTGATAATAAGGCGTTGAAGAGCGGGATGACGGCAGAAGACCTATCGGAAAGTAAACGCCACTACGAAAAGACGGATTATAAAGAGACGGATGTCCCCCTTTGTCATCCAGACGACATAAAGGAGCGTTTGCAAGATGACGAGTTCATTGTTTTAATGTCTTATCAATATGTTTCCATGTGGCGGCAGTTGCATGATTTAGGGGTCGGGGAAGAACGGATTTTGTTTGGCGTCGCCTTTCCGCCGTATAAGGAATGTGAGGGTTTGCTGTTCGAGGACGGACGGCATTTGACGGCAGAAGGCGGGGGAGCGGTCTTTTACCATTTTGACGCGGGAGAGAAAGTCGAGGTGGGCGACCATGACCAGTTGCAGGTAATAGGACGGGAGCTTCTGAGAAGAGAGTATCGGAAGAAATATCCCGTTATTAACGCTATCGCGCAAATGGGAACGAGCCCGGTCAGCAGAAGCTTTGGACTTGAGAGGGGAAAGGCGATAGACCGTTATTACATAGAGGACTTTCTGGAAAAGAATAAATCTCTGATACACGGGGACTGTCTGGAAATCGCGGAAGACACTTATACGTTGCGATATGGGGAAGGCAGGGTGGAGCATTCTTACATGCTTCATTTAGAAGGATGGGGCGACAATCGCATCAAGGGGAACCTTGAAACCGGTGAAGGAATTGAATGCGACAAATATGACTGCGCGATTATAACGCAGACTTTAATGTTTATTTTTGACATAAAAAAGGTAGCTCAAAATATTTATAAGATGCTTAAGAAAAATGGGAGCGCGCTCCTCACGGTTTCGGGAATCTCCCCGGTTTCCCGTTATGATGCGGATTTGTGGGGGAGTTATTATTGCTTTCATGAAGACGCGATGCGGAAGCTTTTTGAGCCGCTGTTTGGAAAGGAAAACGTGAAGGTGCGTATCCGTGGAAATGTGAAAACCGCGGCGGCAATGGTTTGCGGCCTATGCCAGGAGGATTTGCACGAGGAAGATTTTCAGGTTGACGATGTTGATTATCCGGTGGTAATCACGGTGGTTTTAAACAAGAAATAATACAAAAAAATCACGAGGATGGTGTGACGCATGGAATATATCGGTGACATTTTATATGATGACGTTTTGCTGGCGGAAAGCGGGAGGCTGATCATCTTTGGCGCCGGCGCGTACGGGCGAAGAATCCTTCATTATTTAGAGAGGAATGGGGTCAAAAAGAATATTATCTGTTTTTGCGATTCGAATGATGAGTTAAGCGGCAAAGAAGTGGAGGGCGTGCCGGTGTGCGACGTGGGCGGGATTTGCAGACGGCATTCGGACGCGACGTATCTGGTTGCCGGGAAGTACTCGAAGGAAATGTATCAAATATTGAAGGAAAAAGGGATTCAAAAAACACATGTTTTATTCGTGTAGGGAGAAAAAACCCATTGTCTGTGACGCTATGCAACTTGCCGTAATGGCATATTTTGCCGGGCGCGTAAGCGTCCGCTGGCGCGAAGCACGTCTGATGCGGGATGCCCGGATGGGTATAGGTCGGCGAAAAGAGGAAAGGGGGAGTCCGTGATGCCGGAGATTTCTGTCATTATGCCGTCTTTAAACGTGGCGGGATATATAAGAACGTGCATGGAAAGCGTGATGAATCAATCGTTTACAGATTTGGAAATCATTGCGGTTGACGCGGGTTCCACGGATGGAACCTGGGAGATTTTGCGGGAGTACGCCGCCAAGGATTCGCGGATTCGGTGCGTCCGTTCTGATAAGAAAAGTTATGGATACCAATTGAATCTGGGACTTGAGCTTGCCGGGGGGAAATATATCGGCGTCGTGGAGACGGACGACTTTATTGAAAGAGACATGTATGAAACCTTATATAAAAGCATGGCGGTGGATACGCGGGCGATGCCAAGTGTGAAAAATCCGTTGGAAGGGAACGAACCAGACACGCAATGTCCGGGAGGGTACGATTATGTGAAAGGTGTGGCGCGGGCGTTTTGGGAAATATCGAACGACGTTCAAGTGGCATACGAGATAAGGGATGCGAGAAATGCGGGAGGCGTGTTAAACCCGAGCGGGCATCCGGCGCTTTTCTCGGCGGATGCATACTTGTGGCTTGGCTTGTACAAGGCCTCCTTTATAAAGCAAATTCGACTCAATGAGACTCCCGGGGCGGCATATCAGGACATTGGATTTAATTTTCAGGTGTTTCAACGTTCTAAAAAGGCGTTGTATCTGGACAAGGTCGTTTATCATTATCGGCAGGACAATCGAAAGGCGTCCGGGTATGACGTCAAGGCCTTTCGGTACCTTTTGGATGAATACGGGCGGATATTAGAAATGGGCGTCCCGGCTGAGTGGATTCATGCGGTATGTCAAAGGATGGCGGAGCAGTGTCTGGGGCGGTTTCACAATATGGCCGCCGGGGGACGGTATTGGAAGGAAAGCGCGGAGGAAATCGAAGAATTAAGAAGATGGCTCATGGATGCGAAAGAACAAGGGATGCTAACCGAAGAAAGTCTGAGTGAGTATGACAGGGCATTACTTAAGTTATGGTGGAAGGGCTCGGAAGTCTTGTATATGCGTTGTAAAGAGCGGTACGGGGAGAAGATTCAAGCGGTAAGGACATGTTTTCAGGCGGCGGGAAATCATGAAATTGTCATTTTCGGAGCCGGAAAATATGGAACGTTTTTTCATGCGCTTAGTGAGAATCGCTATCCGGGAAAAGTGGCCGCATATTGTGACAACGGGACAAACTTGCAGGGAAAGACCTTGCAGGGAGTCACGGTGTACGAGCCGGCGCAGGCGGTAGAACGGTTTCACGGGGCGGTGTTCGTGGTTACCATGGTACGGGATAAAGAAAATGCGCGCAAACAGCTTTTGCAATTGGGCGTGCCGGATGAAAGAATCGTGGAATTTGTGCCGGTGCAAGATTATTTGCTTTTCAATATGGATTATTAGCCGGGGGTCGCGAAAAGTGTACGCCATGCCGCATGGTCATTGACCGGCAAAGTGACGGTAATAATTCTTAGGGGGAACAATTATGCAGATGGAAATGATAGAGAAAGAACTGCCCAAGGCCCTGATTGGTTGGTATCCTTTCAAAAAAGGAGACAAGGCGCTTTTCGTGGCGGACGCAGGCGCGCAAATGTGGGACGTGTTGTTTGACGTTCTTGTGGAGCGTGGGTTGGAGACGCATCGGTGCGGTGTGGAGGAGCTTGACGCGTGCGCGGAAATGGTTGACTATATCGTGCTGGCCGGAATTGTTGAAAAAAGTAAACGGCCTTGTCTGTTGTTGAGAAAGTTAAAAGGTCTTTTGCGTGCTGAGGGGAAGATGTTGATTGCCGCGGACAATCGACTGGCAATTCGCTATTTTTGCGGCGACAAGGATGCGTATACGGGACATGTCTTGGACGGCATTGACAATTATGTCAAGGTGAGCCAAAAAAGGATGGGAGAAATACAAGGGCGGGCATATTCGAAAGCGGAACTTAAGGAGATGCTTTTTGAGGCAGGATTTGAAAGACAAAGGTTTTACTCCGTCATGCCCGCGCTTTTGCGTCCCCAGGTAATGGTGGCGGATGATTACATTCCAAATGAATCCCTGGACATCCGCGTGTTTCCGCAATACCATTGCCCGCAGACCGTGTTTTTGGAAGAGGAAAGACTTTATGACGATTTGCTAAAAAACGGGATGTTTCATCCCATGGCGAACGGATTTCTGATAGAGTGCTCAATGGGCGGTCAATTGACAGATGCGGATCAGATTACGGTGTCGGGAGACCGGGGACGTGAAGACGCGCTTGCAACCGTGATTAAACGTGGCGGAAATGTCTGTAAAAAGGCTTTATTTGCCGAGGGGCAAAAAAGAATTACGGAATTGTTGGAAAATACCAGGTATTTAAAAGAACATAACGTGCCGATGGCGGATGGCAAGATAGATGGAGATTCTTTTGTAACGCCCTATGTTCAAGGAGAAATCGCCACGCAATATTTTAGAAAACTGCTAAGAGCGGACAAGGGGCGGTTCATGTCCGAGTTAGAACGTTTTAGGAGCATCGTTTTAAACTCGTCGGAGGCCGTTTCTTATGATGAAGTGAATTGGCGGCAGTTCGAGCCGGAATGGGAAAAACGGAAATTTGACGATCCCAACATGGATAAATGGGAGAAATTGGCCTTTGGAAGTTTGCGGGAACAAGAAGACATCGGAGTTGTTTTGAAAAGAGGGTACATCGATCTGGTTTCGTTAAATTGTTTTCATGCGGATGGTGGCTTTTTGTTTTTTGACCAGGAGTTCTATTTGGAAAATTTACCGGCGAACGTGATTTTCATGCGGACGATTGACTTGATATACGGAGACCGTGCCTATTTGGAATCCATTTTGGCAAGGGACGACGTGTTGAAGCATTTTAAACTGTGGGAGCACCGGGAAGTCTGGCGGAAGTTTACCGAGGTGTTTATCAGGAAACTCAGGAGTGAGAAAACGCTTGCCAGTTATCACAGGCGGCATAGGAGGGACTGGCGCACGGTGGTTTCAAACCGGCATAGAATGGACTATACACAAGAAGAGTATGAACGGCTTTTCACAAACATTTTCAAAAATATAGAAGGGAAAAAAATTTATCTGTTTGGCTCGGGAAAGTTTGCGGAGCAATTTGTCTTGCAGTTTGGTAAGCATTATGAGGTTTTCGGAATCGTGGATAATGATGATGGGAAGTGGGGGAAGACATTTTCCGCCATGGAGGACATCGGAAACGGGAAGGCGTTAAAGATAAGTCCGCCAAAGGAGCTACAGAAACAGGAGGTTCCGTTTCGGGTGTTTATTTGCATTAAGGACTTTGACGCCGTCATGGAACAGTTGAAGTCCATGGGGATAAAGGATTTTGTAGTGTACAATCCAAATCTGGAATATGATAGGCCCCCAAAGCAAGTGCGTGTGGAGAAAAAAGAAGAACCGAAAAAATATCACGTCGGCTATGTCGCGGGGGTATTTGACTTGTTCCACATTGGACATATGAATTTGCTCAGGCGGGCGAAAGAACAGTGTGATTATCTGATTGTGGGAGTCGTGACAGACGAGCAGGTCATAAGGGATAAAAAGACGAGCCCGTACGTGCCGTTTGAAGAAAGAATCAAGATTGTGGAAGCGTGCAGGTTCGTGGACGAGGCGGTGCGGATTCCGCCCGAGCGGCCGGGGACGGAGGAAGCATATCGGTTGTATCATTTTGATGTCCAGTTTTCCGGAAGCGACTATGAGGACGATCCGGAGTGGATGGCAAAGGGGACGTATTTGCGGCAGCGGGGGGCGGATCTGGTGTTCTTTCCATATACGGAGCAAACAAGTTCCACGAAAAGAAAAGCACGGATTAAAGGAAGGGATGAATAAAGGATGGAAATGGAAAAACTGGATATAGACAAGGAACTTGAGAGAATAATTGAGAAATATGAACTGGACAGACATTATCCGGCATATAGGGTTTCAAGACAAGCAAGCAATTTTATCCGAAAGTGGGTAAGGGGACTTGCGGAAACGGGCAGGGAGGTTCTGTTCTTAAGCATGGACGAGCACGCGTTAAAACTAATCTCGGGGTGGGCGAGGACGGAAAACATACGGACATTGTTAATAGGCGCTCCGAAGGAACTGGAAAACCATAAAGAGATATTGAGTGACGCGAATAAGATATATATTGTTTCCTATACGGGGACGATAGAGCTTTTGCATTGGCTCTGGAGGTATGGATTTCAGGCGGAATCGGTGTATGACATATTGGAAAACGAGGGAATTTATCTGCAAATGGAGTTTTATCGATTTTTCACTCCGTTGAAGATGAGTCAAGAGCTTCAATTAGATGGCCGGGTGTTGGAAAAATCGGTGGACGGCTCATCCCTTGTATTATATGAATATTATTATCAGAAAAAGAGGATTGGGCATGGTATGCAGAGGGCGGACAGAAAGAGAATTGGTGAAAAGTTGTTTTTTCTCGCGATATGCATGCGGAATTTTATTGAAGCAGAAAAGATTTTAAATACGATGACGGATGAAGTCAGGCTGGTACGATGTTGGGATGAAGTTCGACAACTACTTTCCCAGATAAAAGAAAGGATTTCGTTGACGCAACGAGAGGGAATCGTCATTTACTGGTTGGATGCGCTGTCTTATGAAGATGCGCCGGAACTTGCCTATCTCCAAAATAGGCGTGAACATTCCGTATATTTTCATAATGCTTATACAGCAACACCTTACACAAAACCCACTTGCAAGAACATGTTTTGCGAGATGCACCAGGTGGATGATTTTGGATATCGGGTGAACCATATCGGCAAGGACAATAGTCCGCTGCTGAAAAATATTATGGATCAAGGCTATCAATTTGAGCTGATAAGCGACTGCTTGAGCGTGCTATTTCCATCGGAATATAATCATTGTACCGGACTGACAAGGGTGACACCTTGTTCGGAAGTGTTTTGGAACCTTCTCCGGGTAATATTGCAAAGTGAACAAAAGACCGTATATCTGGCGCACGCCTTTCTGGAATTGCACCTTCCCATGCTAAGTGTCCGAAGGGATTCGTTTGAAAAACAATATGCAACGAGGGCGGCTCGCAAAGAACAAAACAAAGAGTTGGATGCACAGTTACGTTTTTATGACGAACTCCTGGGGGACGGATTTTATAGGATTTATATGAGTGACCATGGATATGAAGGTGGATGGAAATGGTTTCATGTACATTTCCAAGTATATCATGCGTCATGGGAGGCAAAGGAAATTATGAAATTATTTTGCCTTTTGGACTTTAATAAAATAATGTGCCGGTTATTGAAAAAGCAAAAGGTAGATGAACTGGCATGGGATAGGGAGTATGTTCCGATTCAGGACGTGGGTTACTATAATAAGAACAATCTGAGAACGCTTTTGAATGAAAAGACAGGAATTGATTTAAAATGGCTTTTTGGTTATAGGGGAGTCATAAAAGACGGTATTTACCTCCGCATGAAAACGGGAGAAGAATTGTTTTATGAGCAAGGGCAGGAGAAAGCCATATTGTTAGAGGGGACAAAAAAAGAGTTGGCGTATTTTAAGGAGCTGCGGAAGTTGGCGGGTGAATCTCCAAAGGAATTGGATTTAGACTCGAAGTTTCAATATACGACATATGCATATAAGGCATATGAGAATGTGAAAAATACGGTTTGTGCTATCGAAAAACTGTTAAATGAAAAGTTTGCCATGTATGCGGAGGGTAGCGTTGCGCTGAGAATGGGCGGGGAGCACTCACGACAATTGTATGGCTTACTTACAGAAACGAACAAAAAGAAAATAGGCGGTATTATTGACAAAAGTAAGCAGTGCATATGTGCGAAACTTGAAATCCCCATTTTCGAGCCGGGAGAACGGCTTCCTGACACGATACAAGCCATATTATTGTCTTCCAAGATTTACCTGGAAGAGTTGAAAGAGGAAAGCAGGAGCTTATATGGGAGATTGGAAGTTATGGACATATATCAATATTGGGAGCAAAGAGGTTATCTATTTAAAAGGGAATTTTACTTTGGAAGGGATGAAGACTACGAAGTTGGATTTCCGGAGGATTAAAAACGATAAACGCTAGTTGCGGCGGACAAGGGTGGCATCCGGCTTTGCCTATGTGTGTGAAGCGAGTGACCATAAATTGGTAAAAGTATATGAGAAGGAGGAGTAAATGCTTCGCTTTTGGAATGGAGATTTTTATAAAGACGAAAAGTGTAGATTAAATGAAACACCATTGGTTTTGAATGAACGGATTTGGGAAAAGTGTAAATCTGTTTTTAAAAAACATGTTTGGCGGCAGGATGGCATGATAGACTTGCTCCCCCTTAAAGATGAGGAAGGGTTACTGCTTGCCTGCGGCTTCCAGGATTCCGAGGCGAATAGAGAACTTCGCATGTTGAAAGAACTGCGGGGGAACAAGGACGCGTTGCAGTTCACGGATGTTTTCCCGGAGTACAAAGAAGTGGTTATTTGTGGATGCTGCGAACTTGCCGTTTCCTTTGCGGAGTATCTGCGGGAATGCAAGGTTCGGGTATCCGTAATGGGGAAATACTGGGAGTGGTTCGGTTACAAAAGTAATTACGAGGTCAGGACGGAACCAGAGAACAGACTGCTGATATATACGGAGGGGATATCGGATTATGGGGACTTGCGTGAACTGGTGAAAAGGAGCGTGTCACCGGCATTTGAGTGCATTGACAAGATTTATGAAGAAAACGTGCTGCGGGGGAACGTACAAGATACCATTGGCGATTTTGATGAATTGGTACGGTATCTAGAAGACAAGCGTGAAATTGTTATCCTGGGAGACGATAGGGAGGCGCAGGACGCATGCGATTTACTTATGGGAAGGGGCGTCGATATTTGCGCATTTGCCGTGAAGCGGTGCGATGGAACAAAACGGCTGCTGGGGAAGGAAGTGATGGGCATCCCGGACGCGACGTGCCGCTTTTCATCACCGATATTTATTAATTGTAAGGATAAGCATGGCGCGTTGGGCGAGGAGCTGACCGAGTACTTTGATTATTGCGGATATGAGAGGAATCGGCAGTATTTCCTCCTTAAGGATTACACGGATATTCCTGTCGGAAATCTGGTTCATGTATTGCACCAAAAAAGAGTCTGGCTGACCGGCGACAGACGGCTTTGCCAATTGCTGTCGGACTATTTGGAAACCGTGGAAGGTGGGGAAGTAACGGTAAAATATATAGAGTTGGGACGGGATGTTTCAGCGGGGGAAAACGATATTTTGTGTTTGGTCGTGCCGGATTACCATAATCGTTTGAAGGAGGTAGGCGAGGCGAATAAAAACAAGTTAGGACATCTGCTCGGGGAGATGGGATTTGGAAATTATACGGAGTATTTTGTATGCAGCCGCTGCTTTGCCTTGATAGATTCATATTTGAATCAGGGCGAGGAAAAGTATGGGATTTCGGGGTTGCTGCCCAGGGGAATACTTCTGGGGGACATTCCCGGATGGAGCGGGAATGTTTTCTTTCGAGGCGTGATGGACGGGCACCCGGAGGTTTTGGTGATGCCATATTCTGATTTGAATGAAAACTTGTTTTATTACTGCATACGGCTGGCAAACATGGACTCTGACAAGGTGCTGGACGCATTTTGGGAAATGTATGATGAAGAAGCGGGCAGCAGGGACATGTATTTTCTAAACAAGGATGGATTTGAAAAAAGCGCAAAACGATTGCTGGGTCTGAAGGAGAGTTTTACGTCCCAGGAATTATTCGTGCTTTTCCAGGTTGCTTATGCAGAAATGTGTGGCGGGGAACGGATGGAAGATGTTTCGAAACGGGTCGTCTATTGGGAGCCGCATTTCGCGTCCAGGGAGGAATTTCCTTTCTTTGCATTATGGCTGGAAGACGAAAGGGTGAATGGCCAGAGCATAATATTGCGAAGGAACAATGTCGTGAGAACCGGTTCGGCATGCGCAAGGATGATGGATAAATGGATTGCACCATCGGCGTACCGAGTAATGTTTTCAGATTTGTCGGGGATGGGCGAGAGTTGTTTTCCATATCGTCATTGGAAAGAGTTCAAGATGCGTTTTGAGGATATCAAGGTGAATCCCCGGGAAAAATTGTCGGAGGTTTGTGAGAGGCTTGGCATAAAGTGGTCGGATGCGATGATGCAGACTACGAGCGCGGGTGCGCCATTGGCGTATCGTGGCAGCGTGGATTTTGATTTGAAAGCCGTGTTCAATGATTATGAGGACTTCCTTTCAGAATTTGACCGTTTTCGAATCTCCATCGCATGCAGTCCCTATCAAAAAAGATATGGTTATGTTTATGAGAATTGTCTGAAATTTTCCCGCAGGGAGCTGCAGGATTTGTTCCTTAAGCCATTTCGTTTCGACGAGAAAAAGATATTTGGCAGGGATGAGTCCGAGGATTTAAACATGCGGGAATGGATAAGCTGGCAGTTGTGGAACGTCAGGAAACATATGGTGTTGGACGATATTAGTCCAGAATTCGAGCGATTTGAATTAAAACAAACGGCAAAAGAGCGGGTGGCAAAATTTAATGAAGAGAAAATCGCAAGGATGATGGAGTATATAAAAAGTCATGACAAGTTGATTTTATATGGTACGGGAAATGACTGCAAGGGGATGTTGGCGTTAATGAGTGAGGATTTGCGGAAGAGGATGCTGTATAGTGACAAGAAGGCGGGGGCGCATCCATATGTTTTTGAAGGAAAAGAAGTGTTTGTGCCGGAGGAACTGTGCGGTACATACAAGGAGTACAATATATTAGTAACTTCAAGCCGGTATGGCCGGAGTATAGGGCATGAATTTGAGGCTATGGGGATTTCACCGGAAAGGGTATATTACAACGAAATTGGATTCTAGGACAAGATTTCCAATTTGGACGGATTATAGGAATCGTGAGGCGGGATTTCCAGAAAACGAAGGAACCGGCGGAAAAAATAGGAGGGATTTATATGATTCTTTGGTTAATTGGTATTTCCGGGGCGGGCAAGACCACCATCGGGAGAAAGTTGGAAGCACATTTTAAGGAACTGGGTAAGAAGTGTTATCTGCTGGACGGGGACGAGGTGCGGGATTTGTTCGACCGCGACTTGGGCTATTCGGACGCCGACCGGGAGGCGAACATCAAGCGGATTATTCTCGGGGCGTATCTTCTGGATCGAAATGACATTATCGGAATCATTTGCAACATCGGGCCGCTGGAGCATTTGCGGCAGCTCGCCAGGAGGAAGATATCCGGGTATAACGAGATTTATTTGAAGAAGGACTTGCAGGCCAGCATGAAAAACGACGTCAAGGGCATGTATCAAGAGAACGTGGGTAAGACGCAAATCGTGGGGATTGACACGGCGTTTGATGAGCCGTTGAACCCGGACTTGGTGCTGGAAGTGGACAAGATGTCGGTGGAGGAGACGTACCGGGCGGTGCTGGATTATGTTGAGGATAAGTATGGGGGATGTGGGTGAAAAGGGCTTGTAAAGAGGTACAAATGCCAAGGGATTGGCGAAAAATCTATTTGCGGTATGGTGTGAGGAGGAGTACTTGATGAGAAAGCTGCAACATGGAAAAATATGTGAATTACTGGGAACGTTGCAAGAGGCGGCAGATATATTGTCAGAAATGGGAAATGCTGACGCGAGGGGACGGCTTGTCTCGGACATGTTGTTTTTTGTAGATGAAATCACGCGATATGTGGAAGGGATTGCAAATACCAGCCAACTGGTGAGTGCTTTAGAAGCATTGGGGGGCACGCTGTCTTCCATGATTGAATCACGGGAGCAAACATGCTCGGCGTGTTGTGATAGGGGAGCAGATTGCGGGAACGTGCTGGAGAGGCTTGATGATGTCAAAAAGGGATTGGATGCCATTGAGATTGAGCGTACCAGCGCGGAGGTGTTTTGGGCGGAAGCGGATTTTTCGCGTTATATTGACTTGCTCCGCCAGGCAGAGGAAGACGGGTACTCCATCATTATCACATCAAGGGATACTCCTTGCGGGAGCAGCAGATTTACCGAGGAGATGGGCGAGAGACTTCGGACATTGGGACTGGATATCAACCTTTGGAACAAGTGGAGGGTGTCTTACTGTGCCGTGATAGATGAAGGACGCAAGGTGGACGAAAAGATTTCTGACACGCATTCCGTCAGCATAAGATGCAAGCTGGGGAAAGCGGATGTCCTTGTAAAAAGCGCGGGAATGCAGAAGGTGGATTCGCCACGCATGTGCAGCGTGATGATTGACGGAAAAGAAAGGCGGATTGGGAACCGGGGGCTGTTTTTCGTCATTTATGACAAGGAAAACGATGTCGTGGTCGATTCTTCTAATTTTGATACATATTCGGAGGACTTGGTTGCTTCGCATTTAGGAATGCGTTCTGCCTTGAGGGAATTCGTGGAGGGCGTTCCCGGGGTGGTGTTTCTGAATGCAAGGTTCCCGGAATTTCCAGAAGAGCATTTATCGAAAAACGAAAAATGGATTTTAAAGGAACAAATCCACTACACAAAGTTTTACCAGGATCCCATGTTGTCTCCGGTTTTGACGAAACATATAAAAGAGCCGACAGGTGTTTTGGAAGTGCTGACCCCGCCGAAATCCTATGTGGGCGTGGATGGGGCCAGGCATTTTGAGGATTATAAAGGAAAATATTTGAATATCGTGGACGGGCATCGGAAAACTCTTTGGCAACCGGAGAAGTTTAAGCGCACAATATATATCGTGGGTGGCTGTATCTGGCTTGGCATAGGGGTGCGGGATGAGGGGACGCTTGCCTCGCAGCTGCAGAAATTGCTGAATATCTATGCGCCCGGGGAGTCTTTTCTTGTGGAAAACTACGGTTTTGCATTGGACGGCATGGACTGGCAGAAAGAAATATTGGCTATTTTAAAAGCGTTGCCGCTGAAATCGGGAGATATCGTGATTGGAGCCGGGGGAAGGGTGATTTCCTATAATAAGGAACTGGACGTTCGTCCTTATCGGCATGGTGAATTATTTTATGACGACATGCATGTGACGGAAGAAGCGCACGGCCTTGTGGCGGAGGGGCTGCTGGACACACTTCGGGAACATGACTTTTTCCGGGAGAGTTTGTCGGAGAAACAGCCGCCTCATCAAATTTGCAAGGAAAATTATAACTTGGCGGAGACGCAACTGGCTGAATTGGAAGCGTATAAGAAGAAGCTGGAAAAGATTTATTCAGAGTATTCTAAGCTCAAGGAACTGGTTGGTGCCATCGTCATGAATTGCAATCCTTTTACCCTGGGGCATCGCTATTTGATTGAAACGTGCGCGAAGAAGTGTGACATGTTGATTGTGTTCGTGGTGCAGGAAGACAAGTCATTTTTCTCGTTCGAAGACCGGATTCGCCTTGTGAGGGCTGGATGTGAAGGCTTGGAAAATGTCCGTGTGGTCGAGAGTGGGAAATTTGTCCTTTCGTCCTTGACATTTTCAGAATATTTTAACAAGTCGCAACTGCAGGACCGGGTGGTGGACAGTTCACAAGACGTTACTCTTTTCGCCAATGAGATTGCGCCGGCTGCGAACATCCGGGTGCGTTTTGTGGGAACGGAACCACTGGACACCGTGACAAGACAGTATAATCGGACATTGGAAATGATTCTTTCGCGCCATGGAATCGGGTTTGAAGAAATTCCTCGGCTGAAAAAGGACGGAAATGTGATTTCGGCAAGCAGGGTAAGGGAGGCGTTGGAAAACGGGGACTGGGAAACGATACGAAAACTGGTGCCTGATACGACATTTTCATATTTGACGGAGAAATACCAGAGGCATTTGCAAGTTGAAATTAACGAGGAGACGTTACAAGACATTATCAATATTGAGACGGGGCTTTTGTATCCGCTTGACGGGTTCATGAGAGAGAAGGATTTCCGCTCCGTCATCGATCGATATACGATGGCGGACGGGGAGGTGTTCACGATTCCGGTGACGCTGGACGTGCCGCAGGCGGTCTATGAAGAATTGGCTGCTCCAGAGACGCTGGATTTGCTGTTCCGAGGCGAGGCGGTGGCCTCAATCGACGTGGAGGACAAGTACGAGATGACGGACGCGGACATCAAGAAGGTGTTTGGCACTTTGGAGGACGCGCACCCGGGAGTGAAAAAGGAGCATGAGAGGAGCCCTTACCGTATCGGCGGCAGGACAAGGCTGTTGAATCGCGAATTGCTGGACGGGGCGCTGAAGCCGGAGGAGACGAAACGGATTTTCAAGGAAAAGGGCTGGAAGACGGTGGTGGGTTTCCAGACGCGCAATCCCATCCACAAGGCGCACGAGCACATCCAGCGGTTGGGGCTGGAGGTTTGCGACGGGCTGTTCATCAACCCGATTACAGGCTGGAAGAAAAAGGGGGACTTTACCGAGGCGGCGGTGGTTGCCGCCTATGAGGCGATGATGAAAGAGTTTTATCCTTCGGAGCGGGTGTATATGGCGGGGCTTAGGACCCAGATGCGTTATGCGGGACCGCGCGAGGCCATATTCCATGCCATCATCCGCAGGAACCTGGGCTGTACGCATTTTACCATCGGGCGCGACCATGCGGGGGTCGGCGGATATTACGGGGCGTACGACGCGCACGAGCTGGCAAGGAAATTGATGGCGGAGCATGACCTGGGAATCGAGCTTTTGCTGACGCGGGAGCCGTATTATTGCACGAAATGCAAGCAGGTCGTGACGGACAACACTTGCGGGCATTACAATACGAACCGGGTGGAAATCAGCGGCACGATTATCCGGAAATATATCGGTGAGGGAAGGATTCCGGATGAAGTCATGATGCGGCAGGAGATTTTTGATGCCATTCTGAAATGTGAGAAGGTGTTTATTGAATAATGCGCGGAAGGTTTGAATGTGGTTGCAGACATACGCGTCCGGGCAGGGGAATGAAGTTGCAATAAATAGGGCTGGATAGGACTGGAATTGGACGGGATAGGGTTGAAGGAGAATGAATTCGAAAGAGGCATTGGAACGTTTAAGGGAGTTAATCGGGGAGGAGAAATACGGCGTGGTCGCGGGAGAGTTGGCGGGGGCGACGGTGTATTTCCCGGAAAACCACGCATGGCAGGACAAGGAAATAAGGAACGCCCGGTTGAAGGCCGATTTTTATAGCGGGGATTATGAGATTAGCGATTTGGCGAAGAAGTATGAACTGAGTATATCGAGGGTTTATAAGATTGTGCAGAATAGGGCATGAAAAGTATATTGTTTTATGGTGGATAACATGCTGGCTTGGGAAAATTGGAGTTTGCGTTTATCACGGAATGAGTATGTTCCATGGTAATTATCAAGGAGGAAGATTGTAATGGATAAAAATTCAAAAATTTACGTTTCTGGCCATTGCGGCATGGTGGGTTCCGCCATTGTCCGTGAATTGAAACGGCAAGGCTATAGCAACATTCTCACTCGCACCCACAAGGAGTTGGATCTCTGTCGTCAGGATGAGGTGGAAAAATTTTTTGCCATGGAAAGACCGGAGTATGTATTTCTTGCTGCCGGAAAGGTAGGCGGCATCGTGGCCAACCAAAATGCGCTGGCGGATTTCATGTATGAAAATATGATTCTGGAAATGAACGTAATACACTCTGCATGGGAAAACGGATGTAAAAAGCTGGAATTTTTAGGCTCATCATGTATTTATCCCCGTATGGCTCCACAACCAATGAAGGAAAGTTTTTTGCTGACCTCGGAATTGGAAAAAACAAACGAGGCGTATGCACTGGCAAAAATTTCCGGACTGAAATACTGTGAATTCCTAAACAAGCAATATGGTACGGACTACATTTCCGTTATGCCAACCAACCTTTATGGTCCGAACGACAACTATCATCCTACGCGCAGCCATGTTCTTCCGGCATTTATCCGCCGTTTCCACGAGGCGAAAATAACTGGTTTGAAGGAAGTGACTTGCTGGGGAGACGGTTCTCCGCTTCGTGAATTTTTGTATGTGGATGACCTTGCCAATCTTTGTGTATTCCTGATGAACAACTATTCCGGGGACGAAACGGTTAATGCCGGCACCGGGATAGAATTGTCTATCAAGGAGCTTTCTGAATTGATAGCCAGAGTTGTTGGCTATGAAGGAACTATCAAGTGGGATGCATCAAAGCCCAACGGGACGCCTCGAAAACTGCTTGATATAAGCAAGGCCACGGCTCTGGGATGGACTTATAAGACCGAACTTGAAGACGGGGTTCGTCTTGCGTATGAGGATTTTTTAAATAACCAAATGCGTACGGAGCGTTAAAGATGATGAAAAGGGATGAAATTATTTATGGATATCGTTTGTTCGCCGAAAGGCATTATAAATACCGAGCGTCCGGGGCGCGGGGCGGCGGCCATGGCGCGTGCCGGGTTTGAAAATGTCGCGTTGGATTTTGGAGCGTGGTGGGATGGCCGGGCATTGAAAAATGCGGGTCAGGATTACACGAATCAGACGGATGGAATTAAAAGGGGGATGGAAGGAGAACGGGGGCGTGCGGCTCAGGGCGGAGCCGTCCGCGGCGCGTTGGTTGGGCATGCATGTGCGGAATTTGAAAAAAATGGCATGCGTGTTGCGATTGCAATTGCACCTGGAATTGAAGGAAGGGACAAGCGCGCGTGTTCAAATGAGTTTCTATTGTGGCTGGTGGAGGAATGTATTCGGACATGTGGAAAGGCAGGGTGTCCGTACTTGGTGATTCCGGCGTTTTCCACAAGGGGAGCGGACGGGGAAGGCATGGATGGTTCCGCGTTTTCCGCAAGGGGAACGGGCGGGGAAAACGACGGGGAATTCGCATTTTCCGAGAGAGGGGCAGACGGCGGGGATTTGGAAATTCGGGCTTCGTGTTACCAGAGGCTGGCATACGTTGCCCGGGAAAATGGGGTCACGTTGCTTTTGAAGAATGAGTGCAGGGACTTAAATGGCCATCTGGTGCGTGGGGCGTTTTGTGACGCGAAAGAGGCGGCGGAATTTCTTGACTTGCTAAATGCGGAGGCGAAAAATCAAGCGCGGATTCAGGAACAAGACGCGCGGACGGGCGGTTCGCGGGGGATAAAGGCGTGCGTGCCGATATTCGGGTTTTGCCTTGACGCGGGTGTCTGCAATATTTGCGGGCAAAATATGTATGATTTTGTGCATGAGCTTGGAAACCGTCTGAAAGCGGTTGTTCTTTGTGATAATGACGGACGCGCGGAATGTTCGCTTTTGCCATTTGCAAATGTGGGTGCGTTTGGCCTGCGGACGGATTGGCGGGGGCTGATATGCGGGCTTCGGGAAATAGATTTTGACGGGCCGGCTGTTTTGCGTTTTTCGGATTCATTTTGTGCGACACCGGGAATTTTGCGGGCGAAATATCTGGATTTCGCGAAGTCCATGGGGGATTATTTTCAGTGGCAGGTCGGACAGCGGCGGGTTTTGGCGAAGTACCGAAACCGTGTGCTTTTTGGCGCGGGAAACATGTGCCGCAATTATATGCAATATTATGGCGGCGAGTTCCCGCCGCTCTTTACGTGTGATAATGACAAGAGGCTGTGGGGTACGAGGCTTGAAGGGCTCATGGTGAAAGATCCGGAGGAATTGCGGGGATTGCCGAAGGACTGCGCTATTTTTATATGTAATATTTATTATGAAGAAATCGCGGAACAATTGCGGGGGATGGGGCTGGAGAATCCGGTTGAGTATTTTAATGATGAATATTTGCCGTTTGGAAGGGATTGGAAATGGAGGAAGTAAATGCTTGACATAGGAGTACAGACAAAGAATGTCGTATATGATGATTGTCCGGAGAAGGGGTTCGCATTGCTTGCATCGGCAGGATTTTCTGGCGCGGACTTTAGTTTGAACGCGTATTTGAATAACACGTCGATATATACCATGTCGAACGCGAAGCGTTCGCCCGCCCCGGCGGGGCATGAGTTAGGGGATGCCCCCGGGTATACCATGTCGAACGCGGAGCGTTCGCCCGCCCCGGCGGGGCATGAGTTAGGGGATGCCCCCGGGTATACCATGTCGAACGCGAAGCGTTCGCCCGCCCCGGCGGGGCATGGTTTTTTTTCGCAATCTGTTCAGGAGTTGGAGCGTTTTTTTACTCCGCATAAGACGGGCGCGCGTTCGGCGGGAATTTCCATCAGTCAGATGCACATGCCGTATCCGATTCATGTTCCCGGAGGAAACGAAGAGTTGAATGCGTTTTTGTGGAACGAGGTCGCGCCGAAGAGTTTGTATGTCTGCCATTTTCTGGAGTGTCCATATATCGTGTTCCATGGTGTCAAGCTTGCCCGCAGCATGGGGGCGGAGGCGGCCGAATGGGAACGGACGCTTGCGTTTATAGATTCTATTGCGCCGTTGGCAAAGGAACTGGGGATTACGATTTGTATGGAAAACTTATATGAATCCGCGGGCGGACACCTGGTCGAGGGACCGTGTTGTGACGCGAAAAAGGCGGCGGAGCGGATTGACCGCGTCAATGAGAAATACCATGCGCAGGTGTTAGGGTTTTGCTTTGACACGGGGCATGCCAACCTGGTGGGAATTGATTTTGAGCGGTTCATGACCACGCTGGATTACCGGCTGAAGGTGTTCCATGTCCATGACAATGACGGGGCGGGGGATTTGCACCAGATTCCTTTTACGTTTACGAGGACGAGGGAAAACATGCCGTCCACCGACTGGGAAGGGTTTCGGCGGGGGCTTTCGAATATCAGGTTTGACGGGACGTTGAGCTTTGAGACGGCGCCGGTATTGTCGGCTTTTCCTGATGAAATGAAAGAGGACGTGCTGCGGCTTATTGCCAGTATTGGACGCTACCTGGGCGGGGAGGCGACAAGTCTGATGCTTATGAAGAATATGCCTCTTCACGACTCCACGACCTCACCCATAGGGATTTCAAGGGTTTTCAAGGAAGATGAATGAGGCGTACAAGGACGTTAGCCGATTGAAGATGACGCTGAAACCCCTTGAAATCACATGGGCCCGGGCGTGTTGCCCTCTGTATACCGACGTTATTATTGAGCGATATGATATTGAACTGCCGGATGCGCTTGAAGAACTGACGGATGCTCTCTGTTCTTCCATCGGATCGCTTACCGATGCATGTAAAATCAAAAATACCTTGCAGGCGGTCAAGGGCATTCGGGTTTCAAACACGACTGTCGCGAACTATCTGAATTACTTGACAGAGTTTTTTTTATTCCGCAATGCGAAGCGTTATGATGTGAAGGGGAAGAAGTATTTTGATTATCCTTCAAAGTATTATTGCACGGATGAGGACGGGATTCTCCATCTTGGCTTATATGAGTTTTTCATAAACGAAGATTCATTAGAACTGTAACAAGCGTTTCTCGTTTTCTAAGAAAACAACCAAATTATATTTTTATCCACTTTCTAAGAGGGCGGCTAAAGAAGGGGAAAAGTGCTTGAATTTGCGGCACTTTTTTTCTATACTCTGTTATAAAAAGTCCCGGAGGGCGGCGATTGTGAGAGTGCTTTGCACGAAGCAATCGACTTTTATTAGGAAAGGATAGATGTAAATGCGTTTGGAGACGTTGTCGGAACAAGAAATCATCATTACCCTGATAGCGCTTGCCTTGCTTTTGACGGGGGCGTATGTCTTTGGCACGCTTTTTGAGAAAATCAAGGCGCCGCGGGTGGTCGGTGAGATTGTCGGGGGCATGCTGTGGGGCGGGAGCTGCTTGTACTTTTTTGCCCCCGGGGCCATGGGAAGCATATTCATGGCGTACGAGCAGGAGGGCAAGGTACTGAATATTTTTTACCAGCTGGGGCTCATTTTCCTGATGTTCTTGTCCGGTTATAACACGAAGATTGAGTTTGACAGAAAAAACGCGCGCACGATTGGCTGTGTCTTCGCCGGGGCGACGGTTCTGCCGATGGCGGGGGCGGTCCCGTTTATTTCCTGGTTCGAGAAGCATTTTATCGGGGAGCTGGGAAACGAGGTGTCGTTCGGCTTGGTGTTCGCCATAGGGGTGGCAATCACGTCGATTCCCGTCATTTCGAAGATTTTTTTTGACATGGGAATCATGAACACGAAATTTTCGGACACGGTGCTGACGGTGTCCACGTTCCAGGATTTGTGCTTGTGGATTCTGCTCAACGCGGCCACCCGGATCGCGACGACGGGGGAAATACGGCTGCCTGAGATGCTGGTGGTCGTCATCGTGACGTTGGGGTTGTTCGTGGCTGTGAAGTTGGTTTCGGACCACGTACATATGTGGAAGAAAAAATTCCGGCCGATTGACTTTTACACGATAAGCTTCGCGGTGCTGCTTTTGGTGGCGGCGCTTTTGTACAAGGTAGGAATCAACATCATGTATTCGTCATTCCTTGTCGGATATATCGTGAAAGCGGTCGCAGGCGTGGACGGCGAGACGAAGAGCCGGATGGAATCCCTTGGGAATTTTATGTTCTCGTTTTTCATCCCGATTTATTTTGCCCTGGTGGGAATCCAGCTGAACGTCATCCATGATTTTTCCGTGGTCAGGTTTTTCGCCTTTTTCGTCATCGCGTTCGGCCTGGAGGCGGTGGGGACGCTGGTTCTCTTACAGTTTACGGATTTGAACCGGGCGGCGAAGATAAATTTCGCGGTGACGATGAACGCCCGGGGCGGTCCGGGGATTGTGCTGGCGACGGTGGCGTATTCATACAAAATTATTAACGTGGAATTTTTCACGGTGCTCATTCTGACGACCATGCTGTCCTCGCTGATTGCCGGGTACTGGCTTCGCAGGCAGCAGAAAATGAATGCGGATATTTTCATGGAACTGACAAAGTAGCCATTTTCCGCAGGAAAATGAGCGGATTTGAGGTGTTTTAGGGTTGCGGGAGCACGTAGTGCGGAGCAACTCGTGGGTATCATGGGGGCAAAACGTGTTTTGACCCCAACAACATAAAAAGAAGGAGGAAAGCATGGATTTGATGCTCACGCGTGACTTTTAGGCGTGTGGGCGGGCGAATGAACATGCATGTAAGGCGATGAAGCGGTTTATTTTGACGGTGGGGCCGGCACTGCTTAACGAGGTGCCGTTGACGGAGGTTCACGACGGGAGGAACATTTACCGGATTAACGGGGCGCATGGCAGCGTCGAGGACGTGGAGCAAACCATTTTGAAAATCCGGGACCAGGTTCCGGACGCGGACATCCTGATGGATTTGCCGGGGAACAAGGTGCGGACGAAGGATTTGCCGGATGGCGGGGTTCGCGTGGAGGAAGGAAAGACGTTCGCGTTATCCAGCCGGTGTTTTAATTACCCCGGATTTTACAAGCATTTGAAGCCGGGAATGACGGCGTGGGCGAACGACAGCATTTTCGAGTTCGAGGTGGTGTCGGCGGACAAGGAGAAAATCGTGTTCTTGTCCAAGTCGGACGGGGTACTGATTAATAACAAGGGGGTTCATGTGCGGGGCATTCACGACGACATTCCGTTCCTGTTTGAAAAGGACCGGCAACTTATCGAGTTGGCGAATAAGTGGGCGTTGTCCTTCGTTGGGTTGTCATTTGTCAGGAGGCCGGAAAACGTGCGGGAGGCGCGTTCGCTGGTCGGCGGGAAAACCGACTTGATTACGAAGGTTGAGACATTGGACGCGGTTGACAATATAAACGAAATCTTGCCGTTGACAAATTATATCCTGGTCGACCGGGGAGATTTGTCTACCGATGTCGGTGTGGAACGGATTCCCCGGTTCCAGAAGTATATCATCGGGAAGGCCTTGTTTTTTGACGTGAAGATTTTTCTTGCCACGCAGGTGCTAAAAAGCATGGAGACGAAGCCGATTCCCACGATAGGGGAAATCGAGGCGCTGTATGACATTTACAAGTCGGGCGTTTACGGTGTACAGATGTCGGAGGAGACGGCGGTGGGGCGGTACGTCGTGAACTGTGTGAGGGTGCTTCGGGAAATGGAGGTGGAAGTGAAAGGAGAAAAATATCCAGAAAACGGATATGGATGCGCGTAGGCGTACATAATATTTGGATAGCACAAAGCGGAAATTCCGATACAATAGAAGGGGAATATTTGGGACTGCCATTACGGCCGCAGGCCGTCAATGGTACCCCTTTTGCGAGGTGGCCGCAAGTGCAGAATCGGGTGAGGGCGCTCCGAAAGGAGCGCGGATTGAGGCAGGAAGAACTTGCCGGAAGGTTGAACGTGTCCCAACAGACGATTAGCCGTATTGAAAATGGGGGTAACTCCCTTGCGCCGGAAATTTTGGCGTCCTTGTCAAGGTTTTTTAATGTTTCGGTAGATTATATTTTGTGTCTGTCGGATTATCGGGGAACATATGAGTTGGCAGTCAGCGTCAATGGGATGATGGAAGAAAACTACAAATTGTGCGAGATGTACGACCGTTTGGACAAGGTGAAGCGTAAGCTGATTATGGAGTTGATGGAAGAATTTACAAAGGATCTTGTATGAGGGCGTTTCGGAAGGGAAATGCCTTGGGCAGGATTCTTTTTTATGTCATAGTTACTTTTCACGGGGTGTGGGAAAAGTAACATGTCATAAGAAACTCTTTTGAGGAATCAGGTGCAAAATTATTTACAATGCGGGAAAAATGCAATATAATAAAGGAAGCGTCGGCGCGCGGGCGGAACGTTTTTGCGCACCGCCGCGGGTGGCTTACAATAGAGAACTGCAAAGGGGCGAGTAAATTGGAATTTGAAAGGACACAGACGGAAGAATCACAATTGGGGGGATTACAATTAGAAAGGGGGAATATGGAGGGAGCGGCGCTGCAGGAGCCGGAGGATAGCCTGGAGCGGGTTTACGACGTCGTCTCCCGCCTGGAGCATTACGGTATCGAGGAAGTGTTGTTTTATGCCGCGCAGGTGTTGGCGGAACTGATGGACAGCAAGGACGTGGCGATTTATAACGTGGCGAACAGGGGATACGCCAGATTGTTTTCCGCGACGTCCGCGGACGCGCGAAAGTTGGGGAACTCGATTGAGTACAAGGCCATGGGGGACATGTATGACGCTCTGGTGGCGGGGCGCATATACATGAACAAGGACATGGTGGAAAACCGGCCCCACATGGCCAGTGCCATTTATTCGGGGGAAGAAATCCGCGCGATTTTAATGATTTGGGGGATTCCGCGCGAGAAATTGACCGAGGGCAGGATGAAACGCCTGACGGTAATCGGCCTTTTGGTTCAGCGGGAGGTTCTGCGTGCGAATCGGCACATGGCCAGTTTTCGGAGCAGGAACCGCCTGGAGGGAACCAACGCGTTACATGAGGAAGCTTTCATGGTCTTGGTCAGCGCGTTTTTTTCCGCAAGGGACAAAGGGTTGACGGAGTGTTCCTTGATGGAGGTCAAGACGGGGTACCAGGATTATGAGGAGGTCGCGACGGCGGTGGCCTGCAACATACGTCAGACGGACTACATGGGGATGATGAAGGACGGAAGGTTTTATGTGCTGCTTCCGAACACGGACAAGGAAAATGCGAAGGTGGTTCAAGCGCGTTTGAAGGAACAAGGGTATCGGACCGAGTTGAAGGACGTGGAGGCGATAAGGTGAGTCGGGGATGCCGGTGACAGATATGGAGGCGATAAGGTGAGCTTAAATTTGCAGGTGACAGACATGGCGGGGGCCGTGCCGGAACATTCCATCGTGATTACCAATTTTGTGAACATGGTCTATAACCAGCTGAAAGACAGTACTTGCAGGGTTTTTCCGGACAACGTGCAGTATAGATGGAAAATGAGCGACGGCAGCGAGAAGGTGGTGATGCCGGATGCTTCGATAAATTGCCAGATTAAGAGCCGGAAGGGGAATTGTTTTATTAACGCGCCGCAATTCGTCTTAGAGGTTTTGTCTCCTTCCACCGCGAAATATGACAGAATGGAGAAAATGGAGATTTATCAGAGCGAGGAGATTCCCGAGTATTGGATTGTCGATGTCCGCAGACGCGAGATAGAGATTTATGATCTGGATTATGAAAACCAGGAGCCAAAATATTTCTTGGTTGACACGATTAGGGAAGAAAACAGCGGCGATTTGCGTTTGCTTCATTTTCCGAATATAAAGATTGATTTTAAGCAATTGTTTGACGGCGTGTATTAAGAACATGAAATAAGGTATGGCCGATTTAAAGGTGAGAATCGGCCATACCTTGTTTTTCTGTCATAGGAAACTTCGTTTCCTGTGACAGAAAACCCTCCGGGAGGATGCGCACTTCGCGCCTAAGGAAAATGGCTGCTGACGCAGCCGCGCTCCTGCGCGAGAGTCCGGCTGGCCGGACTCCTTATTCCCGCGGGCAACGAGCCAAGCGTCCATGCTTGCATGGACATTTGGCGACTGCCGCGAGGGTGCAATACCCCGCAGCTTGCTGCGTATTCAAGTTATGATACCCCGCAGCTTGCTGCGGGGTATTTCACTCTTTCAAAGGAAATTCAAAACGCCATCACTTCGGATACCACGACGTCCGCCGCGGCGATTTCGCCAACGGGAGCGCTTATGGGAGCCGGTTGGGCGACGCTGGCCGCCGGCGCGGTCGGGTAGGCGCTGTAAATGGAGCCTTCTTCCCGTTCGTCATCCTTGTGCAGCTTTCGAAAACGGAACGCGTTGTTCACGTCGTCCAAGTGTCCTTCCAGCGCGATGGCGCGGTCCGCGCTCCTGCGCGCGCTTTTCTTTTTCTGCAGCTCGATGCGGAGACGAAGCTGTTGCTCTTTCTTTTCGGCCCGCTTTTTGCGCGCCCGTGTCAGGTCTTCCTCGCCCAGGCGGCGGATTTTGCGGCTGCCCCGTAAAAGGGCCTTTTGCAGGGAGGCCATGGCAGCCCTCGCCTTGGCCTTTTCCTTGTTCGTTCCCTGGCTGGCGGCAATCCGCAGTGTGCCAATGTTTCGCCTTGCCTCGCTCATGGCCGCTTGTACTTGTGACTTGGAGGAGGCGCTTGCCAGACGGCCGTAGACGCGGGATACCGAATATGCCGAATTCGATACCTTGACTTTGAAAGGCTTGTTGTCCGGGTCGTTGGCTTTCTTCGTCTCTTCTTTCATCTTATCCAACATCTTTGTCATGTTTTCATATTCTTTTTGTAGCGCTTCCAACGGGGACGGCGCATCGTCGGACTTCGCGTGCCAGACGCGTACGCCATCCATGTCGATGTAAGCCCCCAAGGCGGGAAAATTCCCGTCATCTTTTGAAATGCCGGAAATGATTTGGCGAAGAACCTGTTTTCCCTGCTCGAAGGCTTCTGCCGAACTGGTTATCTGCTGGAGCCAGTCGCGGGACAAGATGACATGCTTCCCTTCGCCGAGGCCGGCGGCGATGTCCTTTAGCTGGCTGGCATCCAGGCCGGTGCCAATCAAAATCTGAACCTTGGGAAAATCCTTTTGCAGCGTCTTAAGCTCTTCGAAGAGTGCCTTTTCCATGTCTGATTTGCTAGGGAGGCCGTCAGACAAGGTCAGGCAGTCCGTGGCAATCTTTTTAGAACCCGCCGTGTCCAGGATGACCGGCGCGGCCTCCCGTGCCGGCGGCGGTATCTGTCCCGCCCGGGTCGGCGCGGCCATACTCGTTATTTTGCTCATCTGATGCATCCCTCCTTGACCGTGTTTGTTTTTCGCGAGCGGCAGGCCAAAGTCATGACCATGTGTCTCTCGCGACTCGTTTTATATTTTACTATATTGTATATCGTCAAGTCGGGGGAAAAAGTTAAAACGCTACCAATTAAAAATAAATTTTTCTATCTTTTAAAGGTTAATTTTCCTTCCATATGAAAATGGAACATGCCTCATTCAAAGATAAATAGTTCCTCTATGGGCGCGTCAACCGCCCTTGAAATGTCGATGGCCAGCTTCAAGGAGGGGTTGTATTGGGCCTTTTCCAGACGCATGATGGTTTCCCTGCGCACCCCGACCTGGGTGGCAAGCTGTTCCTGCGTCAAATCCTTTAGTTGCCTATATTTTTTTAACCTGCATTCAAAATCCGGCATTTGTAATCCTCGCTTTCTTATAAGGCTTGTCGTCATTCGTCGATTTGTTCGTCATGATCGTAGCGGTACAGCAAATATTCGTTCAAGAACAAGTTGAGCGCGAGGGAAAGCGTCACGACGATGAGGTATGCGGTCAGCGTGAATTCAAGGCTCATCATGATTTTTCCCATCCCGACGACTATTGTGGCAAGGAAAATAAGCATCAGGGACACCTTGTCCGCCGTCACTTGCGCCTTGATCTGGTTTTCCCGATAACGCTCGTCCATGAGGGTGGCTGACATTTTGCCTTCGTAGAAAAAGCCGAAGAAGCCAAAAAATATAAAGAACACGAAGGGAAACACGCTCTTGTTAATGCCGTAGGTTATGAAGCCGGCAAAGCCGAGGAAACCGAGGAAGCCCAGAAAGCCGAGCTTTGGATTGAGTTTGGGGGTTATATGGGCCACGGCCTCCCTGCTTCTTCTGATAATGATTGCCCGCACCAGCAATATGGAAAGGTATATGAAGTATAGGCAGGTCAGGGTGACGGAGACGAGCATCGGCAGGTCTTGCACCTGGAATACGTAGGTGGAGAAGTCCGTCGGCGCGATTAACCGCGAGTCGTTAAACGTGATCGTGTACCAAATAGATGCGGCCAGGAAAAGCATGCATGCCACGCCAAAGATAATGGTAAGCTTGTAGTTTGTTTTTTTCATGATGATGTCCTCCGTATGAGATTTATTTGTAACTTGATGTGATAAATATATCACTATAGGATGTAATTGTCAATAGAAAAGATATAAATAAATCACTTTTACGGTTGTACGCAAAAAAAGAAAAGCCGGTGCGAAATGGCGCACCGGCGTGGTATCACAATTTATTCAAGTAGTTGATTAGCACCGCGGGGATGTTCACGCAGGAGGACTGTATGGAAACGGCACCAATGTTTTGTGCCACCATCGGCATCCCGTACACGACGCAGGATTCTTTGTCTTGCCCGATGGTATAGGCACCGGCGTTATGCATGTCGAGCAGGCCGTACGCGCCATCCTGCCCCATGCCGGTAAGGATGATGCCGACAGCCTCGGACCTGGCGGTTTCCGCCACGGACTTGAACAGTACGTCCACGGAAGGACGGTGTCCGTTCACCTTTTCTGCCGGAAAGACGCGCACGGTGTAATGTCCGCCGAGGCGTACTACTTTCATGTGGCAGTCACCGCCTGGGGCGATGAGAACGCGTCCCCTTTTGACGACGTCACCGTTCACCGCCTCCTTGACTTCCATCTTGCACAAGCGGTTCAGCCGCTGGGCGTACATTTCGGTGAAGCCTTCTGGCATGTGCTGGGTGATGACCATGCCCGGAATGTCCGCGGGGAGCCGCTCCAGCACTTGAAGCGTGGCTTCCGTGCCGCCGGTCGAGGCTCCCAGCGCGATGATGAGGTTGTTTAATTTCAAACTGTTGTTGTTGTGTAACTTTGTTGGCATGAGGGGGGATAAGACGGGCTTTTGAAAGCTGTTTCCAATCGTTGTGGCATTTGTGGCCGCATTTACCATGCCGCCAACCGAACCCGCGCCCATTCCCGCGTTACCCGTGCCGCCAATCACCCCGGCGCCCATTCCCGTGCCACCCATGCCGCCAATCGTGCCAAATCCTTTTGTGCTTCCCGGAGCGTCCTTTTTCAACGCGGAGCTTCCTCCGAACACGCGCGGCAGCTTCACGGTCGCGTTGGACGCAATCAGGATCTTGGTCGCGAGCCCTTGTGCAAAGGCCCTCGTGGTATAATTTTTGCTCATGTCCGGTTTCTTCACGAAGTCCACGGCGCCGTTCGACAGCGCGTCAAACACGCTGACATTTAGGGAGGATACTAAAATTACGGGGATGAGGTGCCTCGGGAGCAATTCCTTTAAAAAGTCAATCCCGTTCATCCTTGGCATCTCCACGTCCAAGGTTATGACGTCGGGTTTCGTGTCAGGAATTTTCCGCATCGCCTCCGCCGCGCTCATGGCATAGCCCACGATTTCAATCCGGGCGTTTGCTTGAGGCAACTCTTTTGTTAGAAAATTAACGAACACTGCCGAATCATCAACAATCAGTACTCTGATTTTTTTTGCAGTCATTATATATTAACACCTCTTTACTTTTTATGGATGCCCCGCGCCTGACGACGCGAGGCACGTTGGGCATGAAATGTCGAAATGGGTTCTTGATGCCAGTCACTGCTTGCGGTAGGCTGACGGCATGAGGTACTGATACGGAGTGGTCGCCTTGTTCAAACTTTCAGAATGGCCGATGAAAAGGTAGCCGCCCGGTACGGTGGCATCGTAAAAACGCTGTACCAATGCGTCCTTGGTGTCCTGGTCAAAATAAATCATCACGTTCCGGCAGAAAATGACGTCAAACTTCAGCTTGAAACGGATGGGATCCATCAGGTTGAACGTCCTATATATGACATTGCCGCGAAGCGCCTCGGACACTTGGTAAACGCCCGCCTCGGGCGTTTTCTTGAAATACTTGCGTTTCCATTCCGAAGGCAGGGCCTTTAAGGACTCCTCGTCATAAATTCCCTGCGAGGCCGCTTTCAAGGCGTTCTGCGAAATGTCGGTGGCAAGTATCCGGGTGTCCCAGTTGCCCGGCTTGTGGTCGAAATATTCCTTTAAGTACATGGAGAGCGTGTAGGGTTCCTGGCCGGAGGAGCAACCCGCGCTCCAAATGGAGAGGACGTGGTTCTTTTTCGTCTTTTCCAGATAAGGGAGGACGGTCTGGTTGAAGTAGTCAAAGTGGGCGGACTCCCTCAGGAAAAAGGTGTAGTTGGTGGTCAGCTTGTTCAGCATGAGTTCGATATCCTGCGGATTCTTGTCGTTCAGGATATGGTCTATATATTCCGTAAAGGTAGAGAATCCCATGGAAACGACCGAATTGGAAAGACGGCCGATGATGAGCTGCCGTTTTTGTGAAAGATTAATGCCATAGTTGTTCTTTACAAATGTAATCAGACGTTGAAAATCTTTTTCCTGCAAATCTAACATAGTAAATCATTACTCCTTGCTCTATTTAATATGTACAAATTCATACATACGTCCGAATGAGGTGACCAGACATATGTATGAATTTATATGTTTGATATATGGCCGTTTACTGCCGGAGTAGTTCCTCGCAATCCAAGAATAGTACGACAGTTCCGTCCTCCAACGAAGTCATGGAGGTAGTCAATACCTGACGGTTCTGAACCGGAATCGGGGAAATGGTCTCCTTGTCAATGTCGAGAACCTGCCGTACGGAATCGACAATGATGCCGATTTCAGTGTCGTTGATGCTGAGGATGATGATGCAGGTGCTGTCCGTATATTCACAGCCCATCTTGCCCATCCGAAGCCGGATGTCGATGACGGGAATCACGTTGCCGCGGAGGTTGATGATTCCCTTTATGTATTCCGGCACCATGGGGAGGGTGCAAATCATGTAACTTGAAATGATTTCGATTACATGGTTCGTGCTTATTCCAAAAACAATGTTGTCTGACTGGAAGGTAAGAAACCTTTCAATACTCTCGTGATCTTGAACTTCTGACCCGTCCGGGTTCAAGGCCGGGTCGATTACTTTTTGTGCCATGTTCGCGTTACCTCCTTTATGCTTCTAAAAGATACCCTGGGCGGCGGCATAAACATTGGCCACGTCCAAGATAATGCTGATATTTCCATCGCCAAGAATCGTGCATCCGTTGATGCCGGAATCTTTGATGTGGAACTGCTGCAAATAAGCCGGCAGCGGTTTTACGACCACCTGGTGTTCGCCAATCAGCCGGTCCACGAACAAGCAATATGCCTTGTCGTTTGCCTCCACCCACATCAGGATGCCGTCGCTGATTTCCGTACGCGCGTCCGGGATGTTGTATAATTCGTATGCACGTACGACCGGATAAAATTCGTCCATGCGGCGAACCATCTCGTGTCCGGACGGATCCAGTATGATGTCCTCGTCGGTAGCCTTGAACGAAGAGCGGATGTTTGACAGCGGAATCGTGAAGAGGGAACCGCCCACGGCGATTTCCATTCCATCCGCAATGGCAAGGGTGAGCGGAATCTTCAAGGTCGTCGTGCTTCCCTGCCCCAGTTCGCTCTCAATCGTCACCGTGCCGCCAACCGCTTCCACGTTCTTCTTCACGACGTCCAGGCCGACGCCACGACCCGAGTACTCGGTCACTTCCGTGTTGGTGGAGAAACCGGGCATCATAAGAAGAGAAAGAATCTCTTTCTTCGTGTACTCTTCTGCCGGCTTGGTAAGGATGCCGTTGCGTTCGGCTTTCGCGAGGATGGCTTCGGTATCCATGCCCTGGCCGTCGTCCGACACGGATATGATGACCTCGCTTCCGGTATGGGCGGCAGAAAGGATGATTTCGGCCTGCGGGTTCTTCCCGGCATTAATCCTGTCTTGCACGTCCACCTCGATTCCGTGATCCATGGCGTTACGCACGATATGCATGATGGGATCCGAGATGCTGTCCACGATGGTCTTGTCAACTTCCGTGTTCTCCCCGATGATGGTAAGGCGCACGTCCTTGTTCAATGTCTGCTTCATGTCGCGCACGATGCGGTTCATCTTTTGGAACACGCCGGATACGGACACCATTCGGAGGGACATGGAAATGTCCTGCAAATCATCCGTAAGCTTACGAAGCTGGCGCGCGGACTTCATGAAGTTGTCCAGTTTCAAGCCCTGCAAATCGGGAGAGGACGTGACCATGGCTTCCGTAATGACGATTTCACCGACGATATTCATCAAGGCGTCAAGTTTTGTGAGGTTCACGCTAATCAAATCCTGCTTTACGGCACCGTGTGAAGCAGGTTTCTTTGCCGGGGCGGGAGCCTTGGCCTTTGCCGGAGCTGCCGGTGGCTTGTCGGCCTTCGGCTCCGGCGCTTTCGCGCCCTCCTTCGCGGCGGGGGCGTTGGCCATGGACTCGTTGCTTACGAGCGCCGGGTTCTCCAATATCTCGTATGTCTGGACGTTCTGGGCGGAATCCATGATTTTGGATGCCTGCTCAAGATCCGCGTCCGTGTTAAAGCCAAGGTAAAAACCTTCGTCAATTATTTTCTCGGCCGTGTCCGGATTGGTAGAAACGTCGTCCGGGTAATAGTGGAAACTCATCCCTTGTTCCTGGAGCGAGTTTACCAACATGAACGCGCGAAGGTTCTCCATGCCGCATCCCTCGTCAAAATAGACGTGGAGGAAGTACGGGTCGTCCGCTTCCGGCATGGAAATGGTCGTGGCATCCGCGGCCGCGACGGTGGCCTGCGCGGGCGCGCCATCATCGGTCTCGGATGAATTTTTTGAAACTTTATTGAGAAGATTGTTAATCTCGGAAACAAAACTGTCGATATTAGTTTCAAGAGGCTCGTCGTTTTCAACTTTTTGAACCTCCTCGCGAAGCTTGTCGGTTGACTTAAACATCAGATTGAAAAGTTCGCTTTTGTGTTCCTGGTCAAGTGAGTCGATGCCGTTTTCACGTATGTAGAAGAACAAGTCTTCTATGTGATGTGCAATCTCCATGAGGGAGTTGAACTCAAGCATTGCGGAGGAACCCTTGATTGTGTGCATGCTGCGGAAAATCTCGTTGACGTCGTCTTCCGAGAAGTCCTCAACCTTTTCAGCATTAATCAATAGTTCGTCCAACCCGTCAAGCAGAGAATTGGTTTCAAACAAGTAAGTTTCCAGCAAGCCTTCCATAGTACTATCCATAATGTCTGCACCACCTTATCTTAACATAAAATTTGCTCGAAAATATTGCCAACTGTGAGTAAAATATGTTACTCTAATGTCAACACATTCTGATTAATTTATATATCGACCGAAAACGGCAAAAAATAATATAAAAATAATAGTAGGTGAAAAAATGTCAAATATTTTGAGAGTTACGACTCCTCTGACCGGATATGACAGCCCGTTGCAGCAGAGGACGGATACGGCGAACAAGGCGCCGGATCCCCGAATCCAGGGGCCGGTCGTGCCCAACCAGGTCGTCCGGCCGGACGCGAGGAGTGATTCGGCCGCACAAGAACAAAACGTGGGAATGAAATTCCAGTACCAGTCCAATTTCGAGGGCTTCTTGTCCCAGATCAAGGATGGGGCGGTCATGACGGAGGAGTTTGCCACCCTCCTTTTCGAGCGGCTTGGCAACCTGGTCAAGTCCGGCCTGGGGGAGAATTCCGCGCAGGAGCTCTCGCGTTTCCTTGAGATGATTCAGGTCGAGCCGCAGAACATGCTGGCTTTCTTGAAGGAGCAGGGAAACGCGGTGATTCGTTTCCAGGGGGCGTTCTTCTCATTGCTTCGGCAGGTCATGGGCGAGACTCCGAACGTGGAACTAAGAAGCGGAATCCTGGAGTTCATAAAGCGGTACACGGACATGGCGGAAGGGCGGCACGTCTTAAACCAGATGGAGCAGACGATGGAGAAAATCAAGGACGGCATGTTTGAAAGCGGGCGTGCCCGCATGGAGGAGATGCAGGAGCAGATGGATTTCGCCAATGCCAGGGCGACGGCCCAGAACGCTTCCGTCGTGAAGGGAAAGATGCTTCCATACTTGAACCAGTATATCGGCGGCACGCATGACCGCGGCCATGTGCGGGAAAACACGGCGTTTCTGGCGGCGCTCACGGCGCGTTATGAAAACGGGGACGCGCAGCGGGTGATGGAGAAGTTTGAGGAACTGATGGAATACCCGCTCATGCAAAAGTATTTCAAGGGGTTCAAGCCGGAAGACCTGATGAGGGCGCTGGCATCCACGGATTTTGAGAAGGCGGTGGAGAAGAACCAGTGGATGAAAGAGTTCGCGGCCATGATTGAAAAGGGGATGAAGGAGGGGGCGAATTTTGAGCAGAAGCAGGTCTACCGCAACATGATGACTTCGATCCTCCTCAATGAAAGCGTGTACATGCCCGTGCTCCACATGATGCTGCCCATGCAGGTGGACGATAGGCTGATGTTCGCCGAAATGTGGGTGGATCCGGACGCGGGAAAGGAATCCAAGGCTGGCGAGGAGGAAAAGATGGTTCAGGGCCTCGTCAAATTCGACATCCAGGATTTGGGATTTTTTGACCTCTATTTCGTTTACCAGGGCGGGAAGGTAAACCTCCAGTTGAACTTCCCGGAGGTGCTGGATGGCAAGGAGGGCGAGATTCGCGACGAGTTGGCGCGGATACTGGAGCGAAACGGGCTGGAGGCGAAAGAGTTGTTTCTGGGCAGCAGCAAGGAATCCATTGCGATATCGGAGGCGTTTCCGCAGATATTTGAGAGAAGGAATTCGATAAACGTGAAGGTGTAGATTACAGCTTGGCCAGACAGCCAAAGGACGACAAATCATGCTTGCATGGATTTGGCGGACTGCCGGCGGTCTGAGGAAGCGCTTGTTCATGAGCAAAAAGAGCCACGAATGTGGCGGGAAGCGCCTTTAGGCGCGTTTTGCGAACGGGAGCGGCCAGACCGTTTAAATAATACAGAGGGAAGGAATTCGACAAATGCCAAAGTTCAATGACATATTAAATAAGAAGGCGGTCGCGCTGTCCTACGATGAGAATAAAAACGCGGCCCCGATAATCGTGGCCTCCGGCATGGGATACCTGGCGGAGCGGATGGTGGAAGTCGCCCAGGAAGCGGGAGTGCCGGTGTACGAGGACAACTCCCTGGCGACGATGTTGACGCAGCTCGACCTCGGATCGGAGATACCGGTGGAACTTTACCAGGCAATCATCGACATTTACATTTATTTTCTCGGTTACGTTCCGGGAAAGAAAAAGGATGCGGAGCAGGCGGAGAAAGGGGCGGCATCCGGGGAAGGACAAGTGGAAGGGGAAGAGGCGCCCGTCGGGGAAGGGCACGCGGAAGAGGCAGGCGCCGAAGGACAAGAGTAAGTGCCGGGGGAGGGCGATGAGCCCTTCCCCTTTTGTTGTGGAAATTAGTATTCCGGCGGGGCTTTCCGGCGGCGGTCAAGGTCAAGCCGGAATACGTGGTTGCGGATTGCCGCCTCGGTACGAGACGGCAACTCCATGAACTGGCAGCCGTAGCCCATCATTCCCTCCGTGATGTCCGCGGTGCCGCCCAGGATGCCTGCAAGCGCGTCGCCTTCCTGGACGCGCAATACGCGGGCGCTTACGGTAATGGGCGCGGCGCCTTGCTGCGGGGCGAAGGAAAATTCCACTTCGCTGCCGGGCGGGAACGCGTAGTCGCAGACGAAGAACGTTCCGCCCGCGCTCAAGTTGCGGAGGACGGCGGCCGTGTTCCCGCCGGCATGCGAGAGGCTGACCGGGATGTTGACCGGAACTTTCACGTCGTTGCGGCGCTGCTCCACGGAAATCTCACGTCCGATGTCACAATGCACGCGGCTGTGGAACACTCCGGGGGAGACCATGTCTTCTTTGTACATCGAGAGTTCGCAGAAGTTTTTGACGAGTCCTTTCGTGGAATCGTAAAAGACCACGTATACTTCAGATGAAAGGATGTCCGCGCTCGACCCGTTGATGGTAAGCGTCACGGAATCCTTTTTTATGTCTGACACGGCGGCATCGCATAGGAAGACGTTGTTTAAAGAGTAGATGCTTGCCTTTTTGCAATCATAAAATAACATAAAAAGACCCCCTTTTGATAAAATGTGGTGCCATAGGGTCAAAATTCCTTTTGACCTCGACCTCTTTATGTGTTATTATAACATTAATGTTGTCAAAACTACAAGAAGAATCCTTCATTTTAAGAAAAGAAAATGTGGCGGAAGGCCACCGGGAAGGAAAAGTTTGGAAAATAAGACGAATTCTAACAGAAAAGAGGAAGCTTCCAATGGACATGAGTCAGTTTTACATGCTTATGAACCTTGCCCAGACCGGCAGGGCGGGAAACGGTTATGGTGTTTATGGAAATTATGGCACGGGTGCCGCGAACTACCAGGCGGGTGACGCCGCGAGGGTGCGGCAAGGGTCGTTCCGCCAGTTGCTGGAGGGCATGACGCAGACGCGCGGCGGAATGGCGACTCCCATGGATGATATTTTCGAGGAGGCGTCGTTGGCCACGGGAGTGGACGTGCGGCTTTTGAAGGCGGTGGGAAAGGCGGAATCGGGTTTCGACGCGTCGGCCACCTCGCATTGCGGGGCCATGGGGGTGATGCAGCTCATGCCCTCCACGGCCGCGTCCCTTGGAGTACGGGACGCTTATGACGCGAGGGAGAACATCATGGGAGGCGCACGTTACCTGGCCTCTCTTTTGAACCAGTACCAAGGCGACGTGCGGCTCGCGCTCGCGGCTTATAACGCGGGAAGCGGGAACGTGGCGAAGTACGGAGGGGTTCCGCCGTTTAAGGAGACGCAGGCCTACATATCCCGTGTCTTGGAGTACGCGGGGCAGGACATCTGCACGGAACAGTACGTGGCTTCGGGCATGCCGCTTGGGCTGGCTGGGGCATCCGGACTCGGCGGAGTGTCGGGAAGTTCCACGCCGGGTGCGTTAAGTGCGCTTGACTTGGACTGTTCCCAGGTTTTCAAAATGATGATGGAGCAGATGAAGCTGGATTTGGAACAGAGGACGGGACTGGCCCTTGGCATTACGGATGATGAGGAAGACGAGGAGAAGGGCAGGTACTTGTAAAGGCGCTGGCTATGGACGTGCCAGTGCATGGGAGGTCGGGAGACTTTCGTGCATCGGCCGTTTGGCTTCGAATTAAAATCAAACGAACAGTAAAAACCCCGCGACAATCGCCGCGGGGTTTTGTTTCGAAATGAAATCAATACTTGTCGTTCATGTCCATATATGAGGATGAACCATAGGAATCGTCATAAGTGCTGACCGGTGCCGGTGCCGGGGTCGGCGCTGGTGCCGGGCTGCTGGAAAATCCGTTGCCGTCTGTCAACTTGAACTGGGCAACCAGGCTCTTGAGCATGTGTGACTGTCCGGACAACTGTTCGCTGGCGGCCGCGCTTTGCTCTGCCGTCGCGGAGTTGGTCTGTACCACGCTGGAAATCTGGTCAATGCCCTGCGTCACTTGTTTCGTGGCGTCAGCCTGCTCTTCGCTTGCGGAAGAAATTAGGTCGATGGTCACCGTAACGTCCTCGACACCCGTCACCACTTCGCCCAGAGCCTGGGCGGTGTCGTTGGCAATCTTGGTTCCGTCCTCGACCGCTTTCAAGGAACTCTCGATCAAGGCGGCGGTGTTCTTGGAAGCCTCCGCGGACTTCCCGGCCAGGTTCCGTACTTCGTCGGCCACTACCGCGAAGCCCTTGCCCGCCGTGCCTGCCCTTGCGGCCTCTACAGCGGCGTTCAGCGCCAGGATGTTGGTCTGGAACGCGATGTCCTCGATGGTCTTGATAATCTTGCCGATTTCCCCGGACGTGTTGCTGATGTTCTCCATAGCGGAAAGCATCTCCTGCATGCGTCGGCTGCTTTCTTCCGCGTGTTCTTTCACGGCGTCGGATTTCTCGCTGGCAGATCTCGCGCTGGACGCGTTCTGCTCGATACGGCTGGAAATCTCATGGATGGTGGCGGCCAACTCCTGAACGGAGGAAGCCTGTTCGGTTGCACCCTGGGAAAGGGCCTGCGCACCAGAAGACACCTGGTCGGAGCCGGAAGCTACCTGGTTGGAAGCCTCGTTAATTTGAAGAAGCGTGTCGCTTACGTTCTGCTTCAGGCTTCTGATGGATGTCAGCAAAGGCGTGTAATCGCCGATATACATGCCACGGTTCTGGCTGATGACCGTGAAGTCTCCATCCGACAATGACTTTAACAAGAAATCCATGTCCTTGATGATTGCCCGCAAGGAGGATACGGCCTTTTTCATGCTGCCTGCCAAGTGGCCAAATTCGTCGTTGGCATCGTAGCTCACGTTTATTTGCAAATTGCCTTGCGCAATAGCATCCATGGCTTTCACCATTTCCTTGATCGGGACGATGATTGCCTTTAATAGGAAGACGGCCATGATGACCGCGAACAAGACCGCGGCGGTAGAAAGCAGGACCGCCACTATCATCTGCAGCCGTTGGTTGTTCATTGCGGTCTCATAATTGCTCTTGGCGAGCTGGTTTTGTGCGTCGCTGAACGAGCCGATGCTACTTTCGGCAGAAGTGATGGCCGGCATGTAGTCATCCGTGATAAGTTCCAATGACTTCTGTTTGCCGTCATCCGTGTTCTCCTGGAGCACCTTTATGATTTCGCTTTGCACGCTCTTTACGGTGGACAAGGTGCTCTTGAACTCCTTCAACAAGGTGGTGTCCCCATCGAAATTGCTGTCAAACCAAGCCAGATCCTCCTCGATGTTGGCCAAAGAAGTCTCTGCCGTGGCAATCAAGCTCTTTGCCTGAGATGCGTCCGCGGCTTGTGCAAGAAGCAGGTTCAGCCTGGAAGTTTCGAGGTCTTCGTGAATGGACTGTGCACGTAGGGTCGATTCATGCCTCATGGAATAAAACGTCGTGTATCTTTCGGCCGTGGAACTCATGCCAAGAATCGAAAATACGACGGCAATGGCAAAACAGACGAGTACGATACCGAAAGAAAGTATGATTTTTTTCTTCACGTCTAAATTTTTCATTTTGTTATCCTCGCTTTGTAATATTTAGTATCAGTTGCGCCATGCGCGGGCGGATGTTGCAGTGTCAACCCAAACACCGCTTCACGCGCTTGATGGCCGGTGCGACATGGCATGTGCAAACGGGTGTCGTGGCGTTCAACCCAAAACACCACTCCATAATCTTGAAAACCGATGTGCCATGTGTTGGTGGATGCCGTGACGTCAACCCAAAACATCACTTTACACCCTTGATGACCGGTGCGCCCTGCGCGAGTTGGACGCGACGCGTCCGTTAAAAGGCTTGTATACGTCGAGCGCATACGCGCCGGTGGAAACCATCATGGTTTCGATGCCGGCTTGGCCTTTCCCTTATCAATCGCTTCTCTCACCCTCCTATCTATAATATAATAGCATAATAACCCCTTTATGCAAACCCAATCTATAATATAATCGACACAAGAACACATAGAAATAAGTCTTTTGCGAGTTTTTTTGTCCAAGGCGGGTTTTGGCGCGGGCGCCATGCGACGATTTCCCTAAAATTGTCATTAGATTTTTAGAAAAAAATAAGGAGGGAAAGTTGACAGAGCGAAAAGTATGTGGTATCTTAATCTAGAGAGTTTTCGCACTTGTTTCATACATATTTTTCAAGTTAAACTTTAAGCCAATATTGGTATAAGTGTGGCGTACTGCTAATAGTGTTAATGGATATCATGATGAAAGTGGGTAGGTAGAGATTATGAACGATATTTTTGGAAACAACATCCTTGTCGGCAGAAGGTCGTTGGATTATTTGTGGACGAAGATGGCGGCATCGCTGGAGAACATCGCGAACGTGGATACGCCGGGGTACAAGGCGAAGTATGTGACGTTCGAGGATACGTACCGCAGCGCGTTGCGCACGGCGTCGGGAAACCGTGACGCGGTTCGCGGGGCGGCAAAAGGTGCGGTATGGCAGGTCAAGCGGTCGGAGACGGAGAGCGCGAGGCTTGACGGGAACAACGTGCTTGAAGACACGGAGCAGACGGAACTGACAAGAACCGCCATCCAGTACCAGTACATGCTTTCTTCCATTAATAGTGACATCGCGAGGTTGTCCTCGGTTATCAAGGGGTAGTCCCTTGGCCGTTTCATGGATGGAGGGAACGATTGGAAGGGATTCTTAAGAGAATAGGAGAGGATTGTATCATGCCAGAGTTTATCACACCGATTCAGCCGCTTCAGTTTGGAGAGGGCGGCATAATTACGAAGAAGGCGACCACGGCGGAGGAGACGGTGGGTTCCTTTTTCAAGGATTATTTTTACGACGCCATAAACAACGTGGAGATGGCGGAACGGGATTTGGAGAACAAGGAGTACCTTTTGGCCACGGGACAGATTGACGACGCGCACACGGTGCCAATCGCGCAGGCGGAGCTCCAGCTGTCGGTTGACTTGCTGGTGTCCTTGCGCAATAAGGCCGTGGAGACGTTCAATGAATTAATGAGGATGTCGATTTGACCGAAAGCAACTTGGTGAATCCGGGCGATAGCGATGGATGAGCTTGGTGCGAGGTCGTTCTTTGAGATTGGCAAGGCCGTAGGCCAGATCCGGCGAAAAGAACTTCCTTATTTTGGGGCGCGCAGAACACTGGAACGTAGCCGTTTTCGGAGGAAAACGAGCGGACTTGAGGCATTTGGGGATTGTGGGAACGCGTCAGCATGGAACAATTCGTGTATCATCTGGGAAATCAAACATGTTGGACGAATTTAAAAAATTAGGATGGGGACAGGCTGAATGACATGAATGACATGAAAGAAAGGCTGAAGTCGATAAAGGAATATTTGGCTAAATTTAGTAAAAAAACTTTAATAACAGCGGCTGTGATTGCTGCTGTTGTTATTTTGGGAGCCGTCATCACGGCAGTCGTGTTAAACCACAAGGAATACGAGACGCTCTACACGGATCTCACTTCCGAGGAGATGACGGAGATTATCGGAAAACTCGGCGAGATGCAGATACCATACACCTCGAACGGGTCGGGGCAGATTAAGGTGAAGGAAGACCAGGTGGATTCCGTCCGGGCGCAACTCGCGCAGGAGGGATACCCCAAGAACGGCTTTGCGTACGACGTGTTTTCGACCAACGCGGGTGGCATGACGACCGACATGGAGAAGCAGACTTACAAGATATACGACTTGCAGAACCGTATCGGGGCGACCATCCGTCTTTTCAACGGGGTGAAGGACGCGAAAGTCACCATTGCCTTGGCGGAGAAGAGCCGTTACGTGCTGGACGACACGGCAGGCGGGGAAGGTAACAGCGCGTCGGTCATGGTCGTGATGGAGGACGGGGCATCCCTGACGAGCAAGATGGCTTCGGGCATGAAGCTTCTGGTGGCGCGCAGCATCCCGGACATGGAACCGGAGAACGTCGCGATTATCGACGAGGACGGCTTGGAACTTACGGAAGACTCGGACTCGATCAGCACCAGTGACCTGACACAGGAAATCGCCCGCGTGATTGAGACTCAAATCGCGAAGAAGGTCATCAACGTCCTGGAGCCGTTTTACGGCGAGGGCAACGTCCGCGTGTCCGTGCGCGGAAAGGTGAACATGGATAAGTTCATCCGCGAGAGTATTACATATTCCACCCCAGAGAAGATTGACGAGGAAGACAAAACAGGCATCATTTCGCATTGGGAATCCTCCGCCGAAGGATACGGGGAAGGGGAGAACGCGGGCGGTCTTGTAGGAACCGAGACGAATTCCGAGACGAACCAGTACGTGGCCGATGCCGGAGGGGACGGGGACGGGTATTGGAGCAACAGCCAGATTCGTGATTACTTGGTGAATTCGGTCAAGGAGCAGGGCGAGATATCCCCCGGGGCCTTGGAGGACCTGACAGCGTCCGTGTCAATTAACGCCGAGACGCTGGGCGGGCTTGACGAGGAGACGATTCAGGACTTGGTAGGGAACGCCGCGGGCATCGAGGTGGATGACCGCGATGACAAGATTACGGTGGCGTACGCGCCGTTCTATGTGCCGGAAGACACGCAGGATGGTTCGTCAACAGAGACGATTGCCGTGTTCGTGAGAAACAACCTGCCGCTTATCGTCGTCGGGGTCGCGGTGCTTCTGGCACTTTTGATTCTGATACTTGTGTTGCGCAGGCGCGCGAAGAAGAGGAAAGCGGAAGAAGAGAAGTTCCTGGCAGAGGCGGCACAAGTTCCGGATGAGCCAGTGGTCGCGGAGGAGACGGAGCCTATAGCGAATCCGGAAATCATAAATATGCAGAACGAGAGAAGCAGAGAGCTTAGAGAGATGGTAAGGCAGTTCACGGAGGATAATCCGGAGCTGTCCGCGCAGATGATCAAGACCTGGCTGCATGGAGGTGATGAGGGTGGCAACTGAGTTAAATATAGGAACTGAACAAAAGGCGGCGGCGCTGGTAATTGCCCTGGGAACGGACAAGGCATCCAAATTGTATAAGTATTTGAGCGACGAGGACGTGGAGAAGCTGACATTGGAAGTCGCCAAGTTGGGGCATTTGGAAGCGGAACAGACCGAGGCCGTCCTGGATGACTTTTACAAGATGTGCCTGACGCAGAAGGTCGTGACGGACGGCGGCCTGGAGTACGCGAGGGCGGTTCTTGAGAAGGCTTACGGTGAAAATACCGCTTCGGAGTTGCTGCAAAAAGTTGCCAAGTATTTGAAGAACCGTAATTTCGACTTCATCGAGAAGGCGGACACGAAAAATTTGTTTTCCGTCCTCCAGCATGAGCGCGCGCAGACCATCGCGTTGGTCTTGTCCTACGTGGAATCCGGCAAGGCCGCGGCGTTGATAGCGGAACTTCCTGACAAGAAACGGATCCAGGTCGTGAAGTGCATTGCCAGGATGGACAGCGCGTCACCGGACGCGATTAAGATCGTGGAAGCCCAGTTGCGCAACCGTTTCGACAACATCCTTACGACCGACTTCACGAGTGTTGGCGGTATCGATTACGTGGCGGACGTGATGAACCACATGGACAGGAGCAACGAGAAGTACATATTCGACGAGATGGGCAAGGACGATCCGGAACTGGCGGAAGACATCAGGAAGAAGATGTTCGTGTTCGAGGATATTTTGGGCATGGACAACAGGTCGATCCAGCGTTTTATCCGCGATTGCGACATGAAGGATCTCGTTTATGCGTTGAAGGGCGCGGGCGAGGACATCTTGAAGGCGTTCTATTCCAACATGTCGAGCCGTATGGCCGAATCCGTCAAGTCGGATTTGGAGGTCACCATCAATGTCAAGCTGCGTGACGTGGAAGAAGCGCAGTCGCGTATCGTTGCCATTATCCGCAAGCTGGATGAGCAAGGCGAACTGGTAATCGGCAAGGGCGGCGGAAAGGATGAGATCATTGTATAGAGTGGTGAAGACTCCCAAGGAGGCCCGACGGGTCAAGGGGGAATATGAATATCCTGAACTGAAGCTTAGGAGCGCCGCCTCGGAGAAGAAGGATGAAAAGGACGAAGAGTCCGGGAAGCCCGAACCTTCGGATGAGGAAAAGCAGCTTTCCGTGCTGGGCGAAAGCCTGGTCAAGGCGGAAAAGATTTTGGAAGCCGCACGGAAAGAGGCGGAACTCATCAAGAACAACGCCTACGAGGAAGGCTATACCAACGGCAAACAGGACGGCTATAGCACCGGCTTCGAGTCCGGCATGGAGGAGGGCGTGGAGGAAGGGCGGCAAGGTTATCTCCAGAAAAAGCAGGAGCTGGAGGAGCTGGTAAAGTCCTATATCGAGGACGTGCAATTGGAAAAGGACAAGATACTGGAGTCCTATATGGATGACCTGAAGGAAATTGCCCTCTCGATTGGTGAAAAGATCGTGAAGACGAGTCTGCGTTCGGACTCAAGGGTGGTGGAGCGGATGATCATAGCGGCCACGGGAAAATTGCGCAAGAGCGCCTGGGCGAAGATTTATGTCGGCTCGATGGGCGAGAAGGGAACCGACGTCAAGGCCGATCCGAGGTTCCTCCAAGAGCTCGAACACCTTTCGGACAACGTGAAAATCGTCATGATGGACGGAGTGGAGCCGGGAACCTGCATCGTGGAGCGACCAGACGAGATTATCGACGTCAGCGTGGGCACCCAGCTTGAAAACATCCGCGAAATCATGAACAATGCGAGGCTATAAGGGCACGGGGGCGGAATGGCTTGCTGGAGCCGTGCATGGCAAGATTAGATGAGGAGGAGTTGAGAAGGATGCTGAAAGAACTGCCGGGTTTGATTCTTAATGCTGAGACAATCAGCCATATTGGAAAGATTACGAACATTACCGGCATGGCGATGGAGGCGTCGGGAAGTAACTCCAGCATTGGCGACATCGTGTTGATTTACGATGAGAAGCAAAAGAAGGAGATACCCGCCGAAGTGGTGGGATTCCGCGAGGACAAGGTACAGCTCATGGCCTATGAGAACGTGAGCGGCATCGGTTCTGACAGTTATGTGAGGAACACGAGGCGGCGGCTCAAGATTCCCGTGGGGGAATTTTTGCGGGGGCGGATTATCGACGCGATGGGCCGCCCTATGGACGACAAGGGGCCGTTCAAGTCCGCCAAGTATTATTATGTGGAAAATCCCAGCATCAACCCGTTAGACAGACCGCCGATTCGCGAACCCCTGGAGTTCGGGGTCAAGGCCATTGACGGGCTCAACACGATTGGCAAGGGACAGCGTATCGGCATTTTCGCCGGAAGCGGAGTGGGCAAGAGTACCTTGATGGGCATGATTGCCCGCAACGTAAAGGCGGACATCAACGTGATAGCCCTTGTCGGAGAGCGTGGCAGGGAGGTTTTGGAGTTCGTCGAGAAAGACTTGGGACCGGAAGGCATGAAGCGGTCGGTGCTGGTAGTGGCCACTTCCGACCAGCCGGCCATGTTGCGCATGAAGTGTCCGATGGTGGCCACCACTATCGCGGAGTATTTCAAGGATCAGGGATACGACGTGCTTTTGATGATGGACTCCCTCACCCGTTTTGCCATGGCGCAGCGGGAAATCGGCCTCGCGACGGGTGAACCCCCGATTGCGAGGGGGTACACGCCTTCGATTTATGCCGAGTTCCCGAAGCTTTTGGAGCGGAGCGGAAATTTTGGCACTGGTTCCATCACGGGGGTTTACACGGTGCTCGTGGAAGGCGATGACACGAACGAGCCAATCGCGGACACGGTGCGTGGTATTTTGGACGGGCATATCGTGTTGAGCAGGAAGCTTGCCAACGCGAACCATTACCCGGCGATTGACGTGAATGCCAGTATTTCCCGTTTGATGTCGTCCATCGCGACACCCGAGCATAAGAAGCTGGCGGGCGATTTGCGGGATTTGTACAGTTTGTACATTCAAAATGAGGACCTGATTTCTATTGGGGCGTACAAGTCGGGAACGAACCAAAGGTTGGATTATGCCATATCCAAGATTGACCAGATTAATGGGTTTTTGATGCAAAGTGTGGAGGAATCTTTTGACGTGGAAGAGGTCGTGGGGTTGTTGGGGGACATTCTGAGGAAATAGTGGTAATGAAAGCAAAGGTGATGGGCATTGAAGAAGTTTTCGTTCGCGTTAGACAAGGTGCTGAGTTATAAGCGCCAATACGAGGAGAGCGTTCGGAGCGAGCATGCGGCCATCCTGCACAAAGTGACGCAGCAGGAGGAGAAGATTGCGCGGCTCTGGGAAAAGGACGGCGAGACCCGTAGGGAGATGGATGAGGTGAAGAAGGCCGGCTGCATTATTTTGCAGATACGTACTTATGAGAGTTACCTTGATTACCTGCAGAAGGAAATTGCGAACGAGCAAAGGATATTGGACGTCCTGCGGGTACGTGAAGAGGAGAAGCGGCAAGAACTGATTAAGGCGAAGACGGACACGAAGTCCATTGACAAATTGAAGGAAAAAAAACTGGAGGAGTACCGTTACGAGGTTGCGAAGGAGCAGGAACAGCTTGTGGAAGAATTTGTAAATCATGAATTGTCCGTTGCAAGATGATTCATGATTTTTCGTGATTTTTCATGTCATAGAGATTTTTACTTTAAATCAACATATTGTCTGTCACCTTATTTTGCATATACAATATTTTGTAATGATGTGACATTTCGCACAATATAGCGAGAATTGGAAATATTTTATATTGTAAAAAAGTTGTAAAATCCCTTGATTTGGTTGACAAACGGGGAAAATAGGGTATAATATTTAAGTGCTTATCTGTTCAAGTTGAGCGGGTATGCCATGTTGGGTTTTACTATATTATAGGAAAGGAGGAGAAGCAGGATGAACAATGATTTCACGGTGACTTTGAAGACACCGGGAGAGTTGAAGAACCGCCAGGGTACGAAGGGTAAGAAGTCCGGCGGTGACGACGCGGCGTTTGGCCAGGCGTTGGCAGGCGCGTCGGCGGGCACGGCGGAATACCGCGACAACAAAGTGGAGCCGAAGCAGGAGACGCAGGGCGCGTCCGAGACGGTGAAAGGCATGGAGAGCGCGGAAGCCGTGGAAGGCGTTACGACGGTGACACCGGAGATGCTGGCGGAGAAGATGCAGACGGTGCAGACCGGGCAGTTTATTCAGTCGTTGCTGAAAGGCGGGGAAACGGCAGAAGAAGGTACGCCGGAGGAAGGCTTGTTGGTTTCCATGGAAGGCGTTCAGGCAGAGCCGGACATCGAAGGCCTAACCGGGACGGTGCAGTTGACGGACGCGCGGCAGACGGATACGGGTGTGTGGGCGGCACAAGTGGTGAAAGCGACCGACCAAGGCGTGGCGGCAGGTGATGACGCGCGGCAGACGGATGTGGCACCGAAGGTTCACGTGGAAGAAGGCGCGGTAGCGTCTGGAAAAACGGAAGAAATTGTAACGTCGGGAACGGGCGTGCAAAGGGCTGATGCCATGGTGGAGCCGGACGTGGCGCAGGAAAATGTGGTGGCGCAAGCGGACGGCCAGGTACATAAGCAGACGGTCGCGGGAGACGAACCGGAAGAGGACAAAAGCCAAGTTTCCGAAATCAGGCCGGAGAACCACGTGGTGGACGGCCGTGTGGAGACGGCTTACACGCAGAGGACGACCCCGGAGCAGGAAATCGCGTCCCACGTCACGCAGTCGGGCGAGATGCGCGAAGAGTACGCGGACATGGTCAAGGACATGATTGCACGCCAAATCAGCCAGGGAAAGCAGGAAATCGAAATCAGCCTGACACCGAGGTCCTTGGGCAAGCTGATTGTCAGGGTGGCGGTCGAGGCAGGAGAAACGACGGTTTCTATCATTTGTACGAATTCCAAGGCGATGCAGGCCATGACGCAGAAAGCGGGCGAACTTGGCCGGATTTTGGAAGACAGCCTGGGTGACAAGATGGAAGTCGTGGTGGATACGGAAAAACCGGATTCTTACTTGCAGCAGGAAGGCAGGAACGCGGGTCAGGAGCAGGCGGAGCAGGAGCGACACGCCAGTCAGGAACGGCACAAGGACCAAGAGGCGGACACAGTGGATTTCTTGCAACAGCTACGGTTGGGCCTTGCATGACGGGAATCATATTTTTAATGATGGAAACAGGAAAGGAGAAGATTTATGCCAGTAAACGGAGTGTCAAACACGCAGGCTTCATCACTTGCATACGTTAGGAATGACGTGTCGGCTTCGGCGGGCGAACTGACGATGACGGATTTTTACCAGCTTCTCGCGGCACAGCTCAAGTACCAGGATGCGGACAATCCGATGGACACGTCGCAGATGATGGCGCAGATGGTGCAGACTCAGATGATTCAGGCAATCACGCAGATGACGAATAACAACACGACGACTTACGTTGCATCCATGGTGGGCAAGAACGTGACGGTCAAGGAAGTTGACGAATTGGGGAGGCCGACCGGTGATGTGACGAAAGGCGACGTGACCGGGGTCGTGTTGGGAACCGACCCAAAGATTTTCATTAACGGGAAGGGATACTCAACCTCGCAGCTTATTACGATTGGAGATATCCCGGAAGACAAGCAAGAAGGAAATAAGAATAATACGGGTAATAAAGGCAACACGGGAGCGCAGTAAGACTGCAAGGTCGCGATGGCAGAAAGGCGGCGACGGGAATGAGCGTATCAAAAGTAACGGACATATCGGGATTAAGACTGGCGCACCAGCTTGACGTGCCTGCCAAGGGCGGCTCGATTAGTTTTGCGGAGTCTTTACAAAAGGAATATGAGAAGGGTAGCGTGCAGTTTTCCAAGCATGCGATGCAGAGGATGCAAACCCGTGGCGTGGAGATGACGCCGGGGCTTTTAAGCAGCCTGAACCAGGCGGTAGACAAGGCGCGGACGAAGGGTTCCAAGGACGTGGCGGTCATCAGCGACAAAAGCGTGTTCATCGTGAACGTCCCGAACAATACCGTGATTACGACGATGAACGGGTTGGAAATGAAGGAAAGCATATTTACAAACATCGATAGTGCCGTATTGATTTAGCCGGACCACGATGTGGAGGCGAGCGCGACTTGTCCGAATGACAAGCGTGGCTTACGGCACGGGTGCATAGCGCGCGGCGGACGGCGAATCCGTTCCGGGGGCGCGGCTTCGAAGTAAACAGAGAAAGGAAGTTGAAACATTATGGTCAAGTCAATGACAGCTGCAATTGCAGGTTTAAAGTCTCATCAGACGAAAATGGACGTATTAGGCAACAACATTGCAAACGTAAACACGTGGGGATACAAGTCGAGAACCACCAACTTTCAGGACGCGATGTACACGAACCAGATTTCCGGGTCAGGCGGTAACGACTCCATAAATGGTACCGGTGGTGTCAACACGTCCCAGTTGGGTTATGGTACGACCGTAAGCTCCATCAGTACGAATTTTACCACCGGTAGCGGACAGTTTACAGGGAATCCATTGGACTGCATGATTGACGGAACCGGGTTTTTTATCGTGGGAAACTATCAGGACAGGGTCAGCGTCAATTTGAGGGAGTCCAATGTGAGTCTTTCCCGGGTGGGCATTCTTCGTCCGGATAACAACGGCTACTTGGTAGATAACCTTGGTAACTACGTGTATGGTTACAAAACCGAGTTGAATCCGGTGACGGGAGAAATCACGGTGCTTGACACGGAAAACCTTTATCCGATACAGATACCGTTGCATTACACGAATGCTGTCGACGCGGATGGAAATGCGAGGTATACGGATGATGCGGGTAATGACGTATTGATTGATAGTAGCGGTGCTTTCTATTACGTGTGCCAGCAAGCGACGGAACGGGTGACTATAGACGAGAGCAAAATCGTTTATAAAGATGACAAAGGAAACCTATTGAATTTGGAGGACAATAACGGAACTATCCAGTATTATTATAAGGCCAAGGGAAATGAGAAATTACCGGCCAACGGCACTGTTACACAGAAGTTGGATGACGGGGGTAATCCCATGGTTGATGAGAATAATAACCCGATTATGGTGGATGCGGATGGCCGCGTGGTGTTGGCGGATCCGGACAATCCGGGACAGTATTATTTTACGCCGGTCAAGGGTGACAAGGTATACGTGGCCGCGGGAGACGTGAAGAGGTATGATGCCGCGGTTGACGGGCATGAGTTGAATCAGGTGGGCGGTGCATGGGGGTATACGGCTTCACGTGGCGACAAGATTCGTGTTCCTGCAGATTCCGTCAGGCCGGTAAAGACCACCGTGCAGGAGCGTTACAACATCGCCACATGGACGATTGGAACAGATGGAAACATCATTGGCGTGGACGTCAACAACGAGATTGTTTCCATCGGCAAGATTGCGGTCGCTTCCGTGGAGAACCCGAACGGTTTGGATCAAGGAGCCGGATATCTGTATAACATCGGTAACAACGCGGGCGAGGTCATGGCCATGGAGACGGCGGGCGCGACGGGCGAGTTTAAGAGTAACTACCTTGAGATGGCGAACGTGGATTTGGCATCCGATATCGCGACGATGATTACGACGCAGCGTGGATACCAGGCCAACACGAAAATCATCACGGTCACGGACGAGATGCTCGAGCAGCTCGTGAACATGAAGCGGTAGGGCTTCATGGCTTAGGCTTGGAAGTTTACTTAAGTTTAGCGAAAACTCACTTATTTGTTTACATTATATATGTAGATGCGTGGAAAAGGTTTAATTTGTAGAAACAAACCGTTATTCATGTTATGCAAGGAAGCATTTTGATAAAGAAGTACAAGGCGGGGCACTTTGTTCGCAAGGTGCCCTAAGACAGGGGGTTATGGCATTGATTATGCTGACAAAACTAAACGGCTCGCCGGTAGCTGTCAACTCCAGCCAGATTGAGTATATTGATTTGATTCCTGAGTCCAAGATTACGATGATGAACGGGAAGTACCACATCGTCCAGGAGACGCAGGAAGAAATTATAGAAAAAATAGTCCAGTTCAACCAAAAGATATTTAACGGACTAAGGGTGGAGGTATAGCAATGGATCCGACAACGATAATAGGAATAGTTGCCGGTATAGTATTTATACTTACCGGTATTTTGAATGGCGGAGAACTCGGAAACTTCTGGGATCCGGGAAGCGTTTTAATTGTCATAGGTGGTACGTTCAGTGCCGTCATTGCCAGTTTCCCGCTCAACATGTTAAAAAAAGTCGGCAAGCACATGACGAAATTATTTTCGGGAAAGAAGTATCAGGCGGAGCCGGTGATTGACACCATCGTGGAATTTGCGCAGATGGCCAGAAAGGATGGACTTTTGGCGCTGGAAGAAAAGGCCAACGAGATGGAAGACCCGTTTTTCAAGAAGGGCATTCTCATGGTAGTGGATGCCATGGAGGCGGAAAAGGTTCGGGAAGTCCTGGAGGGCGAAGTGGATTGCATGGTGGAGCGGCACGAAGCCGAAGTGGCCATCTACGAAAAGGCATCGGGTTACGCGCCGGCATTTGGTATGATCGGTACGCTGGTCGGATTGATTAACATGTTGAAGAGCATGGACTTGTCTGAAGGGTCGTCGAGTGACTTGGGTGTCAGCATGTCGGTGGCGTTGGTCACGACGTTTTATGGTTGTATCCTTGCTAACTTGTTGTTTAGCCCGATTGCGAAGAAGCTCCGTATCCGCAATGACGAGGAAGTCCTTTACAAACAAGTCATCATTGAGGGTGTCGTCGGGATACAAGCCGGAGACAATCCAAAGATGCTGAAGGAAAAGCTGGTATCGCTTTTGCACCAGACGAACCAACAGAAGATTCTCAGTGGAGAAGAAGGCGGCGAAGGCGGAAAGAAAGAAAAGGCTCCGAAGAAATCCAAAAAAGAGAAATAAAGGGGTGACTGACGGTGAAGAAGAAAAATAAAGCGGCCGAAGAAGGCGCCTCTTGGATGGATACATATGGTGACATGGTTACCTTGCTGCTTTGCTTTTTCGTTTTACTATACTCCATGTCGTCACTAGACCAAGTAAAGTGGGAAAACCTGGTGAAGAGTTTGAATCCCAACGCGGCGAAGGAAGTCAGCCAGGTCGTCATGAATCCAGAGATTAATGACGGGGAGATGGACGTGCCAGGTACCACGGAGTTGGAGAAGGATTTGGACGTGGATGCCATTCCAGAGGACGACCTTGGCGAGGAACTGACGCCGGAGGAATTGGCGGCGATAAGCGAGTCGTTTGATGCCATGTACGAGCAGCTGAAAGAACTCGAGGAGTTGGCTGGCGAAGACATGGACGTGCAAGTTGCCAAGGGCGACGGCTACACTTTCATCACGTTTCGTGACAGAGTGTTCTTCGGCGGGGATAGTTGGGTGCTGCTGGACGAGGGCAGGATGATGATTGACCGGTTTTCGGAAATCATCACCCCGCATGCCGATGCGGTTAAGCAAATCCAGATTTTTGGCCATACGTCCCAGGCCAGGCCGGATCAGCCGAACAACGTGTACACGGATCGGGAACTTTCGGCCATGAGGGGGGCGGTCGTGACAGCCTATTTGCAGGAAAAAAACGTAATCGACCCATCGAAACTGGTAAGTTCGTCTTACGGACAGTTTCATCCGATTGCACCGTTTGACACGGAGGAAAACCGTGCCAAGAATCGAAGAGTGGAAATATTGATAACTAAGACTGGCGATGTAGAACGTAGCCTGAGCGAGTATTACGAGCAGGTCTACAACCAAGTGACTGAGTAGAAGGAAGCATGAAAAGTTATGGCAGACGTACTATCACAAAGTCAGATAGATATGTTGTTGAACTCCATGCGCGGAGGCGACGCCGAGGCTGACAAAAAGGAAGTAAAAGAAGAAAAAAAATATAAGAGTTATGATTTTTACAGTCCCAAGAAGTTCACCAAGGATAAGCTGAAGATTCTAAAGGGCATATATGATAATTATTGTAGGATTATCGTATCTCAGCTGAACGGGATTTTGCGCATGAACTGTGAAATCGAGGTGACCTCGGTGGAGGAGACCCGGTATCACGAGTTTGGCAATGCCCTGGGTGAGAATGACGTCATGGAATTGATGTTCTTGAAGCTCCCGGACGATTCCAAGAATCCACCCCTTTTGTTCCACATCAACCAACTTTTGGTCGTGAACATGATTGACTCGATGCTGGGAGGGGAGGGCGGTGAGACGGAGCTTGACTTCGAGTATACATATACCGACATCGAACTTGCCCTTTACGGACGCCTCGTGAAGTATTTTTCGGGAGCCATCAAGGACTCTTGGAAAAATTACTTGGCATTGGACGTGGAAAGCCTGCGTTTGGAGCAGTCCCCGAGCATGTTTCAGGAAATTGGGCTGGATGAACCAGTTGCAATTGTCATGTTGAACATGATATTACCAAATGTCAGTGGCTTTATAAATATTTGTATACCGGGCAATTTGCTTACGAACATATTCTCAATCATTGAAAAGCGACGCGACGTGCAAGGGGCTTATGACAACGGCATCACGAACAGCAGGGAAATCATGATGGAAAAGTTGCGAGAATCCGAGCTGGAGATGAAGGTGAACCTTGGAACCGCCCATTTGAGTTTCCAGGACATTTACGGGCTGCGGGTTAACGATGTTATTGACTTGAACAAGAGCAGGAACTCTGACGTGATGGTATACGTGGCGAACCAGCCTTGGTTTGAAGGCAAGCTTGGCGTGTATAAGAACAACGTCGCCGTGAAGCTCAATAAAAAGGTGCAGGAAGAGTCGGAAGAGCAGTTTTTGGAAGAGGTATTCACAGAGGAAGTACCAGCGAATTAATCACGCTGCTACGATATATAAGTAAGAAAGAGAGAGGTGCGCTGAGATGGCTAAAATAATGATAGTGGATGATGCGGCATTTATGCGAATGATGGTGAAAAATGCGCTTACGCAGGGAGGATATACGGACGTGTTCGAAGCCGTGGACGGCCAGGATGCCGTGGCTAAGTATAACGAACAGCATCCGGATCTTGTGTTGATGGACATCACGATGCCTAACATGGACGGGTTGGAGGCGCTTAAGACGATTCGCGCACAAGACGCGAACGCCCAAATCGTCATGTGTTCCGCGATGGGCCAGGAGAGCATGGTTATTGAAGCAATCAAGTCGGGCGCGAAAGACTTCATCGTAAAGCCGTTCAAGCCTGAAAGAATCCTGAAGACCGTGACGGGGCTTCTGGGATAAATTAGGAGGAGAGACTCATGGCTTTTTTAAGTGCGTTTGATATTTGTGCGTCAGGCATGACCGCACAACGTCTGCGTCTTGACGTGGCATCGCAGAATGTCGCGAACATCCAGACCACGAGAACCGAGGGTGGCGAGACGTACCGCAGGAAGATGGTTGTGTTCCAGGCGGCGGACGATTCATTTCGTTCCGTCATGAGGAGAACCATGAACCGTGGGCGGGACGGCGAGAGGAACGCGGGAGTCATCGTGACGCAAATCGTGGATGACGAGACGGAGATGCAGATGGTGTACAACCCGGAACATCCTGACGCGGATGAAAACGGGTACGTGACCATGCCAAACGTGGATTTGATTAAGGAAACTACGGACGCCATGGCGGCAACACGTTCTTATCAAGCGAATATTACAGCTTTTAATGCAATCAAGCTAATGGCGCAGAAGGCTCTTGAGATTGGAAAATAGAGTTTGACGAGGCCAGATACTGTCGGAAAGTGAGCTAAAAGATATGGATTATAATTTGAGTGCAATGGAAATAGACGCCATAGGCGAAATCCTAAATATCAGTCTGGGGGCATCCGCGACTGCGGTTTCAACGATGCTTGACGCCAGGGTTGACATTACGACTCCGGTAGTTTCGGTAAAGGCGAGGGATGAATTCGAGTTCAATAACATAGAACCGGCCGTTGGCGTGGAGATTGGCTACGTGGAAGGTCTTGACGGGAACAACATCATGCTTTTGAAGAGGCAGGACGTGAAGGTAATCGTCGAGATGCTGATGGGCATGGAGGTTCCGGACGAGGAGTTCGAGCTGAACGAAATGAACATCAGCGCGATTTGCGAGGTCATGAACCAGATGATGGGCGCTTCGGCGACGGCTCTTTCGGAGCTGTTGTCCAAGACGGTGAATATTTCCACCCCGATTTCTTTTGAAATCCAGAGTCCGGAGCAGTTTAAAGAAAAATATTTTGCAGATAATGACCGTATGGTGGTCATCGGGTTCGACTTAAGCATCATGGATAAGTTGCAGAGCGAGTTTTTGAACCTGATGCCGATTGGGTTGGCAAAAGAATTGGTGGCGGGATTCTTCCCAGGAGGCGCGTCGGATCAAGAAGTGTCACAAGCCGCGCCGCAACCGGCACCGCAGGTGCAGAGCGCGCCGCAGCAGGATGGCGGCGGCACGATGAGCCAGGAGGAGATTGAGCGTCTGATGCAGGGTGGAATGGATGCCGCGCCGACACCACAACCGCAGGCCGCGCCACAGGCAAGTTCAGGTGGCGGCACGATGTCGCAGGAAGAGATTGAGCGTCTGATGCAGGGGGCGGACGGGGTGATGTCTGGCACGCCACAACCGATGGTAAGCACGCCACAAGCGGCACCGATGGCGGGGATGCCACAGACAGTGCAAGGAATGAACCAGGCCGCATCACAAGCGCAGGCAGGACAGGCGGTGCCACAAGTGCAGGCAGGGCAGCCGCAGGTCATGTACGCGCAGCCAGCGGTGGATTCCACGATGATGAACAACATGATGCAAATGATGGACATGATGCGCAAGTCCTTGGAATTGCAGCAGCAACAGATTCGCGATGCCGCGCCGAGAAAGTTGAAAGTGCATACGGCAGCCCAGCCGAACTTGACTTCCGAGGATGGAAAGGGTTCCCCGGAGGACAATTTGGACATGATGCTCGACGTCCCAATGGAAGTTTCCGTGGAAATCGGCAGAACCAGAAAGTTGGTCAAGGACATTTTGGAATTAAACAAGGGTTCCTTGGTTGTGCTCGACAAGCTTGCTGGTGAGCAAGTGGATTTGTTTGTCAATGGCCAATGCATCGCCAAGGGCGACGTCGTGGTAGTGGACGACAATTTTGGTATCCGTATTACGGACATAATGTAAAGCAGGTGTAGTTGAAGGAGAGGATTTATGCTGGAGGGACTCTTTACGGCGTTTGGTACGTTGCTGGTTATCATTGTAATTTTGTACCTGGCCTATATAGCCACGAAATATGTGGGGAAGGGTGTTGGTTTCAGGCAGTACTTGGGAAGTTCCAGACATATTACAATGATAGACCAGGTGGTCCTCGGACAGGGAATGTCCGTCGCGGTGGTAAAGGTTTCCGAGCGGGTTTTCTTATTGGGGGTTACTTCAAACCAAATTTCCCTGCTTGCAGAATTTGAAGACGGCGAGTGGCTTGAAAGGCCATCGGTGGATACGGACATCGCGGGGAGTTTGGATTTCAAGGACATTATAAGTAAGATAAAGGATAGGAAAAGGTAATCAGATGGATAATTTAAACTTGGTGAGTATTAACGGTGAGCAGGTTCCTACCCTGGAAATCCTGCTAATGCTTACAATTTTGATGCTTCTTCCCTCAATTCTTATTATGGTAACCTCCTTTACGAGGATTATTATTATTCTTTCCTTTACGAGAAATGCGATAGGAGTTCAACAGACACCTCCAAACATGGTTCTGGTAGGCATCGCGTTGTTCTTGACGTTGTTCATTATGAGTCCGGTGCTGAACAGGATTAATACAGAGGCTTATGTGCCATATAAAGAGGGGCAAATTGCGGAGACGGAGGTATTCGACCGCGTCCAGGTGCCGCTGAAGGAATTCATGCTGAAGGAGACGGAAGAAAGCGCCCTGAATTTGTTTATCAACATTTCGGACACGGAGGTGGTGGAAAATCCGATGGAGTATTCGATGCTCGTGATTATTCCAGCCTTTATTACGAGTGAGTTGAAGAAGGGCTTTTTGACGGGATTGTTATTGTACATTCCTTTTCTTTTGATTGATATCGTCGTGTCAAGCACGTTGATGTCGATGGGCATGATCATGTTGCCACCGGCGACGATTGCCATGCCGTTCAAGCTCTTGTTGTTTGTGACGGTGGATGGCTGGCAGAGGTTGTTCGAGGCAATTGTGGCAGGATTTCTTTGATAAGGGGTGATTGCGGATGGCAACAGGGGATATAGGGGACATCATGTACCAGTTGTTTGTTCTGGCCGTGCAGCTCGCGGGACCGGTTCTCGTAATCAGCATGCTGGTTGGCATATTGATTGCCATTTTGCAGGCGGCCACGCAGATTCACGAGCAGACGCTGACGTTTGTGCCGAAACTTCTGGTAATCGGAATTATCTTGTTGGTGAGCGGGAGCAACATGTTACGGACGTTACAAGATTTTACCATAGATATTTTCCAGCTGATTGCCAGATAGGAGGGAAATAGATGCTGTTTTTCTTGATCGTCATGAGAATGGCAGGGTTCGTGTTTCTCAATCCTGTCCTTGGCCGGAGGAATATTCCCAGCCAGGTGAAGGTAGGCTTGTCAATGGTGATGGCCGTATTGGTGTATTCCACTGCGGTATCGCAAGGGACGGCGAATGAAATTGAGACGGGTTCGGCCGTGGTGTTTGGCGTGTTGGCGGTCAAGGAACTTTTGATAGGGTATTTCCTGGGATTCGTGATGCAACTGTTCGACATGATTTTGACCTTTGCCGGAACGGTGATAGACTTCCAGCTGGGAATATCCATGGCGATGGTATATGATGCCCAAAACGGTGCCCAGGTGGCCTTGTCTGGTAACATCTTGCAGATTTTTTACTTGCTTTTGTTCTTCGTGTCAGACGGACATCTTGCGCTGATGAAGATACTCGCGCTTTCAGGGGAAATCGTTCCCTACGGGGAGGTGGCCATATCAGGTGGCGCGGCGTGGCTTTTACTTGATATTTTTGTCGAGTGTGTCGTGTTGGCGATGCGGATGGCCTTCCCGATGATCGCGTTTGAATTTTTGGTCCAGGTTGGGGTCGGGGTACTGACCAAGATTAACCCGCAGGTGAACTTGTTCGTTTTGAGCATCCAGCTTCGCCTGACCGTCGGCCTTATATTGATGATGTTCCTTATTGGGCCGATTGGGGATTATATAGGGAACATGATTACGGAGATGCTCAACACTTTGCAGGGAGTGTTGAGGATCCTGGCGGGATGACGTGCCGAACCGGGCGGAGCCGCCGCACGGACTACCCGGACTAGATTTCGCGGACAAAAGGAAGTGAGATTAGATGGCAGAGGATTCCGGTTCAAAAACCGAGAAAGCCACACCTAAAAAGCGAAGAGACCAACGTAAGGAAGGTAATGTGTTTCAAAGTAAGGACGTGGTTACCGTTGCCACCCTGTTTGGTTCCTTTTTTATATTGTGGATGATGTTTCCGTATATTTACGAGTCCCTTCGCGCTTTCATGGTTTATTTTATAGACATTTCCGGGACGCAGTCGGACGTGGACAAAAGCATGGCGACGGAGTTCGCCCTGACGGCGGCGAAGACGATGCTTCCGCTTTTGCTGGTTTCCATCGTGCTGGCCGTGTTGGCGACGGGGATTCAGACGAAGTTCCTTTTTAGCGGAAAGAACCTTCGGCCGAAGTTCAGCCGCCTTAGCCCGTTGCAGGGGGTGAAAAAAATTTTTTCCCTGCAAAACGTGGTGGAGCTGATTAAGAGCATCTTGAAGGTCATTATTTTGGCATCCATCACGTACTTTATGATAAAGGATGCCATGACCCAGGTCGTGAGGACGATGGACATGGACATCACGGTGTCCGCCGTCTACATGCTGGAACTTACCATGTCCTTAATCGTGCGGATATCCATGGTTTTTCTGGCCATCGCGGGACTGGACTTTTTATACCAGTGGTGGGAGTACGAGCGCAAGCTCAAGATGACCAAGCAGGAGGTCAAGGAAGAGTATAAGCAGACCGAAGGAAATCCCCAAATCAAGGGTCGTATCCGCAACATCCAGACCCAGCGCGCGCGGGCGCGCATGATGCAGGCGGTGCCACAGGCGGACGTGGTCATCCGTAACCCCACGCATTTCGCGGTCGCGCTGAAGTATGACCTCGACCATGACAACGCGCCGATTCTTTTGGCGAAGGGGCAGGACGAATTGGCACTTCGAATCGTCCATGTCGCGGAGGAGAACAATGTCGCCGTGGTTGAAAACAAGCCTTTGGCGAGGGGGCTGTATGCTTCCACGCAATTGAACCAGGAGATTCCGCCAGAGTATTACGGGGCGGTGGCAGAAGTTTTGGTTTATGTCTACAAGATGAACAAAAAAATGGAGTAAAGCATGAAGAATGTAATGAATAACGCGGTGACGATTTTTGTCATTCTAATCGTCCTGTTGTTGATGATTCCTATGAGTCCATTTTTGTTGGATGTCATGATTATTATAAATATATCGATTTCGATGATTATCCTGCTGGTAAGCATGAGCATCAAGGAGCCGTTGGAATTTTCCATTTTTCCCTCGCTGCTTCTTGTCACGACCTTGTTTCGTTTGGGAATCAACGTCTCTTCCACGAGGAACATCTTGTCAAATTCAGGAAGCGCGGGAGAGGTAATCAAGTCTTTTGGTACGTTCATCCTGCAGGGGAACGTGGTCGTCGGCTTCATCATCTTCTTCATCATCGTGCTGGTCCAGTTTATTGTCATCAGTAAGGGCGCGGAGCGTGTCGCGGAAGTCGCGGCGAGGTTTACGTTGGACGCGATGCCCGGAAAGCAGATGGCGATTGACGCTGACTTGAGCGCGGGACTCATCAGTGAGGCCGACGCGAGGCTGAGGCGTTCGAAAATCCAGCGGGAGGCTGACTTTTACGGGGCCATGGATGGTGCGACGAAAATCGTGAAGGGTGACGCGATTATGTCCATCATCATTACTTTCGTCAATCTGATTGGCGGTTTCATTATCGGTATCGTGATGGGCGGCATGGAACTTACGGAGGCGTTGTCTGTGTATTCCATCGCGACGGTCGGTGACGGTCTGGTGTCACAGATTCCGGCACTTCTGATTTCCACCGCGACGGGCATGATCGTGACCCGCTCGGTGTCGGAAGGCAGCCTCAACGAGGACGTTTCGAAGCAGTTCCTGGCGCAGCCGAGGGCCATCATGTTCACGGGTGGCGTGCTGGCATGCCTGATGATGATTCCAGGAATGCCGAAATTGCAATTCGGCATACTTTCCATCGTGTTTCTGGTGGCAGGATGGCGGCTGATGAATAAGATGAAAGAGGCGGCGGAAGCGGCCCAGGTGGCGGCGATGGAAGCGCCGGCGGAAGCCGGGGTGGAAGAGCCAAGCGAGGAAGAGTATTATCGCGACATCAACAACGTGTATTCGCTGATTGGCGTGGAGCCAATCGAGATGGAGTTTGGATACAGCCTGATTCCCCTGGTGGACGAGAGGGGTGGCGGCAAGATGCTCAACCGCATCGTGATTTTCAGGAGGCAGTACGCGCAGGAGATGGGATTCGTCATTCCTTCCGTGCGGCTTAGGGACAGTTCCAGCCTGAACACGAACCAGTACGTTATCAAGGTCAAGGGCGAGGAAGTGGAGCGAGGTGAGATTTTGATTGACCATTACCTGGCACTGGAGCCTGAGAATCCGGCGGGAGAGATTGACGGAATCGAGACCATCGAGCCGGCCTATGGAATTCCGAGCAAGTGGATTCTTCCGGAAAACAAGGAGATGGCCGAGATTTACGGGTACACGGTCATCGATCCGCTGTCCGTCATGGTCACGCATTTGTCCGAGACGGTGCGGCGGCACGCGTTCGAGCTTTTGAGCCGGGATGAAGTGGTGAAGCTTGTCGAGAACTTGAAGCAGAGGACGAGTAACCTCGTGGACGAGATGATTCCGGGAGTCGTTTCTTATGCCATGTTGCAGAAAATCCTGGTGAGCCTTTTGAAGGAAGGAATTCCGATTAAGGACATGGAGACGATACTCGAGAGCATTTCCGATTCGGCGGCGGCCGGGTCGGATTTGACGATGATTATAGAGAACATTCGGACGGCACTTAAGAGGACCATTACCAGCAAGTTCTGCCAGGGTGGACAGATGCGGGTGCTTACCTTGGACGCGGAGCTGGAGAAGATGATGGTTTCCAGCCTGACCAAGGGAGAGCAGGGCTATTACATGGCGTTACAGCCGGATATTTTGCAGGACGTGGTGATGCAGATTGGTACCGCGGCCAAGAAGTTCCACGAATTGGCGCAAGATCCAATCATCCTGACGAGCCAGGTCATCCGCGTTTACGTGTATCGGATGCTGGAGCAGTTTTATCCGTCGGTGTATGTTTTATCTTTCCATGAGATTACGAACAATGTCCAGATTCAGGCGATTGGGAGCATCTCGGTTTCCAAGAAGTGATGGGGCGTTTGGAAAGCGTGTAGGATGAACGGTGCGCTTACGTGGGCAATGTAAGAATATAGGCGGGAGGAGGCGTAGGTATTTATGGAAGATGGCAGGACGAATGAAGAGCTTCTTGAGCTGTATCAGATGACGGGCGATGCTGAAATAAAGAAAGAGCTTACCCTCCGCTATTTGTACATCGTGAAGAGTATCGCGGTGCAGATGAGGGACGTTTACCTGGGATTCACCCAAGTGGAGGACATCATCAACGAAGGCGTGATTGTTTTGATGAAGGCCTTGGACAAATATGATGTTAGTAAGAACGCTCGCTTTGAGACCTATGTTTCCCGGCGCATTCGGGGAATGATTATTGATATTGCAAGGAAACAGGACTGGGTTCCGAGGACTGTGAGGAAGAGTTCAAAGGAGATTCAGGAAAAGCGGATGGAAATGTACGTCCAGAACGGTGTCATGCCCTCCGACGCGGAAGTCGCGGACGCGGTGGGGATGACGGTGGAAAAACTTCAGGAAATTCTGGGGAAGATGAACTTGTTTTCCGTCTTGTCGCTTGACATGGTGATGGAGGAAAGCCAGGAAAAGCAGAAGGTGACGGGGCTTTTGAACCAGGACTACACAAGCCAGCCGGAAGAGCAGTACTTGGAAAACGAGTTTAGGCAAATTTTGAAGGATGCCATCTGCTCGCTCAAGGAGAAGGAGCAGATTGTGATATCTCTCTATTACGTGGAGGAATTGAACATGAAGGAAATCGCGGCGGTCATGGAGATTAGCGAGCCGAGGGTCTCGCAGATTCACGCCAAGGCGATTGGAAAATTGAGGCAGAGCCTGCAACAAGAGATGGGCATGAAGAGAAAGGAGGAAGTTCATGTTTCAGGGATTTTATAATTTGGCGTCCGGCGTTTTGACGCAGACGCGGAAATTGAACGTAATCAGTAACAACATGGTGAACGTCACCACGCCGGGGTTCCGCGGTGACACGTTCACGGAGACGACGTTTCGGGACGTCATGATGTACCGCACGGGCAACATGGATAAGAGTGGCAGCACCCCGATTGGCGAGATGAACCGTATCGTGGCCGGGGATGGTAACGTGACGAACTACAGAAAGGGAGGGCTCACGAGTACGGCGAGTTCCCTCGACTTCGCGCTGACCTCGGACGGCGGTTTTTTTGAAATCCAGACCGAGGATGGACTCAGATACACGAGAAACGGATCTTTTGTCTTGGATAACCAGGGCTACTTGTACTTGGACGGCGCGGGCAGGGTGATGGGGACGAACGGTCCCATTTACCTGGGAGTGGACAAATTGGACACGGACACGATGGGCGGCTTGTACGACGGCGAGACCGGACAGTTCCTGGGCAGGATTCGCGTGGTTGACTTTGACGATTATGAGGCGGATTTGGAGAAGGCGACCGGGGACTTGTTCATCGCCACCGGGAACGGCAGGGCCATAGACGCCCCCATCATGCAGTATTACCTGGAGGATTCCAACGTCGATCCAATCAAGGAGATGACGGACATGATGGGTACAGAGAGGGCACTGCAGAGCGCGGCCCAGATTCAGAGGATGTACGACCAGTTGATGGGACAAATCGTGGAGATTGGACCGACATGACCAGAAGCAACGTTTCGAGCCTAGTTGAGTGGATGTTGCGATGGGGCAGAGAAGGAAGAGCTTCCTTAATTTTACTATAAAAGTCCCGGACAGCGGCTATGTTATGGAGGATGCTTGCATCCGCAATAACATAGACATTGGACGGGCTAACCCGTATGAACAAGTAGGGCGATAGCCCGGATTGTGAATTCGGGTAGCGATTGTGGGAGTGCGTAAGCACGGAGCAATTGACTTTTATTCCCGCGAGCAACGAGCCAAAGTCATGCCTGCATGACCTTGGCGACTGCCGCGAGGGTGCGATATCCCGCAGCTTGCTGCGGAATATTGCACTTATAGTGGTGTCGCCGTCAGGCGACATGTCAGTTTAGTTTGGAGGTAAAAGAATGAACGCATCGTTTTATACGGCGGCCCGGGGAGCCATGACCGAGCAAGAGAAAATGAACGTCATATCAAATAACATGGCGAACGTCAACACGGTAGGATATAAGACAAAAAGTTCCGTGTTCATGGACTTGTTATATTATAACATGCACAGCTATGACCGTGTTTCGACGGGAACGGGCGTGAAGCTGCAGCATACGAACACGGATTATAGTTGCTATGGTTTTGAATCGAGGGACGACGGCGGATACAATTACGCGATAGAGGGTGACGGATTTTTCATGGTGCGCAATCAGATAGACAACAGCATTTCTTATACCCGTGCCGGTAATTTTTCACTATCCCTGCATAATGACGGGCAATTTTACCTGATTACGGACAAGAAGAAGCTGGTACTCGACGAGAACCAGAACCCGATTCGCCTGGTGGACGGGGAATTGACCGCAAAACCCGGCATCTTCTCGTTTGCCAATACGAACGGGATGGAGTCCGTCGGATCGACTGAATTCGTTCCAGTGGCCAAGAACGGCGCGCCCAGACTTAACGGCGAAAGCAGGTTGGTAGAGAATTACGTGGAGTTGTCCAACGTGAATTCGGCCCAGGAGATTTCCGACGTGGTCATTGCCTCGCGGGCATATTCCTATGCCCTCAAGATGGTGGCGACTTCGGATGAAATCGAGCAGACGATTAACGGGCTGCGCGGATAAAGATGGATAGGTGAAGAAAGGGGCATTATGTATGAAGATTGCGCGTTATGAGGACATGGATGACATGTCCAAGGACATGATGAAAGAGATTGGCAGCATTGGCACGGGAAATGCTGCGACCGCCTTGTCAAGCCTTTTGGGGGTGGACGTCGAGATGACGTTGCCGAAGGTCGAGATTCTTGGATATAACGAGGCAGTGGAGTGCCTGGGAGATCCGGAGGAACTCATATCGGGCGTGCTGGTCCAGATGGGCGGCAACGTGAACGGCATCATGTTGTTCGTCATGAAGCTGAATTTTGTTGACGAGGTCGCGAAACTTATACTTCACAAATCGGTCGGCGACTATTCGGAGATGGGAGAAATGGAGATTTCTGCCGCGACGGAGGTAGGAAACATTATCATTTCCTCTTACGTGGGTTCCTTGTCCAAGCTCGCGGACGTGGAGATTGCCTTGTCCGTGCCAGGATTTGCCATCAACATGCTGGGCGCGATTATGACCGTCCCAATGGCAGAACTTGGGTACGAGTCGGATAAGATTATGATGATTAGCGGAAAATGTGTCATGGGACAAAAAAACGTAGAGAGTAATCTTTTGATGCTCCCGGATATAGAGTCTTTGAATTATCTAATGGATAGGCTGGTGAAACCATATGAATAAGGAAATTAAGGTAGGAATTGCCGATATGAAGATTGCGCGGCGGGAAGGGGTGCTCATTACCTACGCCCTTGGCTCGTGCATCGGCATTTCACTTTATGACCCGATGATCAAGCTCGGGGCACTTATACATATCATGCTACCTGAGGCGGGAAACCAGGACGCGTCGAACGTATTCAAGTTCGCGGACACCGGAATCCGCGAGACGTTGCGCAAGATGGCGTTGTTCGGCGGGGTAAAGAGCCGTTATCAATGCAAGATTGCCGGAGGGGCAAAGATGTTCGAGATGATGAAAGGGAACGGGATTGGCAACATCGGGGCCAGGAACAGCCAGAACGTGGAAAACGTGTTGCGTGCCGAGGGAATCCGAATTCTCCGCAGGGACGTGGGCGCGAATTATGCGCGGACGATGCTTCTCGACGTGGCGGACGGAACCGTGAGAATCCGGACCGCCGGTCATCCGGAAATCACTCTTTAGCAAGGAAGAGCCCTTTAGAAAATGGGAATCTTTGCCGATATATAAATTAGGATTATGAGTTACGGCCTGCGGCCCACAAGTCGTGGCAATATAGCAGAAGAAGGGATGGCGTGTTATGGCAAATACTGAGATACTTTTAGAGTCCGGTACAAATGAAATTGAGATTATGGAGTTTACGATTTACGACGAACTGTATGGCATCAACGTGGCGAAGGTCAAGGAAATCATGATGAGCGACAAGGTGAAGCCAATGCCGCATGCGCATTCGGCAGTGGAAGGGATTTTCAAGCCACGGGACACGATGCTTACCGTGGTGGATTTGCCATTCTATTTGAGCGGCAGGCCGACGGAGACGGGGCAGAAGGATTTGTTCGTGATTACGAACTTCAATAAGATGAACATCGCGTTCCGCGTTCAGACCGTGGTCGGGATCCAGAGAATATCATGGAACGATATCCAGAAGCCGGACAAGACGTTGAACCGTGGTTCCGAGGGCATCGCGACAGGAATCGCCCAGTGCAAGGGACAGCTCGTGACGATTTTGGATTTCGAGAAGATTGTTGCCGAAATCGCCCCGGAAACCGGCATCCAGCTGGATGAAATCGATGCGCTTGGTGTGCGCCAGAAGAACGACAGCAGGATTATCTGCGTGGAGGACTCCGTGCTGTTGTCGAAGATGGTGGAGCAGGCCCTGCACCAGGCCGGATATGAGAACCTGATACAGTTTAACAACGGGCAAGAGGCATGGAGTTACCTTTCTTCCATCCGGGATTCGGAGGACTTGCTGGAGAGGGCGAGCCTTATCATTACCGACATCGAGATGCCCAAGATGGATGGGCACAGGCTGACCAAACTGGTCAAGTCGGACGAAAAATTAAAGCAGATTCCGCTCATTATTTTTTCATCTTTAATTAGTCCGGAGATGGAAATCAAGGGAAGGGAAATTGGTGCCGATGAACAGCTCTCCAAGCCGGAGATTGGGCATCTTGTAACTGTTATGGACGAATTATTGGCAAAGGGAAAAGAAGAATAATGGATAGATGCGTAGTAAGACAGGCAATTAAAGATGTAAAAGAAGAACGGATTGTAGGATATGAACTGCTCTTCCAGGGGGGCAAGGACAGTCTATACAATAATAACGAGACGTCGGCGGCGGATACGATTTCCAACTTCCTGCTGTCGAACAGCGCGAAGATTATTAATGACAAGCCCATGTTCGTGACGTTTACGCCATCGCTTTTGCTTCGCAACACGCCGAAGATGTTCGGGCAGGAGAAAATCATCATCCAGATTGAGGATACCGTAATTATCCACCCCTTGGCGATGCCCATCATCAGGAAGTATTGTGATAATGGATACCAGTTCGCGATTAATGATTTCCAGTTTTCGCCGAAATATTTCAGCATGTTGGATTATGCCGCGTACATTCGGATTAGCATGGCTGAATATGCACCTGGCAGTCCGAAGCAGAAGACGGCGGTGAACATCATCCAGATGGCGAGGGGATTCGGGAAGAAGTGCATCGCGACCAACGTGGACACGAAAGAGGCCTATGACTCGGCGGTGGAGCTTGGCGTGGATTACCTGGAAGGAAGCTATGTGGCGAACACGCTCGTGTCCAAGGTTGACAAGGTGGAGTACATGCAGGGAAATTTCTTCCAGCTCATGGTTGCCGTTTCGAAAGACGAACCGGATTTCATGGAAGTGGAGGAAATCATCAGCCGCGATGCCGGACTTACGTACCAGCTCCTGAAACTGGTCAATTCCGCGTATTTCGCTCTCCGCACGCGTACCGCCTCGATTCGACAGGCACTTGTGACGCTGGGTATCGGACAGCTACGGCATTGGGTATACATGTTGAGCTTCGACCAGGAGGAGCATCCGGGTTCCGAGGAGCTTTTAAAAATATCATTCTTGCGGGCGAAGCTTGCCTCAGAAATCGCGGGCATGATTCCGGGAAGGAAGTTCGCTGCGGCCGACGCATACATGATGGGCATGTTCTCCACGTTGGATTATATGGTAAACGCCCCGCTTAAAGAACTGCTGGACGAGATTCCGGTGCCTGACGAGGTGAAAGTGGGATTGCTTACCGGGGAAGGTATTCCGGGCAAGGTGCAGAAGCTTGTAATCGCGTATGAGCACGCGGACTGGAAGAGCAGCAAGGAACTGGCGGAGGAACTTGGTATCCCGAGCAAGCAGTTGGCGCAGATTTATGTGGATTGCGTTGAAGAAGTGAACAATACGTGGAATAATCTGATGACGGACGTGGAAGCATAATGACAAGGGTTTGTACGGCCGAATGCCGCCATCAGGCATAATTTGGCCGCAGGCGGCAGTTAAGAACGATCTCTTATAAAGAAGGGGGATGATAAACGTGGCGCATACAATTGTCTTGACGAACCAGAAAGGCGGGGTCGGGAAGACCACGACATCTGCTTCCCTTGCGGCGGGACTTGCTAGAAAGGGACGGAAGGTGCTCGCCGTGGACATGGATCCACAAGGGAACCTGGGGTTCAGCCTCGGGGCGGACATTGACGAGGGGCCGACGGTTTATGACGCGCTGGAGGGAAAGGTTACGGTTTATGATGCAATCAAGCGGATTAAGGATATTGACATCATCCGCTCCAACATTCTCTTGAGCGGTGCGGAGGCCGCCTTTCGGGGGGAAAGGCGGGAGATACTTTTAAAGAACCTGCTAGACCCGGTAGCGAGGATGTATGACTACGTTATCATTGACACGCCGCCCGCGTTCAACGTGCTGACGCTTAACGGCTATAGCGCGGCCGATTACCTCATCATACCTATGGCGACGGAAATTTTGAGCTTGATGGGCCTGGTTCAGCTGAAAGAGACTTATGAGACAATCAAGCAGTCGGTCAACCCAAACTTGGAGATTATGGGAATCGTACTTACGAAATATGAAAAACGGCGTAACTTGTCACATGACGTGCAGGAAATGGTGGAGACGGTGGCCAAGCAATTGGGGACGAGGGTGTTTGGAAGCGTGATTCGCAATGGCGTGGCGGCGGCGGAAGCGCCGGCCCACGGGGAGAACATTTTCGAATATTCCCCGAGATCCAATCCTGCGAGAGATTACGGGGCATTTGTGGATGAAGTTCTGCAAATTGTCGAAGGGGGAAGGAAGCATGGCTAAAAAGACGAATAAGACAGATCATGTTTTAAACCTGCTGGCAGGCAGTCCAGAGATGGAAGAGGAATCCGTGAAGAGTACAAAGGCGGGAAAGAAGGAACTTACTGGCGCAAACGTGCAGGTGATTGATGCCCAGGAGGATGACGATCTCATAGCAAACGAGGTGAACCGCCTTCTGGAGGAGGAGCTTGAGGAAAGCGAGAAATTGGAAAAAGAGGTCACGGGGGATACTTCCGACTTGGCATTGAAAAACGTGGAACGGAAGGAGCCGACGGCCTCTCCGGCACATGGGGGCGTAGCGGAAGAACCAAAAATGGAGCCGACGGTATCCGAGGAAGCAGATTCGGCCGCGGTGGCTGATTTGGAAGATGCAAAGGCCGCGGAGGAGCCGGCGGCACTCCCCGTGGAAGATGAAAAGGTGGAGGAGGCCAGGCCGGTCGTCGTGGCGGAATCCGAGCTGGAATTGGACAGTGACGAGGATGGCGCAGACTACGTGTTCCTCAACGTGATGGGGAAACTGGTCAAGGAAAGAGTGGGAGAGTACATGGAGGAGTTTGGTAATTGTACTTGTTCACGGTGTATCGCGGACACGACCGCGCTCGCGTTGATACACCTGCCGCCGAAGTACGTGGTGGTGAGCAAGAACGCCGAGACCCCGCTCCTCAATTTCTATCGCCAGCATTACGCGGCGCAAATTACCGTGGAAATTACAAAAGCGTGTACGAAGGTACAACAGCATCCGCACCATAATAGGGATTAAGAAGTCGAGGCTCTTGGAGATTGAGATTCCGGGAAATTGACATTCAAGTAGGCATGAACGTTTTTTCGAAAGTGGACGCATGCCTACTTTTTTCATAGAAAACTTAATTTATCATCAAATTGTGCCGATAAAACAATATAGTGGGGTTGAGAAATTTTGCGCACTTGTTGATTATGGATACTATAATTTATGTGAAGGAGTGATATATCATGGCATCAATATCTAACAACCAGAGCCTTTCAAGCAGTTTGTCTTCTATCAGGGGGTATGGCGGCCTGGCCAGCGGCCTTGACCGTGACACGCTGATAGAGCAGATGACGGCCGGCACGCAGAACAAGATCGCGGCTCAGAAGCAGAAGCAGACGAAAATCGAGTGGACACAGTCCGCCATTCGGAATATCACGAGTAAGATTTATGGCTTTACGACGGATTTCACGTCTTACGCGTCGGCTAAGAACCTGACGTCCACGAAGCTGTTTTCCAGGAACCTGATAACGGCACTGGGCGAGAACAGCAAGTACGTGTCCGTGTCCGGCACGGCGGCATCGGCGGAGAACATGTCCATCGCGAGGATCAAGCAGTTGGCGAAAAACGCCACCATGACGGCGAGCGACGTGTCCACGGGTGCGTTGTCGACCGGCAAGATGTCCAACAAGCTGGACACGAAGACGGACGTGAGCACGGTTGTCGGCAACAGTTTATACATCAAATATGGAAAAGACCTTTACAGCATAAAGATGGAGGACAAGGCGGAGTATGACTATAGCACTCCGGAGGGGGCCATCGAGGCTCTTAACAAGCAGTTGGAAAAGGTCAACATCGGTAGCGGCTCGAACAAGGAGACGCTGGCGGACGTGATGGAGGCGAAGTATGACGATTCGACCAAGCGTGTCACGTTCCAGTTGAAGAGTGAAAATTCAGCCCATGGCAACAGCGTCATGCTGGCCGGTGGTACCGGTGATATCCTGCAGGATTTGGGATTCCTGACGAAAGGCGAGGATCTGGACGATTGGTCGGACGAGGAGAAGACTGTCACGGCCGACGGTCTGACGGCCGATAACAACGCGAAACTGACCGAGGAGCAGACCCTGGCGCAGCAACTTAGTGATAAGCAGATTGCCTTTGCCTATAACGGGACGACGAAATGGGTCACACTGGGGAAATTTGACAACGCGATGACCATGAACGACGTGCGGAAGGACTTGCAGAACAAATTGGACGAGGCGTTTGGAAAAGGACGTGTCAAGGTTGACTTGACGGATACGTCGGGGAATTCGTTGCTTGGCACCAACGGCGACATCATGGGTTCGGCAGCCAGCCTTCCAGAAAAGGTGAAGTTTTCCTTTACGACCACGAAGCCGGGCGGCGGTTCTGACGATTCGTCCACGCTTTCCATTACCGCCGGAGAAGGCGTTTTAGGACATAGCGGCGTGTTCAACGTAAAGGCGGGGGTTTCCAACCGGGTGAACTTGTCGGCCAACCTGGCAGAAGCGGGACTGGCGAACGGCGGGAAGTTTAACAAGTTGGCGAAAGCGGTAGAGGATCCGACTAATCCGGCGTATTCGTCTTATACGAAATTTTTTGACAAGAACGGCAATTATAATCTTGTGATTAACGGTAAAAGGGTGGAGGGTATCAACAAGGACTCCACGATTAATGATATTGTAAGCAAGATTAACAATACCGCAGGTATCGGCGTGAAGGTCGAATACCAGGCGATGTCCGACCGGTTCGTCTTGACAGCCACGGACAGTGGCGCGAGCGGGGAGATTGACTTTAGCACCGAAGGCGTGACCGACGCGGACGGGAATCCGCTTAAAACGAATGGGAACATCGCAAGACTCTTGTTTGGGACACAAGGGGACGAGGACGGCTCCGAGGACAAGGTGAAGAACGTTTATACGTCTGGCCAGGACGCAATACTTAGCGTGAAGTATCCGGGCTCGGATGACGAGGTGGAGATTACCCGTGGCAGCAACACGTTTTCCATGGATGGCTTGAACGTCACGTTGAAAGGGACGTTCGGGTATGAGAAGGATGAAGACGGCGACATGATAGATGCGGACGGCAACAAGATATCGGAGTCGAACAAAGAGCCGGCAAAGAGCAAGAACGTTGAGGAAATTACCTTCAACGCCACCGTCGATACCGAGAAGGCCGTGGAGGCCGTGCGCGCGATGGTCGACTCGTTCAACGAGATTTTGGAACTGGTCAACAAGGAGTGCAAGACGAAGCCTGACCGCGATTATTTCCCGTTGACCGACCAGCAGAAGGAAGATTTGTCCGAAAAGGAAATTGAGAGATGGGAGGAGAAAGCGAAGGAAGGCCTCTTGTTTGCAGATACGGATTTGCGCCTGATGGCCGACAACTTAAGGGCCGTCATCAATTCGGGCGACCGTTCAGCCTTGTCCCGGATTGGCATTTCCGTATCCTCAAGTTACTCGGACAATGGCAAGCTGGTTCTTGACGAGGAAGCGTTCAAGACGGCGCTGCAGTCAAACCCGGACGAGGTGATGGACTTGCTGAACAGGAAAGCGTCCACCGACGCGAACGGGAACAAGGTTCAGGCCGGACTGCTCACCAACATCAAGAATGTGATGGATAAGTATGGTTCCATGACCGGTGCCACGAAGGGTATCCTGGTCGAGCGGGCGGGTTCCATTTACGCGCCGACGAGCGTTTTGTCAAACAGCCTGCAGAAGCAGCTGGATGAGATAGACGATTACCTCGACAGGCTGGCTGACAAGCTGGAAACCGAGACGGACCGTTACATTTCCCAGTTCACGCAGTTGGAGACGTTGATTTCCCAGATGAACAACCAGAGCGGTTATTTGCAGTCCATGTTCTCTTGATGTTTAGTTCGTAATTGACTGTCAAGGTCATACTGGCGTGCCGACATGTTGCTTAACCTGAACGTGCCGGCACGTCGGAAACGTGGGACAAAATTTTGGTAATCTATTTAGAAGAAAGAGAGAATAAAGGCATGGCGAATGGATATCAGGACTATAAGGCGCAGTCAATCATGACGATGACGCCGGGAGAGATGCTTCTCCTTCTTTATGACGAGCTGATTAAAAGGCTCAAGATGGCCTCGATTGCGCTGGACAGAGAGAATTACGAACTGTTTGACTCGTCGGTGGAACGATGTCAGGACATTGTCCACTACCTGAAGGACACGCTGAACTTTAATTACCAAATCAGCAGGGAACTTAATTCGATGTATGATTTTTTCTTATATGAAATCAGCAGGTTGTCCGCGGGGAGAAGGAAGGAAGTCATTGACGAGCTGACACCGCTCGTGAAGGAACTGCGGGATACATTTGCCGAAGCGGCAACGAAAGCGTGACGTGTGACATGGATGAGATTTATATGCAAACATTGATGGAGGTTGCCAAGATTCTCCAAAAAAAATACAATTGTATGTCAGAAATTTTCCGCTTGACGGAGGAAGCCGCCCAGGCGCTTGGACGTGACGACAAGGTGAGCGTCCAGATGATTTTGGGAATGCGCGGGGAAGAGATGGATCGGATTCGCGAGTGTGACAAGAACGTGGGGCTTTTCAGGGATGGCATGCCGCCAGAGCTTGCCGACTGGCTTTCCGAGGCCTTGGAGGGGAAGTTGCCCGTCACGGAAGATCCTTACGGGAAAGAAGGGGCGGTTATCCTTCGGATAGCGGCCAACACGCGTAGCGTGTGGGAGAGGACGATGGTGGTAGACCGGCGTATGAACATGCGGCTTTCGGGGAAAGATTCTTTCTATACGGACAAATGAGTGTCTTATGACGGATGAAACAGCAGCGATGCTGGAAAAGATGCCGATAGGGCGGTGAAAAAGGTTTCACTTACCGCGATCGGCATCTTTGCATATGGTGATTTTTATGGCTGGGGTACTTTTGGAGTCTGGCAAACGGAGAGTTGGAGAATGAAAGAGATTGAACTGAAAAACCTGACCAAAATATATAGTCCGGACATATTGGCGTTGAAGGAGGTTTCACTGACAATCGAACAAGGGGAGTTCGTTTTTCTGACGGGACAGAGCGGTTGCGGGAAGAGTACGTTTTTAAAGCTGCTGAGCGGGCAGGACGCACCTACATCGGGAGAAGTGTGGGTGAGGGGGCACTGCACGTCCCGCCTTACGCATTACCAGGTGCCGTTTTACAGGCGGATGTTTGGTATCGTGCAGGCGGACATGGGATTGCTGAAGGACCGGACGGTTCGGCAGAACCTCGAATTTGCCATGTATGCGACAGAGCAGCCGGCGGGGCTTACGAGAAGGAGGGTGGAACAGACGCTCCGAACCGTCGGCATCCCTTCTAAGGCGAGGCATTACCCGCATGAGCTTTCCGGCGGTGAGGCGGCCAGGGCGTTGCTGGCCAGGGCGTTGGTGACGGATCCGAAGATCCTCATACTTGACGAGCCTACGGCAAACCTGGACTCTTCCGCGTCATGGGATTTGATGTGCCTGGTGGATGAGATTAACCGCATGGGAATCACGGTCATCGTGGCTTCCCATGACAGGGAGCTGGTCACCATCATGAAAAAGCGTGTCATTACGTTTGCCAGGGGAGAACTGGTCGGGGACGGCAAAAACGGGGTGTATGGCATGGAGCGGGGGAATCCGTTCCGCCGCCCGAGATGAAGTCACGCGAAAGGTGTGATTAAAAAAAGTAAAATGAGAGAAAAAATGGAAGAGAAGAGACTTAATATTTGACATAAGTTGACGATATTAAATTATGTAGAAAGTTTGTCGTTGGGCATCCGTGAATGTAAGGAGATGAGGAGAATGAAGATATCCACCGAGAACAATATCCGGCGTTTTGATAAACCGACATACAAGGTGAGGATTCAGGGCATGGACGCGGGACTGGCATCCGTGAGGAGGAATTGTGACCAGATCATCATCGGTTCCGGCACGCCCCAGATGGAGGAGAAGAAGATTGCGGCGGAGGCCGCGTCCAGGGTGAGCCGGGAAGTGCGCACGCCGACCTCGCAGGAGAGGATTGAAAGTTTGAAGCAGCAGGTCAGGGAAGGGACTTACCGTCCTGACCCGGAGGAGATTGTTTCACGCATGTTGCTTGAGAAAGGATATATGGTCGGATGAAAGAATTTCAGAGGGTGATTAGGGAAATGATCGCACTGTTCCACCAGTTTAACGGGATTGAGCAGATGAAGCTGAAGTCCGCGCAAGCGAACCACGTCGCGGCGGTTGACGAGTGCATGACCAGGGAACAGGCATTGATTTTGAAGTTGCGCGGGCTCGAACTGGAGCGCGAGAAGTACCAAAAAGAGGCCGGATACGAAGGGATGAAGTTCCGGGAAATCTTGGCCGCCGTCCCTTCCGAGGAATATGAAGCGCTTTACCCGCTGTTCGACGAACTTAGCCGGGAGATGCGGCTCTTCCAGCAGGTGAAGGGGGACGCGGAAGAAGTGATGCGCAACAACTTGCGCATGATTCAGAAGGCCGTGGACAATAAGGGCGGCACATATAGTGAAAAAGGGAAAAGCAAGCCTGAGACGACGCATATGACGAGCCGGAAGGCTTGAAGAACCATGAACGATGGAGTTTTGTTTTTTGAACCCACGTCGGCGTGGGCATAAATTGTAACGATAGATTTGAAGAGACGAGATAGGAGGATAAGAAAGATGGCATTACGTTCCACGTTTGCGGGATTTAACACGGCACAGCTGGCCATGGCGGCCAGCCAGCGCGCCCTGGATGTGACGGGGCAGAATCTTGCCAATATCAATACGCAAGGGTATACGAGGCAGCGCCTCGATCTTACCAGTATCAGCCCGGAAGGGGCCAGCATTTCCAGTTCCCCGTATGACATCAAGGTCGGGCAGGGAGTGCAGATGGAGGAAATCGAGCGTATCCGGGATCCGTTCCTGGACGTCCAGTACAGGAACCAGCTTCCCAAAGTGGGGACGGCGGACGCGATGGACGCGATTCTGGCAGAGATAGGAAACGTGTTTGACGAGACGGACAAGAATGCCGTGTGCCAGAAGCTGAGCAACATCATCTCCCAGCTGCAGGTCATGGCAAGTCCGGACAACGCGGCGACGAGCACCTCGGATTCACTGGTACGTTCGGCGTGCGAGATTTTCCTGGACACGATTCACCAGAACGCGACGGACATCAAGGGAGTCCAGAAGGACTTGATCCAGAAGCTCAACGAGTCCGTGGTGCCAAACGTGAACACTTGCTTGGAACAGATTCGCAATTTGAACATTTCCATTAAGAACAGCCAGATTTTGGGGAATCCGGCATTGGAGTTGCAGGATCAGCGGGACGAGTTGATTGACGCGCTGGCCACTTATTTCCCGATAGACGTGAAGTACACGACGGAGAACTATGGGGCGGGCATCTCGGTTGACGTGCTTGACATCAGCGTGAAGTTGAAGGACGGGACAAAGATTAACCTGGTGTCGGACGACATGAGGGGGTCGATTGAGATTAAGACGACACCGGACGCGAACGGCGTTCCGGGAAATCCGGTTTCCTTGCATTTCATGGATACGGAAGGAAACAAGAGCATTGATGCCGCCGACATGTTGGAGAACGGCGTGTTGAAGGGTGACATGGACATGGTGAACAAGTCCGAGGTGTATGACAACCCGCCATCCGACACGAAGGGCATCGGGTTTTACATCAAGGGACTTGACAAGTTCGTGGCTCAATTCGCGGAAATCATGAACAAGTGGAACGAGCCAAACGGGAAGTTGTTTGAGACTTCGGACGGTTCGGATGAGTTTACCGCATCAAACATTGTGGTTTCGGACGCCTGGATGAGCGGAGAGGCACAAATCAAGATACAGAAGACCGGAGACGAGGACTTGTCCACGGACTACACGAACGTGTTGCAGATGATTGACGATTTGACGAACACGAGGTTCGCGGTGGAATCCAACGGCGAGCAGGTGTTCAAGGGGACGTTGGCAGAGATTTACACGAATCTCTGGAACACGCAGGCGATTGAGCGGCAGGCGTCCTCCACGATTTTGGAAAACCACCAGACCGTGGCCGACCAGATTTCGAACGCGAAGGACTCTGTTTCCGGCGTGTACATGGATGAGGAAGTCATGAATTTGATGCGTTTCCAACAGTCCTATAACGCGGCGGCTCGTTTGATGACCACGCTTGACGAGATTTTGGAACGTCTGATTACGGGAACGGGTGTCGTAGGTAGATAATGACAGGTGACGGTAGACAAGGAGGTAGCTGAGATTATGAGTATGCGTATTACGACAAACATGGTAATGAGGAATTATAACAAGAATTTGTCGAGGACGGTTGGCGGCTTGGAGTCCGCCAGAAAGCAAGTTCAATCGGGAAGACGGTTCTCGCAGTCATACGAGGATCCGACGGCGGCGGCCAAGGGGGCGGTGCTGGATCGCAGGTACGCCAGGAACGGTGATTACCTGGGCGCGGTCGAGAATACCCAGAAGTGGCAGGACACGCAGGAGAGCGTCTTGTTGGAACTGAACGAAGTGGTGCGCAATATTGACCGCGACTATTCCACGACGGTCATGAACGACCCGGAGGGCAAAGTGGGAAGGGATGCCTACGCTGCCAACTTGCGGGAACTTCAGAGGAGCATGATTAACACGTTGAACGTCAAGTATAGTGACGTGTTCGTCATGGCGGGGAACGACGGCCTGAACGCCCCGTTCACGTTTGAGGACGGGGTCGTGAAGTACCGCGGGCTCGACGTGGACGATCCGGCGAACCAGGAAGCACTGGATAAAATGGCAAAGGAATCGTCGTACATCGATCTCGGATTTGGGTTGTCGTTCGATGACAAAGGGGAAGTCATTTCTTCCAGCGCGTTCGACTCCGCACTGCCTGGAATCAACATAGTGGGATACGGAAAGACGGACGGGAAGTACAGCAACAACCTGATTGTCCTGGCCGGGCAGATGGCGGAAGTTTTGGAGGCGGATGAGTTCGATTCCGAGGCTTACTCGGAATTGTGGGAGCATTTCCGCGAGCGGGGTGAGACGGTGTCCGACCAGTTTGCCAAGCTGGGGGCGAAGACGCAGCTTCTGGAGGCGACGAAGGAACGCCTGACCAAGGAAAAGGACAACATTTACGAGCAGTATAAATCGACGATTGGTATTGAAGAAGAAGAGGCAATTACGAACTATTCGTGGGCCCAGTATGCATATAACGTTGCATTGAAGATTGGCACCAGCATCATCGGGCCGTCACTGCTGGACTTCATGAATTAACCATGGGTTTGAACCACCTGCCGGTACGGAAATAGAATAAAAAGGAAAGTGAGGGAAAGGAGCAGGTATTATGGAACAATTACTACAAATCAAAACAATACCAATCAAGTACGAACTGAAGATTCAACACGCGTCATTGCAGCACCAGAATGGAACTGCCGAATTGGAAATCAGCAGGGACAAGGGCGGCATGACCATCAAGAGCCGTCCAATCAAGCTTCACATGGACACGTACGAGGCGAGGAATTCAGTTGTTCCGACGACGAAACGTTCCATCGAACAGAGGGCTGACAAGGGATGCCAGGCGGCCTACGAGGCGACGGCAAATTATGCAAGTGAGGGACAGATATTGTTGAAAGCGAAGATTGGAGCCGGAAGTGAGACGCTGAACCAGATTTTTGCCCAGCGCACGGCCACTGGGACGGGGCAGGCGGTCATGGATTTTCTGCCGAAGACGGGACCGAACATCGAGTGGGAGGCACCCGAGTTTTCCATCGAGTACGAGATGGACAAATTGCATTTTGACGCCAATATCGCGAAGGGTGACATCAAGTTCATTCCTGGCGACATTGAGCTGAGCATTTCCCAATATCCGGGAATCGAGATTAAATATGTGGGCGGGCCGCTTTACGTGCCGCCGAGTGCCGCCGAGCGTTTTACCGGGGAACAGATTGACATTCAAGCATAATCAGGCCGGAAGGAGTATCTATGGATAAAGAAATGGAATACATCGAGTTTGAGGAAGGCATTTTCGGGTTTGAGGGTCAAAAGAAGTTCATCCCGATTATGCTGGAGGAAGACAGCGATGCCGTTTTGTACTTGCAGAGTCTGGAGGACGAGGAGTTGTCCTTCGTCATCATGAATCCGTTCATGTTGAAGGAGGACTATGATCCGGTGTTAAGCGAGGAGGACTATAAGGCGTTGGGAACGTCCAACGTGGGTGACTTGTCTTACTACGTGTTCTGCGTGGTCGGGAATACCGTCGGGGAGAGCAAGGTGAACTTGAAGTGTCCAATCGTGGTAAACCATGTCAACAGAAAGGCACGGCAGGTAATTCTGGATTCCAAGGAGTACGGGTTCCGCCACTTGCTGAAGGAATTTAAGGGCGGGGAGGCGTAAGGGATGCTGATTCTGAGGAGAAAAACGGGTGAATCCCTGATACTGGGTGACGACATAAAGATAACCGTGGTGGAAAGCAACAGCGACGGGGTGCGGTTGGCGATTGATGCCCCGAAGGAGGTTTCCATCTTGCGTGAAGAGTTGGTGGAGGCCATGAGGGCGAACCAGGAGGCGGCCGCCCATGTGGACAAAGAAAAGATGGAACAATTTAGGGGGATGCTCAAGGAAAACAAATAACAAGTTCCATTATGCCCAGTTTGATGAGTGTTGGGGTATACGGTTCTGAGAAAAGTAATAAAAATCAAATATAATGGACGGAAATAAAGGAAAATCCTTGACAAAGCGTCATGAAACGGTTATAACAATAATAAGGGTAGTGTCGCACTGGATGAGAAGGCGGATACCTTTACAAATAAAATAGTTCTAGTACGATTAAGAGGAGGATATTATCCATGAACAGAACAGAATTTGTAGCGGCGGTTGCGGAAAATGCGGAGATTTCCAAGAAGGACGCAGAGAAGGCCGTAAAGGCGTTTATTGACGTGGTTGCAGACGAACTGAAAAAAGGCGAAAAGGTACAGTTGGTTGGTTTTGGTACATTCGAAGTATCTACAAGGGCAGCTAGGGAAGGAAGAAATCCGCAGACGGGAGAGACGATGAAGATCGCGGCTTGCAAGGCTCCGAAGTTCAAGGCTGGAAAGGCGCTGAAGGACGCGGTGAACTAACCAGTGTCAAGGATGAAGGCATGGATGCTTAGAGAGATAGAAGGCAGGAGGTTTCTCCTGCCTTTTCGCTTGAGAATCTCTGATTTTAGTGCATGGTGAATCAATAGGGAAAGGAAACGAAGATGAGGCTGGATAAATTTTTGAAAGTGTCGCGCCTGATAAAAAGGCGGACGGTGGCGAACGAGGCGTGCGATGCCGGTCGCGTGCTGGTCAACGGAAGCGTTGCCAAGGCTTCCACGAAAGTGAAGGCGGGGGACGTCATAGAGATTGCGTTCGGGACGAAGAACGTCAAGGCAGAGGTGCTGGCCATTGCGGACACCACGAAGAAAGAAGAGGCGAAGGATTTGTTTAAATATTTGTAATGATGCCAGGGCGGGAGCGCAAAGCACATAGTAATCCGTGGTTTTATTGTGTTAAAAACCATGTTTGCGGAGGTGTCATATTTCCACGCTTTCCCACATATAAATTAAAAAGTACGGGGAGGAGGGGTTGTATGGACGAACGGCAGACGGTAAAGTCGCATAAACTGATAATTAACAATCGAAAGACGAGCACGGTGACCGGGGTGCTGGATGTGCTTTCTTTTGACTTAAACGAAATTTTGTTGGAGACGGAGCAGGGAATGCTGATGGTCAAGGGTAGCGACTTGCACGTCAATCGCCTGACCGTGGAGAAGGGCGAAATCGACTTGTCCGGGACGATAGACAGCGTTTCTTATTCCGACATCAAGCAGGCTGGCGCGCAGGGTGAGAACTTCTTTGCAAAGTTATTCCGTTAGGGCGCGTCCATGATACTGGGAATCGGAAAAGAAACGGCCATCCTGCTTTATGCCTGCCTGTCGGGCATAACCGTGTTTTTAAGTTACCAAATGTTGTATCTGTTTCGGCTGTTGCTGAGGCATCCGGCTTTCGTAACCGGGATTGAGGACTTGTTATACTGGGTCGCGGTAAGCGTGTATATTTTTCATCAGATGTATAGGACAATATATGGTAGCGTAAGATGGTTCTTCGTGCTAGGGGTTGTGTTAGGGTGCCTGATTGCTTGGTCAGGGAAAAAATTGTCAAAGAAAGTCTGGAAGAAATGGCGGAAAAAACTTGAAAAAAGGAAGAAAAAAAGATAGAATAGACGTGGTACGTTTTGTGAGGAAAAGAAAGTATCCGGCACGGTGGTGATGGACAAGGAACTTGTCGCGAATGTCGGGATAGGGTGAGTAGATTGTGATGAAGGGGAAAAGGAACGCAAGGCAGGGGGACGGGAAGCCCGCCGCCAGACGAAGGTCGATGCTTTACAAGCATAAAAAAAGCGTGATGGTCATTTGTGCGGTTCTCGGATTGCTGATGGGTGTCCTGGGGGCCGGATCCGTCCGCTTGTATGCCAAGATTGAGTCATACAAGCAACAAGAGGCGGAACTGCGGTTGCAGATAGAAGAGGCGAAGGAACGCGCCGAGGAGATAAAAGCGTACGAAGAGTACGTCAAGACCGACGAGTATGTCAAGGACGTCGCGGAGGAGAAACTGGGGCTGGTCGATCCGGACGACGTCGTGTTCAAGCCGCAGCAATAGCCACGCCCGCGTGGCATGGTTGCAGGGCCGGTAATGTCCACCCCGCGTTCGCGTGGGCAATGACAGGCGCAAAATATGGATTACAAATATGGATTACAAATATGGATTACATAAGAAGACCTCCGGGAGAAGATTCCCGGGGGTTTTTAATTCCATTATTAACAACAGGGGGTACTTGGGTCATGGAGAATGGACAAGCACTGCATGCGAGCCCGTACGCGGTACAGATTGAAAAATTCGCGGACTCGTTGACGCAGATTTCACATACATTCATGAAAATGGAGAAAAAGAAAGATTTTTTCACCGGGGAAGAGGTGGACGGCATGTTCGGCCGGGTGAAGGACGGGGTGTGCCAGAAATGCGAGAAATGCGCGTGGTGCTGGGGGGAGGACTTCGTACATACTTACCAGATGGGATACGAGGTGCTTTCGGCGGTGGATTCCTATGGGAGCGAGCTCAACATGGAGATTAAGCGGAAGCTGGCGCAACGGTGCGTACAAGCCCCCCGCTACTTGCGGAGGCTGCTGAACACGTTCCAGGAGGCGAAACAGGACATGATGTGGAAGAACCGCATGGCCCAGAGCAGGGAAGGGTGCGCAATCCAGCTGGACACGTTCGCGGAAATGCTCAGGGAAACGTCCAAGGAACTTGAGGACAGCCTGGTGGAGGACGAGCGTACGGAAAAGCGGCTGACGGCGGCCTTGAAGAAAAAGGGAATCCGGGTATTGAACTGCTACTTTTTCATGAACCGCGGCGGGAAATATGAAATCCACCTGACCGCGCGTACCACGCAGGAAAAGTGTGTCACGATGAAGGAAGTCCTGGAGGAGGTTTCCGGCGTTATCGGGCGTCAGATGGTGGCGGCGGCCGGACAAGGGCAGACCGTGGGACGGGAATATGTGAAAATCGTCTGTCTGGAAGGCCCGGCCTACCGTGTCATACAAGGAGTCGCGAGGGTCGGCAAGGGCGGGAGCCAGGTGTCGGGGGACAATTTCCTTGCCTGCGAACTTCCCGGGGGAAGGCAGGCAATCGCGTTGTCAGACGGCATGGGTTCTGGAGAAAAGGCGTGCCGCGAGAGCGCGCAGGTGGTCGAGCTTTTGGAGGAATTGCTGGCGGCTGGATTTCCCGAGAAGATGGCAATTCAGATGATTAACACGACTCTTGTGATGGGGAGGGAGGAGATTCACTACTCGACGGTGGACATGGGGATTTTCGACTTGTATCGCGGGACGTGCGAATTTGTCAAGGCGGGGGCTTCATCTACCTTTATCAAGAGAAAGGACGGCGTGGAGCGCCTGACCTCCACCAGCCTGCCAATCGGCGTGGTCCATAAAATCGAATTGGAGTCCACGGAGTGCCAGCTTGGGGACGGCGATTTCGTGGTCATGATGACGGACGGGGTGCTTGACGCGCTGCCGGTGGCGGAACAGGACGTGATTCTTTCGACCATCATCGGAGGAAGCGACCTGGGTAATCCACGCGAGCTTGCACAGCATATTTTGAAGCAGGTGATGAATTGGACGGGGGAAGCCCCGCAAGACGACATGACCGTGCTGGTGGCGGGCGTGTGGAGACGGTAGCGGCAACCTCGGATTTACGTGCATCCTCCCGTGTGATGCCCGTTACAATTCATCCCACGCCGGCGTAGACGTGCATTCTCCCGGCCGAGGCTTGAAAAGACCAGATTTTCTGTTTTTTTTACTTGCATTTTCCAGGCGGATTGATTATAGTTTACATATGAAAAAAATAGTGGATTACATGGAAGAACATCATATGATTGCCCGGGGCGACCGGGTGATTGCAGGTGTATCGGGCGGCGCGGATTCGGTATGCCTGTTTTTCGTACTCTTGGAGCTTCGGGGGCGGCTTGGCTTCGAGTTCGCTGCCGTGCACGTAAACCACGGGTTGCGCGGGGAGGACGCGGACAAGGACGAGGAGTTCGTCCGCGGGCTATGTGGGCGCTACAAGGTTCCAATCGAGGTTTTCCGCGTGAATCTGGAATTAATTGCCAAAAACAGGAAACAATCTTTGGAGGAAGCGGGAAGGCATGTCCGGCGCGAGTCATTCTTGGCGGCGGCAAAGAAGCATGGGGCAAACAAGATTGCCCTCGCACACCATCAGAACGACAACGCGGAGACGCTTTTGTGGAACCTCTGCCGTGGCGGCGGGTTGGACGGCATGTGCGGCATCCGTCCGGTAAATGGCTTGTACGTTCGCCCGCTCCTATGCATGACGAGGGAAGAAATCGAGGATTTTTTACGGAAGCGGGGACAGCCTTACCGTACGGACGAGACGAACGGCGGCATGGACTATACGAGGAACCGCCTGCGCCATCTCGTCCTTCCGGTGTTGGAGCGTGAGGTCAATTCACGGAGTGTGCGTCACATGAACGAGTCGGCGCGGCAGATGTCGGAGTTGCGGGAGTACGTGGAGGGGCAGGCAAGGGAGGCCCTAAGCGAATGTACGGCATGGGAGGACGGCCGCTGCCTGATTGAAAAGGCTTCGTTTTACGCATACCCGCGTATTTTGAGGAGCTATGTCCTGAGAGGGTGCGTGGTGCGTTTGCGGGGGAAACTGACGGACTTTGGCCAAGTCCACGTGGAGGCATTGCTGGCATTGTTCGAGAAACAGGTGGGGCGTAAGGCCTGCCTGCCCGGGAAGCTTGAGGCGCGGCGCGTCTACGGCGGCGTGGAACTGCGCGTGACGGCGGATGGCGGAAGTGTCCATCATGAGTCGGGTTCGGCGGGGAACGGGGCGGTCCGGGGCGGTCCGGATTCGGCGGGAAGCGGGGCGGCTTGGCCGGAGACGGCGTCAGAAGGAATCGGAGGGTTTCGGCCGGACCTTGTACCTGGCCCGCGGGAAGTTCGTTTTCTCAATATTCCGGGGGAGACGTATTTTCCGGAACACAACATGGTGGCGCGGTGCAAGGTCATGGAACGGCCCGCGCGATTTTCCATGGAGGAAATACCAGAAAACATCTACACGAAATGGTTTGACTATGGTATAATAAAAAAAGGTCTGTGCATTCGGGGCAGGAGACCGGGTGATTCCATCGTGATTGACAAAGAGGGACATGCCAAGAAACTGAAGTCCTGGTTCGTCAACGAGAAGGTTCCGGCCGACGAGCGGGCGAAAATCCCGCTTTTGGCCTGCGGTAGGGACATCTTGTGGATTATTGGGCATCGGATGAGTAGCGCCTACCAGGTCGGCAAGGGGACGCGGCAGATTTTACAAGTGGAAGTCAGGATAGGGAGTCGGGTGGAGGCCGGGATGAAACATTAGGCGGAGGCCGAAACGGAGGCTTAAAAATAAGATAACGGAGGATGAAAGATGGCGGAGACGATTCGCGTATTAAAGTCGGAAGAAGAGGTGGATGCCAGGATTCAGGCATTGGGAGAGCAAATCAGCAGGGATTATGCCGGGAAGGAAATTTACATGATCGGCATTTTGCGGGGCAGCGTGTTTTTCATGTGCGAGTTGGCCAAGAGGATTGACGTGCCGGTGATGTTGGACTTCATGTGCGTCAGCAGTTATGGCGACAGCACGAAGTCCAGCGGGAACGTGCGGATAAGCAAGGACGTGGACGGCGACATCGTGGGTAAGGACGTGCTGATCGTGGAGGACATCATCGACTCGGGGCATACGCTTTCCAAGTTGAAGAAGGTCCTGCAGGAACGTCACCCGGACAGCGTGCGCATTTGCACCTTGTTGGACAAGCAGGAGCGCAGGGAAGTGGAGGTCGAGGTGGATTACGTGGGATTTTCCATTCCCGACGAGTTCGTCGTGGGCTACGGCCTTGACTATGCCCAGAAATATCGGAACCTTCCGTACGTCGGCGTGGTGGAAGGTGCGGGAGAATGACTGAAAGCTTCCGTACGCCGGCGTGCTGGAGGTGCGGGAGAATGACTGGAAGCTTCCGTACGCCGGCGTGCTGGAGGTGCGGGACAATGATTGGGAGCCTTCCAACGCGGGCGTGGTGGAAGACGTGGGAGAATAACAGGATGAAATCAGGAAGGAGCTTGGAAAGCATTGAACGAAAGTAACAGACGTGCCGGCATAAGTCCGGTTTCTTTTGGATTATTTATCGTAATCGTATTGTTCACCCTCTGGGTGATTGGACAAAACCAAATGCGAAAGCAGGAGATGACGTATCCCCGGTTCTGCCAGGAGGTGGCGGCGGGAAATATTGAAGACGTGTACATCCAGCAGAACGAGGAGGTGCCTACCGGGACGGTCGTCGCGACCATGTCCGACACCGGGGCGCCCGTGAGGGTCTACGTTTCGGACGTTTCCGCCGTGCAGGAGCTGCTCCAAAAGTACGAACTGGACTATGCGAACAGCAACGTGGCGGAGAACAAGTGGATTAGGGAAATCGTGTTGCCGACGGCCCTCTGCCTGGCGGCGGTGATGCTGTTGTTCTTCATGATGAACCGTCAGGGGGGCGGGGCCAACGCCAAGGCCATGAATTTTGGCCGCAACCGGGCGCGGATGAATTCGCCCGAGGACATGAAGGTGACGTTCGACAGCGTGGCCGGCTTGAAGGAAGAGAAGGAGGAGCTCCGGGAAATCGTGGATTTCTTGAAGAGCCCGAAGAAATATATCAACGTCGGGGCCCGTATTCCAAAGGGCGTGCTGCTCGTGGGGCCTCCGGGAACCGGCAAGACGTTGCTGGCGAAGGCGGTTGCCGGCGAGGCGGGAGTCCCGTTTTTCAGCATTTCAGGTTCGGACTTCGTGGAAATGTTCGTCGGCGTCGGCGCGTCACGTGTGCGTGACTTGTTCCTGGACGCGAAAAGGAACGCGCCGTGCATCGTGTTCATCGACGAGATTGACGCGGTCGCCAGGCGGCGCGGCAGCGGCCTGGGCGGCGGCCACGACGAGAGGGAGCAGACGCTCAACCAGTTGCTGGTGGAGATGGACGGTTTCGGGGAGAACGAGGGAATCATCGTGATGGCGGCGACGAACCGCAAGGACATTCTCGACCCGGCCATCCTGCGTCCGGGACGTTTCGACCGCAACGTCATGGTGGGAAGGCCGGACGTCGCGGGGCGGGAGGAAATTTTGCAGGTACATGCGAAGAACAAGCCGCTGGGCGACGACGTGGACCTGAAGCAAATCGCGCAGACGACCGCCGGGTTTACCGGGGCCGATTTGGAGAACCTCCTGAACGAGGCGGCCATCCTGGCGGCGAGGGAGGATCGGGCGTACCTGGTGCAGTCGGACATTCGCCACGCGTTCGTCAAGGTCGGCATCGGGCCGGAGAAGAAGAGCCGCGTCGTGTCCGAGAAGGAGCGGAAGATTACGGCGTACCACGAGGCGGGACACGCGATCTTGTTCCATGTCCTTCCTGACGTGGGGCCGGTTTACAGCGTGTCCATCGTGCCGACAGGGGCGGCCGGCGGCTATACGATGCCGTTGCCGGAGCGCGACGACATGTTTGATACCAAGGGGCACATGCTGCAGGAAATCATCGTGTCGCTGGGGGGGCGCGTGGCGGAGGAAGAGGTCTTTGACGACATCACCACGGGCGCGTCCCAGGACATCCGGCAGGCGACGTCAATCGCCAAGTCTATGATTACCAAGTTTGGCATGTCCGAGCGGCTCGGCCTGATAAATTATGACAATGACAGTGACGAGGTGTTCGTCGGCAGGGACATAGGCCATACTTCGCGCGGATATGGCGAGAAGGTGGCGGGGGTGATTGACGAGGAAGTCAAGCGCATCATTGACGAATGTTACGGGAAGGCGAGGGCGCTTTTGCAGGAATACCATTCCGTGCTTGAGGCGTGCGCGCAGTTGTTGCTGGAGAAGGAGAAAATCAGCAGGAACGAGTTCGAGTCTTTGTTCGAGCGCGGGAATTCCATTATGGACGAAAGCCCCCTTTTGAGCGGCAATGCCTGAACGGATTACTGTCCGTCTCCGGCCGGCCACCGATTCGGCCCGCGTCGGCGTGGGCCTGAATGGGAACTTTGACACGGGGAGAGCCAAGGAGGGGTTGACATGAATTTGGAAGCGTTGTATGGCGATGGGACTTCCTCTTACGTGGTTCCGGCGGAACCGTTGGAAAACGAGACGGTCACGCTTCGTTTCCGCACCGCGAGGGACGATGCCGACGAGGTGTTCGTCATCATCTGGCCGGAGGCCATGTTGGAGGCAGGCGGACCGGGGCATGGCGGGGAAGAAGCCATGCAAAAGGCCGGCCGGCCCGTTTATGACGGGGAAGATGGAGGCGGCTGGCCGGCCGACGGTGAAAGAGGGCGCGGGGGAAGTCCCGGGCGCCACGAGATGAAGAAGGTTGGTTCCCGGGGCGCGTTCGACTATTACGAGTACGCGTATGACTTGGGAACGTCTCCCATAAGCTACCAGTTTGAAATCCATGGGGGCGGCGGAAAATGTTACTATAATAGTTGCGGGATGGCGGAGCAGGTGGAAGAGTCGTATTTTTTCAGGATCGTTCCCGGATTTTCCACCCCGGCCTGGGCAAAGGGCGCGGTCATGTACCAGGTTTTCGTGGATCGTTTTTACAACGGGGATTCGGAAAACGACGTGGTGGACGGCGAGTACGTTTACATCGGGAACCCCAGCAGGAAGGTGGAGGACTGGGGCGCGCCCGTCGAGTCCATGGACGTGCACAGGTTTTACGGGGGCGACCTGCGGGGCGTGATGAGGAAGCTGGACTACCTGCAGGGGCTTGGCGTGCAGGTGGTTTATTTCAATCCTTTGTTCGTGTCCCCGTCCAACCACAAGTACGACATACAGGATTATGACTATATAGATCCGCATTATGGGAAGATTGTCGCGGACGGCGGGGAGAGGCTGCCGGACGGGGCGACGGACAACGTGGAGGCGACGAAGTACCAGAAGCGTACCGGTGACAAGGCGAACCTTGAGGCGAGCAACGCCTTGTTCGCGAAGCTGGTTGACGAGATGCACCGGCGGGGGATGCGCGTGATATTGGACGGCGTGTTCAACCATTGTGGCTCCTTCAATAAATGGATGGACAGGGAGCGGATTTACGAGCGGCAAAGCGGTTATGCCAAGGGGGCCTACGTCAGCGGGGACAGCCCGTATCGTTCGTTTTTCCGTTTTCGCGGGGAGGAGCCGGACAAATGGCCATATAATGGGAATTATGACGGATGGTGGGGACATGACACGCTGCCGAAGCTGAATTACGAGGACTCGCCAAAACTTGAGCAATATATTATTGACATTGGAAAGAAATGGGTCTCTCCCCCGTACAATGTCGACGGGTGGAGGTTGGACGTGGCGGCCGACCTGGGACGTACGCAGGAGTATAACCATAAGTTTTGGAAACGGTTTCGCAGGGAGGTAAAGAGCGTCCGGCCTGACGCGCTGATCCTGGCGGAGCATTACGGGGATCCGGAGGAATGGCTGAAGGGCGACGAGTGGGACGGCGTCATGAATTATGACGCGTTCATGGAGCCGCTGACCTGGTTCTTGACCGGCATGGAGAAGCACGGTGACGAGCGGCGCAAGGACTTGTGGGGAAATGCCGGGTATTTCATAAACATGATGAAGTATTCCATGGCAAGGATGCTGACCCCCTCCTTGCAGGTGGCCATGAACCAGCTGTCGAACCACGACCATTCCCGTTTCCTTACCCGTACCAACCACCTGGTAGGAAGGCTGGAGGACCTGGGGTCGGGGGCGGCGGGAGAAAACGTCAACGTGGCCGTGCTTTGCGAGGCGGTGGCCGTACAGATGACCTGGCCGGGCGCGCCGTGCGTGTACTATGGTGACGAGGCGGGACAAGTAGGGTTTACCGACCCGGACAATCGGCGTACCTATCCGTGGGGGCGCGAGAACAGGCGCGTGCTTGACTTCCACCGCGAGATGATTCGAATCCATAGGGAGCAACGGGCGTTGTGCGAGGGGTCGTTAAAAATCCTGCTCGGGGACAAGCACATTTTGGCCTATGGGAGGTTCCAGGGCGATGACCAGATTGTGGTCATCCTTAATAACAACAATTGGCAACGGGAGGTGACCGTGCCGGTCTGGCCGGCGGAAGTGCCGATGGAGGGGGCGATGTGTCGGCTGATGTATTCCTACGAGGACGGTTTTTTGGCCAATTATGATGAATATTTGGTGAAGAACGGGGAGGTCGTGGCCAATATGGGGGCGCACTCCGTTTTGATTTTGAAGACGATGAAACATTGTGAACGAAAAGGAGAATAAAAGGATGGCGGAGAGAGGAAAATATTATATTACGACGGCGATTGCCTATACGTCGGGCAAGCCGCACATAGGCAACACGTACGAAATCGTGCTTGCCGACGCGATTGCGAGGTATAAAAGGAGTCAGGGTTATGATGTGTTTTTTCAGACCGGGACGGACGAGCACGGACAAAAAATCGAGATCAGGGCGCAGGAGGCAAATACCACGCCGCAGCTTTTCGTGGACGGCGTTTCCGCGGAAATCCGCCGTATTTGGGACTTGATGGACACTTCTTATGACAAGTTCATCCGCACGACGGACAAGGAGCACGAGAAGCAGGTACAGAAAATTTTCAAAAAGATGTATGCAAAGGGCGATATTTACAAAGGGTATTATAAAGGGCTTTATTGTACCCCTTGCGAGGCATTTTTCACGGAGTCCCAGCTGGTGGACGGGAAATGCCCGGACTGCGGGCGCGAGGTGCAGCCGGCGCAGGAGGAGGCGTATTTCTTCAAGATGAGCAAGTACGCGGACCGGCTGATTGAGCATATCAACGCGCACCCGGAATTCATCCAGCCGGTGTCCCGCAAGAACGAGATGATGAACAATTTCCTGCTTCCGGGCCTGCAGGATTTATGCGTGTCGAGGACTTCGTTCAAGTGGGGGATTCCGGTGGACTTCGACGAGGGGCATGTCGTGTACGTGTGGCTGGACGCGCTGACCAATTATATTACGGGCATCGGTTATGACTGCGAGGGGGGAAGCACGGAGCGGTTCAAAAAGAACTGGCCGGCGGACCTGCATTTGATTGGCAAGGACATCATCCGCTTCCACACCATTTACTGGCCCATTTTCCTGATGTCGCTGGACCTCCCGCTGCCGAAGCAGATTTTCGGCCACCCGTGGCTCTTGCAGGGCGACGGCAAGATGAGCAAGTCAAAGGGGAACGTCCTTTATGCTGACGAGCTGGTTGATTTTTTCGGCGTGGACGCGGTGCGTTATTTTGTCCTGCACGAGATGCCGTTTGAAAATGACGGCGTGATTTCCTGGGAACTGATGGTGGAGCGGGTGAATTCCGAGCTGGCCAACACGTTGGGCAACCTCGTCAACCGCACGGTATCCATGACGAACAAGTATTTTGGCGGAACCGTCATCGACAAGGGCGTGACGGAAAACGGCGTGGAAAAGGATATGACGGGCGCGGACGTGGACGCGGATTTGAGGGCGGCCACGGAGAAGACGGCGGCGATGGTAGAAGCGAAGATGGACGGGCTGCGCGTGGCCGACGCCATCACGAAGATTTTCAACTTGTTCAAGCGCTGCAACAAATATATTGACGAGACGATGCCGTGGGTGCTGGCAAAGGACGAGGCGAAGAAGGACCGTCTGGAGACGGTGCTGTGGAACCTGAATTGGAGCATTTCCGAGGGCGCGCGGCAACTTGAGCCGTTCATGCCGTCCACCAGCGGGAAGATTTTGGCACAGCTTGGCGGCGGCCACGTGACCGGCAAGCCGGAAATCCTCTTCCAACGCCTGGATTTGGACGAGGTGATGAAGAAGGTGGAGGAATTGCACCCGGCATCCGTGGAGAACGCGGACGCTGCAAATGCCGGGACGGGTGAGGGTGATTCAAATGGGGACGGCGGGAAAACCGTGGCCGCCGTAAATGCGGGTGGCGTGGGTGGCGCGTCCAAGACGGCCGTCGATATCCCGGCGAAACCGGAAATCACCTTCGAGCAGTTTGGCGCGATGCAGTTCCAGGTGGGCGAAATTATTGCCTGCGAGGAAGTGAAGAAGTCGAGGAAGCTCTTGTGCTCCCAGGTAAAAATCGGGAGCCAGGTGAAGCAGATCGTGTCCGGCATCAAGGCGTACTATACTCCCGAGGAAATGGTCGGGAAAAAGGTCATGGTACTGGTGAACCTAAAGCCGGCCAAGTTGGCTGGCGTCTTGTCGGAAGGGATGCTTTTGTGCGCGGAGGACGCGGATGGAAACTTGGCGTTGATGACGCCGGAGAAGGACATGCCGGCGGGGGCGGAAATCTGCTGAAGCGGCGGTTGCTTTTCACGGGAAGGGGAGACAAGGAATGAGGCGTTGCAAGCTTGCTTGCATAACGCTGGGTTCCTTGTTTCCCACGACCCGAAAAGGGTGTCCGCCCAAACGGCCGAGAAAAGTAACAACCGGCGTGTTATTTCCCATACCCTGGAAAGTAACTGTTTTGACAATACCCCGCGAATGTGCTATAATGGGGCAAAAATGGGGGGAGAGGCACTTTTCCCCAAACGTCATGAAGAAGAACGTGTACTGTGCGACAAATACATTTGGAGGAATTCACGGTGGATAAATACGAATATAAGCTGAAAAGCGAGCAGATGCTTGAGTTTATGGAGGACGGCGCGTACAACAAGGCCGCGGAAATCGCGGACACGATTGACTGGCGGAGGGTTCGCAACGCCACGATGTTGACGAACGTCAGTGACATCTATGAAAAGAACCGGGAATATCAGAAAAGTTATGACATTCTCAATATCGCTTATCAGCGGGCCGAGGGCAGCAGGAAGATTTTGTATCGCCTGTGCGTGTTGGCGTTGAAGACAAAAAATGTAGATGAAGCGATTGATTATTATGACGAATTCGTCCAGACGGCCCCGAAGGATCCGAACCGTTATTTGTTGCGTTACCAGATACTTCGTGCGCGGCGGGAACCAATCGAGCAGCAAATCGAGGCCTTGGAGGCTTTCAAGAAGGGTGAGTATATCGAGGAGTGGGCGTATGAACTCGCGAAATTGTATCAGGAAGCGGGGATGACGGCCGAGTGCCTGGAAGAATGCGACGACCTGATTCTCTGGTTCAGCGAGGGGAAGTACGTCTATCAGGCGATGGAGCTGAAAATGAAGTATAAGCCCCTGACCCCGTCCCAGCAAGAGAAGTACAACCGCCGTTATGAAAAGTCGGGTTCGACGGAGGAAATTCCCGGCATCGTGGAGTACCAGGAGGAAAAGGGACGTGCAAATGCCGCGGGGGAAGCGGCGGACGTGCAGCCAAGCCAGCCGGAAGTGGAGTCTGCCGAAGTCGAGGTGAAAAAGATTGGCAGCACCATGAAGCTTGACGAGGCCTTGCGGGCGTTGCTCCACCTGGAACCGTCGCCGGATCAGCGGGACACGGAGGACATGTCCAGTCTCGTGGAGCGTTTGGCGGAAGAGGAAGGCAAGACGGAGGACTTGTCGGAGTTGGAAGGTGCCATGGCCCAAATTGAGGCGGTGTCGGAATATGACGTGGTTGAGCCGAGGCGGAAAGCGCCGAAGATTGACATGGATCCGGACTTGGAGGAACTTTTACCAGACCCGGAATTTGAGATAGAGGAGGAAGCGGAAGAAGCCGAGGACTCGGGTCTGGCAATTTCCGTGGCGGAGCCTGCCGACGGGGAGCAACGGGACAGCCCGACCGTTGGGGAAGCCTTAAGTTCCGATTTGGCAATTTCCGTGGCGGAATTCGTTGGAGAAACAAAACCCGACGTTTCGGGAACCGGGGCGCTGCAAGAGTCGAACCCGGGTGCCATGGAGCTTTCCGTGGAAGAGGGAGATGTCGAGGAATTGGTCTTGAAAGCATTTGAGACGGAAGAAGACAAAGCACGGTTTGACGCGGGAAGACTTGGAATTGGTATCGTATCGGAAGCTGAGGACGAACAAATCGCGGGGCAGCTAAGCTTGGAAGACATTATGGAAGGATTCCAGATGGGCGGGCAGGATGAGGAAGAATCGGAAGAGGAGGCACCGACGGCAGGGACGTTAGAAACGAAGGTGCCAGAAGAGGAGATACCGAAGGTAGAGACGTTGGGGACAAAGGTGCCAGAAGAGGAGGCACCGAAGGTAGAGACGTTGGGGACAAAGGTGCCAGAAGAGGAGGCACCGAAGGTAGAGACGTTGGGGACGAGGGTATCGAAAGCGGAGGTTGCGAAGGCGAAAGTGCCGGAAGCAAAGGTATCGAAAGTGGAAGTGCCGGAGAAACCTGAAACGAAGGTGGAAGAGGATGAGCCGATTCTCCCGCCGGACATTTTGCAGTTAATCGAGGAAATTGAAAATGGCATTCCGGCAGAGCACGAGGAAGAGCCGGGAGAAAACCTTCAGATGAAAGACCTGGGTGACTTTGAGGATTATGACGAAGATTCCGACGACGAATTTGAGGATGAATTGCTAATGGAATCGGACGTTGCCGACGAGTTTGTGGATGAATGGACAAAAGACTCCGAAGAGGGTGTCGAGGAATGGTTCGAGGAGGAATTGACGGAGGAACTGTCAGAAGAATCCGGCGAGGATGTGGAAGAACGATTCGAGGAGAACCTTGAAGGATTCGGGGAGGACTTCGAGGACGAATCCGGGGCGGAGTTTGAAGAGACGTTTGCGGGAGAGTTGACGCAAGAGGCCGAGGAATGGGATGAGCCTTGTGAGGATTACGTGGATAATTACGATGAGCTCGGCGAGAGCTACGACGAAGACCCTGATGGGGATTCTGGGGACGGGTACGACGAGAATTACGAAGAGGAATATGACGAGGACTCCGGGGACGGGTACGGCGGGAATTACGAAGAGGAATACGACGAGGACTCCGGGTACGGCGGAAATTACGAAGAGGAATACGACGAGGACTCCGGGTACGGCGGGAATTACGAAGAGGAATACGACGAGGATTCCGACGAAGATTCCGGGGACGGGTACGACGGGAATTACGAAGAGGAATACGACGAGGACTCCGGGGACGGGTACGGCGGGAATTACGAAGAGGAATACGACGAGAATCCCGACGACGGGAATTACGAAGAGGAATACGACGAGGATTCCGACGAAGATTCCGGGGACGGGTACGACGGGAATTACGAAGAGGAATATGACGAGGACTCGGACGAAGATTACGGGGACGGATCCACTGAAGATTTCGATGAAGATTATGAAGAAGGAGACGATGGGGATTGCGAGGACGATGAAGAGGTCGCGGAAAAGGCCCGTCCCGCAAAGAGGAGGGCACCACGTGACGACAGGGAGGTTCCCGACGAGGATGATGACAAGATTAATTTCCTTTCCGAGACCGCCCCGCTGAGCAGAAAGGAGACGGCGAAACTTTATGCGACGGGAAAGACCGCACCGATACCGGTGGACGAGATTTCCAACGCGTTGTCTATGTCGGATACTGGTTTCGTTGTCCATGGCCGATATGACTTGAAGGTACAGAGCGGTATCGGGACGCGTGCCGGGCTGACGGAAGACCAGAAAAAACTGTTTTCCTATTTTGTTCCGGTTCGGGGCATGAGCGAGCAGCTTGTCGACGTGTTGGAGCAGGACAAGAATTGTACCACCCGTAATGGTACTTCGTCCACCGGAAACCTCTTGATTATCGGCAACAAGGGGAATGGAAAGACCGTGTTGGCGGTCGACGTCGTGAAGGCAATCCAGAAGCAACGCAACATCCGTCAGGGCAGAGTGGCGATTGTTTCCGGAGATTCGTTAAACAAGAAGAGGATTAGTGACATTTTCTCCAAGCTGCACGAGGGCGCGCTGATTATCGAGAAGGCCGGGAAGATGAACGAAAAGACCGTGGCCAGGCTGAACAAGGCGATGGAGCAGGAGACGGGCGAGCTCCTGGTCGTGCTTGAGGATCAGAGAAAGCCTCTTGACAGGTTGCTGACCTCCAACCGTGAATTCCGCAGGAAATTCACGAGCCGTTTGGAAGTGCCGATTTTGATTAATGACGAGCTGGTGACGTTCGGACAAGCCTACGCCAAGGAAAATGGCTATTTGATAGACGAAATGGGCATTCTGGCACTTTATAGCCGCATTGACGAGATGCAGAGGGAGGATCACCCGTTGACAATCGCGGAGGTCAAGGAAGTCATGGACCAGGCGATGGACCATTCCCAGAAGACGTCCGCCAAGAAGCTGATGCGCAGGGTACTTGGACGGGGAAGGGACTCCAGTGACAGAATCATCTTGGGCGAGGCGGATTTTTAGTATGGTACACACGGGTTAGCCGTATGACCAAAATCATCGGTACAGTACGCTAATTCGTGTTTCAAAGTGCCGCGTGTGGCATGGATGTTACATGTGAGGTGACATGTGACGGCCCGCGCGGCATTTTGCGGAAATGGAAAGTGCCGAAGCAGGGATCCGGGTGACGTTCGGCGGGCATGGAGGAATGGAAGTTTTATGAACGTGATTATTTTGTCGGGTGGAAGCGGGAAGCGGTTGTGGCCGCTGTCCAACGACATCCGCAGCAAGCAGTTTATCCCCCTGCTGAAAAATGAGAGGGGTGAATACGAGTCCATGGCACAGCGCGTGTGCAGGCAGCTTGTCAAGGCGGATCCGGAGGTTCGAATTACGATTGCGACCAGCAAGTCGCAGGTCAGCACGATACACAACCAGGTCGGCGAGGACGTGTCCGTCTGCGTGGAACCGTCCAGGCGGGACACGTTTCCGGCCATCGCGCTGGCGGCCGCATACCTCCATGACGAGAAGGGGGTGGACGGTTCGGAGTGCGTCGTCGTCTGCCCGGTAGACCCGTTCGTCGAGGACGACTATTATGAGACCGTGCATGCGTTGGAGGGCTTCGTGAAGGAAGACCGGGCCAACTTGACGTTGCTTGGCGTGGAACCCACTTATCCAAGTGACAAGTATGGCTACATTATTCCCGAGAACGGGGAGCATGTCAGCGACGTCAGGGAATTCTGCGAGAAGCCTGACACGAGGCGGGCGAAGGAATATCTGGAACAGGACGCGCTCTGGAATTCCGGCGTGTTCGCCTTTCGCCTGCAATATTTGATAGGCAAACTCCATGAAATGGTTGCATATACGGATTATCGCGACCTTTATGCGAAATTTGACACGTTGCCTTGCACCAGTTTTGACTATGCGGTGGCCGAACGCGAGACGAGCCTCCAGGTCGTACGTTATGGCGGGGAGTGGAAGGATATCGGGACGTGGAACATGATGGCGGAGGTCATGGCGGACGTGGCCAAGGGAAACGTCATACAGGACGATACCTGCCATAACACGCAAGTGGTCAATGAACTTGACATGCCCATCCTATGCATGGGCTGCAAGGACATGGTGATTGCGGCAAGCTGTGACGGCATTTTGGTTACCGACAAGGAGCGCAGCGGCTACATGAAGCCGTACGTGGAGAAAATACGTGACAAGGCGAGGTACGTCGAGAAGTCATGGGGAACGTATACCGTGATTGACATGCAGCCGGGGGCGATGACCGTGAAGGCGACGTTGACGGCGGGCAGCCGGATGAAGTACCATAGCCATGAACAGCGTGACGAGGTCTGGAACGTCATTTCGGGCCGCGGGCGGTGCGTGGTGGATGGCATGGAACAATTCGTGCGTCCGGGCGATGTCATATCAATTGCCGCCGGGTGCAGGCATACATTAATCGCGGAGACGGACATGAGCGTGGTCGAGGTGCAAATCGGGACGGAAATCAGCCAAAAGGACAAAAAGGTATTCGTGCTGTGAGCGAGGCCGGAGGATGTAAAGAATAGATGGAACCGATGTTGTTGAGGCCGGCCGGAAAGGATTACCTTTGGGGCGGCTCGCGGTTGAAAACAGAATACGGGAAGAAGATGGACGTGGTTCCGTTGGCCGAGACGTGGGAATGTTCCACCCACCCTGACGGGCCGAGCACCGTGGCAAGCGGGCGTTTCGCGGGGTGGACGCTTCAGGAGGTCCTGGAACGCCATCCGAAGTATTTGGGAACCAAGGCGTGCGGGGAATTCCCCATCCTTGTCAAATTTATTGACGCGGAAAAGGATTTGTCCGTGCAGGTACATCCGGGGGATGACTATGCCAGGGCTTTCGAGGGGCAAAATGGAAAGACCGAGATGTGGTACGTGTTGGACGCGAAGCCGGGGGCGAGCCTGGTTTGCGGGTTCGCGCATGACGTGACGGCGAAGCAGCTTCGGGAGGCAGTGCGTGACGGTGAACTGGCCAAGCAGCTCCAGCGGGTGGACGTGCACAAGGGAGACGTGTTTTTCATTCCGGCGGGAACAATCCACGCGATTGGTGCGGGCGCGTTGGTGGCGGAGATACAGGAAAGCTCCAACGTGACTTACCGGGTGTATGATTATAATCGGATGGACAAGGACGGGAAAAAGCGGGAATTACATTTTGACAAGGCGGTCGAGGTGCTGAACATGAAGTCCGGGGGGGACGTGCGGCAGAAGCCGAGGATGGTGCATTATTATCCGGGGTGTTCGCGGGAGCTTCTGTGCCGTTGCCAATATTTTGACACGGAACGGATTCAAATTAACAGCGGGTTTTCATTTTCCGTGCTGGAAAATTCCTTCCAGGTGCTTTTGTGCCTGGAGGGGGAAGCAAAAATCGAGGTGGAAGGCGGAGCCGGCGCGGAAGAGGCGGGCCAGGGGGATGCCGATGCGGCCAGCGTGTCCCGGGCGTTACGATTTGTCAAGGGGGATTGTGTTTTTCTCCCGGCATCACTTGGAAGGTGCCACATAGCCGGAAGGGCGGAACTTCTGAAAATACGTTGCTGAGGGAAAATGAAAGGAGTATGGGAATGAAGAAAGCATTGATTACCGGGATTACCGGCCAGGACGGTTCGTACCTGGCGGAGTTTTTGTTGGAAAAGGGGTACGAGGTGCATGGAATTGTCCGTCGCTCCTCCGTGTCCACGACGGAGCGGATTGACCATTTGATCGCGGCGGGGACGATTACCTTGCATGACGGCGACTTGTCGGATTCGTCCAGCATCATCCGTATCGTGAACCTGGTGCGTCCGGACGAGATTTACAACCTGGCCGCGCAGAGCCATGTCGGGGTCAGCTTCGACGCGGCGGAATACACCGGGGACGTGGACGCCATCGGCGTGTTGCGCATTTTGGAGGCGGTGCACATGCTCGGCCTGGACAAGACGTGCCGCATTTACCAGGCGTCGACTTCCGAATTGTATGGGAAGGTGGAGGAGTGCCCGCAGAGCGAGACGACCCCGTTCCACCCGTACAGCCCGTACGCGGTGGCGAAGCAGTACGGATTTTGGATGATGAAGGAATACCGCGAGGCGTATGGCATGTTCGCCTGCAATGGTATTTTGTTTAACCATGAGTCGGAGCGGCGGGGAGAGAATTTCGTGACGCGTAAAATCACGCTGGCGGCGGGACGGATTGCCTGCGGCCTGCAAGACCACTTGGAACTTGGCAACCTGGATTCTTTGCGGGACTGGGGGTACGCCAAGGATTACGTGGAATGTATGTGGCTCATGTTGCAGCAGGATACGCCGGACGATTTCGTGATTGCCACCGGCGAGCAGCACACGGTGCGCGAGTTCACGACGCTGGCCTTTGCCCATGACGGCATCGAGCTGGAGTGGCGCGGCAGTGGCATGGACGAGAAGGGCTTTGACAAGAAGACTGGGAAGATGCTGGTGTGCGTGAACCCGCAGTGGTTCCGGCCGACGGACGTGGTCAACCTTTGGGGCGACCCGACTAAGGCGCGGACCGTGCTTGGCTGGAACCCGCAGAAGACCAGCTACGAGGAATTGTGCGCGCTGATGGCGGAGCATGACCTGCGGCTGGCAAAAAAAGAGGCGGGAATGGGATAATTGTGTTGAAAAATGATAGGACTTCTGATACAATGGAATAAATCTACAAGAAACTGCGCAGCGTTGATTTTTTGAGCTACGCAGTTTTGTGTCATGGAAAATTTTGTTTCAGTGGTATACAAATGTTAACGCATAGTACATGGGGAGTTTTGACATCGCGTAATTCAAGGAGGATAACGTCATGAAAAGGATTTTAGTAAAAAGATTTCTCTCGCTCATTCTCTCGTTATGCATGATATTGGGGGGGAATTTAGTGGGTGGAATGGATGTTCTTGCGGCTTCTGTGGAACCTACGGAAAATACGACGGATTCTGCATTGGTGGATTCTTTTGAAGAAAATTCGGAAGATGCGTTTTTGGCAGGAACTGCAGAGGAAGCAACTTTGGAATCAAAAGTGTCGGACGAGGTTGCGGAGCAGGAGTCGGAGGACATGATTTTGGAAACAAATTCAGAAGAGGAGGTTTTCAACGCGAATTCGCTGGAAGGGAAAACAGAAGAGAGTCTGGTGGAGCTTGAAGAGGAAATTGATTTGGATTCTGAAAACGAAGCTTCTCCGAATGCCGAATCTCTTGCAGAAGATGGGACTTCCGACGAGGTGGTGCCTTATAGTACTGAAAATTCCGCGAGGGCATATACGACTTCTACGACCGGCAATTTTAGCAATCTGGTTATTTTTGTGGATTTTGCAGATACGTCCCATGATCATTCTAATATCAGTACGTTTAATAATAATTGCCATGTAAATCATCCAGACAAGGTGTTTGAATTTTTTGACGGCAGTGAGGCGAAGCCACGTGGTTTTAGACAATATTTGTATAATATTTCTTATGGCGCACTGCAGGTCATGAATATATTTCCGCAATATGATGCAAGTACGGGGAAGTTTACCCCATACAAGTTAAAATATAATGCGGAACATTACTACAGCCAAAATACGGATTCGGAGATGATTGCGGAAATCATTGCACAATTGAATGCGTCCGGCGGCGTGGGGGTGGATCTCCATCTTAGTAAAAATGAGAATATCGTGGATAACATGACCATCGTGGTGGCATGTGATGATGCAGAAGGAAATGCAAATAAACACTTTTATGGACACAAGGCCACTTATAGGGGAGATGAGCAGGTTGATGGAAACCTGGTTCGGGATTATAACCTGGTTACGGAAGGCGGCGTGTTCATGGGGAGTAATCAGTCCGGTGTCTTGGTTCATGAGTTTTTACATACGTTGGGGTACCAGGACTTATATGTAAATGGCGGAGGTGCGACACCGGTAGGGATGTGGGACATCATGGCTTCGGCAGACTATCGTATGAAGTATCCACTTGCCTATTTTCGTTCCCATTACACGAAATGGTTTTCGATACCAGAGGTGACGACATCCCAGAAAGGGTATAGTATTTATGCCGCATCTGCCGCAACGGCGGCCACGAAGGATCGACAGGCGGTCATATTGAAAACGGCATATTCCGACACGGAATTTTTCGTATTGGAATACCGTAGGAAGGGGGCATATGGCAGTGAAGACTATGATGCCAACGTTCCGGGTTCAGGATTGATTATTTATAGGATTAATACGAATGCCTATCGGAATTATGATGGGGCGCCGTGGCAGGCCTATGTATTCCGGCCGGGGGATTCCTATGCCATTGGCAGTGATGGAAAGAAATATGAGCAGGCACAAATAAACCCTCTTATGAATGGTTCATTCTTCTCTGCGGAAACGAACCGAACTTCCTATGGTACGAGTGATGCCACGAAATCGTTAGAGGATGGGGCAATCACGTACTCTGATGGCATGAACAGTGGAATTGTCATTGAGAATATAGGGAGCGCCGCCGGAGACCAGATTACCTTTGACATTACGTTTACGGATTCGTCCAACGGTGCGTACTGGACGACTGTTTCCAGCCAGGATACGCAGGGGGCATCAGGGATTGATTCATATATGGACTCGGACGGGACGATATATTATTTGCAGGATAGGACGAATGGCATTTATCTTTACCGATATCAATCTACGGGCTGGAGCCAGGTTGGCAGTGGTTTGTCGAAAGAAAGCGGGGCTTATGGCTACCAATTGGTACAGTATAATGGCTCGCCATACATTGCGTATGGGGTTAGTAACTCCGCTGCAAAATTATACAGATGGAACGGGAGTGGATGGGAGAAGGTTTATGCGACCGCTGGTGTGGCCAATGAGCTTGACGTGACTTCGGATTCGAGCGGGGTTTATTTGGCATATTCAAATGGCGACATGGGAAACGGGAATTCGGAAGTGAGGGTTTGTAAATATGCCGCCGGAGGCGGCACCGAGCTTGGTGTGGTGGCAAAAAGTTCCCAATATGCGTGCAATCCGTCCATTGCCGTCGGGGACGGCAGGATAGTGGTTTTATATAAGGAATCTTTTAATAATGGCATGTACGTGAAACAGTATAATAATGGTTCCTGGAATTTGGTGGGCAATCAGAACCTTAAGGCAAACAACGGAATTATCAAGTTGCACAAGGGCAAAGCGTATCTGTTGAAAAACGGGGAGTCCTTCGGTGTGAATGACAGCTATCTTTATATGTATGACTTTGCTTCCTCCAGCGGGAACTGGACGAAGGCGGCAGAGGCCGCATATGCGAATGAAAGTATTCCGGAAGTTGACATCTGTTTTCACGGGGACGCGCCACATATCGTATATCTGGGAGGAAAAAGCAACCAGGTATATGTGAAATATATTGGCGACGGAGGCTGGGAACAGTTGGGGACACCAGTGGCATCTGAGTATGTGTCAGGATTGAGGGGGTATTCTTATAATGGGGAGATTTACCTGACATATATGGCCAATTCCGCGAAGAAAATATATATTAAGTCTCATGAGTCCCAGACGACTGGAGGTGTGGGAGGCGGAACGACCGACCCGGGAGGAAATACCGGGGGAGGGACGACCAATCCGGGAGGAAGCACCGGGGGAGGGACGACCGATCCGGGAGGAAACACCGGGGGAGGGACGACCGACCCGGGAGGAAACACCGGGGGAGGGACGACCGACCCGGGAGGAAACACCGGGGGAGGAACGACCGACCCGGGAGGAAATACCGGGGGAGGGACGACGAACCCGGGAGGAAACACCGGGGGAGGGACGACGAACCCGGGAGGAAACACCGGGGGAGGGACGACCGACCCGGGAGGAAATACCGGGGGAGGGACGACGAACCCAGGAGGAAGCACCGGAGAAGGAACGAAGCCAAGTACCACGAAGAACGGGTGGGTATATGAGAACGGCCAGAGATATTTCTACGAAAATGGTGTCAAGGCCGCGAGCAAGGAGGCATTTGTCGATGATTACTGGCGCTGGTTCGACGCGGACGGGACGATGGCGGTGTCGAAGGACGTGTACCAGATGAGCAATGGTGGCAAATGGGTTCGCTATGATTCAAGTGGTCGAATGATTAAAGGATGGAACAGCACCAATCAAGGAAGCTATTATTTTGATTTGACGACCGGGGCGATGGCCAAGGGAGTCAAGGAGATAGGTGGGAAATATTATTACTTTTCCAAGACCACGGGCATCAAGGCCGAGTTTAGCAGCAAGGAAGTTCCGCTTGACGGTGACTGGTATTGGTTTGACGTGGACGGGACGGTAGCGGTTTCGAAGGACGTGTACCAGTGGAGCAACGGAGGCAAGTGGGTTCGTTACGATGCAAATGGCCGCATGGTGAAAGGCTGGGAGAACACAAGTCGTGGGACGTATTATTTCGACCCGATAACTGGGGCTATGGCCAAGGGTGTCAAGGAGATAGACGGAAAATTCTATTACTTCTATAAGGTAACGGGGGTGAAAGCCGAATTTAGCGGCCAGGAAACATTTGTAGATGATTATTGGCGTTGGTTCGACGCGGACGGGACGGTAGCGGTGTCGAAGGACGTGTACCAGTGGAGCAGCGGGGGCAAGTGGGTTCGCTATGACGCTTCCGGCGGCATGGTCAAGGGCTGGGACCATACTTTTTGGGGAAGTTACTACTTTGACTTGACCACGGGCGCGATGGCCAAGGGATTGTGTTATATTGATGGAAGATGGTATTATTTTGACCAGAATACGGGAATTCTGCGCTGGTAAGCGAGGATTTTATGTCAGATTGAGAATACCCACTTGACTTGGCTAGATGCCGTTACAATCCATGGCCGGTTAGGCCGTGAATTTCGAAGAAACCTGCAGGAAAAACTCATTTTCCTTTGGATTCTTTTCCTGATTTGTACTATACTGTCTTTGGGCTTATTAAATGAATAGATTAGGACATACGAATTGACTTTTTAATTGGCAAAAGGCAATAGTATGTCCTTTTTTGTGTCATAGGGAATTCTATTTGCCATGTCATGACCCTTTGGAGGAGGCACGGCACGCTTGGCATACGGGGTGAAAGGAGGGAAGAACCATATGGGAGTGTCAAAATCGAGATGATTATCAGGATGGAGAAGCTTACGGAGCTAAAGGTTGCCTTGGGCAAGCATGGTGTGGAAGGCATGCGGTCTTTTCGGTTCTTGGCTGCGGGATTCAGAAGGGAACGAAGGAGTATGAGGTGGACAAGAACTTTGTGATGGAACTTTTGAGAGTCATCTTTGGTTGGAACTGGGAATTCTTCCATGCATTATATTAGAACTGATTTTCATCTGGATTATCGTGGCAATCAGTTTCTTCCCGGTTTGTGACAGCGTGCGGATTTTGAACGGGGCGGCGGCCATCAAAGTGTTTTTGGCGGTGGTGCCCGGAGCACTGGGCGTGTACATGGCACTGACGCAGGCGTGGCAAATGAAGTGAACGTGGGCTCGCTCCATCCGTCCTTCGACCCGGACAGCCTTTCCTTAATCTCCGTCATCATCTTCAATATGTTGGGATTTGAGGTCATCTGTACGATTGCCGGGGACATGGAGAATCCGAAGAAACAGATTCCAAAAGCAATCATCATCGGCGGCACCGTCATCGCGCCGTTCATCCCGAACGAGGACATGTTCTGGAGCTTTTTCGCATTGATCCTGGTAATGTTTTTGATGTCGTACCTTTCGGTGCTCACGGCATTTTATAAGATGCGGAAGATTGATTCGAACACGGAAAGGCCGCTCAAGGTCAGCGGAAGCGACCTGGTATTGAACTGTATTACGTGGCGTTGCCAGTCATCCTCCTGGCGGTGTCCATCATCTTCACGGCGGTTCCGTTAAGCTTTGATGCGGAAACTTTGTCGGCAACCTTCCCGATTACAGTCGGGGCCGTCATTTTCATCGTCATCGGCGAACTGTTGGCCGTGATTCTGGGAAAGAAAAAAGAATTGAGGGGATGACCCCGAAACAAGACGGCTTCAGGATGCCGGCAGAGTTTGAGGGGCAAACGTAAATATGGATGCTTTGGCCGGAGCGGCCGGACAACTGGAGAAACGGCTCGAGGCCGGCCCAGAACGCGCGCCCAGATTCCCGAAAACATCCGCATGGTTCAAAAGACAAGCAACGATTCATGGATTCGCGACTGCGGGTCGACATTCGTCATCAATGACAAGGGCGATATCCGTGCCTGCGACTGGGCATTCAACGCCTGGGGCGGCTTGGTGGATGGGCTGCATTTCCCATGGGACCAGGATGACTTGGTGGCACAGAAGGTGTGCGAAATCGAGGCGAAGCTGAAAGAATACCTCAACCTGGAAAAAGTAATCTGGGTAAAAGACGGATCGACACATATGAGACGAACGGGCATATTGATGACGAGAGCCATCCGTTTTATAAGGAGGCGAAGGAGGCATACGAGTAGCTTTGCGAGGCGATTGACGCCAGGGGACGCAAATTGAAAGTGCACAAGTTGTGTGTGACGAAGAAGCCGTACTGGCGGTGAATGATAATGGCCAATTCGTTGTTCCTAAATAGAATGGACTTGGCAAATACCAGGTCCATAAGTCAAAACATGTGCCTTCCGATTCCATCACGTCCCACACCTTGGAAGGCGGAAAAGATGGCAGGATGCCAAAGAAATGGCGCGAAAGCGACAAAGGTAAAAGGGCAAGGTAAGAAATAAAAAATTGAAAAATTAAAAAAATGAAAAGAAATGAAGTAAGAAGCAAGACAATAACAAAATAAATTAGATGAAAAAGGAGATTGAAAGCCATGTATGCAAACGTAGTAAGATATTTTATCGACACGCAGGATTTGACGAAGGAGGAGATTCTTGACATCGTGAACCTTTCCCTGGAAATCAAGAAATGTATCAAGGCGGGATATTATTCGCCGCTGATGAAGGACAAGACCCTGGGCATGATTTTCCGGCAGTCCTCCACGAGGATCCGCGTTTCCTTCGAGACCGCGATGTCCCGGATGGGTGGGCAGGGCAATATCTTGGGCCTGGCATAAACCAGCTGGGCGGGCATGAGGGGGCTGCTCGTGTACTTCACGCAGTACCAGCGCGAGGCGGCCAAGGAAATCATCCCGGCCATGCCGTTTGACGTGTGCGGCGCGATGAGCCAGGGATACATTGGATGTCATATCCAGCCTCGACAAGGCCATCGACGCGCTCAAGGGCAAGATAGGGACGAAAATCACGTACACGTAAATAATTTAAAAAGATACAAGCTTCACCGCCAGGTTCAGGAAACCTCTCCGTTCAGCGGCATCGCGCGCAGGAAAGGGGAGGATTCTTTTTTCTTGTTCTGGCGTATGAAAATCTGGCCTTGTTCCAAGTAAAAATCCTTCTGTTCCCTCGTCAGGGAGCGGAAAATATGAACCAGCATCTCCTCGTCGCGCGAAAGCGCGGTTTTCTGGAAATGGCCCAGCAAATAGTCCGTACTCACGTGAAAATAATCGGCCATCCGCGCCAGGGTGTCAAAATCGGGTTCGCGGGTTCCTTGTATGTAATTGCCGAGGGCGGAAGGCGACAGGTTCAAGGCTTGTGCCAATTGCTTCTGGGTCATGTCGTGTATGGATAATAATTCTTTTAAAGTGTTACCAAGTTTCATTTTAATTTTTCCCCTTTTCATGGCATTGACGTTTAAGTTCCCGTTACATGGATCGAGGCTGTTTCGAGGTCGTTTCATAAGCGTTTCAAGTCCTTTCGTTGTGTCTATTGTAATCTTCCTTGTCTGATAATTAAGGAAATAACACAAAACGAGTTGACGCAACACGAAATGTGTTATATCATAAAAGAAATATAATCGCGGATTGCAAGAAGAACTGCGTCTGCTTGCAGGCGGCGATTTACAAGGGAAAATATTACTGGAGTGACGGGCAGTGAGTGAGAAAAAAAGCTTAGCTTTTGAACTGTTAGGTTCATTTTCTTTTGGGGGCACGGGGGAGGCGCGGGCGGGCAGGAAAACCTTGTCCTTTTTGCAATACCTGGTCGTGTACCATAAGCGGAGCGTCTCTTCGGAAGAATTGATTGAGGAATTTTGGCCGGAACGAAGCAATAATCCAGGAGGCGCGTTGCGGCGCATGTTGTTCGAGGTGCGAAATTTATTGAAGGCCATGTTCCCGGAGCAGGATGATTTGTTGTTGACCCTTTCGGGGGGATACGCGTGGAATCCCGATGTTTGTCTGGACTTGGACACGGCAAGGTTCGAGGCGGCATGCCTGGAAGCGGGGAAAAAGTCTGGGGAGGAACGTCTGATGTTCCTCCTTTCGGCCATTTCCTTATATAAAGGAGATTTTCTTCCCGCAAACGGCAGCGGGTGGGCGGTGGGCTTAAGGCAATATTATCGTGCACTTTACCTGGATGCGTGCAAGGCGGCACTGCCCTTGCTTGGCAAGAAAGAAGAATGGCCGGAAATTCTCGGCATTTGTGAACGGGCGTACAAGGTGGATTTTGCCACGGAAGATTTTACGGCTTATGCGATGAGGGCGTTACTCGCCATGGGGCAGCGGGAGCAGGCGATTGAAAAATATGAGGCGTTTCGGACGAAAATGGTTCGGGAATTTGGGATGTCGCCGTCCGGCCAAGTGGAGCAGTTGTACATATTGGCGGCAGGGTTGAATAAACGGGATTTGGGCGTTTCGGACGTGTTTTCTTTGTTGCGCGGGGAGAACGGGGAGGGGAAGGCCTTTTTCTGTACATTTGAAATGTTCCAGGGCATCGTGGCATTGGAACGGCGGAATCTGGCGCGTTCGAAAGAAAAATCGACCCTTGCCATCGTAAGTCTTGGCAACGGGGCGGATCCGGACACTGACGTGCGGAGACTGGAGCGGATACTCTTGGAAGGACTCAGGGCTGGCGACCCCATTGCCAGGTTGGAGGTCGGTTCCTACGTCCTGATGTTGACGGGGACTGACGAGGAAAGCGCGCGTGGCGTCATTGGCCGGCTTGACCGGACGTTCCACAAGACTTATTGGCGTTCACGTGCCCACATCACATACCATGTCGCCATGTTGTCGGCGGAGGAATAAAGGTTACGATTCGGCGTAGTGCCGACGCGGGGGGATTGTGGTGAATAGTAACCATACGGCTCTGATTAAAGAGCACTGATGATTCTCCGCCTTGACGAAACGGGTGCGGGGACGTATAATATAGGTAGGGATTTGCCTGGGAACTAAAGGCGACATGGAGGCGGCACGTTGAAGGACTTACCGAACAAGATACAATGGCATCCGGCATTTTATGCGGCGGTCGAACTGGAATTTAGAGAGGATGTCAGGGAACTTAACCTGACGGAGGAATACAATTTAAGTAAGAAGCCCATTTGCATAGATCTTTTGATAATAAAGGAAGGTGAACGGGACAAAATATTGAAGAACGAAATCGGCCATATCATGCGGAAGCACAACGTATTGGAATATAAGGGGCCGGATGACGAGTTGTCCATAGACACATTGTACAAGGTAATCGGTTACGCCTGCCTTTATAAGGGATATGGAAAAAAGGTGAACGAGATACCTGCGAAAGAATTGACGGTGTCGCTGTTCCGGGAGGCATACCCGCGGAAACTCTTTGAAGAGTTGGAAGGGGAGGGCTGTCGGATAGAGAGAAAATATCCTGGTGTTTACTACGTCTTTGGAATGCAGTTTCCGGTGCAGGTCGTCGTGACCGGGCAGCTTGAAAGGGAGGCTCACAGTAGCTTACGGGTATTGTCCGACCAGGTGGATATCGAGGACGTGAGGACATTTTTGAAATATACCGGCGGGATGATGGACGGCAGGGAACGGAAAAACGTTGACGCGGTGTTGCAGGCCAGCGTGAACGCGAACCTTGAGGTATACGAGAAAGTAAGGAGGGACTCAATCATGTGCGAGGCATTACAAGAATTGATGAAGGACGAAATAGAACTTTATAAAAAGAAGAGCAGGGAACAAGGGATGGCGCAAGGGATGGCGCAAGGGATGGCGCAAGGGATGGCGCAAGGGATGGCGCAAGGGATGGCGCAAGGGATGGCGCAGGGGATGGCGCAAGGGATGGCGCAAGGCGAGGCGCAGCTAATTCGGAACATGTATAAGAACGGTCTTACCCTGGATCAGATTATGGCCATTTCGGGCAAGGGCGAGGCGGCAGTGAGGGACATCCTCGCTGGAAGGGAGCCGGTAGTGGAGGCCGTCTGATGGGCGGCCGGATTAGAAACAAGTGGATAACGAAACGTGATTATGACCGCCCGGTTCCGCATCTGTTTGGCCACCCCCTTAAAAGTTTCACCCGGAACCATCATGGTTCCGGGTGTTGTTCATGCCGCCATGACGGTAGCATGGATTTTTTTATTCTTACCCATTTCCTGCATTATTTAAGCCCGCGCTTCCACGGCCACTTCTTCCTCTCCCGCGTCCTCTTCCTTCTTGCGTGATAACGCGACCACGAAGGTCTGTGCGATGGCAATGATTGCCATCAAGATGGTGTAATTGTCCACGAATGCCGTCGGAAGTGAGATGTCTTCCGTCAGGCAGAACGCGATGATTGAAATCAATGCTATCGGAAGGCTGATTGCCCGTACAATGCCTTTCTTCTTTAACTTCGTTTCTTTTTCTTCCTCATCTCCTGACTTTTTCTTCGTCTGGACGAAATATCCAATCAGAAGCATCAACGATTCAAATACGGCCAGGTTCATCAAGGCGAAGTTAACCAGTGCCCAGCTGCCGCCAATTCCATTGGCAAGCGGCACCGCCTCGTCCTCGACCGAGATTTCCTCGCCCAAATCCTCGTCCCCATCCGTCAGTCCGACGTTTGCCAATGGTACTTCATCATCTTCCACGGTTTCGGTCGGTGCGGTAACCACGGGCGGCATCAAGATGCCTGTCGCCGCTGCCACCGGTGTCGTTGGTGCCGCTGCCGGCGTTACCAGCGCGACTGGTGCCGGTGCCACTGGCGCGACTGGTGCCGGTGCTACTGGCGTTACCGGCGTGGTCGGCGTTCCTTCTCCCGGGTTCGGATTTGGTGTTTCCGCTTCTCCTGGTGTCGGGGCAGGATTTTCCGGGCTTGGATTTATCGGATTTGTCGGTTCCACCGGATTCACCGGATTCACCGGATTTGCCGGATCCACCGGGTCTACTGGACTCACCGGATTTGCCGGATCCACCGGGTCTACCGGATCCACCGGGTCTACCGGATCCACCGGGTCTACCGGATCCACCGGGTCTATCGGCTCCACCGGGGAATACGTGATGATGAACGTGCTATCTTCCGTAATAACCGCCCCTATCGGATTCCTCGGGCTCCACAAGCCATTTCCATGGCCTTCGTTTGCCTTTGTTTCCGGGACTTGCGCCTCGGTCAGCGTTGCTTTTCCACCATCCCCGGCCGTCGCGAATTCTCCGTTTTCATTTGTCAGGTTCACCAGAATGGTTTCCTGCGTCTTTCCGTCCACGTCCTCGTCAACAATCGTTCCATTTACCACCTGGTAGGTAACGGACACCTGATATTTATCCGGGATGCCGTCTCCCTTTTCGCTCGGATTTTCTGGATTTGTGCCAAGGTCATCCAACGTACAGACGACGATAATCGTAACGTCTCCGTCCACGGTTCCATCCTTGGGATCGCTTATCGTTTCCACGATATAATGATGGCCGTTCACGTCCAACCCGTCACCAGGCTTCACCCACCCGTCAACCTCGTACGTGTCGCCATCCTTGAATGGACTTCCGTCCTCTTTCAGTTTCGTTTCTGTTTTCAGGAGCACCCCTTCCTCGTCGTCCACGTATCTTATCGTGACCGTCCGGCTTGGTGCCTCGACATCCGTGCCCTCGTCCGTGTCCTCCTTCGGATTAGAAGGATCTTCTGGATCCGTCACTTCCACCTTGTTCGTAACGTGCTTCCCGACATCTTCTTTCTGTACTTCGTAGCTTGCCGTGAGCGTCACGCTCTGCCCCGCCGGTATCGTAACCACGGTGTCTTCGGTAATCACGTTCCCGGCCGCATCCCTTACGGTGGCCGAACGCGAAGCCGCGTTCGTCAGGATGTCCTTTACCGTCACGGTCTTGTCTTTCGCCGTGTTGTTGGTAATGACGATGTCCCACGTAATCGTCCCGTTCTGCGCGTCCCCTACGATGGCCGTGGAACCGCTGGTACGGCTCTTGTTCACGTCCAAAGGATTGCCGCCGACCGTAACGTCGGCATCATCGCCTGGAGGTGTCGTGCCATCCGGCTTGTTCGGATAATCCGCAGTTGCGGCATTCTTGATTTCCACGCCCACCAAAACGTCTTCCTTTACTTTCGCCTCGATGGTCAATATTGCCGCCGCTCCGGCCGGAAGGTCACCGATTTTATATACGTCACCCACCTTTTCGTAAGACGCCTCTTTTCCGTCTATCGTCAGCGTCGCGCCCACATACTCAAGGTTCTTGTCAAGTACGTCCGTCACTTTCACGTCTTTGGCCGCGACCTTTCCATTGTTCTTTACGGTGATTTCATACTTGATGGTTTCTCCCGCTTTTGGATTCCCTATCGGGTTTCCGTTCACGTCCTTGGCCACTTTCGTGACCGTCAACGTGGTCGTGTCACTAATCGGCGTGCCGCTCCCGTCGTTTCCGCTGGTAGATTCCCCGCCATCACTCACTTGAACTTCGTTTTTTATCGTCTTTCCGGCATCGCCCTCTTGTACCGTATAACTTGCCTTCAAAGTCACGGAACCTTTTGCCGGTACTTTCACCCGGGCATCCTCCGAAATCACGTTTCCGTCCAGGTCTTTTACAATGGCTGAATTTGAAACCGCGTTTTTCAGGATATCTTTTACCGTTACAAACTTCTCTTTCGTCGTATTGTTGGTAATCTTGATATCCCATGTAATCGTGTCTCCCACTTCGGCTTTGCCTGCCGGACCCGTTTTGGTCTTGGTCACGGTTAATGCCTGCTCATCGCACGTCACGTTGAACGTCGCCAGGATGGTTTTCTTTGGTTCACCCGAGGCGGATGCCCATTTTCCATCAACGTATTTTAACGTTATGGTCTGGGTTGTGGCCTCGCCTTCTGCCAGACGATGTGTTTCTCCTACGCCGAGGATTGGCTCACAACTGTACATTTTTGCATAAACGTTCCCATACAACGTGACGTCGCAGTAATAACTTCCATCTTTTTCATAAACGGATCCGATAGAAGCTTCGTGCTGCCCGTTATCAGTGCCGCTCCATGTGGAATACGTTTTGTCCTCGTGGATTTCCTTTACGTCATGTACTTTGACAAAATTGCCTAATATGCCGTACAAATCTGTTCTTTCAGGGGCCGTCGGTATTACCGGCTGCTCCGGTTCGTCTGTCTCCCATACGGCATAAAGCGTCTTCACGACCGGACGGGACGTGCTTCCGTAACCCTCGCTCCACTGTATATCGACAAAATCACCGGCTTGGTATGTCTTACCGGTATCGTCCCTCCATCCTTTGAAGGTGTAACCCCTTTTCTCGGGCACTGCAGTTGTGACATTTAAAGTCGCTCGTGTGCTGGCAACCGTCTTCTTGGTCGATGCGACATCCGAACCGCCGTCCGTGTCGTAGTTCAGCACATAATCGGCGTTGACGGTAACATTGATTGTTTCCTTATCCTCAATCCACTTACCTTTAAATGAAATTTCACTATACAGTTGCCCGCATGCGGAGCATTGTTGCCAATAATATGCATAATAATAATTCTGGTATGTCTGAAAAGTAAGGGTCGTATGTCCAGGCTTGGCACCAACAACATTTAACTGTAGTGCCGGATATCCTTGGTATCCCCTATCTTCCCAACCTTCCGGTTCATATGCCGCCAGGCACCATGTCCCTGCGTTTGTGAGGTTCTCGACAATTCCCGGATTGCCATCTGACAACTTTCTAGTTGGATCAACGGCAATCCAATCTGGCGTCACTTCAACAAGTACATTGCCGCAATGACAAGTTGCCATCTTCGTATACACACGTTGGTCGCTTCCCGTCTCCCCAACCTTCGTAGAGATTTGGGTTGCCGGATTGACATAGGAATATATCGGGTTATTGGGATAAGTTCCAATGTAAAGTTGCGCGACTTCCTTCCCGTTGTAATAAAACCTGTCGGCCGGTGTCATTCCAGGTATACTGTTAAGATAGTGTTCTGCCTCTTCAATTCCTTCTGCCGCCAGCACGGCCTCGTATACCGCATAGACCTTTTCCATGGCCGCGGTCACGTCTGCGCGCCCGCCAAGGCTCGCGTCAAGTGCATCCCACATGTCGATGACGGCGTTGACCTGGCCGCCAATCTCTTCCGCGTTTAAGGGCGTAATCATGTCAGAGGAAGGGAGCGCGGCCACCGCGTTCAAAAACGCCACTACCGCTTCTGGTACCTCTTCCGTTACATTCACGTTTTCTTGATTGCCCTCCGCGTCTTCCACCGCCGGGCCGGTTCCTTCTGTTGGATTCACGGCATCCGCTGCCGTGCCCGTCCCTTCGGCTGGCGCTTCTGAACCTTCCGTCTCGTCCGCTTCTTTGACCGGATTCTTGGTATCCTCCGTCTCGTCCGTTTCTTCAACCGGCTCCACGGCATCCTCCATCGCACCCGTTCCTTCGGGCGGCATCTCTGAATCCGCCGCCTTGTCTGTCTCTCCGGCCGGTTCGATATTTTCCGCCGCCGCCCCATTGGGCATTTCTACAACTTCTTCCGTCTCGGCCGCATCCTCGGACAGTTTTGAGATGTCTGCCGCCGCGTCCGTCTCCGCAATCGTTTCCGTGACTTCCGCAGCCTTGACCGTTCCGGTCGAATCATCCGCGGCTGCAAATGCGGCCATGCCCATCGTGCTCACGAGCATGCACACGGCCAACAATGCCGACAACAGTTTCGTCCGAAATCGATTCATTGCTCTTTTTGTCATTCCTGACATCCTCCTTTCCAAACTTCCTCGCGCCTGACGGCGCACCGTGAAAACATCCAAATCCCATTGTTTTCACGTCCTTTGTCTTTTCCTCTTTTCGTCATTCCTTCCCCTGCCTCACCTCCTTCATTTCCTTTGGAACGGGCATCCCGCCCCTTGCCGCGCGTCCAAGCCGTAATGGCCCCCACCCTGGCGCAAGGCGCCTCACTCCGCAAGAATCTTGTCCGTCAGCTGAAAGAGTTCCAAGGCGCTGTCTCCAAATCCATCAGGCCGCTCAACAACAAGACCATTTGCGATAAGCTTTGGAGTGTTCCGATCCCGTCCAGGCGCGGATGCCACAAGCAGCCGCTACCCCCATTTCTTTCAACTACGATTAAATTATAGTGAAAGGGCGTGATCAATCCGTTACTTTTTACCAAAACCGGGGTGCAAATTTTACCGCCTATGAGTTACTTTCCACAACCCGAAAAGGGGGGGCACCCCCACGGCGAGAAACATGAGCCCTTGAAACGGGCGACGTGTGCCCTCTGCGCACGGTTTCGCGGCTGTTTGGGCGGCCATCCTTTTCGGGTTGTGGAAAGTAACTACATGCCCCAGGAAACTTTGTGAAAATCATCCAATGTTGACTTTGACCCGCGTCAAGTTTATAATGGGGAAAAGGAGACCGGAGGGACGAAAATGATGAAGTATGCTTATGTAAACGGCATCGTGCTCGACGGCACGATGGAGATGGAGCCGAAGACGGACATGGTGGTTTTGACAAACGGGGAGCGGATTGAAAAGATTGCCCCAAAGGACACGGACGTTTCCGGCTACGAAAGGATTGACCTTGGGGGACACTACCTCATGCCGGGGCTGATTAACCTGCACGTGCACCTTCCGGCGGACGGAAAGCCGAAGAACAAGCCGACCGACCCGCGAAAGATGGTGAAGCTGATAACAAGTAACGCGCTGCTTTGCAAAGTGGGCATCGCGTTGTGCGAAAAATATGCCCGCACGCAGCTGATGAGCGGGGTGACGACGATTCGCACGGTGGGCGGCGTACTTGGCTGGGATTCCCTGATCCGTGACCGCGTCCGCGCGGGAAAGACGACGGGGCCGCGCATTTTGGCGGCGAACATGGCCGTATCGGTGCCGGGAGGCCACATGGCGGGTTCCCTGGCCTACGAGGCGAAAAGCGCGGACGAAGCCAGGAACTACGTGCGGGAAATCGCCAAGGATTCCCCGGACTTGATTAAACTGATGATTACCGGGGGCGTGCTCGACGCGAAAGCAAAAGGCGAGCCGGGCGAGCTCAAGATGCCGGCCGGGTACGTGAAGGCGGCTTGTGACGAGGCGCATCGGCTTGGCTATCACGTGGCGGCCCACGTGGAGAGTCCGGAGGGCGTGCGCGTGGCGTTGGAAAACGGGGTTGACACGATAGAGCACGGGGCGAAGCCGGACGAGGAAATTTTGAGGCTGTTCAAGGAAAAAGGGGCGGCCCACGTTACCACGTTGTCCCCGGCCTTACCATACGCGTTGTTCGACCGCTCCGTCAGCAAGGCGACGGAAGTGGAGCAGTACAACGGGAACGTGGTGTTCGAAGGCATCCGCGACTGCGCGGTCGCATGCCTGGAGCATGGAATCCCGGTGGGGCTCGGCACCGACACGGGGTGCACGTACGTGACGCATTACGACATGTGGCGGGAAATGCAGCTGTTTTACAAATATTGTGGGGTGACGAGGAAGTTCGCCCTTTACAGCGCGACGCTCGGCAACGCGAAAATCGTGGGAATCGACAAGGAGACCGGCTCGATTGAGGCAGGGAAATGCGCGGATTTCGTGGTGACGCGGAAAAACCCGCTGGAGGATCTTACGGCACTTCGCGACATCAGCATGGTCGTGGCGCGCGGTAAGGTCATCCGTGACCCGAAGGTGAAGAAGATGCCGGAAGTCGAGCGCGAGATGGACAAATTCATGTAAGAAAAAGAAAGCCGCACGGACATTCCGGTTCGCGCGGTTTTCTATGACACAAAGCCCTCTGGGAGGACGCGCCAGAGCGCGTCACTAAAGCGACCGTGCTTGGTGCGAGAGTTTCGCAAGCAAAAATCTTTTTTAATCACGCTTGTCGGGAACGAAGCACATTTTACACCGCCTGTATCCACTTGTCGATAAAGAACAAGGCACTGCCGATGGCGGGCGCGAGCGGACCGTACTGGCCGGCAAGCAAAAAGTCCCGGGGAAACGGGAATGGCGCGTATTTGGTGACGAGGGTTTTCAGTTCTTCGAAATCCTCCGCGGTCATATAGTTGGCGAGCAACCCGCTGATGATGACGGGGGTGTCCAAAATGACCTGCAGGTTGCGGATGGCGAAGGCAATCCGGTCCAGGTATCCTTCCCATATGCCGCGAAGCCTTTCGTCTCCCCCGCGCAGTTTCTGGAAAAACTCGTCCAGAGTCAGACCGGAGAGAACACGCAGCTTGTTGGCGCTGCAGATGGTTTCCAGACAGCCACGGCTCCCGCAATAGCAAAGCTCCCCTTGCGGATCCACGCTGATGTGTTCCAGCAGGCCTCCGCGAAGGTTTTCCCCCTGGTAAATCTTGCGGTCGCGGATCAAGGCCCCGCCCATGTTCTCATTTAAAAACAAGACGGCGGCATCGGTGATGTCCTTGTCATGCCAGAGCTCGGCCAGCGCGGCCGCCTTGGAGTCATGTACCAGGTGGCACTGGCAGGGAATGTATTGCGCCAGGGTGGAAAGGTGCAGGCCGTAATTGTCCAGGATGGGGCCATAATTCACGGAAGTGCCTTCTTCGTCGGCGATACCCTGGATGGCGATGCCGGCACCGAGCAGGCAGTCCGGCTCCCAGTTCCCGTTCCGTATAAAATCTGACACGAGGTCCCCCAGCTTTTGGTAATAATTCTCGTTTGTGAGGAAGCCCAGCGCCTGCGTGCATTTCTCCATAATCATCCCGTACAAGTCCACGGCCACGATGTACACGCGGTCTTTCAATATGTCGATTCCGATGGCAATCCTGGCATCCTTCACGATTTCAAAATTATAGGCCTTCCGCCCCCCGGTCGATTGATAATATCCCGCCTTTTCAACAAGCCCTTCCGCCTCGAGCAGCTTCAGGTTTTGTGTGACGGTCGAAAGGCTGATGTGGAGCGAATCGACGATTTGCTGCTTGGAAGAGTTTTTCTGCTGGTATATAAATGTGTAAATATTGTGCCTGTTGATTTTCTTGACCTCCATGGTGGTCATACTGCCAGTCGTCATAATAGTTTATACCTTTCTTTTTGCGCCGCCCGCCGTGGCCGGATTGTAGCAACTTTTGCGCCGCGGCGTTACGAACGAGGACCGCGACCTTTTTTTCCATACTAATGTTTAAGTCTAGCATAAATGCAAAAAAATAACAAGAATAGAAAATTTAAAAAAGAAAAAAGTGTAGGGTGCCGTTGCGATTGTTACAATTCACGGCCTAACCGGCCGTGATTGTGACGGCATCCAGCCATTTATAATTGCCTACGGCAATGGGCTGGATGCCCCATCGGCTCCATTACTTTATCGGACGGTGGCCGTGCGGCGGTGCCGTGTGCCGATGGCACACGTTTGGCACGGACCGGAGCGGGAGCGTAGAAGCGCACAGCCCCGTGAATAGTAACTTGCGATTCATGATTGATTAGGTTGTGGATTGTGACATGTGCACAAAAAGTGGTATAAAAAATTGGTGTTTTTGTCTATTGTATTATTTACTTGACTAGTGTAACATAAACTTATGATTAATAGTTACACAAAAGTATAAAATGAAAGGAGGGGCCAAGGTGAAAAGTGCCGTGTTTTACGGAAAGCACGATTTAAGGATCGTGGACAGCCCGATGCCCGCAGTCGGGGAAGAGGAGGTGTTGATCGAGATAAAGGCCTGCGGGGTGTGCGGCACGGACGTGCACATTTACGAGGGGGACGAGGGAGCCGCGCAGGTGACCCCGCCTACCATCCTGGGACACGAGTTCGCCGGTGTCGTGGCGGAGGTCGGCGGCAAGGTGCGGGGGTTCAAGGCGGGCGACCGGGTCTGTATCGACCCGAACTATTATTGTGGTTCCTGCGAATTCTGCCGGAACGGGATGGCGCATTATTGCACGCGGATGACAGGATACGGGACCACGACGGACGGCGGTTTTGCCGAGTACTGCAACGTGAACGAGCGGCAGGTGTACCACCTGGGTGAGCATACGTCTTTCGAGGAGGGCGCGATGGCCGAGCCGGTGGCCTGCTGCCTGCACGGGATCGAGATGTGCGACATTCATCCCGGGCAACACGTGCTGGTTATCGGCGGTGGCATGATAGGTCTCTTGATGGTGCAGCTGGCCAGGCTGGAAGGCGCGGCCAAGGTGGCGTTGATGGAGCCGGTGGAGGGCAAACGCGAACTGGGGAAGAAGCTGGGCGCGGATCTTGTGATTGACCCGCGTTCGGAAGACGCGGGGAAGGTGTTGCAGGAAAACGGCATGCACCAGATTGACGCGGTCATCGAATGTGTGGGGCGGCCTGAGACAATCGGGCAGGCCATCGGGCTGGCGGGGAAAAAAGCCGTGGTCATGATGTTCGGGCTGACGAAGCCGGACGAGACCGTCCCGGTGAGGCCGTTCGAGATTTTCCAGAAGGAAATAGAACTAAAATCGTCTTACATCAACCCTTACACGCAAGGGCGCGCGCTGGAGCTGATTGATTCCGGAAGGCTGGACGTAAGCAGCATGGTATGCGAGTCCTGCGGGCTGGACAGACTAAGTGCCATACTTGGCGACCCGGCGTTGCGGGCCAAGGGAAAATATATCATAGTGCCATAGAGGAAGGAGGCGCGCATGTATTACGATGTCATCGTGGTCGGGGGCGGGCCCGGCGGGTTGCCGACGGCCATCGCGGCGGCCCGGGCGGGGATGAAGACGCTGGTTATCGAGAGGAGTTCTGCCCTTGGAGGGCTGGCGATTTCAGGCCTGCCGCTTCTGGGGTATGTGGACAGGGCCGGGAACCACGTGCTGGGAGGAATCCCGCAGGAATTCGTCGACCGCATGGAAAAGGTAAACGGCACCTTGGGACACGTCCGATGCCCGATTCACAACAGTCTGACGATTATCAACCCGAACTGGTTCCGTGTCACGGCGTTCGAAATGTGCGAGGAGGCGGGCGTGGACGTCCTTCTGTATTCGGAACTGATGGACGTGCAAACGGAAGAAGGGAAAATAACACGGGTCACGGCGTTTTGCCGGGGCGAGAAACGCTCGTTCGAGGCGAAAATCGTGATTGACGCGACAGGGGATGCCTGCGTGGCGGCCCTGGCCGGGGCGTGGTACGAAAAAAACGAGAAGCTCATGCCGCCGTCCCTTACCTTCATGATCGGGAACGTGAAAATCGGGGAATTCCTGGATTATCTGGAAAAACATCCCGAGTCGGCCGAATTGCCGGACACTTACGGGATGAAGCAGACGAAGGAGCAGTTTTTTGACTCCGTGGCGTTCACGTTTACCGGGTTCGCGGAACTGATTGAAAAGGCAAGGGAGAACGGGGATTACAAGCTCCCCAGGGACCGGATCATTTTCATGAAGATGGGTGAGCCAGGGCAGGTCATGGTCAACACGACCCGGGTAAATGACGTTGACACGTCCGATCTGGACGACGTGATAAGGGGCGAGTTTGCCTGCCATAAACAAGTCAAGGAATTAATGCACTTTTTCAAGACATACGCGCCGGGATTTGAAGACTGCTTCCTGGCCTCGATTTCCCCATGCCTGGGCTCGCGGGAGAGCAGGCGCATCGTAGGGGAAAAGACATTGACGGGGGAGGCACTGGAAAATTGTGACATCCCGCCGGACACGGTCGTGCTGGCCGGTTACAACGTGGACGTGCATGTCCCGGGAACCGAGCGGTTGTCATTGCAGCCGGTGCGTCACGCGATCGGGATCCCGTACGGCTGCCTGGTGTCGAAAAATGTTCCCAACCTCATGGTGGCGGGACGGTGCGCGTCGGTAGCCAGTGACATTTACGGGCTGACCCGCATCATGGGCACTTGCATGGGGATGGGCGAGGCGGCGGGCACGGCGGCCGCGATGGCCGTCGAACAAGGCGTCATGCCGAAGGATGTGGATGTCAGGAAATTGCGCGAAAGAATCGTGAAGAACGGGGGAATCGTGAAGTTATGATGCTCGTGGGGAATAAGGAAACCGTAAAATTGTGACGCTCGTGGAGAACGGAGGAATCGTAAAGTTATGATGCTCGTGGAGAAAGAACGGAAAATACCGGTATTGGCAAGCGTGGACGTGTGCGTGCTGGGCGGCGGGACGACCGGCGTGATGGCGGCCATCCGCGCGGCAAGGATGGGGGCGAGCGTCCTCATCGTGGAGCAGCAGGGAAATTTCGGCGGCAACGGCACGTCGGGCATGGTGTGCGCGTGGCACACGTTGCTGGATTTCGATTTCGACCAGAAAATCATTTCCGGGCTCTCGGAAGAATTTTTAAAACGGCTGGACAAAAGGCACGCGTTGCGTGTCGTGCCGCATGACAGGCCGAGCTACAAGTCGCGCATGGAGCGCATTTCCACTTACATTTTTAACCCGCAGGAGTTGAAGATAGAGTGCGACGAAATGTTGAAAGAAGCGGGCGTGGTCTGCTGCCTGCACACGATGTTCTGCGCGCCGTGGGCGGAGGACGGGGAACTGAAGGCCGTGCTCGTGGAGAGCAAGAACGGGAGACAGGCCGTCCGTGCGGACTTCTTCATCGACGCGACGGGTGACGGGGATCTGGCGTACCGTCTGGACATTCCCTTCCGGGAGCGGGAGGGCAAGCAGCCGTCCACGACGGGGGCGGTGGTGACGGGGTACGAGGAAATCGAGAACCCGCGCCAGGTGCTTTTGGAACATTTGGAAGAATATGGTTTGCCCATTCTCGGATGGGACACGACATACGTGAACTCCCCGAAGGTCTCGCATTTGTTAAAGAGCAACGTGTTTGAATCCCCGCTCACGATGGAAGGCCTTACGCGGGGCGAAATCGAAGGGCGCAGGCAGGTGCGGGCCATGCAGGAAATATTGAACAAATATGGAAACACGGGCGAGGACGTGGTACTTCTGGGGCTGTCCTCCTCGCTGGGAATCCGCGAGGGGCGTTCCATGCGGGGGCTTTACACGCTGACGGGCGATGATGTCTGCAACGGGCGGAAATTCCCGGACGCCATCGCGAACTGTTCGTACCCGATTGACATCCACCATGCGGACAAGCCGGGCTGCACGTTCTGGTACCTGAACGGGATGAGCGAGTACGAGAGAGACGGCTACCCGCACGAAATCAGCTGGTGGAAGGAAAAATCTGACGACTACCCGCGCTATTACCAGATTCCTTACCGGTCAATCGTGCCGAGGGAATACAAGAACCTGCTGGTGTGCGGAAGGGCGATGGACGCGGACGTGCGCGCGTTCGGCGCGATCCGGGTCATGATAAACTTGAACCAGACGGGCGAGGCGGCAGGCGTGGCGGCGGCACTCTGCGTGAGCGGGAAAACGGAAAATGACGGGCTTGACACGGACTTGCTGCGTGAAAAACTGGCGGAGGGCGGAAGCATCGTGCTGTGAAAGACAGCTGATGGCGGGAAAGCCATGGCCGGAGAAAGCCACGGTTCTGCCATGGCTGGACCGTGACCGAAGAAACGCGTCTGATAGACGAATGAAATTCATATGTGAAAACGAAAGGAGAAAGAGATGAAAAAGTTGAACCAGATGAAAAGTTTAAAAAAGATGAAAAAGTTGGCGGCATTCATACTTGCGTTGGCCATGACGGTGGTGATGGCGGGCTGCGGTGGCGGAAACCAGGGAAATGACGACAAAGCGGATGATGGCGGGAAGAAAGAAGGCGGGGAGAAAAAGGAACTGCTCGTGTGGACGTTTTTGAACCCGAATGACGAGAGCGGGCGCGGATACGTCCTGGGCAAGGCGAAGGAGCTTTACGAGTCGCAGCACGAGGGCGTGACCGTGCGCATCGAGTCGCTGGAGTGGGACACGATGACGGCCAAATTTTTCGCGGCGACGCAGACCGGCGAGGCTCCCGACGTAATCTGGGTGAACGGCCTGAACCTGGGCGAGGCCATCCAGCTGGGCGTGGTGGAACCGTTCGAGAACTTGTTCATGAAAGACTGGACCGACGAGCAGTTCCAGGATCTGGATGACGTGCGTTTCGAGTACGGTGCGACAGACGATGCGCATTACCAGCTGCATCTGTCGACCAACGTGTACGGCATCGTCTACCGGGCGGACTTGTTCAAGCAATTTGAAATCGACCCGAACTTCGAGAGCTGGGACGACCTGATCGCGGCGGCGCAGAAGCTGACCTACGTGAACGAGGACGGCATGCAGGTGTACGGCCTTGGTGTCGGCTACAGTGAGAAGTCGGCGGACTCCAATTATTTGCGGGCGCAGCTGTTCACCCAGTACGGGGATGTCGTGGATGAAAACGGGCAGGCGAACTGGAACGGCGATGTCGGCCAGGCGGCCCTGCAGATGCAGATTGACATGATTGACAAATACGGGATTACGCCGCAGAGCGCGGTTTCGGCTACCAGCGAGGAAATGTACGCGGACTTTATCGCCGGGAAATACGCGATGGTGTTTGGCGGCAGCGTGCGTATCCCCACTATCAAGTCGCAGTGCGCGTACGACCCGGACAGCGTGAAGCTGATGGCGTACCCGTCCAGCAATGGTAAGGAAGGCAAAGGCCTGGCGGCGGGCTGGAACGTCTGCGTGTATTCCGGCAGCGAAATGAAGGAAGAGGCGGGTGAATTCATCGAAACGCTCTGCTGCCCCGAGATTGACAAGCTCTGGGTGGAAGAGGGCGGCCAGATTCCGCTTCTGAAGTCCACGGTGGACGCATGTTCGGAATTCCTTTCCTCGCCGGACAACGAATATTTGAAGACGGCGATGGAAATGCTGGAAAACAACGCGGTGGCTTACAACTCCGAGTACGTCATCTCCGGTTACGTGACGGACCTGGTGAAAGCGATGCAGCTCGCCTACGTGGAAGGCAAGTCGGTGGAAGAGGCGCTTGACACGACGGCGAAGGAATTTAACGAGCGGAACGGAAATTAAAGAAATGGCGCGGCTCGCGTGGCCGCGCCAATCAAGAAAGAGGAATTGCTTATGAAGAAAAGTGACAAGATGTTTCCTTACCTGCTGCTTGCCCCCAGCGCGCTGGTCATTTTGTTCGTACTGATTGCGCCGCTGGGGTATTCTGTTTATTGCAGCTTGTACCAGTGTACCTACATGAGGTTCACGAAATTCGTGGGTCTTGACAATTTCATAAAGGTGCTTACGAATTCCGACTATTTGAAGGCGTTCGGGCGCACGTTTTATATCAGTGCCGTCAGCCTTGTCATCGCGCTGGTGCTGGCTGTTATGTTCGCCCTCTGGATTAACAAATACAGCGGCATCGTGGCCTACGCCATCCAGCTGCTGGTGCTGATTCCGTGGGTGACCTCGCAGGTGGTTGGGACGCTTCTTTGGAAGTGGATTTTCAGCGAGGATCTGGGTGTGTTAAATTACCTGGTAAAGCAGGTCGGCCTTGCCCCGCTGAAAGTGCTAAGTGACCCGAAGACGGCGGTGGGAGTGCTGATTTTCGTGATGACGTGGCGCATCATCGGGTACGCGATGGTGCAGATTCTGGCCGGATTGAAGAGCATTCCCAAAAGCGTCGAGGAGGCCGCGATTATCGACGGGGCGGGGAAATGGCAGCTGCTTCGTTTTGTCAGGCTGCCGATGATCAAGACGCCGCTCCTCATTTCCACGATTATCCTGACGTTGTCAAATATCAACAACCTGACGGTGCCGTTAAGCCTCACGGGCGGCGGCCCGGGGACGGCGACGAACGTCATCACCATTTCGGTGTACCGGCTGGGCTTTGAAAATTACCAGTTCGGCACGTCGAGCGCGTTGTCCATCGTTTTGTTCGTCGTGACGCTGGCATTGTCCATAGGTTATGTAAAGGCGGTGAAGTATGAAGTCTGATCAAATTCGTATATCAGGGGGCGTGCCGGGGAAGGATTCGGGGCGGCTTCCCGTGCCGGGAAATGTGCCGGGGAAGGATTCGGGCCAGGCCCGTGTTTCGGGCGAGACGTTAAAAAAATGGAAGAAATGGCTGCGCGTGTATGAAATCATCTTGTTCGCGTTCGTGCTCGTCGTGAACCTGGCGCCGTTTTTATGGGGGCTTCTGACCTCGTTAAAGCCGGTGCGCGAGGTGCTTTCGTACCCGCCGAAGCTGTTCGGCTCGCAGGTCAGCGGCGAACATTATGCGGAAGTGTTCAAGGGGACGTTTTTCACGGGATTTTTAAATAGCTTGCTATACAGCGGCATCGCCATCGTGGTGGGGCTTTTGCTGGCGGTGATGGCGGCCTACGCCATGAGCCGGTTCCGTTTCCACGGGAAGAAAATGTTTTTCATCCTGATTTTGAGCGGGATTCCGCTCTCCATCGGGAGCGCGGCGATGGTCGTGCCCAACTATACGTTCTTTTCCAGCCTGGGGATGACGAACCAGTGGTACACGCTTCCTATTATTTATATCGCGTACAACCTTCCGATGGCCATCTGGGTCATCATGGGCGGCCTGGAGTCGGTCCCGGTGGAAATAGACGAGGCGGCGAAGATAGACGGGGCCGGCAACTGGCGCATTTTGTTCGGGATCGTCGTCCCGCTCTCGCTTCCCTCGATGGCAAGCGCGGCCTTGTACATTTTCCTCGGCGCGTGGAACGAGTATGTCGTGTCCTCCGTGCTGGTGAGTTCCGCATCGCTGTATCCCATCCAGGTGAGTATTTATAATTACATGGGATTTTACGGAATCCAGTGGGGGCCGTTGTGCGCGGCGGCGACGGCGGCCGTGATACCGACGCTCGTCGTGTTCGCGATATTGGGGCGGATGCTGATTTCCGGGTTGACCGCAGGCGCGGTGAAGGATTGAATGCTACGATTTACGGGGGCTTGCGCTTTGCCGCACGGCCTCGTGGAGCGTGGCACAAAGAATACACGCGTAAATGCTTAGAATAAGGGGGTGAAGTGATGCTTAAGGCAGTGATGACGGCACCGGGGGAAATCGAGTTCCGGGATGTGGAAGTCCCGGTGCCGGGTGAAAACGAGGTATTGATTAAAATAAGAAGGATAGGGATTTGCGGGTCGGACATCCACGTGTACCATGGAAAGCACCCGTTTACCGGTTATCCCGTGACGCAGGGGCACGAGGTGAGCGGCGACGTCGTGGGCGTGGGCGCGGGTGCCACGCGGGTGCGGGCCGGGCAGAAGGTGACAATCGAGCCGCAGGTGTTTTGCGGGAAATGCCATCCTTGCAGGCACGGGAAATATAATCTGTGCGAAGAACTGAAAGTGATGGGCTTCCAGACGGAGGGGATGGCCGCGGAATATTTTTGCGTGGACGAGTCAAAGGTGACCGTCCTTCCCGAGGAGCTTTCCTATGACGAGGGGGCCATGATCGAGCCGCTGGCGGTGGCGGTGCACGCGGTGCGCAGGTTTGGCGACATGGAAGGGAAAAACGTGGCGGTCCTAGGGGCCGGGCCGATCGGCATCCTGGTCGCGCAGGCTGCCAAAGGAATGGGCGCGGCCAGGGTGATGGTGACGGACATCCTGCCGACCCGCCTGGAAAAGGCGCGGGAATGCGGGGTCGATGATGTCTACGACACGACGGAAACGGGGTTCGGGGACGCGCTTGTCCGGTCGTTTGGCCCGGACAAGGCCGATGTCATTTATGATTGTGCCGGAAACGACACGACGATGGGGCAGGCCATCCAACATGCCAGGAAGGGCTCCACGATTATCCTGACCGCCGTCTTCGCAAGGTTAGCGAAGGTGGATTTGGCCGTGTTAAACGACCATGAACTGGATCTGAACACGACGATGATGTACCGTCATGAAGATTTTGTCAAGGCAATCGAGCTGGTGCGCCAGAAAAAAGTGGACTTAAGGCCGCTGATGTCGGGGCATTTCCCCTTCAGGCAATATTCGGAGACATACCGGCATATAGACGGGAACCGGGAGACGAGCATGAAAATATTGATAGACATGGACGGATAGTCCGACGTATGTGGACGTGGTTTTCGGTTTCGCGTCAGTTTTGATTACTTTTCACGGGACGGCCGCCCAAACAGCTGCGGAACCGTGCGCAGATGCGCACGTCGCCCTTTTCAAGGGCTTGTGTTCCTCGCTGTGGGGGCGGTCACCCTTTTCGGGTTGTGGGAAACAAGATTTGACGTTATGCAAGCGAGCTTGCAACGTCTGATCTTGTTTCCCCATCCCGTGAAAAGTAACCACTTTCGCAAAAATTTAATTGTTTTCGCTAATATTCCTCTACCATAATCCGGCAGAATCTGGTAAGATAGAGACAGTGTTCAAATACCGCTTTTTGCGGGATGAAAACGAGCGGCCTGCCAAGGGGCAGGCTGCGGAAAACAAGGAGGAATACAAGATCATGGCGAAACTATTTGCAACGAAGAATCCGGACATCAGCGCGCGCGAGAAGCGCAACATGAACCGCGTAAGGAAAGTGGCGACGCAGGGCATGGTGCTTCTGGAGAACGCGGGTGCGCTGCCCCTTTCCAAGGACGTGAAGAGCGTCGCGCTTTTCGGGAACGGCGCGAGGCGCACCATCAAGGGCGGAACCGGCTCGGGAGATGTCAACAGCCGTTTCGTGGTGACGGTGGAACAGGGTCTCGAGGAGGCGGGGCTTGCCCTGACCACGAAGGCGTGGATGGACGCGTATGACAAGAAGGTCGAGGACGCCAGGCTCGCCTATTTCATGGAGATGAAGGAAAACATCGCGAAGAAAGGCATGGGCGCGATTATGGACTTGTTCAACAACCCGTTCATGGAACCGGCGATTGATGCCGTGGACGAGGCGGTCATCGCGGACACGAAGGCTGACGCGGCGGTGTACGTGGTGGCCCGCAACTCCGGCGAGGGCAAGGACCGGGCACCGGTGGCCGGTGATTACGAGCTGAGCGATTCGGAGAAGGAATCTATCGCCAACCTGGCGAAGGCGTATGGCAATGTCATCGTCGTGCTGAACGTGGGCGGCGTGGTGGACACGAAGTTCTTCCGTGTGCAGGAAGGCATCGGGGCGGTGCTTTTGATGAGCCAGGCGGGAAATATCGGCGGGTACGCGCTGGCCGACGTGCTGACGGGCAAAGCGAACCCGAGCGGTCATCTGACGACGACGTGGGCGGAGAATTACACGGATTATCCGAACGCGGGGACGTTCAGCCACATGAACGGCGATATCCATGATGAGTATTATAAGGAAGGGATTTATGTCGGATACCGTTATTTCGACACGTTCAACGTGGCTCCGGCCTATCCGTTCGGTTATGGCAAGAGTTACACGACGTTCGCCGTGGAGACGACGGGCGTGAGCGCGGACGCGAAAGAGGTTTCCGTGAAGGTGAAGGTGACGAATACGGGAGACACCTATGCGGGTAAGGAAGTCGTGCAGGTATACTATTCCGCACCGAAGGGCGCGGTGGAGAAGCCGTACCAGGAACTGGCCGCCTATGCCAAAACGAAGGAGCTGGCACCGGGCGAGAGCGAGGAGCTGTCCATCAGCTACCCGTTGGAGGTGATGGCATCCTATCATGCGACGAAGGCGGCTTACGTGCTGGAGGAAGGCGCGTATTACGTGAGGGTCGGCACGAACTCGAGGGCGACGAAGGTGGTCGCGGCCGTCTGTCTGGACGCGGACGTGGTGACCGCCGTGCTGTCGAACCGTTTGCCGGCGGATTGTGAGATGGAAGAGATTTCCGCGAAGGATGCCGTTCCTTACGGTTACGAGTCCGAGGACGTCGAAAAGGCGGCAGCCGTACAGATTGCCGTTTCAGCGGCGGATGTCGAGACGAAGACGGTGAGCTACACGGCGGAGAACGCGCAGGTCGCGGCGAATCCTTCCAGCACGAAGGTCACGATGGACGACGTGCTGGCGGGCAAGGCCACGTTGGACGACCTGGTCGGCCAGCTGACGGTTCCGGAGATGGCCGAGCTATGTGTGGGAACGTCCCGCGGCCAGATGGGCATGGGCGGTGCCGAGGTGATTGGCAATGCCTCCGCGGTGTGTCCGGGAGCTGCCGGTGACAGCACGTCCCTGATGATTGACGACCGTGACATCCGCAACATGGTTCTGGCGGACGGCCCGGCAGGACTCCGTTTGTCCAAGCATTTCATGGCGGACGCGCAGGGCAACGTGATTCCGGGGACGAGCGACGCGCCGATTCCGGGCATGGAGCTTCTGGGCGAGCTGATGGGTGGCGGTGCCCAACAGAAACCGGAAATCCCGGCCGACGCGGTGGAGTATTACCAGTACTGCACGGCCATCCCGATTGCCACCTTGCTGGCGCAGACATGGGACACAGAAGCGATTGCCGAGTGCGGCGACATCGTGGGCGAGGAGATGGAAGAGCTGGGCGTGACGCTCTGGCTGGCACCGGGCATGAACATCCACCGCAACCCGTTGTGCGGGCGTAACTTCGAATATTATTCCGAGGATCCGCTGGTGGCGGGCATGTGCGCGGCGGCCGACACGCTGGGCGTGCAAAAACATCCGGGCGTGGGCACGACGATCAAGCACTTCGCGTTCAACAACCAGGAGGACAACCGCATGCACACGAACGCGCACGTAAGCGAGCGCGCGGCGCGCGAGATTTACCTGAAAGGCTTCGAAATCGCGGTGAAGGCGGCACAGCCGATGTCCATCATGACATCCTACAATCTGGTCAACGGCGTACATACCGCGAACAGCCGTGACCTTTTGACGGCGTTGGCCAGGGACGAGTGGGGCTTTGCCGGTATCGTGATGACCGACTGGGGGACGACCGGGAGCATCGAGATGAACCCGGGACAAGAGTTCAAGTATGGAAGCTCCAGCGCGGCGGGCTGCGTGAAGGCCGGGAACGACCTGACGATGCCGGGCAGCCAGGCGGACGTGGATGAGATTATCGCGTCGGTCGGCGCGGCCGAGGGTGACGTGAGATGCCCGATCACGCTGGGTGATTTGCAGGCCTGCTCGAAGAGGATGCTGAACCTGATCAGCCAGTGCTCATCCTACGACGGAGCCGTGCCGTACGCGGCAGAGAAGGCCGGACTGGAAGGATACGTGAAAGTCGAGAGATAATGCGGGCAAAAAGTTTTTTGACCCCGACATCATTTGCAATAGACAAGGAAAATGAATTTAATTCGGGGCGCGCCATATGACGCGCCCTTGTTTTTTAATGTTTTTAAATGGAAGAAATTTAAGCGGATTGATTTTTGATTACAGATTTTTTCTCGTTCCATCTGCCAAGAATCGCTTCCGGACTGGAATCATAACCCATTTCATTTACCACATCGCAAATTTCCTGCACGGTCGTGACTTCTTCTTCCAGCATGTCCGCGATTTCGGTCACACCATACCCGCGCTTCATTTTTTTGCAGATTAAGCCAATCAAATTCTCTTTTCGTCCCTCTTTCCGCCCTTCTTTCCGTCCTTCTTCCCGACTGATCCTTCTTGTCTCCTGCACGTCATATGCCTCGAAACAGTCAAACAGCATGTCAAATTCCCTTCTTTCTATTTTGTCAGTGAATTCCTCCACTTCGTCGCGTGGCACGTTTAGTTTATAGAGCAAAGTCGCGATAATCTTACCGACCAGATGCAATAGGTATTCTGGAGTGTTCTCACTTAGGTTTTTCAAGTAATCCGTTGGAATGTCCTTTAAATGTTTGAATTCCGAAGAATTCTGCAACTTGTTAATCAGCATCAGCAGGGACAGTTCGTCCCCTTTTTCCACCAGATCCGCATTACTATAATCATGAAGCGGGACGACCATGTACTGGAATTTGGGAACGTATTCGCCCAACACGTCGCTCAGATAGACCTTATCGTGAAAATCTTTTACCGCGCTCCAGCTCTCTTTCCCTTCGTAATACACGATGGGGAGAATCGGCGGGTACTTGAAATCCTTGGTTTTCGTGATTCCCGGATACAAACGTTCCAGCTCGCTCTCATAATCGGTCAAGACCATCACGACATAGCGCAACAAGCGGAACGAGATACTATAGTCTATCTTTGACTGGTGCTCCACGATGGCAATCAGGTACATTTCCATCCCATCTCTTTTCAGCCCCTTGAGGCGCACCTTTTTCACGGCATCTGAGTCGCGCCCCTCCTGGAACATCGGCAGGAATCTTTCGGAAACGTCCTCGATGTCCTCCGGCTGCACGTCCTTCAATAGCGGGATATCCGTGTAGCCGCGCAAGAACTCGGCACACAGAACCGGGTCTTTAAAAATCAGTTTCGCCCCGTTGTCACTGGCGTGTCTGTTTGTGACGGCCGACCCGGAACCCGTCTTTGGCGGCCACCCTTCCATCGTATTTACCATGCCTGTCTTCTTGTTTTTCTTTTTGATTTTTTTGTTTCCGTTCTTGTTTCTGGTCTGGTTTTCATTTCTTAAGTTTCGTTTTCTGCTCATACGCATTCTCCTTTCTCTTGCCGGGCAGAAAACGAAATATCTTTGACTTGTTATAAGACTTATTATAACAACCACGCAAAAAAATGACAATCCATTTCTTGTATAAATTTGATTCGTCTTTACTACCCACATCGTTCGCTTTGGCATCACGCGTCAATTTCGCCATCCCAAAATGATCCGCAACGCTTTTGCTTTTTGGTTTTCGTTTACATCAATCCTGAATTCTCTGGTGAAACACCTTGAAACCGACGAACCGTCCACCGGCAGTCCCGCTGTCCGTCTGGCAACCAAAGACTTGCGGCTTACGCCACTCCTTGGGCAGATGATTTTTCGAAATGAATCCGCCCGGAATTGAGCCGCTGGTTTTTAAGCGGCGATACGAGCAACAAGCGAAGCGTTTGCGAGCCGGTTTGCATCGGCAAACCGGAATTTTGATGTACGATTATGATACCACCTAACCCTGGGGGGAGTCAACATGGCATGTTGCACAAAAACGGAAGAGTCTTGTAGCAGCAGACATCCAGACATCGAACATCCAAAATGAACCTGAATCAGGGTGCGTCATACGACGCACCCCAATCCGTTATCCAACATTCTTATTGCTTTTTGAAGATTAATTTATAACGACCTTATTTCTTTAGCTGTTATTGAAGCAACTGCAACACGCCCTGCGGAATCTGGTTCGCCTGCGCGAGCATGGCCTGGGAAGCCTGGACGAGGATGTTGTTCTTCGTGTAAGCCATCATTTCCTCTGCCATGTCAACGTCACGGATACGGCTTTCTGCAGCGGTCATGTTCTCCGTCGTCACACTCAGGTTGTTGATGGTATGCTCCAAACGGTTCTGGATGGCACCTAAGTCACCACGGGTGGAGGATACATAATTAATCGCACTCTTGATAGCATCAACCGCCTTCGCGGCATCAGACTGGTTTGAAATATTGATGTCGGCAATACCCATCGCCTTCGTGTGCATATCTTTTACATTCACGTTCAACTGGTTGAAATCATCTGCCGTATCACCAATCTGCAACGTCAGGGCTCTTCCGGCATATGCGGACTGTGGCAATTCGATTTCAGCAGCGATACGATTCTCTTTAATCATTCCGGTTCCACTGTTGTCATTTGAAGTCAATGTTATTTTATTTCCATCAACCGCAACATCAAACATAGCCGTACTGCCATATTTTAAATTATTGCTGATAGCCGTTTTTAGCCTATCCATTACGGTACCGGTCTGGCTGGAGGCTATACCGCCAGAAATTCCCAAATCCGACAAATCAATAGCATAATGAGACTTGTCGGAAACATATGTTCCGTCCGTAAATTCAAAAGTTGTCCCATTAATTGAAACGGTATCGCCTTCTTTCAGTTTCGTCACATCCACATCAAAGGAAACGCTGGCTGCGGCTTCTTTACTGGTAGCATAGAATTGCTTCATCACGCTACCTTCCGTTTTCATATCGCAGACTCCGTTTGTCTGTACGCCGCCAATATAAGCTTTATCTGCAGCAGCTGCACCATCAGCATCACCTTTGTAATTAGACAGTGACTGGAATGTCAACGTTCCAACACCATTGCTGACACTTCCGTTACCTACGGACCAAGTATCGTTCTTTGCGTCTGTGAGTGTCAGTGTTCCATTCGAAGATGACACAGTAGCACCCATTTGTTTTACAATTGATGCAATTGCCTTTTCCTGTTTTTCTGCATCTGCCAAGTCAGATTCCGTAGTAATAATGCTGGACAAATTGATTATTGTTGTCTTAGCATCTGCTGCTGTTGGTGCCGTTCCTTGCCCATAAAAGAACTCATAGTTTTTATCACCAACTGTCAACGTATCTCCCACTTTCAGCTTGCTGAAATCAATGTCGACGCTTACTTGTGCCTGATGACTGGAACCAACACCAGTACCGGTTGTTGGATTCTGTACCTGCCAGTTGGTCGTACCTGTGACTTTACCACCTGCAGCATCCTTACTAACAGAAACAGCATAATCTGGGTTTATGACCGTACCTGTTTCACCAGAATAATCTACTTGTGTAAACGTAATCTCATTAGCCGCCGCTCCTGCTGACATTTCCCACCAATGTCCATCAATCTTGACAAAAGCACCACCGTCTGTCGTTGCTTCTGCGTCCCATGAGGCGGTATCACCCTTAGCAACCTTGGTAGCAACTGTATTATTGGTTCCTTCTACACATTTAACCGCGTTGCCTTGTGTTTTTCCTGCTGTAAGAATTTTAGTCGCTATTGTTGCCCCGGTCATAGCTGTCTGGTCAGCATTTGCGACAGTCAATTTAGCATCTCCGACTTGCACCGTAACCTTATTTGTCCCTGATGCCAGTGCTTCTACATTAATGTCATCAAAGCTGACCGTGAACGACGCGTTTGTCTGTGCCGTTGATACCGGTGGACGATTTGTGATATATTTTGCCTCAAAAGCTGCAGCCGTTCCATTTGCAGAGAATTCTTTTGTCGTAATATTACTAATTGCGCTAGCATCACCAATGTTGGTGGTTGCCTCAGCATCCAACGACCCGTCCAGCAAGTTGATCCCGTTGAAGTTCGTGCTGTCCGCGATACGGTTAATCTCGTCCTTTAATGACACGATTTCCTTTTGCAAGTTCTCACGGTCCACCTCATCGGCATACGTCCCGTTGGCAGACTGGTCGGCCAGTTCCACCATACGGTTGAGCATGGAGTGGATTTCCGTCATGGCTCCCTCAGCCGTCTGCACCAGGGAAATACCGTCGTTGGCGTTCTTCTGCGCGGTCTTCAAGCCGGTAATCTGTGCGCGCATTTTTTCGGAAATGGCCAGTCCTGCCGCGTCATCGCCCGCACGATTGATTCTGTAACCGGAGGACAGTTTTTCCAGGTTCTTGGAAACCACACTGTTGTTGGTCGTCAAGTTACGATAAGAGTTTAATGCTGCAATATTGTGTTGAATTCTCATGATAATACCTCCTTGAATTTGTGTTTAGAGTGCTTTCACTTCCTGTTACGGCACTTTGCTACATTGCTTCGCCGTGTTTTCTTCCGACATGCCATGGCTTCTTTGATCGGATGTCCGACACGACATTTCTATTTCAACCGGCTCGCGAAACCGGGTGAAATCGCTTGTACGAATCACTTCTTAAACCACCGCTTATTCGTGGCCTTCACATTTTTCACGCGCTCTCCGCGTTTCCCGCTCCCGCATCTGCTTTTTCTGCATTTGCTTTTTCCACGCCTATGCCTTTCATTTCTCCCCCAACGTTTTCCCAGAGACACGCAAGCCGCTTAATCTGTTCCCGCATGTCTTCCAAGTCCTTCCGCTTCAGAGACTTCCGGGAACCGTCCAGCAGTTCATCCATCCGGCCCAATGTTTCCGACAACAATTTTTGTCCATCCCGATAGGCTTCCAGCCGCTTTTCCAGTTTTTGAAGATACCGCGCGTAGCGAACCTGGTCTGACGGTGAACGTTTCGGCCCTCGATCCAGCAGCCCTTCTGGCCGCATCTCCCCGTCGCGTTCCAGCACCTTCCCGCGCACGATGGATATTTCCCTCGGCGCCTTGATGGAGATGCGAAACTGCGGCCCCGACTCCTTGAACACCTGCACCACCACCTGGTTCCCTATGGTGACGTAATCCCCTGATTTCATCTGTAATGAAAGCATGTCCAGAAACCTCCCTATTTCCATTTTTCCTTTTTAATGAGCAAAATACGTGGCCGTTCACGCTGTCATATTTGTCGCAAATGCCTACCACCATCCGGCGAAGTATTCCATGAAAGTAAACTGGATGTTACAATATGTTCCATGGGGCGTTCCGCCGGAAGGACACCGTGCGCCACCGCGTGTTTCGCAGAATGCGGGGGTCTGCGAAAATCTCCCCGAAGCCCTTTGTTTTCGCCGCCCGTCATGCCGTCTGACCACAAATCTGACCATAAAAACCGGCCAGCGTTTCCAAGTGTTTCCGTTTGTAATCCATGGTTGGGTGCACATAGCGGTTCATGGTGATTTTCACATCGGAATGTCCGAGTATTTCGCAAAGCGACTTCACGTCCATCCCGCTTTCGATGCAGCTCGTGGCAAATGTGTGGCGCAACATATGGAATTTCCGATGGCTTATTTTTGTTTTCTCGAGCATCTTTTTGAAGCGGTATTGTAACGTCCGTGGTTCCAAAGGATGTTTTCCGCCAAATATGTATGGCTCGTCCTTGTTCAGGTTATCAAGCAATCCCATGATTTTTTCTGGGAGGGGAATCGTCCGCCTTGAACTTTCGCTTTTGGGTTCTGTTTCCATCAGGAAGGTCTTTTGCCGTTTGTCCTTTGCCGAAATTGTCCATCCATGTTCAGCCTCTCCAAAGACAGGTTCCGCAGCGCTGTTCTTGAACGCGATTCTTTGTACCGTGCGCTCCACGGCCAGTGTCATTTCCTTGAAGTTGAAATCTGTCCAGCGAAGCGAGCACAATTCTCCGATTCGAAGTCCCGTGTGCAGGCAGAAAACCGTCGCGATGCCGTACTTGTCAGGGCTGTTGTAAATCGTGGAAAACAGTCGTAGCCGTTCCGAATTGGTAAACGTCTCTATCGCCCGTCTCTTTGTTTTCATGGCAGGCCGTTTTAAAAATGGAATTTGCAGGCCATACTTCTGATTTGCATGGCGAAAGATTTGGTTCGCGACGCAGCAAATGCTCTTTTGCAGGCTTTCTGAAATGTTGTCCGAAAATAAGTGGTCAGAAATCTCGGGCAGGATGTTTCCGTCCCCTGCCAAGCCGATTTTTGATTCCATTTCCGATAAGGGGTGTCCGCCGAGAAAATCCGACAGATGTTTTCTGTAAACCGTTTCATATTTTATATAGGTGGAGTATTTGCATTTTTCCAGTTTTTCCACCAGCCACTCCATGGCCACCTCGGAAAACAAGATACCGTCGCATGCCCTTGCAGCACTTTTGCCACCGGTATCTTCCGTACTCCCGGTTAAAAGATTTTTTTTCAGGGTCAGCTTCGCGGCAATGAGTTTCTCTTTTACCACGGCGTATGTATTACCATAAACGGAACGATACAAGTGCCGCCCCTTCTCATCGCTGTAAACCTTGTATCGTCCTTCCCATCGGCCATCCGTGCGTTCCCTGATGTTTTCTCCATGTCGTGCCATGTCATTTTTCTCCCTTTTGTATCCTATATTTTTACGGAAAATTCCTGCCCCGTTTTTGTGGCAAACGTTCCGTGTACCCATAGTTGTCAGGAGGTTCCGTTCTCCGAAGATTTTGACCACAAAAGTGACCACATTTACCGTTTTCCTTGTATTTCCAGCCACTTTCTTTCACGAGACGACTACCATTGGGCGTTATACTATAGAAAAAATTTATTCAAAAAAGATTAACTTCTGAAAAAAGATGCCGATATAGTATATGAGCGTAAGAAATATGGCTTACTTGTTTCGCAGACCCCCGCACTCTGCGATTTTTTTGTTTCTACATTCCTATTTTACCCCAAAGTTTATCACACTTATATGATGATGGTGTTGGGGTCAAAAGGCATTTTGACCTTGGTATCATATGATGTAAATATCTACTGATTTAGGTTGTGGCTTCATCGCGTATGTTACGATTCAGCCCCGTATCAGTATGGGGCGAACCGTAACCTTTTTCTTCTCTCAAAAGTCAACTTTAAGAATTCCGTTATAGACAAATGAGCCTTCTGAGAGTATAATTCAATAGGATGAGAAAGGATTGGCGTATGCCGCTTTTGGAAGGAAAGAAGAAAAGATGATAAACCGGGTGGATATATGGAAAAAATGGCTGACCGCGGTATTGCTGATTTTGTGCTTGGCCGTTTGTGCCGTTCTGTTCAAGGCGTATTTGGATGGGAAGTTTGATTCCGTGGAAACGTTGCAAGGTTACATTGTGGGGTTTGGCCTGCTGGCACCGCTTATACTGGTGACGATTCAGGCGATGCAGGTGGTCATACCGGTTCTGCCGGGATTTTTGGGCTGCGTGGTCGGCGCGCTCATGTTCGGCTGGCTGGGCGGGTTCTGGTGTAATTACATCGGTATTTCGGCGGGTTCCATCATTGCCTTTCTGATTGCGAAGAAACTGGGGAAGGGAATCGTCGACAAGATGTTTCCGGGAAAACGCTATGAAAGATGGTCCTCATGGGCGGCGAAAAGTAAGTCGTACACGTTTTTTTTATTTCTTATCATGGTATTGCCTCTGTTCCCGGATGATTTTTTCTGTTATTTCACCGGGCTTACGAAAATGAGTACTCGTAAATTTACGACAATCATTATATTGGGAAAACCGTGGTGTATTTTGGCATACAGCATTTTGGCCGGGATGGCGTCAACATAAAAGAAAAAGCTTACAAGCGTGACGGCGGGAGAGTAACCGGAAGAGGAACGGAGGGTTAAATGATGGGAGAGAAAAAGAGGCTTTGTGGTTATTATAATTATACGGTGGTATTGACTTATTTTGGAATGCTGGCGGGATTTACGGGGATTGTTTTTACCGTGGAAGGAAGCTACAGACAGGCGATTTTGTGTCTCATGGTGGCGGGAGTTTGCGACATGTTTGACGGGACGATTGCCGCCACGAAGCAACGGGACGTGAGGGAAAAGCGGTTTGGCATCCAGATTGATTCTTTGTGTGACCTGGTATGTTTTGGCGTTCTTCCCGCATTGTTTGTTTATAAACTTAGCGGAAAAAGCTACATCGGATTTTTGGTAGGGTGCTTGTATTTGTTGTGCGCCCTGATTCGTCTGGCATATTTTAACGTGCTGGAAGAAGACAGGCAGCAGGTGGAAACGGGATGCCGCGCCTGCTACACGGGGCTTCCGGTGACATCCGTGGCGTTGATTTTGCCGGCATTTCTGGTGGCCGGGAAGCGTCTGGCATTTCGCAATGCCGGGCTGATACCGGGCTTGCTGGTCGTGATGGCTGCCGCGTTCATTTTACCGTTGAAGGTGAAAAAGCCGAGGAAAGTTGGAAGAATCGGAATCGTATTTACAGGGCTTGTGGAATTTTGTGTATTATTGATGGGAATGGGTATGGATATATGAAAAAAGAAACGCTATCGATTCGTTTTTTGTACGGAACCGTGGCGGGGCGTGCCGTTTTAAAGCCGCTGGTTCACCCGGTTGTTTCACGGCTGGCTGGGAAACTTTTAAGTACCAGGATTTCGGCATGCGCGGTGCCGTGGTTTATAAAAAGGCACCACATTGACATGGAGGGGTACGAGGAGAAACGATACCGCTCCTTTAATGATTTTTTTACGAGAAAGCGTGTCGCCAAGCCGGCTGACGGCATGCCAGGGCATCTGGCCAGCCCTTGCGACGGGTATTTGAGCGTTTACCCGGTTGACGGGGAAAAGACGTACCATATAAAAAATGTGGAATATAGTTTGGAAGAACTTCTGGGCAGCAGGATGCTGGCGGACAGGTTTTCAGGCGGCCGTTGCCTGATTTTCCGGCTGACCCCGCAGGATTACCATCGGTATTGCTACGCATGCGACGGGACAAGGATAAAATCCGGAATCTTGCCCGGGGTGTTGCATTGCGTCCGCCCCACGGCGTACACGTCTGTGCCGGTATTTGTGCAAAACAGCCGCGAGTACACGGTTCTTCGGACGGACTTGTTCGGGACGGTCGTGCAGATGGAGATTGGTGCGCTGCTCGTGGGAAAAATCCACAATTATCATGGCAGGTGCAAGGTGAAAAAAGGCCAGGAGAAAGGGTTCTTTGAATTTGGCGGTTCCACGGTATTGATACTGGTGGAAAAGGACAGGCTGGAACTGGCCGGGCGTGTCGTGGAACGGACGAAGGCCGGGCGGGAAATGAAAATCCGCATGGGAGAGACGGTGGGCGTGCGGAACGATAAACTGGATACTTCGGTGGGAGAGGACTTAAAGTACTACAACCAGTAGCCGCTAAATAAGGCATCCACCCTTATAAATCAGGGCAAATGCCTTATTAAAGTGTCAGATAGGTAACATGTATGTTTTGTGACGGTTCGGTTACCATCCGCGTGGCGAAATCTTACGCGTCGGCATTTGCGCTTTCGTCAGATATCCCGTCCGTCTTGTCCGCCGTGTTTCCGGCCATCCGCGCCCCTAAAAATCCGGCCAATAACGCTTGCAGGTCCACGCCGGTGGATTCCTTCAGGCCGTCCGTCGTCTGGGCGATGGTTCCCACGATGTCCCTGACCAGCTTCGAAGAGTTCCCGTCGCCGTACATGGTAATTTTGTCCACTTTGGTAAGCGGTTCCGCGACGTTCCGGGCAATTTCCGGCATCGCCTTGAAGTACATTTCCAGAATGGCCGCCTCGCCCATCTGTTTCATGGCCTCGGCCTTTGCCTCGATACCTTCGGCTTCCGCCAGGGTCTTCGCCTTGATGGCTTCGGCTTCCGCCAGTCCCTTGCTGCGGATACCTTCGGCCTCCTGTACCATGGCGTATTTCTGCGCTTCCGCAGTTGCTTTCAGCGCTTCCGCTTCTTTTTCACGCTCGAACTTCTCCGCTTCCGCGTTTTTCTGCCTTTCAAACAGCTTAGCTTCGGAGTTTCTCTGTACCTCGTACAAATTCGCGTCGGATTCTTGCTGTTTCGCGTACTTTTCGGCCTCGGCCTGCTTCTTGATGGTCGCTTCCAGGCTGCGCTCGGTCAGCTCGACTTCCTTCTCTTTCAGGATAATCGCCTTTTCCTGGCGGGCCAGGTTCGCGTCGGCCGTGGTAATTTCAACGGTCTTACGCTCGGTTTCCTTCTGGATTTGGTAAGCCGCGTCGGCAATGGCCTTCTTGGTGTCCGCGTCCTTTTGCAGTTCCGCCTTGCGGATTTCCAGATCGTTCTCCTTCTGGGCAATCAAGGTGGCGGCGTTGATTTCCGCTTCCTTGGACTCCCTTGTCGCCTCGGCCTGGACGATGGCCTTTTCTTTTTGCGCGCGCGCCTTGGCGTTGGCGATTTCCAGCTCTGAGCTTACCTGTGCGTCGTTGGCCTCCTTGCGGGCCATGGCCTGCGCCCGGGCGATTTCCTTTTCGCTTTCCGCGCGGGAGATGGCCGCGTTTTTTTGAATCTTGACAATGTTGTCCACACCAAGGTTCTCAATGACGCCGTTGCCGTCCACGAAATTCTGCACGTTAAAACTCACGATGTCCAGACCCATGGCAGCTAAGTCCGGCTCCGCGTTCTCCTTCACCAGGGTGGCGAATTTCTGCCGGTCGGAAACCATTTCCTCCAGGTTCATCTTGCCCACGATTTCACGCATGTTACCTTCCAGCACTTCGCGGGACACTTGGGCGATGTAGTCCGTCGGGCGGTTTAGGAAGTTCTGCGCGGCCAGCGCGAGACGCTCTTGTTGGTCGCTGATTTTGACGTTGACCGCCGCGTCCACCCGGATGTTGATGTAGTCTGCCGTCGGGACCGCGCTTGATGTTTTCACGTCAATCGGAATCAACTGGAGGTTTAACTCGTCCTTCTTCTCCAGAAACGGAATCTTCAGACCCGCTTTTCCGATAAGTACTTTGGGCTGCTTGCGCAGGCCGGAAATGATGTAGGCGGTGTCCGGCGAGGCCTTCACGTACCCACTTCCGAGTATCAAAAGCAGGGCGATGACAATCGCGACGACCACGATGAGAGTTCCTCCGATTTGCAATAAAAATTCCATGTTTCTCATCTCCTTTTCTTTGGTTTTGTTGCATGCTGCTATACATAGTATAACGCACTTTCGCCGTATGTTCAAATGTTTTGTGACAGAAAAAGTGCGCCTGAAAAATGTGACATAATGATAGAAAAGTGCGCTTGAAAAATGTTAAAGGTTTTGTGATGATTGTTTTTTTTATAAAAATATTACTGGACTTATTCGGCGATATCTGCTATAATGGACACATGGGTTGTGCACGAGCACACGCACACTGACGAACACACTACTATTCACGATGCAGGGGACGAAACGCATATCGGCCCCGATGATACCTTTGGATTGCCACGTGCTTCGTGCGCATGCGCGCAAGGAGATTGTGGTTTCGTAATTTGGGTATCACCACGAAAAAGAAAGGAGAAACAAGGACATGCCAATTTACAAGAACGAGTCGTACGGCTTCGAGGAGCGCGCGGTGGACCTGGTGTCCAAGATGACGCTGGAGGAGAAAATCAGCCAGCTGGGCAACCACGGGGCGGCCATCCCGCGCCTGGACGTGCCGTATTACAACTATTGGAGCGAGGCTTCCCACGGGTTCTTCGGGCCGTTCAAGTTCCGTCCGATGGACGTGACGAGCTATCCGGTATGTCTGGCGATGAGCCAGTCCTGGGATAGGGAGAAGATTAAGAAGGTGACGAGCGCCATTTCCGACGAGTGCCGCGCCTACAACAATATTGACGGCGACGAGCTGCATATGTGGTGTCCGACCATCAACCTGGCGCGCGATCCGCGTAATGGCCGGAGCGATGAGAATTTTGGCGAGGATCCCTACTTGGCGGGCAAGATGGCGGCCAGTTACATACAGGGCATGCAGGGCGATGACGAGAAATACACGAAAGTCGTCTCCACGCCGAAGCATTACGCGCTGAACAGTTCGGAAAACAACCGCCACCGCGGTTCCTCGAACGTGGACGAGGCGACGCTCCGCGAATATTATACGAAGGTGTTCGAGTATGCCATCCGCGAGGGCGGAGCGCAGAGCATCATGACGTCCTACAACCGTATCAACGGGGTGCCCGCCTCTTGTAACGACATGCTGCTGACGACGCTCTTACGCGAGGAGTGGGGGTTTGACGGTTTCGTCGTTTCCGACTGCGGCGCGGTCGGCGACGTGTACGAGAGCCCGATGTTCGCGGCCATGGGCAGCGGCGAGAAGCTTTCCGGACATTATTATGCGAAGAACATGAAGGAAGCGTCGGCGATGACTTTGATTGCCGGGACGGACATGAGCTGCGGAACCGAGCACAAGTACAACCTGATGCAGGCCATCGAGGAAGGGCTGATTGAGGAGTCCGTGCTTGACCGTGCGCTGGTGCGTATTTTCACGGTGCGTTTCCGGCTCGGCCTATTTGACGACAAGTCGCATGTGCCATATTCGTCAATCGGCAAGGAGAGCATTTGCTCGGATGAAATGAAGGCGTTGTCCGTGGACATGGCGAATGACACCATCGTCCTTTTGAAAAATGACAAGCAGATTTTGCCGTTAAATAAGAACGCGGCGAAAAAGATACTGGTGGTCGGCCCGAACGCCATTTACCGCGAGCTTGGCGGCTACAGCGCGGGCAGTATGAGCAAGGTCGTGGACACCCCGGTCAACGTGATGGCGTTGGAGGGAATCCGCCGCGAGCTGGAAGGCAGCGACGTGGAACTGGTTTATGAGAAGGGCTGGTGTTGCGGCAAGGAGTTCAAGGCCGGCGGCGTGGCGGATTTGCTGCCGGGCGCGGGACCGATGGGCGGCGATGAAGACGCGGCGGCAGCGACGATGGCGAACATGGATCCGGAGCAGGTGGCGGCCATGCAGCGGCAGATGGCGGATTTCATGGGTCCGAACGCGACGTTGCAGGAGGTCGGCGTGGCATTCGGCAGTCCTGAAAAGTACGTTCCCGAGGATCCGGATTACCGCAAGGATAACGACGAGTTGTTCGCCCGCGCCCTGGAGGCGGCGAAGGACGCGGACTATGTTATCGTGATTGCCGGGACCGACGCGACCAACGCGTCCGAGGAGCATGACCGCGACACGCTGGAGCTTCCCTACGGACAGAGTGAGAAGATTGAGAAATTATTGGAAGTCAATGACAATACCATCGTGGTGCTGCAGACGCTCGGCGCGGTCGGCGGAACGTTCTTCGAGAAGGCGCACACGATTCTCAACGAGCATTTTGCCGGACAGGAGCAGGGGACGGCCATCGCCAACGTCATTTTTGGCAAGGTGAACCCGAACGCGAAACTGACGGCGACCTGGTACAAGGACGTGGACGAGCTGCCGATGCTCAATGATTATGGTCTTCGCAAGCATGACACGGTCAATTTCAAGACGAGGACGTACATGTATTATAAGGGCGAGCCGATTTTCCCGTTCGGCCACGGGCTGAGCTATACGACGTTCGATTATTCGAACATGAAGGTAAGCGCGACAGAGCTTGACGCCAATGACATTCTGAAGGTGAGCGTCGACGTGACGAACAGCGGCGCGCGCGACGGGGCGGAAATCGTCGAGCTTTATATCGGCAAGAACATTCCGAAGGGAACGGATGACAACAAGCCGGCGCGCCAGCTCAAGGCGTTTGAGAAGGTGTTTATCAAGGCGGGCGAGACAAAGACCGTGGAACTTACGGTGCCGGTCAGCGACATCAACTTCTGGAGCTACCTGCGCAAGAAATTAATCGTCGAGAGCGGGACCTACCGCGTGGAAATCGGGCGCAGCAGCGCGGACATCGCGTGCTGCCAGGAAGTCACGATTAGCGGCGAGTGGGACGCGCCTTTAGCCAACGTGTACGCGGTGAGCGACAGGCAGGTGCTCGAACTGTGCGGCACGGCGAAAATCAAGACCGTGGCGACTTTGCTCGACAGCACGAGGCTGGATTTGACGGAGCACAGGCCGGTGTACACGTCCAGTGACAACGAAATCATCCGCGTGGACGAGCACGGGCGCGTGACGGCGGCCGGACGTGGCGTGGCGCTGGTGACCGTGTCCGTCGGATACGAAGGTGAGACGAAGAGCGCGAGAATCGGGTTCGCGGTAAAGTAAAGAGAGAATTGTGATGCCAGGAAAAGTTTTGATATAAAATGCATATAGACAAATGATGCAAAAGGATTTGTAAGATGACATTTGTTGTCAAAAACTCTTCCGTGGTGTCGTTCGTGTGTATAAAGTGAAAGGGCATGATGGAAAATGTGCGGCGGGGAAGGAAAGTTCGCGCAGGTGTGCGGGCGGGATGGTTGCAGAACGAGATTGGCATTGGACAAGGACGGAAATTTGTGGAAGGCGCAAGTGAAGTTTGCCGTGAACGCGGACTGGCGGGGAAAATCGACGGAAGACGCGAACTGCCGGCCGGACTCTGCCAAAAGCGTGGACTGGCAGCAGGTTTCCTTTAACGAGAATTACGCGGGGTATTATCCGGCCTGCACTTTTACCGCAATTGCGGCCACGGACGTGGATTTTGTCGCCGTGGGAAATGGTGAGGACGGGTTGCCATACGTGTACCGCTCCCTGATGGGCGGCGTGTGGGAGTCGGCGAACTTGATGGTGGGAAGCACGTTAAACGGGTTCGTGCGTGCCTCGGGGAAAATCAACCAGATGCTTTATGACCACCAGACGCGGCAGATTTTCCTGCTCTGTGACAATGGGGAACTGGTGACGATGCCGGACTGTCCGAAATGCGTGCGGGTACGCAAGGTAACGGACTGCGCGCTGGTAGCGGGTCGCGTGGAGGACGAAAGTGGCGCGCGGAACGTGAGCCGTGCGGGAAGAAGTGGAAATGCGCGATATGGCGCGTCCGACCCGAGGCTGCGCCTTGTGAACGCTCGGGGTGAGGAAATCATCTTGAACGCATATGAAATGGCGCAGGTCCGAGCGTCTTTCACCTACGTGAACGAGCAGTTGGAACAAGGTGGATGGCTGATAGACTTGCGGGGAAAGAAACGCGCGGGGATGCCGGCGGGAATTTCCCCGGAGCAGGTCTTGTACATGTGCATGGATGAGGTCGTGGAATGGCTGGAGGAACAGCCGGAGGAGACGTTTTTGGCATTTTTGTGCGAGTACGGGACGCAGGCGGACGAAGCCGCGCATTATGCGAGACGGCGGCATTTTCCACGGGCCTATTCGCTGGGCGGGGCCGGGGAATTGTTGCACGTTAAGTGAGAGATTGCAATTCACGGTTTGATTGGCTGCGGATTGTAACGGCATCCAGTACATTATCGGGGCGGTGACTGTGTGGCAAAACGCACGACCACGCGAATAGGGCAATGTTATGGAATAGATGTTATGGAATAGAATGGAAAGGAGACTATCATGATTTTTTATGTAAATGCAAAAGCGGCCCGTCAGGGCGACGGGAGCAAGGAAAGGCCGTTTAAACATATCAATGACGCGGCAAAGGTGGCCAGGGCCGGGGACGAGGTCTTGGTGTATCCGGGAATTTACCGCGAGTACGTGGATCCGGTGAACGCCGGAACCAAGGACGAGCGCATCGTATACCACAGCGTGGAGCCGCTTGGCGCGACAATCAGCGGGGCCGAGGAGGCCAAGGGCTGGAAACCATATGAAAAAACAACCTATATGTTTGAAGTGGACAACGGCGTGTTCAACGGGTACAATCCTTACGCCTTGGCGGTGGAAGGGGACTGGTATTTTACGCCGAAAAACGCGGAAACCGGTGAGTTCATCGACATGCACAGGGGCGCGGTATATATAAATGACCGGCAGATGTACGAGGCGGTCTCGCTCGAGGACTGCGTGGAGGGAAAGCCTTTTGAACGGTCGTGGGAACCGCAGTATGCAAACCTGAAATGGTTTGCCGTCGTCGGGGAGAAGACAACGACGATTTATGCCAATTTCCAGGGCAAGGATCCGAATCAGGAGAAGGTGGAAATCAACGTTCGCCGTAACTGTTTCATGCCATCCAAGAAGGGCGTGGGCTTCATCACGTTAAGCGGCTTCGCGGTGGAAAAGGCCGCCACCAACTGGGCGCCGCCGGCGGCATTCCAGGACGGGATGATTGGAGCACACTGGAGCAAAGGGTGGATTATCGAGGAATGTGACATTTCCAACAGCAAATGCTGTGGCATTTCGTTCGGAAATTATCACCAGACGGAGAAGGACAACGACAATTATTTTACGAGGAAGCACGTCAAGAGTCCGACCCAGATGGAACGGGACGCGGTCTGCATCGCCCAGTACGACGGGTGGACGAAGGAAACGGTCGGTTCCCATATCGTGCGCAGGTGCAATATCCACGACTGCGGCCAGGCCGGCATCGTGGGGCGCATGGGCTGCGTGTTCTCGCTGATTGAGGACAATCACATCCACCATATTAATAACATGCAGCAGTTGACCGGGGCGGAAATGGGCGGAATCAAGTTCCATGCAGCGATTGACGTTGTTTTCCGCAGGAACCATATCCACCACTGCACGATGGGAATCTGGACAGACTGGCAGGCGCAGGGGACGCGGTTTACCCAGAACCTGATGCATGACAACCATGAGCCGGAGTTCATCACGCGCGACGCGAACAGCATGTGCCAGGACATTTTCGTGGAAGTGAGCCACGGGCCGACGCTGATAGACAACAACATTTTGCTCTCGAAGGCAAGCGTGCGTTGGGCAACGCAGGGAATCGCCTGCGTCCACAACTTGTTCGCCGGGGCGTTCACCGTCGTGGGCGGCGGCACGGACATGCGCGCGAACGGGAGGGAAGAGCCGCGTTACACGCCGTACCACATTCCGCACCGCACGGAAGTGGCCGGATTCATGTCATTCCTCCATGGCGACAACCGGGTGTACAATAACTTGTTCATTCAGAAATACCCCTACGACCCGGATCCGCAGCCGACGGAAAGCATGGGATTTTCTGCCACGTTAAACGACCGGGGCGGCAACTTCGTCTGGGATGAATACCCCACTTATGAGGAGTGGATTCAGAAGTTCAAAATTGGGCAAAAAGTGGACATGTACGATATGTTCGAGATGATGAACGCGCACTTCGAGCACCTGCCGGTATGGATTGACGGAAACGCGTATTTTAACGGCGCGCTGGCGTGGAAACACGAGGAGAACAAGCTGGTGGACGAGGAAAACAAGGTTACCCTGGAGCTTGTGGAAGAGGATGGAAATTATACGTTAAATACCAACGTGTTCGAATTCTTCGGGGACTTTGGGACGGGAATTATCAATTCCGACACGCTGGGAGAGGCCTTCGAGCCGGAGGAGCGTTTTGAAAACCCGGATGGCACGGACATCGTGTTCAACGAGGATTATTTCGGGGGACACCGTGGGTTAAGCAGCATCCCGGGGCCGTTCGCGAAGGCGGAAGAGACGTATAAAGTATTTTAAAAGCGTGGAGCAGGATATATAAAAGCCCTTCTTCTTTTCATCATGTATACTCACGGCAGATTTCATCGGCCGTGAGTATAAAAAATGATGAGACGGGAAGAGGGCTATTTCCCGGTGCGCCCGGCGGCGCACTGGAAATAGAAGGCCGTGTGTTTTACAACACGGCCTTTTACATTTTGGAGAAGAATAATGATAAAAAATTAGGGTTAGGACATATTTTCCACATGAATCATGAGGAGAAAGGAGATGTCGCGCGAAACGTCAAGACGATTATTGATTTAAGTGGGTATGATAATGAAAACAAAGGGGCTTACAAGGCTGCAATCGTTGACAAACGGAATTAATGGCATGAACAGTCCGTTAAAACACATTACCGTGTTGGAAGAAGCCCATAATCTATCGAGGCGCACTTCGCTGGAACAATCGTCAGAGAGTGCCAATTTATTGGGAAAAAGCGTGGAAATGTTGGCCAATGCAATCGCTGAAATGCGGACATTTGGAGAGGGTTTTGTCATTGTGGATCATGCACCGGGGTTGCTGGATTTGTCAACGATAAGAAATACAAATACCAAAATCATTATGCGGTTGCCGGACTTGTCGGATCGAGAGTTGGTGGGCAGGGCGGCCAATTTAAATGACGACCAGATTACGGAATTGGCAAAACTTCCGTGTGGCGTGGTGGCAGTGTGCCAAAATGAGTGGGCCCGGACGTGTTGCCCTCCGTACACCGACGCTAAGTACATGGGAGAGGAAAAGACATTTTTATTTTCCCCAAAACAAGGTGCTGATGTGTACACGCAAACGAATCATGTCACAACGTCGCTTTTGGATTGCATCATGAATAAGGAAATATTCAGGAAGGGCGATAGATTTGATGCACACCATTTGCAACCGCTCAATGTAGGTGGCAAAAATGAAGTTAGTAACATTACCCCGTTACATGCGGAAGTGCACTTTGAACATAGCGGAGTTCATATCACGGATGGTCCATGTGACAGAATGTGTAAAATGGTAGGAGGAATGGAAAAATGACAAACAAAGAATATTTGGAAAGTATAGAAGGGCTACATATTAATAACGCCAAAGTGTCTAAAATAGAAAGTTTGTATGGAACTGAAATGTCGGAAATTATTAAAAGAATAATTTCAAATAATGATAGAACCATATTTTTGGAAGAATGCCGTGTGTTATCTTATGATGAAATTGTTGATGCCGAGGTGGATTTGCATGTTGATTTCAAAGGAAAACAAATCCTTCCATTGTTTGATTGCTGGGACAATGATTTTATGGTTTATCATTATGGAACTGGGAAATGGTCGTTGTCTAATATTGTTGATGAATGTGTTTTTGAGATGCGGGATTCTCTTGCGGAATTGTTAGAATAAAGAGGATAGATTTGGCCTAATAGTGAGAAAGAAGCTTTCGTGGGTGACAATTATAGAATAGAAAGTATGAATGCTGTTTTTGTGTGAGGAAAATTTACTCAACCAATAGGTAAGAAGAGGTGAAAAGTATGTGAGATTCCGTCTAATCTATCTTGGCAATATGTGATAGAATCCTACATGAAGTAGCCGTGATACAAGGTGGTAAGCCTTCCTAAACTTGAAAGAGAAGGGAGGTGGTGTATATGAGTACATACGAAGTGTTGACCCTATTGATACTTTCTGGAACGTTTCTCATTGCACTGCTTGCCTACGTAGATAGTAGGAACAAGCGGAAATAAATAAGCCTACCTTGTACTTGGCGGTCTGGGTAGGCTTTTAACACACTCGGCAGGTCAACCACTTTGTGGGCGGCTGCTTCCTTTTTCATTCATAATATAACATACTTGTCGGAAGTTTGCAAGTTATAAATTTTTTGACTTTCCCCATTTTTTGAAATAGAATTACCCAAATACCTCCATTCCAAAGCATTGCGCCAATGTTAACTGTTGTGATTGCCCTTTTTTCAAGAAAAAGCCCTTTATCCCAGTGCGTAGAAAACGAATTTTGGCATGCCGCGATTTAGGGATATTCCCATTTCTTTTTTTAAAAAGCTTTGAAAGGTAATAATGCTCCGCGATTAAAGCTGGAAAATGTTCCAGCGCAAAAACAGGCTCAAAAATGGTTTCATTCGGACAATTACTGTCCGACAAATGCATTTCTGCATCGTAGGTCCCAAAATAAAAAGAATAACTGAGTGGCATGAAAAAGACCTTGCCGCCATGGTGCGCACGGACATTTCCCATTCCTCGGTCATCATGTATTCGATTGGCAACGAGGTGACGGAGACTTCGCCGGAACCGGGAATTGACAAGGGAAGTAAAAATCAAGGTGTCGGCGGAAGGATATGGCGGCAGGGAAATCGTATTGTCGGTGGAATGACGTGGGTGTCAGGAAAATTTATGCAAACGTATCCGTTTGCACAAAAATTGGGCAAACACGCTTTTTTACCGTGGAAACAGCTTTCTATTCATGATATGTTAGGTTCAAAATTAAGGGAGGCGAACGTGGTGAAGGAAGTATGGAAACAATTTCGTGTAGGGGCAATCGTGGTAAACTGCTGCATGCTCGCGCCGGGACTTTTGATGGTGATTTGGCCGGGATTTCTGCCTTGACGGTGTGCGTTGTCTTGGGCATTTTGTGTATCGCGATGGGCGTATATGAGCTGGTGCGCTATTTTAAGCTGGGATTGGCGGCATTCAGAACTTCTATTTGATTTACTGCATTTCCGGGGCGGTGAAGGCGGCCAAGAATAATAAAATCGTGGACGTGGAGTGGAACGCCGTCGGGTGACGTAGGGATGTCGTGGAAATGGAATCGGCCGTGAAGGGCGAAAACGGCATGATGGGAAAAGGATGGAATGGGTATATTAGTCGCGGCCAAAAACAAGGCCGCGGTTCATTTTTATTTGCCGAATAGAATAAGCATTCTGCCATCGCTTCAATGAATCGGTAAGGACTGTTATTGGAAAACGATTCATGTCGATATATAAAGTATGCATATAACGCAGATGCTATGCGGGAATGTGTTGAGGGTTATGGGCTTGCTGAGGAAGAACGCCCCGTGCGTGGAAAGTGGATGGTGTGGAGGAAGACTCATGGTGGGAAACGACTGGTCTGAGAAATATGACGAAATTACGAATGAGATGCCGGTAAATGATGCTGAAAAAAGGGTGCTGCAGATGTTGCAGAAAGGAAGTACCATTCTTGAGGCGCGGGAAGCGAACGGACTTTCCGACGTGGAAATGAGGAATCTGATGGAGCGGGCAAAAAAAGCGGAAATCGAAAAGCTGTGCGTTTCGGTGCCTAAAGACGAATAGGGGCAACCTTCTCCCTTTTTTGTGTTCTGTTTCTTGGCGTTTCAAGAAAAGTTTTGTTTATGGCTAACGAATCTGGGAAAACAGAAGGTTTTTCGAGGTGCTCTGTCCGTAAACCAAGGCCATGGTATAATCCAAATAGTGGGTGACATCGATGGAAAGGAGCGCGTGGTGATGGGGGTATTTTGAACAACACGATATTGTATGATGCCTTTGTCGGATTTCCATGCATTCCCCGGCCAATCCGCGTGTTGATTGGCCGGGGGCGAAGCGTAGTGGTACTCTTTTAAGGTTAATTAGTCGAATGGCCGTCGTCCACAAAAACATCGGCGGCGTGTTCTCGTTCACCAGGCGGCAGGGGCTTAGCTTCATCGCAAGCTCCTTGTCGGTGATGCCGTCCGTTCCCATCAATGCAAGGTTCATCGCGTTCGTCATGGGATTGTTTTCTGCATCTTCCGATACCAACGGCATATAGTCGCTTGCCGTATATCCCAAGACCACCGCCGCCGGGCGAAGCCCTTCCGTCCCGATGCCAAGGAAGTCCGTGACAATCGGCTGGTTATAATAGATGGAGTACATCAGGCAATTGTGCCCACCCGCCGAAAATCCGCACAAGGCCACCTTTTCCATGTCGATATGCCAGTCCGTTGCATGCTCCTTGATGTAGAGCATCGCCCTGCCAACGTCCCTGACCGGCCCGGGGAATTTCACGTTCGGTTTTTCCACCCACGGTTTTGACATGTCGGGGAAAATGTTCTCCAACGTGTTGGCTCCCTTGTTTTCATTGTATACGGAATAGCGAAGGACGAACGTATGGTATCCCATCGCGGCAAACGCCATTGCCACGGGCTCGCCCTCCCGGTCGGAACAGTAAAGGTATCCGCCGCCCGGGCAGATTAAAATCGCGCCCTTCTTCCCACCGTTTAACATTTCCACGGAATCGTCAAGGATGTAAGCCGTCAGCCTCACATCCTCCCGCCCCCATATAACGTTATCTCTTCATAATGCAATTTGAAACACCTCCCACTGTCATGTTTTCTACCAAGGGAATCCGTGACCCGTATGAGCCATGGATTCCTTTGCCTGGAGGCGTCAATTTTTTGATGCCCTCTTTTAAAATGGAGTTATTTTACTTCGATTTCCACGGTTGCCGTTTCCAACCCCTCCGCCGACGCGGTCAGGCGAATCGTCCCGGACGCGTCCCCTGAACGAACGACTGCCAGCACCCGTCCGTAATAGGTCGTCCGGCACTCATCGAAGAAATTTTCCTCCGATGCCGGTGCCGCCGAGCCAAATCCTTGTAAATACCCGGCACCTTCCACTTTCAGTGAAACCTTGCGGTCGGCCGCGGTCTGCAGCGTCCCGCCCCCGTCGCGAAGTTCGATTGCCACGTAGGCCAGGTCATCCGTCCCTATTTTCACCTTGTCCGATTTCATGTACAGGGAAACCTCGTCCTTTGCCGTGCATAGGCAATAGTTCTCCGAAGTTCCGTCTTCATAATATGCGGTCGCCATGATTACGCCCGGCTCGTAAACCGTGTCGAACAAGACGCGGAAGTCATGCGCCTCCCCGGCGGGCTGCCTGCCGACGCTGTTTCCGTTCACGAACAGCTCGACCTCCGGCGCGTCGGAATATACCTCCACCAGGCAGTGTTTCCCTTCATGTCCCTTCCATGTCCAGGATGAAACCGTCGTTGGCAGCGACCAAGGCGTGCACATGGGTTCCTTTCCATAATGCTCCGGCAGTTGCACCGTGATATAGGGGGACTTTCGCAGGCCGAACACGATTTCCCGCAGGTAACTCATCGGGCGCCGGTACCCGGTGATGTCGAAATCGCCACAATATGCCAGGTACGCGGGATAAGGCTTCGCAAACGTCAGTCGTCCGTCGTATGTCACGATGCCAATCCCGGCTTCTCCCAGGTAATCCCAGGCCGTCCACGTATAATCCCCGATGCAGGCCGGCAGTTCCTTTACTTTTTTCCAGTTTGGCGCGATGTCCGGCGGCAATGTCTCCGCCCCGTAAAAGACGCGGTTCGGATATTCCTTCATCTGGTCGTACACGTCGCGCATGTAGTTCAAGCCAATCAGGTCAAGTGTCCCGTAGGATTCTTTCAAGCCCTCTTCCACCTTCGGGTGTGCCGAGAGGGAATTCATCGCCCCCATCAGCGCGGTCATCGTGTCATTGATGCCGCCGCCTGGCGTCTTGTCCGGCACCGTCATTCCCATGTCCTTCATTACCACCGGCAAGACGTTCGCGCCCATGATGCTTATCATGCCGTTAATCGCGTTTGTCACGTAACGGGTCGAATCCAGGCTTCTTATTTTTTGCGTCAGCCTCCTGCTCCACCGTGCGCCGTTTGGCGTGTGCAGTTCTTTGATTTCGTTTCCGATGGAATACATGAACACGCAAGGGTGGTTAAAATCTTTTCGTACGACGTCTTCCAAATCCGTTTCCCAGTTGTCCGCGAATGACAGCGAATAGTCGAAGGGGCGCTTCGTCTCCGCCCACATGTCAAAGCTTTCTTCCATGACCAGCATGCCCAGCTTGTCGCAAGCGTCAAGCAATGCCGCCGATGTGGAATTATGGGAGGCGCGAATCGAGTTGAAGCCCGCTTCCTTTAACAGTTCGACGCGCCGTTCTTCCGCGCGCGTGAACGTCGCCGCGCCCACCGGACCGTTGTCGTGGTGGATGCACCCGCCGCGGAGCAGGATTTTCTCTCCGTTTAGGCGTAACCCGTTGACCGGATCCAGCTCCAGCTTGCGGATGCCGAACGTGCTCCCTGCCGTGTCCAAAAGCGTTTCCCCGTCATAGATGGCGACCTTGCATTGGTAAAGCTTCGGGTCGTCCACTGACCACAATGCCGGATTCCATACATAAATCCGTTGCGCCTGCAAGGTCTCGGACTGTTCGAACAACGTCATGCGGGAGCTTTCGCCCGCCACGACGTTTCCATCCGGGCCGATGATTTCCGTCTTTAACACCACCGTCTTTTTGGCCTTTTCGTCGTACCTGATTCTTGTCTCGACCTTCACCGCCGCGATTTCCTGAGAAACTTCCGGGGTGGAAATACGCGGGCCGTCCGCGTCAAACCTGATTTTTCCGCCCTTGTACAAATATACCGGCCGGTAAATGCCGCTGCCCGTGTACCAACGGCTGTTCGGCATGGCGACGTTTATGGCCTTTACCAGGACGCGGTTTTCCCCACCAAAGCAAAGATACGGCGTGACGTCGACAAACAGCCTCGTATAGCCGCCTTGCACGCTTCCCGCCAGGGCGCCGTTTATGTACACGTGGCCGCTGTTATGGATTCCCTCGAATTCAAGGATGAACGTCTCGTCTTTTTCCGCCTCGTCCACGTAAAAGCTTTTCACATATTCATAATAACCGCCCGCGAAATAGCCGCCCGAGCTTCCTGATGGGTTGTTCGCGTCGCGCCCTTCCCAAATCATCGCGTCATGGGGCAGGGTCACGTTTCGTTCTTCGCATTCCATTCTGCCGCCCTGGGAAAAATAGGGCGTTCCCCCGGGAAGCTTTTTTACCGTCCAATCCCGGTTAAAATTTTGTTTCTGCATAAGTCCCGTCCTTTCTGCTTTTCCATTGCACGTAACATTTTACTCTTTCATCGCACGCAATTTCTTATTTTCATCTTCCACGTTCAAAAAGTAGAAGACAATTACGGATAGGAGCATCGGCACGACTACCGCCATCAAATAGGACCAGTTGATCGTGGTTACTGCCGTCGCCGTTTGTGTTTCCGCCATGCCGTCAAATCCACCCATGTCCAGTATGAATCCGCACAACGCCGTTCCCAGACCGGTTCCTACTTTGATTCCCACGGAAGAGCAGGAATAAATCATGCCCGTCAGCCGATGGCCACGTTTCAGATAAATATTTTCGTCTGTTTCAGCTATAATCGCGTTCAGCGCACCCGTCTGTGGAGAAGAAGTGACTGCTCTTAATACCATGCCGATGAGAACTAATGTGAAGTTAGCAGTCAGGCCGCCGATGATGACCGGGATACAAGTCAATGCTCCGATGACGTTTGATATCATTACCGTCTTGCTCATTCCAAATTTCTCCGTCAGGCTAGGAACGAACAGAAGAGCGACTGCGGCCGGAAGTATGCCCGCCAGGCTGAGCGTGCCAAGCAAGGACGCGTTTCCCAACTGATAGGTCGCGAAATAGATACCTAAACCGGAAGTAAGCCCGCTTCCCATGTATTTCACCAAGTACAATGCCAGAATCAATAAGAAGTATTTGTTTTTAAGAAGAAGGACAATTCCTTGTAAGAACCCTGGCTCGTCTTTCTTCTTGTCGATGCCCATGGCCTCCCACAGTTCCTCTTCCGGCAATTCGCGCACCGCGAATACCGGCACCAGCAAAAGCACCAGGCAAATGATGGAATAAATGAATGATACGGCCGTCCACCCTTTTTGTCCGCCACCGAAGGCTTCGAGCAGCCCGCTTGTAACGTAGCTCAAAAACAATACCGCCATGGCCGCGAAAATAAAGCGGTAGCTGCCCATCTGCACGCGGTCCTTCGGATTCTTGGTGCACAACGCGGTCAGCGTGGAATACGCGATATTGTTCATGGTATAAAACACTGCCCCGATCAAGGTGTAAATGATGAAGATGAAAGCATACTTCGTGTTTTCCGTAAAGCTGCCCGGCACGTTGAACAAGATGAACGTGAAGATGGCCACCGGGAACGAGCTGGCAAAGTACCAGAACCTCGCCTTTCCCATCTTGCTGTGCGTGGCGTCGATGATGCGCCCCATAAAGACGTCTGTGATGCCGTCCAGGACCTTTGAAATCATCAAGAGCGTCCCGACGACCGCCGCACTGATTCCCAACGTGTTCGTGCAATAAATCATGAGGAAGGACGCGATGAACGTCCAGCAGAAATTGGAACCCGCGTCTCCCACGCCGTATCCGATTTTACGGATTAACGGCAAACTTTTTTCCTGGTTTTCCTGATTACTCATTGTAAATTCCTCCCTGGTATTCATTCCATCCGTTCTTTTCGCGCGCTTTTGAACATCTGTTATTTTTACTTTACCGTGTCCTTTTTCCTTTTTCAATGTCAAAAACAGTCTTTCCAGACAGAAAAATGGGCAAAATCCGTATTACAAAACTATTTTACTTTTCATTTTTTAAGAAAGAGGATAAAATAAGGACATGGGTAGAGAATCAGATTTATTTTGCAAATGGATGACAGAGTTTACTTTGCAAACGTCATATATTTAAAAGCCACGAATTGAAAAGGAGATTTCCATGGATCGTACAAATGAACCCCTCCTAAAAAGGAATATTTCGCTGCCCGTTTCGTTGACCGAACTTAAAATAGACAACAAGGCAAGTCTTTATGCGGAGCAATATAGGCTGAATGGTCCTTACATGCTTATTTATGAGAACTATGACCATGAACATGACGAGGCGTTTTATACGTTGATTGCCCCCGGGTTTTGTAAACGTAACACTTTGCGCATCCAATCTGATTATGTGAAGAATCGTTTCATGCACCAGCATGATTTCTTTGAATTCATATTTGTCATGCACGGACACATCGCGCAGAAAATTGAAGGCCGGATTTATGAATATCAGGAAGGACAGTGTTGCTTAATCGACCAGAACGTCCGTCATGTGGAAATTGCCAGGGAGGACGCGGAACTGGTGTTTTTAGCCCTGTCAAATGATTTTTTTCTTAACATTGTCCGTTCTGACATTCATTATGATGAAAGCGGGCATGTCGTTTCGCAGGAAAATCCGATTTACGACCTGGTCTTAAAAACTTGCCAGGCCGGAAACGCGCCGCAAAAGCAGTATTGGGATTTTACGCCGGTTGGTTCCCCGGCTGCCGTCATCTCGGAATTCGAACAAATATTTGGTGTCTTGATCCGTGAGACCGCGGGACGGCGCGCCGGCTTGTTACCACTCGTTTCAGGACTTGCTGCCCGCATTTTTTCCATTTTATTAGATTCCGAGCGTTATTCCTTGCAAAAATTCATGTTGCCCAGTGACAAGGAGGAATACTTGTTCCTGCGCATCCAGGAGCTTTTGACGCAGACGAACGGCTGCATCAGCCGCCACGACCTCGCCGCAGAGTTACATTACGACCCGGACTACATGAACAAAATCGTCAAGAAACGCACCGGCATGTCATTGTTGAAATACGGGCGGAACTTCACCTTGAAAGAATCCGCCCGCCTTCTGACCCATACCGACATGAGCATCACCGACATCATGCGTCAGCTCGGCTATACGAACCGCAGTCATTTTTATACCAGTTTTAAGGAAAAATATGGCAAGACGCCGAATGAATACCGTCAAAAAAAATAAGCGGGGCGTGTACGCATCTTATTGTGTCATTTTTCACGGGGCTGTCCAAACGCCGTGAAACCATACGCTATAGGCATACGTTGCCCTTTCTTGTGCCATAGGAAACTTCGTTCCCTTTGACACAAGACCCTCCGGGGGATGCGCACTTCGCGCCTAAGGAAAATGGTTGCTGACGCAGCCGCGCTCTGGCGCGAGAGTCCGGCAAGCCGGACTCTTTGTTCCGAAAATAAAGGATGAAAAATCTTCGTGATTGTGTTATGATAGCGTCAGTGTACAGAAGACGTGTTGCCATCAGTACACCGACGCTAACGTTGTCACTTGCACATTGGCGTGAAATTTGAAAGTCGTCAAGTGGAGGTGTTGAAGCAGGTTTTTGCTAATAGACGGGCATGATAGGCGGAAAGGATAATCAGGGCATGAGGGTGGCGATTGTTGACGACAATCCTGCGGACATTGATTGTTTGCGGGATTATTCAAAAAAATTCGAGGAGGAATCCGGGGAGGTCATCCATACGGAAATGTTTTCCGACGGCGCGGAAATTGTTGGGCGATATCGGGAAAAGGGACGGTTCGACGTGATTTTGCTGGACATCGAGATGAAGTACTTGGACGGCATGGACACGGCCGCGCGGATTCGAAAATTGGACGAGGACGTGTTGATTATCTTCATCACGAACCTAGCTCGGTTTGCCGTGCGCGGCTACGAGGTGGATGCGCTCGACTTCGTCGTGAAGCCGGTTTCCTACCCGGCGTTTTCAGCCAAATTGTACAAGGCCAGGCGGCGCATGAAGAGCGGGCAGGAAAAAATGCTCACGGTGCGCAGCAAGACGGGTTTGTTTCGCGTGTCCACGCGGGAAATCATCTATATCGAGGTGAAAAACCATTCGCTCCATTTTCACACGACGACGGAAAATTACCAATGCACGGGGAGCCTCAAGGCCGTGGAAAAGGAACTTTCGGGACTGGCGTTTGCAAAATGCAATTCCTGCTATCTGGTGCATTTGAGCTATATTGCGAAGGTGACGAACGAGTGGGTGTCGGTCGCAGGAGGTGAGAGGCTGCAAATCAGCGGGCCGAAGCGGAAGGAGTTTTTGCGGCGGCTGACGGATTATTATGGGGGAAGATGATGGAAAATCTGACATTTCGTGTATTGCAGGCGTCGTTTTTGTTGGAACTTTTCGTGGGGGCGCTTCTTTTCATGATTCCGTTGAAAAAAAGGAGGCATTTCGTGGCACGGAGCGTACTTTTGCTCGCCCCGTGCCTATTTGTCGTGACGTTAATCCCGTCTATGGAAGTCGTGTACTTTGTCAGCGAGGTCATGGTGTACGTGATGATTTACCTGGTGACGGAGGTGTCGCGCAAGAAGGCGTTGTACCTGGCAATGTGTTCGTGGGCACTGCAGCATTTGACCTATGCCGTGGGCAGCATCTGGACTTGTTTCAGGGGGATTTTATTTCACGTTCCGTCCAATGCGTTGGTGGAGCCGACTTTTTCTGCTTCGTACTGGATCGTGCACGTCCTGGTGTACGGGGGAATCCTCGTTTTCATTTTGCGCAGGCGGGAGCGGGAGGCGGAGATGGACATCACGAGTTCCCAGACGTTGTGGTTTTCCGGCGTGGTCATGCTGGTCGTGTATGTGTTGTCCAATCTGGTACAAGGCAACCGGACTAATGAAAATTATAGGCTGTTGCTGGTTTGTTACCTCTATTCGTCATTATGCTGTGTCTTTATCATTATATTGGAAGAAAACATATATCGGCGGTTTGTCCTCAAAAATGAGATTACGGTCATCCAAAATCTTTGGCTGGAGCGGCGGGAACAATATGCGATGGCGAAGGAAAACATCGACGTGATCAATCGGAAATGCCATGAGCTGAAAAAACAGATTACGGAAATGGGGCAGCTGGAAATGTCGCGGGAATTGCGGGAAAACCTGGACAAGCTCAAGGATTCGATTCAGATTTACGATGCGGTGATGAAGACGGGAAACGAGATTTTGGACGTGACGCTGACCGAAAAAAGCCTATATTGCCATGCGCGGCAAATCAGCCTGATTTGTGTGGCGAGGGGGGAACTTTTGGACTTTATCGAGATGTCGGACGTTTATTTTCTCTTCGCCAACGGCCTGGACTATGCGATAGAGTCCGTGAAAATGTCGGATGACGCGCAAAAGCGGCAGATTGCCGTGCTCGTGAATGAAAGGAGTGGGCTGCTCCTGATGCAGATTGAGTTTTACCGGGGGACGCATGGAGACGAAAATAGAAGGGGCATGGAATTGGAAGGGAAAATCGGCGCGGGGCCGGATGCCACGACAAGGGTGGAAGCACGGGGCGGGATGGCGCTCAAAAGCATGCGCTATATCGTGAAAAAATACAAGGGGGTCATGACCGTGCATGACGAGGACGTTTTGACGATATTGCGGATTTCCATACCGATTCCGGGGGAAGAATAATGCGTGAAAATGCCGTGCCAGAGAAAAGGCGCGGCATTTTTGCGTCAAAATCAGGTTCGGCGTACAGCGGGTACGCTTGATTTACACGCTGAAATGAAGGATACGAATTAAAGGTGTCAGTTTGTGCCAAAATTCGTCAGGTCATTTCCGTTTGTGATATATTTCTTCTGCAAATATGAGGAAGTTACGCTGCACTAGGCTTGAATAATTGGAAACTCCGTGAAGCTAAGCTCGATAAATCTCGCTAAGATTCACGGAGTGCATTTACACTAGGCTCGTGAAAACCTCGCCAAGTGTTCATTGCAAGTTGCAGGTAACTGCGTTCGCACATAAGCGTCCAAAAGACGGACGCCAAGTGCCCATAGCAAAAAGGAGGAGTAAAATATGAATGGAAAAGGCAAGAAAAAGGGTTACATCGGTTTGGCAATCATTGCCGTACTACTGATTGCGACCATCGTGGCAGACGTGCTGGTGGCGAAATACCTGACGATGATCAAGTTGTATTTCCGTGACACGGACACGTCCGTTTACGAGATGTCGGCGGACGAGGCGCTCGCGGCCGCCAGTAAATTTAACGAGGAGCTGGGCGACGAGGGCATCGTCATGCTGAAAAATGCCGGGGACGCGGCGCTGCCGCTTCCGGCCGGGACGAAGATTAACTTGTTTGGCAACGCGTCCTACCAGACGTTGTACCAGGGGTCGGGTTCCGCGTCGAGCTGGTTCAAGCAGGACTTGAACGTGAACTTTAAGCAGGGCCTTGAGGATGCCGGGTTCGAGGTGAATCCCGGACTGTGGAAGTTTTACGAGGACAATTATCAGGAGCGCAGCGACCAGGAGGGCGGCATGGCCAATATGTCGGGAGCCGATCACAGCATCCTGGAGCAGCCGGTTTCACAGTACGAGGAGTACGAATATGAGGGACAGAATGTGCTTGAGTATTCAGAAAGCTATTCCGACGTGGCGGTGCTGGTGATTGGACGTGCAGGCGGCGAGGGTTCCGACGCGGTGATGGAGATGGACGGCTACACGGGCGGCGATGCCGGAAAGCATTACCTGGAGCTGCAGAGCGTGGAGCAGGAGCTTCTTTCCTACATCGAGCAGAATTATGAGACGGTCATCGTTGTTTTAAACATCGCGATGCCGATGGAAACGGGATTTATTGACGACGAGGCGGTGGACGCGGCGTTCTGGGTGGGAATGTCGGGCTCGAAGGGGTGTGGTTCCTTCGGAAAGATTTTGGCGGGCGACGTCAATCCGTCCGGGCATTTGGCGGATACCTATGCGTATGCGCTGGAAAGCGCGCCGTCCTACTACAATTTTGGTGATTATACTTACGGCAATTTTGAGGGAAATAACAAATACGTGTATTATCAGGAGGGCATTTACGTGGGCTACCGTTATTATGAGACGGCGGCAGCGGACGGGTTTATTGATTATGATGAGACGGTGCAGTTCCCGTTTGGTTACGGCCTTTCTTACACGACCTTTGACTGGGAAGTGGGCGAGACGAAGCTGGGCGAGGTTGGCGGCACCATCAGCGTGGACGTCAAGGTGACGAATACCGGCGACGTGGCTGGAAAAGACGTGGTGCAATTGTACTATGCTTCTCCGTATGACCCGGAGGAAGGAATCGAGAAATCGGCAATTGATTTGGGAGCGTTTGCCAAGACAAGCCTGCTTGAGCCGGGCGCGTCAGAGACGGTCACGCTGACCTTGAACGTGGACGACATGGCGGCCTATGATTACCGCAACGCGCAGTGCTACGTCCTTGGCAGCGGCGACTATGCATTGCGGCTGCAGACGGATTCCCACAATGTAAAGGTAAATGGAGACGGTACCAAGGTGGACGAAATTATTTACACGGTGGACGACACGGTCGTTTACAATGACGCGAACCAGGGAAAACGTTCCACGGACGTGGTGGAGGCCGTAAACCGCTTTGACGACGTGACGGCAGGTGACGGAACGTTTGGCGAGGACGCGCAGATTACCTATGTTTCCCGTTCGGACTGGGCGGGGACGATGCCGACCTCCCGGGAGACCTCGATGGACGCGGCGGCTTCCGCCGAGACGGTGGCGTTGATGACGAATGACACTTCGGGGTGGGAGTATGATTTGGATAACCTTCCGCAGGCGGAGCCGGCCGTGACCGGGGCGGACAACGGCCTCCAGATATCGGACATGGTGGGCCTCGAGTTTGACGACCCGCTGTGGCAGGAGTTGATTGAACAAATGTCCATAGATGAGTTGAGAAAATTATACGGCACTTGTGGCTGGAGCAATCCGGCGGTATTGTCCATCAACAAGTCGGCGGCAATCGACATGGACGGCGCGGAGGGCCTTCACGATTTGACTTCCGACAAGACGGCCAACCAGTACGTCGGCTCGACGGTGCGCGGCGCGACCTGGAACACGGAGTTGTCACACGAGATGGGTCTGGTTTACGGGGACGAGTGCCTGTCAAACGGCGTGACGGGAATGTACGGCATGACGGTCAACATCCACCGTTCCCCGTTTAATGGAAGGTGCTTCGAGGCTTATTCCGAGGATCCGTTACTTTCCGGCAAGATTGCGGCGGAGGAAATCCGCGGCCTGCAGGAGAAGGGAATCGCGGTATATTTGAAGCACATGGTGGTCAACGACCAGGAGACGAACCGAAGCGGCGTACATACGTGGACGAACGAGCAGGCGTTGCGCCAGATTTATTTGAAACCGTTTGAAATCGTGACGAAGGAAGCGGATTGTACCGGGTACATGACAAGCTATAATTACCTTGGAACCGGCTGGACCGGGGCTTCCAAGGCAATGATTACCGACGTGGCCAGGGGCGAATGGGGCACGATGGGCCGCATGATTACGGACGCGGCGATGGACTTTGACATTTACGTGCCGGATACCGGCGTGTTGGCCGGGCTGGACATGTGGCTGGCGCCGATGACGGCCACCACTTCGGAAAAATTGTACGGGACGGATTACGGCATTCGCATGTTGCAGGAGTCGGCACACAGGCAGCTTTATATCTATGCAAATACCTCCGGCATCGGCATGACGGCTCACGAGAGCGACACCTGGAAACTGGTGGTCGGCGCGGCGAACGCGGCGCTCGTGTTGGGAATGCTGATTAGCTTGGTGGTACTGGTGATACCGGGATTTCGAGGAAAGAAGGAAAAGAAGAATGAAAAAAAGAATGAAAAATAAGTATGATGATTATAACAAGTCGAGAAGGACTTGGCGAAAGATGATGGCATTGTTGCTCGTGCTGATATCTGTGATGGCACTTATAGGCTGCGGCGGTAACAAAAACGAACCGCTACATGGTGAATATCATACCGAGGCAAATGGGCATAAAAGAGGAATTGACCTGGACGTGACGATGGATGGCGAAAACATCAGAGCCATCATTCTCGATGACATGGATTCCGAGTATACGTTGACGGATCCGGACGCGTTTCAGAGAATGTGGCCGGCCAAGGTGACGGGAATCATCCAAAACTTGCAGAACATGGGGCCGGACGGGATTAATGAAATCGAGGTCGAGCTGGATGAGAACGGAATCCCCACGGCGGTGAACGGCATTCCGCAGGAATGGATACCGGACGGCTGCACGGACTGCGCGGGCATGCTCATACTGGGCGTGCAGGACGCGTTGGCGAAGCGGTAGGGACGGTAACGGGGTTGATGCCGAGGGCACGGCAATCGGTTAAAATAACCATGTGATAAATGGCAGGGGTGAATTTTCCCCTGCCGTTTGGGTGACATGCGGCCGTGTTCGGCGTGGTACCCTCGCTTGCGGAAGTTTTTGGCTTAGGCAAACGACGGCATCCAGACAACGACGTTTAGTTCTTGCAATCTTTCTAAATCCTTCAATACGTTCGCTACGATGCTCTCTGCCATGTTCGTTAATTTTTTCATCATTTTTTTCATAATAAGAATCCTCCTTGTATTAAAATTCGTTTAGGTGTTTCAGTAATATTGTTCACTTGCTGATGAAAGTTTACCGTGGAAAGTTTAGGGAAGTATTTGTGAGATGTTAAAGAAATGTGAAATTGAAAAAGTGAAAATTTAAGGGTGAAAATAAGTCGTGAATATGTTATTATTGGAGTGTAGTTTTTAGCATATACTTGGAAAGTATGGCATGCAAGAATTAACTGATTTTTTTGGAATGTCAAGATATGGGGATGAAATTTGTGAGGGAATCTATGTGGGACGAGATGATGGTGATTATTTAAAATATCGGGTAAAGATGGTTCTAGGGAAGTTCAGGAAAAGCATTGAAGAACATTGGTCGAGAGGAATCTTGCAGCGTAATATAAAAAGTAATTTGTAAAAGAATAGTTAGTTTGATAGAATATGAGGAGGAATGGTTATGTTATCAATTTGTGGCATGGACTGTTGCGGTGAATGTAATCGGAAAGAAGAGTGTGGCGGTTGTGTAGAAACGGGCGGGCGACCATTTGGGGGGACGTGCATTGCGGCGGAGTGCATTAAAAGGGACGGCGCCGATACGTTCCAACGGATGAAAAAGGATTTGATTGAGGAAATTAATGCATTGGAAATCGAGAATTTACAAATCAACGATTTAAACTTGCTAAATGGCTTCTACGTCAATTTGGAGTATCAACTTTCAAATGGGCAGTCGGTCAAATTGCTTGAGGATAATAAGGTGTATTTGGGAAATCAAGTAGAAATACCGGGAAGCGACAGGTGCTACGGCCTGGTCGCGGATGATACATATTTGCTCGTGTGCGAGTATGGGTGTGGCGGGACGAATCCTCAGATAGTGGTGTACAAGAGAAGGGATGAGAAGTGAAAAGGCATAAAAAGTAAGAAGTGGCGGGAAGGAAGTATATCATGGAACTTGGCCGATACAAATTGCCAGTCGGAATTGAAAACTTTAGCGTGATTCGAAAAGAGGGGTTTTATTATGTGGATAAGACGGGCCTGCTTCGAGAGCTGCTGAACGCTTTGTACGCGGTAACACTGTTCACCCGTCCGCGTCGTTTTGAAAAGTGCGTTCCACTCAAATTCTCCAAATGGGGGATGTTATTTTATAAGGAAAAACATTATTCTTGTGCTATACTAGAGCGGAGGTGCAAGAAGATGAACCAATTGATGATAGGAAAGTTTATCTCACAAAAAAGGAAAGAAAAAAAATTTGACGCAGGAGCAACTCGCGGAGCGGCTTAACATATCCAATAAGACCGTTTCGAAGTGGGAAACGGGAAAATGCATGCCAGATTATGGCATCATCAAAAGTTTGTGTGAGATATTGGGAGTTACGGTTTCCGAGTTGATGGATGGCGAAGAAGAAAAAGAAAGCATTCGCGTATATGACGAAGAACAAATTCTGGAACTGTTGCGACGCACACAAGAGCTGGAGCGGCAAAAAAATACGTTGTATGGAATGCTTTTAATCGTCATGGGCATTGCACTGCTTGCAATTTCTCCAAAGTACTTAATACGTTCGTAACAATACCTTCCGCCATGTTCACCAATTTTTTCATAAATGCCTTCATAATAAAATCCTCCTATTTTTAATCATTTTTCATTATTGGCATATAAAATGTTGTTCCAGTGATAGTGTTCCAACTGATGATGTAAGTTTACCGTGGGAAGTTTAGGGAAATGTTTGCGAGATGTTAAAGAAGTATGAAATGTAACAATGGGAAAAAGAAAAACATATGGCGGCGTTTTTCTGATGTAAAAATGTCGTGAATGTGTTATTACCCGAGTTTGCCACTTATAAGGTCTAAAATGGAGCCATAACGGCTCCATTTTTACTGTAACTATGCAGGTTTCCCAGTATTTATGCGGTTTGTGAGATTTTGAGAAAATATACCTACATTTATGACCTACATGAAAATCTTTATTCCTGTTTTTATGCTTTTCAGTTCTGCTTTCCGGTATAGTTTTGCGGGAATGCTTATGTCAAAGGAGTCAAGGATCAATTTCAGGTCCGGGTCATCTACATCCATGAAGCGGTACAGTTCTCCCGGCAGAAGGTCTACCTTCCATTTGTTAAGGGCCTCCTGCAGTCTGTGCCCGTTAAGTCCGGTGCTCCAATACGCGTCTGGATCCGGCTGTACGTTTCCGGAAGATATCATTCTTTTCTGGATGACGCGCAGCATAATCAACGCGATCATGCAGATCAGCAGGTGTGCCGTCACATGTTCCGGTGTCCGGACATAAAGCGGGCGGGTCTCCAGGTCGCCCTTCATTACACGGAACTGGTCTTCAATCTGTGTCAGCCCATGGTATTTATCAATGACTTCCTGGGCCTCCATGGTCAGTTCCGATGTGACGATCTGGTAGTAGCCGAGGCTTTTCCTGTATTCCGCTACCTTGTCAAAATCAAGGAGTGCCCTGATCTTTGTGGAATCCAGGATTTCGCCGGTTTTTTCATTGACGCATTCCTTTTTGAAAAATTTACGCAGGCTTTTCGACTGGGTTGCGGTGATGCGGAAATTTTCCGGGTGTTCTTGCAGCTTTTTCAGGAAATCAAGGAACTTTTTGTTTTCCCGTTCTGCACGCAGCTGAAATTTTCTGCTCCAATAAACAACCACCTTTTCTTCGATGGTCCGCTTGTTTCCGTTTTCATCTTTGACCGTTTTCTTTACGATTCTGGATTTGTATTTGAAATCATCGCTTACAGAAAGGTAACCATCATCGCGGTATGTCCATTCCCGTTCTTTTTTTGTACTTTTCAGGAGGCTTTTTGAAACAATGTAGCCATTCCCGGCATCTTTCAGGTGGAGCAGGTTCGGGTAGCAGCAGATCCCCCGGTCGCCGATCAGGATAAAGCGGGAAAATTCCAGGCCGTCGATATTCTTTTCCAATGCAGGACGCAGGGTCAGATGGTCGAGGGTGTTTCCCGGGAAGGATTCGATGGCGATGGGTATCCCGCCGTCATCCATAAAGAGTCCCATTTGGACGATCGGGAGTTTGCGTTCTTCTTTGCAGACCCCCATCTTACGCAGTCCTTTTTCGATTACGTTTCCATCCCCGTCAGAGACATCGTCATCCGGCCCGGGGATCTCAAAATAGAAGTTGGTTACATCATAGTAAACGATCTCGGGGGAACGTCCGGCTTTTTTGACAAGGTTCGTATTGATCCTGCGGATAATCTTGTCCTTATTATCATGGATAAAGTCCAGGGTGTCAAAAACATTGTCCGGGTTGCACTGCGTGAGGATCGGTTCAAAATAATCCCCGTTTTGCCGGACGGTGGCGGATTTGGAGGCGGGATTCAATAGTCTTCCGAATATGAGGAGTTTGGCAAAACCGTAAACATCATACTGGATTTTGGTAAATCCTTTGTAAGAAGAGAAAAAAGTATTCAGTCCGAGTTCTTCCAGGATGCGTTCGAGGAGGACGTGGGAAAAAAGTTTGGGATGACCAAAACATTCCGGGCTGCCCTCGCTGAAGGAAAGGCGGTATGTTTCAGCCATTTTTCCAGAAGCGCAGTATGGTTCCAGGGATGGAATCAGGGGGGAACCGGCCTTGAAGGACTTTTTCAGGCGCACGACATAGTCAGGCAGCCCGTCATCGAAGCGGTCTAAAGGCCCGATGTTAAGGAGAACCTTTTTTGTAGAAACCATGTCCCCGTTTTTATTGGGCTTTCTGACAGCATGGACAAGCCGGAGATAATCTTTTCCGTTATTCTTAAACTTTTCTATGAACATAAATAAGCGCACCTCACAAAAATAAATATAACGATATACCTACATATATATTATAACATGATAGAATAAAAAAAGCAAGGAAAACCTTGCAAAAAAAGGAAATTTTTTATTTGGTTTGGCTTAGCAAGTGGCAAACTCGGG
>CAJTDN010000010.1 GCA_910574865.1 Lachnospiraceae bacterium | reverse complement strand
ACCGCCACTAATAGGTCGAGGGCATAACCAGACGGGTGATAGGGTTCGCAGGAACACTTCGGAGCATTTTTCTTCCCATGCGGTTTTGAAGGTACACGATAAATTATGGCCCAGTGGCTCAGTTGGTTAGAGCGCCGCCCTGTCACGGCGGAGGTCGAGAGTTCGAGTCTCTTCTGGGTCGTTGATTCTGGAACGTCAAGTTTTATGGCTTGGCGTGAAAGTTTCATTGTGTGGAATCTTAGCTCAGCTGGGAGAGCATCTGCCTTACAAGCAGAGGGTCATAGGTTCGAGCCCTATAGGTTCCACTTAACTATTTGGATGGATTCCCGAGTGGCCAAAGGGGACAGACTGTAAATCTGCTGCAAATTGCTTCGGTGGTTCGAATCCACCTCCATCCATTGCCGAAGGCAAAAGGCTTTTCGGTTCGCCTGAAAAGGTGGTTAATTGAATATCGCGGGGTGGAGCAGTCTGGAAGCTCGTCGGGCTCATAACCCGAAGGTCGCAGGTTCAAATCCTGCCCCCGCAATTTATGCCCAGATAGCTCAGTTGGTAGAGCAGAGGACTGAAAATCCTCGTGTCACTGGTTCGATTCCGGTTCTGGGCATTTTATTATGTCACTGGATACCGTAAAAATAACGGTTTTCAGTGTTTTTTGTATTTAAAACAATATAGAACACATCTACAATAGAAAGTAAACATAAAGAACAATTCAAAATCAACTTTCAATATATAATTCCCAATAATATCAAAAAACAATATGAAGAAAGAAGGGGCGACATATGGAATTTTTAATGATGATATAAAAATTTTGTCGGATTTGTCAGCCATGGTACCTTCGCCAATCAGTGAAACGTTTAAAGAGCAATCTTTTCAGCAGATTAGAGTGGCTTATGACAATGTGCTGGATGCAGGGATGGAACCGTTTGTCGAGTTAGGATTCATGCAGAGTAAATTGGCAAGCGGGGATACGCAGCTTCGGTTCTATTATGGAGGCAATGTGACGTTGCCAAAGGATTATGAGGAATGGGGTAGATTTCTAACGGATTTTATACATTTTCTGCAACATAGGTATGGTGAGGAGGAAGACGGGCAGTTGTCACCGAAGGAGATGTGGACCCAGATGGATGAAGCATATTTTAAGTGACAGGACGGTGGGACGGTTTGTGAAGTACGGCGTGAACGTGTTCGGAATCGATAGTAGCCTGGAGCAGTACGAGATTGCCCGTTATATCGCTGTGAACGAGGGGCTGGAAAATGCTTATGTACCGCTTTCGGAACAAGACATCCTGGATATTTTAAAGGCATCACTGTAAATAGCTGTTATTCATAAGGCATCAGTCATAAAGGGCTGGTGCTTTTTGCATGGAAGGGATGTTTCTCTTGTGTCCGGTGAGCGATGCATTTCTGCAGGCGGTGTTTATTTTTCGCACATTTCCTTTTTGTTTCATGCTCAGGTACTAGCCAACATACAAATAATTTGGTACAATTCTTAATAGGAATAACACTTAGAGAGGAGCGGATGTTATGAAATTACATTTTATCGGTGCCGACCACGAAGTAACCGGTTCCCTGCATTTATTGGACGCCTGCGGTCTGAAGATTGCCGTAGACATGGGAATGGAACAAGGCGAAAATCTTTATCAAAATGCGGAACTGCCGGTCAAATATGCCGACATCGACTATATTCTTCTGACGCACGCACATATTGACCATGCGGGCATGATTCCGTTTGCCTATAAAAACGGATTCAACGGCACGGTACTCTGCACGAAAGCTACCGCCGAGTTGGCGGACATCATGCTGCGTGACAGTGCCCACATTCAGATGAGCGACGCGGAGTACCATAACCGCAAAGCCAGACGGGCGGGTCAAAAAACGATTGAGCCGATTTACGATGTATTTGACGCGGACAGCGTTATGAAACATTTCCGCAGTGTGGATTATCATGAATTGGTGGAGTTAGGCGACGGAGTCTCCGCTCGATTTATCGATGCCGGACATTTGCTTGGCTCCGCATCCATCGAACTATTTATCTCCGAAAACGGGATTTCTAAAAAACTGGTATTCTCCGGCGACATCGGAAATTTCGGCAAACCGTTGATCCGTAATCCGAAATATATTCACGAGGCCGACTATGTCATCATGGAATCCACCTATGGAAACCGTCTGCATAAGACCGGCATCGACCATATGGAGGACATGGCACGTATCATCCAAGAGACATTGGACCGCGGCGGCAATGTCGTATTTCCGGCATTTGCGGTGGGAAGGACGCAAGAGCTTTTATACCTCATCCGTAATATAAAAGAAGCCGGACTGATTCACGGACACGATGGATTCCCGGTCTATGTAGACAGCCCGTTGGCGGTGGAAGCAACTGATGTGTTTCACAAAAATATGACCGACTGTTATGACGAAAAAACCAAGAAGCTGGTAGAACGCGGCGTCAATCCGATTAGCTTCCCGGGGCTGTATCTATCCATCACGTCGGAAGAATCGAAAGCGATTAACTTTGACGCGGCTCCCAAGGTTATCATCTCCGCGTCGGGAATGTGCGATGCCGGGCGCATCCGTCATCATCTCAAGCACAATCTCTGGCGGCGTGAATGCAGCGTTGTCTTTGCCGGCTATCAGGCGGCGGGGACGCTCGGGCGCGTGCTTTTGGACGGCGCGGAAACCATTAAATTATTCGGCGAGGAAATCCATATACAGGCACATATTGAAACGATGGCGGCCATGTCCTCCCATGCCGACCAATCAGGGCTGCTGAACTGGATTTCCGCTTTTTCCGGACCTTCACGCGTATTTCTCGTTCACGGAAATGATGAATCTATGGAAACCTTGTCCGGTTTGATTCAGGAACAAACAGGATTTGCGACGGAACTTCCTTGTTCCGGTTCAATTTTTAATCTGGCAACGAATCAGTGGATTTCCGTTACATCCCTTGTTCCGGCCCAGAAGCCGGCACGTACGCAGAAGAAATCCGCTTATGACCAACTATTGGCGGCCTACAACAAACTGCTGGCAGCAGTCAAGGCAAACCAGAACGGAGCCAATAAAGATTTGGCAAAATTCACCGACCAAATTTTGTCTTTGTATCAAAGATGGATTCGGTAGTTACAATTTGGCACCGCGCCAGCGCGGGCTGAACAGTACAGTTCGGGTTATTATTCATGAGGCCGTGCGTTGGGGGTGAAGGCCGGATGGCAGGCGCACAAAGAGGTATTTTGTCAGCATGGCTGACTTGTGCGCCGCCGCAAGAACGCCGGTGGCGTTCTTGAATTTATCAGGAAATTACAAAAAGTCAGGATTTGACGGTGAGAACGATGCGAGAGACGTTGTACGAGAAATTAATTTCATATAGAGATTCGGATTATTATGGGTTCCACATGCCCGGACATAAGAGGAACTTAGAATTGGCGGGGGTCGAATTGCCATATGGCATCGATGTCACGGAGATCGAGGGGTTTGACGACCTGCACCATGCGAGGGGCATTTTGCAGGAGGCGCAGGAGCGGGCGGCGAAGGTTTATGGGGCGGAAGAGACACATTATCTGGTGAACGGCAGCACTTGCGGGATTTTGAGCGCCATCATGGGCTGCACGCGAAAGGGCGACCGAATTTTGATGGCGAGGAACTGCCATAAGTCGGCATACCACGCGGCATTTTTAAACGAGCTGCGCGTGGAGTACGTGTATCCCCGGTATCTTTCGGAGTACGATTTGAACGGGGAAATTAAGGCGGAGGACTTGGAGCGGATTTTAAGGGAGGACGCGTTGCGGGAGAATGGAATGCCCGAGGCGGTGCGCGTGTCGCGACGGGAACGCGCGGAGAAAGGGCGGGGCATGGAAGAGGGGGACGGCGCGCGATGCCGGGAGGGCGGCGGCCGGATTTGTGCCGTGGTAATCGTCTCCCCCACTTACGACGGCGTGGTTTCGGACATAAGGGCGATTGCCGAAGTGGTCCATGCGTATGGCATTCCCCTCATCGTGGACGAGGCGCACGGGGCACATTTCGGATTTCATGAGTACTTTCCTGAAAATGCGAACGTGCAAGGGGCGGACGTCGTGATACACAGCCTGCACAAGACGCTGCCGTCGTTGACGCAGACCGCCCTGCTTCACATGAATGGCAATATCGTGGAGCGGGAGGAAGTCCGGCGGTATTTGCATATTTTTCAGAGCAGCAGCCCGTCGTACGTTTTGATGGCTGGGATGGACGAATGCATCCATTTGCTGGAAACGAAGGCGGTGGAAATGTTTGAAACATACGTGGGGATGCTGAGGCGGGCGAGGGCGGAATTGGGGAAAATGCGCCACCTGCGGCTCGTGGAAGCATCGGGGCACGTCATGGAGCGTGCGGACGCGAGGTTTGATTTTTCTAAAATCGTGGTTTCGACCAGGGGGACGGGAAAATCGGGAAAGTGGCTATATCAAAGATTGTTGGAGGATTACCACCTGCAGATGGAGATGGCGGCAGGGAACTATGTCATCGCCATGACCTCCGTGGGGGACACACGGGAGGGAATGGAGCGATTTATAAAAGCAATGCTTGAAATTGACGGGGAATTGTGGCAAAATAGAAACGCGAAGGGGCTGACGTTTGAATTGCCGAGGCCGGAGCAAGTGTATACGAGCGCGGAGGCGGCCCGGATGGCGCGGCAGGAACGGCGTGAGAAGAATCGCGTGCATGAACGGAAGAACGGGGCGCGGCCAAAAGACTGCCGGGCGATGGACGTGCGGGTGCCGGATGCGGGTCTTTTGTGGGAGGCGTGCGAGGGACGTGTTTCAGCGGAATACGCCTACATCTACCCGCCGGGAACCCCGCTGCTCGTGCCGGGCGAGCGCATTTCACGGGAAGTGATAGACATTTTGGAGCGATATCGGGCGTTGTGTTTTGACATCGAGGGGCTGGGGGAAGAAGGAAAAATCAAGGTATTGTAGTGGAACCGAAGTGCCGTAAGCCGTGAATTGAACTATATGTGTGAGGGGGACGTAGGAGTGGGCAAGATTTGTTATATCATGGGAAAGAGCGCGTCGGGAAAGGATTCGGTCTTCAAGGAGCTGAGAAAACGGTTTCCCGCATACAAGGAAATCGTGCCGTATACGACGCGCCCGATACGCGAGGGGGAGACGGACGGCGTGGAGTATCATTTCGTGGACGATAGGAGGCTGCTGGAATTGGAACGGGAAGGCCGCGTGATCGAACGGCGGGATTATCAGACGAAACATGGTGTCTGGCGATATTTTACGGTTGATGACGGGCAGGTTGACTTGCACGGGAATGATTACTTGGTAATCGGCACACTGGAATCTTATGGGAAAATGAAGGAACATTTCGGGGACGGGGCGATGGTTCCCGTGTACGTGGAGGTGGAGGACGGCGAGAGGCTTTTGCGGGCGCTTGCGCGCGAGCGCGTACAGAAGGAGCCGAAATACGCCGAGATGTGCCGCAGGTTTCTGGCGGACGAGGAGGATTTTTCAGAAGAGAACCTAAAAAGGGCAGAAATTGGGAGAAAATTCAAAAATATTGATTTTGGGGAATGTATTGACGAAATCGGGGTATATCTTCGGGAAAAAATGTGATATAATTAACAAGACGGGGACGTTCCCTATCATACGACAGAGACATACGGAGAGAAGAGTGATAAAATGAGTAGTTTCATAAACGTGGTGGGACACAAGAACATTATACAATATATCAGTAGCGCCGTGACATCGGGGAAGATTTCCCATGCGTATATTTTGAACGGGGACCGGGGGTCGGGCAAGAAGCTGATGGCGAAATTGTTTGCCATGAGCCTGCAGTGCCAGAATCGGAAGGAGGACGGCGACCCTTGCGGCCAGTGCCAGTCCTGTAAGCAGGCCGTGCATGGCAACCAGCCGGACATTATTTACGTGACGCATGAAAAGCCGAATTCAATCAGCGTGGACGACATCCGCACGCAGGTGAACAACGATATCGTCATAAAGCCATATGGCAGCCCGTACAAGGTTTACATCATCCCGGAGGCGGACTTGATGACGGAACAGGCGCAGAACGCGCTTCTTAAGACGGTCGAGGAGCCGCCGGAATACGCGGTGATCATGCTGCTGACGGAGAACGCGCGTGCCTTGTTGCCGACGGTTTGTTCGCGGTGCGTGATGTTGCGCCTGCGGAACACGAAGGACCAGTTGGTGAAGAAGTACTTGATGGAGCAGCTTTTGGTTCCGGATTACAAGGCGGACGTGTGCGTGGCATTTGCCCAGGGAAGCATCGGAAAGGCGGTCATGCTGGCGAACTCGGAGCATTTTAATGAAATAAAGGAAGACGTCGTGCATCTGATGCGCGAGATTAACGACATGCAGACGGAACAGCTCGTGGAGGCGGTAAAGCGGTGCATGACGTACAAAGTGGAGTTGAATGATTATTTGGACATGATTGCGGTCTGGTTCCGGGACGTTTTAATATATAAGGCCACGCGCAACGTGGACAGAGTCATTTTTGCCGACCAGTTGAGGTACATCAAGGAGCGGGCGAGCAGAAGTTCCTACGAGGGAATCGAGAATATACTGGACGCGTTGGAAAAGGCGAAGTCGAGGCTGGACGCGAACGTGAACCTTGAGTTGACGATGGACTTGCTTTTGCAGGCGATTAAGGAGAACTGACAGACGGGCACCGGCATCGGCGGCCAGGGGAATGCGGTGGACTTGCTTTTGCAGGCAATCAAGGAGAAATGACAAGGAGATTTTAAATATGACGAAGGTAATTGGAGTGAGGTTTAGGACGGCGGGGAAGATATACTTTTTTGCGCCGGGGAAGCTGGACATCCGGCAGGGAGACCACGTCATTGTGGAGACGGCGCGCGGCGTGGAGTACGGGCGCGTCGTGAGCGGGCCGAGGGACGTGCCGGACGAGGACGTGGTGCAGCCGTTGAAGCCGGTTCTTAGAATCGCGAACGAGCAGGACGAAAAGACTGTGGAAAAGAACAAGGAGAAGGAAAAGGCGGCGTTTCGCATTTGCCTGGAGAAGATTCGCAAGCATGAGCTTGAGATGAAGCTGATTGACGCGGAATACACGTTTGACAACAATAAAGTGCTGTTTTATTTTACGGCGGACGGGAGGATTGACTTCCGCGAGCTGGTCAAGGATTTGGCGGCGGTATTCCGCACGAGGATCGAGTTGCGCCAGATTGGGGTGCGGGACGAGACGAAGTTCCGTGGCGGCATCGGTATTTGCGGGAGGCCGTTATGTTGCAACACGTACTTGTCGGAGTTTGCGGCGGTGTCAATCAAGATGGCGAAGGAGCAGAACTTGTCGTTGAATCCGACCAAGATATCCGGTGTTTGCGGCCGCTTGATGTGCTGCCTGACTAATGAGGAGGAAACGTACGAGGAGTTGAACAGCCATTTGCCGTCCGTGGGGGACATGGTCACGACGCCGGACGGATTGAGTGGAAACGTGCATTCCTTAAGCGTCTTGCGGGGGCTTGTCAAGGTCATTGTGACACTGGACAGCGACGAAAAGGAAATCCGCGAGTACCACGCCAGTGAGCTGCGGTTTCGGCCAAGGCGTAAGAAGGCCAAGGTTTCCAAGGAGGAAATGAAGGCTTTGGCGAAGTTGGAAAAGGATTGACTGTAAAACGGGATTCCGGCGTGTACGCCGGATGAAACCGGAAAACGGGAAGCAAGATTCATGAACGAAGAGAGGGACGTAACTAAAATCCTGCGTCCGGGCGAGCGCCTGGACGACTTGCAATTGAGCGGGTTTTGGATTATCCAGGATCCGAGGAGGTTTTGTTTTGGCGTGGACGCGGTGCTCTTGTCGGATTTCGCCAAGGTGCGGCCGGGAGAGACGGTGCTCGACTTGGGAACCGGAACCGGGGTGATTCCCATTTTGCTGGCGGGAAAAAGCCGGGGCAAGACATTCACGGGGCTGGAAATCCAGGGGGAAAGCGTGGACATGGCGCGGCGCAGCGTGAAGCTTAATGCGCTGGAGGATAGAATTTCAATCGTGGAGGGGGACGTCAAGGAGGCGGCGGCAATTTTTAAGCCGGCCTTTTTTGACGTGATTACGGCAAACCCTCCTTACATGATAAACGAGCATGGCTTGAAGAACGCGGGGGACTCACGGACGATTGCCAGGCACGAGGTGTTGTGTTCGCTGGATGACGTGCTGCGCGAGAGCGCGAAGCTTTTGCCGGAGAGCAGGGGGCGGTTTTACATGGTTCACAAGCCGTTTCGGTTGGCGGAAATCATGACGAAAATGTGCGGGTACAAAATTGAACCGAAGCGTATCAGGTTCGTACATCCTTATGTGGACAGGGAGCCGGTGATGGTATTGATTGAAGGGATAAAGGGCGGCAAGTCGAGGGTGAAGGTGGAGCCGCCGGTTATTTTGCATGGCGGGAGGTGAGGGGCATGTCCGGGACGTTGTATTTGTGCGCGACCCCAATCGGGAACTTGGAGGACATGACGTTGCGGGCAATCCGGACGTTGAGGGAAGTGGACTTGATTGCGGCGGAGGACACGCGAAACAGCATCAAGCTTTTGAATCATTTTGAAATCCGCACGCCGATGACAAGTTACCATGAATATAACAAGTATGAAAAAGGACGTATGCTCGTGGACAGGATGTCGGCGGGCGAGAACGTGGCGCTGGTTACCGACGCGGGAACGCCGGGGATTTCCGACCCCGGGGAGGAACTGGTGAAAATGTGCTATGAGGCGGGTATCGAGGTCACCTCGCTTCCGGGGGCGTCGGCTTGCGTCACGGCCCTTACGTTGTCCGGCATGGCTACGAGACGGTTTGCCTTTGAGGCATTTTTGCCAAGTGACAAGAAGGAACGCGCGGACGTGCTGGACGAGCTCTCGAGGGAGACGCGGACGATGGTTTTGTACGAGGCCCCTCATAGGCTCGTGAGGACGCTGGAGCTTTTGGCGGGACATTTGGGGGAGGAACGCCGGGTCAGTGTCTGCCGGGAATTGACGAAGCGGCATGAGACGGTATTCCGATCCACGCTCGGGGATGCGCTGTCCTACTATAAGGAAAACGGGCCCAAAGGAGAGTGCGTGCTGGTAATCGAAGGCAGGAGCCGGGAGCAGGCGCGCAGCGAGGAGCGGGCGCGTTGGGAAGACATGCCGGTAGGGGAACACATGGAGGTGTATTTGTCGCAGGGGATGGACAAAAAGGAGGCAATGAAAAAAGTCGCCAAGGACCGCGGCGTGGCCAAGCGGGAAATTTACCAAAGGCTGGTCGCGGAAGAATGAGGCGTGGCCGTGCAGCGGATGTGCCCCGCGAAATTACGCGGGGATGATGTTCTCGATTTCCCCACTTTTGAGGAGCACGGTTTTTCCGCCCAGGCCGCACGATTCCCCGGGCGTCCTCGTGGCGTAAAGGATGGTCGTATGGTATTCTTGGTTTATTTTTTGCAGGTAGTGTAGCAGGTCGCCGCGCAGGCCGGGATTGCCGTGGGCAAAGTCCTCGTCCACGAGCATGACTTTCGGTTTGCAGACGATGGCCCGTCCGAGGGCGACCTTTTGCTTGTCCGCTTCGGAGACGGAGCGGTTTTTTTTGTCCAATAGTTTGCCGATGCCTAAAAAGTCCGCAGTTGACTTGACACGTGAGTCGATGATGTTTCTGGGCATGTTGCGCAATTTCAGTCCCAACGCCATGTTTTCGTAGACGTTTAAGTGGGGATACATCGCGTAGTTTTGAAACAGCATGGCCAGGGGGCGGTCGCACGGCAAAACGTCGTTTAACAAGGTGCTCCCAAGATGGATTTCGCCCGAGGTGACATCCTCCAGCCCCCCGATCATGCGCAGGATGGTGGACTTGCCACAGCCGCTCGGCCCTTGCAGGATGACGATTTCGCCGTCCTTGATTTCAAGGGAGATGTTTTTCACCGAATGGAATCCGTTCGGGTATGTTTTCGTCAAATTCTCTAACGTCAGGCTGGCCATCGTCGTACCTCCCAAGTTTCAGTAAATGTAAATCATTCGTTCAGTAGTAAGTTTACCATAAAATGTAACATTATACAACTAAAAATGAACGTGGTGGTCTTGCTGTCCGTGCAGGATGTTTTTTTATGAAAACTTTCCGGGCGCGGTCGCGAAATTACCATGAATAGCGTTTATGTTTTTTTCATATACATAACCAAATGCGCGGCTTTCAAAATGCTTTGGGAGGTCACATGCAGTTTTTTCTTTATATTTCCGATTTTATAGTTCCTTTTTTGATACTGTCCATCATCGTCTATGCGTTGCTAAAAGGGACGGACGTTTACGACACGTTCATAAAGGGGGCGCATGACGGTTTTCTTACCGTGATTAAAATCATGCCCACGCTAATCGGGCTGATGGTCGCGGTGGGCATTTTGCGGGCCTCGGGCTTCCTTGACTTTGTTTCTGGAATCATCGGGCGATTTACCGTCCATGCCGGGTTTCCGGGGGAACTTGTCCCGCTCACCATCGTGAAGATGTTTTCCTCCTCGGCCGCCACGGGACTTTTGCTGGACATTTTCAAGGAGCACGGCACGGATTCCTACATCGGCCTTATCGCTTCCATTTCCATGTCGTGCACGGAAACCATTTTTTATACGATGAGCGTTTACTTCATGACGGCCAAGGTGACGAAGACCCGCTACACTCTGGCCGGGGCGTTGGTTGCCACTGCGGCCGGACTGGCCGCCAGTGTCGTGCTGGCGGGAATGCTGTGAGGTGCGCCGTTTGGGGCGGGACGCGGCTTGTCGCCGTGTTGCCAGAAATGCCGTGGGGCACGCCGTGCCGGAAAGGGATTTTTTGTCCCGCATGCGTGACGCGCGGGTGAAAAATAAGGAATAACCATTTTTGTCCGTTCATAAAATAAATGAAAAGAGTCTTAGGAGTTTCTATGTTCTCGCAAGTGTTCAACATGCAACGTGAATTTCCCAAGAGGCGGTTTCGGGGATTGCTCGCTGGGCTGTCCATTGCCCTTGCCGTAACCTGCGCAGGGTGCGAAAATCAGACGGAGGAAAGGCAAAACGAAAAGTTCCGCGAGTTTACTTCGGAGATTTTTTGCCAAGAGGCGGCGGCCAATACCGTGAGCCTTCATTATACGCTCAAGGATCCGCAAAAATACGGAATTTCGGAAGACAAGGTCACGTTTGGAAAATTTACCACGGACGGGAGCGGCATACTGGCTTCCGGGGAAAATTTAAATAAGGCGCTGGAAAAGTTTTCTTATGAAAAGCTGACGGAGGAAAATCAGTTAACTTACGATGTTTTGCAATATTGTGTGGAAATGACGCAGGAAGGGGCGAAATATTTGTTGTACGAGGAGCCGTTGGGCGTGGTCAGCGGCGTGCAGACGCAGGTTCCCGTGGTGCTGTCGGAATATCCGCTTCGAACCGGGCAGGACGTAAATACATATTTGGCGCTTTTGAAGACAATGCCGGATTATTTTGACTCGTTGATTGAATTCGAGAAAAAAAAGGCGGAGGCGGGCTTGTTCATGGCGGATTACGCGGTTGACGAGGTCATGCGGCAATGTAACGCGTTTTTGGACATGGGGGAAAACAACTATTTGATTTCCACGTTCGTCGAAAGGGTAAAATTGATTGAAGAATTGACGGAAGAGGAAAAGAGCGATTATATGGAAAAAAACGCGTTGATGATACGCACTTACGTGATGCCCGCATATCGGAAGCTGACGGCGGCATTGCAGGAAATGAGAGGGAAAGGGACGAACGAGAAGGGGCTGTGTTATTTGCCGGAGGGGAAAACATATTATGAGTACCTGGTACGAGCGGGAACCGGATCCGAGCGGTCGGTGGAGGACATGAAGCTCTTGACGAAGCAGCAGATTCTGGCGGACCTTGAGGCGATGGAGGCCGTGCTGGGGGAGATGCAGCGGCAGAGTGGCGGTGAGGACGGGGAAAGCCAAAGCGGCAGCCAAAAAAGCGGGAGTGGTCAAAATGGCAGCCAGGGTGAAAGTGGCCAAAGCGGGAGCGGTCAAAATGGCGGTCGGGGTGAAAGTGGCCAAAGCGGGAGTGGTCAAAATGGCAGCCAGGGTGAAAGTGGCCAAAGCGGGAGCGGTCAAAATGGCGGTCGGGGTGAAAGTGGCCAAAGCGGCGAAGAGGGTCAAAGTGGTGGCCAGAACACGGGAGAGGAAAACCGAAGTGCGGAAAGTGCCAGCGTCAACATGCGCGTGCGGGAGGCGGTGCAGGCCTCGGCGGCGGTTTCCTCGGAGTTTTCGACCGACCCGCTGGTCATCCTCAAGGATTTGCAGGTCGGGATGGAGAAGAGCTTCCCGGCCTTGAAGGAGGCGACATATACCGTGAAATACGTGCCGAAGGCAATGGAGGAGCATTTAAGTCCGGCATTTTACATGATTCCGGCGATTGACGATTACAAGGACAACGTGATTTACGTCAACCAGGCACACATGGGGAGCGAGCTGACGCTGTTCACGACGTTGGCGCACGAAGGGTATCCGGGGCATTTGTACCAGACGGTGTATTTCGCGGGGAGGAATCCAGATCCGGTGAGAAGCGTCTTCAATTTCGGCGGCTACGTCGAGGGGTGGGCGACATATGCGGAAATGTGCAGCTATTATTTGACGCCCTTGCCAAAGGAGCAGGCGACGCTTTTACAGAAGAACGCCTCCATCATGCTCGGGCTGTACACGCTGGCCGACATCGGAATCCATTATGACGGGTGGAGCAGGATGGACACGGTCGCCTTTTTTTCGTCCTACGGAATCGGCGACGTGGCGACGATTGAGAAGGTTTATGAATTGATTATCGGGTCGCCGGGAAATTATTTGCGATATTATGTCGGGTACCTGGAATTTCTGGAGATGAAAAAGGAATGGGCGGCGAGGGAAGGCGAGGCGTTCTCCCAGAGGGAATTCCACGAGGCGGTATTGGACGTAGGACCGGCGCCGTTTGAAATTGTGAGGAAATACGCGGGAGCGGGAAACAAAGGGAGCAGTGAAGAAGGGTAACGGTCCAGGCTTGCCGGAACTGTTACGAAGAAGACGGGAAACAAGAGGATTGAAAACCGGGAGGGAGCAGTATGAACTGGTTGTGGGCGGGAATGATAATCATCGGTATCATTTTCGGGGCGTTTAACGGAAGGATGCCGCAGATGACGAACGCCGCGTTGGATTCGGCGAAAGAGGCGGTGACACTTTGCATCACGATGACGGGAGTGATGTCGTTCTGGGTGGGGATGATGGAAATCGCCACCCGGGCGGGGCTCGTGGAAATGGCGGCGAATAAATTGCGTCCGTTCCTGCGCTTTCTATTCCCGCGAATTCCAGAGGGACACGCGGCGTTCGAGCATATCGCCACGAACTGCATCGCCAACGTCCTGGGGCTTGGCTGGGCGGCGACCCCGGCGGGGCTTAGGGCTATGGAGGAACTTTCGAAGCTGGAAGAGGAGCGGCGGAATGGGGCGGGGGCGTGGCAGGGAGCGCGCCAAGGCGGACGGTTTGGAAAGAATCGGCAGCAGGTGGTTCCGCGTGGCGTGGCGAGTAACGAAATGTGCACGTTCTTGATCTTGAACATTTCATCGCTGCAGCTGATTCCAGTGAACATCATCGCTTATCGCGGCCAGTACGGGAGCGTGAACCCGGCGGCCATCGTGGGGCCGGCGATTATGGCGACGGCGGTGAGCACGGCGGTGGCAATCGTGTATTGCAAGGTGATGGACGGGAAGCGGGGAGCGTAGGCTGGATGCCATTACAATCACGGCCGGTTTGCTCATGTGATATAAAGAAGTAAAAGAAGTCTGTCTGATACCTCTGCTGGTACATGACGCTGCCGCAGTCGGCGCAAAAGAGCAAGCCGGAGAACAAGCCCACTTCATCATAGCGGTTGGGGCGTTTGCGCTGCTTGCGCAGCTCCTGCACACGCTCCTATGTGTCACGGTCTATGATTGGCTCGTGGTGGTTCTCAAATACCGTCTGTTTCTCCACGGGGTTCTCTTTGCTCTGCTTCACCTTGTAGGACGCTTTCTCGGTCTTGAAGTTCATAAGGCGGCAAGCTCAGCTGTGCCGTCTTATGTAGCGGCGGTTATTCAGTTTTTCGGTATGGCTGTTCATCAAAGCGGAACTTGAACAAGGCAGCGACAAGCCGGGATTTTATGCTATCCTCCGTATCCCTGCCGATATGCCCGTTTTCAATAGCAGCGATTCGTATACGTTTGCTGTAATACTGTAAAACCTCGTCCACGGCTTCCGGCTCTCCGCTGGTCGCCCGGACAATCGTTTCATAGGGCAAAAGATTCGGATTCCCCATGTGAAAGCATCTCCATTTCCCTTTGCAAGAGTTTTAACGTCCTGCGGATTTGATACCCGGTTGTACTCCGGCAGCGTCCGTACACCGACGCTATCAATAACAGAATAAAACAATATTCATATTTTTGATGATTTTCTCCGATTGGAATATTGCTTTTAGCATTCTCTAATATATAAAACATCTGATAATCTGCTGGTATGCTTACACTCGTTCAAATCATAAACAATCACTGCATCATTGGAAATACTTTCAATAATTACTGAATAAAATCCTCCGGGTTTATTAAATCCCAAAAGCAAATTATTTTGTTTCAATCTCACATCACATTTTTTTCCCACAAGGTAATTGCGGATATCCCCAATAGATTCTTTACTGGGAATAGGTAGTAGTTTCATTTGCTTTTTCTTATCAACAAAATCAGAAATAGTGCTAACAGAATATCCGTTTATAAATCCCAGCTTACCCTTGTCATTCATAATAATTAAATATGACTTCTGAATTGATACAAGAGCAACGCAATGCAAACCGTTAAACTCTCGGTCTTTCAAAAAAATCCGCACCCATTTTCCAACATAAGATTCATAAGAGGATATTTCCCTTTGTACGCTACAATCTTCTGCTGTTGCAGTTTTATCCCGCATAAGATAGTCTAAATCTACATCTAAAATTTCGCAAAGTATCAATAATTTTTCCGTTTCGGGATATCCTAAACCCGTTTCCCATTTTGATACGGACTGTCTTGTGACATTGCATTTTTCAGCCAACTCTTCTTGTGACAATCCCTTTGATTTTCGTAAACTCTGTAATTACTCCTTTCTCGCGGAACGGGATTATTCGCCCTCGGTGTCTACGTCTGTTGGATAGTTGGAATAGGTGACTTAGAAAATATCCATTATTCAAGGGTTTCCAGTGCACCTATGAACTTGTAATGGATAATAAGTCGTTGAATTTTCCGCCCGCCTATCTCTACGGGTTCAGAAACAAGAATTTTTCTATAAGTTGGTTGATTATCTTGAAATTGAGTTTCGTTATTCCTGCATAACCGCTTATCTGCTCCGCAAAATGCTCAATGGAAGATAACTGCTCTTTGTCTGCCATGGCACTCCCACAATCAGCGCATTTTATAATCCCTCGGAAAATGTTGTCATATCCGCTTGAACTTTCCCCGATAACGGGCGGTCTGCCGTCCAAAATCTTCTGTACGGTGTTCCAACGGTTCTGTTCAATGATTGGCTCATGTGTTCCATAGATGATTTCACGCTCCGCATACGGGATATACTGTCTTTTCTTGGAACGCATGGTCTTGGTCGGTTTTTCCGCTACGGTGAGGTTTCCTGCATAGACTGGGTTGCGTAAAATCTTGCTGACATAGGCAGTATCCCAGTCATACATCTTTTCCTCGCATGGAGCGCGCTTTTGATTTTCCTTGACGTGTCCTTATTTCATTGATGATGTTGCGGAACGGTGTAATGTCCATTTGTGCGTTGTCTATGGAGTCCACGCCGTCATTGATAGCAATGTAACGTACATTATGGTTGGGGAAAAACACCTCGATATATGTACCCGTTTCAAGATAATTCCTCCCCAAACGTGACAGGTCTTTTGTGATGAGCGTTGACACTTCCCCGTCCTACTACCTCTTAATTAATCGTTTAATTTTGGGAAGTATGAAACTCCCTAACAAATATAAATTACACAGATATACAAATAGATTTCCAATATACGAATAAAGAGTAAAGCGTCCTTTCATGGCAACCTGTGCTGATAATGTCTTTGTATCAGACTGAAAGTAATCGGTCTGTGCCAACACACATCCTTTAACATTTGAAACAATCGATATTCCGTTATTTGTATGTCTGATTATATTACTTCCATTTTCAACCCCACGCACAATCGCTGTCTTTGCAGCTAATAATGTCATTTCTTTCCAATCCGAAGCTGGAACAATTAGTATATCTACATTATTTCTACCTGCCTGCTGTATTTTAGACAAAAATGCCATATCAGAACATATAAACGGCGCAATTCTACCATATTCTGTATCAAAACTTTTTAGCATTCCATCTCCTTTTTGGCACAATTCTCCGATTGAACGTCCATACTTAAAATATTCTGATATTAGTTCTCCTTGTGGATTAAATGCTACCGTTTTATTTTCCTTTAAGTCCTCGTAAGGGGTTTTCACCAGTAATGAAACAATCAAATAAATTTCTTCCTGTTTTGCCATATCCGACGCTCGTTGCAAAAGCATATCTTCATCTTGTTTTAAAACTGCTCCATTCAGTTCAGACCAAAAAACAATCTTTGCACCTGCTTGTGCTTCCAACTCTGTTTTTAGGAAAAGTTCATCGGCTACTGATGATAGTTTATTCCTTGTATTGGTAATGTTTTCATCAGTAAATGTATTGGTATAAAATGTAGAATATACATCTTTATCATTATTTAACAGATCTGAAATCGGAACGGTTACTCCAGCAATCCTGACACTTTTATCTGAATTTCCTACAAAATGAAACATAACAACTCCATAGACAAATACCAAGCCAATTACAGAACCATATACGACTATGTATTTTCTGATGTATTCTTTTTTGTTTTTATTGTTCCAAATCCATATAACCATTGCCGCCGTCCAATACATTAAAAAGGTGATTCCGTAAATCCCTGTTACCGTTACTATTTGTAGCAGGTATGGATTTTGGTATTGTGTATAAGCGTCAGACAACCCGCCCAAAATAGGATATACCAAATACATGATATATTCTATTGATACCATTATACTTGCAAAAATAACAGTATCTTGAAATCTCATTTTTGATTTAGACCAATAGATATATGGTAAAATTTTCAGAAAAGCTACCAAAAAAGCTACCACTATACATATTTTTATATCCATTCCGATGGCTTTTTCAAACTGGAAAACAAACCCGATGGCATATATTGAGCCAATTATAAGATATACTTTTCGGGTATGATTGAGAGAAAGCATATGTAAAAACAAAATTGGATAAATCCATGCAAAAATCGGGATACACCATTCTCCATTGGACATTACATAGATTAAAAAAGTTAAGATTATGAAAACTGCAAATCGGTTACTTTTCAAAAGATTTTTCATTGCCAAACTCCCTACTTACATTCTCTATAAACTTCAATTTGTCGCTTTGTTAATCAACTCATTTCGATTCAAGCCTTTCCTATATGCTTAATGTTGCTTTTCCACAAGACAGAAACATGTGATTTTTATAATTTCTGTATAACTTCTAATGCTTTTTGAATATCCTTATAAACCAATGACCTCATACTATCCTCATACATAGAAATATCTGCATTATGCAGGGCAGAAAGAATGTCATTCTTCAATTCAGACTTAGTGTAAGTCCTCTTGTGCGAATGTAAGAATTATCACTATCAAGCATATCGCTCAATCTGTCCATATAAGGATAGACGCAATCTGTTTCTTCACTTTCTTTTTGCAATTCTTGTAATGCCTTGTATGCAACATTAAAAATTCATAACCGTATTGAATGAGAGATATACCGCCATAACAATATAGATTATCTTTGTTGTATTATCCGAAAACCATAAAGGCATAAAACCTCCCATTGTCAACTCTCCTAATGGCAAGCCACAAATTATGAGAAATGATAATACAATTACTATCGAAAAGATACTCGCTCCTATAATAGCTATCATAACCAACTTCCACAAGCATTGATTTGTCAAATTGTTCAATGTCATTATCTTACCACAAACACATACACAATTCTAGTAAATTTTGCTTAACCTCCCTTTGCTTTATTCTTTGCAATCATCATCTGCCTTGCTCGTTCCCTCTGATGCGGAAAAGAGCCTGCACCGCTGCAAGCCCCTTTGTGGGTAATATGTTCCCTTTCTGAAGTTGTGTCCATTCCTCCCATCTTTCCTGCGGGTCATTCCCGCCCGTCTGTTTTCGGGATGACTTCATAATCAAAGCTCATCCGCTGGTTGCAGTATGTGCAGACATCTTTCTCGGTCTGCCCTTTGTCAATCCTTTCCAGGATGTAAGCCCCCATTGCCTGCGGCGGATTGTTTACCGCTCGGGCTGTGCCGTGTCCTCTGCATCTTCCTGAGTTTTTTCTCTTTCTATGTTGTTTTTTATCCATTGCCGCATTTGTTCCTCATTCCTTTTTCCAAAATATATGTTTCATAGGAAAGTCAAAAACTGGTCAAGAATTAGGCATTATTGTAACAGTTCAGCCTTCGGCTTCGCTGTTACGGAATCCAGCCCATTTAAAGTTTGCCTTTGGCAAAGGGCTGGATTCTCTGGCTGAATTTACTCGTTCTTACGGACTTTGCAGTAAATGCAAAGTCCTGGGCTGAACTGTTACGAATTATTCAACGACTTTTTGATAAAACGATGTTCTCCCCGCTTTCTTTTGCTAATATATAAATGTTGCCAGCATCACAAGTAACCGACATTGCAGGCGTATCGCTAATCAATCTTTTGTTGTTCCCGTCCTTGTTGCAGGAATATACACGACTTCCGTCTGTTCTGGATACATAATAAATCGACTGCCCATCAATGCAGAAATCATACGCAACTACTTTTTCATAAGTAAAAGTTTCGCCGCTTAGAACATGATACCTTGTTAAAACCGACTGCTCGTTTTTGTAAAAAATGTTTTCTCCATCGAATGAGATATTTCCACTTGTAGGGATGTCAAGTTTTGTAATGCCTTTCGTAAAACGGTTTACTTCTGTTATACCATCATTGCCAATGAAAAATATGCTGTCATTATTTATAAAAAAATCGTAATGGAACTCTAAAAACTTCCATTTATCACCCGTCTCATAATCAATGCCAAAGAGGGAACGACCAGAATTTGTAATCTGTTCAAAAACGATTTTTTCCTCAAAGGTATCTAAATTAAGTTCTACCACCGACACCGTTGTTATGCTGCTGTTATAGTTTCCGACACGGTTCACATAGCTTTCCGTAACCGATGTCGTATAATACAGATATGGTGAACATACACAAAACGCACATACCTTTTCCTCATCAGAAAATGCCCCAAACATAGGTGAGCGTACTAAATGAAGCATTTCTCCCGTGGAAGTATTTTTAAGATAATAGTCAAAAGTTTCTGCGTCCTGTGTTATTTCATAGCCCATACAATCATATTCCGCCGATGAATTATAAGTCAAATACCCCGCCTCAAGGGGCAGAGTATTTGACCCTCGCGGCATTCGCCAAATATCCGCGCAAGCGCGGCTGCTTGGCTCATTGCTCGCGGGAATAAAATTCTGGCTTTTTCCGTTATCTGAACATCCTGTCATTGTCAATATTAAACTAAGTATGATAGCAAGAGTCGGTACATTTCGCATTTTCCTTGTTTTCATTTGCCATTTGTTAGAATTGCTCCGTAAAATCCAAGCGGCAGCCAAAATACATAAGAGTACGGATACTGAAAACAAAATCAGCAGTGTAATAGTATGAATCTCAGCAAAAACAATTTTCTCATCACCTGTAAAAGGATCACTTGAAACAATATCTCCTGCAAAAAAGTCTGTTCCGAGCAGAAATGGCAAAGGCAACGGCAGCCGGTAAATAATTGTTTTGGATAGACCTGCATAGGGAATAATGACCGATACTGCACCTGCAAGTAGGGTCACCGCATACTTTTTCGCCAAAACAGAAATAAACATAAGAAGTATTGTTAAAAACACGCTGCCAAAAAGACGGAGCAATCCTATATATGCATATCCCTCGAATAAAGTTATGCTTTTGTTGCTGCCTGCAAAGTAACTAAGGCTTTGGATGGGATAATTTCCATTAGGCAGTCCATATTTGAGGCTGTAAAATCCGTATTCAATGAGCGACATGCTTACGCACATCAAGAGGACGCCCGAAATAACAATGAGCATCTTATGCAAAGAGCTTTTTCGCCCCTCTTTTGAGGTCAAAATCAAAGCATCCATCTGGCAGCTATACTCGGAACAGAATACGGGCGTAACAATCAGCAAAATGCCAAGGAATAGGACAAAATTAAGCGTACTTCCGCCAAGAAGCCCCGTCCATCCGTTTGTTTGAAGAAAATAGCGGTTTTTGGCATTTTCGCAGATGTAGAGATATTGCTGATAAACGACCTCAAATCCGTTCTGATGTTCCAGAACCTTTCCAATTTCTTGGCTCTCCTTCTTATATTCGCTTTCACTGATTTTGCCATCATAGTAGCTTTCCAAAAGATAATTTTGTTTCTCCTTGGCGTCTGCAATTCTCTCTGCTTCTTGTTCCAGATAAAGAGAAGATTCATCGGTACAGTATCCATTTACCTTATCAAGATACCATTCATATTCACTTTTGTACTGTTCCATTGCACTATTATAAGGATTGTCTGATGCAACGAGCCATACAGTTCCAAACAATAGGACAATGACGATATAGCAAAGCCCCTTTTGGTGGAGCATTATCTTTTTTATTTCGTACATGAATCCAGACATTTTATCCTCCTGTCCCGGTAATGGCAGTTCTTTTTAGAAAGTATAACCATTACCGTTATTACAACCATTCCCACTATTACGGCAAAAATAATAGCTGCCAAAAAACTTTGTATTGGATAGCCCCCAAAACCGATAAATTCAGTCTTACCGAACAGAATGCGGTTAGTGAGCAGCGAGTATGGGTTTATTATCTTTAGCCAAATATTGCTTGAGTAACTTTGTGACGCACCTATAATAATCAAACATAAGGCTGCTCCAAAATCAGCGACAAATGGGATAAGAGCGTTACGCCAAAACATGGAAATCAGTAGGAATACCATACTCATAGTCCATATGCCGATTGCTTTTGTAATTGCGGATAGAACTACGTATTGCCACAAATTGCAGTTTATCGCAGCCGTACTGAAATTGCTGATGGCATACAGAGGAAGATTATATCCCTCCATTGTTCCAAATGAAAAGGAAAAGCCAAGATAATCCAACACGGAAAACCATATTACAACACTTATTACAAATAAAGTAACTGCAACAATTTTAGCTAATACGGTTTTTTTACCGCCATTAGGGTTCGTCAGTAACAGCATATCCATCTGCGTTTCCTTTTCATAGACGAAAGTGCTGATAATTCCGTATAAACAAAGAAACAAAACCAATATATTTGAAAAGTCATAGTTCAAATAATAGTTATACATTTCCTGATAGGAAAAAGCCGGTATATTCCGTCCAGAATAAAGATTGTAAATGACACTGTTTTTACGCACTTCAAAGTTAAGTCCTTGTTCCTTGTAAAATGCAGCATTTTCTTTTGCCTTCTTTGCCACTTCCGAAGCATAAGTCCGATAATTATAGAAGTATTCCATAGGCTGTACATAGTATTTTTCTAAGATGTTTTCGTCACTATATATATTTCCCGTCATCGTGTTCGGGTCATCTGTGTCTGTGCTTGCCGTCATATCAGCCGTAGCATCTGCTAACGGCTGATATAGGTCAAGAAGATTGTTGATTTTATCGGTAGTTATCTCTCCACGATATTTCTCATAGAGCTGCCAATACACGCTGTTCCAACTGCGGCTGTCTTTCCCGTCTGCCAAATAGGAATAGGAATGAAATTCATTATTTATTTTGAACAGGTTTATTACGCTGAACAGAATAAGTACAACAAGTATTGACCGTTTGCAAAACAATTTGTAAAATTCATATCTGATTAAGCGTGTCATTTTTTCTCTCCAATGTCTTTCGACTCTCGCGGCATTCGTCAAATGCTCGTGCGAGCACGGCACTTGACTCATTGCCCGCGGAAATAATATAAAAATACATCTTCCAAGTTAGGGGAAGCTTTTACTGCGTTTGTTGCGGGCGAACTATCGCTTACAATCCTTACTGAAAAATTTTCGCCTTGCTGCTTCATATTACTGACATAATATTTGTCGCTAAGGCAAGCAGCCTCTTTGGCGTTTGTTGTCACTTCCCACACTTTACCATAGATACTCTGTTCTAATACGTCGGTAGTTCCTTGTGTAATCAAAGTGCCTTCTTTGAGAATAATAATCTCTTTTGCAATACACTCGACATCAGAAACGATATGGGTAGCCAGCAAAATCGTCCGTCCCTGTGCAAACTGTGAAATCAAATTGCGAAAGCGGATGCGTTCACTTGGGTCAAGTCCTGCTGTAGGCTCGTCTAAAATAAGGATTTTAGGGTCGCCTAACATTGCCTGGACAATGCCGACTCTCTGCCGCATACCACCGGAAAGAGCGCCAATCTTTTTATCTTTCGCATCTAAAAGATTGACAATGCCCAGAAGCTCAAGAGCCCGTTCTTTTCCTTGTTCCGCAGGGATTCCTTTTAATGCGCACATATATAACAGGAAATCCATTACCGTAAAATCCCGATAGAAGATAGGGTATTGCGGCATATATCCGATTTTTGATAAAAAGTCTTTGCCCATTTTTTTTGCATCTTGACCATCTATCAAAACAGTTCCATTATTGCTGCCCAAAATGCCGACAAATATATTTATCAGCGTTGTTTTTCCTGCGCCGTTAGCCCCTAAAAGTCCATAGACCCCCTCCGAGAGTTCAGTGGTAAAATTCTTTAGGGCATATTTACCTTTATACTGTTTTGAAACATTCTGAAATGATACTTTCATAGATAATTACCCCTTAAAGCCAAATGTTGTTATCAAAGTGCTTACCTCGCCAATACCTCGCCCAAGCACAACGATACAGGCGCCGGATTCATCTAAAATTAAAATCTGCGGGACACGCTGGAAATAAGTACTGTTGTTGTCCTTGACCGTTTCGGTATGGATAACCTTTCCCGATGCTGTATCATAAATATTAATTGTTACGCTGGCTTCTCCCAAAATGGAAGTAGCAACATATTTACCTTGTTCAGAGCAGAAAACCCCGTCCTTTCCTTCGCCGCTACTTGAGAATGTAATCTTTTTTTCTGTATTAGATGCAGTATCAAGCATTAGCAGCGTTCCATTATTTTTGTTAAAGCTCTGGGGCATGACAAGTAAGTTCCCTCCCTTTTGCACTTCTTCAACATCCACTTCATAGTCGGCTTTTTTTGTGATACTAAGACTTGCATTGTCTGTAGATACTGTTCCATAAACAGAGACTCCATCCCCACCATCAGAGCTTATTCCCATGCCTACATAAGTTAAAGTTTTATCGCCCGTAAATGCAAGACTATCCATCGTTACAATCTCCATATTATTTGCACTGCCATTTTCGGAATAGCTCAGAATGGTACGTACCTTTTGGGAAGAAGTATCATAGAGGTAAAGTCCTTTTAATCCGCCGAAAGCGATTTGTTTTCCGTCCTGTGAAATGGTGACACTCGCCATTTGGAGGACAGAATCATCATTTAGCAGCCCACTAAAGGAAATCGTATTCTCAACAACAAAATCCTTATTCAATAGGTATCCTTTTACTCCGTTACTGCTTTGTGCCGTTGCAAATGAACCCGTGTTGCCGCTGCTATTTTCTTCACCGACAATGAAATACCCGTCCGAATAAGGCTGCACACATAACTCATTCAAAAAAATATCCGCACTTGCTAGAATCCCGCTTTTCCCAGTATCATAAAGATAGAGCTTATCTGCTGCAACAATAATCCGATTGCCATCAGCGTAATAACAGCCGCTGACCTTTCCAGAGAAAGCCGAGCCATTCACTGTGCCAACATCCATAGTATTTTTATCTGTATCACTATTCTGTGGGTTGGACTTATTATTGTCACTGCTTTCACTTCCTGTTTTTTCCGATGTATTATTTTCTTCGGATTGTGGCGCATCTATGGAGCTTCCGTTTTCAGAACTATTCACATTTTCCTGACTGTTACCACAAGCTGACAGAATAAGAGCAATAGCAAGTATAAGCATAATGCACATGAATTTCGTTTTCATTTTTCAACCCTCCTTATAAAGCAAAATTGAGCTTGTCTTATTTGTAAAACAATCATTGCCTGCAGCAACAGCTACCGCATAGAAAGTATTGAAATCATCTAATTTAGAGGTGTCTATGATGGCTTCAATTATCCACACATTTCCTTTGCTTAATGTTGCATCGTATGAAATCACTTTATCAAACGATATGGGCTCATGATTTAAGAAAAATGAAATGCCATACCTTGTACCCGGCGTTCCGCAAATCGTGTAACGCACTGTAAGTGTATCTTTATTGGTAAAATTGATATTGTCATACACTAATTCGCCATCATATGAAATAGTCGAATAAATGCCGCTATCCAATGTATCCATAGTAATTCCATCCCAACCGTTTTTCACAAGCTCGTTCTCAATAAAAGAGGAAGTGATTTTTTCTTCTGTAACGCTGACATTACGAAAAATATTTTCACTTTCTCCATAAATGATATCGCTGTCTGGAGCATCCTCATTAAAATGCAGTTTCAGCACTCTTTCAAGGTGTTGGTGATACCAACCGTAACTTGATGTTTCTTTCATATCGGGTTGGAAAGCGGGATTGGTAATGCTCAGGATTGTAATATTTAGGGTATCCCCTTTTTTTCCCGTGTTCGGTGTAAACACAAACGAAAAATTTTCTTCGTGCTTTTCTGATGTTTGGAAACAATGGAGATACTCATATTCCGCCCTCGTATCATTTACCTTGTATGCCTGTGGCTTTCCGTCCAAAAAGAGCAGGAAGCCTATGTTATCCAATTTCCCCTCTGATGCAAACTGATAGTCCAAGGTAAATTCTCCGCCGTTATACTCAAACGGTAAAACACTCTGGTCATCAGCTCTGGTGGGACTCGCTTCCCCGTGGCTGAGAGAACCTAAAGAATCATCTTCCTCTGATTTTGTGAATGGATTTTCTTCCGTGTTTTGCGGGGGAGCTTTCCCGTCCTCAATGTTATAATTTCCGCAAGCTGTCGTAGTGAATAGCAAGCTGCAAGTCATAACTAATGATAATATTCGTTTTCGCATTGTTTATCCTCCTGTCATGTTTGATGTATTTCAATTATAAAAGCCAAATGTCAAAATGCGGTCAAGGAATAGAAAATTACATAAGAAAAACCAACAAACTGTAATTTCTCACAAATCTGCTGGTTCTGCGTCTTATGTGTCTTACTCTTTATGTTGCTCGGTAAATCGTTAAGGAAAGAATCGAAGGTGGTGCAAACGAAAAAGCTGAAGTGGTAAACTAAAATTGGACATGGAGGGGGTAGAAAAATTCATAAATCTGTGATACAATAAATTGTGGCATGAGTGCAATATATGTTACTGCAGCAAAGGAGAGTCGGAATGCTGAAGAATAACGTAGAAGTCGATGTAAAAGTGAAATGTATAGAGGGCGATGTTACCCAAGCAAAACTGGCAGAAGAAATTGGAACTTCGGCACCATATGTCAGTCGGCTCATAAGGAATAACGAAAAAATTGTCAATAAGACTTTTCTCCAGCTGATGGAAAAGCTGGGATACGATGTTGAGTTGACCTATGTAAAGCGCGGGGAGGAATAAGGCAATGGTGAATTTGAGCAGATTGGAAGAGATTAAAGACCTACGGACGGTGTGGCCGCACGAAGTCTTGGACTTCAATCGCAGGAAGCCGTCTATGGATCATTGGATGAACTTCAGCGTGGGTTCTTCTGCCTGCCATATTGCCGTATCGTAGATTCAGAAACGGAACGAACTGGATGTGGAATTGTATATCAGTGAGGATAAAGACTTGTTCCACTCTCTCTTTGATAATAAGGACGCCATCGAAACCGATGCCGCATTGACCTTAGACTGGCGGGAACTGCCGGAGCGCAAGGCAAGCCGTATTGTTATCGAGAAGGGCGTGACCTTCGGAGACAAGAGCCAATGGAATGCATAATTCGACTGGTTGATTGATGTCATGCTCAAAATGAAAAAGGCGTTCAAGAAATATTTGTAATTGTGGAGGATATAACTCATGGCTTTTGATTATAAAAAGGAATACAAAGAGTTTTATATGCCAAAGAATAAGCCCGGCATCGTTACTGTGCCGAGCATGAATTATATAGCTGTTCGCGGACAGGGTGATCCGAACATTGAGGATGGAGAGTACAAGCAGGCGATTGGATTATTGTATGGCATTGCTTTTACCATCAAGATGAGCAAAAAAGGCAATCACCAGATCGAAGGATACTTTGATTATGTGGTTCCGCCGCTTGAGGGCTTTTGGTGGCAGGATGGCGTGGCAGGTATTGACTATGCACACAAGGAAAACTTCAAGTGGATATCGGTCATTCGTCTTCCTGATTTTGTAACAAAGGAAGATTTTGAATGGGCGGTCGAGGAGGCAACCAGGAAAAAGAAGACGGATTTTTCCAAGGTCGAGTTCCTAACCTATGATGAGGGAGAGTGCGTTCAATGTATGCACATCGGCTCCTATGATAATGAGCCTGCCACCGTTGCACTCATGCACGAGTATATGGAAAGTCAGGGGTATGCTCTCGATATTACAGATAAAAGGCTACACCATGAAATATATCTCAGTGATGCCAGAAAGGTCACTCCTGACAAATTGAAAACGGTAATTCGGCATCCGATAAGGAAAAAATAGAAATGAAGCAACTGAAAGAAAAAGAATATGAGGAATTCCAACAGTACCTCTACAACAAGGCGCATGGGTACATTTGGACACCGGACACGCTGGAGCTAATATGCGGCGGGAACGATAACGAGCCGGAGCGAATCGGAAAGCAGGTGCTTGAGATGCTTGGCAGGGTGCGTAACGAGCTTATCTCCCACATGACGAGCGACAAGCACAAAAAATATGTAATCCGTGGCCTTCGCAAGGGCGAAACCGATCTGCTAAAGGACTTCTTGTATGAAGCAATCTTTATTCCGAAGGGAGCGGAGCCGCCTGCGCGGGACATCATCGAGAAGCCGGAACTGTGTGTGTATACGGATGATTTCGGTACCCGGAAAGGCGATAACTGCCTGGTGGCAGATTTCGGCGGCAAGGTGGTCGGCGCGGTATGGACGAGAATCATGGACGATTACGGTCATGTAGATGACGAGACTCCGTCCTTCGCCATCTCGCTTTACAAGGAATATCGCGGTCAGGGCATCGGTTCACAGCTTATGGTGAAGATGCTCGAACTGCTGAAATGGCAGGGCTACGAACGAGCGTCCTTGGCGGTGCAGAAAGCAAATTACGCCGTAAAGATGTACGAGAATGTAGGGTTCAAGACCGTGGATGAGAACGCCGAAGAATATATTATGGTGTGTGAATTATGATTGTTATTATTACTGGTGCATCCCATACTGGCAAGACAGTGCTTGCTCAGAGGATGCTTGAAAAATATAAATATCCATATGTCTCTATTGATCATCTGAAGATGGGATTAATCAGAAGTGGCAATACGGAACTTACGCCGGAGGATGATGAAGAACTTGTCGGATATCTTTGGCCTATTGTTCGTGAAATGATTAAGACGGCCATAGAGAATCAACAGAATCTTATCGTAGAGGGATGTTATATTCCTTATGATTGGCGAAAAGACTTTGACAATAATTATTTGTCAGAAATCAGGTTCGTTTGCCTTGCCATGACGGATGCTTATATTGATACGCATTTTGATGATATACGGAATCATGGGTCTGATATTGAGAATAGATTGGCTGATTCTGACTGCACAGCCGATTGGTTAAAAGAGGATAATCGGAAGGTCATAGAGGGGTTTAGCCAGACAGGTGAGCAGACAATCTTGATTGACAAGGATTACGATTCTTCCATAGCCGCCCTGTTCGAGAAAGATGAAAAGTTGCTTGAAACTGAACGCTTGATTCTCCGCCGCTGGGAAGAAAGCGATGCGGAGGATTTATACAAATACGCCAGCGATCCCGATGTGGGGCCGATTGCCGGGTGGCCTGCACATCAGAGTTTGGACGAGAGCCGCGATGTGATAAAAAACGTCTTTAACGGCAAAGAGGCTTATGCCGTTTGTCTGAAAGAGGATGGCAAGGCTATCGGCGCAATAGAATTGAAGCTGAATGGGCATACCGACATGACCGACCGGGACGATGAATGCGAGATGGGCTACTGGCTTGGAAAACCGTTCTGGGGTCAAGGTATCATGCCGGAAGCCGTGAAGGAAATGCTCCGCCATGCTTTTGAGGACTGCGGTATGCAGAAGGTTTGGATCGGCTATTACGAAGGCAATACCAAGTCCAAGCGCGTCCAGGAAAAATGCGGATTCAAGTATCAGTGGAAATCGGAGAATGTAGATGTTCCGTTGATGCACGAAAAAAGGACAGGTCATGTAAATCTTATGACGAAGGAAGATTGGCTTTCGAGGAAGTAAACGCTAATTACAAGGTGAGCAAAATGAAAAACGGAAAACAACCTGATCCGAATACAATCCATCCGATTGCCGGATATGATAAAGAAATCTATGTGAAGCCGACAATAAAGAACCCGAATATTGTTGTTGGGGATTTCACCTACATTGCCGATTATGAATTTGAGAGCCATGTAACGCATCTCTATGAGTGGAACGGAGATAAACTAATCATCGGCAAGTTCTGCCAGATAGCTGCAGGTGTTGAGTTTGTGATGAACGGCGCAAATCATCAGATGAATGCCGTATCGACCTTTCCTTTTTATACCCTGGAAGGGTGGAATATGAATTCACCTGCGCCTTCTGACCTTCCGCTCAAAGGAGATACCATCATCGGAAACGATGTGTGGATTGGACAGAATGCGGTTATCCTTCCGGGTGTTCACATCGGTGATGGAGCTATCATTGGAGCAAACAGTGTTGTAGGCAGCGATGTTGTGCCGTATTCCATTGTGGTCGGGAATCCCGCGAAGGAACTGCGAAAACGTTTTGATGATGAACTGATTGATTTGATGCTCAGATTTAGATGGTGGGATAAGAGCATCGAGGAAATTGACAGGTTGATTCCAATACTGACCAGTAGCGATTTGGAAAAAGTCAGAGAGGAACTGAAAGCACGATTGTAAATCGGTATTGTGTGGGGTGCTTATGAAAATCAGCAAAGTCGAATTCGACTCAAAGGTTGAAAACTTTATAGAAGCAGAACAGGAAAAATACGAAACGAGCAATGGAATCTCATGTAATTACACACCGTTTTGCTTTGTGGCAAAGCGCTGTGATGAGATGATAGGCGCTATTTCGGGTGCCAGCTTCTTTTCTGAAATATATATCGATGAACTGGTCGTAAAGGACGGATATAGAGGGAAAGGCATCGGAATGCAGTTAATTAAAGCTGTTGAAGAGTTCTTCAGCGGTCAGGGTTTTAATAATATTAATCTCTGCACGAATGGATTTCAGGCATCTGGTTTCTACGAAAAATGTGGATTTGAACTTGAGTTTGTAAGGGAAAACAAATCAGATTCCAGACTGAATAAGTATTTTCACATCAAGTATCTGGATTAACAGATATGCAAATTTATGGTTTCTTGAGGAAAACGCATTGTACGTACAGGCAGCAATAAATCCGAATTCCTTACTCCGTAACGGTGCATACGGCATCGTTATGAGGGGTGTGCAAAAATGCACGCGGGGGTGTTCATCGTTAAGGGGTAGAAAGAGGCTGCCGTTATGTTGTATCAAATTAGACACGGCAATCGACCCATGTTTCGGTTTCGGTCATATCCTTGCGTATATGTTCGATGTGCTGATGAAAATTTATGAATCCTATGGCTATACTACCCGTGAAGCGGCGTTGAGAGATTTGTTGCCACTGGTGCAGGTGGCAGAGGCGTTGGTACAGAAGTATGATGTGACAACGACTAATCCGCCATATATGTCAGTAAGTAATGGTGGAGCAAAACTTATAAAATATGTGCAAAAGAATTACGAAGAAGGAAAAACTGATTTTTTTGCTGTTTTTATTCAGCGATGCTTGCGAATGACTAAAACTAAAGGATATGCAGCTTTGATTACTCAGCACGCTTGGATGTTTTTGGGCAGCTTTGAAAAATTGCGTACCTATTTATCGGCATATAATATTACGAGTATGGCACATTTAGGAGCAAGAGCTTTTGAAGAAATAAGCGGAGAGGTTGTTCAAACGACAAGTTTTGTTTTAAACAATTCAGACATTTCCGATTACAAGGGAGTTTATGTTCGTCTTGTAAGTGGAATGGGTCAAACTGAAAAAGAAGAAATCTTTTTATCTGGAAAGGAACGATATTCAGCAAAAAAAGAAAATTATGAAAAAATACCAGGAAAAACAATTTGTGACTATATAGATAATACACCTATAATTCAGAGCTTTTTGCAAATGCTATCGCCAACATTAGATTATCATGAGGATTCCCTTGGAAAAGCATCGGTTGTAATAAAGCCTAATGAGGAAATAGAGCAGTTAGTAGAAAGAAATATTGACCTATCTCGCAATGATTGGGATTCTTTTGAAACCCCATGGGATTTCCAGCACCATTCGTTGCTTCGCAAAGTTCAGACTATTGCCGAAGCTTTCGACCAGTGGCAGACTGAATGTGACGACCGTTTCAATCAGCTGAAAGACAACGAGGAAGAACTGAACCGTATTTTCATTGATATTTACAGCTTGCAGGACGAGCTGACACCAGAGGTTGAGGATAAGGATGTAACTGTCCGCAAAGCAGATTTGGGCAGAGATATTCGCTCTTTCATCTCCTATGCTGTGGGTTTGTTCGTAGAGTTTGTGAAAACAGTCTACGGTGCAGACACTCTGGACGAAAACTTGAAATTCATTGCAGACGCTCTGGGCGGCAAAGGTCAGCCCAAGGATGTCATTCGGAACTATTTCTTGAATGATTTTTATGCCGACCATTGCAAAATTTACCAGAAACGTCCGATTTACTGGCTGTTTGACAGCGGCAAGAAGAACGGCTTTAAGGCACTGATTTATATGCACCGCTATCAGCCGGACATCATTGCCCGTATCCGTACCGATTATGTGCATGAACAGCAGGCTCGTTATCGTACTGCCATTGCCGATCTGGAACAGCGGATTGCCAATGCTTCCACCGGCGAGCGTGTGAAGCTGAACAAAAAGCTGACTGCTTACGAAGAAAAGATTCATCACCTTGCCGACCAGATGATCTCCATCGACCTGGATGACGGTGTGAAGAAGAACTATGCAATTTTTCAGGATGTTTTGGCTAAAATAAAGTAAAGGAGGTCTTGCTTATGCTGGCAGATGAGAACATTAAAAATTCCAATGAGCTTGAATTTGCCGTGTTTTGCATTGAAAATGTTGCGGCAAAACTGGGTGTGGGTGCAGAACGTGTCTATCAGGCATTTACCGAAAAGAGCGATATTCTGAACGGTTATATTGTGCCGGAATATGAAGTGCTACATACCCAGAGTCGGGAATATATCGTAGATGATCTCCTTGATGTGATGAAGGAAAGGGGTGTGGAAAATTCAAACACCGAGGAAAAGATGGTATTATTTCAAAATATGATTATGATGAAAGTACCATATCCTCTTGTTACAAAACTATTATTTTCCTTGAAATATAAGGTATCGATAAGGTTTACAGTCAAGTTCTTTTTTTATCTTTTTCAAAAAAGTAAGATAATGAGATGGATTCCATCGCTTTTATTTTTTGGAAAATAGTGTATAAAGGTATGAAAAGGGGGGTAAATGTGGTATATTAGATGCATAAGTGAGTAAAGCGGCATTTTCTGGAGACGGGCAAAAATCCACTGTCGTTATAAAAGATTACTTTGCGACGAAGGACAAGGATTAAAAAGAGCCCTAAGAGATACGATTCAGTTTTGTTAACGATATTCCCGGGGATGCTATTATGCAAGCAATAGAATTTTAGAATACCGTATCTTCAAGAGAGCAAACGTTTACATTGCACTGTTGCCGTTTTGATGCCTGGATGATGTATGATGAATGTATCATGATTTTGTGCTGGGAGGATTTGTCTTGATTAACATTTTGATTGTAGAAGATGAAGCGCCAATTTCCAACCTGATTCGTCTTAGCCTGGCCAAGGAAGGATACCGTTGTACTTGTGCTTTTGATGGACTGGAGGCGGCAGATTGTTTAGAGAAGAACCAATATGACTTAATCGTGCTGGACGTAATGCTCCCTGAAATCGATGGCTTTGAGCTGATGGACTACATTCGTCCGCTGGAAATTCCGGTGATTTTTTTGACGGCAAAAAGCTCCGTCCAAGACCGGGTAAAGGGGCTCAAGCTGGGGGCGGAAGATTATATTGTGAAACCCTTCGAAGTGATTGAACTACTGGCTCGCATTGACGTGGTTTTGCGCCGGTATAAAAAGGGTGACATGATGCTGGAAATCGGAGATTTGAAAATTGACACCGCTTCCATGCAGGTGTGGCGGGATGGGCAAGAAATCAGTTTAACCAAGACGGAGTATGATTTACTTCTACTGTTTGTCAGGAATCCAAGGCGCGCCATGTACCGGGAAACAATCTATGAACGGGTGTGGGGCGAAGAATATCCTTTCGGTAGCAAGGCGGTGGATCTCCATATTCAACGCTTGCGGAAAAAGGTTGGGTGGGAAAATTGCCTTCGGGCGATTAACAAGGTGGGCTACCGGTTGGAGGTGGAGACTTGAAAATTCACCTGAAAATAACGTGTTCCATGTTGGCACTATTGTCCTTTCTTTTTGGAATCGGAGGAAGCGTGCTGATTTCCGCCTCTTTCAAGGAATCCTTGGAACGGGAGGAAGCCGCGGCGTTTGGTGATTATCGCATGGTCTGGGGCACGCTGCAAATCGTCAACGGTCTGGAAGCGTATTTGAATCGGGAGGTACTCTCACGGACGATGGAGCAGCTTTACCAGCAAAATAGTGCCTTTTGGTCAAATCTTCGGTTGTCCACCGCGGAGGAAGTGATTTATGAGGGCGGGAGTGTTCAAACTTCAATATTCCGAATGAGCGAAAGTGTCGAGATGCCGGCATCGGGAGAGTGCTTGTTTCACATTTTGGAGGATGGAAAAGGCGGGCATTATCTGGTATTGGCCGGAGCGATAGAAACAAATGGGAACACGCTCTACCTTTTAACCAGCCATGATGTCAGTGAACTCTATATCGCGAGGGACGCCCAACGGCATACCTATTTTCAAGTCTTTCTCGCCATGTTCTTGCTGTGCGGCATACTGTCCTATACCATTTCCTGGGTTCTTACATCCCCGCTTAAAGACTTGTCTCGAGCCTCCCGGATGATTGCGTCCGGTCATTATGCCACTCGTGTCCGGGTTCGGTCACGGGATGAGATTGGAGAGCTTTCTAGGGATTTTAATACGATGGCGGGACAATTGGAAAACGATGCGAAACAGAAGGAACGCCATATTGAGCAATTGCGCCAATCCGTAGAACGGCAGGAGCGGTTTGTCGGCAGTTTTGCCCATGAAATGAAAACCCCGATGACTTCCCTTGTCGGTTATGCTGATTTGATTGGGAGCGGCACGTTGACCCAGGAGGAACAAGCCGAGGCGGCAGGTTACATTTATTCGGAGGGCAAGCGGCTGGAAAGCTTGTCCCGCAAGTTGTTGGAACTGCTAGTGCTTAGGCGGCGGGACATACCCCTGGTTCCGGTCAGCCCCGGAGCGCTGGTGGAGCAATTGGCCCGGTGGTTGGAGCCGGTTTACCAGGAGAAGGGCATTCATCTCTATTATGACTGCGAGGAAGGAATTTGTTTGATGGAGCCCGATCTGGTGCGGTCGCTCCTATTGAACCTGGCGGACAATGCCCAAAAGTCGATGGAGGACGGAGGGGAATTGCGGTTTTGTCAGGAAATGACGGAGAGGGGCTGTCGGATTCGTGTTTTAGACGGTGGTCGGGGCATTCCGCCCCAGGCGTTGAAGCATCTGACAGAGCCGTTTTATCGCGTGGACAAGGCTCGTTCCCGAAGGCAAGGAGGTTTTGGACTGGGGCTGGCTTTGTGCCGGGAAATTGTATCGCTCCATAACGGAAGCCTGCGGTTTGCAAATAGAAAAAAAGGTGGAGCTTGTGTCACCGTGGAACTGAGAGGAGGACGTCCATGAAGTGCGGGAGGAAATATATTTTACCATTCTCCACTTTGTTTGTTGCCTTGTTCTTCGTCGTTCTGGGAGCGACTTTGCCTTACCTGGCATCACAAATGCAGGACGCTCAAATCAGTAAGTTTCAAAAGAAAATGAAGCTGAGCGGCATTAATCTTACCTTACGGCAGGAGGGCGACGTGGGGGCAACTTTACAGTTGATGTCAATGGAACACGTGGAGAGCATCTGGGAGGGGAAAACGGTACTGGCCAAAGAAGATGCCAGCCAAGCGGCACTGGACGTGATGGAGATGTTAGATGATTACGACCTGCTTCCGGAAGGTGAGTTGGAATATGCGGCACAAGCCGACGGATATGCAGAACCGCAGTTGCTGGTGGGCGAAGATGGAAGCTCGGCCCTGATTTGGACATGTACATGGGGTAATGGCCTTGGAACTTTTATAACGGTAGACGATGCCACGGGAAAAGCCGTACGGATAATGGTAAAGAATGTCCCGACAGATGGCGGCGTGGTAGAAGATGCCACTTTTTGGGTGGATAAGTGGATCGTGTTTTTGCAGGACTACTATGATTTTAATCGGATAGATATGAAAGTAGTGGATGACCATACTATGACAAGTGACCAACCCTCTTGGTTTAGCATAGGCTTTTTCTCAAAAGACGACGCGACAATTTATGACTTGAATCTGGAAATAACAAGTGATTACATTTTTTTTAATTTTCAATGAGTGGTGAATTGTAATGATGAAGATGCCAAAGTGATGGCAGACCGATAAAGATTCTAAGAAACACCTTGCTATGATGAGGATATTCCAATCATGGCGAGGTGATTTTTATGAGACAAATCGAGAACGTAGTACATAAAAGATACATATGCCAGCGCAAATATAGACGCAGGAAAAAACGGCTTCACCGACTGGCCCGGCACTTGTTTCCCGTATCCGCTTTTCTATTTGCCACTATTGTTTGCATGGTGGCCTTCATGCCGAGTGGGGACAAGACGGTTGACCCTCCGGCGGCGGACGTGCCCGCGTCGAATGAGTCCATACAAAATAGTCCGCCGCAATCGGCGTCTGACCCTTCCGTTGCGTCAGAGCCTATTGCGGCAGGTACATGGAAGCTGGTGCTGGTCAACCCATGGAATCCTTTGCCTGAAAATTATACGGTTCAGACGGTAACGCTCCAAAATGGCCTTCAGGTGGACGAGCGGTGCTATCCCGACCTTCAGGCAATGATGGATGCCTGCCGGGCGGATGGGCTGACCCCGGTTATTTGTTCTGCCTACCGCACCCAGGAAGTTCAGGAGAGCTTGTATCAACAAGAGGTAGGGCGGTATCTGGACAAAGGATACGACCAGGATGCCGCCGAAGCCGAGGCGGGAAAGTCCGTGGCAGTGCCGGGAACCAGTGAGCACCAGTTGGGTCTGGCGGTGGACATCGTGGACATTGACCACCAGCTTTTGGACGAATCACAAGAGAACACGGAGGTTCAAAAATGGCTGATGGCTCATAGCTGGGAATATGGCTTCATTCTCCGTTACCCTACCGGGAAGAGCGAGATTACCGGTATCATCTATGAGCCCTGGCACTATCGCTATGTGGGCCGGGATGACGCAAAACAGATTCACGCCTTGGGTGTTTGTCTGGAGGAATACCTTGCTGATTAATCGTTATTATTCACAGTCGGATGAAATCAGCCGCTCACTGCCAGGCGTTATTCTTTTCCGTGGTGTTGTTCATGGTCACGTCGGGCTCCATGCCATCACTCATTGGGGCAAATTCCGCATTGGAGTGGTTTCCTTGTATGGTGCAGTCGTCAAATAAGAATTTCGAGCCCTCGGCACCGACAAACAAGTATGGGCCGTCATTATCCTGGATGATGGAATTGACGAAATGGACCGTGCAGTCCGAGTATGTTTGTACGGCCGAATAACTGCATTCCCGTATCACGGAATCCGTGATGGTGACGTCGCTGGAAGCTTCTATGCCGACGAGTCCGCAGCCGTAGATGTCACAGCCCACCACGGACACGTTTTCGCATCCGAAGAAGGACAAGACGCCCATCGAGCACTCGTCCATGGGCGGGATGTCGTGTCCAAGTACCAGTCCGTAAAGGAGCAGGTTCTTGGATCCGTATGAATCCAGGACGGTAGCCCCCCCATTGTCTACGACGATCCGCGTCTTGCCGGTGCCGATGATGGACACGTTTTCGTATGCGCCGATGGCCAGGCCGTAGTCGGACTTGTACTCGCCGTCCCCGAGCCGTATTTCGGTATTGGACAGGTCGCGGCCGCTCGCGAGGAGTGATTGAAACGCCTCGTTATCCGCCACCTCGATGACTTCCCTGGCAATGCCGTCATCGGGAATTTCGGGCAGTTCCAAGCCGGCTTTTGGGTCATAGGGCAACTTGGAGTCGGGAGAATCCTCTTTCGTTTCCGTGTCGTTTGCGGACGCGTCGAGGTTCATCCCCAGCGTCTCCAGCATATGGACTGTGTCTTCCTCGTTCATCACGAATTCCGGGACGTCTTTTGTGGAAAATTGCTCAACCTCAAATCCACGGCCATGGAAAAGGGTGGCCATATATCCCTCGCCCAATATGACGGAGTCGCCCCCGTTCTTGGCGGTGAGCGCCACGTGGCCCTCTAAAATGGCAACGATGGAATAATCGTCGTGACTTTCCACCCAGCCGGCGGTTCCCCGGATGCCCACTGTCATCGTGCTTGTCTCGATGTCAAGGCTTTCGTCGTCTTTGAGGGGTTCGGCCAAGTTGAAATACATTTTGCCGGATTTTACGTCCACCTCGAGTTGTTTTCCGTCTTCGCTCCGCTTAATTCCAATCTCGCTTGAGAAATCCATCTTGGCCGTCGTCGCCTCGTCCAATGTAAGCCACGCGTTCGCGTGGGCCGACGTGCCCACGCCGTAGCCCGAATAAAGGCTCATTCCTTCGGCAACGTCAAGGTTCTTTTGTTCCTCGTCGCTTATCCATGCCTCGCCGTCGGCCCGCAAGAAGCGCATCGTGGCCGCCTTGCCGGAGTCATCGCCGCAACCCGCCATGAGCAGGGCGGCCATGGTTAGTACGGATAAGATGATACTTGTCTTTTTCAAAATTTTTTCCTCCTCTTAGTTTTGTTTCCTCATTCCGATTTAAAGGGCGGCGTCATCGGTTCCAAAGTACATCTACTTACATCTACTCCCGAATTCCGTCCGTTTCCAGATGCCGTGTCACTTACCCGTCTTCTTTCGGAAACAGTGCTCCATGAAAATAGGAAGTGCAAAAACAATCTGGGAATGCTATAATTAGATGGTGGCGCCGGTGCACATATGGCACCGGCCGTGTTGCCATCTTTACACCGACGCTGCCAAAATACTCAAACAAGGGAATGCTTTTGCATGATTCATTATAAGATGTTGGGGCTAAAACAAGTTTTGCCCCAATGATACCCACGGATTACTCCGCACTACGTGCTCTCGTTGTCTCCGCTCCGCTACGGTCGGCACTAAACGAACGTCCACTGGACGTTCAGTGCCCTAAAACACCTCAAATCCGCTCATTTTCCTACGGAAAATGGCTACTTTTCGGTGTTTTGCGCACTTCCAAAGTCATGCTTTTCCATGCAAGCATGGAACACATGACCTTTTGACCCTGGTACCATTATAACAGATTAGTATGTAAAATCAAATGGGATTTTTTTGATGTTTTTTGCGGGTTTTATGGCACGCTGGCCAGATATGTGTTAAAATGTAGCAAGATGATGGACGAAAGGAGAAGCAGCATGGAGTTCCAAAAGGTAGTGGAGACGAGAAGGAGCGTGCGCGCGTTTAACCCACTTGAGAAAGTGAGCGGGCAGCAGATGAGGGAGATTTTGGAGGCCGCCATATTGGCACCGTCGTGGAAAAACAGCCAGACGGCGAGATATTATTGCGTGGTGTCGTCGGACTTGCTTGAGAAGGTACGAAACGAATGTCTGCCCGAGTTTAACGCGAATAGTTGCCAAGGTGCGAGCGTCCTGGTGGTGACGGCGTTCGTGATGAACCGTTCCGGTTTCGAGCGGGACGGCCAGGCGGTCAACGAGCTGGGAAACGGTTGGGGTATTTATGACTTGGCGTTGCAAAATGAAAACATGGTGTTGAAGGCGAAGGACTTGGGAATCGACAGCCTTATCATGGGCATTCGCGACGAGGCGAAGTTGCGGGAACTGCTGGAAGTTCCGAAGGATCAGAAAATCGTCTCGGTCATCGCTTTTGGATATGGGATGGTGGAACCGGAGATGCCGCCGAGGAAGAAGGACACGGAAATTGCCAGGTTTTTTTAGTGGATTGGACAGGGAAGTTGTTTAAGAGACGGGGCGCGGGGCAGGGCGGTGAGTGACGGGGGTTTTGCGGGGCGGAGCTTTGTCCCGCCATGTAATAAAAAAGAAAGGTTTAAGGATTTTATCATGGACAGAATGTGGAAGAGATTTGACCAATTGTCAGGAAAATGTTATATGAACATGATATCGTCAACCATGGACAAGGACGTATGGGACGAGGCGTTCGACGCGCTGGTTGGAATCATTGAGAGCGAGCGGAAGGTGAATCCGGATTTTGCCGGCGAGTTGTACCAGGTAGATGACGAGACGGATTTCGCGCATGACGTGTCGGGCTTTTTGGAGGATTACATGGACGAGTTGGACATGCATAAAATGTATGAGAGGCTCTATGAGGTTTGCAAGACGTTGCTGGGAATGTTTCATTGGGTGGAAGACGAATCGACGGACATTCGTTTCGTATTGTCCAAGGCGTTAAAGGGACAAGGAAAGATTGGGGAGGCCGTGGTATTTTGCGAGAGGTGGCACCAGGAGGCGGTCAAGAACCAGTCGGAGGAGGCCGGGCAGGTGTCGGCCGCGGCGCTCGTTTACGCGCAGACCGACGCGGGAGAGCTTGCCGGGGCGGAAAAAGTCGTGAAGGAATATTTGCCGGACAACGGGAAATGTTGCGAGGAAAACGAGATGATTTGGCGGGCGGCGGTACGGCTTTACGAGACGATGGGCGAAAAGGACAAGGCCAGGCGCATGCGCAGGTCCCTTGAAAAGTACGAGGACGAAGTCGACAAGATGATGGAAAAGGAATTCACCGATTTCGGGGAGCTCTTTGCCGGTGACGAAGATGAAGACTGGGACTTCGAGGATTATGGGGATGAAGATTGGGATTTTGAAGATTACGGGGATGAAGACTGGGATGACGAAGATGAGGACGGGAATGATGACGAACTTCCATTTTCGTAAGCGGGGAACATGCCATCACCCGTCCTGCCGAAGGTGAATGGAAGGGCGGGTGATGTTTATTGCCCACGTTATATCAGATGCGGAATGACTCCCGTCTCAAGAACACAGGCTTTTTGTGCACACGGGACAAAAAGGCATATGTTGCTTACGCGGCTTGTCCCGGCGCGACGAGTAGGGGAAAATCGCCCCTACTCGATTGGTGCTTTATAATTTCTTGCCCAACATTTCCGGGTTCGTGGCGTATTTCAACGCCGTGTCCTTGCTGATTTTCCCTTGCCTGCATAAGTTTTGCAGGCTTCCGTCCATGGATATCATGTCTTCCTTCATGGAAGAGTAAATCAGGCCGTCAATCTGGTGCACCTTGTTGTCCCGGATCATGTTGCGGATGGCCGGGGTCACGGTCATGATTTCCAAAGCGGGAATGACCCTGCCATCGACCGTCGGGACAAGCTGCTGTGACACGACGGCGGTCAGCACGGTGGAAAGCTGTATGGCAATCTGCCGTTGTTGGTTGGCCGGGAACACGTCGATGATACGGTCTATCGTGTTGGCGGCGCCGATGGTGTGGAGCGTCGAGAGCAGCAAATGTCCGGTCTCGGCGGCCGTCATGGCGACGTTTATCGTTTCATAGTCGCGCATCTCGCCAAGAAGGATCACGTCCGGGCTCTGGCGAAGGGCGGCACGAAGGGCCGTCACGTAATTTTCCGTGTCCACGTTGATTTCGCGCTGGCTGACGATGCTCTGATCGTGCCGGTGGAGGTATTCGAGCGGATCTTCCAGCGTGATAATGTGCTTGTGGGACTTTTTATTAATCTGGTCAATAATGCACGCGAGGGTGGTCGATTTCCCGCTTCCGGCAGGCCCGGTGACGAGCACCATACCCTTTCCGCCGTCGCCCAGGTGGATGACGTGTTCGGGAATTCCCAGATCTTTAAAATCGGGAAGGTTGAAGGAAATGATGCGGATGACCGCCGACAACGCGCCCCTCTGTTTGTAGGCGCTGACACGGAAACGTGACAATCCGGGGATGGCAAAGGAAAAATCGTCGTCTCCCATGTCGTGGAGGATTTTCAGGCTGCGCCCGCCGGCCTGCCCGTAGATTTCCGCCAACAAGCTTTCCGTATCCGTCGGGAACAACTTTTCCCCGTTAATCTGGCGTATGACGTTGTTTTTTCGAAAGGACACGGGAAGTCCGGCGACGATGAACACGTCGGAGGCCTGCTCGTTGATTGCCTGTTCCAATATTTCTTTTAAATTCATAAAAATCAACTCCTTTTATTTGTTATGCCCCACGGATATGTTACTGTGTGACCGGCATGAGGTCGAGACTTTCGTCGCCTTCCCAAGTGCCGAAAGGAACGACCTGCCACGCCGCGGTCCTATAATAGGTGTCATCCTTCGTGTAGTCCGTGACCAAGAGCCGCACGTTCAGCATCTGCTTTTCGCCTATCGGGACTTCGTAAGAGATAAAAAGGTCGTCTGCCACGGTGGCGCAGGAAAGCGTGATGCCGTCAACCAGCATGCCGTCAAACGTTTTCGCCACGGCGGCAAAGTAATCTTCCGCGTTTTGCGGCGTGTCAACCGTGTCCGTGTTTTCGGCCGTGTCCCCGCCTTGTGCAACGCCTTGCGAACCTGCCGGGCCGCCACTTTCAGCCAGCCCGTACAACGTCTCGTCAATTTTCCCGACAATGAGCTCCGCCCGTGCGGAAGCCTCGTAATATTCCGTCTTATGTCCTGCCAACCGTTCGCTGAAAGAATGGTCGCTCTTGGCGCTGGAGACGGAGAGGATGGCGAAGGTGACAAGGCACAGTATTAAGAATATGACCAGCAGCGAGGAGGATCCGATGTTTATAAAAGAAGATTGCTGTTTATCTTTGCGCATGGTCTGTCCTCCTTGCCACGTGGTGCGTGGTTTCTAATTCAAAAACGATTTGTCCGTCGGCCCGCGCGAGGTCTTGCGGGTTCTCCATTTTTGACATTTGCATGTGGGCCTGCAACGTATTTTCTTCCTCCGTGAGGTGAATGGCAAGAAAGTATTCCGCTTCGGTCCCTTCTTTGCAGGCGACAAACGCGTTATCATAAAACACGAAAATGGTTCCGTTAAAGAGGTTGTCTTGCGTGTCCGTACCGGCCTCGGGCCGGGAGGCGTCCGGGTACAAGGCTTCCAGCGCGTTCAGGACGTCCTCTGCCCTTTCCGCCGAGGCGACGATTTCCGCGACGTTGGCGCATTCGCTTACCGCGTGGTTCATGGCGTTGGAATCCTTGCTTAACAAATGCGACTTTACGAATAATTGCACGCAAACGGCGCTCGCGACCGAGAAAAAGAGGATGGCGAGTATCAATTCTATCAAAAATAAACTGGATGATCTGGCCCTGCTTTTACGTACCATAAAAGTAATCCTTTCTGTTTATGTTTAAAACAAAACGCTATTTTGCATCGCACGTGTGTGAATCACGTGGTACATGTCGTGTGTGCGGCATGCGTGGAGCCGGTGGTTCAATGGCTCCTTATGCATAAAACGGAAGAACTCTCCTGGTTGTTTTCGTCGACGCAGTGGAATTGCATGAGGTTGTCGGAAAGGGATTCCATCGAAAAATCCTCCACCTTGAGAACCGTCTTGCCGTCCGCGGCGGTCACTTCTGCCCCTTCTTTGATGAAAAGTTCCTTCAATTCATTTTCATGGACATATATGTAAGTATAATACGTGTCCTCACCGTGCGCCTGTTCCAGAACCAGCGCGTCGCATCCGTCAAAAGTCCCGATGGACACCGTACCGCCCACGTCGTTTTGATGAATCTTTTCCGCGATGTAGGACAAGCATGTCCTTGACGTATAATTGAACGAGGAATGCTCCGTGGTGGACTGGTAAATCTTGGCCGCAAGCAGGATGACCGTGAGCGCGGACAAGGCAAATACAAAAAATAACGCGACGGGAAACAAAAAATCTATCATGTGCTTGTGCTTTGTTCGAAACCGCATTATTGATCCTTCCTTTCAATGATTGTCACGTCGGGGAAAATGTTCGAGCCGGTGACGCGGTAGTCAACGAAGAACAAGTTCTCGTCGTAGGTAAGCCCGTAGTTCTCCCGCAGGTAGTCAAGGCTTTCCGGATAAGTCCCCTCCATGGCGTAGCAATACGTGATGCCGCGCGTGATGGCGTTTTCGAGGCTTTCCTTCTGCCTCTGCCTCGTGCCGGAGGAGAGTGAGGAGACGCCTCCCACGAAGAGGAAGAGGATGGCAAAAAACAAGCAGACGGAAAGCAAAAATTTTGGCGCGGTGCGCGGTTGCTTCTTATATGTAAATCGACTCATGCCCCAAGGCTCCTTTCCTATAGTTGACAATCGCATGGCGGATTTCACGAAGTGCTTGCGGCGATGTCCGTGAATTGCCATAAGCCTGCGTTTCCGTGATTATAAGCTCGACATGATTCCCATCAGCGGCATCATTACCGACAAGAGAATCACGCCCACGATTAAGGACAACAAGATGACCAAGGTGGGTTCTAGCACCGCCAGTACGTTGTTCATGCGGGTGTCGATGTCGTCCTGGTAAAGCTCGGCAATCTGTTCCATGACCTGGTCCATGGAACCGGTCTTGGAGCCGATGGAGGCCATGCGGGCATAAATTCCCGAAAACATCCCCGAGGCGAAAAGGGCTTGTGACAAGTCCTTCCCTTCGTTAATCTCGTTCTGGCAAAGGTCGAGCTTTTTCTGGAAAACCGGGTCGTCATTTAAAGAATGAACCAGTTCCATGCTACGATCCGGGTTCAGGCCGCTGCTAAGGGTGAGCGCCATCCCGCTGGCGAACCGGCAGGCCGCCAGTTCCTCGTAGATGACCCGCGTGAAACGAAGTTTGTATCCGAGTTTTTGTACCATCGCCCGTCCACTGGCCGTGCGCGTGCCGTAAATGGCAAGAGCCGCGATGAGTACGAGAAGGACGATGAACACGACGGCGTAACGGTTGATGATGGTTCCCATGTCCATCAGCACCCGGGAAAATCCCGTCATCTCCGTGCCGAGCTGGATAAACACCTGGTTGAAAATGGGCATGACCTTCACGAGGAGGACGACGATGACGACGGCCATCATCCCGGTCATAATCATGGGGTACGTGATGGAGTTGCGGATGCTCTTGCTAATGGAATCCTCGCGCTCGTAATGGTTTCGTAATGATTCCATGACCTCGTCGAGCGTGCCGGTCTCCTCCCCGATTTGTACCATGTGTATCATGTAGGAAGGATAAATTTTCGTGTTTTCCATGGCCTGGTACAACTGTCCGGTTTCCTGTACGCTTTCCAGGAGGCTTTCCAATACCTCCTTTTCTTCCGGGGAAGCGGCGTCCTCCAGCATGATGGTGAGCCCTTCCGTGACGGAAATGCCCGATTTTAAAATCAAGGCGGTCTGGCCGCAGAATGAAGAAAGTTCTATGTTGGAAAATGGTTTCATGATTGTCCTCCCCTTCCTTATTAATAAAAATACTTTACCGTGTAGTTGCTTCCGTCACCGACATATTTCTTTACTGAAGAGCTGCTGTTGTTCGCGCCGAGCGTCGGATCCATCAACGACCAGCTTTTGCCGTCGAACTGGATGATGCCGTCGACCCAGCCGATTTCGTCCAGGTAAACGCTGATCCACGCGTGGTAGGCGTCCCCGGAATAGCCGACCACCAGTCTGGTCGGGATGTTCTGGGAGCGGAGCATGGCCGCCATCAGGGACGCGTAGTCGAAACAAATCCCCTTCTTCGTGCGCATGGTGTTGTCGATGTTCGGAAGGTAGCCCGAAGTGACGGTCTCGGCAAGTTCCTCGTCGTACGTGATGTTTCCTATTACATAAAGATATACTTGCTCCACGTAGTCCAAGTCGTTGGACGAGTCTTCGGAAAGCGTCTTCGCAAAACTGACGGCACTGTAATTTTGCTCGAACCAGACGTACTGGTTCGGGTATAGGAACGGTTTGAATTCGTCGGTTATCGTGACGTCGAGTTTCTGGGTAAACAAGACGGAATACTTGTCGTCATAGGCGTGTTCCAATATCTTGATGTCGTAAGTCCCATTTCCGCCCTGCAAGGGAAACGTCTCGTAAGAGCCAAGGGCCAGGTTGTAAGTGTAGGTCGTCTGGTCCGGCGTGGTAATTTGTAGCTTCACCTTGTCAACGGAGCCGTTGTAACATATCATGACGTATCCTTCCGACGAGTTGGAGGCGTCGATGGAAACCGCGTCATTTCCATAAACGGCGGTGCCCGGCGCTTCGGGCAACAAGCAATCCTGCGAGGTGGTCCTTCGTTCGTCCGTATGGTTTTGGGAAGACCGGCCTTTCGAGGAGGACGAGGAATCCTTGGCGTTCCCCGTGCAGCCGATGGATAAAAAGGCCATCATGAATATCATAAGAAATATACCACAAAGAAGTGGTTTCTTGCGCATTGCCACGTTCTCCTTTCTGTCACGGTTTTCGGGTCTCGAAGTCATGTATTATAAATCCGTTTGTCCGCAAGGGCAATCAAGTCGGTAATGGTGCGAACCTTTGAATCTTCGTCAAACGCGATGCCAAAATGAAACCGAATCGGATGAATGTCCGGCATCTTGTTGTGTTCGTTTACGCGGGTGTCAAGAAGATCTAAAAAGGTCTTTATTTTTTCATAATCACAAATTTCGAAAACGGCGATGAACTTGTTTCCGCCATTGCGCCCGACGAAGCAAAGGTCAAGCGAAGCCTCTTGTAAGAAGCTCGAAAAGTCATGTATCATTTTATTTCCCTGCAGATGTCCGTAAGTCTGGTTGATTTCCTTGAGGTTCGTCAATTCGAACATGATGCAGCCGATGTTCCTTGGCAGTGGCTTATCCCAATACTTTTCAATCAAAACGTCACAACCGTGGCGGTTCGCGATGCCGGCCACGGGGTCGAAAAACATGGAGAATCCCATTTTTCGGCGGTTCTTCGAGGAAGCGAAAAAAATAAAGTCCGTCATCGTAAATAGGAGCGAAAGCCCGAGGGAACCCCAAAGCAGGATGCATACCGTGCGAAGCTGCGTGTTGGCGGCAAGCAAGGCGGAAAGTTCGGGACTCGCCAAAACCATGTACAAGCTGGCGGCCATAAGGACTGCAAATAAAATGAACTGGATGATTTTGTAGATGTTGAATTTTTTCATCTCTATCGTTCTCCTCTAAATTTTTCCTAGGGTATCTGGATTTACCCTTTTTGATTATACCACATGTTTGGAAAATGTGGGAATTTTTTTTTGTGGCTTTGGTAAGGAATGAAACCAGGATGTTACTGTTCACGGGGCTGTGCGCCCTGCCGCACGGCCACCGTCCGATAAAGTGATGGTGCCAGTGGGCATCCAGCCCATTGCCAGAGGCAATTTTGAATGGCTGGATGCCGTTACAATCCACGGCCGGTTAGGCCGTGAATTGTAACCCAGGATGAAAGGGGCGGCCATTTTTCAAGTCCGGGTCAAATGACAACATTGTACAAGGTAAATCGCAACATTGTTATTTTTTTTGAAATGTGTCTGGTATAATTGGTATTAAAAAACAAATCGTAAAAGAGAAGGGAGAATGTTTATGGGCAAATTGGTGGATGAAGCGTCAATTCCCGCGTTGCTTGCGGAAATGTCAGTGAAGGAGAAGGTGGACCTGCTGACGGGGAGGAGTACGTTTTCTTCTCCGGAGATGCCGCAGTACGGTATTCCGTCCATATTATATTTGGATGGCGCGACGGGCGTGAACCTGATGCAGTACATGGGCGAGCTGGTAGGGCTTCGCATGAGCATTGAGATGGATGACGCGAAGATGGAGAAGTTGCCGAAGAAAGGGGAGGAAAGCAACGAGTCCAACAACGAGAGCGGCTCGGCCTTTATGGGACTGGTGCCTTATGCAACCAATTCGAATCCGTTGCCGGAGGAAATGCCGGAAAAGACGAAGCAAATTATTTTGCATTTGCGTTCCTTGATTGACGGAGTGCGGCCCAACGGCGAGGAGCCGGGATGTTTTCCGCCGGGGATGCTTCTGGGCGCGACGTGGAAGCCGGAATTGATTTACAAGGTGGGTGAAGCCGTGGGACGGGAAGCGCAAACCTATGGCGTGGACGTGCTGTTGGGAACACCGAACACGAACATTCACCGGGATCCGCGCAACGGCCGACTTTTTGAGTCGTTTTCGGAAGATCCGTTCCTTTGCGGCAAGATGGCTCCGGAATTTTCCAAGGGCGTGCAGGACCAGGGCATGGTGGCGGACGTGAAGCATTTTGCGGCAAACAACCAGGAGACGCTCAGGCAGGGCGTCAACGAGCACATTTCCGAGCGTGCGTTGCGTGAAATATATTTGCCGGGGTTCGAGGCGGCGGTGAAGGAAGGAAAGGTGGGGACGGTCATGAGTGCCTACAATTCCATCAACGGGAAGCCCTGCGCACAGAATGACTGGCTGTTGACACAAGTGTTGAAAGAGGAATGGGGATTCGAGGGTCAGGTGGTGTCCGACTGGGGCGCGGTGTACGACCAGGTGGAGGCGCTGAAAGCCGGAAACGACATGGACATGCCGGGGCCGAGGGGAAAAGAGCGGCTTTACCAGGCCGTGGAGTCGGGAGAGATTGGCGAGGAACGGCTAAACGACGCGGTGGCCAGGACGCTCCGCATGATTTTGCAAACGCCGAAGTTCAAGGGCAGGAAGTACACGTCCATTGATAACGGGTTATCGCGCAAGGCCGCCTATGACGCGGCGGTGGAAGGCATCACGCTTTTGAAAAATGACGGTCTCCTGCCGCTTGCCAAGGGGACGAAGGTGGCCTTGTTTGGAAAGCTTTGCGAGCGGTTCATGGAGTCCGGTTCCGGAAGCGCGCAGGTGGACACGGGCAAGTTTACGAGCCTTGTAAAGGAAGTGGGGACGAAGACTTCCGAAGTATTATATGAAGAAATCGGGGACGACACCGATACCGTGATTATTACCGCGGGAGCGTCCGGACAAGAAGGAAGCGACCGCGCGGACATGGACTTTGACCCGGCGGACAAGGAAATGCTTGTCGCGTCCATCGCCAAGGCGAAGGCGGCCGGCAGGCGGATTGTCCTATTATTGAACGTGGCCGGGCCGGTGGACTTGATGGACTACGTGGACGACGTAAACGCCATCGTGTGCTTGTTCTTCCCGGGCATGGAGGGCGCGAGGGCGACGGCGGACCTCTTGTTTGGCGACGCGAACCCGAGCGGGAAGCTGCCGCTGACGTTCCCGAAGCATTACCGTGACTGCCCGACCAGCAAGAATTTCCCGGGCGAGTTTGGTGAAGTGACTTATGGCGAGGGAATATATGTCGGGTATCGTTATTACGATTATAAGGGCATCGAGCCCTTGTACCCGTTTGGCCATGGCTTGAGCTATACGAAGTTTGAGTTGACGGACATCGCCGTGTCGGACAGGGAGTATGACAGCCGGTCCACAAAGCCCCTGCGCGTGACCGTGAAGGTGAAGAACACGGGGACGATGGCGGGCAAGGAGGTCGTGCAGTTGTACGTGCGGGACGAAAAGTCCACCCTCGACAAGCCGGAGAAGGAGCTGAAGGCGTTTGCCAAGGTGGAGCTTGCGCCAGGAGAGGAAACATGCGTGGAAATGGAGCTCGTGCCGAAATCATTCGCGTCTTACGACACGTCCCTGCATGAGTGGACGGCTGAACCGGGCGTGTACGAGTTGTTGGCCGGGAATTCCGTGGCGAACATTACGAAGAGCGTACGGATCATGTTGACCGGTAAGAACCCGTATGGCTTGTCCACGAAATCCTCCATCGGTTCCATCGCGGCAGAACCAAGGGCGCTGGCGGCGTGCCAGGACGTGCTCGGGACGGCGTTTGACATGGAGGCGTTTAAAAGCCAGGCGTTATACTTTGTCGGCACCCCGCTGGAAAAATATTTGTCCGGCGTGATGGCGAAAATTACGGGCGACGTGGAAGGGCAAGGTGAAATCATAAGGCGGTTGAATGAAAAACTGGATAAAATCGAATGCGTTCGCGAAGTATTGTGATGGCGTGAAAAATGTAGGGGCTCGTGCGTGCCACTTGTACGTTGACGCTACATTTGGGCCGATATATATCGAACGTGAAAAAGGGCGTGCCGGGCAGGCGCGTCCTTTTTGTGTCATGAGAAAGCTTGTTCCCCATCCCGTAAAAAGTTACTGCAAAAGCGCAAAAAACAACAAGCTGTATTGTCACCGTTGACAGAGGGAAAAAATAAGAATAAAATAATGTCAGAACACGTTATGAGAGAGGAGAGGCATGATGGGCAAGAAGATGGCAAGGTGCTTGTTCGTCGTATTCATCGCGGCCGCGTTGTCCGTGTCGGCCTGTACCCCGGCTTCCCCTGGTGGAAAGGGGCGGGGGAAAACGGATGGGAAAGCGGCGGACGGCGACGCGCTGACTTGGGGGACTTGGGGCAGTTATGCAAACCACAAGGATTTTTTTGAATTGCTAAACGAGACGTACCCGGAGGTCGAACTGGAATTCGTCTATTACAAGGGGGGCAACAAGACGGGGTACAGTTGGGCGCAGATGCGCGCCGACGACATTTCGGACATTTTTATCACGTCGCAGATTGTGGACGAGGACTTGGCGGGGGAGCGCCTCGTGGATTTGTCAAGCTACCCGTTTATCAACGACCTTTCCACGTCAGTTTTGCACGAGGTGTCCATTGACGGCGGCATTTACCTTTTGCCGACCGGCAATTCCATGTATGGCATTTATTATAATAAGACGTTGATGGACGAGAAGGGCTGGAAGGTGCCGGACAATTTTACCGAGCTCGAAGCGTTGTGCAAGGAAATCGAGAAGGAAGGGATGATTCCCGGCGTCATTGCCACGCAGGTGACCGGAGGCCCTTTTTCCGCCGTGTTCAACCTGGCCAAGACCAGTTGGCTGACCACCCCGGAGGGGGTAAACTGGGAACGCGACTTTTTGGCGGGGAGGGCCACGGCTGAGGGGATGTGGGAAGACACGATGGATTACGTGCAACGCTACATCGACATCGGAATGTTCCATGTCGATCCCGGGGACGCGAGCAGCTTCGAGCTGATAGAAGAGTACCTGGGCGGGAGGAAGGCGGTCTTCCTCACTGCGGTGGCCACCGTTTCCGATACCAGGATAGCGGGTAGCACGGATGAACTGGGCATGATGCCATATGTCAGCGAGGATGGTAGTAAAAACGTATACATGTACAGTCCCACGTATTATTTCGGCATCAGCAGGCGGCTGGCAGAGCCGGGTAACGAAAAGAAGCTGGAGGACGCGGTCAAGGTAATGTCGCTGCTCTTTTCCCCGGAAGGGCAGGCCGCGCTCATGGGCGAGGACTCGCCATGTGTCATGGGAGTGCTGGACGGCAGCGACGTTTCGGAAGAGGCGCTGCTTTATGACGCGCGGCGGGCCATGAAGGAAGGGCGCGCCTTCCAGATGACGTATGCCAATTGGGAAAACGTCCTGGCGGACATGGGGCTGGTCTTTAAAGAGTGGTTTTGGGGCGAGGAGGGCATGGACGGGGCGCGGTGTATCGCCCGGATGGACGAACTTCAGCAAAATTACTTGGAAGGGTCGAGGACGCATAATTTCTGTGAAAGCAAGGCGGACTTTAGTTTGGAAGAAACCGCCGAGCTGGCGGGCAAGGCTTTGGGCAGCGCCACGGGGGCGGATGCGGTGATGGTTCCCGTCGGCGAGTTCCGCGAGGACGGCTTTGAACTAAAGGCGGGCATCAGCGGAAGGCTCTATGCGGGAAATATTAACGCGGACGTCGTCAGCGGCATCAGTCCCGGCGTCGACGGGGAATACGCCATGATGACAATGAGCGGGGCCGAGGCCAAGGCTTTGGCCGGGGAGGGATTTGACGCGTGTGGTGACGGCGACCCGTATCCATACCTTTTGGTGACCAGGGATGGTTCGGCTTTGGATGACGGCACAAAGTACCAGGTGGCGTTTTTCATGCAAGGATATACGGAGGAGGTGGCGATTGAGTATTCCGCGGAAGTGCATGAAGGTTCCCTCCAGAAGTTTTTACAAGATTATTTAAGGGAGCAAAAAGAAGTCGCTCCCGACGCGAACCCATGGAAATAGTAGGAGGAAGAAGGACACCCCGGGCCGGGGGATGAAGGGAGGCGGCCTAGAAATGAGGCCTAAGAAAGATTGGCGCGGCATATTGCCCCCGGCGGCGTTGGCAGTTTGCCTGCTTTTGTTTTTGCTGGTCGGAGGTTCTTATTTTGCGAAGTATTTACAAAGGCAGATTTTTAAGGAACGGACCATGCAGCTGAACGAAGTTACGTCCCAGGTGCGCATAAATTTGAAAAATGCCCTCGATTCCCATTGGAATTATCTGACTACCGCGGTCAACGCCTTGGAAGTCCAAAAGTTTGACACGGTTGAGGAGGCGGTTGGGAAAATTGGCGGGTTGGACGCGTTTTTGGAGATGGACAGTTACAGTTCCAGGCTGATGCTGCTGGACGGCCGGGGGAACTGCTATGACGCGGAAGGCGGGCATGGCGTGTGGCCTGACATTGACCAAATATCCGGCGGGGAGGACCGGTATACGTTCATATCGGACAGCTTTGCTTATGAAGGGAGCCATTGGGCATTCGTGCAAAAACTGGATGTTCCAATCGAGGTGGGAGAATCCGCCGTCGAGTTCACGCATGTCATTCTTTTGAAGGACATGGAATCGCTGAGCAAGTATTATGACAGTGTCGCCTACGGAAGTCAGAACGAGACTTATATTTTAAAAGGAAACGGGACGCGGATGCACGATAACGTCCCGGGGCAAAATACCATTCAGGCATATAACGTTTTGAAGGCAATCGAGGGCATGGAAGGGCAGGGGATTCCCGATATCAGGGCCGATCTTGTCAAAAAAAGCACGGTCAGTGACAATTTTAAATATGATGGCGTTGAATATTACTATTGCATTACCTCGCTGGAAGAATATGACACGCTTTTATTGTTCCTGATACCGGCGGATTACGTGGCGGCGGGAACCGTGGACATGGTGGGGGCGGTCATACGTACGCTGCTGGTTTTGTCAATCATCCTTCTGGCCATGCTGGTCCTGGTCGTGGTATCCATCGTGCGGCAGCAGAGCAGCGTCCGGCTGTTTTTGCAGGAGCAGGAGAATTCGCGCCGCCATGAGGAAATGAACGCGCGCCTGGAGGAGTCCAACGCGATGCTGGCGCGTTCCAAGGAGACGGCCGAGCAGGCTTTCCAAATCGCGGAGGAGGCGAACAAGGCCAAGAGTTCCTTCCTTTCCAACATGAGCCATGACATCCGAACCCCGATGAACGCCATCGTCGGTTTTTCCACTCTTCTGGCCAGGGACGCCGACAATGCGGACAAGGTGAGGGAGTACACGAGGAAAATCACGTCCTCCAGCCAGCACTTGCTCGGACTTATTAACGACATTTTGGACATCAGCAAAATCGAAGCCGGCAAGACGACGCTGAACTTGTCCAATGAGAGCATGGTCGACTTGATTGATAACATTGATTCCATCATCCGTCCACAGATGAAGGCGAAGGGGCATACGTTCGAGATTCATAATGAAGGCCTGGAGCACGTGCAAGTGGTGATGGATAAGCTTCGCCTGAACCAGATTCTGTTGAACTTGTTGTCCAACGCGGTCAAGTATACGCCGGACGGGGGCCATGTCACGCTCACCGTGCAGGAACTTCCCCAGTTTACCAAGCAGCTGGCACATTTCAGGATTATCGTGGCGGACGACGGTTATGGCATGAGCGAGGAATATGTGGAGAAGATTTTTCAGGCGTTTACGCGGGAAGAGGACAGCGTGACCAACAAAATCCAGGGAACCGGGCTTGGAATGGCCATTACCAAGAACCTGCTGGACTTGATGGGCGGAAAGATTTCGGTGGAGAGCGAGAAGGGAAAAGGCTCCACTTTCACGGTGGACCTGGAACTGCAGATTGGCGAACAGAAGGCGGACTCCGTGCATGTCCATGGGCAAGATTCGGGGACGGAAGCGGATGGCGGGGAGCAGGGAGTCCTGCACGGGATGCATATTCTCGTGGCCGAGGATAATGAGATTAACGCGGAAATCCTTGGCGAGTTGCTCGACATGGAGGGGGCTACCTGCGACATTTTTGAAAATGGACGGCTCGTGGTGGATGCGTTCGAAAAATCCGTACCGGGGCGGTACCAAATCGTGCTGATGGACGTGCAGATGCCGGTGATGAACGGATATGACGCCACGCGGGCGATTCGTGATTCGGGCCATCCGCTGGCGCTCTCGATTCCCATCATCGCCATGACGGCGAACGCCTTTGCCGAGGACATCCGGGACGCGCTGGAGGCGGGGATGAACGCCCACGTTGCCAAGCCGGTGGACATGACGGTGCTGGAACGGACGGTGCGGGCGGTGCTGGAGGCGCAAGACGCGGAGGGGTAACGCGGTTGGTGCAGCGGACGGGGTTTTTCGCGGAGGGAAAGAGAAGAAACGCGTTCGCCTGACGGGAAGTAGAATTTTTGGGGACGTGAAGCGTTCGGATGGGAAATAGGGGATGGTGAAAAAGTGCGGCCCTTAGTTAGGACCGCACTTTTTCACTGAAAACCTGGTACATGCAATTCCATTCGAAAGCACTTTCGGGAGAATACCCTTTTGGAAAATATGTCCTTCATCGACCGTGTTGCCTTCTGTACACCGACGCTACCTCTGGTGACACGACGTTGAAATGTCGAAAGGGTAATTTGCTATTTGACTTGCAGACGGATCCGCACCAATGCCATCCTATGCATGACGAGGCCTTAGAAAAAACCATGATACGACAAATGATAACGCTGATGAAAGAAAACGAGGCTCCTAGGGAGCAATTTGAACGGCTCGGGCTTTTATAGTCAATTTATAAGCTCTTTGAGAATGCCGGGAAAATACATGTTTGATGTTACGGGCAGGAGGGACGGGATTCCCTCCTACCCGGTGGAAAAACGGATTTATGCCATTTTCATGTCCTTTTTACGCCAAAAGAGCATGTTGGCTTTTTTCGTTGCATGGCTGTCATGGCAAGCACCGTTCCATTTACGAGCAGGAGCGCCATCCACGGAACAAGGCTGCCGCCATCGCCCGTCTGCGGGGCATGCGTCTGACCCGGTTGGGTCTGCGTGCTGCCGATGTTTCCCGAGCCGCCCTGGTCGCCCGTGTCCCCCGGTTTGTCCGAGCTGCCCTGGTCGCCCGCGTCCCCCGGTTTGCCCGAGCCGCCCTGGTCGCCCGCGTCCCCCGGTTTGCCCGAGCCGCCCTGGTTGTCCGAGTCATCGGGATTGGTGTCCGCGTTCCCTGGTTGGTCTGAATCACCACCCGGGGTGCCCGGCTCGACAGAAGTTCCGGTCGCGGGGATTTCCACGGAGGCCATTTTATAGCCGCAGACCGTGCATTCCTCGTGCCTTTCGCCGTTCTTGTCCGCCGTTGCCTCTTTGTCAATGATCCATTTGAAAACATGGTCGAACTTATTTAGTACGATGCCGCACGCGCAGGTGTTCCAATGTCCGCTCTCGTCCGCGTGTAATCCCGTATCGTCAACGGTGTGTGCCAGCGTTTTGGGAATGATGGTTTCTGCCTGGCTGATTTCGCGGGTTCCTGCCGCATCGCCAAAATATTTACCACAACCATTACATATGTAATGCTCGACATTTCCGATGGCAAGGTGCGTGGCGGCTTTCGCGTCAATTTTGGTAAAGCCGGTATGATGGTCGGCATTTATTTCTCCGTATTCTTTACCGCAAATTTCGCAGACCGCCTTCCCGCCGCAAGTGGCCGTGCCGCCGACATGGCCGTTGCAGATGACCGTGCCGTTGTTCGTAATGTCGAAGCTGCCGTCAATGGTTCCTTTGATGGTGAGGGTGACCCCGGAGGGAACGGAGAGGCTGGTACCATCGGGAAATGTCAGCGTCGTGCCGGCGGGTATGGTCGCGTCGCCGGGGAGCGTGTGGTTCCCGATGACGGTTCCCGCCGTCTTGTTAATCAGGACGCTGTCCTCGATATGGTTCTCAAAGTCTTCGTTTCCCGAGGTGTGGATCCAGGAATCGGAGACGGAAGCGGTACCGTCTGATTGGATGCCGGTTTGCCCGTCCGCGCTTGTTGCCTCCACGATGCTGTTGGTAATGGTAACGTCGGCCGTGGAGTAAATCGCGATGCCATTACTTGAGACGGCATTTACCGCACTATTGGAAATGGCAATATTGTTTGACTGTATCGCGGGGGATGTGCCGCTTGCCGTGACGCTGGCACCGTTTGAAATGGAGATGGCGTCGGGGGCATATATGCCGAGGGATTCCTTGCTGTTGGCAATGACCGTTCCACCGTTCACGATGATATTGCTGGCAATCAGGGCATAATCATGGCCGGTGGCCTTGAGCGTCGCATTGTCTTGTACGGTAACGGAACCGTCGGAGATTATCCCGAATCCTTTATGGGCGGTCGTAGAAGCTTTCCCCTCGGCCTCCAGGTAACTGTTATCTTTCATAAGAAGGGTTGAGCCGTTATTATATAGGGAAATGCCGCTGACCCGGGCGGCGGCGGGGGTATCGATATCATCCTGCAGGCACTTGAGGCTTGCGTTCTCTTGCAGGATCATGCCGGCCGCGTCGTCGTTTTCCCCTATATTTAGGACGGGATACATGCCGTTCCCCACGATCGTGACGTCGGCATTTCCTCCCAGCACGATGCTGCCGTTCCAATAACTGCTATAGCCGTCGGCGTTTCTTACGTTCACCGTCGTGTCGGAGATGTTTAAGGCGCGCGGCATGTTCGACTTGAATTGACTAATATTCAAATAAGTGGCATTTAGCGTGCCGCTGCCGGAGATGGAAATGTTGCTGGCGGATATGGGGCCAAAGTTGTTCACTGTTCCGGCGGGAACTTCGAGTATGATGCCGACGGGAGGGGTTATGGCCTTAATTCCGCCATTTACGGTCACGTTATTTAATCGGACGTAAATGCGTTTTTGGGCGTCGGTGGGATTGTCGCCGGGGGTCCAGAGTTCGATTGGCTTATCGGTGCTGCCTGAAAGCTCGTAAACCACGTCCGTTCTTTTCAGCCAGATGCCCTTGTCATCTATCCGACAGTATTCGTCGTTTTTGTTTTGCGCCCCCACGTCCATGGAAACGACCTGCGTGGGGGTGTCCGCGAGTGCCGTTGCCGGCATAAGCCCCAGTATGACGCCAAGGACTAGCAGGCCTGCGAATCGTTTGAAATATTTTTTGGTTTTCATGACTTTCTCCTTTTATTTTCCTTATTCTCCCTTGATGCATGGCCGCGGTGCGCGGCGCGGCGGCATTGCACGGGGAAAGTGCCTTTATATTTTAGATTTTAGGCGGTTTTGGGGGGGAACGCCACTGCCATGACCCTTTTGGTCATAAAATGACTCAATTGGCTTGTTTGAAATCGTCGTAGTGTTTGATTTTTTTTAATGGTTACGGTATACTTGGTATCAGAGGAAATCTTGCACGTAAGTGACCAAAGGACGATCACTAAGTGCTCATGGTAAGAGGAAGTTACGCTGCACTAGGCTCGTAGAAAACCTCGCCAAGTTGCAGGTAACTACATTCGCACGTAAGTGACCAAAGGACGGTCACTAAGTGCTCATGGTAAGGGGGGCGTATTATGCGGATTGCGATTATAGAGGATGACCATGTCCAAATGGAGTCGCTGTCGGGGCTTGTGCGAGGCGAACTGGCAAGTTACGGCCACCTGGGGGGCAAAATTGACGCGTTTGAAAGCGGCGAGGCGTTTCTTTCAAGCTGGCGGGCTGGCGTTTATGACCTCGTCATCCTTGACATTTTCATGGATAAGCTTACCGGGATTGAGACGGCCCGCAGGATTCGAAAGGCGGACCAGGCGGTGCGGCTGGTATTTTGCACGACAAGTAACGAGTTCGCTTCCGAGAGTTACGAGGTGGACGCGAGGTACTACCTTCTCAAGCCGGTGACGCAGGAGGGGGTGTCGTCGATGTTTTGCCGCCTGGACATGGAAGCCATGGAGCTGGCAAAAACCTTGGTGCTGCCGGATGGACGGCCAATCCTGGTCCGCCATGTCCTTTATACGGATTATTTTAACCACGTGGTGACGGTTTACCTAAAGGGCGAGGAGCCCCGCCGGGTACGGACCTCGCAGATGGAGATGGAGAGGCTGCTGCTCCCGTGCGGATGCTTCTTTTCACCGATAAGGGGGATCCTCATCAATTTCCACGAGGTCGCGAAGATGACGGAAGAAGGATTTGTCTTGAGTAATGGGAAATTTATCCATATTACCCGTAGGAAATATAGGGAGGCAAAGGACGCCTATACCAGGTTTCGGTTTGAAAAAATGCGCAGGGAGGTGGAACGGTGATGCCGCCATTTTATCGAATCTTAGAAATTTGCTTGTACTCCGTCCTCAATTTTCTTCCGTTTTTGTTGCTCGCCCTCTACCCGTTTTGGGAGCGGCTGCGGTTTTCAAAGGCCGTTACCATGCTCATGATTGGCCTGCTTGGCGTGTTCCAAATCTGCATGGGGTCGCTGGCCGCGTTCATGCCGGGGGTGGGCAAGGGCATGCTTTCCATCATTTCCACGGTTTTGTACGCATTGTTTTATTTTGCCGCGGTGGACGCCTCTTTTGGAACGACGTTGTTCACCCTGCTCATGCTTTCCAATATCGCGAACATGGTCGTGACGATTTCCAAGTGCATGGAAGGAGTTTTTTTCGGAAGGGAAATGGCCCGGCAGCCCTATCGGTGGACATATTCCGTCTGTATCCTGGCGGTCGGCCTGCTCGTGGCGGTTCCCTTGTTCTTATATTTTCGTAAATATTACGTGGACAAGGTGAATGCGCGAATAAGCACGTTCGCGTGGAATTATTTGTGGCTGATTCCGTCCACCTTTTACTTGTTGTGGTTTTGGTATAGCTATGGGAGTGAGAAGACGGCGTTGGAAATCGCGCTGGAGCCGTCGTCCGCCGTATTTATTTTTTGCATCAACATGGGCGCGTTCCTGGTTTACCACACGTCCGTCCGGCTGGTTGACGAGCAGGAGCAAAACCGTGTCTTGGCGGAGAAAAACCACCAGCTGGAAATCCAGAACATCCAGTTTGGGAACCTGAACCGGCAGATTGCCGCGACCCGCCAGGCACGGCACGACCTTCGCCACCACGTCGCCGTCATGGACGGTTACCTGGCCGCCGGGGAATATGACAAGCTCCGTGAGTATTTGCAAGGTTACAAGAAATCGCTGCCGGGTGACGACGCGGTCTTGTATTGCGAGCATGACGCGGTCAATATCCTGTTGCTTTATTTCGGGCAGCAGGCGAGGGAGAAGCAGGTTGGATTTTCCGTGTCGGCATCCATTCCAAGACAAGTCGGCATTCCGGACAGCGCGTTGTCCGTGTTGATGGGAAATTTGTTGGAAAATGCGCTGGAGGCGTGCGTGGAGGCGGGGGATGAGCCGCCCCGAATCTCGGTCAAGGTCAAGGCGCGGGCGGACGCGGTGTTCGTCCGGATTGAAAATACTTGCGACCAGGAGGTCGTGCCGGACGAGGACGGCCGCTACCGTTCCACCAAGCATGAGGGATGGGGCGTGGGGCTGGAATCCGTCAAAAATATCGTGGCGCAATACGAGGGCATGCTGGAAATCGAGTCGGGGGATGGAAGCTTTTGCGTGTCCGCCCTGCTGAACGTTCCGGAGGGAGGGTGATACCAGTTACAAATCACCCTTTCCCGATTTCGTCACCGCGAAATTCTCCCGGTACTTGGCGGGGGTCGTGCCGCTATATTTTTTAAATTGGCGAATAAAGTTGGCCTCGTTTTCGAAACCGCAGAGGATGCCAACTTTGTAGCTCGCGATGGCGGAGCTTTGCAACAGTAATTGTGCCTGGCTTACGCGCAGCTTAATCATGTATTCCCGTGGGGAAAAGCCGATGTAACGTTTAAATTCGCGGCAAAGATGATATTTGCTCATGCTGCAGAAATCGGCCATTTTGTCCAACGACAAATCCTGGCGGAAATTATGCTCCAGGTAGGTTCGCAGCAATATGATGGCTTCAGGCGGCCGTACCTCGCCGGGCGTTTCCAGGTCTTGCTCCACGAGGAGGAAGAGGAGGTTTTCAAATTCGTGGGAGGCCATGGCCGCCCAATGAATCTGGCTGCCGGTCTGGATGCGGAGCGCGCGTTCCAACACCTCCTGGTAAGTTTGGATGTTGCTGAAATGGAAAACGGGATGCCGCCCGACCTGGTATTCCTCATAAAATTGCTCGACAAACGTTCCCTGCAAGTGGAGGTCGGAATGTTCCCATTCCGCCCCAACCGTGCGGTAATAGTGGTATTTTTTACAGTCAATAAAGAACACGTCCCCTTTTTTCAAAGAATATTCTTTTTCTTCGTAGCGTAAAAGCCCCTCGCCTTGATAGGTAAGCAAGAGCAAATAGGACGGGTAATTCTTGCGCTCCGTGTAGTAGCGTTCCCCCAGTTTCCCATAACTGAACGATTGCATGTGGATGAAGGCATCCGGGATGCATTTCATGACCGACGTTCCCTGGGTATCCCAGGGCGTTCTCTGGGCATCCTGGGGCGTTCTCTGGGCATCCCGGGGCGTTCTCTGGGCATCCTGGGGCGTTCCCGGAGTGTCGCGGCATGTGCCTTGTGTCGCGCGGGAATAAGGGCGTGGCAAAAGGAAATGGTACGTTCCTTGAATCAGGTAGTTGCTGTCAGGGGATGTCAGTTCCGGATACGTGTCCGCAAACGCCGAATAATCTTTATCTGCGAGGACATCCTCGGCATTATAATCATGCTTTCCGCTCCATGTGGAAAAATAAATATGTTCGAACATTTTCTTCCTCCTTCTATTCAAGAATGCCGCCGGCGTTCTTGCGGCGGCGCGCAAGTCAGCTATGCTGACAAAATGCATCTTTGCGCGCCTGCCTCTTCACTCCGCAATTTGGTATAGTGTATCAGCAAGCCAAGGTAATTGCAATCCCCTAATTTTTGGTATAATAAAATAGAAAGACGCGTGTTACTGTTCACGGGGCGCGTAGAAAGGGGAAGACGAGATGCAAGTATCGGAAGTGAAAGTGCTTTACATGACGAATCCATTGGGAATTGACCGTACGCCGTGGTTTTCGTGGAAACTGGCAAGCGAGGAGGAAAATACGCTGCAGGAGGCGTATCAGATTCGTGTGACGGAGGTAGAAAGCGGCCGGGAAACGTGGAACAGCGGAAAGGTTGAAAGCGGGGAGAACCTTTATATTGATTATGAAGGGGAACGATTGGCGAGCCGGACGGGTTACCGCGTGGAAGTCACCGTGTGGGACAATCATGGCAACCGGGCGGTGGGAAGCGCGAGGTTTGAGACGGCATTGCTCGGGAAAGAGGAATGGATGGCGAAGTGGGCGGTCTCGGCGGCGTATCGGCGAAAAGGGAAGAAAGGGTTTGGCAAGCAGCCGCCGGCGACGATGTTTTGCAGGGCCTTCACATTGAAAGGAACGCCCGTCAGGGCGCGGGTGTACGCGACCTGCCATGGGATTTACGAACTCAGCGTGAATGGAAAACGCCCGGACGACCGCTTGTTCGCGCCGGAGCATACCGCATATGGGAAATATTTATGCTACCAGACGTATGACGTTACCGATTTGCTGAAGCGTGGCGACAACGTCCTCGGGATGTACGTGGGGGACGGATGGTTCTTGGGGCCGCAGACGTTGCCGAACATCAAGCGGCCAGTATTGAAACATGCCGTGCTTTTCCAGTTGGAGGCTACATATGAGGATGGGACGACGCAGATGGTTTGTTCCGACGAGGAGGTGGAAACGTCTTACGGGCCGGTGCGCTGCGCGGATTTATTTTCCGGGGAAAAATATGACGCCAACGAGATTCGCGAAGGGTGGGACGAGCCGAAAAATGACGCGGACGAAAACCGGGATGGACGCGATATGGCGAAGCAAGGCGCGATTGCAAAACGTGACATGAGAAAGAGGAGTGCGGATGACTGGAAAAAGGTGAAAATCGGGACGTTTGGATATGACAACCTGGTGGCGCAGCTTGGCGAGCCGGTGATGAGGGAATGCGAGCTTCCGGTCAAGGAGGTGCGCCGCAGTCCTAAGGGCGAGTGGATTCTGGATTTTGGCCAGGTGCTTTCCGGGTTTGTGAGGATGAACGTGAATGCGCCGAAGGGAACGGCGGTCACGCTGGAGCATACGGAAGTTTTGGACAAGGATGGAAATTATACGAGCAACATCATGGCGGCGGGAGGCGCGGGCGTGGGCGTGGATCAGAAGGACGTCTATATTTCGGACGGCGTAAGCCGCATGTTCGAACCGACCTTTACTTACCATGGATTCCGTTACGTGCGGGTCTCGGGCCTGGAGGAGGTTCGTGCGCAAGACTTCGTGGCGGTCGCCGTCTCGACGCAAAAAAGGAACCTGGGCACGTTTGAGACTTCCGACGCGCGATTGAATCGCTTGTACGAGAACACGCGCTGGTCACAGCGGGCCAACATGACGTCCATTCCGACCGATTGCCCGCAGCGGGAGAAGGCGGGATGGACGGGCGACATGCTCGTGTACGCGAAGACGGCGTTGCTGAACGAGGACTGTGGCGCGTTGTTTTCCCGCTGGCTGGAAAACGTGTCGCATGACCAGGAGGAAAACGGCGTCGTGCCGATGGTCGTACCGAATGACGGAACCTATCCGATGACCGGAAAAATGATGAACCTGATGTATCATGAAAAAGGGATTGCGACTTCTTCCGGCTGGGGGGACGCGGCGGTCATCGTTCCCTATCGGATGTATGAGGCGACCGGCGATACCGCCGTGCTGCGGCGGCAATTCGACTGCATGAAAAAATGGTGCGACTACATTATCCAGAAGGCGGCCACGTCAAAGCCGAAAGACAGCGTGTTGCCGGATGAAATTGAAAATTATCTTTGGGATACCGGCTATCATTATGGCGAGTGGCTGATACCGAGCCAGAACAAGAACGGCCTGGACATGAAGAATTTAGGGAAAATCATGGCGGCGAGCGCGTGCTACACGGCGCCGATATTCGGCTGGTTTTCAGTTGACACGTTTGCCAGGATTTGCGGCATTTTGGCAGAACGGTATGGGCAGGGAGAAAACACATATGGGAAAATGCGGGAGAAATACGGCGAAATCGCGGAGAAGATGAAGCATGCGATTCAAAAGGGCGTGATCCGCGAGGACGGCTCGATGCCATCCAAGTTGATGGGCGCGTATGTCCTGCCGATTTATTTTGATTTGGTGCCGGAAGAATTCAAGGAGACGTTTGCCGCGAACCTGGTGAAATCCCTCGGGGAAAATGACATGTGCATGGACACGGGTTTCCTCGGGACCCCGTTTTTGCTGGACGCGCTTTGTAAAATCGGGCGGGAGGACCTCGCGTACACGTTGCTTTGGCAGGAAAAGGCCCCGTCGTGGCTTTCAGAGGTGGACGCGGGGGCGACGACCATCTGGGAAAACTGCTTCGGTTACGACGAGCAGGGCAATCCGGGACAGTTGAGCTTCAACCATTATTCCTTCGGCTGCGTGGACGACTGGATGTTCCGCTATATCGGCGGGATTGACACGGACGCGCCGGGATTTCGCCATATTGTTTTCGCGCCAAGGCCGGACGAAAAACTGGAATGGGCGAAACGAAGCTACGACACGCCGCAGGGAAAGGCCGCCTGCGAGTGGAGGAAGGAAGAAACGGAAGACGGGACACGGTTAAAGGTCAAGGTGGAGGTGCCGTGTAACGCGACGGCCACCGTGCGCCTGCCGGACGGGACGGTGGAGGAGAGGGGCAGCGGGACGTATGAATTTAGTTGCCGGATGTAGCCGGGAGGAAAAAGAAAATGAGAAAAGAAAAAGTAAAACCGAATTGGGCGAATCCGGCAACAATGGCCGAGAATGAAAAGCTGCCAAGGTGGTTAAAATGGATTTGGTCGATGCGAGGGCTGGCGTTTAGCATCAATACGGTCTTGATGTTGTAGATTACTTATTATGGATTACGGCGAGAGGAAGACCGGCATCAGGTTGGAAGGATTAATTGCGTCCACATACATTACCGGTGTGTCAAGAAGAGCCGCAAACAGTGCGTCTTGTTCCTGCAAGCTTTTTGATGAAAACTCACGGCACGGCCTGTTTATCATCCAGACGGAGGGCGAGAGTGTCCCGTCAGTCATGTCACGGACAAACTGCGTCGTTTTCTCCAAGGACGCGTTGCACCTGCTGTTAAGTAAAAAAGAACCGCTTTCATGGATTCATCATAATTCACGTCATCCGTCACCCAGCACGGGAATGCGGAATGCACGTTCCGTCCCTTTTTTTGTCATAAAATTCCGCGGTGCGGTATTCGGTGCCTCCCTGATGAAGAAGATGAAGGGCGGGGCCGCCGGGTTCGACCTGAAGAACACGGACATGATGAAAATGATCGGCGGCTTCAGCGTGAAACGGATTCTCTCCATGATGGGGACGGTCGGGGCGGAAGCCATGTCCAAGGAGGAGATTCTCGAATTAAACAGGAAACTGAACAAAATCAAGAAGAAATAAGGAACTGTCAGAACAGGCACATGGAATTTAAAAGCACACGAATGTCGGCGAGAAGCCCGTCCACCTCTTTATAGGACGGGTTTTTCGCCCATTTTTTGCCAATCTGCACCAGGCCGCCCGTGATGAACGAAGCCGCCACGGCAGGCGGGACGGGCATCGGGTGTTCCTTCGCGTAATCGTTCAGCTCAAGGTAAAAGCTGCGGTAAATCTCCTCAGTGAGAATGTCCAGCAAAAGATAAAACGCGCCGCTCTCCATCACGTTTTTGATGGATTTTTCATGCTCGCGCAAAAACCCGAAAAACTGGACCGACATCAGATAACAATATTCCAACGGCGTGGTGAGCCGCCGTTCCTCCTGCATCTGTTCCCGGCTCTTGGCATAAAACTCTTCTGAAACGCGTCGCACGAACGCCGCGAAAAAGTCATACTTGTCCGCGAAGTGCTTGTAAAAGGTGGCTCTTCGCACCATGGCCTTCTCGCAAAGGGCGTTGACCGTGATCGAATCAAAGCTTTCTTCTTGCAAAAGCTCCAGAAACGTGTCAAACAAAGCCTTCCTCGTCTTGATAATCCTTAAATCCGCCTTCTCTTCCATCATAATACCCTCCATTTCAGCCGCGCCCACCGCCATTCACGCCCGTGACATCCGCGCCACCCTATCTGCCATGTCGTCACAGTCCATCCGCGCCCGTTCGTTGTTACGCTTCCTCGTTGGCTGAACCGTAACCGTTCGTTTACATATATCATACAATTGTCAATTATCTGACCTTTTTGCAAAACTGTACGTTGCAAATTTGTTTCTACTTGCATATTATCATGCTAACGGACATTTGTCAATTAAATAGGCATTTGCAAATTAAAATTCGTTTGTCCCCAGTTACTGTTCACGGGGCTGTGCGCCCTGCCGCACGGCCACCGTCCGATAAAGTGATGGTGTCGATAGGGCATCCAGCCCATTGCCGTAGGCAATTTTAAATGGCTGGATGCCGTTACAATCGCGGCCGGTTAGGCCGTGAATTGTAACTGTCCTCAGTTACTGTTCACGGGGCTGTGCGCCCTGCCGCACGGCCAAGTCATGGCTAAACTGTAACGGGTAGAGCGTCAAATGATACATGTCCGCATTTTTAAGGAGGGAAATGTGACATGAGTTCCAAATCCAAAAACAAGTCTGACAAAAATTTCATGCTGCGTCTTGCCAACCTGATCGTGGACAAACGCAACCTGATTTTCTTTTTGTACATCATGCTGGTCATTTTTTCGGCGTTTTCCCAGGGCTGGGTCAAGGTGGAAGACGACCTGACCGCCTACCTCCCGCCGGACTCCGTGACAAGGAAGGGGCTTGACGTGATGGCGGAGCAATTCGTCACGTTCGGGACGGACCAGGTCATGGTTGACAGCATTACATACAACGAGGCAAAACGGCTCGCGGACGAGATTGCCGCGATGGACGGCGTGCAGTCCGTGGTATTTGACGACACGGCGGATCATTATTGCCAGTTGGCCGCCCTTTACTCGGTGACTTACGACTATGACGAGTCTGACGGACGCTGCCTGGAGGCGCATGAGGCGGTCCTTGACGCGCTGTCGGCCTACGACCTCTATTACACGTCCTCCTTCGAAAACACGACCGAGGAAATCATCACCTCGGAAATGAACAAAATCGTGGTCTACGTGGCTGTCGTCGTCGTGCTGGTACTGATCCTGACTTCCCAGACCTATGCGGAGGTGCCGGTACTGCTCTTGACCTTCGTCTCCGCCGCCATCGTCAACATGGGGACGAACTTTTTGCTCGGCACGATTTCCTTCGTCTCCAACTCGGTCACCATCGTGCTGCAACTCGCTCTGTCCGTCGATTACGCGGTCATTTTCTGCAACCGCTACAAGGAGGAACACCAGGCGCTGCCGGTCCGCGACGCCGTGGTCGTGGCATTAAGTAAGGCCATCCCGGAAATCTGCGCCAGCAGCCTGACCACCATCGGCGGCCTGGCCGCGATGATGTTCATGCAGTTCAAAATCGGGCCGGACATGGGCGTCTGCCTGATTAAGGCCATCCTTTTAAGCCTCTTGTCCGTGTTCCTTTTAATGCCGGGACTGCTGGTGCTGTTTGGCAAATGGATGGACAAAACCGTACACAAGAATTTTGTCCCCAAAATCCCCTTCGTGGGACGATTCGACTACAAGACACGCTTCGCCATCCCGCCGCTTTTCGTGCTGCTGATTATCGCGGGCTATTTCTTTTCCGCGAAATGCCCTTACGTATACGGCTACGGCTCCCTGACCACGCCGCAGCTCAATGACACGCAAATCGCGGCACAAAAAATCGAGGACACGTTCGGCTCGGACAACATGGTGGCCCTCGTCGTCCCCGCGGGCAGTTACGCCAAAGAAAGCCGCCTGCTGGCCGAACTGGAGGGTTACGACGAGGTTTCAAGCTCGCTCGGGCTCTCCAACACCGAAGCCATGAACGGTTACATGCTGACCGACAAGCTGACCCCGCGCCAGTTTTCGGAACTGATTGACATGGATTACGAGCTGGCCGAGCTTGTCTATACCGCATACGCGGCGGACAAGGAGGACTATGGCAAAATCGTGGGCGGCATTTCCAGCTACGGGGTTCCGCTAATGGACATGTTTTTCTTCGTCTACGAGGAAGTGCAGGAGGGTTACGTGACACTCGACGACGACCTGATGGAGACGTTGGAGGATGCCTATTCCCAGATGAGTAACGGAAAAAAGCAGCTCCAAGGGGAAAATTACAGCCGGGCTCTCATTTACCTGACCCTCCCGACAAGTGGTGACGAGACTTACGCGTTCCTCGACACGATAGAGAAAACGGCACGCAAATATTATCCCGAAGGCGATGTTTACGTGGTGGGCGATTCGTCCAGCGAATACGATTTCCAGAAGACATTTTCCACGGACAACATTATCATCAGCATCGTTTCCATCATCATCGTGCTAGCGGTACTTTTGTTCACCTTCAACTCCGTCGGCATGCCGCTTTTGTTGATATTGGTCATCCAGGGCTGTATCTGGATTAATTTCAGCATCCCGTATCTGCAAAACCAGGGGGTCTTCTTCATGAGCTACCTGGTCGTGAGCTCGGTGCAGATGGGCGCGAACATTGATTATGCCATTGTCATTTCCAGCCGCTACATGGAGCTGAAGGACAAAATGGCCAAAGAGGATGCCATCATAGAAACGTTGAACTTCGCGTTTCCGACCATCATCACCTCCGGCTCCATGATGGCACTCGCGAGCGTCCTGATCGGGAACCTGACCTCGGAAGCCGCCATCGCGGGCATCGGGCAAAGCCTCGGACGCGGCACGATTATTTCCATCCTCATCGTCATGTTCGTGCTGCCACAACTCTTGCTGCTGGGCGAGAAATTAATTGACAGAACCTCCTTCGCCATCTCCACGCCGCTAAAGCGCGGTTCATGGAAAGGGACCACCCGTATCGACGGGTTCGTCTCGGGAGAAATCTCAGGCAAGATTTACGGCGTGGTAAACGTGGTCGTGGACGGGGATGTCAACGTGAACCTGATATACGGGAACGCGATAAATGACGAGTCCGCACGGCAGGCTACCGGGTATCTCGAAGAAAAAAACACGGATACGGAGATGAAAGAGGAAAACGGCACGGACGCGGCAAACACGGACGCGGCAAACACGGACGCGGCAAACACGGACGCGGCGAAGGGAAAAGACTTGAACACGGCAAACACGGACGCTCCAAATGAGTAAACGAGGAAGGAGGAAATTATATATGCGTAAATTATATAAGAAACCATTGACCAAAATATTTTCGATATTTCTGGCCACGACACTCATATTTGCCCGGCCGATGCCGGTCTCGGCGGACAACAGCGTACCCGGGACGGCCGATTCTGACAAGTTCAACCAGGCGGTGGTTCACCTGAATTCCGCGCAGGACTTGTTCGCCCTGGAAAAATACTGCTCGCTCGACACGTATTCACGCGGAAAAACGTTCCTCCTGGAGCAGGACATAGACCTTGGCGATACGGCGGTCACCATTCCCAGCTTTGGCGGCATATTTGACGGGCGGGGGCACACGGTTTCCGGACTCATGATCACGGGGGGGGGCTCCGACTGCGGTCTGTTCGCGTACGTGCAGGAAACGGGACAAATCCGCAATTTAAACGTCCGGGGCATGGTGGTTCCCGACGGGACGCAGGCACGCATCGGCGGGATTGCGGCAAACAACGGCGGCCTCATTCTCGAATGCTCTTTTTCGGGACTGGTCCAAGGCACGGACTACGTGGGCGGCATTGCCGGAAACAACCTGGTGGGCGGGCAGCTCGTCAACAACACGGTGTCCGGTGCCGTGGTCGGCACGCATTTTACCGGCGGCATCACCGGACAGAACGAAGGCGTCGTCTTCTCCTGCCAGAACGATGCCGCGGTGAATACCGTCCTTACCGAGAGCCAGAACGATCTCGAGGGGATTGGCGACATGGTATACCGCCTCTGGAAAAGCTATAATTCCGAAGAGGGCATCCCTTCCACGACGGACACCGGGGGAATCGCCGGTTATTCGACCGGCATCATCCGGGAATGCGAAAATGCCGGGGATGTCGGATATCCGCACGTCGGTTACAACGTGGGCGGCATCGTCGGCAGACAATGCGGTTACATGGCAGCATGTAAAAACGAAGGGCACGTTTATGGCAGGAAAGATATCGGGGGCATTGCCGGGCAAATGGTTCCCAACGTAAGCCTTGCTTATGGAAATAACTCCATGGCGGAAATCCGCGGCGAACTGGACACGCTGCAGACGATGCTGGACCAATTGATGACCGATGCAGGAAATGCCGGGGACACGGTTTATGCCCGCCTGAAACAGATTTCCGCTTACACCGACAGCGCGAGGAACAGCGCGCAATGGATGGGCGACTACATGGTCGATTATGCCAATGACGGAATCCAGAACATAAACGACGCTTCGGCGGCAATGGCCAGCTACCAAAGCCGTCTGCAGGCCATCCGCGGCGAGTTTGAAAGCGTCCACGGACGGTTGACAGATTGCCGGCAGGATTTGCAGGATCTGCGGGAAGAAATCGAAAATTCCGAAAGCGCGAACCGCCTCGGGGAACTGGCCGACCAACTGGACGCGCAGCTTCAGGACTTGTGGCAAGGTTCGGAAAACGGTGACATTGACGTGGACGCCGACATCGACGCGCTGCGGGGACGGTTGCAGGCCGTGGGCGACACGCTGTCCGCGATGCGCGAGGAAATCAACAATTGTTTCGGCGAAGAGGAAAAGGAGGAACTGAAATCCATCCGCGATAATTTCAACAATGCCTGCGACGACCTGGACGCTTCGTCCGGACACCTGCATGACTGCCTATCTGACATGCTAAACGAGGAGCCGGTCACCATCCCGGCGATTGACGGGGAATTTTCCAACCAGTCTCAGCAGCTTTCGTCCTCCTTAAACGCGATTTCCAGCCAGCTCTCCCTGATGAATGACGAGATGCGAAATTCGAAGGATGTCATCCTCGCCGACATGCAAGGTGTCAACAAGCAGTTCATGAAAATCATGAACCTCTTCCTCGACGCGCTGGACGAGGTACAAGACCTGTCTTACGAGGACGTGTACGAAGACGTTTCGGACGAGGACATCGCAAATACCACGCAGGGCAAGGTGGAAGGCTGCACGAACACCGGGGTCATCGAGGCGGATGTCAATGTCGGCGGCATTGCCGGGGCGATGGCCATGGAATACGACCTTGACCCGGAGGACGACGAAAAAGACGCCGAACACAAGTCCTACCGTTATACCTACCAGACACGGGCGATTCTTCTAAACTGCGTCAATTATGGCGAAGTCCTGGCCAAGAAAAACTGCGCTGGGGGCGTGGCGGGACGCATGGACTTGGGAATCATCGTCAGCGGGCAAAACTATGGCATCACAAGCAGCAACGGCGGGGATTACGTGGGCGGCATATGTGGCTACTCCCTCTCCACCATCCGTGACAGCCATGCCAAATGCATTCTGGGCGGCGGGAAATACGTGGGTGGCATCGCCGGATCGGGCGGGACGATAAGCCGTTGCCGTTCCATGGTCTCCATCGTCTCCGCCAGCCAGTTCGCCGGGGCAATCGCGGGCGAGGTCGAGGGAGCGGCAAATGAAAATTATTTCGTGTCAGGACAACTCGCCGGCATCGACCGCGTAAGCTACGCCGGGCAGGCCGAGGGCATTTCCTATGAGCAAATGCTGGCCCTGCCGGGAATCCCCGACGGTTTTTGCTGCCTGGTCGTGACATTCCGCACGGACGACCGGCTGGGTGAGACACAAAAGGACGGGCAGGATTTGAAAAATTATGAGTACACCGCGCAGAAAACATTGTGGCTGCCCTATGGAAGCAAAATCGCGGCAAATGACTACCCTTGCCCCGAACCGCCGCAGGGCTACTACCTGGCCTGGGACCGGCCGGAAATGGAAACCCTCACGGCGGACACCGTCATAACCGGAAGCTACCTGCAGTACGCCACCCTGCTGGCCGCCGACACCTTGCAGGAAGACGGCCGCCCGGCGGTGCTCGTGGAAGGGCAGTTTCGTCAGGATGACACGGTGACGGCAATCCGGATTGACGGAGCCGGCCATGACGGGGACACGGACGGCACGGGCAACGCGGCGGCGGGAGCCGTCACCCGGATTGACGGGCACGAGGTGCTGGAACAATGGCGCGTCACCTGGCCTGACGACGGCCTGGAAACGAGGAACATACGCTACCACCCAAACGACGGGAACACGAAAAAAATCTGCATTTATGTCAAAACCGAAGATGGGTGGGAAAAGGCCGATGCCACGGTAAACGGCAGACACGTACTGGTTCCCACAAAGGACGGCGAACTTGAATTCGCCGTGGTGAAAACGGGATTTTTTGAAGGCTTGTAAACCGTTGCTTTTCAACTCCGGGGGCTGTCGGAAAAATGCTGCCGACCCGCAATATGGTTGTGAATCCCAATGCATTACAACATATATTGTGGGTTTGCCGCATTGCCCGACAGCCCCCTTTTGCGATTGCCGCGAGGGTGGATACCTCGTAGCTTGCTGTTGGGTATTTCGCTTGTTAAAGTTCATTCGGCCATCCAATTTCTTGTTAATCGTGCCCGATTGACTCCAAAACAATCTGCAGCGGTTACCGCATGCCTTGCCATGATTTCAAAAGAAATATCATGGTAAATTCTACCATCCGATTCAATGCCCAGATGACTTCTTCGTCGATGTCAGGAAAATGTGCCATGGATTGGACAAATGCCTTGTCAATCGCATTTTTTGTGCATTACGCCGGGCGGCGGTCTTTCTGTTTTCAGATGCGTTTTCATCAATATCGGTTACGATTGCCTGCCATGCCGACATATATTGTTCCTCACAGTAGTCATATTCCTCTTTATATTGAGTAATTAATTCTTTAATCGAAAGCGCCATTCTTATCTCCCTTATCATTTAGAATGCTGTTCTAAAATTTCATGGATGCGCCGTCCCCACGCATATGCCAAAAGTGGAGGGACGGCATCGCCTATTTGCTCGTATTTATCCTGAATATCGTTATGAAGATGCGGAGTTAAATATGGACCGCCGCAAAAATCATAGGAATCCGGAAATGACTGTAACCTGGCACATTCCCGAACCGTCAAGGCCCGATTGTAAATGGGATGGACAAATTCATCCAAACAATGGCTCGTGACGGTTGGGGATGGTTGGTTTAATATCAGGCGATAGTTTCTTTTGATAAACATCTTTTTGGGCAGAACTCTCCGTTCTTGAAGCTTTTTACGCTCTTCTTCGTCATATCGTTCAAATAGGTCTTTTAAGCTTTCGCCTTGGTCAAGCAGGCCGAATCGCTCCAACGTACATGCCCTGTGCTTCATAGGCATTTGATATGTAAGCCGATTATCAAAACCCTCTCTTCGCCAGAATGATAAATCTTTCATTTTTTTGGAAAAAGAGGATTCTTCGCCCTCGTAGGACATGGCTTCTTCGTTGCTGTTTGGAATGACGTTTGGAAGACCGGCAAATGCGTCTTCAACGGTAACAAAGCCTTCCTTTTGGGGGAAAGGCTCTTTTAGTTCCCATTCAGGATGTTTGCATGCCAGGATAAAATAACGTTTTCGTTTTTGCGGCACGCCAAATTGCTCCGCGCTTAGGACAAATTCTTTATGGTTGACGTATCCGGCTTCTGTTAGTTCTCGTTTTAAAATATCGACAATCAAGGTTTTCAATCCTTTTTCCACTGTTTTGGTCGTAATGGCGGGCACATTTTCAAAAAGAATCATCTTCGCGTTAGAAATCTTTGCGATGCGGATTCCTTCCCGAAATAAGAATTGCCTGTCATCGTAAAAAGATCTTGACGTGTTTCCGGCTGTGGAAAAAGTTTCGCACGGCATTCCTGACGTAACTAAATCTACCCCTTCTTTCGGTATATAAGCTAGAATATCATCAGCCGTTACGTTTCTGATGTCCGAATGAATCATATGTACTTCCGGATGATTGGCCGAATATGTTTCACAACAGCTTTGAATAAATTCGATTGCCACTTTTGTTTCGAACCCGGCGGCATGAAGTCCCGTATAAATTCCTCCTGGTCCGCTAAAACAGTCGATATGGGTGAACGCCATTACTTTTCCTCATCTATGAAAACCACTCCTGCGTGTTATATACCTTAGCATATGTAACCGAAAGATTCAATACTGTTTTTATGGAATATTTGCGTTAGCGGTTGTTTGGACGTTCCCAGTAAAAAGTAACCGTCATATCCTCCACCGCCGCGGCATACGATGTGATATGCCGATACATTTCAGCCGGGTCTGCGCTTTACTGCGCCGACCGTACGAAAACGTGATGGGGACAAGGCATATGGCCCATCGCGAAGCGATTCTAATGGCCATATGCCGTTACGGTTCGGCCTTGGCCCGAAACGTAACGGTATATCGGTACAAGCCGTATGCGTGCCGCATGGGCGGTAAACGAAAGGGGGAGTGTTTTTGTTTGAGGAAAAATCGGCGCAGGAGGTGGCGGCACATTTCCGAACGGACATAAAGAGGGGACTGAGCACGCTGGAGGCGGAGAAGCGCCTGCGTGCGAACGGGCCGAACGAACTGGAGCAAGGGCATAAAAAAAGCGCGCCGGAAGCATTTTTCGAGCAGTTAAACGATCCGTTGATTTGCGTGCTCCTGGTAGCGGCGTTCGTTTCGTTTTTATTACGGGAAATCAGCGACGCGCTGATTATCGTCGTGGTGGTCCTGGTCAACGCGACGGTCGGGGTGATTCAGGAGGGAAAGGCGCAGAAGGCGCTTGATTCGCTTAAAAAAATGACAAGCCCGCACGCGCTCGTGCGCAGGAGCGGGAAGGTGTGCAAGGTGGCGGCGGACACGCTCGTGACGGGCGACGTCGTGATATTGGAGACGGGGGCGCAGGTTCCGGCGGACGTCCGCTTGATTCGTGGCTGGAATTTGAAGGTGGAGGAGTCGGCGCTGACCGGGGAGCCGTATCCGTCCTTGAAGGACGCGAACTTCCAGGCGGAGAAAAAACTGCAGCCGGCCGAGCGCAAAAACGAGGCGTTCATGTCCACGATGGTGACGGCCGGGCGCGGGGAGGGCGTGGTCATCGCCACTGGGATGGACACGGAAATCGGAAAGATTGCTTCCTTTATCAAGGCGACGCCGCGCGAGCTCACGCCGTTGCAGAAGCGTTTGGCCGAACTGGGGAAAATCCTCAGCATCCTTTCGGTGGGGCTGTGCGTGCTGCTGTTTATCATCGCGGTCTTGCAGCGCCGCAATATCCCGGAAATGCTGATTACGGCCATTTCGCTGGCGGTGGCGGCGGTACCCGAGGGGCTTCCGGCCATCGTGACCATCGTGCTGGCGATGAGCGTGTCGCGGATGGTGAAGGTACATACGATTATAAGGAAGCTTCCTTCGGTAGAGACGCTCGGTTCGGTCAACGTGGTATGTTCGGACAAGACGGGGACGCTTACGCAGAACAGAATGACGGTGACGCAATGTTACGTCAATGAGAAAGTCGTGCCCATTTCCCTGGACCATATCCAGGAACAGGCGGAAATCCCGCTGGAGTTTTTGCGCGGGTTCGCGCTCTGCAATGACGCGGCCCTATCCTCGCGGGAAGAAGGCGCGGCTGCGGAAATCGGCGACCCGACGGAAATTGCCCTGCTGAAAATGGTGGCGGGCTGCGGGGTACGGAAGGAACGGGAGATGATAGATTTCCCGAGGATTGACGAAAAGGCGTTCGATTCCGCGAGAAAAATGATGACGACGCTGCACCGCTGCGGCGTGGCGGCGAACGCGGATGCAGGGGAGGAAGGCGCGGCAAGGCAGGACATGCGGGAAGAGCGTGGCGGCGCGGCGAACGCACCGGGCGGGTTTGACGTCGCGTACACGAAGGGGGCGCCGGACGTGGTGCTAAAACGCTGCACGAAGATATACCTGAACGGTTCGGTCCAACCTATGACGGACGCGAAGCGGGCGCGGATTAACGCGGCGCTCGGCGAGATGTCCTCACAAGCCTTGCGCGTGCTGGCGTTGGCCATGAAGCAGGGCGCGAACCTGATGAATGAAAAGGACATGGTTTTTGTCGGGTTGGCGGCCATGAAGGATCCGGTTCGGCCCGAGGCGGCCGAGGCGGTCTTGAAGTTTCGAAAGGCCGGAGTGCGCACGGTCATGATTACCGGCGACCATGCAGACACCGCGCTGGCCATCGCCAGGGAGTTAGGAATCGCCAGGGAGCCTTCGCAGTGCATGACCGGGGAGGAAATGGACCGGCTGGGAGAGGAGCGGTTACAATCAAGGCTTCCGGAAATATCCGTCTTTGCCCGCGTGTCGCCGGAGCACAAGGTACAAATCGTGCGGATGCTGAAATCCACCGGAAACATTGTCGCCATGACCGGCGACGGCGTCAACGACGCGCCGTCCCTTAGCATGGCGGACATTGGCGTCGCCATGGGAATGTGCGGGACGGACGTGGCCGCGCAGGCGGCCGACATGGTGCTGACGGACGACAATTTTGCCACGATAGAGAAAGCGATAGAGGAAGGTCGGGGCATATACGAGAATATTAAAAAAACCGTATTATTTTTACTTTCCTCCAATTTTGGCGAAATCATTACCATGTTCGTGGCGGTGCTGGCGGGGCTGGCCTCGCCGCTCAAGGCAAGCCACATTTTGTGGATTAACCTGATTACGGATTCCCTGCCCGCACTGGCCCTGGGAGTGGATAAAAATGACAACGACGCGCTGATGGATTGCCCGCCCAGGCCGGCAGGAGAAGGGATGTTTGACGACGGCGGCTGGGAGTGCACGCTATTTTACGGGTTTTTGATTTCGGCCATCAGCCTGACCGCGTTTTTGAAACTACCGTGGGAAATCATGATGGAAGGACAAATGCAGCTGTCCCTGGAAAACATCAGGGGAATATTTGGCGCCCCACAAGTATTGGCGCGCTCGCAGACTTATGCATTCACCGTGTTGGGAATGTCGCAGTTGTTCCACGCGTTGGGGATGCAGGACGTGAGAAGCTCGGTATTTTCCAAACGTCGGGAGTTCAATTCCCTGATGGCGGTGGCGTTCGTGGCGGGATTTTCGCTGCAGCTGGCGGTGACGGAGGTACCCGTCCTGGTACAATGGTTCGGGACGGCCATGCTGTCTCTGGAAGAATGGCTGGTGCTGATGGTTCTGGCGGCGTTTCCCGTGCTGGCGCATGAAATACTGGTGGTTTCGCATCGGATATTGGGAAAACAAGGGTAAACAAGGTGTTGTCAGGCCGTTGACCATCTTTGGCATCTGCATGGCGGCGATGGAAATGGAGGAAATGTCGGCATGTCGAATCATTGACCATTCATGGCATCTACATGGCGACGATAGAAATGGAAAAGGAAAGGGGGGCAGGCCGCTTGATTTGCGTGGCCGCCCCCCCTTGTGGTCATCATGTCATTGTTGTGACAAATATTCAATCATACACTGCTCCATGTACGGTGTCCACCAGTTCAAGTAGCCCGCGCGGTTCGGATGGATGCCGTCGGCCATGTATTCGTCGTACTGCGGGATGTTGGCATCAAGGTTGTCCCACATGTCAATCACGCCGATGCCGTACTTGGTTTGAAGCTGCTTTAACGCCTCGACCATTTCCGCGTATTGCTCGCTGTCGTACTTGGTTCCGGTGTAGAACATGACCGGGCAGTTCCAGGTCTGCTTCGCGTAGCAAATGATGTATTCCATGGCCCCGATGACCGTCGTCGTGTCATTTCTCTTGGCAATGTACTCCACGAAGGAGAGCTGGTTGCTGGACGCACCGTAGGTCACGGAGGAGCCGAGGTAAATGACGTGCTTGCCGGTCAGAATGTTCGGCTCGTTGGCCGCGACCGCGTCCAATTCGTATTCCGGCCTGGCGTTGATGAGGGACACTTCATAATCGCGCAGTATGCCGGGAACCTTGCTTTCAATGAACGGCGTGATCCATTCCAGGTATCCTTTTCCGCTTGGATGCGTCTCGTCCGCCATGTACGCGTCAAAATCGTCCGTGTCGGTACTTAGCTGGTACCACGCGTCAACCATGCCCGTGCTCCATTTCGTGCGCATTTTCCAGCCAAGCTCCACCAGCTTCTGGTAACCCTCGTTGCCGGTCTTTACGTTGGTGTAGAAAATGACCGGGCATGAATTGTAATGATTTATGATAATTTTCCTTGTATATCTCGGCCCGTGGATGTATAGTAGTAGGTAAGGGTTAGGATTCGCGGCCAAAAGGCACGGCTTGTAACGGGGAAAGGAGGCGGCGGGGGCTAACGCCGCACTTAAAATTGGAAAGGATTGTCATCTCCCATGAAGGGGTGGGGGATGGTGCGGGTTTTACTTTATGACGTACGTGGTGTCGGACATTCATGGTTGTTATCGGGAGTTTTTGGAACTTTTGGATTTGATCGGGTTTTCGGAGCAGGACGACATGTACGTTCTCGGGGACATGGTGGACCGCGGCCCGGATCCGATTCCGTTGTTGCAGGACTTGCTTTTGCGTCCCAATATTTATCCTATGCTTGGCAACCATGAATACATGGCCATGGAAGTGTTAAGGAAGCTGAACACGGAAATTACGGAGGAGAATTTCGAGTCCCATTTGTCCGAGGACGATTTCATGAATTACATGTATTGGATGGAAGAGGGCGGGGACACGACCGTGAACCAGTTTGCCCGGCTGGACGAGGCGGCACGCGGGACAATCCTGGAATACCTGGAAGAGTGTGCCGTTTATGAGGAACTGAAGATAAAGGGGAGGAAATACGTGTTGGTGCATGCCGACGTGCCGCTTCATGCTGAGGCCGACGTGGACGCGGAACCGGTACGGGAGCGGGAAAACGTTTCCCCGGAGTCGGCGCGGACGTCCGCGGATGCCGTCTTGCGGGATTTGCGGGACAGGCCGGACACGGAAAGCCTGGACGGGTGTAATTTGGTGGAACTGGTTTTCCATAGGGCGGATTATGGGCGGCGCTATTTTCAGGATGAAAACACGTTCCTTGTCACGGGACACACCCCCACCCCGGGAATCCGCGGGGACAGGAGGGCATTGGTGTACGAGGGCCATGGGCACGTGGCGATAGACTGTGGCTGTGTGTTTGGCGGCAACCTGGCGGCATACCGGCTGGACGACGGCGAGGCGTTCTACGTCGCCGGACACGTGGGATAAGGGGCGCCACGTCGGGGAGAGGCATAAAATCTGCAGCCGGGTTGCGGGGCGGCCCGGCCTGGACCAGGCAGGGGGCGTGGGACTTGCGGACGCGGCTGGAAATTGGCGTATGGGGGCGAAAAAGAAAGGATTATATTGAGATGAGATTGATGATTGCGTCAGATATCCACGGTTCGGCGTATTATTGCCGGAAAATGTTGGCATCCTTTGCGGCGGAGGGGGCCGACCGCCTGCTCCTTCTGGGTGACATTCTTTACCATGGTCCGCGAAACGACCTGCCAAGGGGGTATGGGCCGAAGGAGGTCATTGCCATGCTGAACCCGATGCGGGAAAGTATTTTGTGCGTGCGGGGGAACTGTGACACGGAGGTGGACCAGATGGTGCTCGAGTTTCCCGTCATGGCCGAATATTGTTTATTGGAATTGGACGGGCAGACGGTGTTTGCCACGCATGGGCATGTGTGGAACCCGCAGAACCCGCCCATGTTGAAAGACGGTGACATTTTGTTGAACGGGCACACGCACATACCGGCCTGCGAGCATTTTGAAATTCCGTGCGCGGGCGGGGCGGCATTGCAAGGCGCGGGGCACGCGGGGGGATACGTGTACATGAATCCAGGGTCGGTGTCCATCCCCAAGAATGGTTCCGGACACGGGTACATGGTTTACCAGAACGGCACGTTCGAATGGAAGACGTTTGACGGGGAACGGACGTGCTTGTTCACGAAGAAATTGGTGCCATCATGATTCGGATGGTCTGCCATCATTTATAACGAGAGGAATTAAGAATTTATGGAAAATAGGTTTGCGTTATTGATTGACTCTGACAACGTGTCGGCGAAATATATCACGCCGATTTTGGACGAATTGTCCAAATATGGAAACGTGACGTACAAAAGGATTTACGGGGACTGGACGAGCACGCAAAGTTCGAGCTGGAAGGAGGTGCTTTTGCAGAACAGCATCACGCCAATCCAGCAGTTCAGTTATACGCATGGGAAGAACGCGACGGACTCGGCGATGATCATTGATGCCATGGACATGCTTTACACGAATGAACTGGAGGGGTTCTGCCTTGTTTCCAGTGACAGCGATTTTACGAAGCTGGCGAGCCGCCTGCGGGAGGGCGGGCGCACGGTCATAGGGATGGGGGAGAGCAAGACGCCGGTACCGTTCCGCAAGGCATGCGACATTTTCACGGAGCTGGAACTGCTCCTGGAGGACAGCGTGCAGGGCAACGCGGTACGGAACGTGGACGAGGGCAAGAACGTCAGGAGGAACAATTCGTCGGCGAACGTCAGCAGCGTGCCGGTGACGAAGAGCCAGATCGAGGAGGCGGTTGCCAAGATTATTACCGAGAATAAAAATGACGACAAGGAGACCGGGCTTGGTGAAGTGGGAAGCCGTCTCGTGAAACTGTATCCGGATTTCGACGTCCGGCGTTATGGTTACAGCCTCTTGTCGAAATTTTTGGAGACCTTGCCAAGGCTTAAGCTGAACCAGGCGGGGACGCAGGTCACGGTGATGTTCAACGAGGACAAGAGCAAGAAGGAACAAGTGGAAGAATTCATCCTGCGGGAAATCAAGGCGGCGGGAGCGCAGGGGATTTCGCTGGGCGTGCTGGGAAATAAAATCCGCAGCGAATTCCGTGATTTCAAGGTGCGGGATTATGGGTATTCCCAGTTTAAGCAGTATATTCGAAGCTTTGAACATGTGTCCGTGAAGGAAGACGAGGAACAGAACCGGGCCGTGTATGAGAAATGAGGTCATGGCGCATAGTCCGTGCAAGGCGGTTTGCGTGTAAATGAGAATGGCAGCGGGCGGAACGGGGCATGCGTGGATGAAAGCGGCATGGGACATGCGTGAACCGGAGCGGTACGGGGCAAAGAAAGCGAGGAAATCATGGGAAAGAAGAAACAACCGAAGGCCATCCGGCAATTATGTACAAGATGGGGGCGGGAACTTGACAAGGAACACGTGCTTGAGGAATATCCCCGCCCGCTGATGCGGCGGGCCGGCCATGTTTGCCTGAACGGAATGTGGGAGTACGCGTTTACAAAAACCGGGCGCAGGCCGGATCACTTTGGCAGGAAAGAGAAGCCGGGCGAAGTGGTTGGCGCGTCCGGCGTGTCGGAATCTGGTGAAAGCTTCGGCGCACTTGGCCTGGGCGGGGAGGTACTTGCGGCCGGGGAAATCTGCGTGCCATTTTCGCCGGAGACGCTGTTGTCGGGAGTGAACCGTCAATTGCGGCCGGACGAATTCCTTTGGTACCGGCGCATGGTGGAGGTCGACATGGAAAAAATGGCGGCAGGCCGGCGGTTGCTTTTGCATTTTGGGGCGGTGGACCAGCATTGCCGGGTCTATGTGGATGGCATGGAGGTGGCGCGCCACACGGGCGGCTATCTGCCGTTTACGGTGGACGTCACGGACTATGTGAAGGCGCCGAAAGTCGCAAGCGGCATGAAAATGGTGGAATTGTCCGTCGTGGTCAAGGATTTGAGCGATACCTCCTACCACGCGAGGGGAAAGCAAAAGCTTGGGCGCGGCGGGATGTATTACACGGCACAGAGCGGCATCTGGCAGACCGTGTGGATGGAATACGTGCCCGCGCATTATATAGAAGATTTGGATGTGCAAACGGAACTGGGAGCCGTTGGCAGGGATGGAAGCCCGGCATCCGGCAAAGTGCGTGTCACGGTGAAGGCGGCGGGTAATATCCCGCTGGAAATCGCCGTGGAGCAGGCAGGGATTTATGCGGATGAACAAAGCACGGACGTGGCGGTAGATGGTGTAATCGTGGATGCGAAGAAAGAGGGAGCGGGCGACGTGGCGCGTCCGCGGATTGTCGCCACCGCGTCCGGAACGTCCAACCAGCCAATCGAGATAGATATTCCCGCATTGCGCTTGTGGAATTGCGAGACCCCGTATTTATATTACTTTACCGTGAAAATGGGAGCCGACGAGGTGCGAAGCTATTTTGCCATGCGGGAGTTTTCCGTGGAGCCGGATGAGAAGGGCATCCCGCGTATTTGCCTAAACCACGAACCGCAGTTCCAGAAAGGAGTGCTCGACCAGGGGTACTGGCCGGACGGGCTTTACACGGCGCCGGCCGACGAGGCGATGGTTTATGATATCCGGACCATGAAATCCGTGGGATTCAACATGATTCGCAAGCATATCAAGATTGAGCCGCAGCGTTGGTATTATCATTGTGACCGGCTGGGCATGGTCGTGTGGCAGGACATGGTAAACGGCGGTTCCGCTTACCAGGACTGGTACGTGACGTATCTGGCGACGGCGCTTTCGTGTAAAAATATCAAGGTCGGCGACCGTTCCCGGTGGCTTTTGTCAAGAAAGGACAAGAAGGGAAGGCTGGAATTCGTGCGGGAAATGCGCGGGACCATTCGGTTGTTGAAGCGTCATCCGAGCATTGCGGCGTGGGTCGTTTTCAACGAAGGGTGGGGACAGTTTTCCACCCGGAAAATGACGGAGATTGTCAGGCAGGAGGACGGCACGCGGTTGATAGATTCCGCGAGCGGCTGGTTTGACCAGGGCTGCGGCGACATGCAGAGCGTGCATAATTATTTTTTCAAATTGGAAGTGAAGCCGGAGGAGGAGAGGGCGGCGGTGCTCTCCGAATTTGGCGGAATCGCTTTGCAGGTGCAGGGGCACAGCGCGTGCGAGGAATTGTACGGCTATGGGACGTACACGGAATTGGACGCCTTGAACCAGGCATATAAGGAGCTGGATGAAAAAGTACAGGCGTTGATTCCGCAGGGGCTGTGTGCCAGCGTGTACACGCAGGTGTCGGACGTGGAGGAGGAAGTCAACGGGGTGCTGACGTTCGACCGGGAAGTGCAGAAAATAAAATCTGAAAAATAACAAGGAACCAGTGGGCGGGAGCTTTATTTAAAAAAAGGACTGTTATATTCCATCATGTTTAGGATATGTAACAGTTCTTTTTTGTGTAAAAGGAAAAACGCAAACTGGACTGGTCAAAAACATGCAAATTGGTTATTTCGATAAAGCCAGATGCATGGTATCTTATTTCCAGAGTTTGACGTTGGCGTGCGGGCGACGTGTGATTCGCACGACGACGTCATGACGGTTCCTTGGAAAGAGGGGAAGAGAATGGGAAAGAAAATAGCGGTTATCAATGACTTGTCGGGATTCGGGCGTTGTTCCCTGACGGCGGCGATACCGGTGATCTCCGTCATGGGCGCGCAGCCATGCCCCCTGCCGACGGCGATACTGAGCGCTCAGACGGGATATCCGAGCTTTTATTGTGACGACTATACGGAAAAGATGGAATACTTTCGTCGTGAATGGGAAAAGATGGGGGTTGCGTTTGACGGAATTTACACCGGATATGTGGCAAACGAGGAGCAAATCATGCATATTTTCCGGTTTCTGGACACGTTTCACGTGGGGAATCCTTCGGGGAGGGGGAAGGCGGCGGAAAGGCGGAGACCGTTTTTGCTGGTCGACCCGGTCATGGGGGACGATGGGCGCACGTACAAGATGTTCACGCCGAAGCTGTTGGAACGGATGAAACGCTTGGCGGCGCGGGCGGACGTCATCACGCCGAATTTGACGGAATTGTGCCTTTTGACCGGAAATGATTTCCAAGGTTGTGGGTTCTTGACCCGAAACGACAGATTCCTGGAAGCCATTGAGGAAATGGCGCGGGAAATGATCGCCAAGGGCCCACATGTCGTGGTAGTGACGGGAATCGGGTTTGAGGATCCGGCCGACGGCGTGGAAAAGATTGGGAATCTGGCGGTGGTAAAGAGGGGAACGCGGCCGCAAGACGGGGAAGAATTTCCAGGCAGGAACGTCAACGGCTTGTCCGATGGGACGATTGTCAGCAGGCTTTCGGCATTTCCTTATATTGGCGGCAGTTTTTCGGGAACGGGCGACTTGTTCGCGTCGGTGCTGGCCGGCGGCATGGCGCGGGGGGACGAAGTTTTCGAAACCGTGGAACTGGCCGGGGAATTTATCGCCCGGGCGATGGAGGATGCCGCGCGGGAGGGCGTGGAGCGAAACGAAGGGGCGAATTTCGAAAAATATCTGGGAATGTTGAATACCTGGGAATCTTGATATCGGACAACGGGAAATGAAACTATAAACTTTTTAAGAAGGAAGGAAATTAAGATGAAAAATCGAAATGCAACGACAACGAAGATGGTGATGACGGGACTTTTGGCGGCGATGGTTGCCATTATGACGGCGTACATCTGCCATATTCCGTATGGGGCGAACGGGGGGTACATTCATTTTGGCGACGCGCTGATTTATGTGGCGGCAGTGCTTTTGCCGAGACCGTACGCATTGGTGGCGGCGGCTGTCGGCGGCGGTCTGGCGGACTTGTTGACCGCTCCGTTGTGGGCTCCGGCGACGATAGTTATTAAAATGCTAATTACTCTGCCGTTTACCAGTAAGGAGGGACGCGTCCTTTGCCCGAGAAACGCCGTCGCCCCATTTGCCGCGGCTCTTGTTTCGGCGACGGGTTACTGGCTGGCAGAAGGTCTTTTGTTCGGTAATTTCGTTGCCCCGCTGGTTTCATTTGCCGGCAGTGCCGTACAGTCCGGCGGCAGCGCGGCCATATTCCTCGCGCTGGCCGTGGCGCTTGACCGGATTCACTTGAAACAAAAAATCATGCCGATACTTGGAATGACGGAGAAAGTGACGAGTAAGGTAAAAGTGAACCGGTGAATTGTCTTGCGGCATGCCGTGAGAAAAACGTGGAAATAAAAAGTGGCAAAGAGGCGTGTGGCCTGCCGCCTAAATAAGGGAAGGCAGGGTGCGAATTGGAAAGGGGATTCATCCATGGCGGATATTTTGTATACTTATAATGACAATGTTTATGTGAATTTGACGAACAAGTGTGACTGCGCGTGCCGTTTTTGCATCCGCAGCCACCACGACGGGGTGGGGGACGCGGACACGCTCTGGCACAAGGCGGATCCGACGCTTGAGGAAATCAAGGCGGCCATCGACGCGTATGATTTTACGGGAAAGAAGGAACTCGTTTACTGTGGTTACGGGGAGCCGACTTGCGCGTTGGAAAATTTGGTCGAGTCCGCGAAATACGCGAAAGAAAAATACGGGCTGCAAATCCGGGTCAACACGAACGGGTTGGGAAACCTTTATCATAAGAAAGATATCGTACCAATACTGGCCGAGGTGGTGGACACCATTTCCATCAGCCTCAACGCGCCGACGAAGGAGGCGTACATGGACGTCACGCGCCCGCAGTTCGAGGACGCGTTCGAGGGGATGCTGGCATTTGCCAAGGAATGTGGGAAGTTGATCAAGTCGGTGAAGTTCACCGTGGTCGACGTGTTGTCCGGGGAGGATGTCGAGGCGAGCCGGAAGCTGGCGCGGGAGCAGGGCGTGGAACTGAGGGTGAGGAAGTTCGTGTGACGAGGGCGTGAACCTGGGGGCACATGGTGACGGATAGCGTGCCCTTATGCATGGGCCGAGAGTGAGGAAAATAATAGGAAGAGATGAAAGACGATGAGGTGTATGTTTTTCATCTCTTTTTGGCTGCTTGCCAAAGTTGGCCGTGTTATCATTTATATATTGCAGGAATCTCATATTTTTGTTTTTCCGTTACAGTTCAGTCCCCGGCCAATCACCACGCTGATTGGCCGAGAGGATGCATGTAAATCTGGCCGATGCATCACCCGCTTTGCCGTAGGCAAACTAAAAATGCGGGTGATGCCCGTTACAATTCGAACCCGCGCTGGCGCGGGGCTGAATTGTAACGTTTTTCCAGTTCATAAAGATTTAATACTCAATTCATTGTATATATCCATGGTTTTTAGTATAATAAAAAAGTCGAAGTGGACGAAAGGCACAAGATTTGCCGGTTGGATGGCAACGTGCCACGAAGAGACTTACATAGAAGAGAGGGAGGCCAATGGCGAAAAACATTGACAATATTATTTTTGAGAACACTCCGCGGATCCAGGAGTTGGCCGCGAAGTGCGAGAGGAACAACGCGATTGAGAAGGAACTGTACACGGAGTATGAGGTAAAACGAGGCCTGCGCGACTTGAACGGGAAAGGCGTGCTCGCCGGATTGACGAACGTTTCCGACGTCTGCGCGAAAAAAGTCGTGGACGGGGAGGAAGTACCTTGTCCTGGTAACCTTTATTACCGGGGGTACAACATCAAGGATATCGTAAAGGGATTTTTGGAGGCGAAGCATCCGGGATTTGAGGAGACCGCGTATCTGTTGCTGTTTGGCGAACTTCCGACGGAGGCCGAGCTTGAGGATTTTCAGGACATGCTTTCAGCCCGCAGGATGCTGCCGCCGAATTTCACGCGTGACGTCATAATGAAAGCACCGAGCCCGGACATGATGAACAGCATTTCGCGTTGCATCCTGCAGCTGTACGCATATGACGACAAGGCGGACGACACCAGCCTGCCGAACGTCCTGCGCCAGTGCATCAACTTGATTAGCCAGTTTCCGATGCTGATGGTTTACGGCTATCACGCATATAATTATAAAATTGGACAAGATTTGTATATTTATGCCCCGAACCCGGAGCTTTCGACTGCGGAAAACATTCTCATGATGCTTCGTGAGAACAGGGAGTACAGTGAACTGGAGGCAAGGCTTCTTGACATGGCGCTGGTGCTTCACATGGATCATGGCGGTGGCAACAACTCCACGTTCACGACCCACGTGGTGACTTCTTCCGGCACCGACACGTATTCTACGATCGCGGCGGCCATGTCTTCCCTTAAAGGGCCGAAGCATGGCGGGGCAAACGTCAAGGTGACCCAGATGTTCGAGGACATGAAGGGAGTGCTGACGGATTGGACGGACGACGACCAGATTCGCAGGTACTTGTCGGATTTGCTGGACAAGAAGGCATTTGATCGGAAGGGGCTTATTTACGGGATGGGCCACGCGATTTATTCCGTTTCCGACCCCAGGGCGGAGATATTCAAGAAGTTTGTCAAACAGCTTGCGTTGGAGAAGCATTTCGAGAAGGAATATGCGCTATATGAAAAGGTGGAGCACATGGCGCCGCAGATTATCGGGGAGAAGCGTCGGATTTACAAGGGCGTCAACGCGAACGTCGACTTTTACAGTGGCTTGGTATATAGCATGCTTGGCCTGCCTCCGGCATTGTACACGCCCATTTTCGCGGCGGCCAGGATTGTCGGGTGGAGCGCGCACCGGTTGGAAGAGCTGCAAAACGCGGACAAAATCATTCGTCCGGCGTACAAGCCGTTGGCACCGTATCGTGACTATATTCAATTGAAGGATAGGTAGTGGATAAAATGAAGGACGAATTTTATTTCCCGTCAAAGGATGGCAATACAGAGATACACACGGTTGAGTGGAAACCGGAAGACGAGGTCGTGGGCGTGATTCAGCTTTGCCATGGGATGGTGGAGTACGTTGACCGTTATGACGAGTTCGCGAGGTATCTTTGTGGGCGGGGGTTCTACGTGGTCGGCAATGACCATTTGGGACACGGGAAATCCGTGCAGGGCAAGTCGGAATATGGGTATTTTCACCAAAAGTATGGAAATGCGTGCGTGATAAGCGACATGCATACCTTGCGCACCCGCACCATGAGGAAATATCCGGACGTTCCATATTTCATGCTCGGGCACAGCATGGGTTCCATTTTGCTGAGGCAGTATATCCAGATGTACGGGAGCGGGCTGGCCGGCGCGCTGGTCATCGGCGTCGTGCAGGAGCAGCCGGAAATCGTGCTGTACGGGGGGCGCGCCCTTTGCAAGATGATTGCCTTGGTCAAGGGCGGGCATTACCGCAGCAGGCTGGTGGACCACATGGTGACGGGATCTTTTAATAATTCGTTCAAGCCGACGCGCACCCGGGCCGACTGGGTGACGAGCGATTCGGAGAAGCTGGATGCGTATATTTCGGATCCGCTGTGTTCGTTCATGTTCACGGTCAACGCCTATTACCACATGCTGGGCGGCATGTTGAAAATGCAGAAGCGGGAGAATTTGTTCATGGTTCCCAAAACGCTGCCGATTTTGTTCGCCGCCGGCATGGAGGATCCATGCGGTGGGTTCGGCAAGGGCGTGCGCAAGGTGTACGAGAAATACAAGGCGGCGGGAATCAAGGACGTGACGATTAAACTGTACGCGGGCGACCGCCACGAGTTGCTCAACGAGACGGACAGGCGGCAGGTGATGGAAGATTTTTATGGCTGGATACAAGAGCGGATGAAGTAAGACGTTCAGGAATGGCCGGATAAATTGGCTTCGTGCTTACGACCCGCCGTTGTTTTTGCGGATAAAGGAACAGATGGGCTGGCGTACGTTGATTGCCTTGCAGTGGGAAAAATCCACAAATGGCGACGACGTCACGCTAGCCTTGTTTAGTCATCCAAAATGCTTACGATTTTTACCGGGGTCTGATAGTATAAGTCGGATTGGATGATTCCCTTGCGGCTGTTGGCGGCGTGTACGATTTGGCCGTCCCCTATGTAAATTGCCACATGGCTGATGGAACCGCTGCCGTAGAATACCAGGTCCCCCGGCCTTGCGGTTTCGGCGGAAACCGGATGGCCTTGCGTGGACTGGGATGCCGCGGTACGGTTCAGGCCGATGCCGGTGACTTGCTCATAAACGTATTTTGTAAAGCCGGAACAATCCGTGCCCGTATTGGGGTTTGAGCCGCCGTACACGTAAGGGCCGCCGACATAAGACAAGGCCGTGTCCACGATTGACGCGCGAACGGCTTCCTTGCGTACACGTTCTTCTGCCTCGGCTTCCTTTTTGGCGGTGATGGCGCCCATGTACTCGCCGTATGCCGCCGTCTTTTCTGCAAGGCGGTCTTGGAGGAGACCCAGCTCCTCCTGGATGGACTGGAAGCCCTCGATGTCTTCCATCAGGATGGTGATTGAGTCGGTAGAGAGCGATTCAAACCTGCCGGAGCTTGCCATTTTTTGAACGGCATCCATTTTATAAGAATAGGGCATGTGTTCACGTGATGCCCGCGGCGAGCCGTCCATGGCCTCATCTCCGGATTCGGGGTCTTCCCCGTCCGTTTCAAAGGCGCCTTGCCCGAAAGAATCTTGTGTCAGCCCGAGTTCCTGGCGGATTTCATTTTCCCGTTGTATCAATTCGTTCAGCTCCTGGATCATGTCCCGGGCTTCTTGTTCCAGTTTTTTTAGTTCTTCTTCCTGCGCCTCCTGGGCAATCCTTAAAAGTTCGTTTTCCTCGTCTGCAGCCTGCTTTTCTTCCGTAAGCCGTATCCATTCCTGCTCCAGTTCTTCCTTTTCCTTTTGCACCTCCGCGAGCCGGTAGCGTGAACCGGCGAAAAACAGGCATGTCCCGGTAAAAATGAGAAGCAGGAAAAAGACAAGTCCAAAAACCCATACCGGAATCTTAAAATGAATCGGCTTTCTCTCGGAATGCGGGAGAAGCATCACCGTATAATTTAAGGAAAGAAGTTCTTTTTTAAATTTTTCCCATTTCATGCACGTTTAGACCTCTTGTTATCTTGCGCTTGAACGGAAGCGGTTTCTTCCTGGATGGTCTCGACCGTGTTCCAATGTGGTTCATCGCCAGTGTCGTCCCATTGTTGGCCGTTGTCCGAAAGTGGCTCGATTGCGGACATTTCCTCCGCGACATCCGTCCGGCAATTGCCTTTGAAGGAAGCTCCTTCGTCAATGACCAGCGTCCTGGTGAAAATGTCGCCGAAGACGCGCCCGGTGGAAGTGATGCGGATGCGCTCGGAAGCGTGGATGTTGCCGTTCACGACTCCTGCAATTAATATGTCGTGGCCCTCGATGTCCCCGTTTATGGAACCGTGTTCGCCAATGATGACGGCGCTTTCCGATAAAATTTTGCCCTCCAGGACACCGTCCACGCGAGTGGGTTCGGAAGCGGTCAGCGTGCCTATGATTTTGGACTTGTCACCAATAATCGTGTTAATGGTGGAAGCCGAAGTGGTTTCGAAATTTGTCTTTTTTGTGTTAAACATGATTTACCCCCTATGTATTATCTTTCTTTGTTTGAATCCCGCGGAACCAAGCCGCCATACTATCTTAATACTTTTTAAACATAAATGCAATATTTTTGTAAATAAATTATCAGGGACTTTTTGATTTGGTTACTTTTCACAAGATGGGGAAACAAGGAATGAGCGTTGCGAGCTGTTACAGTTCAGTCCCCGGCCAATCACCACGCTGATTGGCCGAGAGGATGCACGTAAATCTGGCCGATGCATCACCCGCTTTGCCGTAGGCAAACTAAAAATGCGGGTGATGCCCGTTACAATTCGGACCCGCGCTGGCGCGGGGCTGAATTGTAACTGCGAGCTTGCTTGTACACCGACGCTAATTTATTTGTGCTGGAAAAAAGGGGAAATCTGTGTTATCATTGGCGTATGGATGGCAATATGGTCGTCCATGCATTGACGTCAAGCGGGGGGCGTATGGTTTGGCCGTGCTGCCGTGGCCTGCTGACGTTGACACAAGGAAATTATGCATTTATAAAGGGAGGGCGAGAGATGCGCACGATGGAATTTACCATAGAGAACCTTGCCGCGTTCGAGGTGGGGAAAGAGCTTGGCGTGAGCGAGGGCGTGCTGCCGAGCGCGTATTATTACATGTTGGAGGACGCTTTGGGAATGAGCGGGAATTTTACCAGCCGGGAGCGCTTGAAGTCGAAGAGGGGAAGGGTCGTGGAACTGAAAAGGACGCCGAAATTCAACATTGCCGTGTTGGAGTTCGACGAGTAAGGGTTTGGGAAAATGAAAAATCCCTCAAATGCCAATCTTATAGGCGGTTGGGGGATTTTCGCGAGAGGCACAGACCGGATTTGAACCGGTGATCAGGGTGTTGCAGACCCACGCCTTACCACTTGGCTACTGCGCCTGGTATGAACACTTAGCGAGGTATTTCACGAGCTTAGTGTGAATCTACTCCTTGAATCTTGACGAGGTATCCCACGAATTTAGATGAAAGGAGTTTCCTTGGTGCGATGCATGTCGTCGCCGTTAGCGAGGCATTTCACGAACTTATCGGACGGCAAGTGACTCCGACGGGAATCGAACCCGTGTTACCGCCGTGAAAGGGCGATGTCTTAACCGCTTGACCACGGAGCCAGCTATGGAACATGCGGAGCTTGCGGCTTAAATGCCGTTCCCACAGCTTCCGAATAGATATAATATCATATCTTGGCACATATTTCAAGCATTTTTTGTTTTTTTGTTTGACAAAAGCCCGCAGGTGTTTTAACATGAACGTATAAGGGGGCGCGGTATGCATGATACGGATGGTGTTCTTTCGTGGGTTATTCATAAAAAAGGGAGGAAGATAAGATGGACAAAATCAGGGTCATCGAGGTGAAGCGGAGCATTTTTGAGAACAACGACCGTCAGGCGGATGCCTTGCGGGCAAAATTAAAGGAGAAGGGCGTGTATTTGTTGAACTTGATGTCAAGTCCCGGTTCTGGCAAGACGACGACGCTTGGCCGTACGATTGAGGCGTTGTCGAAGGACTTGGACATCGGCGTGATGGAGGCGGACATCGATTCGGACGTGGACGCGCACACGATTGAGAAGTTCGGGGCGAAGGTCATCCAGCTGCATACGGGCGGCATGTGCCACCTGGACGCGGGCATGACGGAGCAAGGCATTGACGAGTTCGGAGTGGAAGGGCTGGACCTGGTATTTTTGGAAAATGTCGGAAACCTGGTCTGCCCGGCGGAGTTTGACACCGGGGCGGTGAAGAACGCCATGATTCTTTCGGTGCCGGAAGGTCATGACAAGCCGCTTAAATACCCGTTGATGTTCAGCGTGTGTGACGTGGTGCTGGTCAACAAGATTGACGTTTTGCCGTATTTTGACTTTGACATGGGGAAATGTGAGGAGTACGTGCACATGCGCAATCCTAAGGCGAGGATTATCCCGATTTGCGCGAAGACGGGGGAAGGCATCGACAAATGGACGGATTGGTTGAAGGCGGAAGTGGCGGCGTGGAAGGAGTGAGCCGACGCGGCCGCTTGTGTATCCGTGTCCGTCGGTGTTGGAAACGAAACGTACATGTTTGATGGCGCGAACATCACCATGAATAAAAGCCGGTTGCTCCGTGCAATGCAGCCCCCCGTGCAGGTCATTTGGTCTTGACCTATACGGGGGTTTTTCGTGTAGCAGGTAATTTGTTTTTTTAATCACACAAAATCTTCCGGGGGAGCAAAGTTTACGCTCACATAATCGGAATCTTTATCTTCAAGTCGCTCAGCGGCCATGACGAGCAAGGATGAAAGCCGCCCGTTTCTTTGTCGGCTTCCCTGCGGCCGTCGCCGACCGGGGAGACGAAGATTTCCCCCGAGACGAGCTGGCTGCGGCAGAACCCGCACTCGCCGTTGCGGCAGTGGGTGTCGATGGGAATTGCCGCGCGTTCCAATGCCACGGCCACGGTCTCATGGGCCGAAGCGTGGATGGAGTCCTGCCTCGCGCCGCGGACCACGGTGATTTGAAACGTCTTTCCGCTTTTTTCCTTCGGATAACCGGGCAGGATGGAGACGTCGGACGGGCTGCCGATGACGGCGTGGCGGAAACGCCGCGCGGGAATTTCCAGTTCGCTCAGCGCGTTCAGCACGTGCCCGTACATTGCGAATGACCCGCAGAACATATAAGTACAACCTTTTGATGAGTACCTCTTAATCATTTCTTGGCCGATTAATCCCCTTTTTCCCGGCCAGCCCGGCTCGTCGGACAGTACGTGCACGATTTTTATGTCCCAGCACGTGGAACTTAGTTGTTCCAGCTCATCCTTCAACATTATGTCGTCGGATTTGGCAGAGCCGTAAAGGATGGTCAGTTTGCACCCCTTCATCCTGCCGGAGGCGACTTCCTTCGCCATGGAGTAAAACGGTGTGATGCCGCTGCCGCCCGCGATGGCAACAATGTTTCTGGAATCGCGCAAAGGCTCCCAGTAAAAATTGCCAAAGGGCATGGAGCCGTCCAACGTGTCGCCGACTTTGAACTTCTTGAACAAGTAGTCCGGCACGAAATCCCCCTTTTTATGGTGCACGGCAATTTCCACGAACGGATTGTCGCCGCGGGCTTCAAACGGCGCGGATGAAATCGTGTAGGGGCGCGTGAGCACGCTGTTCCCGATTTTCAGGCGCAGGTTCATGTATTGGCCGCATTGGAAGACGGGAATATGTCCATCCATTGGAACCAGTCGATAAACGCGGGTATAGTCGGAGGATTCAATAATGGAAACGACTTGGAACCGCATGTTTTTCGGATGCAGCCGTTCGGCCAGGCGGCGGATGAAGTCGTCCGTGTCGGGATCCGCGGGGGCGTTTGCAAGGTGGCTTTTTCGCAATTCCTCCATGCGGGGCAGGCCGCTGGTGTCCCTGAAAAACCCGTTGACGTTAATTTTGCTTGCCATTTTCTACCGCCTCCTTTTTCTGCTTTGGAGCAACCGCCCCTTCTTCTGGTATCGGCTTGCCGGTGTTCTGGCTTGAACCGTCCGTCCCTTTTTGCGGCACCGGCTTGTCCGTCTTCTGCCCGGAATCGTCCGCGTTTCTTTTCTCGTCCATGTCATTTAAGACGTCTTGCGCGGCCTCCAAGCCGCCTGGAACTTGTATGCCCGCGTCATTGCCGTCCATGCCGGCAAATGCAAGTCCTTCGATAAACCGTTCTTGCTTCTTCATCCTCAGGCGGGCGGCCACGTGATGTTCCATGGCCGGCACGTGGCCGTAAATGGCGCCTTTCCAGGTGCCGAGCCGGTGGGAAATGGTGACCGCGGTCGTGACCTCGACTTCCGTAATCCAGGGCCTGAAATCCACGCCGGAAATGTTAATATATGCGGCAATCAATTCGTCCGCGAGGCGGCGCTTCACGTCATGATACGCGTCTTCCCCGATATTTTGGAAAGCGGTCACGGGTGCGAGGGCGGTAAGGTAAAGCAACGTGTAGCCTTCGGGCACGGCCGCCTGGCTGGCATAATTGGGGCAGACGGCCGTGATGCAATCGTAATTTGTCGGGCATCCCTTGGCGGGCACGTCGTCTTTAAGCGGCGGTTCCGCGTCCGTCAAAATGTGTTCGACTTCGGCATCGGAGAGGGGCTCGTCCGATGCTTCGTCGTCCAGTGTGTTGCTAAAAAACGTAAAGTGGTTTCGAATGCCGTTTTCCTCGGGCGTCCCGTCTATCGTCATGATTACGGAGACGGGAGCCGCGGATAATTTGTGGCTGTTCACGAACCGGAGGGCATTTTGCGGAACCTCGGAGGACGGTTCGACCATTTGTGGGTAGACCTTGTCCGGATAAAGTGTGGAAATCACGTAATCCCCATGGATTTCGTCGCCATGCGCCGTGCGCACGCCAAGAACCTTGCCGTTTTTGACAAGGATTTTATCGACCTCCTGGCAAAATTCGACTTGTATCCCGCTTGCCTCGGCCTTTTTCTGCATTTTCAAGGCCAGCTTGGCGAGCGGCTCCTGGCAGAGGCGGTTTTCGGCGAAACATTCGGCCATCCATAGGGCGTATTCGGTAAATGGTACCGTATCCAAGGAGTATCCCATGTAAACCCATTGGGCATTTAAAATGTCAACCGCCTTTTGCGGCAGGCGGAAAGTGGAAATGATTTCCGCGGCGCTGTATCCGGCGGTTCGTACAAATTCCGCATGCTTCATCATCATCTGCATCCGGCCGGGCCAGTTGCCGGACAAAACGTCCATGCTGTCGTGGACTTGCCGGCATAGGTTCATGAGGCCGATGACCCCGTCGTAAGTGCCGGGGACTACGGCATTAATCTCCCTCGCCGCCCGCTCGTATCCGGCATGCAAGGTCACGTCGATGTCAAAATCGGGCAACACGACCCGGTAACATTCGGAAACGGGTTGCCAGCCGCCGTCCATTCCCATATCATGAAGGAACTGCCCGGTTTTCGAGGGCTCCTTTTTCGTGCCGACGAACATCGTGCCTGGCAGGGGGATTTGGAATTCGAAGCCGTTTTGCACGTATCCGGCCGCCTGCCCGCCGGGGAAGTTCCCTCTTTCTAAAACCAGGACGTTTGAAACGCCTTTGGATTGTAATTGTAAAGCGGCGGCCAACCCGGCCAGGGAGCCGCCGATAATAATCACGTCGTAACGCTCTTTATAAAAATCCATAGTGTCTCCTTTCAAAAACGAAAACTGTTGTAAGAACATAGAGCGACCTTTTCATACTATTATAGGTCTAATCCGCGACAATCGCAACCTTTTCCTTTAATTTCCCAAAGAAAAGGAAAGGTACCGTTACAATCCACGGCGGTCAAGCCGCAAATTGTAACAATGTCCCTTGTGGAATCCGGGGAAATCTTGTATACTAAACTGGAAAACGCATGAGAAGCGCAACAGAACAAAAAAGATGCCGAATAAAAGAACCCGAATAAAAGAACCCGAATAAAAGAACCCGAATAAAAGAACTCGAATAAAAGAACCTGAATAAAAGAACCCGGGTAAAGGAATCTAAGTAAAAGGATTCAAGTAGAGGAATCCCGTTATGGGAACACTTAAAGAAATCCTAAGAATTTCCCCAATCATCCTTAAAGTTTCTCGGATATGATGAATATCACGGCTGAAAAGTCACGCGCTTTGTGCTTGCATAAAAAACATGGTATTGGGACATGTTTTTATGATTACGACATGAAGAGGGAGGTAAGGCAAGTGTACAACGTATTGGTGTGCGACGATGACAAGGAAATCGTCGAGGCGATTGACATTTATTTGAGCCAGGAGGGTTGTAACGTCTTGAAGGCGTACGACGGCGAGCAGGCGGTCAAGCTGCTGGAATCTTCGGCGGAGGAAATCCACCTGCTTTTGATGGACGTGATGATGCCCAAGCTGGACGGAATCCGGGCCACGCTCAAGATTCGTGAAAAGCATAGTATCCCGATTATCATTTTATCTGCCAAGTCGGAGGACGTGGACAAGATTCTCGGCCTGAACGTGGGGGCGGACGATTACGTGACCAAGCCGTTCAACCCGCTGGAGCTGGTGGCGCGCGTCAAGTCGCAGTTGCGGCGTTACACGCAGCTTGGCGGCAGCGCGAAGGATGAGAAATACAAGATATACGAGAGCGGCGGGCTGTGCATGAACGACGACTTGAAGGAAGTGACCGTGGACGGTGAACCTGTCAGGTTGACGCCGATCGAGTATAACATCCTGCGGCTGCTTTTGAAAAATCAGGGGCGGGTGTTCTCGATAGACCAGATTTACGAATCCATCTGGAACGAGGATGCCATTGGGGCGGACAACACGGTGGCGGTGCACATCCGCCATATCCGTGAAAAAATTGAGATTAACCCGAAGGAACCCAGGTATTTGAAGGTCGTGTGGGGCGTCGGGTACAAGATTGAAAAGTTGTAAATAAGGTGCCGTTCATGGTCAGTGGCCCCAGTGGATGGCAGACATTCATTTGGATTGGGGAAGGGGGTTTTAGGGGTGAATAAGAAATGGTATAGGCGGCCCGTCGTGAAGCTGGCCCTCGTGCTGGCGGCGGTGGTGTCGTCGGTGGGGTTCGCAATCAGCATGGTCATGGTCTTTTGCGTGTCGTCGGTGGTGTCGTCGGGGGACGTGTTTGAACCGGTAAGGGAACATTATGAGGACACGAACGTCTTCGCGCGTAGGCTTGGTTGGGACGCGCAGCAGATACTGGAGTATCTTGACAAGAAGGATCAGTTCGAGACGGAAGGGCAGTACGACCCGGACAAAGTCGTGGACATTCTCACCTATGCGGATGGGGGGGGCGTCAGCGGAGTCAATGAGTCGGGGCTTTCGTACCGGCTGGGGGATTTGGTCGAGTGGGGGCGAGAACGCGGCAAGGGTAATTATGACGGGTACGAGGCAAGGGGAATCGTGGTTTGTAAAAAGACGGACGGGACGTACGCGTATTATTATCGGGAAGTGTTTCGGCAAAAGGTGACGGAAGGCGAGTTGAACTTATACATGGGCGACGTGGCCGTGCCAAAATTTGGCGCCTTGGAACAAGAATTTTTTACCGAGCTGGAAAACGGGGAGTTTGAATTGTTATTGTTTCCCAAGCAATATTCCTATGACATGCAGAACCAGCAGCAAACGGAAGAGAGCATGAAAATCATCGCTTCCGGACGGTTGAACCTGCGGGACGCGGAAGGAAATCCAATATATGTGGACTGCTGGGTGATTGACCGCGTGGTAACAGATTTGTTCAAGCCGATTGGCGCGGAGTCCCTTTTGCAGGCGGTGGAGCAAAGCCCGGGGCTGAACGGCAGGCTTTCGGAGGTAAACGACAAGTTTCAGGTGGCGCTCTCCAACATCAACAGCGATGCGGAAACGTACCTTTACAATGGCGAGCAGTGGGATGAGGGAAATACGAACTTGTTCTATTTGTTTGTCGATCATGGGGCAAAGCGTGTTTTTAGCAACAACCGGGAATTTTCCAATTACGGAAAATGGGAGGATTATGTTTCCACCATTAAAAAGCAAAAGAACTGTAAATATGTCATCGTGGAGCCGGAAAGGGAGGCTTGTGAAAGCAACGTGGACGTGGTTGCCGTAGGAAAATGGGCCAAGGTCGTGGACGTAAGCCAGTCGATGACCGCCGATTATACGTACGTGGTGGGAATTGACACGAGCTATCCGGTTACGTATGACGATTATGCCACGGCGGCCGCTGCTTATGAGCGGTGGGCGCCATATCACAAGCTTTGGGTGGGAGCGGCCGTTTTCTGTGCGGTGGTGTTCGCGGTGGCGTTGATTTGGCTGACCATGGTGGCCGGGCGGAAGGACGGGGACGAGGAATTGCATTTGAACGCGTTTGACCGCTGGAAGACGGAGCTGGGCGCGTTGGCCGCGATTATCCCATGGTTCGTCCTGACGGCAGTCGCGCTGTTCGGGCTTGATATTATGCAAGGCTGGAGAATCTCCGAATATGACCGTGATGTTTCGTATTATACGGAGACGTTGATCGTGGAATCAAAAATATCGTTGTATGGGTCTGATTTGCTGACAATCGGCATTTATGCCGCGCTTGTGTCCGGGCTGTTCCTGATGGGATACTTAAGCCTCGTACGCCGTGTCAAGGGAAAGACGCTCTGGAAAAACAGCCTGCTCCGCGCCGTCGCAAGAGGGGTTCGGGAATTTGCCGGGATATTCTGGGAGAACCAGAAATTGACGTTGAGGGCCGCGATGACGGTGGCCGGGTTTGGATTCTTGCATTGGTTGCTCGCGTATGCCGCATGGGAACATGTGGGAAGTCTTTTCTATGTGATGGTGTTCGTCCTGGCGGCAGATATGGCGGCGATGCTTTATGCGGTTAAAAGTGTCGCCGGCAGGCAACGTGTCCGCGAGGGGGTGGAGGAAATGTCCTCCGGAAACGCCAATTACAAGGTGCAGACGCAGGGCTTGACCGGAACGGACCGTGACGTCGCGGAAAAGCTGAACAACATTGGGGACGGCATCCGGCAGGCGGTGGAGGCGGCGGTCAAAAGCGAGCGGCTCAAGACCGACTTGATTACCAACGTGTCGCATGACATCAAGACTCCCCTGACGTCCATCATTAATTATGTCGACCTTTTGAAGCGGGAGAATTTTGAAAATCCAAAGATTCGCGGGTATCTGGAGATTTTGGATGAAAAGTCACAAAGGTTGAAGACGTTGACCGAGGACGTGGTGGAAGCGTCAAAGGTCAGCAGCGGGAACATTTCGCTGGAGTTCATGAACGTGAACCTGGTGGAAATGATTCTCCAGACGATTGGCGAGACTTCGGAGAAGATGGAGAAACGCAATCTGGAAGTCATCGCCAACCTGCCGGAAACGCCGGTGGCGGTTTCGGTGGACGGGCGCAGGATGTGGCGCGTGCTGGAAAACATTTTTAACAACGCGGCCAAGTATGCGATGCCGGGAACGCGGGTTTACGCTGACTTGCAAGTGGTCGATAGAAAAGCGGTGTTTTCCTTGAAAAACGTTTCCGAGCAACCGCTAAACATCCATGCGGACGAACTGACGGAGCGTTTCATCCGCGGGGACGTGGCAAGGAGTACCGAGGGCAGCGGGCTGGGGCTGTCGATTGCCAAGAGCCTGACGCAGTTGCAGGGCGGCACGTTCGAGCTGTACCTGGACGGGGACTTGTTCAAGGTCATCATTGTTTTTGACGTGAAGGAGGAAGCGCGGAAGAAAGTGGATGAAGGGTGAGTGGGTGATGCCAGGGTCAAAATACTTTTTGCCCCTGGCATCATCGTGTGCTGGCGGGTGTCACGGGAGCGGGCATGACACCCGCGATGGCGGCTTAAAAATCATTTATAACGATAAATTGACAGTCTGTTCAAGCTTAAGAATTTTTTTCCTTTACATGAGTATGGTTTTGCCTTACAATAAGAAAAATAAACGGAAAAGTTTTTTGACGGAAGGGAAGAACGTGTTACAAATGGAGGAATTGCGGTCTTTATTTGCAGGTGTATTTCATGGGGGCTTGCTCCAGGTGGTTTTTAGCGGCCCGCGAGGCGAATTCGATGGCCGGGACGTCGTGAAGGTGAAGGTACGCCCGGTAGAGTTGAAGGACGGGCTGCACTTTCAGTTTGAATTATTTACAAAGACGCAGGCGTTCCATGAGAATCTGGATGCCGAGCAGGCGGCAATGCGGGCGTGCGAGCTGGGCACGAAGTTCAAGCAGGCGCAGATTGCCACCGTCGGGGAGGAATATAGCGTGCTCGTCAGTAAGAAGGGCAAGGTGAGTATACGAAAAAAACGGCGCGAGATGCCGGCGGCCGGCCGGGGAGAGGCGAAAATGGCCGGGACGCAAGCGGCATTCGGCCGGGAGCCGGGCGGAGGGGATGACAAGGCGGAAAACGCCCGTGGCCAGGAGGAGGCTTTGCCAATGGTTGGGGCGACGGCGCATGATAAAAGGAAGAACTATATTTTGCAAGAGGGAAGGCCGGTGCCGTTTCTGGTCGATTTGGGCGTGATGACAAAGGATGGCATGATTGTCAGGCCGAAGTTCGACAAATTCCGGCAGATAAACCGCTTTTTGGAGTTTGTCGAGGACGTCTTGCCGCGCCTTGAGAGGGAGAGGGAGCTTACCATCCTTGACTTCGGTTGTGGAAAATCTTACCTGACCTTTGCCATGTATTATTATTTGCATGAATTGAAAGGCTATGATATAAGGATGATTGGCCTGGATTTGAAAAAGGACGTGATAGCGCGTTGCAACCGCCTGGCTGAAAAATATGGATACCATAAATTGATGTTCTTGACGGGAAATATCGCGGAGTATGAGGGCGTCGGCGAGGTGGACATGGTCGTGACGCTCCATGCCTGTGACACGGCCACGGATTATGCGTTGGCGAAGGCGGTCGGCTGGAACGCGGGGGTGATTTTGTCGGTTCCTTGCTGCCAGCATGAATTGAACCGCCAGATCCGGGGCGGGGTTCTTTCGCCAATCATGGATTATGGGATTTTGAAGGAACGGTTTGCCGCGCTTTTGACGGACGGGCTAAGGGCGAAATATTTGGAAAGCATGGGATATGAGACGCAGGTGCTGGAATTTATCGACATGGAGCACACGCCGAAAAATATTTTATTGCGGGCGGTGAAAAGCCGAAAAATGAACACGGCCAAGGTGAAGCGGTGCGGGGAAGAGATTCGCGCGTGCGAAGAATTTTTGGGAGCAAGGCCGACGTTGGGGAAATTATTTAAAGGCGAACGGGGAGAATGACGGCGGGCGGCGCCGGCAGGAGGATTCGGGTGAGGCCGCACGGGCGGCGGTCGGCAGGAGGATTCGGGTATGGATTCACGGCACTGTTCGAAGGCGAATGATAATTTGACGTGGTAAAAGGGGTAGGTTTCATGGGTGGAACTTTGGATAATAAAGAGGGAAGCGTAAGGCGGAGAAGGCAGAAGCTGCAAAAGCAAAGGAAGAAGCAACAAAGGAAACGGGAGCGGCAGTTGCAAAGGCAGGAACGGCAGCTGGAACAGCGGGGACGGCATGGAGGCGGGCAGGACGGAAAGCAAAACGGGCAGCAAGGCGGTCGGCAGGGACAGGCGCCGAACAAGGGAAGGAGAAGATGGCGAATCGTCTTGATCGTGCTGGCATCCTGCCTTTTGGTGGCGGCAATCGCTTTTGCCGCCGTATATTACATGAAACAACAAGAGGACGTGCAGGACGTGCGGGAGGGGGCGACGCTCCCGCGGGTCTCGTTTTATGTGGGCGGGCACAAGGTCAATACGCTGGCGGGATACGTGGCGGAGATGGACGTTCCTTCCATGCGCGATACGATTACTCCGACAGGGGAGGACGGGCAGCTTCAGATGGAAATTGAGGCGGGCGGCCAGGAACTGGGGATGCTCAAGTACGAGCTGCGTTCCCTGGACGGGAACGAGCAGTACGCCCAGACCACGATCAGTTCCATCGGGAACGCGCAGGGGCAGACGGTCACGTTGAACTTGCAGGACGTTTTGGAGCGCGACGTGCGCGAGTCGGTGCTTGTCGTCACGTTGCAGGTGGGGGAGCGCGAGGCACATTATTACACGAGGGTGGCACGCCCGCAGGACTTGACGACGGTGGACTGCTTGAATTTTGCCAAGGATTTCCATGAGAAGGCGTTTACCAGGAAGGCCGGGGCGGAGCTGGAGACCTACCTGGAGCCGAACGAGAAGAGCGACAACACGACGCTGCAGACGGTCACCATCCATTCCAACATATACCATGTCCGCTGGGGCGAACTGGAGCCGGAATATTTTACGGAACCGGAGTGGAGCGTCACGGAGAGCAACACGGTGTATTCGTCCATCCTTGCCAAGTACCAGGTGGTCTGCAAGGGGGACAACGGCGGCCAGGAATTGTTCAACGTGAGGGAATTTTTCCGGGTGCGCAAGGCCGAGGACGAGGACAAGATGTACCTGCTTGATTATGAGCGCACGATGAACCAGGTGTTTGCCGGGGGCGGCGTGGCCCTGGATTCCCAAGGGGTCAGGCTGGGAATGGTGGAGGAACCGGTGTCTTACGAGGCGAACGGGGACGGAAACATCGTCTGTTTCGTGCAGGAGCGGGAGTTATGGAGCTTTGACAAGGACAAAAACCAGTTCGCGTGCATTTTCAGCTTCGCGGACGACGTGGCGGGAAATGCCGTGCTGGCCGCGGCAGACGTAAGCGCGGCGGACGGGGAAGCCGGAGGCGAGGCCGGTAAGGATTCCGGGGAAGGCGCAAGGAACGCGGCAGACGGAAAATCCGGCGGAGATGGCGGGAGCGCGGCGGACGGAAGTACCGGCGGGAGCGCGGCGGCTGGGAGTTACTCGTCGAAGAAGAGCAAGGACGCGCAGGCGACGCGGGGGGAAACGGACGCCAGGTGCCGCAATGACGAGCATGGCGTGCGCATCATCCACGTGGAGGAGGACGGCAGCGTCACGTTCGCGGTGAATGGCTATATGAACAGCGGGAACCATGAGGGCGAAGTGGGCGTGGACGTGTTTTATTATGACGCCAAGGAGAAGAAGGTGGAGGAGCGGGCGTTCCTGCCCAGCACGAAATCTTTCGCGGTCACGGAGTACGAGTTGGGGAAGATGGTCTATTACAGCGAGAAGAACCAGACGCTGTACGTATTGACCGGCGGCGTGCTCTACCAGATGGACGTGAAGGGTTCTGGCCAGGACGTTTTGGCGGAAGGCCTCGTGGACGGGCAGTACGTCGTGTCGGAGGATGGAAGCCTGCTGGCCTGGCAGACCGATGGCGAGCCGGGGCTGGGGAAGGCCGTGAAGGTATTGGATTTTGAAACGGAGGAGACGTTCGAGATAAAGGCGGCAGAGGGGGAATATGTGAAACCGCTCGGCTTTGTCTTCGAGGATTTTGTTTGTGGGTATGCGACGGAGATGGACGGCGGATTCCTGCAGAGCGGCGAGTTTTGCATCCCGATGTACCGTTTGGAAATCCGCAGCCCGCAAAACAAGGTGGAAATGGAATATAAGCCGGACGGCATGTATGTTTTGGGAATAGAGGTGGAGAGCAACCTGGTGACGATTAACCGGGTGGCGAGGGTGGACGGCATTTACAGTGCCTCCGCCCCGGATTATATTTCCAATAATGAGGCTGGAGGAGGGGCAAACGTCGTATTGGAGACGTATGAAACGGATTTGAAGGAACGTCAGAAACGGCTCGTTTTTCAAGACGGGATGGAAGAGGGGGACGTGAAGGTGTCGTGGCCGACACACGTGGCATCGGCCAGGCCGGTGGACGTTTTCATAGAAAAGGAAAACGACGCGGGCGGCGTGAAGCCATATTACGTGTTTGGCGGTGGACGGCTGGCCGCGGTCTGTGAAAATGCCGGGCAGGCCATACGTCTGGCGGAGGAGCGGTCCGGCGTGGTGACGTCATGGAAGCAGTCTTACGTCTGGGAAAAAGGTAACCGGGATTTGTCGTATTACGTGGACGCGGACGCATTTTTGAAAGAAGAAGGGCAGTCCTCGCTGGATGGCTGCCTGGCCTACATGCAGCGTTATGGCGAGGTGGAGCGGATGGACCTGAGCGGGTGCGAGTTGTCACAGATTTTGTATGTGGTGAACCAGGGCATGCCGGTCATCGTCATGACGGACACGCAGCACGCGGTTCTGCTGACCGGGTATAACGTGGAGACGGTGACGTTCGTCGATCCGGACAATGGGACGGAACGCACCGTGGCAAGGGACGAGATGGAACGGATGGTGGCTGCCGGCGGGAACACGTTCATCGGGTTCGTGAAATGACGGAAGCGGCATCTGGCCATGCGCCGCCCGTACATTTATAAGCGCTTGGCCGGGCATGCCCCAATGGCGTGAAGGGGAAGAAGGGGACTGGTTGCCAGCCCCCCATTTCACGAGGCCGTTTGTTGTGTTATCAACCGCCGCATGACTTTGAACATTCTGTCGATGTCCATCGGTTTCGCCAAATGCTCGTTCATGCCGGCATCTTTTGCCATCGCGACGTCCTCCTCGAACGCGTTTGCGGACAAGGCTATGATTGGCACGGTTTTTGCGTCAGGCCTGTCCATGCCGCGAATGACACGGGCGGCTTCAAAGCCGCTCATGACTGGCATCATCAAATCCATGAGAATGCAGTCGAAGGTTTCGGGGGCGGATGACATGAAGGCGTCCACGGCAGCTTTTCCGTCGTGTGCGGTGACGACGGCCGCTCCCGCCTGTTCCAGGATAAACTCCACAATCTCGCAATTAATTTCATTGTCTTCTACCAAAAGGACGTGCGTTCCTCCCATGTTGGCATGTACGTTCCTTTCTTTTTCCAGGCTCCGTGCGGCTTGCCTTGTGTCAATTTGGATGGGCAGGGTGACTGAAAACGTGCTCCCCTTTCCAACCTGGCTTTCCACATGGATGGCGCCTCCCATCTGCTCTGCAATTTTCCTGGCAATTGACATGCCAAGCCCGGCGCCGTCATAGTGCGTCCTTGCGCCTTGGTTTTCTTGGGTAAATGGTTCAAAAATATGCTTTTTGAAATCTTCGCCGATTCCGATTCCGTTATCTTCGATTATAAACTGAAATTGTGCGGTATCACCTTCGCAGGAGAGTTCTTTTGCGTGGACAAGGACGAATCCGTCCGGCTTGTTATATTTCACCCCGTTGTCGATGATGTTCATCAAAATCTGTTTCAAGTGCAACGGGTTGCCAATCAACCTGCCGTGGCGCAAATCAACCTCTTCCAATACCAGACGTACGCCTGCGGCCTCTGCCTGGGGCGACAAAACCGTGATACAGTTTTCGAGCGTGTCATGAAGGTCAAACGGCTCTTCGACGATTGCGGGCCTGCCGCTCTCAAGCTTGCTGACTTCCAGAACATCGTTGACGAGGGAAAGCAGGTGTTTCGTGGAGACGCGAATCGTCTCCCGGCACTTTTTCTGCCTTTCAAAATCATCCTGGCACTCTTCCATGATGGTAAGCATGCCCAGGATTCCGTTAATCGGAGTTCGGAGATCATGTGACATGTGGGAGAGGAATTCGCTCTTTGCCGAATTTGCCCGCCTTACTTTCTCAAGCAGCTCCATGATGGCCTGCTCTTGTTTTCTCCGGGTCACCATCGTCTCGGTGATGTCCTGATGGTATCCGTTCAGGCTTGCGCCCGGCTTTTTGAATTTTTTGTCCGGCACGCCGCCGCAGCGGACGTAGATTTTCCCGAGTGTCGGGTGGTTCCAAGGATAAACGACCTCGGAACGCCCGGTTTCGAGCATCTCTTGTACCGATTCCTGCACCATTTCGACATAATCCGGTTCGATGTTTTGAAACCAATGCCGGTAGCATTCCTCCGGTTCGATATCTTCCGCCACGTCCAGAAGCATCCGCATGGTTTTGTCCGCATACATCCTCGGCTCGCAGGTGTCTTCCAGTTCAATTGTCCAGATGCCGGTCCTGGCACCCTCCAATATGTCCTCAAGGCTTTGCCTTGCCTCCAGCTTGTACCTTTCTTCTTGTTCAACTACGGCAGTTACATCCCGGAATGCGAAAATCGCGTTGTTTTCTTCCGCCTCCTTCCCGGTGGTGGAAAAATGGATTTCCATGTTTTTGATGCCGTAGGGGTTGTCAACCACTTGGTATCGGGTATAAAATTTCTTTTTGGTTCTAAGCCGGGCGAGAACGTAGTCCTTTTTTGTCCTTGTTCGAAGAGACTCCTGATATCGTGGCGCCACGTATAAGGAGATATAGTCTTCCATGGCCTGCTGATAGCCGTCCGCAAAATTGATGGTTCGGCCATTTTGTGTCCGCTCGTTTTCCCTGTAAATTTCACATTTGTCCGTGTCAAAGTCAACCTGGTAAATCGCCAGGTAGTCTACGTTGAGGGCATAGAGGACGTTGTGGCTTCGTTTTTCAAGTTCCCGGACCAGGTTGCGCCGTCTCAGGGATGAGACGATGAAATGTGCCGTGATTTGGAGCATGTTCGACGTGTACTCCAGCGATTTTACGGGCGGGTTGTCCACGCCGTAAAAGCCGATGATTTGGCCTTCGTCATAAAGCGGGACGACCACGAGGGAATGGATGTCCTGTTTGTTCAGGTTATCGTATTGAAGCGGATCGCTCTGGCGGATGTCCTCCAGGTTTTTAATGACGATATGTTTGCCGACGCTGAAGTTTCTGTACCAGTTCGCGCATACTTCCGGAGGCACGTTTTGGAGGTTCTCTTTTTCGGGTTGTATCCCGTCGGCAACCCATTCGTAGGTGTTGTCGTCGCAGCCGGATTCATTTCGTTCAAATATGTAGGTCCGTTCCCCGTTTAAAGCCTTTCCCAGGTGTTCCAGTAACACCTCCAGTGACCGGTCGGGAGTCTCTTCCAACAAGGCGACGCGAAGTCCCTCGTTGATGACGGCCTCCAGATTCTGGACGCTCTGCACCATGCTTTGCTGTTGTTCTTGGTTGCTGATGTTATCCATGGAATTCTCCTTCCGCCAATGGGCTTACAGTCATCGACGCTATCGTCTGTTTGTCACTTAACTATAACACAAGAGTCCCAAAACTACAATCAAAATGATGTCCGTGTCTTATTTTTCTGTCCGTGCCCGTTACAATTCAGCCCCGCGCTAGCGCGGGGCTGAATTGTAACGGGCATCACCCGCATTTTTAGTTTGCCTACGGCAAAGCGGGTGATGCATCGGCCAGATTTACGTGCATCCTCCCGGCCAATCAGCGTGGTGATTGGCCGGGGACTGAACTGTAACCCGTGCCTTGTTATTTGAAAAGTATCTTTTAATTTCATTTTATTTCCAAAATGCCGGATTCATATTTATGGAAACGGTTCATTATGGTAAAATGTCGATAGGCATGCTTCATGGCCATGCATGTCGGCAAAGTTTGTTCGCGTGGGGAACGATTCAAACCGGTACATGCGGGCCGGTTAGCGTCGGTGTACACCGACGCTAACTGCCACACTGGACACAAGGGGGAAAATGTCATGGGAAAAAGACGGGCGTTGATAATCCTGGTATTGGCACTGGCCTGGATTTCGTGGGTTGCCATGGGTCACGAGGGGGAGAGGGAGGAACCTGACCGGCCGGTCATCGCGGTGAGCATGATAGGGGAAACGCACAAGTGGCCGGTCGGCGTGCGCTATTACGCGGAGCAGGAGGTCAAGCGGGTCGCCGGGGAAAATGGATGGGACTACGAGTTCGTGGTCGGGAACACGGCAAACGAGCAGTCCGACCAGATTATCCAATTAATTGACCAAGGGGTGGACTGCATCGTCATGCTCCCGATGGACGGGGCGTCGCTGAAGACGGCGGCGATGAGCGTGCAGGACGCGGGCATCCCGCTGGTAATTTTTGACCGGGAGATTCCCGACTTCGCCCCGACGGCGACCGTGAAAGGGGACAACACCGAAATCGGGAAAATGACTGCGGACATTTTTAACGGGATGTTTCCGGACGGAACGAAAGTGTTGGAAATCATGGGGGACACGTCCACGGTGCCGCAACAGAGGACGGACGGGTTCAACGAGGTGCTGCGGGGAAATTTTGAAAAGGAGCAGTTGGGGTTTACCGGCTGGCAGCGGGCGAACGCCAGAAGGATATTCGAGGAATGGGTGGCAGAGCACACGCAGGAGGAAATAGACGAGGTCGGGGCGATTTTTACCCACGACGATGAGATCGCGCTGGGGGTACTGGACGCGCTGGACGCCTACGGGGAAATGCCGGGCGCGCATAAGACGTTCGACAATTTGAAGGTCATCGCGGGATCGGCCGGGGCGAAGGAAATGTACGAGCGCATCATGGCGGAGGAGCGGTACACGTTGTTCTCGCTCACCTATTCGGCGGCGATGATCGAGAAGGCGATCCGCGTCGGCGAAAGTATTATCAAGGAAGAAGATTATGAAGAAATGACGATCATTCGGACGGTCGAGGTGAACAAGGCGAACGTGGCGGATTATTATGACGAGGACGCGCCGTATTAGGGGGAGAGTGAAAAAATGTACAAATTAATTATCGTGGATGATGAAAAAATCATCCGCCGGGGGATACGGGACTATATCGACTGGGCGGGGATGGGGTTTATGGTGGCGGACATTTTCGAGGACGGCAAGGAAGCCATGGAATATCTTTCGTCCCACGAGGTGGACGTGGTCCTGGCCGACATCGAGATGGCGGAGGTGTCGGGGCTTGAGATGGCGAGACGCATCAAGGAGGGCGGCATGCGCCAGAGGGTCGTGATCATCAGCGGCTACAAGGAATTCGAGTATGCGCGCAAGGCCGTGGAATACGGGGTGGAGCATTATCTTTTAAAGCCCTTGCAGATTGAGGAAGTGCAGAAGGTGTTTTTGAAGATATCGAAGGATTTGGACGCCGCCAGGAAGGAAGAGGAACAGAGACTGAGCATGCGGCAGGATTTTGCGGACATGCTTCCGGAACTGATGGAACAATTCTGGCTGGGCATCCTGGTCGGGGCGTTGAAGGGCAAGGACGGCATCATAAAGAGGAAGAACCTCCTCGGCATGGAAATCGACGTGGAGAAGCCCTGCGCGTTGATTGACGTAAGGCTTGTGGGGGCGGAGGAGGAATTGGCGGGCCGGTTCGAGGGTGAGAATTACATGCGGCTGCTCCGCAACATTTTTGGAAATGATTCCGACGAACTTTATAGCTTCCCGGTCGGCTTGTCCGGTGAGGTCACCAAGGTGGTGGTCGTTTCCAAGAATGACGACGGCCTCGAGGCCTTTGGGGAAAAGGCTTCGAGGCAGATGGAGGAACAGATCGAGACGGCCGAGTCCCTTTTGAAAATCCAGTTCAAGGCCGTGCTGGAAAAGGTGTTTCCCGACGTCATGGGGATTACGAAGTACCAGTACGTCTTGTCCGGCACGGGGAAGGGGCGGGAGGAGGAGAGCCCGCTGTCGGAAGGGGAATTTGAACGGCTGACACAGAAATACAAGATGCTGGCAGGGGTAATCAACGATGGGGACTACGAGGCGCTGGATGGCCTGATTGAAAATATTTTCCATGAATTTCGAAACATTCCGGTTCGGCAGGCGCAGCAATTGTGCATTGACATGTTTTCCATGTTGTCGCGGAAGATGGTGTTCATGGGGATTGACATGTGGAAAGTGCAAAATGAAAAGGTCAGCTACCAGGAATTGATGCAAATCCACGACTTGAAGGGGCTGAAGGGAAAAACGAAGGAAATGCTTGGGGACGTGGTAAAGTCCGTGCGGGAAAAGCAGAACGTGGATTCCAAGAAATTCGTGGAGGAGTCCATCCAGTACATGAAAGCGCATTACGCGGAAGAAATCTCGCTGGAGAAGGTCGCGAACCGCTTTTTCTTGAACCAGACGTATTTCAGCCGGCTGTTCAAGCAGTATACGGGCAGCACGTTCACGGATTACCTGATAGAATTGCGGATGGAGAGGGCAAAGGAATTATTGTGCCAGGGAAAGTACAAGGTCTATGAAGTGAGCCAGATGATCGGATACCGGAGTGAAAAATATTTCTTCCGTATTTTTAAGCAATATACGGGGTGTTCGCCGACGGAATATTACAGGGGAGTAAACAAGCGTGGACAAAAACAAGAATACGATAAAGAGAACAAAGATTTGGAAATATCTTCAGGATTATAGGTTTAACAGCATCCTCGTCAAAAGCTTTATCATCATCCTGGCATTCCTGGTCGGGATTTTCACGGTCGTGATGCTGGCGGTGTACCAGAAGATGGACGACGTCATCACGGAGGAGGCGGGCAACGCGAGCACCAATTCGCTGACCAAGACGAAGGAGCGCATGGACGTCGTCATGGAGGAGGTCGTGAAGATTTCCGGACAGCTTTCCCTCGACGAGGACATCCAGCGGTTCATGCTGCCGGACACGAACGAGCTGTTCGAGCATACCCAGACGGTCAACGTGAAGAAAAAAATAGAAATGTATTCAGGCGTGTTCGACTATATCGATTCCATTTACATTTATTCCAACAAGAGCAAGTACATCGTGACGAACGACGGAGGGGGTAAAATCGAAGAATTCGAGGACACGAACTGGCTGGAAAACCTGACCGAGCGGGAATATGAACCGGCTCGGATGATCAGCCGGACGAAGAACAACGGCTATCCGAAGCTGATCAGCTACATCCAGCCGCTTAGGCTTACCCAGATGCAGTTTTTGGGCGGCATCATCGTAAACATCGACATTGACAAAATGGAGGAGCTGGTCGTCTCGAACATCAAGGATTCAAGCGAGAACCTGATGATCGTGGATAACCGCAACAACATCCTTTTCAGTTCCCAGCAAATGTACCTGCGAAAGAAATGGAACAAGGTAGAATTTTACAAGGACATTGACTTCAAGACCGTCGGTGGATACGTGGTCGTCAACGACGGGGAGCAGGACATCCTGATCGCGGTGTCGTCGTCGGACAAGTTCGACTGGTACTATATTTCGGCGATTCCGATGAGCGCGTACGAAGAATATCGGGAGAGCATTTTGTATTTTTACATCACGCTCTGCATCCTGGGGGTCGTGCTGTCCGTGGTCGGGGCGTTTTGCATTTCCGTCTATTGTTACAAGCCCGTGCAAAAAATTCTGGAGCTTGTGAAAAATCCCGACATGTACCACGCGGACTTCCAGGAGGACACGGGATTTGGCGAGGACGAGACGCGTGAAATCACGCGCAACATTATCAGGAACCTCTACTCGAACCGAAGGATGCAGGAGGAAATGAAGCACTACACCGACCTGATTGACAAGGCGCAGCTGACTGCCCTGCAGGCCCAAGTCAGTCCCCATTTCCTATACAACACGCTGGAAAACATCCGCTGGCGGGCGATGGAACTCGGGCACGGGGATAACGACGTGTCGCGCATCATATTGAACTTGTCGGAAATGCTGCGCACCAGCCTCGACATTGACGAGCAGATCATTCCCGTGCGGGATGAGGTACATAACGCGAAGCTGTATGTCGAAATTTTGCAGCTGCGGTACGAGGAAAAATTGAAGGTATTGTGGGAGGTTGAAAGAAACGTGTTGGACTGCCCGATTGTGAAAGTGAGCTTGCAGCCCCTTATTGAAAATGCGGTTTACCATGGAATCAAACCGCTCAGGAGGCAGGGAATTATCCACATCCGGGCATATCAAAGGGATTCCGGGCTGGTGGTGGAGGTCGAGGATAACGGTGTCGGCATGAGCCGGGAGGCGGTAGGGCGTTTGAACGAGGACATGAATGAAAAGTACGTTTTAAAGGAGGAACACATCGGAATTCGAAACGTCAATCAGAGGATTCGTCTATTGCTGGGCGACGAGGCGCGAATTGAGGTGCAAAGCCGGGAGGGCGTGGGAACCAAAGTGACGCTTTGCCTGCCGACGTGACACGCGGGGAGGGAATTTTATGATGAAAAAAATGGTTGGGCGGCTGTCGTGCGCCGTCCTGGCGGCGAGCTTGTGCATGGCCGGCGCGGCGGGATGCGAAAAGGAAGCCGACGTCGTGAACGAGGGGGAGACGGAAACGGAGGAGGTCACGATAAAATGGATGATATTCGGCGAGAAGTTCATAAGCTCGGACGACGTGATTGCGGAGTTTAACAAGAAGCTGGGGGAAAAACTTCCTGGAACCAGGGTGGAGTTCGAAATCGTGCCAATCGAGGATTACAAGGAAAAGTGGGACATGAAGATGGCCACGAACGAGGAAGTGGACCTCGTCTGGATAGGGAACGACATTTTCAATTATACGGAGGAGGTCAAGGCCGGAAACTTCATGGCCCTGGATTATTTGCTGAGCACGAACGGAAAGGGACTGCTGGAAGAGATTCCGGCGGAAATGTGGGAAAAGCAGAAACGGGACGGCAAAATTTACAGCGTTCCCCTTGTCGGCGCGTCCTATCGCAAGGATTACGCCATCGTGACGCCGAAAAGGCGGATGGCGGAGTATGGGGACGAGGAGAAAATCGCCTCGACGAACCAGGGGAAATTGTATTCCGACGAGGAATGTTATCGCGTGATAGAGGAATATTTGGAAAGCCTGAAGGCCGCGCGGGTCCTGGGAACCGGAGTATCTTGTGACACGTTTTCGGAGATTGCCCAGAAGGGGTACGAGGGAGTCTACGGCCCGGACTCGCCTTTCGTGATACGGATATTTGATGAGGAACTGAAAGTATATAATAAGTATGAACTGGATTCCTACAGGGACTATTTCAAGGTCATGTCCGAGTGGTATCAAAAAGGGTACGTCCGGTCGGACGTCGAGGAAGTCCTCGCGCCCGGAAATGACAATGGGACGAAGGCGGGCAACAGTCTGTTCCTCGACGAATACGGGGAGTCCGGCGTGGTGCAAGACCCGATTGCCACGGAATATGAGGCGGCGAGGATTCCCCTGCAGACGTACAGGTACGTTTCTTTCGAGTGCTGCCGCAATGCCGTCGCGGTGCCAAGGACCACGAAAAATCCCAAACGCGCGATGGAGCTTCTACGGCTTTTGAACACGGACGAGGGGAAGGAACTGCTCCGTTTCCTATGTAACGGTTCGGAAGGGCGGCATTACGTGAAGGGGGAAAACGGCAGGGTGAACCGGGTCACGGACAAAACCGGGAAGGCAATTTATTTTCTTTCGCCATACGCGATCGGGAACACGTTTCTTAATTATGAAAGCAGCAAAAATGAATTTGAGCAATTGAGAAACTATAACGAGGATGCGATCGTGTCGCCCCTGATGGGGTTCGAGCTGGACACCCGCATGATCGTGGTGGAGATGGCCAAGGTCGACCTGGTCGTGGAGGAGTACCTGGACACGTTGGAGCGGGGAACGTCCAGGGATTGGGAAAAAACCTATGACGAGATGATTGCCAAGATGAAGGAGGCGGGGGCGGACAAGGTGATTGGCGAGATGCAGAAACAAATCCAGGCGTTTTGCGAGGAAGAAGATACCAATACAAAATGAGGATACCGGGTGCCTCTGGCGACAAGTTGCCAGAGGCATCGTTTTGTAAGCATAAAATACCTTTTTTTGGAAGCCGGGGTGGTAAAATGGACATATCAGGGAGGGAAGCCCGGCGGGGAAACATTTTTATCAGTCGAAAACCCGGCGGGAAACGGTTTTACCGGTCGGGAAGCCTCCAAGGTAAATAAAAATTCCAGGCAAAGAAAGGAGAAAAGGGATTATGAAAAAACGGATTTTCGCGGCACTTTTAGCAACGGCGTTGGTGGTCGGCGCATTGGCGGGATGTGGGAAAAACGCGGACGACGGCCAAAAGGGAGGAAGCGGCGATGGCGGCGACAAGAAGACGGAGGCCACGGGCGACGCCAAGGAAATCGCCCTGATGGTTCCAAGCGCCGACCATGGCTGGACGGGCGCGGTCTTGACTTACGCCCAGGAAGAAGCGGAGAAGCTGAACAAGGAAGGAAACTACAAGGTGACGGTGTACGCGGCGACGGACGTGGAGAACCAGATCCAGCAGGTGGACGACCTGCTGTCAAGCCCGGACAACCTGGCGGGAATCGTGATTCTTCCTTATGACAATGGCTTGCAGTCCACGATTGAGAAAATCGCCATGGCCGACATCCCGTTCGTGCAGTTCGACCGGGCAATCGAGAGCGAAATCATCGACGAGAAGGTAATCGCGAACGTAAAGGGCGACAACGAGGGAATCGGCTACGAGACGGCCAAGCGGTTCATCGCCAATGGCCTGACGAAGGACGATTACGTGTATGAGATGATTGGTGACAATTCCTCCGTTCCGGAACTTCGTTCGAAGGGATTCCGCACGTATTTGTCGGAGCAGGGCTGGACGGACGAGGAAATCGACAAGGTGGTCGTGAAGTCGGCGGCGACCGGCTGGAGCCGCGACACTGGAAAGGAACTGTTCGAGTCGTGGTTTTCCAGTTCGCAGTGCGACACGTCGAAGAAGATTTGGATTTTCACGCATGACGACGAAATCGCGATGGGTATCCTGGAGTCGTTGAACGGTTCTGCCCTGGACGCGGGCAAGAAGGCCGAATTTTTGGAGTCCCTCCAGGCAGTGGGCGCTTCTTCAGGACTTGCGGAAATTTACGCGGTATTGGACGGGAAGCATAAGACCATCGAGACCCCGGAGGCGTTTGACATCTTCTCCGTGACCTACGACCCGGCCATGATCCAGGAAGCGACGGAAGTCATGGTGGATTACCTGGGCGGCAAGACGGGCATCGAGCAGAACTACATCATCCCGGTGAGCGTCGTGGATTCTGAAAATGTCGGGGAATTCAAACCGTTTGGAACGTACGAATAATGAAATGTGCGGGACTGCCTTTACCCGGCGCGCCACCTTGTGCGCCGGGGGCGGTCTTAATAGTTTGGAACCGGCGGTGGAAAAGGAGAAGCTTATGGAATTACTGAAAATGTCGGGCATTTCCAAATCGTTTTTTGGCGTGAAGGTTTTAGACGCGGTCGGCCTGGAAATCGAGGCGGGCGAGGTGCACGCGCTGCTGGGAGAAAACGGGGCCGGGAAATCCACGTTGATGAACATCCTGGGCGGCGTGTTGGAAAAGGACGGCGGCACGGTTTCCTTTGACGGCAAGGTGATGGACAATGTCACGATCAAGGACGCGGAAAAGGCGGGAATCGCCTTCGTGCACCAAGAACTGAACATATTTAACGACTTGCGGGTGTATGAGAACCTTTTTCTTGGCCGGGAGATGGTAAACCGCTTTGGGAAGCTTAGGAAAAAGGAGATGGTCGAAGAAACCAGGAAGCTGATGAAAAACCTCGGCGTGGACATAGACCCGCAGGAACTGGCGGGCAACCTGGACACGAGCAAGAAGCAGCTTTTGGAAATCGCCAAGACCATTTACGCGGACGCTCGGCTCTTCATATTGGACGAACCGACGACGGCCTTGAACAATGAGGAGATTGACAAATTGTTCGGCATAATCCGCAGGCTGAAAGGGGAAGGAAAGTCTTTCATCTTCATCTCGCACAAAATGCCGGAGATTTTTCAAATCGCGGACCGTTACACCGTGCTGCGCAACGGGTGCTTCATCCACAGCGGGTTCATCAAGGACACGACGCCGGAGGAAGTGACCCGCCACATGGTGGGCGAAAGCTACATGTCCCGGGGCAACATGTACGAGGAGCGCGGGCTTGGGGAAACCGTGCTGGAACTGAAGAATTTTAGCGGCGCGGGATTCTCGAACGTGGACTTGTCCGTGAGAAAGGGAGAAATCATCGGGTTCACGGGACTCCAGGGCGCCGGTTGTTCGGAATTGATGCAGACGATATTTGGCGCGAGGAAATCCCTTGGGGGAAGCGAGTTCGTCCATGGCGAGGAAATGCACAACAACAAGATTCGGAAGGCGATGCAAAAGAAGGTCGCGATGGTGGCGGCAAACCGAAAGGAAAATTCCATTTTGCCGGACATGAGCTTGTTGGAAAACATGTACATATCGGAGCATGCCATCCATTACCGCAGCCAGCACATCGTAAAGAAAAAGGAAATCAAGAAGTACGGGGAATTGAAGCGGACGCTCAACATCAAGGCGGGCAGCCACGACGACAAGATTACCAGCCTTTCGGGCGGGAACCAGCAGAAAATCATTCTGGCCAGGTGGCTGAACACGCAGGCGGACATCATTCTTTTTGACAATCCGACGCAGGGAATCGACGTCGGGGCAAAGGACGAAATTTACAAGTTGATTCTGGAACTCTCCAAGGAAGGGAAAACCATCATCGTCAACACGCTGGAGATTCCGGAAATCCAAAAAATCGCCGACCGGTGCGTCGTGTTTTACCACGGGAAAATCCAGGTGGTACTGAAGCGGCAGGACATTAACGAGGAGACCGTGATGTTGTACGCGACGAACGCGGTGGACGCGGGGCTGGAGACGGACGGCGCGGATAAAGAGATGGGAAAGGGCGCGGCCAGGGAGACGGTCGGCGCGGCCAGGAGGACGGAAAAGGAGACGGCAAGCGGAGGTGCGGGATGACGAAGAAGAAAAGTGATTTATTGAAAAATTTATGGCATGATTACAATTTTATCATTATATTTTTAATCATATTCCTCGCGTTTTTAATCGTGAACGGCAGTTCCACGTCGTGGACCAGCATCACGAACATTTTCCTGCACAGTTCCATTTTGGGAACGATTGCGTTGGGAATGGGACTCGTGGTCCTGACCGGCGACTTTGATTTGTCGGTCGGTTCTTCTTTCGTGTTTGTCGGCGGGCTCACCATCATCGTCTACAACAGCGTGGGCAGTATTTTCGTGGCGTTGCTGTTCGCCGTCGTGACGGGAGCGGCCTGCGGCCTGATAAACGGGGTGCTGGTCGGGAAGTTCAAGATGCCGTCGTTCATCGTGACGTTGGCGACGATGCTGATTTTCCGCTCGATTTCCCAATACATGATGAACGAGATGGGTGAGACGCGTTACCGCGTGGACGCTTCGCTGGGAAGCTACAAGAACTTGTTCATGTTCGGGAACGGTAACGTGCTTACGATTCCCAATTTGGCAATCGTGTTTTTGATTCTTGCGGCGGCCATCATTTACATGACGACAAGTACCAAGTTCGGGAAGAACATTTATGCGCTGGGCAGCAATGAAAAGGCGGCGATGCTTGCCGGCGTGGGCGTGGTGGCGACGAGGATTAAGATGTTCGTCATGTGCGGCGCGCTGACGGGGATGGCGGCATTTCTAAAGATTGCCAAGGACACGTCCTTCGACCCGGCGACGTCGGGAAAAAGTTTCGAACTGTATGCCATCTCGGCGGTCGTCATCGGCGGTTTGTCGCTGTCGGGCGGCAAGGGCAAGATTATGGGAATCATTTTCGGGACGATGGCGTTCACGCTGATTGACAAGATTATTACCGCGTTGGGAATGAACGCCTTGTTAAATGACACGGTGAAGGGCATGATACTGCTGATAGCGGTGGGAATCCAGATGATTCGGAGGAAAGGGAAGTAATTAGGAAGTTACACCGCACTAGGCGAAAGGGAGGTTATACCATATGGGAAGAGTATTGAATTATGGAATGGTGGGAGGCGCGTTGGACGCGTTCATAGGAGACGCCCACCGCAAGGCCATCAACATTGACGGAAAGGCAAGGCTGGTGGCGGGATGTTTTTCCAGGAGTTGGGAAAAAACGCTCGCGGCCGGGGAGGCGCTGCATGTGGCCGGGGAACGCTTGTACCACGATTTTGCGGAGATGGCCGAGAAGGAGGCGGCGCGCGAGGACGGTATTGACTTCGTCGTGATCGTGACGCCGAATTATGCACATTATGCGGCGTGCAAGGCGTTTTTGAACGCGGGAATCGCCGTGTCCTGCGACAAGCCGTTGTGCGTGAGGCCGGAGGAGGCCGAGGAGCTGGAGGCGCTCGCGCGGGAAAAGAATTTGCAATTCATGGTGACGTATACGTATTCGGGACATGTGACGTCCAAGAACATCCGCGCCATGATTGACGAGGGCGAGATTGGCGAAATCCGCACCATCATGGGCGAGTATCCGCAAGGCTGGCTGGCGGCGGAGGATATTACCGGAAACAAGCAGGGCGAATGGAGAATCAATCCGGAGCTTTCCGGTGACACGAACTGCCTGGGGGACATCGGGACGCATATTGAAAACACGGTGTACCGCATGACCGGTTTGAAAATCAAAAAGGTTCTGGCGAAGATGGAGAAAATCGTGCCGAACCGGAAGCTGGACGACAATGCCACGGTGCTGGTGGAATATGAAAACGGCGCGTCGGGATGCTACTGGGCTTCCCAGGTGGCCATCGGGCACGACAACGGCCTGAGGGTCCGCATTTACGGAAGCAAGGGCAGCATTTTGTGGTTCCAGGAGAACCCGGAAGTTTACCAGGTGTACAAGGACGACGGGAGTATCACGGAAATCCACCGCGGGTATGGCGCGATTCGCCCGCAGGCGGCAAAATACCAGAGGCTGCCAAGCGGCCATACGGAAGGCTGGCTGGAGGCGATGGCAAACTTGTATGCCAGCTTCATCGACTGCTTGAACGCGCAGGCGGCGGGCACGTTTACAAAAGACATGGTGGATTACCCGACGGTTGCCGACGGCGTGGACGGGGTGCAGTATGTCGCGGCCTGCCTGAAGAGCCAGGCGGCGGGAAACACGTGGGTGGAAATGTAATGATAACGAGGAAGTTACGCTGCACTAGGCTCGAAAAGACCTCGCCAAGTTGCAGGTAACTACATTCGCACATAAAGGCCTGAAACACAGGCCTTAAGTGCTCATAGTAAGGAGGATTTAAATCATGGCGAGACCGGTAACGATATTTACGGGACAATGGGCAGACATGTCATTGGAGGAAATTTGCAAGACTGCAAGCGAGATGGGATATGAAGGTTTGGAAATCGCGACCTGGGGGCAGATAAACTGCCACGAGGCGGCGACGAATCCGGCCTATGTCGAGGAAATGAAGGCGACCCTGGAGAAGTATCATTTGAAATGCACGGCTCTTGGCGCGCATCTCGCGGGGCAGTGCGTGGGTGATTTGTGGGATCCGCGTTTGGACGGGTTCGCGCCGTCGAAGCTGGCGGGGCAGCCGGATAAAATCCGTGAATGGGCCATCGAGGAGCTGAAGGACACGGCACGCGCCGCCAAGGCGATGGGGTGCGAGGTGGTGACCGGCTTCATGGGTTCGGCAGTATGGAAATATTGGTATTCGTTCCCGCAGACCAGCGAGGAAATGATCGAGGCCGCGTACAAGGAGCAGGTGGATTTGTGGACGCCGATATTTGACGTCTTTGATGAATGCGGGGTAAAATTCGCGCTTGAAGTACACCCGACGGAAATCGCGTTTGACTATTGGACGACGAAGCGGCTTCTGGAGGCGTTCGAGTATCGTCCGACGTTGGGCATCAACTTCGACCCCAGCCATTTGATTTGGCAGGGAGTGAACCCGACACTGTTCTTGCAGGACTTTATCGACAGGGTGTACCACGTGCACATCAAGGACGCGTTCGTGAACTTGGACGGGAGAAATGGCATTCTGGGATCGCATTTGACGTTTGGCGACATGAAGCGCGGATGGAACTTCGCTTCGCCGGGGCATGGTGACGTGGATTTTGACAAGATCATTCGCGTGCTCAATGCCGCCAATTACCAGGGACCGTTGTCTGTCGAGTGGGAGGACAGTGGCATGGATCGCGTGTATGGTGCGACGGAAGCCTGCGAGTTCGTAAAGGGAATTAACTTCCAGGCGTCAAATATCGCGTTTGACGACGCGCTGAAGAGTGAATAAGGAATGTTTGTCCCCGGTTACAGTTCGGCTTTGGTCGAACTGTAACCGTTTCAGGAGACGAGGCTGGAAAACACCGATTACTTTTCGATTTTTTCAATGATGCACTGGTGCGGGCTTGCTGCTAAAAGGAAGCGGCAAAAAGACGATGTCCGCAAAGCCGTGTCCTGATGGGAGTTCCCGAATGATTTTGTAATCCGTCCTTGCGCTGTAATATGCAAGACTAATGGCGCGGCCGAGGGAGTTTCCGTCGAGTTCCAGTAATTTGAAAAGTCATGGCATCTCATGGCCGCCACGACGGATCTTGGATTGTAAACGTGTTGAAACTTTCGGAACATGTATCCGTCATACCAGTTGCTTGTTTCTGCATAGTCCATGTCGAATTGATTGCATAATTCCTTTACCTCGTCTTCCGTAAAGCCAGTATATTCCTCAAATATATCCTGGTTCGTCATCGAATATTCCCAAAACATGTTCAACGCCGAATGCAACCCGTACTTCTTCACGGGAAGGATGCCCGTCATATAGGCGAGAGCCACGATGGGTTGGTATTTTAAGCGGCCTGCTGACACAGACAAATTTTTCTTCCGTGTTGAGAAGTTGATTTGTGCATGCAATCAGACCGGTCTTGTCTACGTAAATCTTAGAGCGGATGGATTCCTCAAAGCCTTCATTTCCCGGGTTTAAATAAATTCCCATAAAGCACCTCCCATGTGTATATGCTTATGCAATGATACGTTAAAGCGGTTTTCAATATCCTTATTGTATCGGTTATGGAGGAAAATGTCTAGTGGGATGCGCAAATCAGGGCGTATCCTTTTTGCGTTATAGGAAAATTTTGTACCCCTGGACACAAAATACCTCCAGGCGGCCCGGATGAGTCGGAATTACGAAAAAAAGGGGCGGATTTGGGATTTTATAGCTGCCCGTATGCGCGGTATAATGATAAAAACGGTAGAAGCAGGGAGGGGATTATGACAAAGCTGAACGCGCTTTTTAACAAGCTTTTAAATTTGGTACTGTTGACGGTGTACTGGCTGGTATGCAGCCTGCCGGTTTTCACGGCGGGGGCGGCGACGGCGGCGTTGTATTATACGACGCTGAAGGTAATCAAGAATGACCGGGGATACGTGTCGGGGGAATTTTTTCGTTCATTCCGGGGGAATTTCAAGGTGGCGACGGCGTGCTGGCTGGCACATCTGGCCGCAGGCCTCTTGTTCACGGGCGAATATGTTGTCTGCTATCGGATGTGGGCGGGCGGCGAGCCGCTTGGCTGGATGTGGGTGCTGTTTCTCGTGCTGGGGATTCTGGACGCGACGATGGCGTTTTTTACGATGTCCTACATCGCGCGCTTTGAGGACAAGGCCGGCCGGACGCTTAAGAATTCGTTTTTAATCATGCTGCGCCATTTGCCGAAAGGGCTGCTGCAGATGCTTCTGCTGGGGGTGTTCGTGATTGCCGTGGTGTGGTTTCCCCCGGCCGTGCTAATCGCGCCCGCCGCGTTCATGCTGCTGTCGAGCTACACGATGGAAAAGATATTTTGCAGATACATGTCGGCGAAGGAGTTGGCCAAGGAGGCAGAGCGCAACCGCACGCACGCGTGACATATCGGCCGGTTTTGAACATGTGCGTTTCGCGGGGCGGGTGTTTTTGGTTTTGAACATGTGCGCTTCGCGGGAGCGGAGTTTTGGTTTTGCACGTACGTGTGACGCGCTTCGGGGATGGTATTGTGTCGGATTTCGGATAAATTGAATCGGATTTGGTAAAGCATTATTTTAAAAAACTGTCAAAATAGAGATAATGAAATTTATGAATCATGGAAAGAAGGAGGAATTCAAGTTATGAAATGGAAAAAGGTTTTAAGCCTGTGCCTGGCGGCGGTGACGGTGGTATCCGCGGCATTGCTGACCGGCTGCGGCGGTGGCGGGGCATCGTCCGACACGTCTTTCACGATGTGGATTTACCTGGGGGAAAACGCCCAGTATTACACGGACTACGCGGACAATCCGGTCCTGCAGTGGATGACGGCCCAGAAGTGGGGCGAGGAAGAAAAGCAGGTGGAATTCGAGTTCTGGATTCCGGCGGCGGGCACGGCGCTCGACAGCTATTCGACGATGATTGGTTCCGGCAGCTACCCGGACGTCCTCGACTGTACGGTCGCTAATCCGATAGCCTTGTACGAGGAAGGAACCATCATTGACCTGACGGAGTATATTGAACAATATATGCCGAATTACACGGCATTTTTGGACGCGCATCCGGAGTTGAAGCCATATGCGACGTACGAGGTGGACGGCGAGCAAAAGAACCTCACGGTTATCGGGCTTAAGGATGATTATGAGTCCATCTATTGCGGATATTGTTACCGACGCGACTGGATTGTGAAGTACGGGACGAACCCGGAGACGGGTGAAAAGTTTACCGGCGGTTATACCGATGAGAGTGACCCGGATAGTTGGGAAGACGACGTGGTGTTCCCGAGCGGCGGCACGGATCCGGTCTACATCAGCGACTGGGAGTGGATGTTTGAAATTTTCGAGAAGGCCTATACGGATCTTGGCATTGACGATGCCTACTGCATCAGCGTGTACTATACCGGTTTTACGTGGCCGGGAGACTTGTGCTCCAGCTTTGGCGGAGGAAACTTCAATTTTTACGAGGATTCGGAAGGCAAGGTGCAATTGGGCTGTGACAAGGATCATGCGAGGGCCTACCTGAAATGTCTGAACACATGGTATGAGAAAGGCTGGCTGGACGAAAGCTTTAACGAGCGGACTTCGGACATGCATTACGCGATTGACGACACCGCCGTGCGTCAGGGAAAGGTCGGCATGTGGATGGGCCTGAAGTCAACATTGGGCGGCCGTCTGGATGGCGGCGACGAGTATACGGACGGCATTTTCGTGTCGGGATGCGCGCTGCCGATTAACGATGTTTATGGGGACGAGAGCTGCCAGAATGTCGAGCCGGACTGCGTCATGACAAAGTCGGAGCTTAAGGGGCAGGGATACGCCGTTACCTCGGCGGCAAAAGATAAGGATATCGCGACGCTTTTGACATTCATTGATTATCTGTACTCGGACGAGGGGGCCGTTCTGGCGACGTTTGGTTTAAGCCCGGAGCAGATGGAAGAAATCGGGACTTCGTTCTATGAGGACAACGGGATTCCAAACGGTACGTACGAGGTGAATGAAGAAGGCAAAAACGAGATGGTGGAGACAATCCGTCAGGATAGCGGCGGATTGAAGAATGCGGCAGTGTTATCCAGGTTCCCGTGCCTGAAGAAAGTTTCGATATTGGACGAGGGCTATGCCGACAGTTACCAGCATTCTTTGGATTTGTGGATTCAGTATAAGGGCGGGGCGGACGTCTGGGCGACGCCGGCCGTGTCCAATTTGCCGGAGAAAGATTCCAAGGTCGTTGACGATGTGATGACGAAGTGCCAGGATTACGTGACAATCAATGCCGTCACGTTTATCAAAGGGGAAAAGGACATCGACAGTGACGAGGACTGGGGCACATGGTGCAAGATGCTGGAGAAGTATAATTATAAGAAGGCATTGGACGTTCTCCAGCCTTACGTGGACAAATACGGGCTTCATGCGAACGAGAAGTAGGCGGCGCGTGTCAGACGCGAATGTATGGAAAATGATTTCCGCCGGAGGGTGACTTCGGCGGAAATTTAGAGAAAGGAAGGAGAGGTTCGTATGGCAAAAGGGAAAACAACGACTTACAAGGTTCCCAAGATAAGCTGGAAACGGGATTTTGGACGTAACTGGCCGGTGTACGTCATGCTCGTGCCAGCGCTGTTGTTCATGATTGTCCTGCATTATATACCGATGTTCGGTATCGTCATGGCGTTTGAAGATTTTAGTGTTGCCAAGGGGTATTTTGGCAGCGAGTGGGTAGGGATGAAAAATTTCATCGACTTGTTTACCGGCGAACAGTTTCTGACGGCCTTGCGCAACACGGTATGTATCGCCGTCATCAAGGTCACGCTGGGATTCGTCCCGCCGATTATCTTCGCGTTTTTGCTGAGTATGATTGAAAACAAGCGGTTCAAGCGGATTTGCCAGACGATGTCGTATTTGCCGAATTTCGTGGCGTCGGTCGTCGTCGTGTCGTTGGTGCAGGAATTCATTGCCAAGGACGGGCCGCTGACGTTGCTTTTAACCAACGTGTTCGGCCTGGAAAACCAGAATTGGCTGGCGAACGAGAATATTCCGGTGTTCTGGATTATTTTCCTGCTGATGGGTATCTGGAAGGGTGTCGGCTGGGGCTCCATCATGTACGTGGCGGCCATTTCCACGGTGAGCGGCGATTTGCACGAGGCGGCGGCCATCGACGGCGCGAACCGCTGGCAGAGGCTGTTCAAGATTACCTTGCCATGCATCATGCCGACCGTCATGATGATGTTCGTGATGGGCGTGGGGCTAAGCTTTTCCACGGGATTTGAAGACATCTTGCTGATGTACATGCCGTCTACATACGGCGTGGCGGACACGGTTTATACATACACCTACCGCATGGCGTTCGGTGTGGCGAGCAATTATAGCTTGTCCGCGGCGTCGGGCTTGTTCCAGTCCCTGGTAGGCACCTGCCTGCTTGTCGGCTCTAACGCCCTGAGCAGGAAAATGACGGACTCGTCCCTATTCTAAACGCGGCGGAGGTGTGAGATGAATTTGAAAGCGAAGAGAAAAAAAGGAAACGTGGAAGAGGGAAGTTCCCTGCACATGGTGGAACATAAAAGCGTGGGCGACCATGTTGCCGACATCGTGATATACGTTGTTGTCGCCTTGGTGGCTTTTGCCTGCGTCATCCCGATGTGGCATGTGTTGATGACTTCCTTGTCGGACGGCAAGATGGCCATGGCGTATGAAGGTTTGTTTTGGAAATGGGTCGGCGAGTTCAACCTGGGCGGGTACCGGCTGATTTTCCAGGACGCCAGCATCATCAGCGGTTATGCCAATACCATTTTTTACACGGTAAGCGCCACGGGGCTCGGCTTCGTGATAGCGGCGCTCACCGGGTACGCGCTGAGCCGTAATACGAAATTAAAATCGCCAATCACGCTGCTTTTGATGTCGACGATGCTGTTTTCGGGCGGCATGGTTCCCACCTACATCGTCATTCGGTACCTGGGTTGGGTGGGGACGCGCTGGGCGCTGATCGTGCCCGGCTGTACCAACGCGATGTTCATGATCATGATGATGAATTCCTTCAATTCGGTGCCGCACGAGATGTACGAGGCGGCGCGGATTGACGGGGCGGGGCATTTCCGCACGATGTGGCAGGTCATGCTGCCCCAGGCGATGAACCTTGGTTTCGTCATTATCCTGAACAGCGTGGTCATGCACTGGAACGCGTGGCTGCAGGCGTCCATTTACGTGCCGAACAATAAGAAATTGTGGCCGTTGCAGCTCTGGATCAAGCAGATTGTGGCGGATAACCAGAATTTCCTGCAAAACGCCAATCCCGATTATAACCGTTACCTGATACAATACGCGGTTATCGTGGCCGCGACCCTGCCGATACTGGCGCTGTTTCCGTTCTTCCAGGATAAGCTGGAGAAAGGGGTCATCGCCGGCGGCGTCAAGGGATGATAGAGGACGCTTGTTACAACCAAGACCGGTCAGGCCGTGGCTGTAACACCAAGGCTGGTTCTGTTTGGAACCAGCCGATTTTTCGGTTGTGCCGGGGAAGAAAATCTGTTATACTGAACGCCAGATAAATCAGCCGTTTGGCATAACAAGACGCGCACGGCCGCATAAGGGATTATGCCGCTCTTTGTGGGGGAAAGGGCGCGCCGGGAAGGGGGATGTTGTGGAAATGCCGGATACGATTCGAAGACAGTATCGGACATTGTCTGGCCGTTTTGTCGTGATACTGTGCGTGACGTTTCTGCCGCTAGGAGTTCTGGCGGTCGTGGTGGCCAGCGCGGTGGTGAGGATTAGCGCCCAGAAGGTGTACGACGCCTACGAACGCGAACTGGAAAGCGCGTTTGACCCGCTGCAGGAGCGGCTTTTCGGCGTGGAGGAGCGGTTGGACGACTTCGTGCTGGCGCATATTACGGAGCTGACGTCGAAGTCGCGTAACGACGAGGTCCTGAATTATAAAATGATTAAAGAATTGGAAACGATTCACGCGATGCAGCAGATGGAGGGCGTCGTTTATCTTTTTGACCGCCGGCGGTCTTCCATATACACAAAATATAACTACGAAACGTATACCTACGCGGAGATGAAGGCGTTCCAGGACAAGCTGCTATACCGCGGCTATTCGGAAGGGACGAGCAACGGCTGGCAGCTATATTATTTTGACCGCAAATGTTTCTTGCGCCGCAGTTACGCCTACGAGGGATATGATATCGGCTTCCTGCTGGACGTCAGCCAATTTCTGGAGGGACTGGAGCTGCTGGAAGAATGGGAGGCGGGGGAAGTCTATTTAAACGACGGTGACAAAATGATGCGTGTCAAAGACGGGGAATGCGGGCATTACCGGGGCGGCACATGGGAGGACGTGTTGGAGCCGAAGGGGGCGTACCGCATGCTTTTGTGGGAAGGCACCGAACTGGGCATGGGCGTGGCGGTGAAAATCCCGGCGTTTACCCTTTTGCAAAAAGTGGAAGGGGCGTTTGTCCTGCTGCTTATCACCCTCGGGCTGGAAATCGGGTTCATCTTTCTTTTTTGGAACATGGTCAGGAAATGGGTGGCGGAACCGATTCGGCAGATGAACGAGGCGCTGGCATTTTACAGGGAAGATTCTGACAGACATTACCGAATTACGGAGATTGACGAAGGGGTTTCCGTTGATTTTCGCGGCATGTATGAAAATTTTAACAAGATGGCGGAAAATATCGAGGAAGGCAAGGCGATGGAGCGGCAGTTTCACCACATGTGCCTGGACAACCTCAAGCTGCGCATGAATCCTCATATGCTGGTAAATTCGTTCAACCTGATTTACAGCATGGCGCAAATGAAAAAGTACGAGGGCATCCAGGAATTCTCGCTCTGCCTGGTGGATTATTTCCGCTATATGCTGAAGGAGACGAGCAGCCTGGTGAGGGTGCGAGACGAGATGGAATTCGTCCATAATTATATGCGCATCCAGAAAATCCGTTTCCCGGAACGGTTTAATTATGTGTATGACATGGAAGCGGGCGCGCAGGACGCGCTGATTCCGCCGCTGCTGATTGAGAGCTTCGTGGAAAATTCCGTGAAATATGCCATGATTCCCAAAAAGACGACGGAAATTCTTGTCAATATCCGGCGGGAGGGGGAATGGCTCTTTATTTCGGTGACGGACACGGGCAAGGGAATCAAGCCGGAGGTCATGAAGGACGTCCGCGCCGGAAGGAAGTACGTGGATTCGAGGGGGCATGAGCATATCGGCATTTATAATAGCAGGAAATGGATGGAATACTATTATCACGGCAGGGGCCGCGTGCGGATTACGAGCACGTTCGGCGCGGGGACGCAGGTATGGATCGAGGTGCCGTATATGGAAGGGGAGGAAGGTCATGAAGATACTGGTCGTGGATGATGAACCAATCGCGGTGCAGGGCGTGGTGGACAGCGTGGATTTTAAAAAGCTCGGGTTTTGCGCCGTGTATACCGCCGAATGCCATACAGAGGCGGTGGAGGTATTGCTGAGGGAGAAAATCGACCTGGCAATCTGTGATATCGAAATGCCGGACGAGAGCGGCATCGAGCTGATTGAGTGGATGAGAAAGCATTCGCCGCAGACGGAGAGCATTATCTTAAGCGGCCATGACGAGTTCGATTATGCAAGGCAGGCGGTGAGGCTGGATTGTCTGGAATACGTGCTCAAGCCGGTCCGCTACGAGGTGCTGACGGAGGTGGTCGAGCGGGCGGTGAGGAAAATCCAGAACAGGCGGAAAACGCAAATCATGACCGAGTATGGGCAGAAATATATAGAGAACCTGCAAAAAAGCGAGACGGAAGAGGGGGACGGCGTGGAGAAGGTGGCGCGTTATGTCGACGAGCACTTAGACAGCGACTTGTCCGTGAGCGCGCTGGCGGGGATGGTGTTTTTGAGCAAGAACCACCTGACACGTTCCTTTAAGAAACGTTACGGGAAGACGGTGTCGGAATATATTTTGGAAAAGCGGATGCAATTGGCGCGGGAGCTTTTGTGGGATCCGCGCCTGACGGTCACGATGGTGGCCGGGAAGGTGGGATTCGGGAGCTATTCCCACTTTACCGAGCAGTTCAAGAAATATTATGGGATGCCGCCCCGTGACTTTCAAAAAATCAGGAGGGAAAAGCCTTGAGTATGCGAAAAAGGTTGTTACGGGCCGGAAGCGCGTTCTGCCTTTTGCTGCTTTTGCTGGGCGTGGCGGCGCGGGGGGCGAAAACCGCCGATACGCCGCAAACGGAAAAAGAAAAAAACGTGTGCCGCGTGCGCATGACGTATCCCGTCTACGACGACGCGTGTGACGTTACTGACTTGAAAGATATAGAGCAGGCGGTCAACGAGATTTCCGTGGAAAAAATCGGGGTGGCGGTGGAACTGGTTCCTGTCAACATGCATGAGGCGGAAAAAGATTATCTTTTACGCCTGAGCAAGGGGGAGGCGCTGGATTTGATGCTAGTGCGCGGACATGACGTCACGACATATATCAATAAGGGGATGCTGCATCCGATGAACACATATTTGAAACGGAACGCGTCATACCTTTATTTCCAGGATGGCGCGCTAGACGGGGCATATGGCAAACAAACGCAGCAGGGAAGACTTTATGGGATTGCCAATATTCCCAGGATGCCTGTCCATGGCTACGGGCTGTGGGTGTCGTCCGCCGTGTTGGCGGAAGTCGGCGTGAAATACGAGGAGGGGCACGTTTATTCCTTGGACGAGCTTACGCGTATATTCGGGCGGCTGAAGAGGAAGTATCCCGACAGTTATCCGCTGGGACAGATTACCGCGCGGCGGACGTCTTCCGGCGCGGGCATATATGTGGATCTTGGCGACGCCCTTGGCGCCGACATGTTGACCGGCGTCGTGAAAAATGAAAGCGACGTGGTGGAAAATCCGTTCGCGTCAGAGGAATATTATGAGTTTTTGTCTTATATGGAGTCATGGTATGAAAACGAATACATTTATCCCGACAGCGTGACTTATGACTCGGTCATCGCGCCGCTGCTGGAAGAGAACATGATCCTGAGTTATCCGGGGGTCGGCAACCCCGGCATGTTTGATTTGATGATGGGGGAGGCGACGGATTTTGTCTGCCTGCAGACGGCGCCGGCGCGCGAGACGGATGCCGGCGAGGCGGATTTCTGGACAATTCCTTCGACGAGCCGCTATCCGGCGGAGGCGATGAAATTTTTGGATTTATGTTATTCCGACATCCGCATCGTGTACCTTCTCAACTATGGGATTGTCGGGAGGCATTATGAAATTGCTGACAAGGAAGATTCATGGGCACGGCCAGTCATGGGCGAGGGGAGGGTCGGCAATGGATTTTACAACCCGTTTGCCGGCATTGGAAATTGCAGGATGCTGTGCGGCATGGGAATGCGAAGGGATAGGGAAAAGGAAAAGACTTACGTGGAGCGGGCGCTTGACAAAGGGAATCGTTATGAGGGTTTCGTCTATGAGACGGCCGCAGTGAGCGGGGAAATGGACGAGGTGCGGAAGGTGGTTGCCACGTACGTCCCGGTTCTTGAGAGCGGCAGTGTCGATTTGGATGAAAATTACCAGGATTTTCTGACGGCGCTTGAGGAAGCGGGAATCGACCGGATTATCGCCGACAAGCAAAGGCAGCTTGACGAATGGCTGGAAAGGCACGGGGAATAAGAGGGCGTGAAAGGGGCGCCGGATTTTGGCGGGATTGAGAGGACGCGGGAGTTTGCACGGGAGGCGGCAGAGCGAGGGGACGTGGCATGACATCGGATTTCGGCAGGAATACATCGGATTTGTGAAATTAAAATGCGGTTCTTCATGGCATAATAAAAATATCTTCAAGCAGTATTTGCGATATGCTGTATTAGTGCGGCCGCTCGTTGCCGGGCATCGCCGCGCCGGAAGAAATACCATGAAAACAGGAGGAAAAAGACGATGAAGGCGAAGAAATTGCTGGCCATGCTGTGCTGCGGGGCGCTGGCCTTGTCCGTGCTGGCCGGCTGCGGCGGCTCGGGGGATGACAAAAAGGGCGAGACGCAGAAGCAGGAGACGGAGAAAGAGGACGAAAAGAAAGAGGAGGCCACAAAGGCGGATCCGTCCGACCCGGTAGGGTATTACCAGTTTTCGTACGAGGTGGAAGGAAATGGCTTGTGGGTCAATTATATCCACTTGTATGATGAGACGTCTATCGGGAAGGTGTTCTACGCGGGATACGCGTCGAACCAGATTGCAATCGCGGGAACTTATGAGATTGAGGAAAAATCATGTGATTACAAGGTGCACATGACCCGCGAGGATGTGCTTGACGACAAGGAAGGCAAGAACAAGAAGGAAGGTACGGCGGACTACACGATTACGTTTTACAGTTTTGACGGTGTCGAGCTTGGCAGTTGCGCGTATGACGGCGAGTATATTTACAATGATACGGAAACCATATCCGGAACCGGTGCGGAGCAGGTCGCGTTCCTGCGTGACGTGGAAGGGCTGGACAGCAAGTACGGACAAGCGTCTTCCGGTTACGGCGGCGAGAAGGGCATGCCGTACGTGAAGGCGTATTCGGAAGCGGACGAGACGTGTACGGTTACGTTGAACCATGACAGCACCTACAGCGACATGATGGAGATGGAGGTTGTCGGCACCTGGGCGAAAGAGGCGGACGGCGTGACTTACACGCTGACCCCGGACAGCGAGTCCGACACGGCGGCCGTTTTGGTGGTTTCCGAGGACGGTATGTCCGCGACTTATACCCCGGACGGGGGCGAGGCGGCGGAGCTGAAGATTGACAAGAAAAAGCCAGTGGCATTTAAGTATGCGGCGGTAATTGCCGGCGCGGACAACACCCTTGGCATGGACATTGACTGCTGGATTAACTGCTATAGTGACAAGACCTGCGAGGCGTTTATCGGCACGCATGGCGTGGAGATGGCGATAGACGCGGGAACATATGAAAATAGCACGGACGGAGCAATCACGTTCCATTTTGAAAAGGGCGGCGACATGTCTTCGGACAATATCGATGAAATCGCGTTTACCTGCGCGGGCACGCCGGCGGGGGACATTGGCGCCACGCTGACGAGGGAATAAGACGGAGTAAAAAATGATGGCGAAAAGGCAGATAGAGATATCTGCCTTTTCTTTCCGCATGCGCCCAAGAAGGGAGGATGAGGATGGCGAGTGAATATATCAAATATATGGTTGGTGATGGCAAGCCGCAGGAGCCTTCGCCGGAGCTTACGCCGAAGGAGAAGTGGAAGAACTGGTGGCATTATAATTGGTGGATTGTCGCCGTCGTGCTGGCCGCGGTTGTCGCCGTCGGTTCGCTCGTGCTTAAAAATCTCGGGGTGACAGAGCCGCTGGCGGATTATAACGTGGCATACGTCGGCTCGCGCCCGTTGTCGGACGAGACCGTGGAAGCCGTAGTCGCCACGTTCCAGGAGTTCGGGGAGGACGCTTCCGGCGACGGGGTCGTCACCGTGGCGGTCAACCAGTACGTCATTTATGAAAATAGCGCGGATGTCGAATCGCTGCAAATGAATTCCGCCACGAAGGCCTTGCTGGAGAGTGATATCGTCGCCCGGACGAGCTATTTCTTTATCCTGGAAGATCCGGAGGAGTTTACAAAGGCCTACCAGGCGCTGGCGGACGCGAACGGCGAACTGCCGCCGGAGGGGGATTATGGCTGGGAGGACAAGGTTCGTTTGCTGCCGGACGTCGTGGACGGCGTGGCGAAAGAAGACGCGGGCCTATATTTTGGCAGGCGGGGGTTTTACAAGGAGCAGACGATAAAGTATCAAGAAGCATGCGACAGATTGTGGGAAGGACTGTGCGATAAAATTCCTTCCGGGATGTTGATGAAAAGTTGAAAATTAAGTGTGTCACTGGATTAACAAAAATAAAGATTGACATTTCGGCTGCGGGGCGATATACTTAGCCTCGTAGCCGAAACTATATGTTATTTTAAAGAAAGGATGTGGGCAATATGTCGTGTGTAAACCAGATTTCAAGTAACCTTATGATGAGTATTACAGAGTGCGGATTGTCCGAAATCCTTTTCGTGGCAATAAAAATGTAGATGGAATGAGACGGACGACGTGACGTTAAGCGTTTATGGAGAGGGTGTCCATTGGACATGTGTCTCATTTGCCTGAGTGGAATCCGTTTATGAGGAGGATTTCCCGATAATCCTGCATCTCTGGCGTTGTTTCAGGGGTGTTTTTTTATACCCGTTTTTCGAAAAGAGAAAGGATTTTATATGAAAATTGTAGAGGGAGCTTATGCTTCGGCAAAAATATTCACGGACAACGTGGAGGATTATGCGTTGGCGCAGATTCAGATGCTTTGCGACAACGCCGCGTTTAAGGAAAGTAAAATCAGGATCATGCCCGACGTGCACCCGGGCAAGGTGGGGACAATTGGATTCACCGCGCGGATAGCGTGTCATGGGGAGGGCATGACGAAAAGGCCGGTACGGATTCTCCCGAACGTGGTCGGCGTTGACATCGGTTGTGGCGTGACGCTGGCCACGATTAAGCAGAGAAAGGTGGAATTTCAAAAGCTGGACAAAGTGATTCGCGAAGGTGTTCCTTCGGGGACGCAGATTCGAAAGAAGCCGCATCGGTTTGTCGCAAATTTCGATTCCCAGGTGGGCGACGTGGAGGACGGAGTCAATCTTTTGGAACTGCATTGCGTCGAGCATGTAAATTTGGAAAAGGCAGAATTGAGCATCGGGACGCTTGGCGGCGGGAACCATTTTATCGAGCTGGATAAGGGTGAGGAGGGCACGCTTTACGTGGCGATTCACTCGGGAAGCCGCAGGCTGGGAGGCGAAGTTACGGAATATTACTTGTCGGAGGGACAAAAGGTGTTAAAAAAGAAAGGACTTTCGGTTCCTTATGAGTTGACGTACCTGGAGGACGCGTTATTGGAAGCTTATTTGCACGACGTGGAGGTGGTGCAAAGGTTCGCGAAATGGAACCGCGCCGCCATTTTGGATGAGCTGGCCAGGGGAATGAAATGGAAGGTGGAAGAGTGCTTTTCTGTCTCGCACAATTATATCGAATGTTGCGAGGGGGAAGTCATCTTGCGCAAGGGCGCGATTTCGGCGCGCAAAGGAGAGCCGGTGGTAATTCCAATCAACATGCGCGACGGGATTTTGCTTGGTGAAGGCCGGGGAAACGAGGACTGGAATTATTCGGCTCCCCACGGCGCGGGACGCAAAATAAAGCGCGAAGAGGTAAAGACGAAGTTTACCGTGCACCAGTTCAAGTCGGAAATGAAGGGAATCTACAGTTCTTGTATCGGCAAGGAGACGCTGGACGAGGCACCGTTTGCCTACCGGGATTTGCATGAGATAGAAACGTGCGTGGACGATGGCGTGGAAATAAAGAAACGTCTGCTTCCAGTGTACAATTTTAAAGCCGGGAACTTGTGGAAATAGGAAGGGTTGGATGCTCCGTTAGAGCATCCAACCGCACAGCTGCATACTTTTTCGTTTTTTATGGTTGGCATTTTCCCGCATCGTGCTATAATAGGAACAAACATATGAATAAGTGTTCATATAATGAGGCGATGCGAAAGGAGAACGAGGAAGATGAAGAAAACTTATAAAATCGACGTGGACTGTGCGAATTGCGCGAACAAGATGGAGGAAGCGGCCAGGCAGACAGCGGGTGTCAAGGACGCGGTCGTGAACTTCATGACGTTGAAGATGACGGTGGAGTTCGAGGAAGGCGAAAAACCTGCCTTATCCACGTTTTATATGGTATCATGGCACCAGAAGATTTATTGGCGAAATGTCAACGGGACAAGACACTATTTCAATATTTTGATATAAATACACAAAATTATGGTAGCGTGATTCTGATTTTAAGTGTATACTAGCGTCGGTGTACAGAAGGCGTGTGGCCCTCTGTACACCGACGCTACTATGTATGGATTACACTAGGAAAGGAGCATCACGTTATGGCTATCAAGTATCAGGTAAACATGGGGGAGCAGGGGCGTCCCTACCCTCACTATTGGGAGGTGTCCGTCGGGAGCTGCCACGCGGCGACGATTCTGCGGGCGGACGTGCAAGAGCAGCTTCGTAAGGCGAGAAAGGACATCGGTTTTCAATACCTTCGGTTTCACGGATTGCTGGATGACGACATGAGCGTCGTCATTGGCGGGATGGTTCCGGGAATCTCGCCGAAACAAATTTCCTTTTTTAACATTGACCGCGTGTTCGACTTTCTGCTTGAAATCGGGATGAAGCCGTTCGTCGAGCTGGGGTTCATGCCGGAGGCGCTGGCTGGCGGCGACAAGACGGGATTCCATTATAAGAATAATATCACTCCCCCGGCAAAATATGAAGAATGGGCGGACTTGATGACGAAATTGGCCGCGCATTTGGAGGAGCGTTATGGGGCGCGGGAGGTCCGTACCTGGTTTTTCGAGGTGTGGAACGAGCCGAACCTGACGTTTTTCTGGTACGGTTCGAGAAATGAGTATTTCAAGTTGTACCAGGTCACGGCCGAGGCGTTAAAGGGCGTGGATGAAAAAATCAAGGTGGGCGGCCCCGCCACTTCCAACAACATGTGGATTCCGGAATTCAAGGAATTCTGCGAGAAAAATCATGTTCCATATGACTTCATCACGACGCACCATTATCCGTCGGACGATCCTTTGAGCAGGGCGGGGATGAACGGCGAGGACGAAATAGGGCACGTGTTTGACCCGGAATTAGTGAAGACGTTGACTCCGGAGCAGATCCAGGAAAACTTGGAGAAGATGTTTAGTCGTGAAAACAATAATCCACGCGACGTGCTCTACCAGCTTGCCAAGAAGGTGAAGGAGGAAGCCGGGGACACGCCGGTGTATTATACGGAGTGGAACGTCGGGCATTATGACACGAGCTACGCGGCCGCCGGGGTGATGGCGACGCTCGCCTACAACGAGGGTCTGGTCGAGGGGTATTCGTACTGGTGCATTTCCGACATTTTCGAGGAAATGGGGTTGCATGGGCTGCCGTTCAACAATGAATTCGGGCTCGTCAACGTCTATGGCACGCCGAAGCCGGTATACCGTTTGTTCCAGGCGCTACATATGGCCGGGGACCGCAGGCTGGACGTTACCGGGGACACGCACCGGACGGCGGAAGTGGCGGCGTTCGCGGACGATGACGAGGTGATGGTGTTCGCGTATAACCATGACATCGAGGAGCGCGACATCAAGACGGAGGAAATGGAAATTACTGTTTGCGGTTCGGCGAAAAGAATCCAAAGGGCGGTCATTGATTCCGCGCATACCAACCCGTTGGCCGTCTGGGAGGCGCAGGGAAAGCCCGCTTACCCGACGGGTAGCCAGCTGATGGAGATGCGAAACGCCTCCAGGCTGGTTTGGGAGGACGTCGAGCCGACGGGGGACAGGCAGGTCTTTTCCGTGACGGCGGAGCCAGAGAGCGTGACCATATTCAGGATAGAGAAGGGCATGTGCTGATTCGAAAAGTAGATAAAAAGTTGAAAAAAATGGCTACCGCAATCCCACTGGCTTTAGACGGTGGGTCAAGGTAGCCAAAAGTAGCCATTTTCCTACGGGAAATCGGCGACGCGATCATGATTTACAATTCGGTGGTCAACGTGCAGCCTTCTGTACACCGACGCTAACATTGTCAAAACATAAAACCCATTTATTTGACATCATATTTTTGATTTTTATGGTTGACATTTTCCAGCATCGTGCTATAATAGAAATAAACATATGAATAAATGTTCATATAATGAGGCGATGTGAAAGGAGAACGAGGAAAATGAAGAAAACTTATAAAATCGACGTGGACTGTGCGAATTGCGCGAACAAGATGGAGGAAGCGGCCAGGCAGACGGCGGGCGTCAAGGACGCGGTCGTGAACTTCATGACATTGAAGATGACGGTGGAGTTCGAGGAAGGCGAAAAACCCGCGGACGTGATGCCGGAGGTACTTAAAAATTGCAAGAAGGTCGAGGACGACTGCGAGATTTACTTATAACAGTGTAGGAAAATGAGAAAAGTGCCAAGGGTACTTCACATAAGGAAGTACCCCTTGGGGCATTTTAGGAAATTTGTAAAGACGGTTGGCTATGATGAATTTGTAGGAATAATTTAATATACTGGAGGAAACTACAATGAAATCATTATTTGAACAATTCGGCGGCACATACCGAAAAGAAAGCGATTATGCAGTTCCTAAGCTTGAAACACCAGACACAGGAAATTTTGAAATCGGTATTTATGGACGGCGACATTTATATTTTCTACAACATTAGCGTCGGTGTACGGAGGGCAACACGCCTCAGCCCATGTGATTTCAAGGGTTTTCAGCGTCATCTTCAATCGGCGTACGTCCTTGTACGCCTCATTCATCTTCCTTGAAAACCCTTGAAATCCCTATGGGTGAGGTCGCAGAGTCGTGAAGAGGCATATTTCCCCCCTTTCAAGGCACTTGAGCGACGCGTACAAGGACGTACGCGGAGTGAAAGTAACGACGAAAGGGGGGAAATATGCCCTTCATCGACCGTGTTGCCTTCTGTACACTGACGCTATTGGCAAGTGAAAAAACGCCTACATGCGTTTTGAGATTTAATATAAAAGCATTCAAAAATAATTACAATCTTGCTGATTTATCCAAAATGAAATTAACTTATTATGGTGTGAAAGTGGGGATATGCAAGAAAGAACAATTATCTATTGAGAAAGAATTTGAATTAAAATCTGAGAATGCAAAGCCGAAACCAGAAAATATTTTGGATGGAACGAAACCAGAAAACGATTTTCTAGAAGTATATGATATAGTATTGGCAGGTGTTGTGTGTGAATAAAATCATTATTTTTTATGGTTCAAATAGAGAATTTAACAAAAAAATCCCAAGAGATAGTCGTAATCTTACTGATGTAGTAATGGAATTAGATAGTGACAATAAAAATATGATTGTACATATTCCAGAGCTTCAGAAAGAAAATAATGATATAAAAACTGAAAAAGAAAAATTGAAAGTTGCTAATTTTGTGATAAATTCGGATGAATATTCTGGAGTTAGAGAGCATGTAATAATAAATTTTGCCAATTTTATAGCAAAAATGGACATTCAAAATATGTATATCCAAAATCCCCCGATACACATTAGCGAACAATTACATCGGATTTATGATGAAAAGAACATAATACAAGAAATTCAGCAACCTTACAACGGAATAACTAAAACTATTCTTCAACAGTTTTATAACGGATATGATGATAAAATTATAGGACTAGAAATAGCAAAAATGAAAGTTCTTCAAGCCTTATACCCACTAATGGATAATAAACAGAAAAAGCCTGTGGTTATCCTGTTTTATGGAGATTCTGGGATTGGTAAAACAGAAACAGCCCATTATCTTTGTGAGTTGCTTGATGGTAAACTGATGAGAAAACAATTCTCTATGTATCAAAACAATCAGTTTGGAACATATTTGTTTGGTGGAAGTTATGGAGAGGGTAGTTTTGCAAAAGACTTATTAGACAGAGATTCTAATGTCATTTTGTTAGATGAATTTGATAAAGCAAATCCTGTTTTTCATAGTGCTTTTTATCAATTATTTGATGAAGGCGTTTATGAAGACCAAAATTACAAGGTCAATCTGGATCATGCTATTATTATTTGTACTTCAAATTATAAAACAGAAAATGAGATTAAAGAACAATTAGGCACTCCTATCTTTAATCGCTTTGATGCAGTTATCCACTTTGAGGATTTGTCTAATGAAGCAAAGGAAAAAATAGCGAGGAATTTTATTCAAGAATCTATTGAGAAATATGAAGAAGATGGTATAGAAATGGATAAGAATATTTTACTGCGTTTACAAAAATCAGCGATTGCATATTCAAATGCACGAGAAATTAAACATCTGATTCAAAATACTTTTTCACTATATGCCATAAGGCAACTATGTCTAAATGATGTGACAAGTGAATTAAACGATTAGGAATTGATGACCATTATTTGAGGATATCTCTTAAAATATCGAAAGAAATTTATAAATATAGTGTGTGCGTATTGCGGAAAAGAAGTAAAGGGAACTAAAGAACATATTGTTTCAAGTGCAATATTGGATTTGTTTCCAGAATGTTATATAACCTTTGATGAAACGAGAAATAGGATTCATGAATCAGACCCTATGGTAAAAGATGTTTGTGCTGAGTGTAACAATAAACGGATTTCATATATTGATAGCTATGCCAAAGATTTCATAGCAAAATACTTTATTCAAACTTATAGTGAAAATGACGGAGTAGAGATAGAATATGATTATGTTATGATTCAAAAAATGCTATTGAAATATGCCTACAATGATATGCGGTCGCATAAAGAAGATTGCTCATTTTTTGATGAAGAAATAAAACAATTTCTTATGAATTCCAATAATACTATTTCTAAAACAAACATTACTATTTTGTGTGGGATTGCTGTTAATGTTTCTCCTATTCCCGATGCAATGTTTGGAAATCTTAAATTACGTTGGGGTAAAAATCCATTTTTTTACTCAACAGTACGATAAGAAACGTAAACTATGAAATAGGACAGATTACTTTAAATGATGATATAGAAAAAGAAAGTTTCCAGATTTAGAAATTTCATATGTATTTAGATTTAATAGTGTTCAGTTTTTATTGCTTTGTTGGGACAAAAAATCAAATAAAATTGAACAAAATCGTACCGTTTTGCAATACCAATATCCATATTATTTGATGAATGAGAATGAAACAAAAGCAGTGTTGCCTATATGTACAGACGAATTAAATTATCATAGATTTGACCATATACATGTACGATGGGAGGGATTATTTGAAGTTGGTTTAATGAGAAAGTATGCAAACGGTGGTAACTATGAGTATAAAGAATTGTATGAAAGAGCATGGAAAGAGGAAGATAAAAGACGAACATCCTCGTTAAAAAATTTATAAATATTTAGGCTTGTGTAAAAGATGTTATGTCTTACCAAGCACTGAATCTGGATAACCAAATTCGTTTGTTAGGGGCTTTTTGCCCCTAATCCCCCATTTCAATAATCAGCACATGAATTGTTCACTAATGTTTGATTGATGCAATCTATCCAAATGATTATAATATATATTGGGATATGAATTGCAGTAATGTCAAATCTATTTTGTCTAAGTATATCCATATCTTCAAATATACAAAGCTTAAAGCTGCGATACAGACTATTTTGCCGCTTGCACAGGATAAGAATATTCAGATACACCACAATATCAATACCGATATGGTTTTGTCCGTCAATCCTAATCTTTGGAATAAAGCCCTTTCTAATATTATTGGGAATGCTGTCAGACATTCTCCCTGCGGTAACGATGTTTTTGTCACTTTTCAATCCTATGATAACAGAAATACCCTCATTATCGAAAATACTGGAGCGTCCATTCCAGAAGCTGACCTTCCTCATATGTTTACGCCATTTTATCGGGCAGACAAATCAAGGAACAAGGCAACGGGAGGAAGCGGTCTGGGGCTATACATTGTCAAAACAATTCTTGACCTGCATGGCATGACATATCTCATAAAAAATACGGAGCAAGGTGTAGCATTTTTCCTTTATCTGAATTGATAGTAGCTTCATTCTACAAAAAGCTGTCAGCAACTCGCTGTCAGCTTTTTTGCAATCAAATCAAAGCCTTACGAAAATCAAATCAAAAACTAATCAAAGGTCTGTATGATAGATTGCAGAAAGGAGCTGAGTAACTTAGATGAATTTTACACAAAGAGCTTTTGCTTACATATCACGCAAAAAAGGAAAAACCGTGAGCCTGTTTTTGGTGATATTTGTAGTTGCGGTTTTTCTGATTTCGTGTTTTGGTGTTTTGAAAGCCTCAGAAAGATTGTCAAGGGATATTCGCACTTCTCTCGGTGCAGCTTTCTATATAAGAGCAAACACCGAAGTGTCAATGAACGAAAAAGGCGAAACAGAAGTAAAGGAAAACCATGTCCATATTACCCAAAAGGAAATAGATGAGATTATGCAGACGGGAGAAATCAAATACTATAATCCCATCAATTACGGTTTTGCCAAAAGTGATACAATCCAATTTGTTCAAGGCGATAAACACACAGCCGAAAACAATATGGGAAAGGTAGCAGCACTTCGCTTTTCCGCACTTGCCCCTAATTTTACGGACGAAACAGCCGTACTGGTAGAAGGAAAGCATATCACCGAAACGGATAACGGAAAAATCCTTATCAGCGAACAATTGGCAAATACAAACCATTTATCGGTTGGGGATACGCTGACGCTGACCCACGCCAAGCTCGGTGAAGCTGACGGAGCGTACATTGATGAAATACCAGTTAAAACAGCCTATACCCAAGTAGAGGTGTTGGGAATATATAGACTGAATATCGAGGACACATCTATTAAGCCAACTGCGGGCGTTGCTGATAACGAGATATATGCGAGCCTTGATGTTTTGAACGAGTTAAACGAGAGTGAAGCGGGTATTTACACAGGCGAAGTTGATTTCTATATTACTGACCCTGCCAAACTCGAAAGCATTACCCGTAATGTTCAGTTATTGCAGTCTATTGACTGGAAAATACATTTTATCCGTACCAATGATTTTCAATATTCCAAGATAGCAAACCAGTTATCTTCTCTCGGAGATTTAGTAAAGATACTGCTTGTCCTTGTGTCAGTTGTCAGTACGGCGTTTTTGACCTTGCTATTAACCATGCGTATGCGTGGCAGAATGCAGGAAGCAGGAATTTTGCTTGCAGCAGGAGTTTCAAAAGGGCAGATTATGGCGGGATTTTTGTTAGAGGTATTGTCAGTTACAATAATGGCACTGATTTTTTCCTATATTGCTTCTTTATGTGTTACTGGCTTTTTAGAACACAGTTTGTTTGGCGAACTGCAACCTAACCTGTTAAACGAAGAAACGATAACGGCAGGAATACAAAATAACCTTGAAATTGAAAACTATCTAAAGCTGAGTGCTGTAGAAACATCGCTTATTTATTTTTGCCAATTCATCGTAATTGCAGCTTCAACATTGGTATCATCTATTATGATTATGCGGCTGAAACCGAAAGAAATTTTATCAAAAATGAGTTAGGAGGATTTTGAAATGAGCTTTATAAAAAGAGCAGGTTTGTACTGTTTCAGACAGCGGTTTAAGACGGTCATATTATTTTGGGTGCTGACGCTTATAGCGACTTTTATGCTTACGGGCATTGCCGTTCGTGACGCAGCTAAGTGTGCGACAGCAGATGTTCAGACGGCTATTGGCGGAAAAATAGAGCTTTCCCTTGACACGGACGGACATATGGGAGGAGGTCAGCAAAACCAATGGGGAACAGTTTACGGTTACAACGGTGATTTGATTACGCAGGAAATTGTAGACGCAATCGGAAAGGTTGACGGTGTTGTGGATTACAATTCCGAGGACACAGCGAGTTATTATGGTGCAGGCGTTGATTTCAAATATCTGCCCGCTGCCTTTGGTCTGAGCTATACACAATATGGAGAAGCGCCGAGTTATACTGCAACATTATCATCTGAAAAATGCTCCAAGTTCCAAAGCGGAAAGTATAAATTAGTAGGCGGCAGACACATTACGCCAGACGACAAACACGCTTGTTTGATTTCAAAAGAACTTGCCGACTATAACAAGCTGTCTGTTGGCGATAAGATTAAAATGTACTCTCTGGATTCGGACGCTATATCGGAATTTGAAATCGTGGGGATTTTTGACGGCACAGAGGGTACTTCGGGTAACCCTTTAACCGTAGATGAAATTCCCGCCAACTGCGGCTATATAGATTATGCGACGATGTTTGAACTATTCAAAGAAGAATTGAATGGGTATCAGCAGTTGACTATCTATGTGGAAGACCCTGTTAGTGTCCAAAATGTTTACGACAAAATCTCTGCTTTGCCAGAGTTAAAGGGCAAAACTTTGAAGCTCAGCATTGATACCGATGAGTACGATGTTGTTTCTACACCTTTAGAGTCCCTGCAACAACTGGTAAATATAACAATTTTAGTATCCAGAGTGACTATAGGAACAGCAAATCTCGATGTACAGATTAACGCAGCTTATCTGCTCCCGCTATATTTAACTGGAATTTTGCTGATTGCAGTAGCGGTTATTGCTTCATCGTGGACTGTTGTTCGTTCAAAGCCGAAAGATATTCTTACGAAAATGAGTTAAGGAGGACACATAAATGAGTATCATAAAAACTTGTAATGTTAAATATTCCTACGATGGGAATAGGAATGTACTAAAAAATATATCTACCAATTTTGAGGTAGGGAAAATTTATGCAATCCTCGGTCCGAGTGGGTGCGGAAAAACAACCCTGCTCTCTCTGCTTGGTGGCTTGGACAGCCCATCTGACGGACAGGTACTGTTTCAAGGAGAAGACATTGAGAAAAAGGGACTTGCATATCATCGCAAAAACAATGTGGCATTCATTTTTCAAAGCTATAATCTGATTGACTATATGACGCCTGCCGAAAATGTGGCGTTGACTTCTAAACTGCCGCCGCTGCCTATCTTGGAGCGTTTGGGGCTTACAAAGGAGGAAGCAAAACGAAATGTTATGAAGCTCTCCGGCGGACAGCAGCAACGGGTAGCAATCGCCCGTGCATTAGCTTCTGACGCAAGCGTGATTCTTGCGGACGAGCCAACAGGAAATCTTGACGAAGATACTGCGGTTGAAATTACAAATATTCTGAAAGAATGTGCCCATCAAATGAATAAATGCGTAATAATCGTCACGCACTCGAATGAACTTGCAAAGCAGGCGGATGTGATTTTTTTCCTGAAAAAAGGTGAGTTACAGCAGTTATGAGAACAGAATGGATACGCTGTCCTATCTGCGGAAGTAAAACTCGTGGCAAAATCAGAGAGGATACCATTTTGAAAAATTATCCCCTTTACTGTCCTAAATGCAGGCAGGAAACATTGATTAAAGCAAAGAACTTACAAGTATCAGTCATCAAAGAGCCAGACGCTTCAGACGCAGAGCCGATGAACAAGTGAGAAATCACGGTTTGTCGGCTCTGTTTTTATATAACAATAGGTAGGACAGCCCACCGAAAAAAAACGATGTTTCGGTGGGCTGATTTGCCATGCTTTGAAATCTCTCCGACTTCGCTTTTTTGAAGTTTGGGGGGATTTTTATTGTTGGCAAGTAACTTTCATATACATATATCTTATCGAGGATTGGTGGATAACCTGTTAAAAAAATTCTCGTTATCTCATGAGGGCTTTCTGCCCTACAAGTAGAAGTCAAATCTCTAAATAAAAGAAATAAAATATCTTTAACCCGCAACGGCGTAACATCCCTTGCGGTTTTTCTTTTGTATTTTTTTGCAAGGATATGTATCAGGGCGATTTATGATATTCGTTGTCGTTCCCCGCCCTCTCCTTCTGGATTTTAACGACTTTTCAAAATTCGGATTGGAGGAAATTAGAATGGCATATAACCACGGACGGGAAGAACGCAAATGGCGTGTTTGGAAAGAAGCCGAGGAAAAAGTATTACGTGAGTATGGTATGTATGAAGACACTATTAAACAAATCCACACAGATGATAGAGCAGATTTTAATTCCAACAGACGGTTTTACCGTTGGACGAGTGATTTCGGAGAATACCTTGAGGGAATGGCAGACAATGTACCGATTACAGAAGTAAAGACGATTGCAGATTTATTGGATGAAATTGAGGACGAAAATCTGTATCGAGTATTGCTTACAATAGACAAACGTACTTTGCAGATTGTCCTATTGAAAATGCAGGGCTATTCTACAAAGGAGATTGCTCTGCTTGTGGGGATAACACCAGGAGCTGTCTATGCAAGATTAGGACATTTACGGAAAAAACTAAAAGATTTTAAGTAATAGAGGGCAAATTTTAACTTTTTCAAGGACTATAGGGTGAGGGATATTTTCTCTCACTCTATTCTTCATGGGAGGATTATTGCATATGGACAGCTATATAGAAGGAACAACAAAGGAACAATTTATCGAAGACACCACTATCCGAGAGGCAATCAATAACATTTACGATATGCTTGCTGATTTACCGAAAGAGAAACGCCTTGCTTTCTTTAAGCAAATTTCAAAACCAAAAGATTTGGATTTTGTAAAGGAGATTGATGATATTTATTATGTTGTCTGTGCCCACTTCAACAGAGCACAAAGGGAAAATATGATAACCAAAGTCAATCGGGTATTAGGTGCAGAGGTGTGAAAATATTTTAAATTCGCACTTTAAAGCGTTGAAGTAAGACGGCAGATATGGTAGAATAACATCACTACAAACATCATATCCGACTGTCGGAAAGGAGTTTATTTTGAACAGACAGTCAGAAAAAATTACTGCCCTCTATTGCAGGCTTAGCCGTGACGATATGCTTCAGGGGGAGAGCAACAGCATTACCAACCAAGACGGGATTTGTCAAGGATATTTTCGCCCATAAACTCACAAAAAACGATTTCTATCACTGGTGTAAATATCATCTTTGTTAATTGAAGCAAAAATCCAATAGAAGTCCGCAATTCCTCCTGCAATCGCAGGAGGAAATCTTGCGTTTGGGGATCAGTCGTGTTATAATAAGCAGCAGAAATCTTCAAATCGGCACATTCCCAGAAAAGGGAGGTTCATCCATGGCTATCAGTTACAAAAAATTATGGAAACTGTTGATTGGTAAGGATATGAAGAAAAAAGACCTGCAAAGATTAGCTGGGATTAGTGCGGCATCCGTTACGAAACTTGGAAAAAATGAAAATGTAAATACAGAAATTCTTGAAAAAATCTGTACAGCCCTAAGATGTGATGTCTGTGATATTATGGAATAGGAAGCGGATGGTATGATGACGGAGATTATGGAGGGGATACAATGAAACCATACCCCGATTATTTCATAACACCGCTTCCATGGTTGCCTAATATACCAGCCCACTGGGAACTGGTGCGTAATAAAAATATTTTTGAGGAAACTAAAGATGTGGTTGGCGATGATATAGATGCATATCCTTTACTTTCCTTGACAACAAAAGGGATAATACTCCACGATGTGGCATCTGGAAAAGGCAAATTTCCCAAGGATTTTAACACATACAAGATTGTTAAGCCAGGAGACATGGCATTTTGCTTGTTTGACATTGATGAAACTCCGCGCACTGTCGGGCTTTCCCAATATAATGGTATGTTGACTGGCGCATATACAATATTTCATGTTGCAAATATTAATCCGCACTATGCCTACTACTATTATTTGTTACTTGATAATGTGAAGGCAATGCGGCCACTGTATAGCGGCTTAAGGAAAACCATTAACGCAGGAACATTCCTTAGCTGTAAATTGCCTCTTCCTCCTCGTCCCGAACAGGATCAGATTGTGCGGTTTTGGGATTGGAAGGTTTCAAGTATCAATCGACTAATTTCAATAAAGCGGAAACAAATAGCATTGCTTCATGAGCGGCAGAGAGTTTATATTTCACACATTGTCACACATGGCCTACACAATAATGTATCTACAAAAAATTCTGGGGTAGAGTGGATTGGCGATATACCAGAACATTGGCAAACTATGCGATGTAAGTATCTTCTCTCGGAACGGGATGAGCGTTCACAAGAGGGCCAGGAGCAACATTTGTCTATGAGCCAAAAATATGGGCTTGTACCAGATAGTCAACTTGATGAACGCAGGATGCTCTCGGAATCGTATGCAGGCGGTAAACTGTGTTATAAAGATGATCTTGTTTTGAACAGGCTCAAAGCGCACTTAGGTGTTTTTGCGCTGTCTCCACAGTCTGGAGTTATCAGCCCAGACTATACAGTGCTGATACCTAACAGAGAGAGAGTTCTCCCAACATTTGCAGAAACTGTACTAAAAAGTGTCCGTTGCCGGGGTGAACTGCGTATCAGGGTGCGCGGCATAATCGAAGGATTCTGGCGACTTTACACAGATGATTTTAATACTATCGTTCTGCCTGTCCCGCCAATTGAAGAACAGGCAGAAATTATGGAGTACATAATTGAGTTCCGTGATAAGACCAAAAAGTATGAAGATAACTTAACGCAGGAGATTTCTACTTTACAGGAATTTAAGCCCCGCCTTATCTCCGATATGGTAATAGGCAAAATAGATGTCCGAGGTATCGAAATTCCAGAATGCGAATTTGTGGAGGAAACGGTTGATACAGAGAATGATGAAAGCATGGAGGGAATGGAAGGTGAAACATATGAAGAATAAACTGTTGAAATGGTGGTTCTTGGTTGTCCTTGCCATTCCCTTCCTTCTTATGCTCTGTCTGCATATAGGAATTGCTCTGGGGAATTATTTTGGGGTCAATATCAATGTGCCAAATGTCGATGCCTCCACATGGTTTATCTTTTGTGGCAGTTACTTAGGAGGGACGATGACACTCGCAGGTGTCATGCTTACATTGCGACATGAACGCAATATTCACCAATATGAGAAATCAATGGATAGCATCGAAAAAGAAAAAGATGCGTTGGGGAAAGCAATTTGTGATTTGAATGTTTTTGCACCAAGCACTCTCTATCAACAGTTTAACAGTTTGTATATCACAAACAAGGGATATGATCCTGCTGAAGTAGCAGCTATCCGGCAGCAACTTTCTGAAGAAATGCGAAAAATTAATGCTCTGAAATTGGAAATCATGTTTTTCACAGATATTTATGCAATGACCGCAGGATGTTCCGCTTGTAAAAAGCCTTGCAGAGTCCAATCAATTTTGCCGGAGTTTCAAAAGATATATGAGAAGGTTGGAAGCAAACTTTTCGAACTGCTACAGATAGTAGATGCCTATGTTGTTGTTTCTGTCAGCAATGCCTTGTATCAAGCCTTGATAACAAATTGTCAGCAAAGCAACCAGCGGAATCAAGCATTGGGACAGCCGCCAGAGTATAGTGAAGCTGAAATTGAAATCCATAAAAGCAAAATTATTGACATTGAACCTCAAAGGGAAAATTTACTTGCCCTTATGAATGAGGTTAGCAAATATAATCAGAATGAAATCCAGCAACTATCTGCCCTGGCGCGTGAATACATCGCAATAAAACAACAGAACGCATATAAAAAATGTTTTCACGGCAAGGAGGACTGATAAAATGGCTGACCTTAACCTAACTCCTTATGAGGACATCTATTCTGAAATAAAGGAAGCCCTCCTGCTGTCACGCAATCAGGCATACAGCGCGGTCAACTTTGCGATGGTCCAAGCCTACTGGCAGATTGGGCGCATCATTGTAGAGCATGAGCAAAACGGCAATACGCGGGCTGATTATGGGAAATCTGTTTTACAGGAGTTGTCCAGCCGTTTGACCAAGGACTTCGGCAAGGGCTTTTCTGTGCGGACGTTGCAACAGATGAAGAAATTTTATGTCATGTTTCCAAATACGAACGCGCTGCGTTCGCAATTGACTTGGACACACTACCGCCTTTTGCTGTCAGTGGAAAATGAGCAGGCAAGGCAATGGTATATGGACGAGGCAATCGCCTCCGCATGGTCGAGCCGCCAACTGGAAAGGCAGATTTCCACTCTATATTATGAGCGCCTTCTCGCAAGCAGAGAGCAGGCGTCTGTAAGGGACGAAGCTGTTGAACTCACAGCACCTTTAGCTGCGGAAAACTTTATTAAAGACCCATATGTATTGGAATTTCTTGACCTAAAAGATTACCCGGCTCTGCGGGAGTCGGATTTAGAACAGGCATTAATCGATAAATTACAGGAATTTCTGTTGGAGCTGGGACGTGGTTTCTGTTTTGTAGCCAGACAGAAGCTGATGCGCTATGAAGATGAAGATTTTTACCTTGACCTTGTATTTTACCACAGTATCCTGAAATGCCATGTGCTGATTGACTTGAAAATCGGGAAATTGACCCACGGCGACATTGGCCAGATGGACAGCTACATCCGAATGTTTGATGCGTTATATAAAAATGAAGATGACAATCCTACCATAGGTATCATACTGTGTTCTCAGAAGAATGAGGCAATCGTCAAATACTCTGTTCTGAATGACGCTCAGCAAGTTTTTGCTTCACGTTATCGTTTTGCCCTACCCACTGCTGAGGAATTGCAGCGTGAAATTGAGATTGAGCGCAAGCGGATTGAAGAACAGGAGGGATAACTATGCCAGGACTTACAAACACAAAAGAAAGCGGTTTAGAGGCCCTCATTGTAAAATGGCTGGTTGAGCAGAACGGTTATGAAGAAGGGACCAACGCCGATTATAATAAAGAATATGCGATTGATGAAACCCGCCTTTTTCGATTTTTGTAGGATACCCAGCCCTCACAGATGGGTAAGCTGGGTGTGTTTCAGTCCGAGCAGAAAAAGCGTCAGTTTTTGAACCGCCTCCAGGGTGAGTTGGTCAAACGCGGTATTGTAGATGTTCTGCGCAATGGCATTAAAGTGTACCCGGTTGACCTCATTATGTTCTATCTCACACCGACCGAAAACAACGAAAAAGCGAGGGAGATGTTCCAGAAAAATATTTTCAGCGTGACGCGCCAGCTCCGCTATTCTCAGGACGCAGGCAAGCTGGCCCTTGACTTGTGCTTATTTATCAATGGATTGCCTGTCATCACCTTTGAACTCAAAAATCAGCTTACAAAGCAAAATGTGGATGATGCTGTCCAGCAGTACAAGGATGATTGCGATTCGCGAGAGATGTTGTTCCAGTTCAAACGCTGCATGGTGCATCTGGCCGTGGATGATGCCCGTATCAAATTCTGCACTCGCCTCGCGGGTAAAGACAGTTGGTTTCTGCCTTTCGATAGGGGATATAACGATGGAGCGGGTAATCCACCGAATCCCAATGGCTTGATGACCGACTATCTGTGGAAAGACATTCTTACAAAAGAAAAACTGACGTTGATTATTGAAAACTATGCTCAGGTTGTTATCGAGGTGGATGAGGATTCTAAAAAGAAAAAAGAGAAGCAAATTTTTCCACGGTATCATCAGTTGGATGTGGTCACAAAGCTTCTTAGCGATGTACGAAAAAATGGTGTCGGGCGTAAATACCTGATCCAGCACAGCGCGGGAAGCGGCAAATCCAACTCTATCGCATGGCTTGCGCATCAATTGATTGGACTTGAGCAAGATGGACGTCCGATGTTGGACGCTGTTATTGTAGTCACTGATCGTCGTATCCTCGATAAACAGATTAGGGATACTATCAAGCAGTTTATGCAAGTCAGCAATACCGTGGCCTGGGCAGAACACTCCGGCGACCTTACCAAAGCCATCACGGACGGCAAGCGCATCATCGTTACCACGATTGAGAAATTCCCATACTGAAGTGCTATAATTCATTAGGAAAGTATCATATCTAGAGCCGACAAAAGAGCAGTTCTGATTTAAACAAGAACTGCTCTGGATATGATTCTTTCCAATTGTACCAAGCCGCGGACGTTTAGCCGACCCGTGTATGGGGATTGTATTCCTTCCGTTTGGTGAAAATGCGGAAATTTTTGTACGGAACCGTCGGCATGAAACTTGTTTTTGCATGTGTTTCATAAGTGCTTTTTAGAAAAGTGCACACTTCACAGACCTTCTTGCGGAGGCCTTTTAAAAAACAGTATTCAGTGGGAACACATCCCGTCCTAGGAAGTGCCATAAGTCCTTCCCACGTGCCGCATTTCGGGTACAAGTGAACGTCAACGTCCCAGGCCGCCTTCAGCAGTTCGGCCATGGAAAGTCAAAGTGGAACACTTTCAGCGGAATGCCCCGTTCGGCCATGCCGTCGATAAAGCCCATGACCGTTTCCTCGTCATACCTGGTGACAAAGGAGGTGGACAGCCACAAGCCGAACGTCCAGTCCGCGGGAAGTCCCGGCTTGCCCGTCAAGTCCGTGTAACGCATAAGGACGTCCTTCATGGTGGGGCCGTTGATGACAAAATAATCCAGGCTTTCCCCCGCCACGGAAAACTGGGTTTTTGCCACGGCCGCCGAACCGATTTCAAATGAAACGTTTTCCGTCTGGTTCACGAAGATGCCGTAGCCCTTGTTTGACACGTAAAACGGGATGTTTTTATAGGACTGCTCCGAGCTCGTGCCTCCGTCCTCGTTCCAGACGTCCACGGCCTGGCCGTTGCGCACGAACGGTGTGAAGCGTTCCCCGAGCCCGTAAATCAGCTCGCCGACGGACAATCCCAGTTGTTGGCGCATATACGCGCCTTTGGAATCATATGTATAGTATTCACCCCTCCAGTCCGTCTTGACGTAGGAAAGGTCGGTGTTTCGATAGGACGTGATTGGTTTTTTGTCCCGTTTATAGCGCGCGCAACATGTCTTTTTGTCGATGACCATGCTTAAATGCCCGCTATATATGGTGAGCGTGTCATCCGTTTCTTCCGCTTGTATGGGCGGCAAGGTTTCCGGCAGGTTCAAGTCGAATGACGGGTCGTTTTCGTCATTCATTCCCATATAATGATATACTTGTACCCGAATCATTTCCGGCATCGGGGTCGTGACGCGCATCGTCAGGGTGACCCCGTCCATCACTTTCGTGGTTGACATCACCAGGGTGATGCCGGTCTCGTCTTTTTCGATTTCCATGATTCTCGTCGGGGAAAAAAGACAATGCCCCTCCTTTGGCAGCCATTGGCCGTTTTGAAATTTCATGATGAAGCTCCTTTCGGTTCATTTTCCCTCACCGTGAAAACCGCCACGGTGCGCGGGCGCAGCACGTAGCTTTCGCCCATCGGGATTTCTTCCCCTTTCGGGAAGGCGTAGCGTCCGTTCTCATCCCCGTAGGTGTCCACGCTCAGGCACCATGACAACGAATCGGGAAGTCGCGGAAACGTGATTGTCACGTCTTCCCAAAATGAATTTACCGAGACATAGACCATGTCGTCCCGTTTTTTGCCCTTGTCATATCCGGCGAAGGATATGGAAAAGGTCTTGGCGTCTTTCGCAATATGTGTCTTTTCCGCCATTACGTCATGGGTACGTATCGGCGCCATGCCGCATTTCGCGTCGGGAAGCCGTTTGCGGATGATGGCGTGGTCGTAGCGGTAGGCAATCATGAACTTGAAAAATTCGAATAATTCCTTGTTTTTCTCCAATAGGCTCCAGTCCAGCCAGGAAATATCGTTATCCTGGCAATAGGCGTTGTTGTTGCCGTGCTGGGTGTTGGCGAACTCGTCCCCGGCGAGGAACATCGGCGTTCCCCGGCTGCACATCAGTACCGCGCAGGCATTTCGAATCATGCGGAAGCGTAAGCCCAAGATTTCCGGATCGTCGGTGTCCCCCTCCACGCCGCAGTTCCAGCTTCGGTTGTCGTTGGAGCCGTCCGTGTTGTGCCAGCCGTTGCCTTCGTTATGTTTTTCGTTGTATGAGTAGAGGTCGTACAAGGTAAACCCGTCATGGCAGGTGAGGAAATTGATGCAGGCGTCGTATCCCGAATAAATTTCGTTGCCGTCCGTGTACGGCCCGCCATACATGTCGCCGGAACCGGAAATGCTCCAGGCCGCGGCGGACGCCTCCCAGTTGTCGCCCTTGAGAAATCCCCTCAATGCGTCGCGGTACCGGCCGTTCCATTCCGCCCAGCGCCTGTGTGCCTGGAATTTTCCGACCTGGTACATGCCGCCCGCGTCCCAAGCCTCCGCGATGAGTTTTACGTTGTTCAAGATGGGGTCATGGGCAAGGCTTTCGAGCAGGGGAGCCTTGTTCATCGGCGAGCCGTCCGCGTTCCGGCCCAGGATGCTGGCAAGGTCGAAGCGGAAGCCGTCCACCCGGTAATTCACCGTCCAATACCGCAGGCATTCCAAAATGAGCTGGCGGACGATGGGGTGGTTGCAGTTGAGCGTGTTCCCGCAGCCGCTGAAATTGTAATAGTCCCCGTTCGGCGTCAGCATGTAATAAATTTTGTTGTCAAATCCCTTGAAGGAAAATGTCTGCCCTTCCATGTTTCCCTCCGCCGTGTGGTTGAACACCACGTCCAGGATGATTTCGATGCCGTTCGCGTGGAGTTCGCGGATGAGCCTCTTTAGTTCCGTTCCCTCGCGGTTGTGTTCGACGGACGCGGTATAGCTGTCGTTGGGGGCAAAAAAGCATACCGAATTATACCCCCAGTAGTCCAAAAGCTTGTTGCCGTTTACCTCCCGCACGTCCATGGATTCGTCAAATTCAAAAATGGGCATCAATTCCACCGCCGTGACGCCAAGTTCCTTTAAATAAGGAATTTTTTCCATCAGGCCGGCAAATGTCCCTTTGTCCTTTACTCCGGAGGATTCGTGCTTGGTATATCCCCTGACATGGAGTTCGTAAATGACGAGGTCGCTTAGTTCCGTCTTGGATTGCGGCATGTCGCCCCAGTCGAACGTGTCCCGCACGACCCGCGCGTGATAGTCCGTAATCTTTTTCTCGCCCCAGACGCTTTGGCCGGTGACAGCCTTGGCATAAGGATCCAGAAGAATCGCGTCGCGGTCAAACAAATGTCCCTCCCTGGGGTCGTAAGGGCCGTCCACCCGGTACGCGTATTCGAACTCTTCGATGTTCAGGCCAAACACGAGCATCGAGTACACGTCGCCGATTTTATATGCCTTGGGAAACGGAATCGTGGCGTAAGGGGTCTCATCCCCTTGGTGGAATAAAAGCAGTTCGCACGAGGTTCCATAATGGGTATGCACCGTGAAATTCACCCCTCGCGAGACGGCGGTCGCGCCGTACACGTCAAACATCCCGGGACGGACGTGGAAGCCGTTGATGATTGCGGTGGGTTCTGTGGTCTCGTTATAGATTCGCATGATATTTTTGTTACTCCTTAATTCTTTGTTTGTAATTACATGATTAGAGCGTCAAAAGGTATTTTGACGCTCATGATACACGGATTACTCCGTGCTAACGCACTCCCGTAATCCTAAAACACCTCAAATCCGCTCATTTTTCTGCGAAAAATGGCTACTTTTCGGTGTTTTGCGCGTTCCAAGGTCATCCTTTTTCATGCAAGCATGAAACGCATGACCTTTTGACGCTTGTATCATTACATACTACGGTTCATAATGTCTGTATTGATGTACGCATATGATTGCGGCGTATAGTTCAACCCTATTTCTCCCAAGGTAAATGGAGAGGCGTAACGTGTACTTTTCCCTAGTTTGTAGGCATTAGCCCTAGTATGCGTCTGAAAATATTGTTCAAAAAAATCGGCGGAAATACCAGAATGACTATATGTTAAATTCCACAATCGTTTCTTTTCCATGGAATATTTTTCAAGAACATCTGCTTCTCCAACAATTTTTTTTACCGGCGAGGTTGCATAGAAATATATTTTGTCAATGTTTTCCGTACAGAGTTTTTTTCTGAACTCGTACTTTTTTTCGCCCATAAATATTTTTTCGGTGTATAATGGTTTGATGGGAAGAAGAATGCTTTTTCCAAAATAAGATTCACTTTCGTTGTTGTTTGTTACAATCTTATAATCGAGTCCAAGATTTTGACCCAATCGCAAGGCATATTCAAGTTCCCTTTTTTGGAAATATTCTATAAACGATTCTTCCCATACCGTTTTGTCGCGTTGTTCCAATTTCCTTTTTATCATAAGCGGCTTGTCAACTAAGATAATTAAAAGTTTGATTTTTAGTGTTCTGATTTTTTTCTCTTCAACTTGCCTGATTTCATGCCTTTCGTTTAAAAAGCATAAATGGCCATCCGAAATGAAATCTGCGTCGAGTTCATTTTTCGGTATCGGTTCGCCGGCGGGAAAATAAGGTTTTCCAATTTTGCGGCTTAACTGCCTACAGTATTGTATTTTTCCCACGCCCTGAATACCACATACAAAAATCATGTTTTTCTCCTAAAAAAGCTATCTCGTGAATACAAGATAGCTTTTCTTGCTTTCAATTTTTAGTAAGCAGACATATTCAATCCAAGCATTTCTAATTGTCTTTTTTGCTCTTGTATGAGCCATTTGTTGATGCATTCTTCAACAAAATCTGTTAAATCATATTTCCCGGAAGAAATAAAATCTTTATACCACATATCAATATCCAATAGTTCCAGCTTGTTGAAAAAGAGCTTTTTGGGAGGAAGGACGCCGTTGTATGACAATTCCGTATTGAAAACATGGTAATAGTTCCGTTGTGTTTGCTCTAAGACGAAGCCGTAATAATCTAGTAATGGAGCAAATTCATGTTGTTTTGATTTGTGCATGGTGATTAACGGTTTGTCGTCTTGAAGCCAGTCGAAACTCAATTCCATTAATGTTCGTCCTATTCCTTGTCTTTGAAAAGGGCCGGCCACGCGCAAGGTGCAAATTTTTTTTTCGTTTTTTGCTGATTTTAGGATTGCGACGCCTGCCATACGGTAATCTTTTTCGCAAATTATAATTTCCCGCCCGTTTTGCAGCTCTTTGTTACTAAAAAATAAATCCTTATACCATTTCGAAAATCCGGGGTATTCAATGCATACACGTTTTAAAAAAACATAAATTTGAGAATAATATAAGGATTTTTCAAGGGGGGAGAGAACGGAAAACCTTATGTAATTTTGGTTTGCACTAAAATTTTTCATGGTGTGCTCCTTTCTCTCTTAATCATATTATTATATTCTTTTTTTAGTGGTTTTGCAATATTTTTCTGTCGATTTGAAGGCGAAAATGTTTTGCCGTTTGTACGCCAACGCTGTCATTCTGTAATCTACATTTCCGATTGGCAACGTGCGGTGATTTCCCCGGAAATCTCGCTGAGTATCTGCGCGACTTCTTCCGGCGCGCCCGCCGAATACTTTTGGTAGGCGAGGTAGCAGCCATGTATCAGGATGGTCAGGCAAATGTTCGCCTTCAGGTCGTGCTCGACTTCCGGGTTGTTGGCAATGATGATTTTCTTAATCTCGCGTTCGAGTCCTTCCGTCAGCGCGGAGGCGCGGGAACCGGAGAAAACGGTGCGGAAAAGTGTGCTCTGTGTGGCGGCGGCGTGGAACAATTCCAGCGTCGCCTCCTTTGAGTGTTCCAACAAATGTTCATGGTGCGTGAGGCCGTCCACGAGGCTCTTCACCAGTTCTTGCTCCAATTGTTCGGACAAGTCGTAGATGTCCTTGTAATGGAGGTAAAAGGTTTGCTTGCTAATCCGGGCCCGGTCGGCCAACTCCTTGACCGTGATTTTTTCCAACGGCTTCTCGGAGCGCAGCTCGATAAAGGCGTCTAAAATACTGTTCTTTGTTTTTTGTACACGTAAATCCATGCGCAACCTCCTTACTATGAGCACTTGTCATCCGTTCTTCGGATGCTTACGTGCGAATGTAGTTGCGGGCCACTTGGTGAGGTTCTTTCGAGCTTAGTGGCAGCGCAACCCCCTTTACAATTACAGAAAAAGGTAAATTATTTTACCATGGTTATAAAATGACCATGGTAAATTTATTGTTCATGTATCATTATAATGGATGGGGGATGATTTTTCCACCATTATTTGCAATATTAAATAATATTTACGAGATTACGAGGAAAATGCCATGAATTTGTATGAATTTTACACGGGAAAGGAATTTGAGGCCTACAAGTACCTGGGTGCGCACTGGGAAGCGGATGGATTGGTTTTCCGCACGTTCGCGCCGGGAGCTGAGCGGGTCTCGTTAATCGCGGAGTGTGGCGGTTGGCAGGAAGTGCCGATGTACAAAGTACATGATGGCAATTTTTATGAGTGCCGGGTTTCAAACGGGTACGAGGGCATGATGTACAAGTACCGGATTTACGCGAAAAGGCCGCAGGGCGGGGGAACATACGGGAAGCGGCCGCATGGGGCGCCGGTAAGCGCGGGACGTGAACACGGGGAGTCGTGCGCGGGCAACCCATGCGGCGGGTACTTGTACGTGGATCACTGTGACCCTTATGGGTTCGGGATGGAGTTGCGTCCGGGAACGGCTTCCATCGTGAGAAATCTTGAAACGTATCGTTTTACTGATGCGGGCTGGATGCGGCGGCGCTCGACGCGCATGAACCTGCCGCTCAATATTTACGAGGTGCATGCGGGCTCGTGGAGGCGCAAGAACGCGCCCGCGATGGAGGATGAGCAATTGAAGGGCGGCCGGGCCGGTGTCGGGATGGCTGGCGCGGCCGGCAATCGGGCTGACGACGGCGCGGGAGGATCGCGCGGAGGACAAATTGGCGGCGCGGAAGGGCCGTATCATGGGGAGTGGTACAATTACGTGGAACTGGCGGAACTGTTGATACCATATTTAAAGGAAATGGGCTACAATTACGTGGAATTCATGCCGCTCGCGGAGCACCCGTGCGACGAGTCGTGGGGTTACCAAGGAACCGGTTTTTTCGCACCGACGTCAAGATATGGGACGGCGGAGGAACTGCAGAGGATGGTGGGCATGTTCCATGCGGAAAATATCGGCGTGCTGATTGATTTCGTGCCGGTGCACTTCGCGGTGGACGGTTATGCGCTGGCCAATTATGACGGGACGCCCCTTTACGAATACCCGACGGATGACGTGGGATACAACGAATGGGGGAGCAAGAATTTTTGCCACGGGCGTGGAGAGGTGGGTTCGTTTTTGCAATCGGCGGCCAACTATTGGTTAAACGAGTATCATTTTGACGGGCTGCGCATGGATGCCATCAGCAACATGATTTATTGGCAGGGCGACATGTCGCGCGGGGTCAACAAAGGCGCGGTGGACTTTATCAAGAACATGAACGAGGGGCTGAAGGAGCGGCATCCGGGCTGTATTTTGGCGGCGGAGGATTCCACGTCCTACGTGAAGGTGACGGCGCCCGTGCAATATGGCGGCCTGGGGTTCGACTACAAGTGGGACATGGGCTGGATGAACGACACGCTTGATTATTTTCGTGGCGACCCGCTGTTTCGCGGCGGCAATTACAACGGCCTGACCTTTTCCATGATGTATTTTTACCAGGAAAACTATATTTTGCCGCTCTCGCATGACGAGGTGGTGCACGGCAAGGCGACCATCCTGCAGAAGATGTTTGGCCTATACGGGCAGAAATTTCCGCAGGCGAGGGCATTTTACATGTACATGTACGTGCACCCGGGCAAGAAATTAAACTTTATGGGAAATGAATTCGCCCAGCTGCGGGAATGGGACGAGGGCCGCCAGCAGGACTGGGAAATGCTGCGTTTCCCGATTCACGACGCGTTCCATCATTATATAAAGGAACTCAACCACTTGTATGTAAGCCGCCCGGAATTGTATGCCGAGGAGATGGCGGAGTCGGGATTTGAGTGGCTGGATTGCCACCAGCAACAAAAATGCATCTATGCCATCCGCAGGAACGGCGGGGGACGGAGTTTGATGGCAGTCTTTAATTTTAGCGGGAACGGGCAGGACTACGAGTTGCGGCTGCCGGAAGAGTGGATTGGCATGGGAGGTCGTGAGGCGCAAAATGGCGAAAAAGAAAGACGCGGGGCGCAGAGTGGCGTGATAGAGGGCCGTGGGGCACGGGGCGTCGGGCAGGGGCCGGAGGATTATCAGGCATGCGGGCACGGGTTGAGGCTTCTCCTGCATTCGGATTGGGAACGTTTTAGCGGGACGGTTAGGGAAGGCGGGGAACGCTTCGCGGTCGATGAAGACGGCGTGTTTCGGGCGCAGTTGCCGGCATTTTCGGGGATGTTGTTCGAGGTTGGGTGAAAAAGCGGGACGAATTCGGGAATTGGGTGGTAAAAAGTTACAAAAGGGAAGGAATTTCGATACTTTTTTGTTTAAAGTCTTGACATGGCTCCGCTACACCGTTAAACTAATCTTTATACCATTTACCTACTAATAACTGGAAATCGGTATGAGAGTGGAGAAAGCGAGAAGTGTGACTATGGAGAAAATTTTAGTTGTTGATGATAGCGCCTTGCAGGCGGCCAGCCTAAAGAGCATTTTGGAGGACATGTATGACGTTACCATCGCGCAGACGGCGGAAGAAGGGCTTCACCGCGCAAGCTGCGAGGTGTATTCCCTGATTCTGTTGGACGTGGTCATGCCGGGGATGGACGGTTTTACTTTGTTGAAAAAACTACAAGAGGAAATTGTCACCCAAAGCATTCCGGTCATTTTGCTGACCAGTCTTTCCGACGTACATAACGAGTACCAGGGGCTCGTCCTGGGCGCGGTCGATTACATTACCAAGCCGTTCAACCCGTTGATCGTGAAGGCGAGGGTCAACACGCATATCAAGTTGTATAATTATCGCAAGCTGGCCGAGCAACAATCCATGACCGACCAGCTGACGGGGGTTGCCAATCGGCGCAGGTACGACCATTATAGCAAGATAAAGTGGAACGAGGCCATGCGCCAGCATATTCCGTTTTCCATTTGTTTTTTCGACGTTGACCGTTTCAAGGTATATAACGACACGTTCGGCCATCCGTCCGGGGACAAGGTGCTTGCTGCCGTGGCAAAGGCGATATCCTCCCGTTTGCAGCGCAGCACGGACTTTTTTGCCCGCTATGGCGGCGAGGAGTTCGTGGCGTTCCTCGTGGGCGACGATTCTGACAAGGCGTTTTGCTACTTGCAGAAAATCCGCCAGGCGGTGGAGGACTTGCATATTCCCCACGACCCGTCCGTGTCCGAGTGGGTCACGGTCAGCATCGGCGGCGTGACCGTCATACCCCAGACGGGAAATGATTACGGATTTTACTTGAAGATAGCGGATACCATGCTCTATGACGCGAAGAAGTTCGGCCGCAACAGGGTGGTCTGGGTGGATGAAAACATGAACCAACGGCTTGAGAAATGATAACGGGGCTGCCGGGAACTATTTATTTCCCGACAGCCCCGTTGTTCATCTTCCAAAGGGCAGGGCCGACCAGCGTTTTTTTCCCTTCAAAGGCGAACCCGTATTTCTTAATCCTCTCTGGACGCGGTTTTTAATGGCAATGCAACCGCCGGTTGACAAATTTCCAAGCGCACTTGGTGGTTGTCAACCGATTTTTGCGTTAAAATTAGGCCATGAGCTCAGAGGAATGACACGTGTTTTGAAAGAAAATTGAGAAGTATCCACAATAGAAAGCGAGGAAAAAAATGATTTTAGCGGAAAAGATTATACAGCTTAGGAAGCAAAGAGGATGGTCGCAGGAGGAACTGGCCGACAAGCTGGGGATTTCCAGGCAGTCGGTTTCGAAATGGGAGTCAGGGATGTCGATTCCGGATTTGGACAAGATATTGAAGTTGGGCGGGTTGTTTGGCGTCAGTACGGATTATCTTCTCAAGGAGGAATTGGAGGAGTGTGAACAAGCGGGCGTCGCGGTACCCGGCCAGTTTGACGAGCCGGAGGCGGAGTCGGTGCGAAGCATTTCCATGCAAGAGGCGGAGACGTACATGGATTTGACACAAAAAGTATCGAAACGAATCGCCTTCGGGGTGCTCTTGTGCATCCTCTCGCCAATTTGCCTGATTCAATTGGGCGCGGTGTCAGAGTACAAGGGAGGTCTGTCGGAGAATGCGGCCGGAGGACTGGGGATGATTATTTTACTCGGAATGGTGGTAATTGCGGTCGCCATTTTCATTTTAAACGGAATGCGGTTTTCGAGATATGAATATATGGAAAAAGAAATTTTTTCGTTGCAATATGGCGTAAAAAGCATGGTTGAGAGAAGGAAGCAGATGCAAGAAGACAGTTTCCGCCTGCATATCACGGTTGGCGTGTGTATTTGCATCGTGGCCATTATTCCGTTGTTTGTCGGAACAATGATGGAAGTGGGGGATTTTGGCCTGGTCACTTGTGTGAGTATCCTTCTTGTTTTTGTCGCGATAGGCGTTTTCGTGATGGTTTCCTCCGGGATGGTACGGGAGAGTTACGACAAGCTGCTCCAGACGGGCGATTATACGCCGGAGAAGAAGGAAATCGGCAGGCGCACGTCCTACGTCGCGCCGGTCTACTGGTGCATCGTGGTTGCCATTTACCTGCTGGTTAGTTTCCGCACGGAAAACTGGCGCGAAACGTGGATTATCTGGCCGGTGGCGGGCGTGCTGTTCGCGGCGGTCTATGGAATCGTGCGGGCGTTCGCGTATGCGCGGAGAGGGCGGAGGTAAGTGTGGCCGCGGGCCGTGGATGGCGGAGGATAAATAAAGTTGGAGGGGCGGGTAGACAATGTGGAAAACCAGCGCCTAAATTAAGGGAAAGGCTGCCCGTCCGGGCAGCCTTTCCCTTTGAAAAAGCTTATTCATAATCGGGTATTTCCGCGTGGAGACAGCTTTGCCTGTTGACTTTTGCCCCGGGGGGCGCGGCCACTGGTCTTTGGCTTATCGCCCCGGGGGGCGTGGCCGTCTGCCTTTGGCTTGTCGTCCCGGGGGGCGCGGCAGCCCGGTTTCCCGCGTTTAACAGTGGATCGTCCGTCTCGGCCATCCAGTTTTCCAGCTTGTCTTGCATCATTTGACGGATTTCTGCGTAATCCTCGTTTTCCATCAAATTTTCCCGTTCCAGGGGATCCAAGAACAAATCGAACAGCAAATCTTTTGGATGCTTCTTTTTTAACAACCCGGCATCTAACAAAAATTGCTTGCTATGTCCATTGTCGATGTTGGAGGGGACGATGCCGTCATAATCGTCAAACCGCCGAACCAGCTTGTACCTGGAAGTTCTCACGCAGCGCATCGGCTCGTAAGAGGCGTGATACGTCACCTCGGCAAAAATTTCTTCGTTCACCTCGTCTCGTTCCCCACGAAGGATTGGCATCAGCGATTTCCCCTGCATCCATTGCGGTTTGGCGATGCCGCACAACTCGAAAATGGTGGGGAAGATGTCGATGTGTGAAATTAACGCGTCACTCACCATCCCGTTCATTCTTCCCCCGGGTTCGCGCAGCATGCAGGCGACACCGATGCCGGTATCATATAGGTTGCATTTCATCCATGGAAACGCGATGCCGTGATCTGTCGTAAACAAGATGACGGTATTTTCATACAATCCGTGTCCCTTTAACATGGAAACCGCTTTTCCCACGCATTCGTCGGCAATTTTGACGCTTGTCAGGTAACCGGCCATGTCCTTCCTGGCCTGGGGACAATCGTACAACTGGGGCGGCGGCGCGACGTACCCTGCCTCTACCGTGCTTTCCGGAAAGTTGCGATGGCAGCTGATCAGGCCGAGGGAGATGAAAAACGGCGTCTCCGGGTTCCGCCCCGCCAAATATTTTTCAATTTCGTTGACGGATGCCTTGTCGTATTCTTCCGGGTTGGGAATGTACATGTCGTCCCGTTCGGGCTGGTTTAAAATTACCTGGTATCCGATTTTTTGTGCGTTTACGGCTTCATGCTGGATTCCGGCCAGTACGGTTTCAAATCCGTTTGCGTTAAATGTCGGGACGACGTGCATTCCATAATCATACAGCGCGAACCCTCTCTGGGCGAGTCCCAACATGCCGTTGCAATGTGGCCACCGCCCGGTCAGCAAAGCGGCGCGGCTTGGCGAGCACGTCGGCCCTGCGCAGTAACATTGGCGGAACACGGCAGAGTCGTGTCCCAGGCGGTCAATATTGGGCGTCATGCCCTGGTATCCGTAGGGACCGACATACCTGCCACTATCGTGCGTGTGTATATATATTACGTTCATATAGGCCGCTCCTTAAAGAATATATTGTGCCAAATGTCTCTTTGACAACTTGATGTAATCGCCCATTCTCTCCTCGTTTTTCCATTTCGGTCCATGCGGCTCGATGACCAGGTAGCCGTCATAGTCCACCTCGTACAGCATCGCGATGAATTCGTTCCAGTGCAAATCGCCCAGGCCTACCGGCGGCTCGATTTCGTAGTTTTCCTTGCGGATAATATCCTTACAATGAAAATGGTTGATTCGGGCCGCATATTTGGAAACGATTTTATACGGATCCCAGTCCATGTTTCGCATCACGCCGACCGGATCGACCTTGACGTGCATGTCGGGAATTGCCTCAAGCACGCGCCCCAAGGCCTCGTCCGATTTGATGAAGTTTGGATCATGTCCCAGGTAGTAGGTCATTTCCACGCCCCGCTTTTCGGAAAATGCCTTGTAATGCTCGAACTCCTTCTTAAATTCGCGTATATTTTCTTCAAGACCCGCGCCCTCCAATAATCCCGGATTGATGACCGCGACAGGCGCCTTCGTGTCCGCGGCGAACTGGATCAGCTTTTCATTTTGTTCCCGTGCCAATGCCCTTTTTTGGGAATCCTTGTCAATCGTGTTGACGTGGAACATGCTGGCCGCGCAGAGCTTCACCCGCCTGTTTTTCAGTATTTCATTAATTTTGCCCGCGTTAAAAACATACTCATCCTTCGTGGCAAAGGTATAGTCAATCCCCTCGATTTCCAACGCGTCGGCAACCTTTGCCCACACTTCGAGATTTTCCGTCCAGTTTACCAAACATCCTAATTTCATTTTATAAAACCTCCTTCTAGGCGCGTTCCCACGCCCCGCTTTGCATTGATTTCTTTGCCGCCCGCACGACTTTCAGCACCTCGTATGCCGCCTCCCCGGGCAGGCTTTCCGTTTTTGCATAACGAATGTCGTCGATAAAAAGTTGGTGCTGGCGTTGTCCGAGTTCCGTTTTTTCGTAGGACGGATATTCCCAGACGCTTTGCTCCCCTTGCCTGGAAGGGATTTTCGCGATTGCCAGCCCTTCTTGGGCCTGCGGATTTCGGATATACATGCTGGCATCCTTTCCCACGATGTCCACTTGGAAGCGGGAAATGTGGGACGGGCTGCTCCAATTTATCTCGTGGAGGACACGTTTTTTGTCCTCCAATTCATAAAGCAGCGTGGCGAAGCGTTCCGTCCCGGCGAGTTCGCTTTCCGTGTCCGTTCCGCTTCCGATGGCCGCGCTCTGGCGGTCGAATTCCAGTGCCAGGACGGCCTGGATTCTTGAACCAAACAGTGCGTTTACCAGGTCGATGCCGTGGCTTCCGATGTCCAAAATGCATCCGCCGTAGGATGGCGCGGTTTCATAAGGGTTTTTCGTGCAATTTTGTATGCGCACTTGCTGTAGTTCGCCCAATACGTTTTGCCGTAAAAGTTCCGCCCCCTTCACGCATTCGTCAAAATAACGGTGCATGAACGATACCGTAAATTGAACGCCGCACGCTTTCACGGTTTCCAATAATTTCTCCGCGTCCGCGAGATTGTCCGTAATGGATTTCTGCATGAAAATATGTTTTCCGGCTTTTGCGGCCGCCTCGGCAAGCAACCGGTGCGTGCTTGATTTCGTGAGGATGAAAACGGCCTCGATTTCCGGGTGATTTAACACGTCGTGATAATCATTCGTCCAGTTTTCAAATCTGAATTTTCGGCCTATGAATTCACCACGTTCGGCAAGCGCGTCACATGCCGTTATCAGCCTGGCCCCTTCACATTTGGCAAGTGCTGGCAAATGGTAGGTTTCCGCAATCATGCCACATCCGATTACGCCAATTCCAACTGTTTTCATAAAGTTCTCCTTTTGATGGTTTTGGGCGTTTCGGCCAATCATTTGCGAAGTGGCCGAAAACGCGTTTTACGTCACATGAATCCGAATAGCATCCAGCAAGGGGCGAGGATTGCCACCATGAAAATGAAGCTCAGCACCATGCGCACCAGCCCGAATTTCAGCGTGTCCTTGTTCGTGACCATTCCATATCCGTACACGACCAAAAACAGCGCCCATTCGTATGGGAAAATAAATTGTTCCACGCCCCAGATGAAGCTGTACAGTACGCAGGAGACGCTAAGTCCCAACTGCGTGCAGATGCTCGCGATTGGCACGGAGAATGCGGACAATGCCGCCACCGGGGTCATCAAAAAATCCATGATTACGCCGAACAGCCATGCAATCATCATCATGAGCAGGTTTGACACTTCCATTCCCTGAAGAGCGTTTACCAGCACGTTTCCGACCATTCCGCCAATCTGCAGCTCAGATGCCACGTTTCCAATCGTCATTGCGCTGGCGATGAAGATAATGATGCTGAAGTTGATGTTCTTGACATCCTCTCCGCCTAAAATGTCCACTCCCGGGAAAAAGCAAATGCACGCCGCCGCCAAAAACAGCCAGCCGATTGCGTAATCCGAGAAGAACAAAAACAGTACCGCGATTAACAGGATGGCCAAAAATTTCCATTCCTTGACGGACATTTTTCCGCTCTTTTTTACCTCCCCGGCAAAATATTCCTTCCCCTCGAACGGGACGTCCTGCTTGAAGAGGAAGAGAACCGTCACGACCATGACCGCGCACCAGACCAAGGTCGGTACGATGTTGCACAAGAAAAACCGTATGGTTGACGGGGCGGTAAAATCTTCAATCAACCCGTAGGACAACACCAGGTTGTCCCAGCCGGACAGAAGCATCGTCCGCGAACCAATCGCCCCGATAAATCCGGCCGTCATGATTCCGGCCCCGGTCTTCGTGCCCGGCTTGATCTCCAACGCCCGGCAAATGCCGAAAGCCAGAGCGGCGTATAAGGTAACTCTTGCGGTAATGTTCGGCAGGATGACCGTCATGACCAGTCCTGACGCGATTAATCCGATGACGATGCCCCTATAGCTGCAGCCCGTCCGATAAATGATGTTGTAAGCTATCCGTTTCATCAATCCCGTCTTTTCAAATGCTTGCGCGATAATCACGCCGCCCACGCACAACCACACGATCTGGTTGGTCCACGATGAAAATACGGTGTTCCCGTTTGAAACGTTCAGGAAAATGTACAACAGGCTCATGACCAATCCGGTGATGACCGGCGGCAACGTGTTCATGATCCACATTAAAATCGTGAATAACGTGATGGCGATGTACATTTTAATTTGGTACGTGATGACGCCCGTCTCCGGAACCAGCAAGAACAACAATGCCGGTACGCCGATTGAGACGAGCCATTTGGCAATTATAATTCCTTTTTTTTCTGACATGGCTTTACCTCTTTCTTCCTTGTGGAACACGACTGCGCACATCGTGCCTTAACACTTGCTACTCCATGGATTGTACATTCATTATAACCAATGCGTGGCATGAAAAACCATGCTTTTGTTGCGGTATGCTTACGGAAAACTTGTGTTTTTTCAATGGCATGTTTACATGTCATTTCGTGGTATGGTATACTCCGTATAGGGCAGAGCCAGGCAGGTGGAGAAAGTGTTGCCATGCATGGGGAAACCAGTCGGAAGAGGGGGACGGCCATGAGCGAGAATGAGCATTCGATTATCCAGTATCCGAAGATAAATCATGTGAAGTTTTACATTGTCAGTATCCGTTACCGGTACCCGCACCTCCATAACGCATTTGAACTGAACCTTATTTTACGGGGGTCGCTGCGGATGAAGATTTCAGAGGAGGCGTTTGTTGCCCGTGCGGGGGACATGGTTTTGGTCAATGCAAACGAGGTTCACGAGCTGACGGCCGAGAATGACAACGCCGTGTTGCTCAGCATGCAGATTTCGGCACACTTTTGCAGGGAGTATTTTCCCACATGGAGCCACACGGTCTTTTACCACCATTGCATCGGTCCGGATTTGAATGAAGTGCAGGAAAGCCATTTGAAGGAGCTTTTTTGTCATGCAGCGAGGTCGTACTGGTGTTCCGGAATCAGTGGGAACTATCGTTGTGTGGCGTTTTCCTGCCTTATCCTGGAACAGTTGAAACTTTGTCTTGCCTGGCGGGAAATGAGTGACACGGAATCCACGTCCAGCAAGAAAAACACGATGCGCCTGAATCGAATCCTTTCCTTTATAGAGCAGCATTACGCGGAGCGCAATATCCTGTCCAAAATGGCGGGGCGGGAAAACGTCACGCTGACTTATATGTCACATTTTTTCCATGATAACTTCCATATTTCATTTCGCGAATATTTGAACACGTATCGGTTTGAAAAGGCGATGTACCTGCTTACGACCACGAACCGCTCGATTCTGGACATTTGCATCGAAGTGGGGTTTAACGACTATAAGACGTTTAACCGGCTGTGCAAGAAGGCCTACGGGTGTTCCGCGAAAGAGTGCCGCAAGATGACGCTGCAGTTTTCGAAAAATCCGGCCGTTACCAGCGCGTTGACGATACAGTATATGTTTTCTGACGAGGAGAGCATGGATTATTTCGAGGAGTTACATTTCTGAAAGGAATGAAAAAAAGGAAAAGGGGCCAATGTAAAAGGAAAAAGGTTGCCCGGGCGGGCAGCCTTTTCGCCAATCACGATGGTCGCCGCCGTGTTTTCCGGAATGGTGATTTCATAAGCCGTCTTTCCGTGTCCATTTGGACGTGACTTTCCCGTAAATGCTGTCGTAATGCCCTTCGGCATGGTCAAGCGTCCCGCCGGCGATGGGCCGAATCGCGAAATGCCGTTTCCCGTCGACGCGAATGCCGAGAATCGTGTCAAACATCCATTCGCACACCGCGCCGGGCGAGTAATGGTTATGGCTCGCGTCACCCAGCCAGTCCTCCCAGACCGTGGTGGCCCCGGCGTTCACCTCGGCCAGCCAGCCCGGCGCCTCTTCGTTTTCCAACATTTTGTAGGCGAGGTCCGCACGGCCGTTTTCTGTCAGCACCTTTAGCACGAACGGGGTGGACAAGAAGCCGGTGCCGATGCGGTAGCCGCGGTTTTCGACCGCTTGAAAAAGACGGTTTGCCACGGCGGGAGTTTTTTCCTCCGGGACGCATCCGAGGGCCAGCGGACGCACCAGCTTCGCCTGCCGGTCCGTGTCCGGGATTGTTTTCAGGAACAGGTTGTCTTTTCCACAAATTCCGCCGGCTCCAGCCATTCGCCCAGGTGTACGCCTTTTTCATAAACGTACTTGTTGTAAATGTCGGCCTTGGCGGCTTTTTTGTCCTTGTGCCCCGTGTTTTTCAATAGGAAATCCGTATATTTTTTCATGGCCGGGTAAGTTTCCGCCAATATATTTTCGTCACCGTACATTTTATAATAACGGTAGGGCGGCAGGTAAATCGCGTCGGTCCAGCCGTTCCCTTGTCGGGCAGTCGGTCGGCACGTCGAGGTAATTGCCCTTCATGCTCCAGAGCGTGTTCTTGTAAAACTGGTTTACCTTTTCATTGGAGCAGGAAAAGCCGCCCCTCGCTTCCATGTCGGAATAAACCGCGATGGCGCGAAAGTCTTCGGGCTTGTAATCCACATCCGTCTCGATGAGCGCGTAGCGGAAGCCGAACACGGCGAACGTGGTGCAGTATTCATCCTCGCCGCCGCTGCAGACGAACGTGACGCGCTGCATGGGCGTGGTCATGGAAAAGGATGGCGAGATTGTTTCCGGGGCTTCGTCTTATTCCAGTTATGTTCGCGGCATCGAGATCGAGATTGACACGAGGGAGGATTATCGAAGGCGGGGACTTGCCTACATATGGGGGCGTGCGTGTATTTGGAGCCGTTTTTCAGGGAAGCGGCAAATGAAACGCCACTCGGTGTCGGTTTGTAGTACCGAACGGCGTTTCATTACGTGCCTGGCGAAACGTCGTTCCTCCACTGGCATAATGATTTTGTCGCTCATAGGTCGGGGCCTATCAGCACTTTCTTCCCCTCGAACGCGAACCCGTATTTCTTAATCCGCTCCGAAGCAATCCCCGCCTCCACCAGGGTCGCCTCATAACCCTTGTCTTCAATCTGTTTCAGGGCCTCTGTGACGGCCTCTTCGAGCGTCTGGTTTTTCGCCTTCCGGCAGACCTTGAACTCGATGATGATGGCGTTGTCTTCTTTGTTCCGTGGTTTTAGCATCACGTCATAGCGTCCGTAACCGCTTTCCCGGTTGGACGTGATTTCATAACGGTCTGCCAAATCGACCATCAGTCCCAATACGAAACCATGGTAGAAACGTTCTGGTTTTGAGGGGGAGCCGATACCGTATCCCGTGTCAAAAAAGCTGAATGTCGCCAAGGCGATATCGTTCATATAGGCGTTCATGGCCTCCACTTCCCCTTTGAGCAACGCCCTGATAAACGCGTTATATGCCGACGTGGGCTTTTGGAACCAGCCGTTTATCATCTTCTTGAACATGAATACGACTTCCTGGTTAGTGAGTTTCAACTCATACTTTTCTTCCCCGTCCGCATTGCTTTCATAGTTCTCCACGCGCAGATACCCGCTTGCCAGAAGCATGCTCCAGATTGCGTCCTCCACGTTGTCCAACTGGTTGTACACAATTTGTTCGTCAATCTTCGTGTGGAGCGTCCCGCCCGCCAGCAGGTCCTCCATGGTAAGTTTCACGTCCACGCTGCCCTCACGAATCAGTTTGCCAATCAGGCTGTTGCTGCTCGTGTTCGCCCAATATGTGGTGAACTTTCGTTCATCCAGATAACAGATAATGGACCATGGGTTATAAATATCACGTTTTCTGCCAAATGTGAATCCGTCATACCATGCCCTGACATTTTCGCGCTCTTCATAGAGCCCGTATTCTTTTAACGCTTCCCAGACTTCCTCCTGTGTGAAGCCAAAAGAATCCTCATAGCTTTCCGAGGTCGTGGTTACTACCTTCGGGTTGTTAAAATCCGAAAAGATGGATTCCCTGCTCACCCGCGTGATGCCCGTCATCAGAGCCTTTTCCAGATAAGGGTTCGATTTGAATGTGGAATTAAAGAACCCCCGCATAAAGGTGGCAAGCTCATCCCAATAACCGCACACATAGGCTTCCTGCATGGGCGTGTCATACTCGTCCAGCAAGATAATGACATTTTTCCCATAATAGCGTGCCAGGTAGCCGGACAATGCCTTCAGGGAACCTGCCGCCACGGAAACGCTCATGCCGGGGGAAACGTTCTGATAATTGGCTTTTTCTTTTTCATTCAAAAAACCTTCATCGAGTAAAAAATCATATTGGTTGTACACGTCCGTGATAAGCTGGCAAATTGTCTCCCACGCGTCGGAAAAGCGTGTATATTTCACGTCCGCGAGGCTTAGAATAATCACGGGATAAGCCCCTTGCAGTTCGCGGTATTCTTGTTCGTTCCAGATAGACAGGCCTTCAAACAAGTCCCCCCTGCCCGCGTATTTGACGGAAAAGAACTTTTCCACCATGCTAAGCGTCAGGGTCTTGCCGAATCGTCTGGGGCGGGTAATCAGAGTCACGTCGTCCTTGTTTTCCCACCATTCTTTGAGGAAGTTCGTCTTGTCCACGTAGAAAATATCTTCCGTAATTATTTTTTCAAAATTTTGTTTGCCGATAGCAACCGTCCTGGCCATATTCACACCTCGCAATCCATCGTACTGGTTTCTATTATAACTTTATTGCCCCGTTATTACAACAAAAAAGTGGGATGAGGGGGGAATAGTAATCGGAAGGAGGTTACAATTCACGGCCTAACCGGCCGTGGATTGTAACGGCATCCAGCCATCTAAAATTGCCTCCGGCAATGGGCTGGATGCCCACTGGCACCATCACTTTATCGGACGGTGGCTGTGCGGCGGGGCGCACAGCCCCGTGAATAGTAACGGAAGGAGGTTACAATTCACGGACAATGTCAGTTAGTTAAGAACTTTGAAAATTGTATACATCGCAAAGACCAAATCAGGAGCGTTCGCCAGCATTGATGAGAGAAAACATATTGAAAATCTTTCCATTTCTGGCATCGCTGATACCCCCGGCGATTGCTTCGTCAATGCCGATGCGAAAAGTTCCGGGATTTGAAATCGTCACTTTTCGGAATTCTTTATCGATTACAGTGCCGCGGCGGCCATGGTAGTCGGCATGGATTAGAGAATTCGCTAAACATTCGTGCAGGGAGGCGTGTATTGGCGCGTCATCAATCCGGGCCAGGCCTTTATCAAGTTTGAATTGTGCAAAAATCACAAAGATGAAACATATTTTTGTATGTGGGTTACATTATGCCGGAAATCGTATCGTGGTATATTTTTCATATAAAAGCACCGCAGTGAATATGGAGGGCGTGCAAAGCGAATATCTATGAAGCATGTAACTTGAGGTATGGCCTTTGTTCCTAAGGCGATGGCGTCGCGAATGGGCTGCGGAAATACGATAAGAGGAGGAAGAGTGGACATGGAAAGAAGCAAGATTATCATGGCGTACGTGCCGACGAGGCGGGAGACGGACGTGTATCCGCCGCCGGAGCCGGCATACGAAAGCCGCGACAAAATCTGGGAGGTGGTCGCCCTGCTCGTGGGATGGTTCGCCCTTGACGAGAGCGTCAGCCCGGTGCAGATTGGCGGAATCGTGCTGATACTGGCCGCAGTGCTGATGGTAGTGGCGAGCGGCGAAAAAACGGAGGAGAAGAAGGGGAGTTACGGTTGCTTTCGTTTTTGGTCGGAATGATATGGACCAAAATTTGATTTCATTTGAACTATTTTGCGACAACTTGCGAATGGGCGGCATTAACTTAAACGCGACATCTTGTTGATGAAATAAAATTCTGATACTATTTTATTAGAAAGCTTACATCGAAGAAGATGAGCTTAAAAAAATTTAGGAGGAACAAGAAAATGAAGAAAAAAGTGTTGTGTTTACTGATGGCCGCCATGTTATGTATGGGAATGATGGTAGGATGCGGTTCGGGTGGAGATGACAAGAAGGATGACGCGAAGCAGGAAGTCCAAGATGACAAGACGGATGACAAGGCAGACGCGTCGGATGAGTCGGGAAGTGGAGCTGCTGATGGTGAAATTACGGAAACGATTACGTTGTCAGGTTCTTATTATAGCGGACAAGTCATGATTACGTTGGAAATCAATCCGGACGGAACAGTAAGCGGCAGCGCCAACGGAGAGGACCTGACAGGTACGTGGGAGTTTGGCGATGACGTGTATATTATAGCGAATGGCACGTCGAGCAAGGGCGACATGAAATTCGAGGTAACAAAAGAGGACAGCGGATACTCCGCGACGGTTGATCTTGTCGCGGGCATGGTGCTTAGCGGAAAGTAAGAAAATTTCTCTTGCCTTTTTTGAAAAGCGGAGTTATACTATTTGCAAAGGAAAAGCAAAGTGGTTGTAACGCGACACCCCTCTGGGTTTGTGAAAGGGGGGCGGGGCGTTGGTGTGATACTACGTGGGAGGTGTTTTTATGATAGGGGCGGTATCAAACGTGGGTTATACACCGTATGTAACTCCGTATAAGCCGATTTCTTCCGTGCAGGGGAGCGTTGAGAGCTCGATTAACCGTGCGGCATACGCGGCTGAGACGCAGGCGGCACAGGTTCGCGCGGCATCGGGGACGTCTGACACGCCGCAGATTCGCATGGCGGTCATACCCGAAGCGCAGACGGGCACGCCGGTACAGCCGGTCAACCCGGTCAGGCAGGTGATGGAAGCGCCGGTGGACAAGACGGAGCTTATGCGTAAGCTCTTGTCAGACACGACCGCGATGGCGGTTCGCAGCAGGATCGAGTATCTGGACGGGAACAAGTCGGCCATAGAGCGCAGGGCGGCATTGGATGACAAGTTGCAGGACGCTTCCGAGTCCAAGACGGTGCTGAAGGACAGGGCGCAGGACGTTTCCGAGTCCAAGACGGCCCAGGAGATAGCGAAAGAGGCGGAGTGCCAGACGTGCGAGAACCGCAAGTACCAGGACGGATCGGACGATCCAGGCGTGTCTTTCAAGACGGCGACGCATATCGCGCCGGAGCAGTCGGCTTCGAAGGTGCGCGGGCATGAGTTGGAGCACGTGGGAAGGGAACGTGCCGAGGCGATGCGGGAAGGCCGCGAGGTCGTGAGCCAGTCCGTCACGTATCAGACGAACATTTGCCCGGAGTGTGGCGACGTGTACGTGTCCGGCGGGACGACCCGTACCGTGACGGCCGCGCAGCAGAGTCCGGCGATGAAGCAGGCGCAGGAGAACGCGGGATATAACGGCGGGTTCCTGGCGGTGGCGTGATTCATTTTTCCGTGGGCGGCGAGCGTTTCGTTTGCTTGTTCGGACGTGGGAATTGAACGATTCGATTATGCGGTTAAGCGTATGTAAATTGCAACTTCGAGAATGGGAAAATATGACAAGGAAAGCCGGCGGGGAGTAATCTTCCCGCCGGTTTTGAGTTTGAAAGCGCTTTAGGCAGGATTTTGCTAATCCAAGTCCAGGTGTTCATAAATGTAGTCCGCGATTTCACGGTTGCCCTCGGCGTTTGGATGGATGCCGTCGGGAAGCCATTCGGGATGGTCCTCGCTGAACGTATAGAGGTCGATGACGTTTACCTGCAATTCTTTGGCGACGCGTTCGATGATTTCGCATGCCTCGATGACGTTTTCGTTCTTGATGTTGTGTCCGACTTCCGTCTTGCCTTCCACGACGAAGCATTTTAACGGCTTCATGGCGTACACGCCGTCGATTCCGGCAATTTCGATGTAATTTTCCAGAAGAACCTTCAAATCCTTTTCATAATTTTCCGCGTTCCAGTTATAATGTTTCGCATCGTTCGTCCCAAGCATGACGAGGTAGACGTCCGCTTCGCAGGCAAGTGTTTCGGGGTACATTTCCTCTTTCATGTAAGGCACGTCCGCGGAGTTCATCAGCGTCCGTCCGGTCAGGCCGTAATTGAGCACCTGCCAGTCGTCGCCGACCAGCCCTTGTAAATATACCGGGTAAGTGGAAGTGCCCCTCTTGCCCAATACGCCCGCGCCGTAGGTGACGCTGTCGCCAATGCAGGCAATGCGTCTTTTGCCCGTGTCCACCTTCGGGGGACGGGGGAACTCTACGTTCTTTAAATATATCCTGCCGCCGATGAACAAGATGGCGATGAGGATTATGATGGCGAGCAGGACGATGATGATGATTTTCTTTGTTTTTGATTTCATGTTGTCCTCCAATCTGCATGGATGAAAATGATACCATATCATAAGTATCGGTGTTTTTTCATGTCCGTCATTGCGTTATCGCCAGTTTACCAGTATTCCAAGTTGAATGCAAGAGTTTTTTTCGTGCAAATGAGAAAAAATGAAAGTGCCATTTCGTGAAAAAACATGTTGAATAGAGATGCCTTTCCAGTATATAATGATGACGTTCAGGACAAAGTTTAAAGGGCGAATTGGCCGGGCCTATATTTTGTATACGAAAGACATCATGGTAAAGGAAGACGTGATGCATTCGCCCTTGTATATGACGATGCGAAAAGAAGGAGGGGATAATATGACAGAGATGGAGTTTCATCAGGAGACGGTGGCGTTGGACGAGGAGGCCAAGGCATTGGTCATTATCGACCAGACGAAGCTGCCGGGACGAATCGAGATGCTTTCCCTGACAAAGGTGGAGGACGTTTGGGAGGCCATTTATCAATTGAAGGTACGGGGGGCTCCGGCCATCGGCGTGGCGGCGGCCATCGGGATTTACGTGGCGGCGGTCCGTTTCGGGAATGATGGCATTGCCGGGACGGACGTGGCTATGTTTCAATCTCGGTTTCGAAGGGCGAAGGAATATTTGGAAACCTCCCGTCCGACGGCGGTCAACCTTTTCTGGGCGCTGAACCGGATGGAGGGCGTGGTGACGGGATACGAAGGAGATTCGGTGGCGGTGCTTTTGCGCCTTTTGCATGACGAAGCGGTAAAGATCCATGACGAGGACGTCGAAGTGTGCAGAAAAATCGGGGAGCACGCGTTGACGCTCGTACGCCCGGGCGACGGACTTTTGACACATTGCAACGCGGGGCGGCTGGCGGCGGTGAAGTATGGGACGGCCACCGCGCCGATGTATTTGGGGCAGGAGAGGGGATACCGTTTCCGCATTTATGCCGACGAGACGAGGCCGCTTTTACAAGGGGCGCGCTTGACGGCGTTTGAACTGCAGGCGGCGGGGATGGACGTGACGTTGGTTTGCGACGGCATGTCGTCCGCCCTCATGCAAAAAGGTTTGGTGGACGCGGTCTTCGTCGGATGCGACCGGGTGGCGGCGAACGGCGACGTGGCCAACAAAATCGGGACGTCGGTCGTGGCTTGTGTGGCAAAGCAGTATGGCGTGCCGGTGTACGTCTGTGCGCCGACCTCCACGATTGACATGGCGATAAAGAGCGGCACTGACATCCCGATAGAGGAGCGTGCCGGCGAGGAGGTCACGGAAATGTGGTATCGGGAACGCATGGCACCGGAGGGGGTGAAAGTGTGGAACCCGTGCTTTGACGTGACGAGCCATGAACTGATTGCCGGAATCGTCACGGAGAATGGAATCGTGCGCGCCCCGTACGAGAAAAGTTTACCGACCGTATGTTCTTAAATTTAGCGCGGCTTATGCCCGCGGCGCGGTACATGGATCCATTGGCCGGGGACGATTTGGATTTATTAAAGAAAATGAAAATTTAAATTAAAAAACAAATAAAAATTATTGTTTTTTAGGGAAATAAATGATAATATGTAAAGGTATGGGAAATGCCGGCGCATGGCGGCGTTTCCACTAAAAGATGCCGTTGAGGGCATCTTCATAAAAAAGACGACGTTCGCATGGATTCCAAGCATGACCCGCGCGGGCGTACGAGAGGAAGGGTGACAGAAAAATGCTTGAGATATTAAGAAAGAAGGCCAGAAAGTCGCATGTCATTTGGGCAATCGTAACCATCGTGGGTGCAATCGCGATTTTATTTTTTACGAAGTTTGCGGTGTTCAACGTGATAACCGGGGCGATAGACCTTGACGTTGAGAAGGATCCGTCCACCTACGAGTGGAAATACGTGGAAGTCGAGGCGGACTGTATCCTGGAGGAGTACGTGGAGCACACGACCACGACGACGCGCAAGTATGGCGGCAGCAGCACGAGCACGGACGGCTATAGCTACATCGCGTTTACGTCGATTCCGGATCATGATAACGACACGGAGGTTTGGTATTTCTATAGCATTTATACGAGGAAGTCCGAACAGGACAAGATGTACAGCCTGATGAACCAGACTTGGGATTATTTTGCCGACGAGACCGGGACGGTCGCCCCGCCGGAGTCCACGAAGTTCAAAGGGACGTGGACGCCGATGGAGTCGGACATGGAACGCTATTATAGGGAAACTTTGGCGGAGTATGGTTTTGAAGAGGGCGCGACCGACAAGTTCTACTTCTACAACCTTGAAACCGACAAGCTCGGTGGCGTGTATTACGTGTTTTTCTGGGTATTGCAGGTTGTGGCTCTTGGGCTGATTATCATGGGCATTTATAACATTATCGGTTTCTTCGGCAACCAGTACGCGTCCCAGATACATAAGTACCTGCGTGAGAACAGTGCGGTTTCCCTGTCGGACATCGAGGCGGACTTCGAGACGGCCCACCCGGTTGGCAAGGAGACCTGGGTAGGCAGGCGCTGGACGGTATACATCCGTGGCACGAAGGCCTCCATCGTGACGAACCGCAACCTGATTTGGGCGTACTATTTCCGGCGCACGGGCAGGAACAGCGTGAGCGAGATGCGCTTGTACACGACGGACGGGAAGGTTACTTGTGTGAGCCTGAGTGAGGAGCAGACGAAAGAGGCGCTTGGCTATTATGCAAACGAACAGCCGCAGATGATTCTTGGATATTCGGATGACTTGGAGAAGACTTGGAAGAAGAATTTCCCGGCATTCATGGACTTGAAGTATCGTCCAGTGATGTCTGGCAACACGCCAAACTGATATTTTGCATTTACCGTAAAAAAGACGGGCGAAAAATATCTTTTCGCCCGTCTTTTTTTATGAGCAGTACGTCAGTTCAATGCATTCGACATGTATTGTACGGAGTCCACGACGTTGTTCTTGATCAGGAAGTTCAATTTCATGTCTCCCTTCGCGTAGGTCATCATGCCGTTGCTCTCGGTGTAATCGGTGCCGTAGGCGGCTTCGACTTCTTCCTTCGTGTTGCCAATCGTGATGCCCTCCGGCGTCTCCACCTCGTCGGACACGATGATGATGGCGGCGATGGCGTTCGTGATGTTTTCCGCCGGCGACGTGTCAATCTCGAATCCACTGTAGGTGTAAATGAAGTCCGTTCCTTGTCCGGCGCAGCTTGGGGCTTCAAACTTGGAGGACGGTTCGCCAATCTTTTCTATGACGGGCTCGATGGCCGTATTCACGCTGATGCTTGTTCCTTTGTACTCGAACGTGTAGCCCGAGGAAGAACCGTTCGGCGTATTGGCCGCGTCGCCGCCTCCACCATTGTTCCCGTCGTTTCCTTTGTCATCACCGCCGCCGCAGGCGACGAGTGAGAACATGCAAACCATAACTACCAACATGAGACTTACCAGTTTCTTTTTCATTTTCATACATCCTTTCTTTTTCTTAATTGTTTGTTGCCATTTGCGGGAAGTTTTCCCGCCGCACGGCCGTCAGCCGTTAACGCGGCGGTTCGGTCACGAATCGTCACTATCCATAGCCAATTCTTTGTATTTTTCAGATTTTTTCGCGTCATAGTCGGCCGCCTTTTGCTCCCATTCCTTGGAGAGTTCGGCATCGTCGCGAAGATCTGAAATCCCGGTTTCACTTTGCAGCCATTTTCCCAAGAAATTGCTGTAAATTTCCGCCCCGCCCACGTTCAAGTGCAAGCCGCCGTCAAAGGTGTCGGTCCGGAAGTTGAGGCCGATTTCGTCATTGTTGACGCAGTTGAGGTACTTTATCTGGTTCTTTTGTGCATATTCCTTCATCTGCGCGTCCCATTCATCATACCAGACGGGATAGACGCTAGGGGACTTCATCAATATCAGCTCCACGCCATGTTCCTTGCACAGCGCGGTAATCTTGTCCAAATATTCGTAACACGTGTCGCTGAACGTGTAATCGGCCAAGGGCCGTCCTTCGGGAACGTTTTCCGCGGGCTTCACGCCGACCTGCATCATGTATCCGTTCAAGGAAACGGGTTCCTCGGAAAACATCAGCCGGAAATCGTCGTCGCTTAAGTCGTTCCAGCGGCTATGGTAGCGTAACAAAGGAAATACATACTCCCAAAAGCTTTCCTCCTCCGTCATGGAGGCGAAAATCGCCTTTACTTTGGAGGTGGACCAGCGCATGCCCTCGAGCGTCATCCGGTTGTAACTCTCCTTTTGCGGCTCGGCGTACTGCATGGAGGTAATGTTGATGATGACGGCCTCCGGGGTTTCGTGCCGCAGCGTGTCCTCCAGCAAATAACAAGACTGCCAAATTAATTGCTGCGCGCTGCCGCGGATGTAGCAATTGATGCCGTAGTTTTGCCATAGGACGAGCGGGGAAATATTTTCATACATCTCGCTGTCGCCGATGATGATTAAATTATGCTTCGGCGCATCGTCGTAATATTCGGCAATCATCGCGCCGTCCTGCGTTCCCACCGAATATTTTGGAACGAGCAGACGCTGGAGCAGGAAGAGCATGCTGCAAATGATGATGCCGGAAACGGTGACGCGTAAAAACCGGCGCCAAAAAATTTTTTTACGTTTCAATTCTAAAATACCTCAAATTTTCTCATTTTTTATTACTCAAATTTTCTTTTTATTTACTAAAAAGGAAGTTCTTTTCGCTTCAATTTCTTTCTTCTTGAACTAGCGTCCAGGAAGCATCGCTTACAACGTCGTAACATCCACTCAACTAGGCTCGTGAAGAACCTCGCCAAGTTTCGGGATGGGCTTTCTCACTAAACTCGCGCTTTACGCGCTCATTCAGTGTTCAATGCCAGTTGCTTTCGGTCAGAACTGATTGTAAATAAAATTGGAAGCGTCATAACCGATTCCATATGCGCCCGCCAGCAGCACCGCCATGAATAGCGTGGTCCAGATGACGAAGCGGACGGCAAAAGGCTTCGCGTGAATCTTTTCCCGCACGGAGCCGCTCCGCTGCGACATGCTGACGAGGAACATGAGGAGAATTCCCGCCGCCAGGATTACGTAGTCCGCCGTCGTCAGCCCGATTTGCATCAGCGAGCCGTCCCAGAGGACGTTCCAATTTCCGCCAAAGGGCACGCCCGCCACCATGCGCCAGGTGGTGAGCACGCTGTCATAGCAGTCGTACATGCGCAAGAAACCCATTAACAAAAATGTCCTTGCCACTTGGAACACCTTGTAAAGCAAGTTCCCGTCCACGTTGAACCTCTGGTGGAAACGCCGGTACAAGGGTTCAAACTCTTGTGAAACCATGATCACGAGGTAGTTGGAAAGACCCCAGAACACGAAGTTCCAGCTTGCGCCGTGCCATACGCCGGTGGCCAGCCAGACCGCGAACGAGGACAAGTACACGCTAAGCCTCCTGCCAAGCACGGGGCCGAGGTGCGTCCTGCTCCATTTGGAGAGGTTCAGCATCGGTTTGCAGACCGAAATCGGGTAAAAGATATAATCCGTAAACCACGCGCCCATGGTGATGTGCCACCGGTTCCAATATTCCTTGATGGACTTGGAAAAGAATGGCCGTTCGAAGTTTTCGGGCAACGTGACGCCGAAAATCTGTCCGGCCCCGATGGCCATGTCAAGGCCGCCGGAAAAGTCCGCGTAAAGCTGGATGGCGTAGAAGAACACTTCCACCAACACGTAGGCGCCGGTATAGGTGGCGGTGTCGCCAGTCATCGTGGTCAGACCGATCACGATGCGGTCGGCTATCACCATCTTCTTCACGTAGCCCCAGAGCATTCTCTGAAGCCCGAAGGAAACCCGTTTCCAGTTCAGCCGGTGGGGGGTGAACAACCCAGATTCCAACTGGTTGAAACGGCTGATTGGCCCTTGTATGAGTTGTGGGAAGAACGACACGAACAGCGCGAACTTGAACACGTTCTTCTCGGCCGGTATCGTCTTGCGGTAAACGTCAATCAGGTAGCTTAATGCCCGGAAGGTATAAAAGGAAATACCAAGGGGCAACACGAGGCTGACAAGGCCGATTGGCTCCCCGCCGGCCAGCCCGATGACGGCGTTAATGTTGGAAATGGCAAAATTCGTGTACTTCACGACGGCCAGGATGCCAAGGTTCAAAAGCAAGGCTCCCAACATCATGAAACGCTGTTTTTTCTTCGTGGCCGCCTTATACAGCTTCTTTTCTTCCCTGCCCAGGCTCTTCTTGTTTTCTTCAAGATAAACGTCCTGCCGGTTCTTGAGCAGGTCAATCTGCCTTGCGGCAAGCCAGGTCGTCAACGTGGTCGCCACGATGTAAATCAAGTATTTGGGTCCGGCGAAAAGGTAGAACACGTAACTTGCCGCGAGCAGGACCATCCACTGGAAACGTCCCGGTACCAAATAATACACGATAAAGACGACCGTCAAAAAAAGTAAAAAACCATAGGAAACAAATTGCATTATGCATTAACCCTCGTCTTCCAAATAGGTAATCAAGTCATAGAGTGCCTGGGCGGAATTAAAGTTCTCCGGAACGATGTATTCCGCGGAAATTGTCACGTCGAACATGTCCGCGACCTCCGAAATGATGCTGATGATGTCGAACGAGTCCAGTATGCCGTCATCAATCAGCGTGTCGCAGGTCTCGTAATCCACGTCCGGGTGCAGCTCCTCAAGAAATTCCAGTAATTCATCCATTGTTTTTTCATCCTTTCATAATTGGTTTTATAATTTCCGGCAACGGTTTGATTTTGGCCAAACCGCTGCCTTAATTTATGTTCGGGTATTGCGCCTTGTCATAGTTGTGCGTCAGCCCATAGGCGTTCGAGTAGTCCATCAGTTGCGCGTCCGTCCACATAAAGAACCGTTCATTGTGGGAGGCCCTCGGGGTGGTGTCGAAGTGATACCAGCCTTCGCCCAGGTCCACCAGGTTCCAGGCGTGGGTCGTGTCGGACGGAATCTTGCGGATGACCATGTTCTCGATTCCGGCGGCGGTCAGAAGCGCCCGGGACGCGCTCGTGTAAGCCCAGCAGTCGCCCCTGCCCTGCACCATTCCCTCATAGGCGGCATCCGTCCACGCCTCGCTGCTTGTGCTCGCGTAACCGACATGGCCGCGTACCCAGTCGTAGATGGCGGAAGCTTTGTCATAAGGCGTCATGTCCTCGGTGGTAATCTCCGCCAGGATGTCATTTGCAATGCCCATGATTTCCTCTTCGGTGTGGTTCGAGCGGATGACGGTCACGGTCGCGGCCTGCGACGTGGAATTGCCGGAAAAGTCCGTGGCGGAATAGGTGACTTGGTAGGTTCCTTCCGTGTTCAGGTCCACGCCGTCGGTGTTGACCTCCAACTCCACGTCCGGGTCAAGGTTGTCCGTGACGTTGACGTTCGCCTTGTAGGAAATGCCGCTGCCGATGCTGTGCGTGATGTCCCTCACGCCGGTGATGACCGGAGCCTCCGTGTCGCGCATCAGCGTCAGCGTGGCCGTCAGGGTCGTCTTATTTTTTGAAGAGTCCTCCAAAACCAGTTCCACGCTCTGCGAGCCCTCCTGCGTGAAGTCCGGCTTCACCGCATAGGAAACGGTCACCGGGGTCACGTCCACGATGTCCGTGACAAAGGCCGAAGCCTCCAGTTCCTTCCCGAGCACGGTCGACATGTCGTTGGCCGTGCCTTGGGGGGCAATGGTATCTTTTACTTCCAGCGTGCATTTATGCGTGAAAATGCCGTTTTTAATGATTAACTTATACTTTCCGGGGACATTGGTGTCCACGGCGTCACTGTTCGAGGCAAATGACGCGTCCGGGTTGTCCTGCTTCAAAAAGTCCGAGATGCTATAGCTTTCACCGGCCTCGATGGTGACGGTGCCTTTGCAGAGAAAGCTCTTAATCAAAAAAACGGCCAGGAAAATGAGGACGACGACGGCCAGGAGGACAAGTGCGATGCCTAGCGGCCCGCCCTGGAAAATCCTGGAAAACTTATTTTTCGGCTTTCTGCGGCCGGAAGACGGGCCAGGGGCATTCCTGCGTTGTGTGGTACCCCGCCCGCCGTTTCTTGACGGCGAGGAACTGCCGCCCCGTCCCGTTCCCCTTCGGGAGGAATTGGTGGTACGCTCCGGATTCCTCGTTGGACTTCCGGCATCATGTCCCGCGTTCCTGCGCGTGGATCCTGCGCCCCGTCCCGTGCTTCTGGAAGGGCGGGAGTCATAATCTTCCTCAAAAAAATTATCATGCCGTTCGTTTCTGGAAGACGAAACCCTGCCGTGCTCCATGTTCCTTGACGAAATCGTGCCGCGGCTTCGCCCGGAAGAAGGAGCCCTGTCGTGCCCCGCGCGGGTGGAACCCGTGCGGCCGGGGCTCCTATAGCCGCCTTCACGGTTTCTCTGTTGTCCATTGTTCGCCATATTTACACCTCACTTGATTCCTTTACGGCCAATCGCTTTATCCATGACCTTGTCCAACAACCGGGTTCTGTCAATCTTTCCATTCGCGTTTAACGGCAGGGTTTCCATTGGCACAAGCTTGTTTGGAACCATGTAGGACAAAAGCCGTTCCCTAAGCTGGCGGCTTAAGTCTGCCTTGTCGATGTCCCCCGTGTAAAACAAAATAATTTTTGAATTTTGATAAACGCAGCAACATTTTTCCACGCCGGCAACGTCGAGGGTGATGGCCTCGATTTCGCCCAGCTCGATGCGGTGTCCCATGTGCTTGATCTGGTAGTCCCTGCGGGAGACGAAAACAAGTTCTTCGTTCGGCCCGTATTTTGCCAAGTCGCCGCTTCTATAGTACGTGCCCTCCGGCAACTCGGGAGAAGGAGGCCCGGTAAACACGGCGGCGGTCTTTTCCGCGTCATTCAAATAACCGGCGGCGAGCGCGTCGCTGGCGACATAAATTTCCCCGACCGTTTCCGTTTCGCGGATCACTTTACCGTCGTCTACCAGGTAAAGGCGGCTATTGGAAAGCGGATAGCCAATTGGCACGTTTCCTTCTGCCGGAACTTTCCCGACCCGATAAAACGCGCAGATTCCGGACATTTCCGAGGAGCCGTACAAGTTAACGAACTCCGTGTCCGGCAAGGCCTCCATCCATGCCCGAAGCTGCTTGGGCGGAAATACCTCGCCAACGAACAGGACTTTGCGTATCGTCGTCAGGTCGGCCTTCTCAAATACTTTCAAGGTCGAAATGATGGAGAGCGCGGACGGCACCCACTGCAGGGTGTTTATATGGTTGTCGCGAATATATTCGCCCAACTTAAGCGGAGTCAGGAACAATTTCGAGTCCAGCATGTGCATCGGGCAGCGAACTTTCAAGGCCGTGTAGACATCCTTGGCGGAAGCGTCGAAATAAAACGGCGTCTGGCTGCCGAGACAAGTTTCCCGGTTAAATTGGAATTCACGGACGTAGGCATCAATAAAACTCATCATGCCCTGATGAGTCTTTATAATGCCTTTCGGTTCCCCGGTGGATCCCGACGTAAAAATGACATACATCGGCAAGCCGGCGGGAACGTTTCGGTAAATCTCTTGAAATGAACGGAAGGCCGCTTCCAACTCGTCGCCGGAAAGGCGCCGTGGCATGTCGATGCCGCCCCTGCAGACAATTTCGATGCCGGCAAGCGACTTGATTTTTTCCAGCTTTTCCTCCTTGATATCGGGGTTGACCGGAACGTAATAGTTGCCACTGGCAAGCACGCCCAGATACCAGGCCAGCGTGTCCGTGCAATGGTCGGCGACGACCGCGACCGGTTGGTGCAAAACCCCCTTCTCGATAAAATAGGACGCGGCCCTTGCCACCCTCTGGCAGAACTCGCCAAACGTCACCCGTCCGTCCTTGTCTATGAATAAAACGGTATCAAAATCGTCCTTTAAATTTTCCCCGAAACCGAGGTGGTCCATCACGTTTTGAAACATACGATAATCCCTCACTACTTGCATGGCATAAATGGCGGCCACGCCCATACGGACATCCACGACGCGGCCGTGAATGAAATCATGAATAAGCATAAACAATAGGAATTATACTCCCACAAGCCGCCGCTTGTCAACCGGCATCTGAAAGGAATTCATTAATAATCGTTTAAATATTGTTTAAGAAGCGCGTCAAGTTGCATTTATAAATAGGAAGAGATACGGATATTCGATTATTTTAAGGGGCGACGGGCTTGAAAAATGGCGATATGGGATTGTATTTCTGGCGGGTTCGGTTTATAATCATAAATATCTGTGCGGGCAGGCAGGAGATGAGTGGCCCGCATTACGAGGTGTGAATGTAATTGCAATTGGAAAGGAGCAGTTTGAAAATGGAATTGGTTACGATTCGGGAGATTTTTAAAAACAGGGAGCAGTATTTGGGAGAGAAGGTCACGGTTGGCGGGTGGATTCGCAGTATCCGCGATTCTAAGACGTTTGGTTTCATCGTGGTAAATGACGGTTCTTATTTCGAGCCGCTGCAGGTGGTGTATTCGGACAAGATGGAAAATTTCCAGGAGATTTCCAAACAGAACGTTGGATCGGCAATTATCGTGAGCGGGACGCTGACGGCCACCCCGCAGGCAAAGCAGCCGTTCGAGATCCAGGCGGAGCGCGTCGAGGTCGAGGGCTCGTCCGCGCCGGACTATCCTTTACAGAAGAAACGGCACAGTTTCGAGTACCTGCGGACGATTTCCCACTTGCGTCCGCGCACGAACACGTTCCAGGCGGTATTCCGCGTGCGGTCGCTGGCGGCCTACGCGATTCACAAGTTCTTCCAGGAGAGGGGCTTCGTCTACGTGCACACGCCATTGATTACCGGCAGCGACTGCGAGGGCGCGGGCGAGATGTTTCGGGTAACCACGCTTGACATGGACGACCTGCCGAAGACGGCGGACGGCCACGTGGACTACACGCGGGACTTTTTCGGCAAGGAGACCAGCCTGACCGTCAGCGGCCAGTTGAACGGCGAGACGTACGCGCAAGCGTTTCGTGACATTTATACGTTCGGGCCGACCTTCCGGGCGGAAAACTCCAACACGACGAGACACGCGGCAGAATTTTGGATGATTGAGCCGGAAATTGCTTTCGCCGACTTGCAGGACGACATGGAGCTGGCCGAGTCCATGCTCAAGTATGTCATCCATTACGTGATGGAGCAGGCGCCGGAGGAGATGAATTTCTTCAATTCCTTCGTGGACAAGGGACTCATCGAGCGGCTGAAGAACGTGGTGGAGTCGGATTTTGCGAGGGTGACCTACACCGAGGCGGTGGAGCTTTTGCAGAAGAACAATGACAAGTTCGAGTACAAGGTGTCCTGGGGGGCCGACCTGCAGACCGAGCACGAGCGGTATTTGACCGAGCAGGTTTACAAACGGCCGGTGTTCGTGACAGATTACCCCAAGGAAATAAAGGCGTTTTACATGAAGCAAAATGACGATGGGAAGACGGTGGCGGCGGTGGATTGCCTGGTTCCAGGCATCGGGGAAATTATTGGCGGCAGCCAGAGGGAGGACGATTATGGGAAGCTCCTCGCGCGGATGGACGAGCTGGGACTGAAAGAAGAGGACTACGGCTTTTACTTGGACTTGCGGAAATACGGTTCCACCCGGCACGCGGGATTCGGGCTGGGCTTTGAACGTTGTGTGATGTATTTGACGGGAATGCAGAACATCCGCGACGTGGTGCCGTTCCCGAGGACCGTGAACAATTGTGAATTGTGATACCAGGGTCAAAAGGCCATGCGTTTCATGTTTACATGAAAACGCATGACTTTGGGACCCGCAAAACACCGAAAAGTAGCCATTTTTCGTAGAAAAATGAGCGGATTTGAGGTGTTTTAGAATTGCGAAAGCACAAAGTGCGGAGCAATTCGTGGTATCATGGGGGAGTGGTCAAAAGGCCATGCGTTTCATGTTTACATGAAAACGCATGACTTTGGGACTCCAAGGTCATGTGCGACATGCCTGCATGTTTAACCTAGAAAGAGGAATTGGTATTTTATGAAGATTGTTTTGCCGAACAAGGTGATTTTGATTATTGAAAATTTGCGGATGCATGGGTTCGAGGCCTATGCGGTCGGCGGGTGCGTGCGCGATTCCATATTGGCGATTACCCCGAAGGATTGGGACATCACGACATCGGCCCGGCCGGAACAGATTAAGCGGCTGTTCCCGCGCACGGTGGATACCGGCATCGAGCACGGGACGGTGACCGTGCTGCTCGGCAGGGAAAGCTTCGAGGTGACGACCTACCGCGTGGACGGCGCCTACGAGGATGGCCGGCACCCGAAGGAGGTCCGGTTTACCAGGAGGCTGGAGGAGGACTTGAAAAGGCGCGATTTCACCATCAACGCCATGGCCTATAATGACGAGGTGCGCCTGGTGGACGTTTTCGGGGGAATGCAGGACTTGAACCGCCACTTGATTCGTTGCGTCGGCGACGCGCGGGAACGTTTTTCCGAGGATGCCCTGCGCATGTTGCGGGCGGTGCGTTTTTCGGCGCAGCTCGATTTCCCTATCGAACCGGCGACCGCGGAGGCAATCCGCCAGTTGGCCCCGACCTTGTCGGTCATTAGCGCGGAACGCATCCAGGCCGAGTTGGTCAAGCTGCTGACATCCGACCACCCTGAGCGGATACAGGACGCTTATGAGTTGGGAATCACGAAGGTCGTCCTCCCGGAGTGGGATGCCATGGTCGCCGTGGGGCAAAATACCCCGCATCACAAATATGACGTGGCGGAGCACACGATACATGCCATGAAGAATGTCAAGAAAGACAAGATATTGCGCCTGGTGATGTTGTTCCATGACATGGGCAAGCCGCAGATGAAGACGACGGATGAAAACGGGCGGGATCATTTTAAGAAGCACGCCCTCGTCAGTGAGGAGATTGCCAGGAACGTCATGACGCGCCTGCGGTTTGACAATGAGACGATGAAGAAAGTGACGCGTCTCGTCTGTTTTCATGATTACCGCGTTGAGGCGACGGAACGAAACGTCCGCCGGGCCATGAACCGGATTGGCGTGGACTTGTTCCCCTATTATCTGGCGATACGGCTGGCGGACGTGAAGGCGCAAAGCCCGTACAAGCGGCGGGAAAAGATTGAGAACATCATTGCCATGCGGGAAGTCTACCAGGAGGTGCTGGACAGGGGGGAATGCGTGACGCTAAAGGATTTGGCGGTGGGCGGGCGTGACCTTCTGGCGCTGGGAATGAAGCCCGGGCGTGAACTTGGCGTCATGCTTAACGAGTTGCTGGAATGGGTGATTGACGAACCTTCCTGCAACAAGAAGGAAATATTGTGCCAATACGTGAAAGAAAAGTTGAACTTGTGAGAATGCAGGGCTTGCATGCGGCTGGCCGGAAAGGAAGTGGTCCGGCTTTGGCCGAATTGCTACAAAATTTTATTGTATAGTCATATTCTGGCCGTCCCCTTCATAAATTGAAAAGAGTTATGAATCGAATAAAAACAGGGGGCGGCCATGAGGGAGTATGAACTGGAAGTACTGGATCAATATCATATGGAAGTGATAAGCACCCGCAAAATAAGGGGTGCGTTTTTTATCGACACGAATGAAGGTACGATGCTTTTGAGGGAGACGGACATTTCCGACCGGCGCGCGCCTCTATTGTATCTCCTCCTCACCCATTTGGAGGCGGAAGGCTATGCGCACGTGGATACCCCGGTCTTCACGAAGGAAGGAAAGCTTATTGCCACTTCGCGGGAAGGCAGGCGGTATATCCTGAAAAAATGGTACGGCGGGCGGGAATGTGACGTGCGCAGGGAAAGCGACGTGCTGGAGGCCGTGGCAAATTTGGCTGGGCTGCACGAGAAGCTGCGCTGGCAGCCGCAATGTGAAATCGCGGGAGAGGCTGGAATGCAGTCTATGCGTGAAAATGTGGAAGGATGTGGGGCGGAACCGCAGTCTATGCGTGAAAATGCGGAAGGGCGCGGGGCGGAATCGCAGTCTATGTGTGAAAATGAGGAAGGGCGCGGGGCAAAACCGCGGCTTGCGGCGGATGGGGAAGTGCATCCGCCGACGGGTCGGCATTTGTTGGAAGAGTTCCTCTGCCATAACCGCGAATTGAAAAAAATCCGCGGGTTCGTGCGGAAGAAGAGCAGCAAGGACTCGTTTGACTACCTGTTCCTTGCACATTTTGACCGGATGTTCTCGGTGGCGGAACAAGTGACGGATCAATTGAAACAATCGGGATACGATGAGTTGTATCTTGCCAGTGTCACGGGCAACTGCCTGGTCCACGGGGATTACAATTACCATAACGTGCTGATGCTCCCCGCCGCGGAGGTGGCGACGACCAATTTCGAGCATTTTTGCCTGGACGTCCAGGTGCAGGACTTGTGTTACTTTCTGCGCAAGGTGATGGAAAAGCACCAATGGAACGAGGGACTTGGCGACGCCATGCTGGGAACCTATGGGAAAATCCGTCCGCTTAAGCGGGAGGAACTGGAGTACATGGCCTTGAAGCTGGCGTATCCTGAAAAATTTTGGAAGACGATGAATTCCTACTACCACTCCAACAAAGTGTGGGTTCCGGAAAAGAACGTGGAGAAATTGATGCTCTCCGTCACCCAGACGGATGAAAAAATACGCTTTTTAGAAAAGATATTCTCTTTTCATTTGTAAGCAAGTGGTGTATACTAAGGATATGGGTTACCATCCACGACCTTAGGCCGCGGGGCGGGGCGCACAGCTCCGTGGAGGGTAACGAATACACTATTCAGGAGGTACTGTAAAGATGGAGTACATGGAAAAGTATCAGGAATGGCTGTCGAATCCGTATTTTGACGCGGACACGAAGGCAGAGCTCAACAGCATTAAAGATAATGAAAACGAGATCAAGGAGCGTTTTTACCAGGATTTGGAATTCGGGACCGCGGGCCTTCGCGGCATTATTGGGGCCGGTACGAACCGCATGAATACATATGTGGTGCGCAAGGCGACGCAAGGGTTGGCGAATTATATCAAGAAGAGCGGGAAAGAGGCCCAGGGCGTGGCCATCGCCTATGATTCCCGCCGTATGTCCCCGGAGTTTGCCGACGTGGCGGCGCTTTGCCTGGCGGCAAACGGCATCAAGGCTTATGTGTTCGAGTCGCTCCGCCCGACGCCGGAGCTGTCGTTCGCGGTGAGGAAGTTAGGCTGCATCGCCGGCATCAACATCACGGCCAGCCACAACCCTCCAGAGTACAACGGTTACAAGGTGTACTGGGAGGATGGCGCGCAGATCACGCCGCCGCATGACAAGGGCATCATGGCCGACGTGAAAGCGATTACGGATTACACGACGTTAAAGACCATGGATTTGGAAGCGGCCAAAGCCGCCGGCCTTTACGAGGTGATTGGCCAGGAAGTGGACGACGCGTACATGGCGGAACTGAAGAAACAAGTGCTCCACCAGGACGCCATCGACGCCGTGGCGAAGGACATCAAGATTGTCTATTCCCCGCTGCACGGCACGGGAAATATTCCGGCCCGCCGGGTGCTTAAAGAGCTTGGTTTCGAGAATGTGTACGTGGTGCCGGAGCAGGAGCTGCCAAACGGCGAGTTCCCGACCGTCTCCTATCCGAACCCGGAGGCGGACGAGGCGTTCGAGCTGGGGTTGAAGCTGGCAAAGGAACTGGATGCCGACCTCGTGCTGGCGACCGACCCGGATGCCGACAGGCTGGGCGTGCGCGTGAGGGACAAAAACGGCGAGTACCATACCCTGACGGGAAACATGTCGGGCTGCCTGCTGGCGGATTACGAGATTGGTGAGCGCAAGGAGCTTCGCGGCCTGCCAAAGGACGGGTATTTGATCAAGACTATCGTGACGACCAACATGGCCGACGCGATTGCCAAGTATTACGGGGTGGGCGTGATTGAATGCCTGACCGGGTTCAAGTACATCGGGCAGCAGATTCTCGGTTTTGAGAATTCAGGCAAGGGCGAGTACTTGTTCGGTTTCGAGGAAAGCTACGGCTGCCTGATCGGGACGCACGCGAGGGACAAGGATGCCATCGTGGCGACCATGGCGCTTGCGGAGGCGGCCGCGTATTATAAGAGCATAGGCATGAACCTATGGGACGCGATGGTGGCGATGTACGAGCGGTATGGATATTACAAGGACGACATCAAGTCCATCACGCTTAAGGGCATCGAGGGGCTTGCCAAGATTCAGGAAATCCTCGACACGCTGCGCAAGAACCCGCCGGCCGAGATTGCCGGCTACAAGGTGTTGAAGGCGAGGGACTACATGGCGGACACGGTGAAGGACATGGAGACGGGCGAGGTGACCCCGACCGGGCTGCCCAGTTCCAACGTGCTTTATTATGACATGCCGGACGGCACATGGCTTTGCGTGAGGCCGTCGGGAACCGAGCCGAAGGTGAAGTTCTATTATGGCGTGAAAGGTATTTCCCTGGAAGACGCGGATGCGAAATCCGCCGCGATGGGCAAGGAAGTGCTGGCCATGATAGACGCGATGCTGGCGTAATCTTGACGGGTAATCCGCGCCGCCATAAAAATAAGGGAGGCCATGGTTCTTGTGAACCGTGCCTCCCTTATCTGGTTGAAAAGAAAATTTCCTTGGTCAATCTACCTTCTTAATCTTGCTCAGCTGCTTGTTGATGGCCACCACCATCTGTGGATCCGGGTCGCCGCCTGCCTGCTTCAACAAGTTTTCGACCGTGAAGCGTGCCATCATCTTCTTAATCTGGTCGGTCATGACCACGCCCTCGGCCATGGAGGCCATGGAAGAATTCTTCGCCATCTGCGCCTGCATTTGTTCGACGAAGGCGGCTCCCTCCGGGGACTTGCAAATGTCGCCCAACGTGTCCTTGATGGAATAATATCCCGGAATGATTTCCATTCCTTCCTCCTCGAACCAGTTCTTTACGGAAGTCTGCTCCTTGAAAGCGTAAGCCGGGTTCGGCGTGTCCACCTTGCGGATGGAAATGCGGTCGCTTAAATCGCCAGCCTTCGCCTCAACGGCCTGCTCGCCGACGTTGGAGATTTTGAAAGTAAAAACGTGGTTTCCTTCTTGTTCTTCCACGAGCGAGCCGTCCACGTAGAGGGCCACCTTCGGCTGGTTCGTGTACACCTTGATTTCCGTCTCGTCTTCCACGCGGTCCACGTAACGGCTGCCGCATACATGGACGAACGGCTCCTTGCTCCACCATGCCTTGTAAATGTAAAACGCGTCTTTTTTCACCTTGCGGTCGAAAGAAATCAGGCCTTTGTGGTTGACGCCGTTGTCACCGGCTTCTTCCCGGGCGTCCGCGGCAAAGTCGAACATGTTCCAGACAAATGTGGACCAGAGGTACGGCCTCGTCGAGAACATTTCCAGCATGTGCTCGTGGTATAACGCTTGGTACTGCTCGGAATAATCACCCTTCACCGGGTTTGGCGATTGGATCGTGTAATGCGTGTCCGCCCCGTATTCGGATAACCCGATTGCCTTGTTCGGATATTTGGCATGGAATTCGTCAAAAAATTCGTCATTCTGCTCCAATTCGCCCACGTACCAGCCATAGTACAAGTTGTAGGAGCGGATGTCCGGCACGTCAACCAGCGGCGAATCAATTTCCAGCATGAACAAGTTGGCCATCGTCGTTAAACGCGTCGGATCCATTTCATGTGCCAGGTCGTTCAAAATGACGTGGTTTTCCATCAGGTCGTCCGTCACGCCGGTCAGGCTGATTTCGTTGGACAAGGCCCAGCAAATGATACACGGGTGGTTGTAATTCTGCGTGATCAGTTCCCTCATCTGGCTGATGGTATTTTCACGGGCGTTCGGCAAATGCATGGAAATATAGGGGATTTCCGCCCAGGCAACCAGGCCTTTGCGGTCGCACAGCTCATAAAAATACTGGTCATGCTGGTAATGCGCCAGACGGATCGCGTTCGTTCCCATGGAGAGAATCATGTCAATGTCTTCCGCGTGCATTTCCTTCGTCAGGGCGTTCCCGACGCCCCTGCGGTCCTGATGGCGGGAAACACCGTGCAGCGGATAACTCCTGCCATTCAGGAAGAAGCCCTTCTCCGGGTCAACATAATAGGTGCGGCAACCGAAATAGGAATCCACCGTGTCCGTCACCTGTCCGCTTACGACTAGTTCGGCCTTGGCGTCGTAGCAGTATGGGTCGTCAAGGCCGTCCCACAGATGTACGTTTTCAATCGTGATGTTGGCTGCCGCGTAGCCGCAGACAGCGCCATCAGCCGTGTTCGTACCGTCAAAACCGTAGGTGACCGGCGCGCTTACCGTGCCCGCGCCGGGAATGGTAAACGTCACGCTGTCGGCCTTGCCGGTGACGTAGGCTTCTAGCTTGACTTCGGCGGTCGCGCCGTCTGATGCGAACCCCGTGTCCGCTGCCGTATCGGCGGTGCCGCGGATCGCGCCGGCCACGCCATTTACCACAGGGGTGATTTTGAAGCCGTTTCCGCCATAATAATCAAGGTTGAAATGCGCCGCGTCCACCGTGACCAGATAAACGTCGCGGTAAATGCCGCCGTAGAACGTGAAGTCCGCCCGCTGTGGGTAAACGTGGTCGTTCGCCTTGTTGTCGGCAATGACTTCCAACACGTTTTCATCTTTCAACTCGTCCGTTACGTCCACGCGGAACGTGGAATAACCGCCGTCGTGGGTGGCGGCGGACTTGCCGTTGATTTTTACTTCGGACGAAGAATTCACGCCGCGAAATTCCACGTATAAGCGTTGTCCTTCATTCAGGTCCGGTTTTGCAAACGTCTTTCGATAAGTACCGATACCACGGAAATAATCATCTCCGCCGTCCTGGCCGTCCACCGCGTTCCACGTATGGGGCAGCTTCACCGTCTCACAATCCTTGCCCTCCAATTGGAAAATCCAATTATCGTTGAATAATTCTGTCTTTCTCATGTCATGCCTCCTCTTCCGCCAAAAGGCGGAGTGTATAATGTATAAATATTATAAAATAAAAAGAGGAGAGCGGGGGACTAGAAATTTGCTTTTGTGTTAGAAAATTTGTGGTATTTTGCGAAAATAAAAATGTTTTGGGAGTTTGAAAAAGGACTTGTATACGATAAACCACTATGGTAGACTATTTGTATTGATTGGCTTTTTTTCATAATATGATACCAGGGTCAAAAGGCCATGTATGACATGCTTGCATGTCGATACATGACTTTGAGACCCGCAAAACACCGAAAAGCAGCCATTTCCCGTAGGAAAATGAGCGGATTTGAGGTGTTTTAGAGTTGCGGGAGCACGTAGTGCGGAGCAACTCGTGGGTATCATGGGGCTGTCGGGTAATGCGGAAAACCCACAATATATGGCGGCAAATCCAGATGCGCCACGGCATATATTGTGGGCCTGCAGTCATTACCCGACAGCCCGAACATCATAATATAAAGGAGCATGGCATGGCACATTATCTGATAACGGGAGCCTCCGGCTACATTGGCTCCATGCTGGTAAAACGTTTATTAAAAGAAAATCCCGGCACGCGGATTACGGCGGTGGTGCGCGACCTGGACAAGGCGCGGCGGGTACTCCCGGGCGGCGTGACATTTGCGCGGGCGGACATATGCGACTGGGCGGCACTGGAAGCGGCGGCCCGGGCCGTGGATGAAACCGCCCCGTTTGAGGAAGCATCAACCGTACAAACGTCAAGCCGCCGTTCGTTCGATTACGTCATCCACTGTGCCGCAGTCACCAGCTCGGCGGAGATGGCGGCGCATCCGGTGGAGGTGGGGCGCGGCATCGTCGTCGGGACGCAAAACGTCCTGGAACTGGCGAGACACGCCAATGCCAGGAGCGTCGTGTACCTTTCCTCGATGGAGGTGTATGGAAGCCTCGATTGTCCGGCGGGAGAGTTGGCCGTGGAAGAGGACGTTTCCAAGGGGGAAGTGGACATTTTAAACGCGCGGAGCTGTTATCCGCTGGGCAAGCGCATGGCGGAGAACGTTTGTTTTTCCAATTATAAAGAATACGGGCTTCCCGTTAAAATCGCCCGGCTCGCGCAGACTTTCGGCCACGGCGTGCCCGCGGGGGATAACCGTGTCTTTTCCCAGTTTACCCGTGCCATAAAAGAAGGCAGGGATGTCGTTTTGCATACGGATGGCAGATCCATGGGCAATTACTGTGCCATCGAGGATGCCGTGGCCGGAATCCTCACGATATTGGAGCGCGGCGCGGATGGAGAGGCGTACAACGTCGTGAACGAGTCCTGCACCATGTCGATTCGCGAGATGGCAAATCTGGTTTGCGCACGATTTTCCGCCGGAAAAAGCCATGTTATCTTTGACATTCCCGAAGAAAATGTCCACGGTTACGCCGCAAGCACCGGCCTGCGCCTCAGTTCGGAGAAATTGCGCGAACTGGGATGGCGGCCGACGAAAGGGCTGGGGGAAATGTACGCGGACTTGCTTGAGTGAGTAGGAGAATACCCCGCCTTTCTTGTGCCAGGGGAAATTCTTACAACTTCATGTCTTCGTACCGTCCCGCGTCGATAAAATCCCTGACGAAGTCCGTGCGGGGATTCCCACAAATCTCCCCCGCGCTTCCCATCTGCTCGATTCCGCCCCGGTTCATGAGGATGATGACGTCCGCCACCTCCATCGCCTCCTCCTGGTCATGCGTCACGAAGATGCTCGTGATGCCAACCCGGGCGATCATGTCCTTAAGCCACCCCCGCAGTTCCCGCCGCACCTTCGCGTCGATTGCCGCGAACGGCTCGTCCAGCAAAAGCAGCTGCGGGTTCGGGGCCAACGCGCGGGCGAACGCTACCCGCTGCTTCTGCCCGCCGGAAAGCTGGTGCGGGTAACGCTTTCCCAGGTCTGGCATGGAAATGAGTTCCAAAAGCTGGTCCACCCGCTCCCGGATTTCGTTTTTCGGTTTTTTCTGCACCTGCAGGCCGAAGGCGATGTTCTCGGCCACGGTCATGTAGCGGAACAGCGCGTAGTTCTGGAACACGAAGCCGATGCCGCGCCTGCTTCCCGGCAGGCGGTTTACCCGTTCCCCGTCAATCATGATGTCACCCGAATCCGGCGCGTCAAGCCCGGCAATCATACGCAGGATTGTCGTCTTCCCGCTCCCGCTAGGGCCGAGCAATGCCGCAAGCTGTCCTTTTTTTACTCCAAAACTCACGTCGTTCGAGGCACAAAACCCGTCAAACGTCTTGAAAATGTGCTTCATTTCCACGTACATGAATTGACCCTCCATTCGTCGTCCCCCGGCTTACCGCGCCGCCCTGACTGAACCATACCCCTTCTTCTTCCACTCGACCAGGTTCCTCACAATCAAAATGACAACTGCCAAAATCACCAGGATTGAAGACACCGCGAAGGCCGCCGTCGTTTGAAATTCGTTGTACAAGATTTCCACGTGGAGCGGGAGCGTGTTGGTCTTCCCCCGCAAGTGGCCCGAGATGACCGACACGGCGCCGAACTCGCCCATCGCCCGCGCGGCGCAAAGAACCATCCCGTACAACAACGCCCACTTAACATGCGGGAACGTAATCTTCCGAAAAATGGTGAACCCGCCCGCGCCCATCAAGGCCGCCGCCTCTTCCTCGTCCTTCCCTTGTGCGTTCATGACGGGGAACAACTCGCGAAAGACGAAGGGAAACGTCACGAAGACCGTGGCCAGTATGACCCCTGGAACCGCGAACACGATCTTTATTCCGTGCACTTTCAAAAAGTCACCCATCCACCCGATATTTCCGAACGTCAAAATGAACACCAGGCCGGCAATGACCGGCGAAATGGAAAATGGGAGGTCAATTAATGTGGCGATGACCTGCCGCCCGCGAAAATAAAACTTCGACAGCAAGAACGCGGCGAACATCCCGAACACCGTGTTCACGAGGACGGCGACGAGCGTGGAAAGCGCCGTGAGTCCGAACGCCCTTACCGTGTATTCATCCAGAACCGCCTCCATATACGCATCAATTCCGTCCTTCAGCGCGTTTACCACCACCACGCACAAGGGCAGAACGAGCATGACCGCCAAGAACAAGGCGCCGGCACCAACCAATACGTACTTGACAAGCGGGCTTCCCTCGTCGTGGTGCGGTTCCGTCACCTTCCGCAGGGAACTGAGGCCGTCCCCGGCTGCATCCTGCCCATGGCTGAACCTCTGCATGTATATCTGCACCGAATTAATGGACAGCATCAGTAAAAACGAAACCAGCAGCAACACCAGAGCGATAGCCGTCGCGTCCCCATATTTATATTGTTCCAGCTTCGACATGATCAAGAGCGGGGCAATCTGCGTCTTGTAGGGAATGTTCCCGGCGATGAACACCACGCTCCCGTATTCCCCGATGCCCCGGGCGAGGGCGAGCCCGAACCCGGCAAGCAATGCCGGGAAAAGCTCTGGCAATATCACCTTAAAGAAAATGCGTGTCCTTCCGGCCCCCAGCATCGTCGCGGCCTCCTCGTACTGCCTATCCAGCTTTTCCAGCACCGGCTGCACCGCCCGCACGACGAAGGGAATCCCCACGAAGGTCATGGCGATGGTGATGCCGACGCGCGTGTACGCGATGGGAATTCCCATCTTGGCAAACAGCCCCCCAATCCATCCCTGATCCGAATAAAGGTAGGTCAGGGAAATCCCGGCCACCGCCGTGGGCAACGCAAACGGCAACTCGACCAGCCCATCCATCAGCCGTTTCCCCGGAAAATCATAGCGTACCAGCACCCAGGCCAGGATCATCCCGGACACCGCGTTTATGAGGGCTGCCGCGAGGGCGCAGGAAAGGCTGACCACGTACCCAAACACGACGTGCGGCGACGTGACCACCGCCCAAAATTCCCCAAGCCCGAGCTTGCCCGCGCTTAAGAAGAGGGAAGCGAGAGGAATTAAGACTACGCAGCCAAGCATCGCCATGGTCACGCCAAGGGAAAGCCCGAACCCCGGAATGACCCTGACCCCCCTCTTATTTTTCACCTTTACGATTGGTTGCTCCATGAAAAGTTCCTTTCTTACTGCGCGTAAATCTGGTCGAACACCGCCCCGTCGGCAAAGTACGTCTCATAGGCCTTATCCCACCCGCCAAAGTCCTCAATCGTGACGAGGTTCATTTCCAGGTCGAACTGGTCGGAAAACTCCCGCAAGACTTCCTCGTTTGACGGGCGGTAAAAGTTCTCCCCGGCCAGCCGCTGCGCCTCGTCGCTGTAAAGGTATTCCAGATACGCCTTGGCTAGTTCCCCGGTTCCATGCGCCCTGGCGTTTTCGTCCACCACGGCCACGGACGGCTGCGCCAAAATGCTGACGCTCGGCGCCACGATTTCGAACTCGCCCGGGTGCTCGCGCATCGCCAGGTACGCCTCGTTCTCCCAGGCAATCAGCACGTCGCCCTGCCCGTTCTCCACGAACGTGTTCGTCGCCCCCCGTGCGCCGGAATCCAAGACCAGCACGTTCCTATACAGTTTTTCCATAAATTTAACCGTGTCCTTCTCGTCCCCGCCGTTTTGCTCCTGCCGGTAGGCCCAGGCGGCCAGGAAGTTCCAGCAGGCCCCGCCGGACGTCTTCGGGTTCGGCGTGATAATCTCAATTCCGTCCTTCACCAGGTCGTCCCAGTCCCTGATATTTTTTTCGTTTCCCGCCCGCACCAGGAACACAATGGTCGAGGTGTATGGCGAGCTGTCGAGGTCAAACTCCTTCGACCAGCCGTTGTCAATCAGCCCGGCCTCCTCGATGGCCGCGACGTCGTGTGCGAGCGCGAGCGTCACCACGTCGGCTTCGTTGCCCTCGATGACGGAACGCGCTTGCGAGCCCGACCCGCCGTGGGACTGGGTGACAACCACGTCCTCGCCCGTCTCGTTTTTCCAATGAGCGCAAAATAATTCATTATATTGCGAATAAAACTCCCGCGTGGGGTCGTAGGAAACGTTTAAAAGTTCGGTTTTTGAATTGTCGTCTGACGAAGCCGAACCGTTTCCACAACCCGCCACCAAGAGGGCGGTAGTGGCAATCATAAAAAGCATGCATACTAATTTTTTCATAAATGTTCTCCGTTTTCACACATCATAATTTTCAAATATCCTTCCGTCTTATCCCGCATAATACGCAGTCCTTTATCCAGTTGCGCCATACCAAACCGATGTGATATCAGCTGCTTTGGCAGAATTCGTCCCTGCTCCAACATAATCAGCGCATACTCCCAGTCCGTACCTTCCGATTCTTCCGTATCATCGGACGTAAAAAATGATGAATTCCATGTGCCCGCCATCAAAAGCTGATTTCTAAGAATCTTCCAGTAAGTCGGTTTGTCCAGTGTCATATCCGTATGGGGATTTCCCACAAGGCATATCCTTCCGCCTGCCGCCGTCAGGTTCACCGCCCGTGAAACCGTCAGATTCCTGCCGACGCATTCGAAAAATACGTCTGTACCGTTTCCGTCTGTATGCTGCGCCAGCCATTCTTCCACATCCTCATTTCTGCAGTCGCAATAATGTTCCTTTGGTATTCCCATTGCCAGTACTTTCTGTTTTTGATATTCTTTATTTCCTATGAGTAAAAGATTCTCTATGCCGCGCTCCCACAAAAGCATTACAAGCAGCATGCCAATCGTTCCCAGTCCGCACACTGTAACCGTATCGTTTTGCACGACGGGAACTCTGCGCATGGCATGTATTGCCACTGACAAAGGCTCCAGCATGGCCGCCTGCTCATATGACACACACCCGGGCAACGCAATCAGATTATTTTGCGGAACAACCACATATTCGGCAAACCCGCCGTCACGCCTTGATCCGAGATAGCCATACTGTCTGCACATCTCATGCTGACCTTTCTGACAAGCCGTACAAGAATGACATGGAATCAGCGGATATATACCGACGCGCTTGTGCAACCATCCTTTATCCGACCGCTTTCCAAGCCCCACAACTTCCCCGGCGAACTCGTGTCCGGGAATCAATGGCATTTTATGTGCGCCGTCGCGATAAATGCGCGGAATGTCAGAACCACAAATCCCGGCCGCCTTTACTCGAACCAACACTTCCGCTTCACCCGGTTCCGGCATAGGTACGTCAACATATGTAATTTCTCCTATATTTCGTAAAACCCATGCATTCATCACATTCCCCCTTTTTGCCACCAAGGAACTATACAAATTATTTATTTACGGTTCCTTGGCGTCAGTCTCATTGCGGCTTTTCAGACTGCGGAAACGTTCCAAGTCTTCCAACGTTGTAATCTTGAAGTTTTTTTCGTCACCGGGAATCATAACGATGTCCATACCCGCAAGCACCGCAGGCTCTGTAGAGCCATTGACTGATGCCAGACAACCCGGCATCAGCGCCATATTTGCCTGATAATATTTTTTGAAACGGAACAACTCCGGGGCTTGTCCGGCAAAGATCTGACTCCTATCTAACAGATTAGAGACCATTTTTCCATCCCGGCTTAAATATACCGTATCCTTCATTGGGAGCACGGGCATTACACCGTCATGCCCTGCAAGAGCGGCAAAACAATCTTGTACTTGTTTTGGCGACAGCATCGGACGGGCGGCATCATGAATAAAAACCGTGTCAGCACTCGTAATACCTTTCCGATTTTCGTCGCAGTTTGGGCAATCGCCTAGCATTCCAGAATCAATTTGACGCAATATTTCCTGCATCCCACTCAATATGGATGCCTGCCTGTTAAAACCCGGAGTGGCAAATCCCATGATTTTATCCGTGGAAATTCGGTTCTTCTTAGCATTTGCCATGATAAATTCACGCCACCCATACCCCGCCACGATCAATATCTTGTCAATGGCAGAAGCCTCTGTAAGTGTTGCAAGCGCATATGTAATCAGCATCCTGCCGCCGATAGATATATACTGTTTGGGTACGTCCGAATGTATGCGGTTTCCAACACCGCCTGATAATAAAATTGCCATGTTCATTGTCTTGAATCCTAAAGTTTGATGCATGGCTGCCGCCACGTTTTCCATAGTTTCCGTTGCAAACTCTCCCTATCAGTTTCTATCCTCATCACCACAATACCTACGGATTTCCTGGATGACCTCCCTATAAGGTTTGTCTTTTCCAAATAATAGTGTTGTACCCAACACAAAACCGTCCATTCCCAACGGCGCATACTTTATAATCTTGTCCGCGCCACACGCCCCGTCCCAATAGGCTCTGAATTTCATCTCAGATTTCAGGTTTAGTAGACGTGCAATCTTTTCCCCGACATAAGGCATAAACATCTGCCCCGCATTGCCGGGATTGACCGTCATGATCAGGACTTTCCTGACAATCCGCAGCATCTCATAAACAGTCTCCACGCTTGTGCCTGGGTTAATCGCTATGCCTGGAATCACGCCGGCATTAATAATCTTCTGCAGGGTTGTGGAGGGATGGTACTCTGCTTCCGGGTGAATGTATACAGTATCGCCGGGCCTTAAATAATCTAAAAATAATTGCACGTTGTTGTTTGGATGTTCAATCATCAAGTGCACGTCAAGCGGCTTTTTCGTCGCACCGGCTATGTATTTCATATCGTTTAAGGACATGGAAAAGTTTGGTACAAAGCGTCCGTCCATAATATCAATATGAAAAGAATCGATACCACCCTCATCGAGTTCTTTGATTTCTTTTTCTAAGTTACCATAGTTTGCGCACATCATGGATGCCGTTAATTCAAAATTCATTTCTATGTCTCCCCATTACCCCTCTAATCACCTTTAATTAAAATATTGCTTTCCCAATAATGTCTCGCCGCTTTCTTCGCGTTCTCAAGCTCTATATTCCACATTTACCTACCCCACAAATAAGCGTCTAGCTTTTGTAATATCAAATCCGTAGCTTCCTCGAAACCAGTTTGTTCCGTGTCTATGAGAATATCTGGATTCTGTGGCTTTTCATACGGGCTTGTAATACCGGTGAAATTCGGAATGTCGCCATCCCTTGCCTTTTTGTACAGTCCCTTTACGTCCCGCCTCTCACATTCCTCAAGAGACGTACTTACATATACTTCAATGAAATTTTCATTTCCGATAATTTCTCGCGCGCTCAGACGATCACTCTCAAAGGGGGAAATAAAGGCCGTAATCACGATTAATCCCGCATCATTTAAAAGCTTTGCCGTTTCGGCGATGCGGCGGATATTTTCAATACGATCTTCCGGTTCGAATCCCAGATTTTTATTGAGCCCCATGCGGATGTTGTCGCCATCTAAAAGCATCGTATACCGTCCCTGCTTGAAAAGTCTCTTTTCAAGCTCGTTGGCGAGAGTTGATTTCCCGGAGCCTGACAAGCCCGTAAACCATATGGTCAAGGCTTTCTGAAGCATATGCTCTTCTCGAAGACTTCTTGTAATATCCGTCCTTTGCGGAGTAAGATTCTCGGAGCGCCTTAAAGGATGAAGAATCACCCCACAACCAGAGGTCATATCCGATATCCGGTCAATCAGGATAAAGCTGCCCATAGATTTGCAGATGCGAAACTCCTCATAAACAATTGTCTGGGACGTACTGATATCACACACGCCAATCTCATTCTTGTAGAGCTTTTTTGCAGTCAACTGTTCTCCGCTGTTGACATCCAGCTTGTATTTAATTTTCATTATGGATGCGGGGATTTCTTTTGTACCAAGTTTAAGGAGATAATTCCTTCCCTCCATCAGATGCTCGTCGTCCATCCACAAAAGCTGCGCCGTAAACAAATGGCCCATATGAAGCTTTGTGTTTGAGGCAATCACACATCCTCTTGAAACATCAATCTCTCTGTCCAATGAAATTGTAACCGGCATTCCTTTTTTCGCTTCAGAGGCTTTTCTTCCCGCGACAAGAATTGACTTTACCAGCGCCCCTTCGCCGCTTGGCAGAACCATTATCTCGTCACCCGTGCGGATATCTCCGGTTTCCACCTGCCCCTCAAAACCACGAAAATTATGATTCGGTCGGCATACCCTCTGGATTGGAAGGATAAATCCGCTTTCCATATCCGTTTCCATGACGTCTATCGTTTCCAGGTAGTCAAGAAGTGTTTTCCCCTGATACCACGGCATGTCCCCGGATGGCTTTGTGATGTTATCTCCCTCCGTGGCGGAAACGGGAATCACGGTCACGTTGAATAAATCAAGGTCAATAGAAAGCTTCTTTATGTCCTTCTCAATTTTCTCGAATTCCTTCCGCCTATACTGCAAGAGATCCATCTTGTTCACGGCAAAGCAAAAATATCGGATTCCCATCAGCGCACAGATTCTTGCGTGCCTTCTTGTCTGAGTCAGAATCCCTTTCGAAGCGTCCACCAAAATAACTGCAAGATCCGCAAAGGAAGCTCCCACTGCCATGTTCCTTGTATATTCCTCGTGTCCCGGCGTATCCGCGACGATAAAACTCCGTTTCTCCGTCGTAAAATAGCGGTATGCGACATCGATTGTAATTCCCTGCTCACGTTCCGCCATCAAACCGTCCAGCAGAAGGGAATAATCGACGATGCCTCCCCGGCTTCCTACCTTGCTGTCAAGTTCCAAAGCTTGTTTCTGATCGGCAAAAATCAGTTTTGCATCATATAGCATATGTCCAATAAGCGTTGACTTTCCGTCATCCACGCTGCCGCACGTGATAAATTTCAAAAGGTCGCTCATTTCAAAAGTACCCCTCTCTCTTCCTCTTTTCCATGCTTGAACTGCCGCCGTCCTTATCTATGACGCGGCTGGTGCGCTCCGACGTGACGGCTCCAAGAATCTCATCCACTATGGAATCCAAGGTACCCGCCTCGGATTCAACTCCGCCAGTCAGGGGGTAGCATCCAAGTGTCCTGAAGCGTACCTTCTTATACTGTATTTCCTCTCCGGGGAGCAGCTTTATCCTGTCATCATCCACCATGATGATATTTTCGTCCCGATAAACCACCGGCCGTTCTTTGGCAAAATACAGCGGCACAATCTCAATGTTTTCTCTGCGGATATATTGCCATATATCCCTTTCCGTCCAATTGGAAAGCGGAAAAACCCGCATACTCTCGCCCTTTTTAATATGAGTGTTGTAAAGCTTCCATAGCTCCGGGCGCTGGTTCTTCGGCTCCCAGGCTTGCGCACCGTTTCGGAAGGAAAAGACCCGCTCCTTTGCCCTTGATTTTTCTTCGTCTCTTCTTCCGCCGCCAAACGCCGCTGTAAATCCGTACTTTGTAAGAGCCTGCCTCAGAGCCTCTGTCTTCATGATATCCGTATATGCCGCCCCGTGTTCGAAAGGATTGATTCCTTTTTTCACACCGTCTTCATTGGTATAAACAATCATGTCCAGACCATACTTTTTTGCCATCCGATTACGAAAGGTAATCATCTCATGGAACTTCCAGGTTGTGTCAATATGCATAAATGGGAATGGCGGTTTCTCCGGGTAAAAGGCCTTCAATGCAAGATGTAGCATGACGGAACTGTCTTTTCCGATGGAGTAAAGCATCACCGGCTTTTCACACTCGGCCGCAACCTCCCGCATGATATATATGGCTTCCGCCTCCAGCTTGTCCAGATTGCCGTAATCGGCACGCGCCATGGAGTCCATCGATTCAAAATTCATCATTTTCATTTTCCATTTCCCCTAATCGTTCTCACTCATATATTTAAACGCGGTATCATCGTAACATTCTTCCAACCGTTCATGATTGAAAAATCCAGTGCCATCTCTACTCCAACATATGTCTTCCCTGATTACTTTGGCCGGACATCCTGCGATAATTACATGTTTTCCAAAAACAGAAGAGGTCACCGCCCTTTCCCCGACTATAGAGCCGGTACCAATATTGGAACCGGCAAGAAGTACTACATCCTGGCCAATCCATACTTTATTTCCAATCACCACGTCTTGCGGATAATTAATCCTTTTATGAGTCGACTTGTCAAAAATATGGTGCTTGTCATGCGTGCGTATCCTGACTCCGCGGGAAACCATACAGTCTTCACCTAATTGCAGCTTGGCTCCTGACACATAAAGCCTTGCCTCTTCCACGGATGTCCGATTCCCAATTAGACAAATTCCGTCATTTTCACAATAGATTTCCAGATGATTGACCGCCAGATTATGGCCTATCTTAACCATGCTATTTCTGCCCGTGAAAAAAATCTTGATATTTGCAGGAATCGTCTCATCATATACGACCTTGTTTTGAAAATCATCCACAAATTCCAGTTTGTTAACACAAGTCGGCTCGCAAACGCTCCGCCTGTTGCTCGTATCGCCGCTTGAAACGAAGCGGCTCAATTCTGTTTTAGGAAGCAATTCAATCAGTTCCTCGCTTCGGATACAACGCTCTGTGGGAAATATGTCATGGACATAACATATTTCGGATTTCACTCCTTCCAATTCCCGCAAAATAACATCTCTGACAGAAGCAAATCTTGGAAACAAGACAATTAAAGCGCCCTTCATTTGTTTCAATTGCCGTAACCGTATAATTGGGATTCCGTCATATTCTTCCATATTTGAATCTTCCCACTTTTTGTCAGCCAGGTAATCAAATACCAGTTTCCCGTCAAAAAACCGTTTCATTTTATTATAATCTTGCCCTATGCCATATCCTATGATTGCATGATACTTTTTTAAATTGTTCTTGATATCCATTATAAATTCCTCGATTATCCGTTCTTTCAACTCCAAAAAGATTTATTTGCGTATACTATGTTATATCGATGTTTCCGTCCCTCAAAAAAATAAGTCATGAGTCTTTCCGAAATGAAACCAGGGTAGCGATTTTGATACTTGTCTTCCTTTTTCCCAATATGCATGGTCACTGCGTCTAAAATCGGAAACAGCCACGAACATAATTCATCAAGGACACGTTTTTTAGCAATTAGCATATTGCATGGTGAATATAGGCCGCCATTAAAAAATTCCGTTGCCATATCGTACTCCGTCGAAAGGTTTTTTTGGATATACTCCATCAAGAAATCCCAATCCGATGCTACGTGCCGCTCTCTATAATTCTTTGAAAGGCATGGAACGACATAAAGCGGTACCGGTAAAATCACGTCGATGTCATTAGCCATCATCCTTTCCAGCCAGTTTTCCGGCAAGAGGAAATGTCTACGGTACTGTACCAGCCCGACATAATCTTCCTTGGCATTTTTCCATATCCAATATAGACCCGTCAATTCACAATACTGTTGGTTTTTTTCGGAAATATTCTCGCCCGTATCATCTGTCATTACCCCGCTATAAATCCTTTTATCTGTTAGTGCGGATCCAACTTGCAAGACAGTCTCATCTTTCATCAGATTATAACCTTTTCCCTTTATTGCCTTGTCATAAATGGAACTTGCCACATAAATCCTCGCCGTTTTGTTTTCTTTCATACACCTGCTCATCGTTCTTGTTTCATGCTTATTTTTTCATAGTTCCTTAATGTGTTACTATTCACGGCCGTAGGTCTTGATAGTAACCTTGATGCTTAAAGATTGTCTATCAGAATAAATTCTCTTCCATGCTCCCTATACCATTTTTCCATATATGCATTGCGAAGTTCCATATCCATGTCCACCGTCATGGGAATGATTTTAGGAAATCCCGCCGCTGACAATTCTCTCATTAACTTGGAATGATTCATCCCCCGTGTACCGAGATAAACCGGAAAATCTTTATCCATGACCCGCCCCGGTTTACCATATACAATAGGAAAAACGGGAATTCCATCAACAAAATCAGGATTTTCATCTTGTAATTCCTCGCTGACAAGATAGGCCAAAACCTCCACGTCCGGGTAAAGATAATTCAAGTATGCTTTCAAAGTACGGGAACGGGAATGTGCCCCCGCTATGTAGAGTTTCTTCATTTCTTCCATTCTACCGGATAACTCCCTTTTTCCATGCATCTGCCAAAATCTCCACGCCCAACGTATTTTGTATGTTCTCGCATATATCAGAATAATCTATCACCTTTATGGAAGAGTCCAATCCCATTCCTGCCAGTTGCCTCATTATGGCATTTTCACACCCCAATGCAGAAATAATGACAGATAGGTTTTTTTCTTGTTTTATACTTTCCGGCGAACAAACCTTACAATTCAAATATTCTCCCGTATTGGCAAAATAATTATTGTCAACAAAGTATTCCAGCCTTCCCTTACATAACCTCACTAACCGCTCGGCCTTTTTTCCTATATGTCCCGTACCAAAAATCACATAACGTTCCCCTTCTGTCAGGTATTTCTTAAGTTCAAACTCAAAGTCTTTTTTCGCCATGGTATCTTCATAATATAAGATTGTACGTGCCGCAAAATATCTTTTGAATTTGGGCAAATATTTTTTTACGGCTTTGCTGTCATTTCCTACAACCAGTCGAAAGATTTCCGCATCGTCCATGCAGCCCTCATACTCGTTTTCCGCGGATCTTCCTGAAACCGAATAATTGGTCAAAGCATCCTTTGATTCTATATATTCAAAATGCTTTCCCTGATGATAAAGAAGGAGCCACAGATAATGATCGGTTGAGATATGGAGTTTCTTCTTATTTTTATGCCAGTATTGTTCATAGTACTTCTCTAACAAATCTCTTTTTACAAAGGCCGCATTGGTAAAGACGGCATTATAGTAATACAAGTCTTCCAACACCCGTTTTTTTGCACTCTTAATCACTCTTTCACCAGTAGGGTGTATGCAACGGCAGTCTCCATAAAGAACGTCAGCCTGGTGCTCCTTATACGTATTTGCCGCTGCCGTAAGCGCGCCCGGGTTATACCAGTCATCTGCGCCAAGTATTGCAACCAGGTCACCCGTGGCATGTTTTAAATTTTTTGCCATTGTGTCGGAAGGCCCGCCATCTTTTTGCGACACAAAATAGTCAATGGAACCGCCATATTGTTTAACGAGATTCACGGTGTTGTCCGTCGAACCTCCGTCCAAAACCAAAATTTCCTTGTTTTCATAATCCTGCCTAAAAAAGCTGTCTATGGCTCTTGTAATCGTTTCCTGCATATTAAACACCGGAATCATTACTGTAATCCGTGGTTCGTCCATGTTCATTCTCCTATACCAAAGAAATATTCCTCAAGCATCATGCACCAGCTATGGTAAATTGGTACATGAAGCTCTTGAATTTTATAGGTCTCACTTTCAGGCGCCCTCACCAGCACGTCGCAGTAGTTTTTCAGTTTGCCGCCCGTACTTCCCGTCAGCCCAATGACCTTTATATCCAATGCCTTCGCAGTAATTGCCGCATTAATGATGCTTACACTGTCGCCACTAGTGGAAATCCCCAGAAAAACATCCCCCTTTTTGCCATAGCCCATAAGCTTCTGCGCAAATATGTCCCCCGCATCTACGTCGTTTAAAAAAGCCGTGGAAAGCGCGTCTTGTGACGTCAATGGAAGAACCGCCAACGCGCCTTGAAGCCGCTTTGATATTTCCCTGCCTTTTACTGGTTCTACTTCCGCAAAACGATGTCGCAAATCCTCGGGAAGGGGGCGTTTACTCAGAAATCCTTTCATTAATTCTCCTGCAATATGCTCTGCATCTGCCGCGGAACCTCCGTTTCCCGCAACAAGCAGTTTGCAACCGGACTCAAAGCACTGCCGCAGCAGATCATAGGCATCCAGCAAATCGCTTCTTGTTTCCTCCAGCTTGGGATATCTGACAAATAAGTCATTTATGTATTTCCCCGGATCACGCATTCTTCACTTTCTCCTTCCAGTATCATCCGAACTGCTTCCGGCAACGAATTCACACTCATATCTTGTCCCCAATTTTCCTTTCCTATCAAGACCGTCTTGCAGCCCGCGCTTTTCCCCGCGGCAATGTCCCGTTCTCCGTCCCCTATCATCCACGAATTTTTCAAATCTATATGAAACGCTTCTGCCGCCGCATACAACATCCCCGGCTTGGGCTTTCGGCAGTCACAGTCTATCTTTAATTTCCTGACCTCGCCCTCGTATCCGCCGTGTGGGTGATGCGGGCAGTAATAAATTCCGTCAAGGTATGCGCTTTCTTTTCCCAAAAGCGTTTCCATTTTATTGTGAATTTCTTCCAATCCTTCGCGGGACAATTCTCCTCTTGCAATCACCGGCTGATTTGTGATGACAATTGCAAGATAGCCTGACTGATTAATCTTTTGAATTGCCTCCCCGACACCTGGAAGAAGCTCAAATCGGTCAATATCACTGAGAAATCCCACTTCTTTATTTATCGTTCCATCCCGGTCAAGAAAAATTGCTTTCTGTTTTTTATGAAGGTTCCTCATGTCAATACGCCCCGACGCCATATCGCGACAAACTTGTTCATACCGTTTCGGGGTACCCATGTCCCTGACATATTCGCAACTGTCATAACAATACGCCATTCCGGTTCCGGCAAGAGGCTTTAGCAAATCTCTGTCCAAGTCAATCCTCTCAGGCAGACGTCCGTATTTTTTTATAAGCCTCTCGCTTGTGACGTCAAGGACTTTAGGAGCCATGATATGAAGACCGGCATTTACTTTGTTTTTGTAATACTTGGGCCGCCCGTCCTCCTTGGATAGCCATGCGGTTAGTGCTTTGTCCTTGTCTGCAAGAAGCAATCCACTATCAAACGGGTGGTTGTTGGGATGTGTAAACAGTGTTACAAGACCGCCCGTGCTTTTATGAAAGTCAACAAATCTTTCTATATCAATATCAAATACCACGTCCGCATTGATAAGTAAAAAATCACTGCTCAGCCGATTTCTCAGCCGGAACAGAGCGCCCGCGTTTCCAAGGGGTACGTCCTCCTCGTAGTATGAAATGCTGACGTCAAACGGCTTTGCCGTTGCCGGAGATGTTTTTTTACCATCTCCAAAGTAATCCATTATCATTTCCTTTTTATGTGACACGGTAATGACGATATCCCTTATTCCCTGCGTTCTTAACCGTTCAATCTGATACTCCATCACAGGCATTCCATTTACGGCAATCATCGGTTTGGGAACGTCTGAAGCAACAGAAGAAATGCGGGTTCCCTTTCCGCCTGCCATAATAACCGCTATCATCAGACGTCCTCCTTCATCGAAATTCAAAACATCCTATTACAGAGAATTTAACATCTCGCATAATCCTTCTATCTTCTCCTTTGGCAAATCAGGATAATTGCCTATGTACACGCCATTTTCATGGATATATTCGGCGTTTGGATAATCGGCAGGGTTAATATGGGGATATCTTTTTCTTATATAGGGCTGTCTTGCCATGTTGCCGCCGCCTGCCGTGCCTCTCCGAAATTCCACGTTTTCATCACGAAAGCCCTGAATCATTCTGTCATACAAACCAGTCACGGACGCATGTGGCATAACGACAAAGGCGTAATTACTGTTTCCTTCATGTGCAAATTCTGTATAATACTTGCTGCCATCCAGCTTGTTGATAAACAAATCATAGTTTTTTCTTCTTTTTTCCACGTTGGCATCCAGACGTTTTAATTGGTTTAATCCGATTACGGCGTTCAATTCGGTACTCCTCATATTAAATCCCGGAACGGTAAATAAGAATTCCGGATGAACCTCGGGGTACTTCTTCGCAATTTCCGCCATATAACTTTCGTCATCACATTCCCTGAGCATGCCATGGGAACGGATCATCCTCATCAGACGGTACATTTCTTTATCCTTCGTGCAAATCATGCCGCCTTCAATCGTGCTCATATGATGTGCATAGTAAAAAGAAAAATTGGAAATGTCCCCGAAGGAACCACATTTTTTCCCTCGAAAGACCGCCCCGTGGGACTCGCAGGCATCTTCAATCAAGGTAATATTTTTGTTTTTGCATATATCAATGATTTTGTCCGACAGACCGTTATATCCTAATACATGAGTCAGCAATACCGCCCTGGTGTTGTCGGTGATTTTTGATTCAATCTCATTCACATTGATGGCGAGATTATGGAGATTTACGTCAGCAAATACCGGCTTGAACCCGGCCGTAATGACCGAGGCGATATCGCTTGTCCATCCTATCGGAGGAACGATAATCTCACCGTCCCCGTATCTCTCCTTGAGTGCCGTCATCGTAATATAGTTCGCGGAGGAGCCGGAATTGACGAACACGCAGTAGTATCCTCCGCCCAGCCACTTCGACCATGCCTCTTCAAATTCACGTACTTTCGGACCATTCGTAAATCGATCCGATGATTTCAAAAAATCAACCAATATATTTACGTCATCCTTGTCAATATTGTTTTGCATCAATGGTATGTTTAGCATTTTTCCTCTCCCTTACCATGAGCACTTAGTGCTTATCTTTTAAGCACTAAGTGCGAATGTAGTTACCTGCAACTTGGCGAGGTTTTTTCGAACCTGGTGCAGCGTAACTTCCGTATTCATCTATATGAGCCGCAACGCGGTGAGCACATACACACCAAGCCCGATGGAAACCATGGATATAGCTGTCGTTACAAGAACGATTTCTCCCGCAAGATCCTCATCCCCGCCCATTGACGATGCCATTGCATAAGATGCAACCGCAGTCGGCGTCGCATACATCAAAAATAATGCATATAACGATTTCCCCCTGAATCCTAAGATGATGGACATTGCCGTGCATAAAATCGGTATTATAATAAGTCTTGTTGTTGATACGGCTATTAAAGGATTCCTATTCTTTTTTGTCTTTGCGGCCTCAAAATTACCTCCCATTACAAACAGTGCCAGCGGCGTCGCAACTTGTCCTAAGGAAGTTACCACGCTGTTGACTGCAACCGGAATAGTGATATGAAGAAGGTTGAGAACCAATCCTGTACATGTCCATAAAATCAGCGGATTCTTTAGGATTCCTTTCACAATCTTTCCTATCTTTGTTTTCCCGTTCTGGCAGCTACTTTCAAAAAGTATTACTGCAAGCACGTTGTACAACGGTATAATTACCGCCACGAGCATTCCCGTGACGTCCGTTTCTCCTGAGCCATACAGCGTCTCGGTAAGCGCAATTCCAAGGAGCGCAAAATTACTCCGATACATTCCCTGGACAATCGTTGCCGCCCTCGATTTAGTTCCAATCACATGAAAAACGACCACATGGCATATCAGGAATATAAGAATTACACTTGCAACTGCAAACAAGAGAGCCTTTATGTTGGTCACGTCCAGGTGCGAGGTATACATATTCTCAAAGAGCAGAAGCGGAAGAAAAATGCGAAATACACCTGCATTTAACTCTTTGAGCGTAGGTCGGCTTACTATGCCGCGTCTATTTGCCGCATATCCAACCGCGATCATGATATAAATTGGCAAACATACACGTATCGTTACAGCTACTGATTCCATCGTTCCTCCGCTTAGATGTTTGAATACTGATTTTTCTTAATAATCGTATATACCTTAATCAGCTCTTCAATTCCGTCGTCAAGAGAATACCTTGGCGTCCATCCTGCCTTCTCCAAGCGTTCATTTGAAACAATATAATCTCTTTTGTCTGGATCTTCCCCGACCGGGGCTTCCAGATATATAAAATCCGGTATATGTTCCTTTATCTTTTCACATAATTCGATTTTCGAAAGATTGGCTGATGACAATCCACAGTTATATGGTTTACCTTTCATCTCTTCAAAGTGCTCTATGGCGAAAATAAAAGCCGCCGCCGCATCCCTGATGTGGATGTAATTTCGCTTGAATTCCCCTTGGAAGATTACGGCGGTTTTATCAAAGACCGCCCGGTATACAAAGTCATTAACCAAAAGATCGAGCCTCATGCGAGGAGAGGCCCCGAACACCGTTGCAAAGCGGAAGGTAAGGGAATTGCCGGAGTCCAGTACGGCCTTTTCGGCTTCCGATTTCGTGATTCCATAAAGCGATATGGGATTCATTGGCGTATCTTCGGTACAGAATTTGTCTCCTTGTCCGATGCCATATCCACTGTTTGTACAAGGATAAATGATTTTCTGTTCAGGCCTCCTCAATTCAATAATCATGCGAACGGCGTCAAGATTGATGGTTTTTGCCGCCGTTTCATCCTTTTTACATAGAGGAAACCCTACCATGGCCGCGAGGGGAATGATATAGTCTTTATCCGCCATCAAGTCTTTCATCAGTTTCCTATCACGGACGTCACCTCGTACAATGTAAAAGCCTTCCCTGATGCACTGGTCAAGAAGCGTTGGCTGATTGTAGTAGAAATTATCTAACACGGTAACGTCGTGTCCTTCGTCAAGGAGCATGGGAACCAGCACTGATCCAATATATCCCGCCCCGCCTGTAACAAGTATTTTACTCATTTTAGTTTTCCTCCCTTTTTAATGTGTTTTTGCTTATTTTTTACAAAATCCTCATATGTGATACGGATACCGGTTTCAAAATCTGTTTCTGGTCTCCATCCAAGCGAAAAAATCTTTGAGGAATCCAGAAGCTTCTTTGGTGTTCCGTCCGGTTTTGACGTATCATTCACGATTTCGCCTTCGAATCCAACTACACGCCTTATGATTTCTGCCAATTCTCCTATGGTATATTCCGCTCCCGTGCCTATGTTAACCGGTTCGTTTCCGGAATATTGATTCATCAAAAATATCGCTGCTTTGGCAATATCATCGATATATATGAATTCCCGATACGGTTTCCCCGTTCCCCACATCACTACCTCTGAAGCACCAGACCCTTTTGCCTCGTGAAATTTTCGAATCAATGCCGGCACGACATGGGAGCCTTCCGGGTCAAAATTGTCTCCGGGGCCATAGGCGCTGCAGGGCATGCAGGAAATAAAGTCTGTCCCATATTGCCGATTATAAAACTCACACATTTTTACACAAGCAATCTTTGCAACGGCATACGCCTCGTTTGTTTTTTCGGGAAGTCCTGTAAGAAGCGATTCCTCCTTGTAGGGCTGAGGCGCTGCCCGTGGATAGATGCAGTTGCTCCCAAAATACAAGAGTTTCTTCACGCCGTTTTCATGGGCCGCATGAATGGCGTTCATCCCGATTGCCAGATTGTCATAAAAAAACGTACCCGGAAACCGGTCATTTACGACAACCCCGCCTACCGTTGCGGCGGCAAGGAATACATACTCTGGTCTTTCCTTTTTAAACCAGTCATTTACTTCTTGTTGATTCCGAAGATCAAGTTCTTTATGCGGCATTATAAGAAGATTGCCATATCCCTGCCTTCTCAACTCTCGGACAATGGCAGAACCTACGAGTCCCGTGTCTCCGGCGACATATATTTTGCTCTGCTTATCCATTTGCTTCATACTTGTCATATAGAAACACCACCTTCGTCTTCTAGTAGCTTCCTTCGAAGTTTGTTTTTGGTCATCTCCCGTATATTGTCTGCATATTGCTGGCCAAACTTCCGCCGTATCATGTCAAAATATTGGTCATTCCCCTCGAAAAAAGCGTTAAACGCATAATCCCTGAATGCAAGTATTTCCTTGGGTGTCAGGTACTTTCCTCCGGCAGGGCGGCATTCATAACTGTATTGTGCATATTCAATCCAACGGTCGTTTTTGATGTTTCCGTTTTTCACGGCCGCAAAGTAATCTCTTGATCCCGGATATGGCATCGTTACATAAAAATTAATCCACTGCGGATTGATTTCTCTGCAAAGTCGCAGTGTCTTTTCCATGGACTCCTTTGTATCGTCCGGCAGTCCGAACATAAAGTTCGCAAGTATATGGATTCCGGCGTCTTTTGTCCATTGCATGACCGTCCTTGTTCTGTCAGCGTCGTACTGTGCTTTTGACACTTCAGAAAGGACGTCGTCATCCGCGCTTTCAATCCCATATGCAAGCCATCGAATCCCTGCTTTTCTCAATTTTTCCAATATCGCCTGATCCACGGTGTCCACCCTGGCATATGCCCAGATATTCAAGTCATATTTTTTTTCTGCAAGCTTGTCACAAAGCTCGCTCACATAAGCCTTTTTCAGTACGAAGCATTCATCCAAAATCTTTATGTATTTCACGTTATATACATTTACCAGGCGGTCAAACTCATCCATTACCCGGTCAATATCCCAAAACCGAAGCTTCTTTGTTCCAAACAATGCCGATATGGCACAGTAGGAGCAGTTGAAGGGGCATCCTATGGATGTGGAAACGACGGCATACCTTCCCTTCGCATCCTCCGGTCGGTCCTCACCCATGATGTGCCAATTATGCGGCATATATTTTTTCATGGGAAGTAAATCCCATGCCGGCATCGGCATCTGCGTTGTATCAAGTAGTTTTGAAGTGCCAAAGCGTTCGATTTTGTCAGCTTTTCGATAACACAAGCCGCCAAGTGACTCTGTCGAAAACATTACTTCTTTGCCTTTATGAAAACGCGTGAGATTCACGATAGTCTCAAAACCTTCACCTGCCACGATATAATCAGCATCATTTTCCATTAAGGTTCGCTCCGGCAGTGCAGAAGGATGGAGTCCCCATAAGAAAACAGGATAGTCGCCTATTTCCTTTATCGCTTTGCAGGTTGCATCCGCCCCTTGCATTTTCTGTGTAGACGCGGAAAGATTTGTCCCCGTAACAAAAATTCCCGTCAGCGCCGGGGCGTATTCCCTGACCTTGTCCGCCACCTGATCAAAGGAAATGTTCTCCGCCTCGGCGTCCACGATTCGAACCGACACGCCCTTATCAAGGCAATACTGCGCCACTATCGCGCACCAATACGGCGGTTCACATGCCGTGTATCTTATCGTGTCCCCATAGACGGCCTTTTGATCATTGGGATGAATCAACAACAAATCCGTTTTATATACACTCATATACCAAATCGCTCCAATTTCTTTATTGTGTTATCCGCATTTTCTCCCGTCGGCATATAGCCATGCCTTAGCGGAATATTGCATAAATCGCCAACCCCTTTTCCCTTCACGGTATCCGCTATGATACACAGCGGTTTGGAGGAGGGTCTCTTATAGACGTTCACTAGCGTATCGAACAATTCTTCATAAGAATGTCCGTTGATTTCGCGGACGTCCCAATTGCAGCTTTTCCACTTGTCTGCAAACGGTTCAAAAGCACACATGTTTTCCGTAAAATCAGACACGCCCAGATAATTCCTGTCCACGATTACTACAAGGTTATTCAACCTATTATGTGCCGCAAAAAGCATCGCCTCCCACACGGAACCTTCATAGCATTCCGCGTCCCCGCACAGACAGAAAACGATACGATCCTCCCTGTTTTGCTTAAGACCCAATGCGAGACCGGCTGCCATACCAATTCCGATACCAAGGGAACCTCCATAAAACTCGAATCCCGGATACACAAATTCGCGTATCTTTGCCAAATCTCCGCCAATTTGCACCATTTCATCGGTCTCTTCTTTAGAAAATATCCCCATATCTTCTAAGATTGGATACACCATCCCGGCTCCATGTCCTTTGCTTAAAACAAATTTGTCTATCGGCTTCCTGTCTTCATCAAATCGCATCACCTTTTCAAACAGTGCAATCAGAATCTCTGTCTCAGAAAATGCCGTCGTCAGATGGCCAAATCCCAAATTGGAAAAAAGTTCAATAAACCTTTGACGCATTTTAAAGGATTTTTCATAATAGCTTTTTATTTCATCAAATGCCTTTACCGCACGTGTTCCTGCTTCCGTCATTATGATTCCCTGCCTTCCAGTTTTTTCTTAAGATGATCCAGAGTAAGTCCTTCCTGCTCAAAAATCAGATTTCGGTTCGAAAATACACGGGGATATCCATTCCCGAACTTAAGCGCCATGCGTTCTACCGGAATGACCGCTCCAAAATCATTTAAAATTTCCAACGTCATACTTCCAATACCGCCACGGTCCACGCCATCTTCGATGGTTATTATCCGCTTATATTGTTTCAATTCGTCGCAAAACTCCTTTTCACACAGCGGCAACGCGAAGCAGTCGATGAGCCTGACCGGCAGATTTTCTTTTTTCAGCTTGTGGGCCCAGATTCCCGTAGCCACAATCGCAACATCACTTTTAGGCCCGCTTAGGGCAAATCCCTTTTTATAATCAATTTCTGCTTCGTCATAAAGTGTGTCCGTGATAAAGGGGTCGAACTGTATATACCGCGGTGCGGGCCGGCTTATCATCTCATCCACCGCCATCTTTGAAATGGTTTCGTCTGACGGACTGATAATCCTGACATTCTTTAAGGTACGAAGCAGTGATATATTTTCCAGAGCCATATGTGACATTCCTGCCTCGGCCGTTGCGGTACCCGCTTTCAACGCGGCCACGGTAATGGGCAGCTCGAGGGAGGCCATCAGGTTTCGAATCTGATCAAAAGCCCTGGTGACCGGAAAAGGATTTAACCCATAGGTAACAACTTTTTTTCCGGCAAGACAAAGTCCCCCGGCCACGGCAATGGCATTCTGCTCGGCAATCCCCACGTTGACAAACCGCTGGGGAAAATCCCGCCGAAAATCATCCAGACTGGGAGCTCCAAGATCCGTACTGACCAGGGAAACATCCTCCCCGGATTTTACCTGGCCATATATTTCATAAAAAAATCTGTCCCTTACATTCAACCTCTTTCATCCTCCTGCTTGTAGTATATTACCTGGCTTCCGGAATTTTCAAACCGGAAAGGTACACGGACATAGTTTCTCATCGCCTTCTTTAATTCTTCCCGCCTCTCCCTTGATACAAAGAACAACATAAAACCTCCGCCTCCTGCGCCTAAAAGCTTTCCCCCCACGGCGCCATTTTCCATCCCCATACGGTACATTGCATCGATTCTTTCATCCGTCACATTGTCAGCAAGAATTTTTTTCATTTTCCATGTTTCATTCAGAAGTGAACCAAATTCAAGTATGTCCTCGTTTGAATTAAGGATTGCCAGGGCGTCCGAGACATACCGCTTCATTATGTTAAGAGATTTTGTATTTTTATCGATTCGTTCCATTTTCTTTTTCTCGATATTCTTGGAGTATCTTTGAAACCCCGTGAAAACTAAAAGCAGGCAATCGTTCAGTTCCCTTATTCTATCCTCGCGTATGGTTATCGGCGATACCTCAATCTCGCCATTTTTCCGAAAAATAATATGATTAAAACCGCCATATGCCGCCGCGGTCTGATCTTGTGCCCCGACCGGCTCTTTGATCATGTTCTGCTCGATATGGATGCTGTCACGCATCAGTTGGTGTTTCGATGAAATTTTTCCTTCAAGCCCGTTTAAGGCATTTAACAGTCCGACCGTAAATGATGAACTTGACCCTATTCCCGATCTGGCCGGAATGTCCGTATTATAGTGCATGTCCACGCCGTAATCTATATTCATAAAACGGAGTGTCTCTCGAATAGAAGGGTGTTCAATCTCTTCGATATCCGATACAAGTTCTGTTTTCGAGCCATACACAAACCTATGCTTATAGTCCCAAAAAGGCGGCATATGCCTGCAAGTAATGTATAAGTATTTATCCATCGTTGTTGACAAGACCTCCCCCTCATGTTTTAAATAATAACCGGGAAGATCCGTACCGCCGCCAAAGAAAGATATACGTAATGGTGTTCTTGTAATAATCATCGTCTCTCTCCTAAGAAATCAGCCCCTTATTCCACGCGTCATCAAGCACTTCCTCACCTAATACGTGGTATACCTGAATCGCAATATCCGAATAATGTATTATGCGACACTTCTTCTCAATTCCCATTGTATGGAGCTGTTTCATAATCTGCTCCTCAAAATCCCAAGATGGTGTTACCACAACGCATTTACTGACAGCCTCTTTCAATATTTCTGGATTCTTAATTGGAAACCCTTCTGCGTCTTGTCCCCACTTCGAATTGTCATTGTCAACAAAACATTCTATCTTAATATTGAATATTTTCATCAACTTTGCACATTCCCTCCCTTGCTTCCCGGAGCCAAACAAAATACAATCCTCACCTGAGCACGGAAGTTCTTTCACATATTCCCTATACTGTTCTTTACTTAGAACCTGCCGGTAGTAATCCGCGATTCCCATGGCATATGCCTTCTCCATACGTTCTGCGTGTTTCATATATTTTTCACGCATATGGGGGTATTCCTCAAGAAACTGTTTTCTAACTACCTCGGTATCACGAATGGCACGATAAATGCCAGCCGTGGTTCTGCCTCCTATGGAAAAGTTCGTAATGTGCCGGTCATCACCAATATGCGTGAACGTACGCCCCTCCGCGTATAATCTCAAGAAAAACAGATAGTCCGTCAGAAGCACGTCGTTTTTCTTTTTGTAATTTGCTTCAAGCAACTCTTTCTTCGCGAACGCGCATACGGCGCCCAACCACTGCGTTCCCTCCATAAAGAGCTTGTCAGGGCTGAACTTTTTCAGATTCTTAAGTTCACATATCTCGCCGTCGCGCGTCATCATGTTTCCATAGCATAAATCCGCATGTGATTCCTGATATGCGGCTGCCACAAGTTCCAGCGCATATGGTTCATACCAGTCATCCGCCCCTAAAAAGCCAATCAATTCACCACTTGCATGAGGCAAAGCCTTTGAAATCGCGTCAGACGGCCCGCGATCTTGTTCGGACACCCAATATGTCAATTGATTTTCATATTTTCTGATAACGTCAACCGTATCATCCGTGGAAGCTCCGTCCATCACGATTAGTTCCTTATATGGATATGTCTGGTTTAATACGCTTTCTATCGCCCTGCCTAAAGTTTCCGGCATGTTGCGGACGGCAATTACAATGGTTATCTTAATGTTTTCCTTCATCTGAACCCGTCTCCTATACTTTCAACGAAATTTACTCATATCCCAATTTACCAGTTCAAAAAAGTCTATACCTAATACATAATCTTTATTTCTTATAAGCTGATGCCCACGCATCTGCCTCTCTATCTCATCAGAATCTCTTATGGCAATTACAAAAAACAAACTCTTCCAGTCCTCAATCTCATGCGACGAAATCACTTTTAGTCCCGGCAGAACATGTTTTTCCACATTCGGATTGTTGTCAATCACAATCTCAAACGGAAGTATGTATTTTTCAAGAAGCTCTTTCCCGCATCTTCCAATTCCGTAAAGGGCCATTTGTCTGTCGCCGCACAAAGCCTTCATCGTAAGCAATACCCCGTGCCTATGCATTTCTGCATATTCATTCAGATGAAACTTAAAAGCCGCTCCTATCATCGCCCTTTGCATGTTGGAAAGCATTGGTTGCCAGACTACTCCGTCAGGCATCTTGTATTCGAACAACGCCTTTCCATCCCGGTACCGGGAGGCAATCTCTTCGTTCTCCTTTTTAAACCTTTCCCAAATATCCCCCCTCTGTTCCTGGTTCATCAACAGATATTTTTTCCTCCCTACCATATCAGGATAAAATAAAGCGTCTAGTTTAGCCGTCCCTGATGCTCTGAAAAAACCATACGCATTTCGTTCCCCTTGTGAGATGCTTCGATTCAGTTCACGGTATAACTCCAATTTTTCCATCGATAAAGCTCTGTTTTCAATTATATTCTCTACAATTTTCTTCCCACTTATTTCCTTTATTCCTAACACATCCATGAAATCTTCTATTAAATTTCCATGTCTCCACTGAGCTTTATCAAATGTTCTGACATGCAAATTTTCGATTCCAACGATTTTCTCTATATTCTTCAAGTCCTGCAAATAATTAATACCTTCTCTATGTTCCGTGTCTGGAGTTCTATAATCTCCATTCAAAAAAATTTCCATCCACTCGTCAAAATCCTTTGTCTCGCCGCTCCTTATATGGTTCGCATAATGTGATTCCAAATACAAATCCTGCCTTCTTAAATAGACTAATACTTTTACATTATCCCATTTCTTGACAGCTTCTTTTATTATTTCCCAATTCTCATGATACCAGAACACTTCATTTGATAAAATCACACTATAGGATTCTAAATCATGAAGTATATTCCCCCAAATCGTTTCACAACGAGGATGATTTTCATCCATAATGTGAAACTCATCCGGATAGCAGAATACACCTCCGTTTATTTCGTGATACTGCTTATTAAAAAAATTCTCAAATCGTGGATAGCACCACCCATAAGACATCAGTAATTCATTATTCTGATAACAAAAATGTTGTATACTACTGCTACCGGTTTTAGGCGTACCTATGTGTATTAGTAATGTGTTTTTATACATCTTAATTTTCCTCCAGCGTCATTACGTTTTTGTTTCCCGCTTGATTATCAACCGACGATTCTTTTATAAGCACTGACGCGAAATCCCTTATGCCAAGTTTTTCGTTTTCCATAATTACTTTAGGATTATGCTTTCTAATATCCTGCATGGTTATCCGACGATCAAACCTTGGTTTTAACCAGCTCGAAGCGATTTCTATGCTATAATCCCAAGTATTTACAATGCATCCATTTTTATCGATTTGAAATAAATTACCACCACTCCCTATAATGAACTGGTAACTTTGCTCTTGCGTTGAATATATCTTTCTCATATAATATTGAAATCTCGTTGAACGACCATGTGGAAAATTGCAAATCTCCGCAGGGTCGTCTTCACCATGAATCTTCAGGCATCGGATCATACCGCTATCTGTCATTTTCTTACCTGAAGAATCCCCACCACCATAGCAACATGCAAACAGTAATACGCCGCCATTAATTAGTGTTCCACCACAGAATGGTTCTTCCACGAACGGAAGCATGATTTGTCTCCGGGCATTCGTACAAAGATTAATAACCTGAACGTTATCCGCTTCACGTGGAATTAAATATACAATTGAACCATTTTGAATCAGAGAAGAATACCTCCAGCCATCGCCCTCAACTTCCTCACATAAATGTTTGATTTCCATTTTCTTTAAGTCGAACAGAGAAATCACGTCACCATATACTGACAGAAAATGCAACTTATTTTCCCATATATAAGCTCCGATACATTTTCCTTTTGGAATTACATGAAAGAATTCTTCTGTTGAATGTCTTTTTAAGTCTACAATTACCATTGTGTCGAGTCTATGTCCACAAGGAATCAAGATGAGTTTGTCATCTCCGAAAGGCAGGTAATCGATAAAGGCATGTTCATTTGTGTAGTCGTGACCCGCTATTTCAAAATACTCCTCTTCAAAGTTGTCCAAATTTACGCATACCAGCCTGCGTGCGCCCCACGGAATAAACCAAGCTTCGTTTTCACAAAGGAAAGCGTCTATATGACACATTCCCCGGCTGATTTCTACTGAAAATTGCTTAATAAATGTCGTTGTCCCTTTTTCTATATCAAAACAAAATAGGCATCCTGTGGGATTAAATGATGAAAAATAAACTTTTCCCTTATATTCAACCCCCGCATTGCCTTCCACATACATAACGTCTGGTTTTTCTTGCATCTGTCTTCTATCCTTTTTTATTTGCAATATGCGCTTGGCTTTCGCTTCCACGTGATTTTTCACACATCCACATTCTGTATCATAATAGGCATTTCCCTTATTTTACAGAGCTGCACCACGCTGCTCCCATCGCCATAATAGGCATCGCTTATGATAACCGCACGGTCAATATCCGGGCTGTCGTCGTAAATTCCCCAGCCTTCTTTTTTGAATCTTTCCACAATCCGGCTATATTCCGCCCATAAATACGGGCGCATGGCGCGAATCGTGGACGGCATCAGTGGGTGGGGACGCCACAAGAGCGCCACTTCATCCTTATACTCTTTCAATATCTCAAATGTACGTTCTATTTTCTCAAGCATCTTATCTCCATGCTCCAGCAACGCACTAATGCTTGTGTTGTAAAAAATAATCTTTCTGTATGTACCATCGGCTTTCTGAATGATTTTAAGCCAATCCCGAGGTATCTCCAAATCCTCTTTTTTAATTTTTCGCACCCTATCCAACTTCGGAGAACCAGCCCCGCTTATTTTCTGTTCCAAATATTTCTTGTCAAGATGATTGCCCTTTAAACCACTTTCTTTCGCTGCCTTTAGGTATTCATTCACGTAAATTTGTTTCATTTTTACGGATTGGACGATAACCTGATCCGCAAGGATGACACCCGGCAACCAGACAAAATGCTTTATAAAATCCGTCGCCTTTTGGTCATCCGGCTCAATCTCCCCTAACACAAAATAGGGGATGTATATTAGTTTGTCTGTATATTTCTTCAAATTGCGTGAATAAAACCGCGGATGCACGCTGGTGACGAAGTTGCAATCATCATAAGCGTTATGGATATATATTTCATCGGGCATTCGCTTCTCAAAATCATAAGTCTGCCAGTCCGTAATCTCGATGTCTTTCGGATATTCCTCGCCCTCATAATGCATTGTGCCGAAGCTATGGTCGGGATTGAGATCAAAGTAAGGAATCGGCACACAGTAGGCGTCGCATTCTGGATTGGCTTTTGCCGCAAGATACACGGTTTCCAGAGAATCCCACATACTTGCCTTATAAGGGAAAAAAGCGACCTCTTTTCTGACGCATATGCTATTTCTTACCACGTTTTCAGCTTTTATAATCAGCCGACGTAAAACCCTATATACCTTGCTGCCACTGTAATCGGATTTCCCCAACTCCTCATAAGCGTGGAATACCGCCTCGCAATATTCTTCCAGACAAGAAACCGCCACATGTCCTTCTCCTTCGAACTGTTCAATATTTGTACCCACTGCGACAGCAGCCTGCTGACATTCTGCGAGCATATCGCACGCTTCCCGGATATTTCCCTTCTCTATGGCACTTTTTACCGCTTCATGCGCCGCATGAAGCGTTTCAAAGATTTCCAAAATCTCTTGTTTTTGTTTTTTTCTCATATCATTCCCATTTCCTAACGACAAGCATATCCTACTTGTTTTTTCTTGTATTGTCTTTTGAGAAGATTGTTTATTTGACTAATAATTATCTATGTGTAGCTTTTCCCATTATCGTGATTTTCTTTACTTAAACTTCATTTCCAAGATTTTTCATCATCTAACAGCCATGCCACCTTTTGATATGCAGGGCTACTTTTAGGACGGCAATTGCCGGATTCTCTTCAAGACCTTCTTGAAGCTCCCTCACGTATCCTGCGGGATTTCCCGCCTCCAACGCTTCAAACGCGCGTATACAGTGCCACCCCAAACAATGTCCACTTTGTTGTAATGGCATATTTTCTTTTTCCTCCGTGCTGAATCCTTTCTCCCCAAATGTGCTTTCCACCCGCACAAAAAATCGGGCCACTGCCATTCCTTCTCCATTGTCGTCCGCTTTCCATTCAGACGCGTTCACCAAGGCAAACGCAAGACATTGGAACCATACCATGCGTTGGAATTGGAATCACATAGGCGTCACAGTCCGGATCCGCCTCCGCCGCCTGCCAAACACTTTCCAGCGAGTCCCACATGGATGCTTTGTAAGGAAGAAATACCGCTTCGTTCCTTATATTAATGTCATTTTTAATACTGTTTTCCACCTTGATGACAAACTTATTCAAATTTTTATATACTCTGTTGGGATTGATATCGGCAAATGTTTCATTGCCGGTTCGCACTTCTTTGATCTGCACGCCATCGTTCCGGATATATCCATCTTGCGTGCCGCCAATTTGCGCATTATCGCTCTGCGCGTCATTAAATTTTGACAATTTATCATAAATCTGAAATACAAGTTCGCAATATTCCTCAAGATAGGACACGGTGATAAAGCCTTCGCCTTCCAAAGTCTCAATCAGATTGCCCAGCTCGATGGCCGTCTCCTGACACCGGGTCAGCGCGTCCAACACGGGCTGTTGCATTTGACGTTCAAAATTCTTTTTAATTTCAACATGGGCATTTGACATTGCCCGCAACAATTCCACTGCTTGACGCTTCCCTGCTTGTCTCATAACCGTGATTCCCTTCACTGATTTTTCTACAATAGTTTTCTTTATGATTTTCCTTTATCAATTTCCTTGTCCTGATTCCAACCAGTCCAATTCATTTTCTGTCAGACATCGTCTGACACGTTCTTCCAATTCTTTATATTCTATCTTCATAGCCGTTTTCAGTACAAACAGCTTATCTTTCAAATTTTCAAACCGATACATTCCCGCCAGGAACCCATAAACCTGCTCCGCCGTCGTGTTCTGGTCATTTTTAAACGTTGCCAGCAGCCTGGCCAGTGTCTCTTCCTGATAGCGGTTGAAGCGTAGGGACAGCGTACCGTAATAGACGGCCTTGGACGCATCGCCTTGCCCTTCGTGCCACGCCTGCAGCACATTGTAAATCAAATCCAGCCTGCCGGGTGCCTTTAATGAGGAACTTCCATTATGATGTTCCAGCTTTTCCAGCGTGCACTCGAAAAACCGCGCCCCGTCCGTTTCCTTTCCCATGCGCAACAGGAAACGTCCCATGTAAAATTCCACGTCAGGAAACGTGATGCCTGTCCGTGAAAAAAGTTCATAATACCGCCAGGCTTGTTCCTCATAAGAAGCAAGCTCATCATCCGGCAAAAAGGACACCTCGGAAAACCA
>CAJTDN010000009.1:285179-287743 GCA_910574865.1 Lachnospiraceae bacterium | reverse complement strand
TGGAATCCATCGTGTAGCGGCTGGTGACAAAGGCCACCACACCGCCCGGACGCACCTGGTCCAGCGATTTTGCAAAAAAGTAGTTGTGGATGTTGAAGTTCAGCTTGTTATAGGCCCGGTCATTGACGGAATACTGGCCAAACGGCACGTTTCCTACGGCTAAATCATAAAAATCCCGCCGGTCAGTGGTTTGAAAGCCCGCGATGGTGATGTCTGCTTTTGGATAGAGCTGTTTTGCGATGCGTCCGGTGATGGAATCCAGTTCCACACCATAGAGGTGGCTGCCCGCCATGCTGTCAGGAAGCATACCGAAGAAATTGCCCACGCCGCAGGAGGGTTCCAGGATGTTGCCGGTCTGGAATCCCATTTTCCCCACCGCTTCATAAATGGCCTGGATAACGGTAGGGCTGGTGTAATGGGCGTTTAAGGTGGTCCCTTTGGCGGCTTCATATTCCTCCGGGGACAGCGTTGCGTAGAGTTCCGCAAACTCCTTGGCCCAGGCGGGCTTGCTCTCGTCAAAAGCGTCTGCCAGACCGCCCCAGCCCACATACCGGGAAAGGGTTTCCTGTTCTTCCGGCGTGGCCTGCCGGTTTTCAAACTCCAATTCTTTCAGGAGATTGATTGCGTCCATATTGGCTCGGAATTTTGCTTTCGGCCCGCCTTCGCCCAGGTGGATGTCAGTGATACGGAAGTTCCCGGCTGTCGGCTGGGGAGGGGTGGGTTCCGGCTCATCAAAGCGCAGCGTATGAACCTCTATATCGTAGGGCAGATGGTTCTGTTCGCCCGGATAACGGGTGACGGGGGTAATGGTGATCTTCGGCTCCGGCTCTGGTGCAGGGGGATTCACGAAATCTGGCTGTTCCTCTGCCAGCTGTTCTTCTGGCTGTGCCGGTTCGTGGGAGAATCCGTCCAGTTCCTGCTGGTAGAGGGCGCGCAGGGCAGCGGCAATCGGCGCCCAGCTTTCATACAGTGCCGCCAGAACCGTTTCATCCTCCCGCAAAATCTCTACTTCCATGCCTTTGTCGGTTGTTCTGTAATCTGCCGTATCCCCGGTTTCCAGCTGCATGGTTTCCACTGTACCCGAAAACCGCTGGGAAAGATGCTGGGCAACAGCCGGATTGCCTGCGCCGCTTCGGAGCAGTACCGCTATATCCTCCTTTGCCAACCCATCCAGTAAACCGCCATCCCCGGTCAGAGCCTCCCGTAAATCCGGGGAAAACTGGTCCAGATCGGCGGGGAGATAGTCGGTGATGGCGCTGTTGCGCGGGTCCTGCCGGATGGCGCGTTCAAACTGTTCTTTGCTTTCCGTCCGGTAAATGGGGTAGGCCAGCGCGGGGTCATTCAGCTGGACATAGCCCTGCTGCAAATCGGTGATGCGGTACTCGGTATCTTCCAGAAAAACAAAATCCCCTACGCCATAGGCCGATGCCAGCGGGTCGTGGGTAAATGGTTCCGGTTCTTCCGCAGCGGGTGCGGCTGTTTCCTGTGCCGGTTCCTCTTGCCGGTCCGCCTTTATCTCTTGTGGTTCCAGCCCGGCCAGGAATTGCTCCGCAGCTTCTTCTCTTGAAAATGTCCGTACCGTTCCATCAGAGGCGGTATAGTAATCATTGGTCTGATTATCCCAGACAGCAAACGCATCTTCCGGGTCGGGAAACGCATCGCTGGTCATAACAACGGAAAAGCGCGGTTCTGCTTCATCGGCGGCAATCTGTTCCACATCAGCCATGACCTGCTGAATAAAGGGGTCATTGTCCAGCTTTTCCGGTTCCACTACCTGCCCGTTTACAATGCCGCGCTGGGCCAGATTTTCCCGGATTGCGATAGGGTCTATATCGTCCAGATTGTCCCGTTCAGCCTCTGTAAAAAAGCGGTCCTCTTTGATAAGCTGGGCGATCCGGCGCTGTACCTTGGGCCAGGGCAGTTCCATTTCTTCGGGGCTTCCGGCGCGGACAATGAACAGGTTTGTATGTTCAGGACCGCCGTACTCCTTGGACAGCCATGCGGCGGTATCTTTTTCCCGCCCATGCTCCTTCATATAGCGGACTACGGCCCGTTTGCTGTCCATATCGCCGTTCCATGCACAGAGGGCTTCGTCAATATCGTCCTGGGAGAGAGGGCGCAGAAGCTCATGGAGCTTTGGATAGGTTTCGGCAATCACCTCTTGATGCAGGCGGTGGCGGAACTCCGGCACATCCGAATACTGTTTGAGAAGCTGCATATTACCGGAGCCAAGAACCGCGCGGCGCACAGCGGCGTTGCCCTCAATCACAGCGTTTTCATGGTCAGTATGGCCGCAGGCGTTGCGGTATGCCGTATCCTCCATGATGGCGGCGGTCACAACCGGCTTGTACTGTTCCAGCACATCTTCCAGTGCGGGCTGGGGCGGTTCTGTATGGTCAATGTCCTTTTGGGCAAAAGAAAAAGCAGAGGACGCTTTCACATTCTCTGCTTCATCAATATTCTGAATCTGTTCCGCTTCGGACAGAAACAGGTTTAAGGTCAGCTGTTGATAAGTTCCGCCAGCAGAATCTCCTCCGCCTGGGCCTTGCAGCTGCTCATCAGGC
>CAJTDN010000009.1:270580-284905 GCA_910574865.1 Lachnospiraceae bacterium | reverse complement strand
ACGCCGATCTGCCGCAGCACCTGCTGGTTGATCTGGCTGACCGCCGTTCCCAGCGCCCCAACGGTGGCCGGTGTGTTGAAATCGAAAACCGGCATGAAATCCTCGTGGGTGAAATACTGCTCTGGGGCCAGCCCGCAGCGGGACATCAGGGAATAGGCGATGCTGACGGTGGCGGCGGCTTTGAATTGGACTTCGATGTTAAGTTCATCGTACTCCTCCAAAAAGGAATCGTCAACGATGTAAAGGAAGTCCCGCCCGTTGTCCGCCCAGTATTCACCGGCCAGCCTGCGGGCGATCTCGGTCAGCTGCCCGCCTAAATCATCGCCGCCTACACCATACCGGTTTTCCAGCATGGCGGAGATGGAATCTATATGCCGTTCCTCCATCTTCCAGAGCCAGGGTGTGCGGGAGTGCGGGCGGGTTCCGGTATCGGAAATGTCAAAGACATACCGCAGCCGGGTCCGGTCCCCGGAATCGTCCACCAGGGCGATGCCCTTGGAACCGCGCCGGACATAGCGGCCCATCTTGTCATTCCACAGGTCATACTCCGCGCAGGCGGTAGCGTCCGGGCGCTGGGCGTAGATCATCAGCTGGTCATGGAACGGGTATTTGTAAAGCCTGGATGCTGTGTCGAGAAACCGCATCCACTCATTCCAGCTGGAAGTAAGCTGCACCGCCGCATGGTCGGCCATCTGTGCGTACATCTGCGCTTTGGTTGCCATTGTTTTCGGCCCTCCTTTCGGGTTTTGGATAAAAGGAAGGGGCGGCACAGCGCCAGCCCCTCCGGTCTGTTGGTTCCTATTCGTCAAAGTCCGGGTACAGTTCCAGACTGTCAAACTCCGCGTCCGTCATGGCGCGCAGCTTATGAAGGACGCTGTCGGTCAGTTCCATCAGCTCCGTTTCCTCCGGCGAGAGATAGCCGCGCATCTCGGTCAGGCTCTCCATCAGTCCGGCGCGGGTTCCGGTGTTGTATATGCACATCAGATTCATTTCTTCAAAGGTAAAGTGTCCCATATCAAAGCTCCCTTTCCGCGCTCTTTTTCGGCGCTGTCTTTTTGCTTTCCTGCTTCGGCTGCTGGTGGAGCTGTTCCACCACCGATTTCCGCTTGTCTTGTTCCTCCCGGTGGACCGCATCCGCCAAATCCATCAGGGAGATCGGCTGGCCGCTTCTGGCCTGCTGTTCCAGCTGGGCTACGGTCGGCTCTTTGGGGCCGTTGTTGATGATCCCGTCAATCATGCCGTAATCGTCCTCCATAGACATTTCCGCATTTTTCAGCGGGTTCGCGTCAAGAAAACCGGTGATCTGCTGAAAGCCAAAGCTGTCGCAGTAATGACAGGATAACGCGCCGTCCCTGCGGATGGCAACAATGTCGCTGACGCTCATGGAGGGGCTGTGATAGTCCCTGGGGTGTTCGTTGTTGAAGCGGTAGAACAGCTGCTCCGCCACAACTTCCGGCGTATCTTTGCCGGAAAGGGGCGCGGTGTAGATCAGGTTGTAATTCTCGCGCTCCACCTCGCGCCCGATGGATTGGAGCCAGTCCAGCCCCTCAAAGCGGATTTCCCGCAGGCTGTCATCGTCCTTTACCTGATAGATGGCAAAGCAGTCCCCCTCATGGGAGAGAAACGCCTGCTCCCGTTCCTGCTGGCGGTTCAGCCGGTCCTGCACCAGCCCGTCAAAGGCTGGGCTTTCCTCCCATTCCTCGCGGGAAAGGGCGAACACCGTACCGGGCAGCTGGGATTCAAATTCCTCCCGGTCAAAGAGCATTTCCGCGCCGCCCCCGTCCACCACCGCGTACACCGTCAAATCCTGCTCAAACAGTTCCAGCGCCCGCTCTTTGGAGAGGGGCAGCAAGTCCCCGTCCTGATAGCCGCAGTTTTTCAGATCGTCCTCACACAGCGCCGGGTCCGGCATCGGGTATTCATCCAGCGTCTGCTCCGGCGCGTCGGGCAGCGGGGCGGCTTCTGCGGCATGGCCGATGGAATCCAGCGCCCGCAGGTTTTGGCTGGCGGGCAAAAGGGCGTATTCCCGTTCCTGTTCGGCGGTCAGCGGCTGGGGGTAGTCGATACAGCCAAAGGCAGTAATGGAATCCTGTTCCACCTTTACCGGCGCGGCAAGTTCAGTGATGGTTTTCCCGTCCATCAAAGGATAGGTTCCCACATCCAGCGATTCCTGGGTAATGTAATAGCGGAACATGGAGGGGTCCTGCTCCGGCAGTTCGGCGGGGATTTTCCAGGAGGGTTCCGGTTCAGGGGAAACCTCTTGATTCTCCGTATCGGCCTGCGGGTTTTCCGGCTGCATGGTTTCTTTTCCGGCGTCCTGCTCCGGCCCGGATTCCAGATCAATGCCGCGCTCCTTGCAGACCTCCTGAAAATGGCGGTCAATATCGGCAATCAGAGTACCGGCGGTCTTGTTGATGGTTTCCAGGCTGGCCCGCAGTTCCTTCAGCTCCTTGCCCTGGCTCCAGTTCGCAATGTACCCAAAGCTGTTTGCGCCGGTCTGAATCCCAAAATATTGGCAGACCGCGTAAGAGATGCTCTCGGCCTCCACCTCCTCAGTGCGCCGGTCCTTTTTATGGTCCTGCAAAAACCGCTGGGCGGTCTTTTCGCCGCCGTTAAAGTCCAGGCCGGATTCATCGGTCAGCGGGAGATGCCCTTCCTCCGGCAGTTCCAGCGGCTTTGCGGTTATGACGGAACCGGCGTGGTTGACGACAACCCGTTCCTCGACCGCGACCGGAGCGCCGGGGTCATCATCGGAACCGCGCAGGTCATAACAAAACAGTCCGTCCGGCAGATCGTCTGCGGCAATCCGCTCATTGGAGAACAGGGCTGGCTGTCCAAACAGCTCCACTTCCTGATACAAGGGCGCGTCCGGGTTGTCCGGCACATCAAAGTTGTGCAGCTTGCTGTGGGCGATCTCATGGACAGCGGCGGAAACCGTCTGCACCTCGCTCATGCCCTGGCGGATGGCGATGCGCTGCTGGCTGGAAGAAAAATATCCGTCCGTATCCGCGTCCATTTCCTCAAACGCAAGGGGAACCGGGGCGGAGCGTTTCAGCGCCTCCATAAACGCCTCAAAGTGCCGGACATTCCCAAACAGGTCCGCCGCCAAGGAGGGCAGGGGCTTTCCGTCCGTCTGGCTCACATCAAACACCTTGACCGGACGGAACAGCGGGATTTCCACCTCTTTTTCCTCCATGACCACCCTGCCGTTTGCGTCCAGCATTGGCGCGTGGGTGTCCGGGTCCAGCTTCTGCTCCTCGATTTTCTTCTTATAGGGGGTGGGCGCGATGATGGTGATGCCGCGCTCGCCCTTTTTCACATGGCGCTTAAACTGATTCTTCCACTTGTTATAGCCAGCCACAAGGGTCGCGTCCGGCTTCTGCATATAGATCAGCATGGTATTATTGACCGAGTAGCGGTGGAACCGGGACATCACCGACAGATAGCGCATATACTTTTCGCTCTCAAACAGTTCCTTGATGTTCTGCTCAATGCCCTCGGTGATTTCCCGCAATCGCTCCCGGTTGGTAGGTTTCTCTGCCATTTCCTTGTTTCTCCTTTCCAAATCCATGATTTTTGTTAGGTGTTCTGCAATCCATGTTTTTTGTTCCTCGATGCCATCCTCCATCAGAAAGTCCAGAAGATACTCCACATAGTCCTTTTGGTGCAGCGCCTCCACAAAAAGGGGGTGCGGCTCATCCTCCGGGGTCAGGGGCGCAAGGTCTGTTTCCCAGCCCCGCAGCAGATGGGCGTAGTCTGCCAGCGCGCGGAAACACCGCTGCTTTGATTCCCGGAATTTCTGCGCTTCTGATTTTTGACGGACATAGGTTTTCTTCGGGGGTGCCTGGCTGTCATAGAGCAGTCCAAAATCCTGGGCCAGTTTTTCCGCAGCCTCTTTGGGGGAGAGGTTATACAGTCTGGCGGCAAAGTCGATCACATCACCGTCCGCCCCGCAGCCGAAACAGTGAAAGCGGCGGTCTAATTTCATGCTGGGCGTCCTGTCATCGTGAAAGGGACAGCAGGCCATGCCGTTCCGCTTTACCTCGATTCCATAGTGTTCCGCCGCTTCTCTGGTGGTGATGGACTGCTTTACCGTTTCAAAGACATTCCCGCCCATGCTTATTGACCGGAGGAGGATTTCAACGGCGGCTTATAGCCTGCGGCCCTGGCCCGTTCACTGGCGGCTTTGCGCCGCTTTTCGCTGTACGGCTCCCGGACCGATACGCAGCGTTTGGGGACAATGAAGTTGTGGGCGTCCTTTTTGATGATCTGCTCCGGGTGTTTACCGGCAAGGCGGTTCAGTTTTTTCATCAGCTTTGGGTCATGGGTATAGACCTGGGCGGCAGGCTCCGCCTGGTTGTAGAGGAGGATGGTTTCCTGTTCCACTAACAATAATTTTTGATGGCTCATAGCTTTTTCCCTCCTTTTTCACACGCCTGATTAACGGCGTCTGTAATGCCCTGCATAATATACGCAACACAGGGGACAGCGATAGAATTGCCTAACATCTGGTAACGCTTTGTATCACTGATGGGGCTGCCATCTGCGCCGGCCTCCGTCCACCCGTCCGGGTAGCCCTGCAAACGCTCCGCCTCGGTGGGGGTGAGCCTTCTCACGCAAAGCCCGGTGCGGACGGGGTTCTGGTAATTCAGCGAGTAGCCGCCGGAGGCCGCTTTTGCCAGCAGCGTGCCGCTGACCTCATCGGTTTCCCGGAGGTTGCGGCAGTCAACGGCGGCGGTCTGGCCCTCCATCACAGCCGCGCCGCCAATCAAACAGGCTTTCATCACGGCGCTTTGCTGGCCCGCCAGAAGGGTGGGGGCAGTTTCTTCCTGGAAACCGATGCTCCCGGACTGGCAGCCGGCCTTGTGCTTGAAGCCTGCGCTCATCACGCAGAAGTCCAGCTCGTTCCCCTGTCCGGCAGGGCGGGAAAGCCCCGCGCCAGAGGCACAGAGCGTCCCGGCAATCTGCGGGTGGGTCACGATGGGCTGCTCCTGTCCTGTGTCACCGGGCCGGACAACATAGGGCTGTTCACTGGCACAGTTGAGCGTGGGCGACAGTTCCCGCAAAATTTCCGCATGGCTCTGGCCGCTTGAAGCGCACAGCACCACATCCCGCTCCCGTCCGCACCGCATCCCTGTTCCCTTGTAGTAGCTGGCAAGCAGCGTCCCGGCAAGATTGCCGTTGATTCCGACCATAGCATCGGGCGGGAATTGAGCCGTACATCCCGAATTGGTGACAGCGTGGGGGCTGTCCTCCCCGCCGATCATGGAGCCTTGGATGGCGTATGCGGTGATTGGCAGATTTCCGTGGGTCTGGCTGCGGAGGGTAGGAGATACGCCGCCTTTCTCCACGCAGAGGGAATCGCCGCCCTGGTCGTTGAGTATCTCTACCGCGTCCTTCGGCGCAAAGAGATACTGGTCATTTCCGGTTGCCAGAGTGCCGCTTTTTTCTATCTGGAGCAGCGGCCCCTTGCCGCCGCCCTCACAGCCACAGCGGATACGCATGGAGATGGCGGGGATCACATCCCCCGCGCCTGCTGTTCCAGCGCCGCTTTGAGCATAGGCGGCAGGTCCTTGCCGCGGCGTTCCGCCCGCCGCAAAATACCCTGACAGGCTTTTGGGGACAAAGAGTATTTCTCCGCTGCGTTGGCCTCTAAAATCTGCGATAAGAAAGATACGCCTGCGCCGCTGTGCTGTTCCGAAATATTGGGCGTCATACACGCACCAAGCGAGGTCAGCTCCTCGGCCTCGTACCATTCCGGCGTTTGCCCACCGTCCAGAACCAGGCATTGGAACTTCGGCCTTTGTGAACGCTTCCAGCACAGCCTTAAAGTCACGCCGGGAAGAACTTGACAAGGCTCCGGGGACATTTTCCCAGAGCGCGAATTTCGGGTATTCTCCATTGGTTGCCTCCTGCATTTCTCTGATAATCCTGACAGCCTCCAGAAAGAGGCCGCTCCGCTCCCCGGCAAGGCCCAGGCGCTTGCCTGATGCCACACTCAGGTCCTGGCAGGGGGAGCCGAAGGTGATGATGTCCACGGGCGGCAGTGTGCCGCCATAAAGTTTCGTAATGTCGCCAACGTGTTCCATTTCAGGAAAGTGCTTCTGTGTCACAGAAATACATTCTGGTATGATTTCGCTGGCCCACAAAGGTCTGATTCCATAAAAAGAGGCGGCATAGGGAAAACCTCCTATGCCGTCGAATAAGGAACCAAGCGTAAGCTGCTCTTTATTCAATTTTTCTTTCCTCCATTGCGTTTCTCTTTGCCGCCAAAGTCCAGCTTGAAGTTTACATACTCACCGGTATCCTCCAAAAGCACATCCGCGTCATAGGTTTTGCCGGTCTTTTCCGAGTAACAGCCGGTGAGCCTTGCCCGCCCGTCTTTTAAGAGGGCCGCGACAATGGCCTTGGTGGGCTGTTTCTTCTTGGCGCTCCACCACTTGCTGTCTTTCCAGATGGCAAATCTGCAAGTTCCGCTTTGGCAGAAAAACCCCTTTTGCGATTCCGTAACCTCACCGCCGCACCGGGGGCATCTGCCTACTGCTTCGCGGGGCGGGGAGAACAGGTACTCGGTTCCCTTGACCACCTGATAGGTTGCCGCCAGTTCCCGCAGCATGGCGTAAATCCCGGACAGAAACTCCTCCGGGGAAAGCTCGCCGCGCTCAATCTCGCCCAGCCGGTACTCCCACTCGGCGGTGAGAAGCGGGGATTGCAGCTGTTCCGGCAGAACCGTAATGAGGGAACGCGCGTCGCGGGAGGGCATCAGCTGGACCGTCTTTTTGCTCTTTTTCCGTTCCAGAAAACCGGTGGAGGCCAGCTTTTCCAGAATCCCGGCGCGGGTGGCGGGCGTACCCAATCCCTTGCGCTCGGCAGTATCCGGCATATCTTCTTTACCGGCGTTCTCCATAGCCGACAGCAGGGTATCTTCGGTGAAATGTTTTGGCGGGCTGGTTTTCCCCTCCTTGACGGAGGCATTGGAAACGGACAAAGATTGTCCCTCGGAGAGTTCCGGCAGCGTCTTTTCCTCTGGTCTTTCCTCCGGCTCCGGGGCATTTTTCAGACCGGCGTGATAAGCGGAATCCAGCCTGCGCCAGCCGGGACGCTGAATGGTTTTCCCTTTTGCGGCAAACTCCTGACCGGCGCAGACCAGCGTGGCGGCGGTTTCCTCGTAGAGATGGGGTTCCGCCACCGCGCACAGCAGCCTTGCGGCCACCAGCTCCAACACCGCTTTTTCCCCCACAGGGAGGGCGGACAAATCCGCATCCCGAAGATTGCGGGTGGGGATCACCGCATGGTGGTCGGTCACTTTCTTATCGTTGATGACTGCCTCCGGGTTGCAGGTAATACCGATCCCCTTTCGGAACGGCATGGCGTTGGCGGTGAGGTTGACCAGCACCGGCAGGCCCTCCGCCATATCCGAGGTCAGATACCGGCTGTCCGTCCGGGGATAAGTACACAGCTTTTTCTCATAGAGGTTTTGCAGATAGTCCAGCGTTTGCTGGGCGGTAAACCCCAGCAGGCGGTTGGCGTCCCGCTGTAAGGTGGTCAGGTCATAAAGGGCGGGCGGCTTTTCGGACTTCTCTTTCCGCTGCGCCTGTTTCACCACCGCAGAACCGCCCCGGCAGGCGGTTTGCAGCTCTTTCGCGGCGGTTTTGTCTTTCATCCGCGCCCCCACAGCGGTAAATCCGGGCAGTTCCAGCGCCACCGTAAAGAACGGCTCCGGCTGGAAGGCTTCAATCTCTGCTTCCCGCTGGACGATAAGGGCCAGTGTAGGGGACATGACCCGACCGATGTTGAGGGTCCGGCGGTACAGCACTGAAAACAGCCGGGTGGCGTTGATGCCCACCAGCCAGTCAGCCTTGGCGCGGCAGAGCGCCGCCTGATGCAGACCGTCATAGTCCGCGCCGGGGCGGAGGTTTTCAAAGCCCTCCCGGATTGCCGAATCCTCCATGCTGGAAATCCAGAGCCGCTTCATGGGCTTTTTGCAGCCCGCCAGCTCATAGACGTTGCGGAAAATCAGTTCGCCCTCCCGTCCCGCGTCACAGGCGTTTACCACCTCGGTCACATCCGGGGCGCACAGCAGCTTTTTGAGAATATCAAACTGTTTCTTCTTGTCCCGCCCCACGCTCATTTTCCAGTCCGAGGGCAGGATCGGCAGATCGTCATAGCGCCACTTGGCGTATTTGGGGTCATAGCTGTCCGCGTCGGCAAGCCCGGCCAGATGCCCCACGCACCAGCTGACCCGCCAGCCGTTCCCTTCCAGATACCCGTCCTTGCGGGCATTGGCCCCGATTACAGCGGACAGGCTTTGGGCCACCGACGGTTTTTCAGCAATCACAAGGCGCATAATCTTCATCCTCCCATTCTTCCCGCATAGATGTACGCAGCTTTTCCTCAATGCTGTTGTCCTCTGTCAGCATCAGGTCATAGCCGAACCGGTAATCATATCGGTACAGTTTTCCTACCAGATCATTGATGAGGATACGGCAGGCCAGAATGACACGTTTTTTATCCACCTGCATCAGCTGGTAGCGTTGATAATCGCTGTAATAGGACTCCTGCCGGTGCGCGCGGCTGTTGGCGTCCTCCAGCAGCCAGTCCACCGGGTCCTGGCAGCCTTCCTCTTTTTCCCCCTCCATATATTTCAGCAGTTCCATCACCATCGGAAAGCTCTGCTCGTCCATGCGGGCTTCTTCTTTCAGATAGCCGATCAGGGCGCATAAAAGCAGGCGGGCCGCTGTCTGTTCCCGTTCCGTTAAAGCCTCCATCGTCTTTGCGGCGTCCGGCAGAAGCCTTTCCCCTACAAAAGTTTCCACATCGCCGGAGTACAGCTGGCGGATGGAATCTATGGACAGCGGGGCAGTTGTGTCGCCATCCATAGAAAAGTCATAGAAGTCATCGCTCTGTGCAGGCTTTTTCCGAAGTTTGCGTATCAGGGCAGAAACAATGTCGCCGCCCAGATACACCGCCAGACAGCACAGGTCAAAAACAGCGATGATTTTGATAAATAAAATAAGATACTTCATTTCCGATCTCTCCTTTCTTTCAGCTGCTTTTCCAGTTCCCGGTGGCAGAATCCCACACAGGGCCTCCCGTAGTTGCCGCAGCCATAGCAGGGGTGGCTTTTGGGTAAAGAAGGAGGGCTGGAAGTTTTCTTCCTGCCCTCCGGTTTCTGTGTCATCATGCGCTCAAAGGGGCTGTCGGTGAAGCGGGTCATTCCGGTTCTTCCTCACTTTCCTCCGGTTCCTCCTCCGCGCCCTCCTCGGATTCCCACAGCTCATCTTCCTCATCGCCGTAGTCGTAATCGTCCAGATTGTCCGGGCCTTTGGTTTTCGGCTTGTTCTTCATAAACTTGAAGTAGTAGAGCGCGCCCCCGCCGCCTAACAGGGCCACAACCAAAAGCAGGACAGCCGGATTCATGCCGGACTTTTTCTCCGGTTCCGGCTCCGCTGCAGGCGGCTCCTCCGGTTCCGCCGCCTTGCCGGTGCAGCTTGTCATGGTAAAGGCGCAGACCGGGCAGTTCCGGTTGATTGCGCCTGCCTGACATTTCTCGGTGCAGCTGCAAACAGCGGGAGGCTCCTCGCTGTCCCCGTCCTCCATCAGCGCCATCAGGTCAGCTTCGTCTACCTGGTTGAGAAAATGGACGGTGTTTTCTCCCTCGTCATCCCGGTCCACCAGGATGTAAAAGTAGTTGCCGTTTTTGGTGGTAACGGTAATCAGCTGCTTGTTTCCGCCGTAATCGTCCACCAGGGTGGCGTTGCCATCCGGGGTGAGGGGAGGCGTTTCCTCCGGCTGCTCCACCTGTACGTTGGAATCGTTGGTTCCATCAGCCGGTTCCTCGCCGCCGCCCGCATAGGCAGGGACAGAAAAACCGCCCATGAGGACCAGGGCGGTGCAAAATGCGGCCAGTGTCCGCAATAACTGTTTAGATTTCATCGTGATTTTCCTCCTTTTCCTGGATATCGGGTGCAGGCGTCTGCGCCTCCAATTCCCGCAGCCGGTTCTGGTATTCCGCCAGCTTTTCACGGGTCTTTGCGATCTCCCGGTCAATCCGGTCGATTTTGTTCGATGCCATCTGTAACACTCCTCTCCAATATAATTTAGTTCCAGTTCATCAGGCCGTAGCCCTTGATGCACTGGTAATTCAGGTCATAGCTTTTGATTTTGCAGGCGTCGCCGGAATTGCCCTCCACCGTATAGACCCGGCTCCCGTCTGTGCCGATCACAATGCCGACATGGTCGGCGGAACCGTCCAAATCCCAGTCAAAGAAAATGGCGTCGCCGGGGGCGATGTTGGCATATCCGCGCCCGCCCCATTGTCCATGCGACTGGAACCAGGGTACGCCCTGGGACTGGCAGCCAGCAAAGCGCGGTTCGCTTTTCCCGGCCTGGTTATAGCACCAGCTCACGAAGCAGGCGCACCATTCCACCCGGCTGTTAAAGCCGTACCAGCTCCAATACGGATAGCCGCCCACGTTTCCCACCTGACGCTTCGCCAGATCCACCAGGCCCGGATTGCCGGGGCGGGTCCCGTTTATAAACTCCACGCCGCTCAAATCCTCGGAATTTCCCATATCCGGGGAACCGCCGCCAAACAGCAGCGGCTTGTTGCCCCTGGTGGCGATATAGACCTGGTACATCTCATATTCGTCCGGGGTGAGCAGTTCCGGCGCAAGGGCGGAAATCTGGGTGTTCACAAGCTCCACATGGAGGATGTAGTATTCATAAGGGACTTCCTCGCTGGTCGTTTCCCCGGTTTCCGGGTCGGTGCTGGTTTCGGTGCGGTAGCGGATTTCCACCTCCTCGGTCAGTGTCAGGACATATTGGAGATCAAAGACCCGCTGTAACTGTGCCGCCGCACTCTGGGGCGTGTACTCATGGAGCAGGGCGCTTAAATAAGCCGCCAGCTCATGGGGGTTATGGCCGATGGGGTCTAAATTGTACCGGTACTCGTCATAGCCGGGGTGCAGGCTCTCCATGTTGTCCAGTTCGGTTTGCAGTTCCGCCTCCTTTGCGGCATAGTCCGCTTCCGTCCCCAGCATATCCTCGTCTTTGGAGGGATAGGTGGAGCCGGACACCGCCGAGCCGATGCTCTGGGCCAGCATGGAGCAGGAGGACAGGGTATTCATCAGCAGGCAGACCAGCAGAAGCAGCGCCAGCGCAATCAGGAATCCCTTCTTGTGCCGCATGACAAACCGGCCTGCCTGTTCCGCTTTTTCTTTGACAGACTTTGCCGCCTTGCCGGTCTTGGCAGTATGGCCTGCGGCCTGTGCCGTATGCCCAGCCGTTTGACCGGCGCGCTTGGCGGCGGCATATTCCTTTTTGATGGCCTGCTTTTGCTGCCAGCGGGAAAGGGGGTTGCTGGCAAGCTGGGGGTTCTCCGCCAGGGACTTTTGGTACAGGGCGTTGATGTTTGCTTTTTCCAGCTTTTGCTCCGCCCTTGCCGCTTCGCGGTAGGGTTTCAGTTTATGGCTGCGGTATCCCTCCCGCACCAGCCGCGCGCTGACTTCAACAGCCTGCTCAGTCTTGTGCGCCCCTTCCACGCCCACATTGTCCTGTTCGGACTTGCGGATTTCCTTATGCGCCCCGGCAAGCAGCGCGTTGGCCGGAGCGCCCCGTACCGCATGGGACAGCTTGGAGGGCGGCTTTGCCTGTTCCTCAAAGGTCAGTTTCGTTGTTTTCTTTCCGGTATCGGGGTCAATAACGGTCTGCCGTACCTTCTTTTTGGGTATCCTGGCCTGCGCCTTGTCTGCCCGGACAGCCGCTTTCTCCGCGCGGCGGATCGGCTTTTCCAGCGCCGGGTCGGTCTGTTCCTCCCTCGTAAAGCGCAGGCGCGGCTCCTTAATCAAACCATTCTCCCAGCATCAGCGCCTCCATCATATAGAGCAGTTCCACATAGAGGCCCATGCCAGCCGGGGTGTGTAAAGGACGGAGGATCAGGCAGGCATAGACCTGTGCCAGCACATCGGCCAGAAGCTCCGCGCCCCTGCCCTCCATAATCCTGCCGCCGGTGCCGGGGGAGAGGCAGCACCAGATTTCCGCAAGGCGGAGCAGGCCCGTTTCCCCGTCCCCGTTCAGTTCTGCCGCCATGCTCTCCGCAGTACGGCACTCGCTTACCGCGTCCGCCATCGCCAGAAGCAGCTGGCGGCGCTGAATCTCCATCGCCCGCTGCAAAAACAGCCGGGGATTGTGTTTGATTTTCTGTGCAGTCATGATTGCTTTCCCTCCTTTAATTCCTGTAATTTTGTGGTCATGATGCGGTACAGCTCGGTGTCCTTGGGGAACCGGTCGATAAAGGGCAGGATGATGTTGCCGTAGAACAGCAGCCCTTCGCCCTCGCCGGAGTGGGTCACATAGGACAGCTGGTGCGGGGAGATGCCCAGCTGCCTTGCCAGAATCTGCCGGTCCCCGCTTGCCTGGTTGAGCATATATACAAAGTCCGAGTTCTCAAAGATGTTCTCGATCTCCCGGCTGGCAAGCAGGTCCTTGATGTTCTGTGTGATGCCGGTGGGAATCCCGCCCCATTTCCGAAAGCGTTTCCAGATTTCAATGGTATAGGCGGAGGTCTGGTCCTCTTTGAGCAGAAGGTGCATCTCGTCAATGTAGTAACGGGTGGACTTGTGGGCGGCGCGGTTGATGGTGACGCGGTTCCATACCTGGTCCTGCACCACCAGCATACCGATTTTTTTCAGCTGCTTGCCTAACTCCTTGATGTCATAGCAGACAATGCGGTTGTCGATGTTTACATTGGTCCGGTGGTTGAACACATTCAGGGAGCCGGAAACATAGATTTCCAGTGCCGTAGCGATGTACTGCGCCTCTTTTTCCTCTTGGGTCAGCAGGAGGTTATACAAATCCTCCAATACCGGCATATTCTCCGGCCTGGGGTCGTTCAGGTAATCATGGTAGACCAGCCGTACACAACGGTCGATGATGGTTTTCTGGACTGGCTGCAAGCCCTCCTTGCCGCCCACGATCAGCTCGCACAGCGACAGAATGAAGTCGGATTTCAAGGACAGCGGGCTTTCATCATCCGAGTAGTCCAGGTTTAGGTCCATCGGGTTAATGTAGTCCCCGGAGGTGGGCGAAATCTTGATAACCTGCCCATGCAGCCGCTCCACAAGGGGCGCGTACTCCGATTCCGGGTCGCACACGATGATGTCATCGGTGGTGAGCAGAAAACAGTTGGCGATTTCCCGCTTGGCGGAAAAGGACTTGCCGGAGCCGGGAGTGCCTAAAATCAGGCCGTTGGGGTTTTTCAGCTTCTTGCGGTCCACCATGATAAGGTTGTTGGACAGGGCGTTGATGCCGTAGTACAGCGCCTCTTTCCCGTTCTGGAAAAGCTCTTGGGTGGTAAAGGGGATAAAGATGGCGGTGCTGGAAGTGGTCAGCCCCCGCTGGATTTCCACCTGGTTTTGTCCCAGAGGCAGGCAGCTCATCAGCCCCTCCTCCTGCTGGAAGTCCAGCCTTGCCAGCTGGCAGTTGTACTTTTGGGCGATGCTGGACGCCTGAAACACGTTGTTGCCCAGCTGTCTGGCGGTGTCCGCCGTATTCAGGATCAGGAAGGTCACAAGGAACATTCTCTCGTTGCGGCTCTGTAAATCCTGCAACAGCTTTTTGGCCTCGTTTCCGTAGGTAGCCAGATCGCTGGGAATGATGTCCATGTCGTACCCTGCCCGGACCGCCTTTTTCTGTTCTTCGATTTTGGCCCGGTCCAGGTCGGTGATTTTGCGCTTGACTGTCTTGATGGCCTTTACCTGATCCAAGGACTGCACATGGAGGCTGACAATCAGGGAGCTTTCCATATCCAGAAAATCCGCCAGCATCCGGTCGTTCAATTCCGGCGCGAGAATCTGCACAAAGCTGACCGCGCCGTACTTTTTCCCCATGCGGAACTGCCTGCCGGTGCGGAACTCAAAGGAAGTGGGGGCAATAAAATCCTTGGTGGAAAGGCCGGAGGGGGCCAGCCAGTCCCACGAAAAGGAAAAGGGAACCTGTTCGTCCATGTGGAATACGCCATGCAGCTGGGACAGCCGCGCCCGCCCGTCCAGCGGCTCCGCCACTACGCCCAGCCGCTTGAAGTTGTTGAGCAGGTCGGTTTCAATCCGTTCCAGCCGGGGCTTTGCCGCCCGGATGCTGTCCGCGTCAATGCCGAAGGTCAGGTATTTTGTCTTAATCAGGCCGTTGTTCCCCTTTGCCAGCTGGTTTTGCAGCATCTGGGTGTACTCGCCGCGGATGTTGTCAAAATCATCCCCCTGGGGCGGGATGGTGATGGACCGGGCAAAGGTTTCCTGGGACGCGGCCAGGTTGAGGAAGGACAGCTGG
>CAJTDN010000009.1:239771-270050 GCA_910574865.1 Lachnospiraceae bacterium | reverse complement strand
GCGCTGTTCCCGGCTGGCCCCCGAAGCAGAAAGAAAAGCGGCACGCCCACGAGCGCCCCGCCGCCAAAGCAGACTAACTGCCGCTTGGTGAGGTTGAAAGCCACCTTTGTCTTGACCTTCGTTAAGTCTTTGGGTACGGGTACATAAGCCATTTTTGCACACTCCTTTCGTTAGTGGGCCTGGAAGATTGCCTTGGCCATGCTGCCGCTCTTAAAGAGGGTCAGGCAGAGCAGGACTGTATATCCCACACAGGACCAGATGGCGGCAATCGTATCCTCGTCGGTGGCGATGTTCTGCACCAGGACCGCGTAGATTGCCACGCAGACCATAATGAGGAACGCCTGAAAGCCTAACGCCATCAGGGAGCGCAGGTAATTCTGCCCCATGCCGCCCCATTCCCTGCCCATCATAGCGGCCATCGGGACCGGCGCGACCGAGGTGACGAGATATATTTCCAGCATACGGCCATAAATGACGATAAAAATACAGATGGTCAGCGCCCACATGGTAAGGCCGATAAACAGGGACTGGAACCACAGCCCGAACAGCGGCCCCAAATCCATCTCCATGAGCCTTGGCTCCAAATCCGCCATCGCGGAGGAAATGTCGATGGAAGCGTCCGCGCCGATGACGCCGGAAGCCTGGGCCACGATGCCCTGGGCCACATCAAACACGCCCATCACGATATTCCAGGTGTTGGTGACAATGAGGATGGCACAGGCGGTCTTGAAAATCCACTTGAAAAACACAGCGGTTTCAATATCGTGGAAGTTGTTCTTGTCAGTGATGATCTGAATCAGCTCCAGCGTCATTACAAAGGCCAGGATCACGCCTGCTATGGGGAGAATGACCGTTTCCGAAAGGCTTTGGACCATGCTGAAAATACCCGCGTTCCAGCCCTGGGGCGTCTGCCCGATCTGCCCCGATATGTCCGCCACCTGGTTGTTGACCGAATCGAACATACTGGAAAGGTTGCTCATTATGCCGCCCACCAGCATTTCTTTCAGCCAGGTGGTGATTGCATCCAGCAGAAAATCCATACAGTGCTACCTCCTTTCCGCCCCTCCCGCGTCTGCGGGAGGGGCAAAGGTATGGGTGTTTCTGGTGCGGGGATTAGCCGAACAGACCGGAGAGCAGGGGTACAAGCACCATGCCGATCAGGGCAACGCCTCCGCCCGCCATAAGCTGTTTTATCCCCAATTAGGTGTAAAAACTCTGCTCGATGGCGGGCGGCGGCGTACAAAAAATCTATATGGTGTTGTTAAGAGAACCGTCCCGGCGGGACAGGTCAGGCAGTGACCTGTTCCACCTCCGGGATGGGTTTGAGATTAAAATGAATTTCGATAGAAATGTGTCTTGTTTTATTTTCGTCAATGCGCTCATGCACGACGATTTCTTTGATTAAGCGGTTGAGGGTGGCTGCGTCCAGCTCTGTGATGTTGGCGTATTCCTGAATGGCTTCCACCCATTGTTTTGCGTCATTGGCAAGCTGGACTTCATCGGACAGCCGCTTCCTGCCCTCGGACACTTTTGTTTTAAGCTCCGTCTGCTCGGTCTGTGTCCTTTCCAGCATGGTGTTGAAGTTCTGCTCACTGATACGCCCTGCAATCATATCCTCATAAAGCCGCATTACCATTTTGTCCAGAACCTCAATCCGTTCCTCGTCCCTTGTAAGGGAGCGTTCCATTGCTTCCCGCTGTTCCCGCTGCTCGGCTTCACAGGTATTGGTCAGGCGGTCGGCAACCGCTTCCCCGTCCATCAGGGCAGCTCTGGCACATTCCCGTATTTTCCGCAGCACATGGCTGTAAAGGGTGTCATAATCAATCCGGTGCTGGGTGCAGTGGTTCTTTCCAAAGGCATTGTAGGTTTTGCAGGAGTATATCCGCTGGGGATGTTTTGCGTTTGTGTAGCGTATCGTCAGCGACTTCCCACACTCGCCGCATTTTAGCAGTCCGGCAAACAGGCTGATTTCATTGGTCTGCCCCGGACGCTGGCGGGATTTCAGCTTGTTCTGCACAATGTCAAAACTCATGCGGTCAATCAGCGGTTCATGCTGTCCCTCCACCACAATCCAGTCCTCCGGCTTCTTTTCCCCAATCGTGCCGATTTTGAAGCGGTAGTCTTTTTTCTGGGAAGCAATCGCCCCGGTGTAGACGGGATTCATCAAAAGGTCTTTGATAACGGAGAAGTCCCACATATACCGCCCGTTTTCCGGGTCTTTCTTTTCCCATTTGGTGCGGGTATTGCGAAGCCCCCGTTCCCGGTTCCACCATGTGGGGCAGGGGATTTTTTCTTCCTCCAGCCGTCTGCGGATATAGTTCGGACCATGACCGTTCAGGGCATATCCGAAAATCAGCCGCACAATCGGGGCGGTTTCCTCGTCAATGAGCAGATGGTTTTTGTCCTCCGGGTCTTTCCGATACCCAAACGGGGCAAGACACCCGGTAAACTGTCCTTTCTGCGCTTTCAGAAGATAAGAGGAATGGACTTTCTTGGAAATATCCTTGCTGTACATCTCGTTCAGGATATTCTTGAACGGGGCAATATCGTTGTTATCCCGCAGGGTGTCGATACCGTCATTCATGGCGATATAGCGGACACCGTTTCTTGGGAAAAAGTCCTCAATCAAATGCCCGGTTTGCAGATAGTTCCGCCCCAGTCGGCTGAGGTCTTTCGTGATGACAAGGTTGATTTGCCTGCGCTCAATGGCTCTCAACATTCTCTGTAAATCAGGACGCTCCATATTAAGACCTGTGAAGCCATCGTCCTGATAGACTGCCACAACCTCCCATCCCTGCTTTTCGCAGTATTTTTCCAGCATATCACGCTGGTTTGCGATACTGGCACTTTCGCCTTGCAGGTCATCGTCCTTTGACAGTCTGCAATAGACCGCTGCACGATAGCCCCCGGCAAGTGCCGAACCGATTGTTCTGTATTCCATTTCGTTCATCATAGCCATTTACCCACACAATCCAGACGGTATCTGGCTCTTTTGAACCTCATCTTCATTATACTTCAAATCTTTCTTTTTAGCAAGATATTCTTTTGAATTTGTCTTTCCATATTTCTGGGAAATCAGGCTGACGAACACATCGGTTGCGTCAAGCTCCCCGTCAAACACAGTAGTCACATGAATCTCTGTTTTGTTTTTTGCCATAGGCAGTTATCCTCCATACATGAAAATAGCCAGACAGAGGGTGTCGGCAACGAAGTCCGGCAACGGGCTTCAAAAGACCTTGCAAACAATCTCAATCTGGCGATGGTTACTATTTATATTTTTCTTTTATTTTTCTGTTGTTTTGGTTGTCATAGGGGAGAAAAGCCCGCAGTTATGGGATTTTCTCCGGCAACCGGCTCGGCAACGGGATAGCAACAGGGTGTGCAACAGGCTGTCATTTTCAGAATGGAAGCTCCATCTGTTCTGTGACCTCCACAAAACCGTCCACCATTTTTTCAGACGGGTTGCCGGAGTCCGTTGCCGGGTTTTCACGCTCCCAGCCCTTTTGTCTGCCATATTCTGAAAACATTCTTGGATTCGGGAAGTACCGCCAGCCGGAAATGCACTGGTTCATAATCTCGTTGATTTCCCGGATTTCCCATTGCTTCGGTTCGTCAAAGGCATGGTTCAAGGCTTCCTTGTAGAGCTGCTTGGAACAGACCATGCTCCCGGTGTACTTATCAAGATACGCCTGTATCATTCCGGCTTTGGTGTCCTCCGGCATAAAATCCCGCTGGTGTTCTTTGAGATACCGCTGCATGGCGGGGCTGAAAGCCAGCTTGAACCTGCCGCTTCGGTAAATCTCCATCGCTTCCGCCCACATCTGCTCGATATAGGCTCTGGAAGCGGCTTCGTCCTCCAAAATGTGAACCTCGGCTTGCTCCGGGTACACCATGACGGGGATAAAGCGGCGGTTGCCGGAACGGTCAAGGGGAAGAAAATCAAGGGCATTGGAAGTGCCGCCAAACACGCACTGACGGGGGCGGTCTGCCGGGTGGGTTTCATAGGGTATCTTGTAAACCTCTTTCTGCCGGCTTAAAAATGACTTGATTTCCTCAATGCTCTTGGCGTTTGCGGTTGCCATCATTTCCGACATTTCGATAATCCAGTGACCTTGCAGCTTGCGGTACACATTGTCATCGTCCAGCTTCCGCAAATCATCGGAGAACCACTCGTCCCGGATTGCCAGCAGACGGAAGAAGGTGGACTTGCCAGCCCCCTGACCGCCTACCAGACAAAGCATGATTTCAAACTTGCACCCCGGCTGAAAGGCTCGTGAGATTGCACCCAGCAGGAACAGCTTCAACGCTTCATAGGTGTAATCGTCTGCGTCAGCCCCCAGAAAGTGCCGCAGGCAGAAGCGGATTCGCTCTGTCCCGTCCCACACAAGGGAACTTAAATAATCCCGGATGGGGTGGTACTTGTTTTCATTCGCCACAATCCCGATGGCGTTATCAATCTTTTTCTCATTGGTAAGCCCGTAGGTTTCTTCCAGATAGAGAAGCAGATACTTCATATCTGTATCGTTCAGGGGGGTGCTTTCCCTGTGGAAGCCGATGGGCTTTATGATGTCCTTGCGGTCAGTCAGGATATTGTATGCGATAGCCCCGGAAAGCAGCGGGTCACGCTGGAATACAGTCAGGCAGTTCCGTATACTCTGACGGACGCCGCCTTTCTCGGTAGTTTCCAGCCCCTCCTTGATTTCCTCAATGCTCTGGGGTGGCTGCATGGCGTTCATGGTGTTTTTTAGTTCTTGCTGCGTCTGCGGCGGCAAGCTCTGCCATTCGCTGTTCAAGCTGTATCACATCCTTTCCGTAGTCCGTAATCAAAGCCGCTTTTTCCTCTGTTTCCCCGAACAGCAGCACATCCAGCAGATACTCCACTTGGTCTTGCTTCTGTAAGGCTTCTATAAACCGGGGATGAAAGGCTTCCTCCGGGGAGTGTGGGGCGTAGTCCGTTCTCCATGCCCGAAGCAGATGGAGATAATCGGCAAGAATACGGAAGCAGCGGCTCTTTGCTTCTTGAAACTGTTCCTCCGGGGATTTCTGCCAGGGCTTGGGCTTTTTTGCCTTTCCCGGCGGCTTCCAGTCCTCATAGGAAAGCCCGAAGTCCTGTGCCAGTTGTACGGCGGCTTCTTTCTTTCCCAGCCCATACAGGGCGGCGGCAAAATCAATCACATCCCCATCCGCACCGCAACCGAAGCAGTGGTAACGCCGATCCAGCTTCATGCTTGGGGTTTTATCGTGATGGAACGGGCAGCAAGCCATCCCGTTCCGCCCTGCATGGATTCCATAATGCTCCGCAGCCTGTCTGGTTGTGACGGACTGCTTCACAGCTTCAAATACATTCAAATCTGTCCCTCCTTGAAAAAAAGAAAAAACACCTGACATTCTCTGATTGAAAATGGCAAGTGTCTGTTAAAGTTCCATATCCTGTTGTTTGCGTTTTGTCTGCGCCGGGATAGTTCTTTTAGCCTTTTTCTCGTCCACCTTATCCTGCAAGGCTTCCTTGATGGGCTGTTTCTTGGGTGGCTCTTTACTTTCCTCTGTGCCGGGTGTGGCTTTCCGTACCCAATAACGGATGTCCCGCAGCTTCTTCAAATCCTCCTGTACCTCGGTCAGCGGTACTTTCAGCTCTGCGATTTCGCTGAGAAGCGTTTCCTGCTCCTCTTGCAGTTCCTTTTGAGTGCTGTCCTTATCGTCCGGGTGCTTAGCAAGGTAGGCGGCGGCTTTCTCATACCGGGCAACCTCCGGGTGTTCCTGTTTGAATTTTTCCTTTGTTTTCTTAAAAAATATCTTCTGGTACTTGTCATAGACGGGCTTACATTCCTTGCTGTCTGTCCGGCTGGCAAGAATCCCGTCAATCACTTTGCTGCGGGCTTCCTTTGGCTTCATCTGATTGCGGTAATCTGCGGCTGATTTCCCGGAAGATTCCAGAAATACTTCTAAGTCCTCCACAGTAGAAAGCCCCTTTTGCCGGAGATAGGACAGGGCTTCGCTGACTGCCTTTAAGTCCTGTGAAGTCCCCCGGTTCTGTCCAGCCCTTGTCCAGTCCTTCCGTTCTTCCTTTCGTATCTCCATATACTTCATCAGCAGATTTGGAAGAAAGACCGCTTCCTCCGCCGCTTTTTGTGCAAGCAGCTCTTTCCGTTTTTCTCCCAGCTCGGTAATCCAGCCTTTGAGGTTTTGGATAAGCTGCCGGATGGACTTCATCAGGCGGTTGGCGGCTCTGATTTCCCGGTTCAGATTGCCGATATTCGTCTGGATACCACGTTTTTCCATCTGCCGGACAGCAGCACCCTCATGGACAGTGGGGACAATATCAAGCCCCTGTCTGGCATAGGAACGCAAGTCCACACGCTCCGGGCGGTCATTGGCTTCCAGATAGCGGTTCTGGATGACCTCCCATTCATGCCTCCAGATTTCACAATACTTCTGGTCGTTCCAGTCAACCGTATCTTCCTTGTGGCTTTTCCATCTGCCGGAGGGAAGTTTTATCCGTTCCCCGTTTTCGTCAAGGTCATAAACCTTGCGGCTCTTGGGAAGCCATTTCCCATGTTCATCCATTGCCCTCATAGTCAGCATGACATGGGCGTGGGGATTGTGTCCCGGCGGATGGGGGTCATGGATGGCAAAGTCAGCAATCATGCCTTTGGAAACAAACTGCTGTTTACAAAACTCCCGGACAAGGACAGCATACTGGTCAGGTGGTATCTCTCTGGGGATGGTAAGCACCCACCGCCTTGCAAGCTGAGAGTTCCATTGTTTCTCCACCGCTTCGGCGGCGTTCCATAGGGTATTGCGGTCTGCATATTTCTGTGGGGCATTTGCCGGGAGCAGGATTTCATTGTGGACGATACCACGCTTTTCCGGGTAGTGCTTCACTTGCTGGTCATATTCACAGAAAAGCTTTTCGCCACTCTGGTAAGCAGCGGCGGCAACCGCAGACTGCCGCTGGCTTCGCTGTACAATCGTGATTTCGTTGTGTGGACAGGGCATTTCGTGTCCCTCCTTTCTATGCTTGGTGGATGGGGTGGCGTTTTGCCACCTCATTTTGGGCAGAAAAAAAGCAGGAGACCTTTTTCAGATTTCCTGCTCGGTATGCCGCTGGGCGGCGGGTATTTAGTTGTAAAAGTTCGGGGCAAGTTGACCCGATGTAGAAAAATAGCAAAATGGAATTTCAAGCTTCTACTGACAACAAATAAGCAAGCAAATCCTCTTTACTAAGAGGTTCGCAATGACTTAGTATGCAATATTTACAATCGATAGATTGAATAGTCTGAACCAAAGAATACAGTTTATCCTTATCCATATATCCATTATTAAAGAAATCTTCACTCGTTGAATCTCCTAAAAACAAAACTTTTTCTTCTGGCACATAAACACAAGTAGTATCTTCTGAATGTGGCGAAATTGTATGAAAGATTTGTGCAGTAATGCCACCTAAATCCAAAGTCATTTTATCCGAGAAAGTTATGTCGGACAGCACAATACTTAATTTGTCCTGTCCGCAATATTCTTTTCTAAAATGAATATCTTCCTTTTTCAGAATTTCGATATAATTGAGGTTTTTTGCCTGTTCTTGCTGGTCTTTGAGGAACTCATTTGTTTTGCCATAGGCAATACTTATTCCATTGATTGCGTGCATACCAAAGGTGTGGTCATAATGCCAATGTGTAATAACCGTAAAATCCGGCTTGTTAAACTGTTCCGCTTCGATTGCCCTGTAAAAATCCTGAACATGAGATGCCGAATATCCAGCATCAATCGCCAGAGAAATTTTATCTCCTTTAAGATAAGCTAACATCGGTCTGTCCACTTCGGGGGCGTGTTCTAAAAAATAAATTCTGTTGGTTAATTTATTTAATCCCATTTTTTGTCCCACCTTTCAGGTAATAATTCTTTCAATGTAACCTTTTGGTCATTGTTAATGGCAACTACTGTATTTTCATTATCCAGATCTAACTGTGAAATCAATTCTCTGCATCTTCCACAAGGCGACAGGATGCTGCCATCTTCATAAACAGATACAATTCTTTTGATTTTCGTTTCTCCATGTTTCAGCATTTCGGCAATAGCTGCCTGTTCTGCACAAATTCCAATTGAACAGGGCACATCAATACAAATGCCAGTATAAACAATACCACTTACTGTTTCTAAAGCACAAGCCACATGACCTGCTTTACCATTTTTCTTTAAATTTATGTTTTTTACCGTACACAAGGCAATATCATATAAGTCTTTCATCACTATCTTCCTTACTTAAATTGTTATCAACATCATTATACTGTATTGCCTATCGAAAAGATAGCATATTTTATGAAACTTGTCGGCTGGGAACAGCTTGCAAGGCAAGGTGTCCCCAGATGGCAAGTCCACAAAAGGGTAGCTGGCGGCAGCCAGCGCAGGGGAAGCGTAGCGTCCCCTGTATGATTTGGAGCAGACCATGACTGCGGAAAATCACAGCCCTCCGGCGAGGAGCCTTCGGAGAACGCAATGCACCAACCTCTGGGTGGTGTATAATTGCGCCCTATCCGAGTTCTTGGATAGGGCGCATTATCCGAGATAAAAACTTATCCGAGGTAAATTGATTAAATCCGATGAATACAGCATTTGAAAACGATTATCTCGGATAATTAACCCCGCTTTCAATTGTGGGTGATTTGTACTTATCCGAGATAATTGGGTAAATCACACCTTTGCCTCTGATAATTTTTGAAATGGCAGTTGCTCTTTTCATAAATAATTATCCGAGATAATTTCTTTGAAAGCCTTTCATATCGGCAGCTTTGAGAGTTACCTCGGATAATTGGAAATCTCGGATAATGCGCCCTTAGTAAACTAAGGGGTTTCCGGCTTCTCCCGTTCCAGCATTTTTTTCAATAGTTCCTGCGTGTCCTGCCTGTGAAAAATGAGTTTCAACAACAGCATGACATCATCATCTGTTAGGCGTTCCGGCTCTTGCAGAAAACTTTCCAGCATACCGCCACGAGTGCAGAGCCGGTGCGTCCGTTCCTTTCGGGTAAGCTGCTTTAACTGGTGCTGCAATGCCTTTTCATCATTGATGGCTTTCCGCAGTTTCTTTTCGCTTTTCTCCAGCTCCCGGTTGAGCTTTTCCAGCTTCGAGGTATCAGGCAAGGGCAGCGTCCTCCTTTCCCGGTATCAGCACATAAATCCTATTCGGTTCTCCCACGCCCTGACGCACCCGCATGATAAGTCCGGCGTTTTCCAGTTCATTCAGAGAACGCTTGACCGTCATGGGACTGCGGGACAGGACTGCGGCAATGGCTGTGACAGGGAAGCAGACAAACAGGATTCCGTTCTCGTCCTCCTGCCCTTTGGATAGCATAGCGTCCAGCATCCGGCAGTACATGACCTTTGCGGTGCTGCTGACTGGAAATCCTGTCAACGCTCTGGGAAATGGCATACAGGGCGGCAATGGTGTGTCTATCGTCATAAATTCAAAATTCATTCGGTGTGTTCCTCCTTTTTCTTTGATCGTTTGAATAAATAACGGGGGCAGTCAATCACAACCGCCCGGAAGCTCTGCTTGCACCCATGCTGGCATTTCCGGCATAATTCGTTGTAAGTGACACGCCCCCGGTCATTGAGGTAAAAGGAAAGCTCATGCTTCCTCTTTTTGCTCATTCTCGGCATATTGTATTTCCTCCCGTTTTAGTGTATGGTTTCGGGGCGATTTTCGGCAAAATTACGGTCATAGAGCCGATTAAAATCTCCCGAAGTATCAGCGATAGGGTAGACTATCCCCCTATCAGATTGTCGTGTTTCGGTATCATTTCGGTGTCAGTTCGCCAGTTCTCCCCGGTGTCGTTCCTCCCCTGAATCTCACAGCGGCGTATCGCTCCCTTTGGTACGCTCGTTTCGGTCAGGGTTCCTCCACATCCCTGCCAAAAGTCATGGCGCTACATCGCCGGGGAAGCATATCCCACACAGGCTGGTCATTCGATTGGAATAATCCATCGATGAACTACCTGTATCATAGAACATTTTTGTGCCCTGTGCCGTATGTCCACAAAGTAGGAATTAGGGGTAAAAATCAGAAATTTCCACGATTGCGGAAAGTGTGATATAATCCAGATAAGCGGCAGCAATGAAACCATTGGAAAGGAGCGTGCGCCCATGAAAGGAGCAACAAGCATACAGGAACGCCTTTGGGAACTCCGCAAGGACAAAGGCTTAAATCTGGAAGAACTATCAAAGCTGACAGGCATTTCCAAATCAGCTCTTGGAAGTTATGAAAAAGAGGATTTTAAGGAAATCAATCATGGCAACCTTATCACGCTGGCAGACTTCTATGGGGTCTCTGTTGATTATCTACTGTGCCGGACAGAGAACAGGGAGCAGATCAACACACCATTGACGGAGCTGCATTTGAATGATGAGATGGTGGCACTGCTGAAAAGCGGTCGGATTAACAACCGTCTGCTCTGTGAGCTTGCTACACATAAAGATTTTATCAAGTTTCTTGCAGACATTGAGATTTATGTGGACGGGATTGCTACCATGCAGATTCAAAACCTCAATGCACTTGTCGATACCGTCCGGCATGAAATCATTGAACGGTATCGCCCAGGCGAAGATGACCCGCATTTGAAAGTGCTGCAAGCCGCCCATATCAGTGATGATGAGTATTTCAGTCACATGGTTCTGGATGACCTCAACCTGATTATCCGGGATATTCGGGAAGCCCACAAAAAGGACAGTGAGAGTGCGCCCCAGACCACCGTTGCCGATGAATTGAAAGAAAATCTCGAAGCAGTCGAAAATTTCAAGGGCAGCCGGGATGAAAAGCTGGTTGTCCTTTACTGCAAGCAGCTCGGTATCAACTATAAAAATCTGTCAGACGAAGAATTTCGCTGGCTGATTCGGATTCTCAAAAAATCAAAGAAAATGGGAACGCCTATCAGCCAGAGGAAAAAACGGTAAAAAAAACCGCTGTTGCATGGTTGGGGTGCCTTCCATGTAGCAGCGGTTCTTGCTGTGGTTATTATTTCATTCGTTTTCTTAATATCCGGCGATAATTTGTTTCTCCCTTTGGTGCGTCCTGTATAATTTCCAACACACCATCTTCAAGCATTTTATCAATGCGATTAGAAATCCATACATCACTAATTCCAAGTTGATATTTTCCTAAAACATTACCTATAACAATAGCCATTTTGAATTGCTCTGGCTGTTCCGCAATTTCACGAAGAATGAAACTATCATATATATCTTCTGAAACACTTTGCAATTTACCATTTAGCATTGCACGCAAAGGTGCATTTTCATTTTGAAGTTGATTCCATTTCATAGCACAAGCTGAAAGAAATACAGGCTTAGCTTTTTCTTGTAGAGTTATATATTTTCCCCATTCGCCAGGAGAAACCTCACCCCATGCTATTTTGGATATCATAGTATTTTCTTTTCCATATTCCCAGGCAGGTAACTTAACCAAATAAATTGTTGTCTGACAGTTTAATGGTCGAAGTTGTTTCATAAGCCAGTACATACCGCAAAGTTCATCCGGATTATAGCTATACCAAATACGAACTTCTTCCCCAGCTACATATCGTTCAATAACCGAAGACAATGTAGTTTTAATTTTCTGTATTTTTTCTTCAACCTGATAGTCTAAATCCTCTACAAACCAGACAGACAGCATTTTCTTGAGAACATTTTTCCGCTGTTCGCCAATTCCATTATCAGAAATATCTCCCACACTAAGAGCCATATCAAAACAATAAACATCACTGCTCTTGCCTCCCAATGGAATAGCATTCTCCCAAGCAATATGTTCTTGTTCCTGTGCTTGAATTTGTGCTTCTTTCATTTCATCTGAAGATGGAACACTCCCATCTTCGTGCCTCATAAAGACCGAAACTGCACTTCCTCTATACTTTCCCTTACCGTAAGTTTGGGCAATTTTCAAACTTCCACAGGCACTTTCACCAAATACAATTTCAATCATCTTATATACCTCCGATTTAATTACTCCCGTATGAATAAATTATATCATGCAAAACAATTTCTTCTGCCCGGTTGTGAATGTTATTACAACGCTGCACCCATTCCATTTGTTGAGTTCGCTTCAATTCCTCTGTCACGCCCTCGGTGGCTTTCATCTGCTCCATGATAGTGTCTAACCGTTCCTGTGCCTGTTCGTTCAGGTCTGCAAGATATGTCCACAATTCTCCGGTCAGTATCAATGTATTCAATCTGGCTGGGTGGACTTCCCTTAAATATTCCCGGTGCATCCGTCCGTACTTTCCGATAGGGCGGTGTTCCTCCGGCAGTTTCAAGTCCGGGATGTAGTAATCTCCGACAAGGATATAATCAATTCCGTTTTCCGTTATTCTTGGTTTCAATTCTCTCATGTTCCTTACCTCCTGTGGAAGCAGGCTCGTCTGGTACTAACTCAATCACATCGGTAATCTCACAATTCAGCGTTTCGCAGATACGGGCTAATGTATCCATGCTGATGTGCTTTCCCTCTTTGCTCATGTTGGCAATCATATTTGTTGTCATACCAGCAGCAAGCCTTAAATCCTCTTTCCTCATATCACGCTCTAACAGTGTGTGCCAGAGTGGTTTATAGCTGATGTGCATATTGTTTTCCTGCCTTTCTATCCATACCACCGGGGCGGCTGCCCCGGCAGGAACTTTTCTCTTATTATAGCACCAATCTTGTGAAATCACAATTTATTCTTGTATCCTGCCGCTGATACCGTCTGGATTGGCTTTCCCTTTCTTTTTGTTCCCTTTAATTAGCCATGAACTGTTTCATGCCCTGGCTCTTGGCCCCAGGGTTATCATTGCCATAACCTTCCAGCAGGTTGATGACGCCCCAGATACCGAGGCCGGCTCCCAGTGCGATCACGAGGGTCTGCAAAACTTCGATTGCGCTGTTGAAAAATTCCATACTTTAATTTAGCCGGAATCGCTTTGTGGTTAGTGTTGGTTCATAGGCATACAAAAGCCGGACAACAAAACCGCCCTGAATTTTGGGCGGCTCGATTCCGGCTATCCTCCTTCTTCATTTTTTTGTTGAGCTGTCCGCTTTGTACGCCAATGGCCTCAACCGAGGCAGGTTTCAGGGACCCTGGCGGGTAGATAAGATCACTCCTTTCTTGCGGAACGGGATTATTCGCCCTCGGTGTCTACGTCAACTTCAAACACATCGTAGACCTCGTTGGGTTTTGGTTTGAGCCGGGTGGACAAAAACGCTTCAATGTCAAAGGCGTTCTTATCGTCCGCGTCGGCGGTGTACTGAAAATTGGGGTGCTTGGTGATGTCATATTTATCTGACAAAAACGGGCGGACGCCCCGCAGCTGGAGGATACATTTTCCACCGTCCATAACCGCAAGCTCATCCTGGCTCATCAACTCTTTCCCCAATTTCTGATAGTTGAGAGAGTGGGAGGTTTCCCGCCCCCGGCTCTCCCCGGTGTTGTAAGTGTCAATGGTTTCTTTTCCCAGGGCGGCGGCTAACTCCTTTAAGGTGGTGGGTTCTTTGCCGCCCAGAAAGATGGAAGTGTCCATATTTCCGATGATGGTGTCGGCGTTGTCCTTGTAGATGGCCTTCAGCTGGGACTGCGCCTGCAATACCAGACAGGCGGAAATCTCCCGGCTTCGGATGGTGGCTACCAGCTTTTCCAGCTTTGGAATCTGCCCGATGTTGGCGCACTCGTCAATCAGGCAGCGCACATGGACCGGGAGCCTGCCGCCGTACACATCATCCGCTTTTTCACAGAGCAGATTAAACAGCTGGGTGTAGCACATGGAAATCAGGAAGTTAAAGCTGTCATCGGTATCGCTCATAATAAGGAACAGGGCGGTTTTTTTGTCCCCCAGGGTGTCCAGTTCCAGCTCATCATAGGCTGTGACCTCCCGTAGCTCGGCAATATCGAATACCGCCAGCCGCGCGCCGCAGGAAATCAGTATAGATTTTGCGGTTTTGCCAGTGACGTTTTGTAAAGGACTTTTTGAATCTTTCCAAAGTTAATTGAAATAAAGCTTTTGTCAAATGGAAAAACATGGTATACTAAGCATAGATTTTAAAGTGTTTGCGGGAGTTGATACCATGGATGAATTTATCAAGGAACTTGATCCAAATCTGGATTATCTGGATTATAAAATAATAGAGAATGAAGTCATTATTTATGCAGCCTCAAACAGAAAAATATGCAGATGCCCATATTGCGGCTCTGAATCGGCGCGAATACATAGCCGCTACGAAAAAAGTTTTCAGGATCTTCCAATCATGGGCCAAAAAACAAAAGTCGTTATTGAAAACAGAAAATTCTTCTGCGACAATCCAGACTGCGGATTCACTACTTTTGCAGAGCGTTTCGACTTCCTGGCACAGAAAGGGAAAAAGACAAAACGCCTTATTGACAAGATTATAGACATATCATTGAATACCAGTTCTGTTGCAGCATCAAGGACAATAAAGGACGGGATTGCAGATGTCGGGAAAAGCACCATCTGCAATCTCTTAAAAAAAAGATATACCGCTCCCTGAAAAGCATTCCATAACAAAAGTGTGTATTGATGATTTCGCATTTAGGAAAAGACAGACTTATGGCACTATCATGGTGGACATAGATACACACCGTGTAGTAGACCTGCTTGCATCCCGTGATGTGGAAGATGTGGCGGAATGGCTTAGAAGCTACCCGAATATCCGAATCGTATCACGAGACGGCTCTGTTTCCTATAAAAGTGCCATTGAACAGGCAGGGATGGACATACAGCAGGTAAGTGACCGTTTCCATCTTCTCAAGGGCCTTACGGATGCCGCAAAAAAATTCATATCACGCCTGCTTTCGGCAAACTTTATGCTCCCCACAGAAGCATCTCATTATGACGGGAAGCTCACCGGGGATTATTGGGATAAACCCATTAAGGAAGATTCTCCTACCGCAAAACATAATGCAAATGTGGAAAAGAAGATGAAAGTGGTGAAACAGGTGCGGGAACTAAGAAAACAGGGATTCAACAAAGGGGAGATTGCCGGGCTGGCGGGCATCAGCAGGGCAACCGTGGCAAAATACCTGAAAGAGGATTTTAACCCGGCAAACTCTTATTATAACACTACCATTCCAAGTAAAATAAAGCCGTATGCAGAAGCCATAAAAACAATGCTGTCAGAAGGAAAGACATTTAAGCAGATAGGCATTATCATCCGTGAAAAAGGATACGCCGGGTCGGACGCCGCAATCCGTATGTTTGCCACAAGGGAGCGCAAGATCATGAAGGAAACTGCCCGGCAAGGGGTCTCCGGTGAAAAGATTGAACGGAAATGGCTGGTCAGCCTGTTGTACCGTCCGATTGACAAGATTTCAGCCATCAGCGCGGAGCAGCTCGACCGAATTATAGGGGAATATCCAGTCATAGGGCGTGTTTACGATGCTGTGTCAGGCTTTAAACAGACGTTATTAGGGAAAAAAGAATCTGAACTTGATAAATGGCTGGAAGAAACAGACTCCCTGGAAATAGATGAATTAAGCAGTTTTATAAACGGGATCAGAAGGGATATCGCGGCAGTAAAAAATGCAATTTTGCTTGATTATAATAATGGACTTGCGGAAGGAAGCGTAAATAAGCTAAAGGTTGTCAAAAGAATCATGTATGGTCGCAACAGCTTCGAGATGCTGAAAGGAAAGCTGCTACGGCTTGAATTAAAACGCAAAATCAACTAACTTTGGAAAGATTCGACTTTTTAATCAAATTCATAGAAAATTTACATTTCAGGGCAAAAAAATAAGGCCGGGAACCTGTTTTTAGATTCCCGGCCTACGGTTTTGTTTTATGCTGTCCGCTCTGCTTTCAATTTTTTTACTTCGTCAAGAGGAAGTCCTGCATATTCCGCAATTTTTTCAAGTGTCAATATTCCATCTGTCAACATTCTTTTAGCAGTATTTATTGCCCCTTCTTTTATGCCCTCTTGTAAAGATTCTTTTCTCATATCCTCCATGACTTTGCACATGATTAAAATGCCCTCCTTACTTTCCTTGAAAAAACGAACTCTGTCTGCCAGTGTCGTATAATACATATCTGCCGCATTAGTACATGAAAAATCATGCATGAGTTTTCCGATTGGTGTATCTCCACGATAAGCACCGTTTACATACAGTATATGTGAACCATCTTCAAATCTTTCTCCGGTTCCTAAAAAGCAGCGCTCAACCGGATAGAGCGGCAGCCCTTTTCCTATCACATCATTTTCCGTGATGAACACTACCCATGTTTCTGGGAGATTGTCAAAATCATCACCTTTCTTCAAAAGAGTTGCGTCCATCATGCTGGAATTATACCTTGCTCTTTTTCTCCCGGCTCCTTTATCGGCTCGTTGGATTTCAACATTTATTTTAGCGCCAGTACTGTCAGTAGCAAGAATATCAAACCTTACTGAACGATTCAACAAATTCTCCACAAATACCTGGGTGCGAACGTCCAGCACTTTTAAATCCGGCTTTTCCAGTACAATCCGCAATACCAGTTCTATGCTTGCCGTATCTCCCTCAAAACACTTTGTGAGGAAATCATCATCAAGCAGGCGAAAGCCTCTTAGCCTCTGTAAATCTTCCTGATGTTTCTGGTCTATCTGTTCCGTCACTGTCAATCTTCCCACCTGCTTTCCCTTCTGTTTTCGTATCTCCATACTACCATAAACCTCCTGATTTTACAAGCCGGGAGCCAGCGCATTTCTGAATCCCGGCCTGTTTCCGTTATCGCTTTTTCACATCTGCTGTATCTCATTTTTCAGCATACGCTTGATTTTGTCGCTCATGGTTTCCCTGCTGGTCTTACTGAAATGAACCCTCACAATGTAGGTAGTCCGGCCAATCTTCTTCACCAGTGCGGGAGCGTCCTTAGCCGGTGTCGTGGTGGTAATGTCCTCTGTGATTTTCTCGCTGCCCATAAATTCTCCTTTACATACAATCAGGTTTTGTTATCCCTTACTCACAATCTCTTTCGCCGCCGCTTTGGTCGCCCTGGCTCCTTCCTCCCGGAAATTTTTACCGGAAAAAAGAATCGGAGCACACCGTTCCAGTATGCGGTCATAAATCCTTGCGTGGGCAAGGTCTGGCGGGTTCTTGATTTCTTCCAGTTTCAGGTTTGTTGTGACAATCAACGGCTTCTTACTCCGATATCGGCTGTCAATGACGGTGAACATTTGCTCCATGGCATACTCGGTACTGCGCTCCACTCCTAAATCATCAATGACAAGCAGGCTGTAATCGTCCAGGCTGGCGATAAAGGCCGCCCTGTCCTCGGCAAACACGCCGGTCAGCCGGTTCAGGATAGACGGGAAATTTGTCATCAGAACCGGCACGTCACGGTCAAGCAGGGCATTGGCGATACAGCCGGCAAAAAAGGATTTCCCGGTTCCCACGTCACCAAAAAGCAGAAGGCCGGCATTGTCCCGGTATGCCTCCTTCCAATGCTCCACATAGGCGTGGGCTTTCTCCATGACGGGATTCTGGCCGTTATCATTGGCAAAAGTGTAATCATAAAGGTATCTGTCCTGAAGCCCCTGCGCCTTCCGGCGTTTGACACGCTCCATGTGTTCCTTCTGTTCCTCCATGGCTTTCCGTTCCTCCTGCGCCTTCTGCTGGCAGGGACAGAGGCAGCGGGGCATGAAATAGCCGGAGCCTCCGAACCTAGGCACGACAGTCTGGCGGCTGCCATGGCATTTCTTACAGTGGATAAGCCCGTCAGCCGGTTCTATGTATTCGTCCCCGGCAAGTTCCATATCCCCGGCTGCCCGGTCAATGGCTGCCCGGACTTCTGCGGTAATCTCTATCATATGGTTTCTCCTTCCTCCACGCTGTAATCCCGGTTCCGGGCAGGCGGTTCCTCTTTCTTTTTGTCGGCGTTCGCCCAGCGCCGGATTGTGGCTGCATGGTTTTTATATCCCTTTCCACTGGATTCCATATACTCGGACAGCCGCTCAATGTACTGTTCCCAGAGAGAGGGCAGTTCCGCTTGGAGTTCTGCCAGTTCTGCAGAAGATAGAAATACATTCCGGTATCTCCCATAGGCGTGTGTCTTATCCCCCTTTCTATTCTCTATACTCTTATCTCTAATCTCTTTATCTCTATACTCTAATATAGGCGGACATTTGTCCACCCGGCCATTGGACGGACAAATGTCCGCTTCCCCGGCAGGGAGCAGGTTCTGGCGTTTCAGCCTCATGCGCTCCTTTTTCTTCCTCTCCCCCTCGCTGGACGACTGGCCGATCAGCAGCTGGATGTCGCTCATGTAATAGGCCCCGTCCGTCAGTATCTCCACAAGCCCAAACTCCTGGAATATCTTCAAAGCCCGTTCCACCGTGCCTACCTGATGCCGGGTAAAGGTGGCTATGGTCTGCACCGTATGGGGCAGGCAGTCATTCAGCAGGAGTACGCCGCTGCTTTTCAGGGACATCAAATACATCTTGAGAAGGAGATTGGAGTACAGAAGGCCGTCCTGCATACTCTCCAGAATGACCATGGTTTCGCTGTTATAAAAATTCTCTTTCAGCTTGAGGTAATAAAATCGTCGGTTCTCTGTCATTTAGTTGCTCCTTTTGTTCTGAATAGCTTTTTTAAGCCTATGTACGCATTTTAATGGGGCTTTTGGGGTGTCAGTGATAAAAAGTATTGCCTCCCCTCCGACACGCTCCGAAAGCGCTTGATTTACAAGGCTTTTTCCACTCCTAAATGCGTAGAATCATGGTATCTTTTCCTTTGGCGTTCTGCCTCCTTCCTCCGGCGCACCCTGGCGGCACACTCCTTACAGTATTTCGCCCGGTTGGAGCCGGGAAGGAAAAGAGCGCCGCACTCGCTGCACCGCCTGCTTTCCAGCCGGTGGTAAAGAGCCGTTTCCAGCTGGTGGTCTAAAGGCAGCACCGCCACACGGAACCAGCGGCAGAGCAGGGAATAGGAAATGCTCTGGACACAGACGCACCCGTCCCCCTCGTCAAGCACCATACACTGGCCATTGTCATAGTTGCAGCACTCACGCACCAGCCGCCTCGCCCTGCGGTACTGCCGGTAGTCCATGGCCGGGATTCGCTCATGCCGCCTGTTTCCCATATCTCACCTTGCATCGGCATAAAGGCGGCTGCCCCTCCCTGAAAAGGAAAACCGGCTCCGGCACTTTCGCCCCCGTAGGCGCTGGCGGCGTGGGCGGCACGGGTATCTTTACGGTGATAGTGATTGTCATGGTGATAAACTGCTGTGTCATAATTCTTGTTCCTCCTTCTTTCTGGCCGGTTCATTTTCCGTCCTAGCCAACTGCTCCGCTGTCTTTTTCAGGTTCTCCACCGCCTTGATGTCCTCCCGCATGGATTTCATTTTCTGGTACTGTACCGATTTCTCCGCTTTCAGGCGGTCAGCCTCGGCCTGCCATTTCTTCGGGGTGACTTCTTCGCCGGTGGCTTTCAGCTTTTCCAGATACCGGACGGCGGCCTCATATAACGCCAGTTCCGCACTGTGCTTCTGCTCAAACTGCTCCTTTTTCCTCCCCGGCTTCATCTTGTCGAACTGGCGGCGGGTTCCTTTGTTCCTCTCGTATTTCTCCCACATGGAAAGATGTTCGTTCAGCACTTTGATACGCCGCTCGGCGTTGACAATCTTCCCACGCAGGGAATAGTAATCTTTGTTCATGGCGGCCACCTTTTCATAAAGCTGCTCTATGGAAGTGATGTTGTTGCTGTTCAGGAAATTAAACAGGGCGGCGCTTTCTTTCAGGTTCTTTATCTTCCCATACCGGGAGTCAGGGTTCCCTGTTGACAGTTGGGCCTCGTAAAGCTGTGCCATGATACTGTCTTTTCCTTCCGGTTTCCCCACCTGCTCCTTTGTCCATTTGTAGAGCCGGGCAATCCGTGCCTTGATTTCCTTCAGCAGTTTATTGTCGGCGGCAATCTGGCGGTTGATGTTCCCCTTCTCCGTTGCAATGCCTTTCCGTTCCATCTGGCTGGCGGCAACTCCCAGATGGATGGAAGGTATCTTGTCAATGCCCTGACGCTCGTAGGAGCGGTGGTCAATCCGTTCCGGCCTGCCAGCAGCCTCCAACGCTCTGTTGGCGTAGGCAGCCCAGGCAGTCCTCCACTTCTCTACATTTCCCTTGTCGTTCCAGTCGGTGGTGTCCTCCCGATGGCTCTTCCAGCCGCCTTTGCCGTTGGGGATTCTCTGGCCGTTTTCGTCCAGTTCGTAGACCTTCCGGCATTTCGCTCCCCACTGCCCATCCTCCTTTAGCGGTCGGATAGTGAGCATGACATGGAAGTGGGGATTGCCGTCTTTCTTGTCATGGATAGAGAAATCCGCACACATACCGGCGGCGACAAAGGTATCGCTGATGAAGGAGCGGGCAAGCCGCAGCTGTTCCTCCCGGTTCAGTTCTACCGGCAGGGAAATCTCTATCTCACGGGCAAGCTGTGCGTCATGGGTCTTTTCAACCATCTCCACACTGTTCCAGAGAGTTCTGCGGTCTTGAAATTCCGGCGGGGCATGGGGCGGCAATATGATTTCAGAGTGGACTACGCCACGTTTCCGGGTGTAATCATGGGTAAGCCCGTCCCATTCGTTGGTCATTTTTGTTCCGCTCCGGTAAGCGGCAGCGCCCACGGCAGACTTGGCCTTGCTGCGCTTGATAATCTGGACGGGCATATGGAATATGGCTATGGCGGTTCGCCTCCTTTCGGGTGGGGATAGATTGGCTTCGCTGGAAAGGGCAGACGCAGGGCGGGTGTCCTTTCCGGCGGAGCTCACAAGGGGTTTGGGGAGTGTAGCTCCCCATTGCGTCCAGAGGACGCCACGCCCCCGGCAGGGCGCACGCACCGGAACGGTGTATAAGTGCGCCGTTGGATTTTTAAGATTGCTGCACACCCTGGCTTTAAGGCTCGTTTTTCAGCAGCCGCATGACTTCCGGCAGGCAGGAAATGGCGGATAAAAATGCTTTGACTTCCTCGCCGGTCATGGCAGTAGCGGCAGGGAAGATACTTTCCAGAATTGCCCCATGCTCAATCAGGCGGCGTGTCCTGGCTTTCCGCTCTGCGTCCGTTTTCCGGTTCAGGAGAATCTTCTGGCGGTTCTCCAACTGGCGGATTTCCGTCTTTACTTTTTCCTGCTGGTTTTTCAGCTTGTCTATATCTGGCATTTGCAGTCACCTCCTTTCGGGCGGTAAAAAAGACAGCCGTTTCCGGTTGCCTCGTATAATAAAAAATTTGTTGTTACTGTTTTTGCATGAAGTGATTCCGTTCCCCCTTTGCTGTCTGTATTCTCTGATAATCGCTTTTTATATTCCAATTTAGCATATAAAGGGGAGCATACACGCACCATATGATTAAGGCTTGCTGACAGTTAAAATACAAGGGAAGGGAGCTGACAGCATGATTAAATATGACCGGCTCTGGTCTACCCTCAAAGAGCGGGAGATAAGCCAGTACAGACTAATCAAGGATTTCGGCATAGATAAAGCACAGCTTCATCGGCTGCGGAAAAACATGGTTGTCAAAACCATGATTCTTAACAACTTGTGCCGGATTCTAAACTGCCGTATTGAGGACATCATGGAGTATGTACCAGACGAAGATACGGACTAAAGGGGCAATGCGGACTTGGATTTGCGGAGCCTCTTTTTTGTTGCCTTCACCGTTCCTGCGCCGGTGGCCTCTTGTCCGGATAGAGTTTCCCGGCCATAACAGCGGCATGGTTCCTGATTTTGATTTCTCCCCGCTTCTCACTGGCTCTGGCGTTTTTATAGCCTTCATCAGAGAGGAAAAAGCGGTATCGCTCTCCGGGGAATCCCACCGGGCTGTCACTGTTCAAAATATCCACCGTTACCATGTGCCTTGTTTCCGGCAGGAACCGCTCCATGCTTGCCAGGTCATGCCCCTGCAGAACCGGCTCCCCCTTCCCGGCTTTGGTGGCGGCAAGCCTCTGGCGGATAGAATTATCCCGCTTTTCGATAAAGGCGGCCCGGTTATCCGCAATAAAGCGGCTGCACTCCGGCTCTGCCAGTTTTTCCAGTTTCCGTATGGTATTCTCGACAATCACTTTTGAGAGTAAATCGTCCTTCCTTTCCAGAACTGGCACAATCTCTTTCAGCCCGGCAAGGGTTTCTTCCTTCGTTGGTGCGGCATACTGGTAGAGCATTTCCAGTTCGCTTTTGTTAAAATTCATTTGCCTCATTCCCTCCACTTCTTTTTCTCAAAATAGTTTCGCATTCGCTTTAAGCCGCTCTTAACGGTCTGCTGTACCACGGATACGCTTACGCCTTCTTCTGCGGCAATCTCAATCAGTTTTTTGCCAAGCATGTAGCGGGCATGGATACGCCTCGCCTGTATGTCCGTCAGACTATTCATAGCTTCGGACAGATGTTCCAGTGTGGCAAGGAAAAGCTGTTCTTCCTCCTGTTCCAGCAGAATCTCCTCTGGGGATTTGGCGGTAAAATCAAAGGCACAGTTTTCAATCCCGTCCTCACAGTCAAGGGAATAGTACGCCTTGTGATACCAGATTTTATGGGTGAGGTTGTTTTCCTCCCTCCGCATAAACAGCAGAGCCTCGGCCACCTCGTCCGATACCTCAATAAATGTGTCTGTAACAAAAAGCGGGTAATAATACTTTTTCAGGTTGATTGTTTTCATGGCTAATCTCTCCTAAAATGTGGAGAGGACAGGCAGCGGTTTCCTGCCTGTCCTCTCCGATAATGTGATAGGGAAAAAGTTCCCTTCACTGGTTAGCCCGAAATCGGCCAATCGTAGGGTCTGTATCAGAAAAATTTTTTAATTTTTTTCCGTACCGCCTCAATGCTGTCCTGTATGGCAGCTTTGGAGCAGCGGCAAAGCCCGGCAATCTCGGCATAGCTCAAACCCTCCAATGCGTAGAGCAGGAACCGGCGGCGCTGCGCCTCGGTGCAGAGCGCAAGGGCGGCCTTAATCTCCAGCAGGGTTTCTTTCCTGCATACCCACTGTTCCGGTGTCTGGTAGTAGCAGGAGCGCCCTTCGGTGAGGACTATGTACTCGTCAAACTCCCGGCTGTCCCAGTGCCTCCGCTTCTCATGGGCAAGGTTTTCTTCCTTGTGGTCGGCTCTGTCCAGGTACTCATATACTTCGACTGTGACCTCCACGGACAGTGCTTGTCCGTCTATGTTGATGGTGACTTCCATCTTCCTTTCCTCCGTTCAGATTTTTTTGCAAAGATTTCTGAACGGAGTGAGGCGGAGAGTGGCAGTGGGGAGCGTGTGCACCTCCCAAGAAAACAAAAGCGCCCGGATGGTTAAATTCCATTCGGACGCATAAGATACGGTATTCAGTTAGAATATGACAAATTTCGCATTTGCTGTCAGGGTGTTCCCAACTGGCTAATATGCTTTTTTTGACAGTAATATATTTTGTGTCAGTTCACATTTATAGATAACTTGTATCATAACAGCTCCCATCTAAACCGCTGTTGTCTACAAGTCAAAAAATGTTATACCTTCAAGAGTTAAAAGAGCAACGGCTTATAAAAAAATGAACCGATAACAATGAGTGAATTTGCTCAATGTTACCGGCTCTGCGTCTGTGCGTCTGGCTCTTTGATAACTAATACATTATAATCTTTTACGTGGATTATCATTTCCTGCTTACATTTGGGGCAGAACAGCGGGAAATTCCGAAGCTCTGTGTCTGACCGCATTTTAATGCGTGTCTTGCTTCCGCAAACAGGGCATAATAACCATTTGAATTGCTCGTTCCCGTCATGATTCATGGTTCTTATGCTTGCTTTCTTTTCGCAGTACAACGCTGCTGATAACGCTGATGCCGCCCAACAACGCACAAGATTTTGACGGGAAAAGGATTCCTGCCGCCACCAGACCAGCACCGACAACTAAGTTACAAGCCGCAGCCGTTTTTAACGCTTTCTTTTTCGGGTTGGGAAGTTCTACGGAAATCCCCAATCTACCATTCAACTTTTCGCAAGCCCGATTTACTTCTTTAATCATTTTGTCCTCCTTTAAAACAATAACTGTATGCCGTGATTTACAATAAGCAACACGCCAACGCCTATGACAATCCATAGGGCTGTGGCTTTCTTTTCTTTCCCTTTTCTCTTGTTCAGAAACAGGAAAATCAATCCCACGCCCACAAGGCAGATACCAACAATCAATGATACGATTGAAATGGTCTGCATGATTTCCGCACTTGGAACGGGTACAAAATCGGGAATTGGAAAATTCATATTATCGCCCCCTTTCTTTTAATTGCTCAAATCTGATAAAATCATTTTTCTCATTGCGACTGCTGAAAAAATGATGCCTATGATACCGAAAATAACTGCCGCAACGGGGATTGACATCAATCCTGCGCTACTTCCCTGTGAGTTTGACGCTATGGCAACAATGACAATAGACGAAACAACGGTTGCAATCGTTGACTTCTTTATCATTCCAACATACAGCGGGAGAAGCCCCAACAGGATAGCGGATATTGTTGTAACTGCCTGTGCCAGTATGTTTCCAAAGCTGAACGTGACAAAATCAAAACATTTTGCCGCAAGAAAGATTGTGGCATATTGGAAGATATTTGACAGCACATGGAACGTAAAACTAATGCAGCATATCAAGATGAGTTTTGCCGTAATCAGTTTCGTGCGGCTGATCGGGTAAGTGAAAAGCAAGCCGATTGTCTTGTTTCTGTATTCTTCAATCAAAAATACGGAAATCAGTACCGCTTCCCATACAATCAGAGTAGCCCTTACAAGCATTGCCGCTAACGTAACCGTATCTAACTGGACTGGGGCAAATCCCGGAAGTGTGGATATATTGCCGCTTGCAGTTAAAAGGCTGGACGTAAAGGCGGAAAGCAGAAAAATGATAAAGTTAGCGATTAACAATCCGGCGATATGCGGCTTTAACGGTACTTTCTTAATTTCCATGCGGATAAGATTCCACATTTTTCCCACCTCCTCCCAATAAGCCTAAATAATAGGATTCAATGTCTATCTCTTTCGCCGTAAGCTCTTTCATAGATACTTCCGCAAGCATAGCTCCGTGGTCAATAATTCCGATTGTGTCGGCAATTTTAGACAGCTCGTCAAGGATATGGCTGGATATTAAAATGCTTGTGTGGTATTCATGGTTGATTCGCAGCAGCAGCTCCCGTACTTCTATAATTCCCTGTGGGTCTAAGCCGTTTATAGGTTCGTCTAAAATGAGCAAATCCGGCTTTGTGAGCATTGCCCTTGCAAGCGCAAGCCGCTGTTTCATTCCCAAAGAGAATTTCCCTACGGCTTTATTGCCCGTTTCTGCAATACCCAACAATGACAGCGTTTCCATGATGTTTTCATAGCCTGCGCCCATGTATCGGCAATGGAGTTCCATGTTCTCGTATGCGCTTAAATGGCTGTAAAAAACAGGGCTTTCAATAATGCTGCCGATACGGGAGAAAACGGGATTGTTCCCCTTGTTGATAGTTTCGCCTAATAAACATACCGTACCTGTATCGGGGAAAATGATATGGTACAGTGTTTTCATCAGCGAAGTTTTTCCTGCGCCGTTTGCGCCCAGAAATCCGTATACTTCCCCTTGCCTTACATTCATGCAAATATCATTCAGTATGGGGGTGCCCTCTATGGATTTTGATAAATGCCGGACTTCAACCGCATTTGTCATTCGCTCGCCCCCTTTTCGGAGCATAGCCGCCTTTTAAATATCAAAGTCGCTTTCTGTGCGATTCCGATAAGGGAATATTGGGAACTGCCTATACATGGATAAGAAAAACAAGTAACCAGTTCCCAACCGTCCTTACCGTAATGGTTCAGCTTATCAGACAGCGACTTTTCGGAATGTTCTGTTTCCTTGCTGTCAATTACTATCGTTTTGTACTCAAATTCTGTCATAAAAATCTCCTTTACTCAAAAATATCTGCCACAAGGCTATCCACCATAAAATCAAAAACAGCGAAATAATCACAAGTGACGGAAAGCGTTTCTTTTGCATTGATTGTTGACAGCAGCGCACTCAAAATTCCATATGCCTGTGCTTCCTCCATTTTCAGATTGAGGTCTGCGGCATGGATAACCTGTCTGAAAAAATCGAAACTGTCAAACTTGATTTTCTTAATCGTTTCTTCCGGCAGCTTTGTCACAAAAGACTGAAAATCCGGCGTATTGACATTGTAGAGGAACGGCTTGCTGTCGTATTCCCGGAAAAGCCTTTTCATGGACTGTGCAAAGCCCTCTTTCGTCCGGCTGTTCCTGTTTATGTCGATAATCTTTTCGGTCAACCTCCTTTGTATGTCTGTGATTGTTTCAAGGAATAAATCTTCCTTTGTCGGGTAAAGCGTATAAAAAGTACCGATAGATATAACAGCCTTGTCGCATAAATTCTTAATGCTTGTCTTTTTGTACCCTTGCGCTATCCAACATTCCTCGCATAGTTCTTCCAGCTTTTTGCGGATTGCTTTTTTATCAGCGTCCGAAAGGACTGGCTTTGACGGCATAATTCTATTTCTCCTTTCTGGTGAATTTTACTTGCGAATATTCGTTATAAATATTCGCAAGTAAATAATAACATTTGTAACACATATTGTCAAGGTGAAAAAGTTTTGTTTATTATGCAATAGTTGAAATCATATTTTTCCCACTCGTGGCTCTTTCATTGGCAGGCTGCTGGCCGGGATAAAAACGCCGTTTTCCATATCCTTAGCGCGGATAGCGGCTTTCTTCGCCTCAATTTCAGCCCTTTTCTTTTCTTTGATTTTATCCTCATACCGTTTTTGTGTCCCGTTGGCCTTGCGCCGGAGATATGCCTGGTGCAGCTTGTCCTTGCGTTCCTCTTTCTTCCGCAGGGCTTCCAGTTCCTCCGGCGTGAGGTTCATTTCCCCAAAATGGGGCGGTATGTACCTTCCGACAAAATTGAAGTAAATCTCAACTTCCTGCGTGGTTTCAATGCTGCCTTTTCGGTCACGCTCATGGACAAGGATTTTCTCCACAAACTCATTCAGCATGGTGGTAGTCAGGTTGTCAAAATTCTCATACTTGTCAACAAGGGCGATAAATTTCTCCGCTGATTTCCGGCTCTGCTCATATCCAGCGATTGCCTTTTCCAGTTCAGTAATCTCGCCGGAAAGGGATTCCTGCTCCTTTGCGTACTGTGCGTCCAGGGCGGCGTACCTTGCGTCAGGCAGCTTGCCCAGCACATTGTCCTCATAAATCTTGCATATCAGTTTTTCCAGTTCCCCGGCCCGTTTCTGTGCCGCCGCTAGCCGTTTCCGCTTTCTGGTGATGTCGCTGGCCTGCTGCTCGGCCTGAGTTTCCTGAACCGCTTTGATAAACTCTGCCCTGTCATTTCTGGAATACTCCGCAATCGCCCGGAGCATATCGGAAACCAGTGTCAGGACGGCGCTTTCATTGATTCGGTGCTGCGTGGAGCAGAGGACGCCAACCGGAACCTTGCTATATTGGGAGCAAGTATACTGTGAGATACGCTTACCATTGTTGGTGCGGTGGACGTACATCTTGCCGCCGCAGTCGGCGCAGTAGAGCAGGCCGGTAAGCGGGGCGGCTTCTCCCCAGCCGTCCGGGTAACGCTTCACGTTGGAGCGGATTCTCTGCACATTCTCAAAGGTTTCCGGGTCGATAATGGCGGTGTGGGTGTCCTCAAAAATTACCCATTCATTTTCATCAACGTAGTGGCTTTTCTTGTCCTTAAAGTGCTTACGGGTCTTGAAGTTGATGGTGTGGCCTAAATACTCACGCTTTTTCAGGATATTGACGATAGTAGAAGAACCCCAGCCATAAGGGTCTTTAAACGTCTTGGATTGGTTCACGCCCTCCCCGTAATGGGAGAGGTGCAGGGAAGGTATCTCAATCTTTTCCTGTGACAGCCGGTTCGCAATCTGGTAGGGGCCGTATCCCTCCAAAGTCATAGCGAATATCCGGCGCACCACGCCAGCGGCTTCTTCGTCCACAATCCAGTGTTCCCGCTTTTCGTCCCATAAGTAGCCGTAAATGACCGTGCCGGTCAGGTGCTTGCCGCTCATGCCTTTTGCCTTGAATACGGACTTAATCTTGCGGCTGGTATCTCTGGCGTAAAATTCATACATGATGTTCAAGAACGGGGTAAAATCATTCTCTCCCTTGGCGCTGTCCACTCCGTCATTGATGGCGATCAGCCGGACGCCTCTCTGCCGCAGGATTTCCATGACCTGGCCGACTTTGAGATAGTCACGCCCCAGGCGGCTCATGTCTTTGATGATGATTGCCTCCACGTTCCCGGCCTCCACTTCCTCCATCATGGCGGTGAATCCGGGGCGGTCGAACCGGGTTCCGGAGATTCCATCGTCCGTGAAATGGGTCGGGTTGGGAAAACCGTTGCGGCGGGCGTAATCTTCCAACATGGATTTCTGGTTGCTGATGGAATTACTCTCACCTTGGAGTTCATCGTCACGGGAGAGCCTCTCGTACAGCGGGGTAATCTTGGTTTTCGTCATAGCGTCTGCCTCCTTACATGAAATATGCTCTAAATGAGTTCTTCACTAACCATGAGAAAATCTCGTGATTAAGAAGTCATTTAGAGCATATATCACCCGCCGCCAGCTTATATTTTTTGTACTGCCGCACCGCGAAATGGTTGGGCTTCTCGGATTCCAGCGCGTCAAACATCAGGTCAACAGGGTTTTTGTATTCCTCATCGTCCTCCCGGACCTCCATCGCGTTAATAAACTCAATCAGGGTGGAGAAGTTCTGCTCCTCCACCGGGGCCTCGTAGTGGATATATCCAATCAGGGCGCAGTACAGCAGCGTTTCCGCTTTGACCCAGAAATCGTCACTGGCTTTCCCCTCGCCCTTGGTGTTGGCGATTAAGGTTGTCACCAGCTTCAAGATGTCCTTTTCGCTGTGGATATAGGCGAAAGGATTGTATTTCATGGATTTTTTGAAGTTGATGGTATTCAGCACCTTGATCCGGTACGGTTCATAGATGGTTTTGCCGTTCTTGTCCTTCATGGGCTTTCCGTCCTTATCCAGCTTCGGCGCACCCCGTTGGAGCAGCTTTCCACATTCGACCAGGATTGTGCCTTTCGGATCAGTAACCACATACGAGCTATGGAGCTGCATCAGGTTGGGCTTGAGCCAGAAGCGGGTCTTGCCGGAGCCGGAACCGCCGATGACCAGCACATTTTTGTTGCGGGCGGTCTTGGGGTCCTTGGGGCGGCTGCTCATGGTAAGGCGTTCCGTCTGGGTAAGGATCACATTGTTCTGGAATACCGGATCGACATAAGGGGCGATGTCCTGGGAATTTCCCCATCTCGCGGAACCGTACTCGATATTCGGGCGGTACTTCTTGGCGTTTTTGCCTTTCAGGTAAACAGCCAGCCGGAGCGCCGCGCCGCAGCACAGCCCGACCAGCAGGTCCAGCGGGTGAAAGCTGGGCCAGAAACTTCCAAGAGCAGCCGGAAGGACGGAAATCAAAGACAATACCTTTTCCGATGCGTCCGCGCCCTGGGCCATCCGCCACGCCTCCCCGAAGTTGGTGGCGAACAGCCCCATCAGGATATAGGGCAGGTTCAGCAAAACGAGCTTCTTGATGTTCAGGGGCTTTTTCATCGTTCCAGCTCCTTTCGCTTTGTGCGGTCCACCACCGCGTTTTTCACCAGTTCCTTGAACTGGTTCAGCTTCGCCAGCACAGACGGGCGGGACGCCTTGCGGACCTTCTTCTGGGTGTACTCGGTAAATGCCGAGGTCAGCGCGTCCGCGTCGCGGGCCTTGAAAAAGACCAGGTACTTGGGCGGGGAGCAGCTGCGGTCCTTTTTTACCGCGTAATCCACGCCGTACTTCCGGGCAACCCGTTCAAACGCCTTGATGGAGGGGTCTGTGATCTCAAGATTGGATACGCCCTGGTTCTGCCCGATGAGCTGCTTCACCGTCTGCCTGCCCTGGGGCTTGACCTCCGCGCCCTTTTCCCGCTGTTTCTGCATCTTTTGCTCTTTCAGGTGCGCCAGATACTTCATAATCGCCGCTTTGAACAGCCTGCCGGTGAACTTTGTGCCGCTGACAATGAGCGTCAGGGTTTTGCTTTCCACTTCGTCCTGCATGGGTGTTTCGCCTCCTCTCTATGGATTTTCTGCATGGTTTCTCTATCGGAGCTGGTCTTGCCGGTCATAGCGCAGGTTTCCGTTTCGGACCTTCGCATGGCTCACAATCCTGATATGCCCCTGTTCCTGGCGTTCCAGGGACTTTTTATATCCCTCCTCGGTGAGAAAGGCGCGGCTGCGTTCCCCTTTCCAGCCAACAGGGGAATCAGCGG
>CAJTDN010000009.1:238672-239653 GCA_910574865.1 Lachnospiraceae bacterium | reverse complement strand
CATGTGCCGGGTGTCCTCCGCGAACCGGTTTAAGTCCATGTAACTATGGCCGGAATACTCCCGCGCCCCGGCTTTAAGCCGCATTTCCTCCATCAGCTGGCCGATGGTCTTTTTTTTCAGGCATGGTGTGCGCCTCCTTTCTCCCGGCAGTTCCGGGCAGACAAAAACGGCCAGCTTTCAGAAGCCGCCGTACATATCGTGGTTGACCTGTGAGGTGTAATGGTTGCTCATGGTGGTGGGCGCGTTGAACAGCACCGTCAAAAGGTACTGTTTCATGTTCCGTACCTCGGTGGTGTTCTTTTGCAGGCAGTCCATGACAAACTCGATGTGGGAGCTGTCCAGCTTCAGGAAGCGGGAACGCACCACCTCATGGGGGAAGTCCGCCCCGGCAATCCGGGTGGTCTTACGCTTCGCGCAGACGGTTTCCACCAGAAGCTCCACAATCTCGTCCAAGTCCTCCCGATAGGTCCCAAACCGCTGTTTGAGGCAGTCATACTCGATATTCTCCAAAATCAGCTCCCGATAACTTTCCATCTCTGTCAGTGACATCGTTTCCCTTCGCTTCGGTTCCGGTGGCTTTGCCGCCGTTCCCCGGAAGGGAAGGGAATCGGTAATTGATCCGTCAGTAATTGATTTTTGGGTATTTAATTTCTCTATATTTATTTGCGTTGGATTTTCCGTTGACGGTTTTCCCGTTGACGGATTATCCGTTGTCGGAAAACCCGACAACGGTTTTTCCAACAACGGTTTTGGGGGCAACGGTTGGGCGGGCGGTTCCTCTGTTACCGGACGCTCATAAATCACATACTCGTTGGCGCTGAACTTGCCGCCCGCGTCGGTGGTCTGGCGGCGCTTGATGTACCCCGCCTTTTCCAGCTCATTGACTGCGGAGCGGATCGCGTCCTTGCTTTCCCGGTTGATAACGGCCAGACCGGAAAGGGTGTAGTCCCAATCCTCCGGCAGCGAAAGCATCTGGGACAG
>CAJTDN010000009.1:0-238412 GCA_910574865.1 Lachnospiraceae bacterium | reverse complement strand
GCTGGCTGACTTCTGCCTGTACCGGTGAAAAAACGGCGGCATGGGCGGTTTGTCAAACAGACTCTCTAACTGCGGAAACGTCAGGGTTTGAAAAATCCGGTCAATCTCAATGGTTTCCATGTTTCGCTGGGAGCGGCAGTCCTCCCGGATGGCTTCTCTGATTTCCTTAACGGTACACATATTCATTCCTTCCTCTCAATTTGTCGGGTTTACGGGTGGCGTTTCTTTTTGGGCTTGAAGTCCAGGATATGCCCCTCAATGACGCGGGCATACCGTTTGATTTTGATGTCCCGGCGCTTCTGGCTGGCGAGAACGGCCTGGTAGCCGTCCTCGTCCAGAAACAGGCGCGTTTCATCGCCGGGTGCGCCGTAGGCGGTGCGGGGCCGCAGGACGGAAAACTCCACCATCCAGCGGGTCTTATCCTGAAACCGTTCCACAGCCAGTATGTTGTGGCCCTTTAACTCCCTGGCAACGTGATCTCTCATAGGCGCTCCTTTCAGCGTTCCTGATCTCTCTGACGCTTTTTCTGCCACTGTTCCAGCAGTTTGATGATGGTTTCCTGCATCCGGGCAGGGGTGTAGCTTTTGGGAAAATACTTCCGCAGGGTGTCGGAGGTAAACGTCACCTTGTCCAGATCGCTTTTCTTTTCCTCGCCCATAATCGCCCGCATTACATCTATGGATAAATGCCCCTCCTGGCTGAATTTCTTGAGCCGCTGGGCTTGGGAAAGGGAGGGGGTGGCCTGTTCGCTGTCCATCGCGTCCAAAAGCTGGGTCTGTTCTTCTTTTTTGAGAAAGGACAGCTCATAGGCCGGGTTCAGGGCAATTTTCTTTTCGTCCACCATGTTCAGCAGTTCGGGGATTAACTCGGTCAGGCGGATGTAGCGTTGCACCTGCCTTTGACTTTCACCAGCTTGATTTGCGACAAGCTGAATAGAAGTGCTGGACTTCTCGCCAACTTGGCGAGAAGTTAAATCCGACCGTTCTCCTTGATGTTTGATGGCCTCCAATTTCATCTTGTAGGCAAAGGCCCTCTCGCTGGGGAGCAGGCTTTCCCGTTGTAAATTGCTGTCAACCATGATAATCGTGGCGGCGTCATCGTCCAAATCCCGGACAATGACCGGCATGGTTTCTTTCTCTGCCAGTTCACTGGCCCGATGCCGCCTGTGTCCGGCTACCAGCTCATAGCCGCCGCTGGGGTCAGGACGGGCGATAGCAGGAACAAGAACGCCGTACTGCCGGATGCTGTCCGCTGTTTCCATCATGGCATCATCATCTTTGACCTTGAAGGGGTGTCCCTTGAACGAGTGCAGCTCGCTTAAAGGAATTTCTACCACCTTTTCCCGCCCCGCGTCGGCGCGGCTTTCCTCGGTGGAAAACAGATCATCGACCGATGCCAGCTCTACTTTTTTCGCGCTGCTTTTCAAGTTTCAACACCTCCTTGGTCAGATTTGCGTAGCCTTCGGCTACTTTGCCGCCTGGGTCATGGGCGAAAATGCTCCTGCCCTCCGCGCTGGTTTCCTTTGCCCGGACAGAATGGGGAATCTCAGTGCCAAACACCTTGATTTTGCTGCCGTAAGTTTCCCGCAGCAGGGCGGCAATCTCTTTGGCAAAGTTGGTGCGGTTGTCCACCATCGTCAGCAGGATACCGTCTATTTGCAGTTTCGGGTTGATCTGCCGCTTGACTTTGGCTACCGTAGAGAGCAGCTGTTCCAGCCCTTTGGCGGGCAGATACTCCGCCTGGACGGGGATTATGATCCGGTTGGCGGCGGCCAGCGCGTTGACGGTGAGCATACCCAGGGAGGGCTGGCAGTCTATGAGGATATGGGAATACTGCCCCTTTACACTGTCCAGATATTGCCGCAGAATCGTTTCCCGGCTCATAGCGTTTACCAGCGACACCTCCATGCCGGACAGCTGAATATCCGCCGGCATCAGGTCCACACCCTCCGGGTGGCGCAGAATCCCCTCGCCGGGGCGGACCGGCTGATCGGTCAGGATACGGCCCATCGCGTCAGAGAGGGTAAAGGGCAGCTTATCCGGCTGGGGATTGCCCAGGCTGATGGTCAGGCTCCCTTGCGGGTCCCCGTCAATGAGAAGCACTTTCTTTCCGGCCTGCGCCAGTCCTATCCCTAAGTTGGCACAGGTTGTGGTCTTGCCCACACCTCCCTTTTGGTTGGCGATGGCGATGATTTGCGTGTTCAAGATAATCACCTCGTTTCTTGGTATGAAAAAAGGGAGAATGTGACCGGAATCAACATTCTCCCTTAGAAACGATATGTGATTGTGCAATAATCTGTCTTTTGTGAGGTTAGCTTTTGAGAGCCATCTCGCCGCAAACCCGTATGAATACTGGATTTTTGCCTGTTTGCTTTCCCTTTCCCCAATAACCTGTGTTCAATGATTTTTACGCCAAAGATACAAGTAAAAAAGTACGGGCAATCAAACGGGCGCAAGGACAGGCGGGGGAACATCTGACAAAGCCGCCTTACGGCTACATGGTAAGCCCTGCGGACAAAAAGCTATGGATTGTGGACGAGGAAGCCGCTGCTGTGGTGAAACGCATTTTTGATTTATGTATCGGTGGGAAAGGTCCTATGCAGATAGCAAAAATCCTCAAGGAAGATAAAGTACCGACTGCCAAAGCCTACTATGCCGAGAAAAAGGGGAAAGCACTTCCCGAAAATCCGTACAACTGGAAAGACAGCACGATTGTCGGCATTTTGGAACGTATGGACTATTGCGGACATACCGTAAATTTCAAAAGCTATTCCAAATCCCACAAATTAAAGAAGCGGATTCCAACCACAAAAGAACAGCAGGCAATTTTCTATAATACCCATGAAGCGATTGTAGAGGACGCTGTTTTTGAACGGATACAAGAACTAAGAGCGAACAAACGCCGCCCCACAAAAGCGGACAGACAGGGATTGTTTTCCGGCTTGGTATATTGTGCGGACTGTGGGAGTAAGCTACATTTCGCTACTTGTAAAAGTTTTAACGGTTCACAAGACCATTACCGCTGTGCAAAGTACAAGAGCAATACGGGAAGCTGTACGGCTCACTTTATCCGCGAGGAAGTGTTGAAGCAAATCGTATGGAGCAGGATATTTGACGTGACTGCCCTTTTCTTTGATGACATCATGGCTTTCCATGAAATGATGTATCAGCAACGCTCCGCTGAAACAGAAAAGGAAATGAAGCGCAGGAAACGTGAGGTCGGACAGGCGAGGAAGCGGATAGCGGAACTTGACCGTATCTTCAAGCGGATTTATGAGGACGACATAAGCGGAACAATCAGTCATGACAGGTTTTTGAAGCTGTCCGCAGAATATGAAGCGGAACAGCGGGAACTGGAAGAAAAGGTCAAGGCAGACCAGCAGGAAGTCGATACCTACGAACAGAACAAAAGCGATTTTGACAGCTTCGCCGCGATTATCCGCAAATATGTGGGGATAAAGGAGCTCACCCCCGCAATCGTCAATGAATTTATCAAGAAAATCATAGTCCATGCGCCGGAAAAGGTGGACGGGAAACGGGTACAGAAAGTAGATATTGTTTTCAACTTTGTGGGTGAACTCAATTTCCTTTCTGCTACGCAACCGAAAAGGCAAGGCGCATAGGAACTCAAAAAGACGGTACAGCCCTTGTAATTGGGGCTATACCGCCTAATCTGAAATTACTTCCCTCTAACCGTAAACATTTGATTTTCCGGGGTTTTTGAGCAATTTTGATACGGTTTGAACAGCCGATTAACGCTTGCTGAACTGCGGAGCGCGACGGGCCGCTTTGAGGCCGTACTTCTTACGCTCCTTCATACGCGGGTCGCGGGTCAGGTATCCGGCCTTTTTCAATACCTGCCTATAATCTCCGTCCGCCTCAAGCAACGCCCTGGCGATGCCATGGCGGATGGCACCGGCCTGTCCGGTATATCCACCACCTTTTACGTTCACCAGCACGTCGAACTTGTCAAGCGTGTCCGTCGCCACGAGCGGCTGGCGCACGACGACCTTCAGCGTCTCCAGTCCGAGGTACTCGTCGATGTCTCTTTTATTAATCGTAATCTTGCCCGTTCCCGGTACAAGGTACACTCTTGCGATTGATTTTTTTCTTCTTCCTGTTCCGTAATATTTTGTATTAGCCACGGTTATGTCCTCCCTTCAACCTTTCCTTAAAATGTCAGTGCTTCCGGCTTCTGAGCCTGCTGCTTGTGCTCCGGTCCCGCATATACGTGAAGCTTCTTAATCATTTCCCGTCCCAAAGGTCCCTTCGGGAGCATGCCCTTCACGGCGAGTTCCACGACCCTTTCCGGCTTCTTCTGCATCATGTCCGACAACGTCGTCTCCCTCATGCCGCCAACATAGTCGGAATGGTTGTAATAAATCTTCTGTTTCAGTTTCTTACCCGTGACCTTTACCTTCTCGGCGTTTACAATCACCACGTAATCACCGGTATCGACGTGCGGCGTGAACTCCGGCTTGTTCTTGCCTCTCAGCACCTTCGCGACTTCGGATGCCATGCGTCCCAACGTGAGTCCCTGCGCGTCAACCAGGTACCATTTTCTCTCAATCTTGTCTGGGTTAGCCATATACGTTTTCATGGGGTGTTCCTCCTACTATTTTTAATCCAACTTGCCTTGTTTCATGTCTTTATATGAAAGCAATATCCTCCGGGGCTATGGCGAATATTGTTTCTCCCTTTTGTCATGCTGTAATATTATAGTACACGGCCTGGCGGTTGTCAATTATTTTTTTATTTTACCGAAAAAATCTCACCCCGGGCCACGGCCCGGGGCAACACGCCTTCCGTACACCGACGCCAGAAGACCATTTACAAAGAAGAACTTTTCCCGCAGGCTACGCCACCACCCGCCGCAGCCTCGCCCCCAGGCGGCTCAACACCTCGTTCGTGATCGTTTCGCACCGCGCGGCCACTTCCCCGGCGGTAATCCGTTCACCATATGACTTGCCGATAAATACCGCCTCGTCCCCGGCGCGGACCTCCGGCACGCCGCCCACGTCGAGCATCAGCTGATCCATGCAGACCCTCCCGATAATCGGAACCCGCGTTCCACGCACCAGCGCCTCACCCCGGCCATTAGACAACTCCCGCGGCACCCCGTCCGCGTAACCGATGCAGACGGTCGCCACGCGGGTGTCCCCCACCGCCTCGAACTGCATCCCGTACCCCGCATGCTCCCCCGCGTACAGCTTCCGCACGGAGGCCACCCGCGCCTTCAATGACAGTACCGGCCGCAGGCATCCTTCCCACGCGGCGCCGTCTTCTTCCGTGCTCAAAAGCCCATATAGCGCGATTCCGACCCGCGCGTAGTCACCTGCGAACTGCGGGTAATTCATCATTCCGTAACTGGACAGCAAATGGACTTTTCCACAACGGCAGCCACGTTTTTCCAATTCCTCTACCACGTGCCCGAATTCTTCCACCTGCCGCCGCGTATAGGCCTGTTCCCGCGCCGCCACCACGTCCGTCGCACACAAATGGCTGAAAATGCCGTCAGCGATTAGATTCTTCATTCCATAAATGGCACAAATGCGTTCTATATTCTCACTGCGCTCCCCGAGCCTGTGCATGCCCGTATCAACCGCCACATGCACATGGACCGTTTTCCCGAACCGATTTAGCTCCCTCGCGTAGTCATAATCGACAACTGCCTGCGCGAGATGATATTTGCCCAGCATGTCGAAGCGGGACGGATGCGTGTAGCCCAGGATCAATATTTCGCCTTTGACCCCCGCCCGCCTAAGCTCGATGCCCTCTTCCACGCAGGCCACGCAAAACGCGTCCACTCCCAGGCGGTTCAATTCCCGTCCCATAAGGATTGCCCCGTGGCCATACGCGTCTGCCTTGATTGCCGGCATCAGGCGGCATTCCTTCGGCAACCTGCCCTTAAAAAACTCCACGTTGTGCCGCAATGCCTCGTAATCCAATTCAATCCACGCCCGGTCACACAATTCATTTCGCATTTCCGCCGTCATGTCCGTTTCCTCGCTTCCAAATCTGTTTTTCCCCTCATCCGCCGCGTCCCGTCCTCTCTCAAGCCGGCCAAGAATCCCACGGTAAAGTCCTTCACTATCGGAACCAGGACGGCCGCCGCCACCGATACGGCAAATGACAACAAGAGCACGACCAGATAATGTACCAGATTGTCGTCTACCAAAATCTTCGTCTGGTTCAATACTTTCGCGGCCCCCCGCACCACCACGATGATTCCCGGATGAATCACGTAAATCCATAACGCGACGTCCCGAAGCGCCGGCCACGGTCTTGCCTCCCATCGTAATAAAAGCTGATAGAGAAGCACCATCACCGGAACCAGCAGCAAATACATGCTGTCATGCCGCTGCATCTCAAATTGCCTCAGCAAAAATGCCTCCATCGTCATAAGGATGAACACGGAAATTAACATAAAGGCCAACAAAATCGTCCGCTCTTTCCCGCGTCGCCCCGTCTTCCTGCCCGTTTTCCCCGCTTTTCTGTCCTTGTCGGCTTTCGCGCCCAACATCGCCCCCAGCGTCAAAAATATGGGAGCCATGAAGACCCCGTTCCTCGTATGGGACGATATGACAAATATCCCTTCGTATATTTTGTCCAATATCGGAACCGCCGCCGCGATTCCATAATAACCGTCCCCCAAAAGGCCGAACACGTACAAGACCGCCGACACGGCCAGCACTTGCCTTGCCGACAATATTTTCCGCAGGCCATACACGAGCAGCACGCCCATGATGCATGCCGGGAAATACCAGAGGTGGTAAAACGTCCCGTCAAACAAAATGGCCCGAAGCCATCCCATGGGCGTCATCCCTTTATAATGTCCCGCGTAAATTCCGACCGGCAGGTATAGAACGATGAAACAACCATATAAAAGCGACATTTTACGGACATATTTCATCAAATACCGCCGCGCGCTTTCCCCACCGTGCCACACTCTTGCCACCACGAACTGCCCCGTCACCATCAAGAAGAACGGGACGGCCACCCGCGCCAACACGCGGGTCAGGAAAAAGTCCGCCCCTTCGTTCATTCCCAAAAGTGGATATGTGTGGATTGCCACCACCAGCGCGGCCGCCACGCAACGAGCCCGGTCCAACCCGCCATACTCCCTCCTCGCACTCATCTTCCCTCTTCTCCTTGCCATTCATACTTAAAAACCATTTTGATTTCAAACCACGTTCAATTTACTTATTGCACGGTCGCGAGTCATTCCACATCTGATATATTGCACGACCACGAACCCATCCACGTTGTTTCCCGACACGGACACCTCCGCCCGCTCGTCCACCTCGATTTCCGTCGGGCCGAACGCCTCCGCCTTTTGAAACGAAACCAGCACCTCGCGCCCGTCCAATTCCATTTTACGGGGAGTTTCTCCATGGATGAAACGCTTAAGATAAGGAACGTATTCTTCCATGACCAATGCTTCTTTTTGCATGAGAGAGGCGTGAACCGCTCCCACATAGCGAAAATGCCACGGCTCATGCCCGATTCCGGTGACGTTTTCCTTTCCCGCCGGGTAACGCTCCACGAAACCATATTTCGCCGCATTTTCCCGAAACGTCTGGCAAATGCCCTCGTAAGGGAAGTCGGGGCGGATGAAGTCAATCTCCTCCTTACGAAGCCCCAGGTCAATCGCCAACCCGGTCTGGTGCTCGCTGTGTCCCGGCACCGCCACGTATTTCTTGGTGAACGCCTCCCCGTTTTCGCGCATGGATTCGTCCCATATTTCCTGTTGCTCCTTGAACGAACGCCAGCCGCTGACCGCCGCGATTTTTTCCCAACCGCCCAGTTTTTCCATTGCCGCGCACAAGGCATCCGCCGCCACCTCGGCCAACGCCGTGCCTCCCATGTCCACCCGTTTTCGCCTGGTGTTCCCGCGGTATGCATGATCCGCGTTTACCAAAATCAGCTCCCCCCGAAAGACCTGGTTCCCCGTAAGCATGATTCTTTTCATCTTCCACCTCCGTCAAAAACCGCCCCGACGACACGTTCCACGATTTCCGCGAATGGAATCCCGGCCGCTTTCATCATTCCCGGGTAACGGCTGTGTTCCGTAAATCCGGGAATCGTGTTCACCTCGTTAAACACGATTTCGCCACACGGCATCAAGAACATGTCGACCCGGGCAAAGCCGTTACAGCCCAAGGCGCGGTAAATTTTCCTCGCCGCCTCTTTTACCTCTTTAGCCTTCTCCTTTGAAATCCGGGCCGGCACATGGATGGCCGAGGTCTTGAGCGTGTATTTTTCCGTGAAATCAAAAAATCCGCCGGACAATTCAATCTCGTCCACCTCGCCGACGAGGAGTTCCTCCGTTCCCAAAACCGCGCAGCCCACCTCGAAGCCGTCAATGTTTTCTTCCAGGATTACTTGATTGTCATATTGAAAAGCCAACTCCAACGCCGGCAACAATTCTCCCTCGTCCATCACCTTCGTCACCCCGTAAGACGAACCTGCCTTGACCGGCTTGACGAAAATGGGGAACCCTATCAACTTCGCAAAATCCCGCGCGGCACGCGCCTCGCACGAATCCATCTCCACCCGCGCCTTACATGAATCCATCTCCACCCGCGCCTTGCATGAACCCTTCCCCGCCTGCGCGGCGGATGCCTCCCGTACCTCTTTGTCCTCTTGTCCGCTTCCCACATTCCGCCTTTCCAGCACGGTCGCCTGCGGCACGCGGATTCCTGCCATTTGTACCAGCTTGTGAGCCCGGTCCTTGTCCATGCACAACGCCGACGCCAACGTGCTGCAGCCGACGAGCGGAATCTGCGCCAGTTCGAGCAGGCCCTGGAGCGTTCCGTCCTCCCCGTTCTTCCCGTGCATCACAGGAAATGCCGCATCCAGACCTATTTCCTTCACGCCGTTTTCGTCAAATACCAGCAATGCCTTTTTCTTCGGATTCGGCGACAGCACCGCCGGAAGGCAGTCCTTCTCATTGCACCACGTGTCGGCGGCAATTTTCCCTACCTCGCCCGTAAAATGAAACCATTCCCCTTCCCGCGTGATTCCGATTAAGACCGGGTTGTATTTTTCCCTATTCAAATTCCGAATGACCGCGGACGACGACTCCAACGACACGCCGTATTCCGAGGAACATCCCCCAAACATAATCGCTATATTCTTTTTTCGCTTGTCCTGACTTGACATTTTATCCTTTTCTCCTTTTCGTTCATAAATAAATCCCCTGCCACGATATGATAACTATATCATGGCAAGGGATTTTTTCCTTTGCGATTCTTTTGTGGTTTACTTATTATTTTTTGATGGAAATATTGAGAATTTCTTAAGCATCAAATACCCGCGCGTTTCCCGCCCGCAGGCAGGGTACCCCTCGTTTCGAACGAAGGGGAGATTCGGCCTTGTCCACGACGCGGGGAAATCCCGCCTTGGGCACAAGTCCCCATGCGGCCTACGTCTCCGACGTCACGTGCGTGGCCAGGCACATCCAATCAAACACGTCCAATTTGTGCGGCCCCTTCCTCAAATGATGGCCGACCTTGCCGCTTACGGCCATCTCGTCCTCCCCCGGCCTTTCCTCGGAAAACGCCCCGTTTCCATACAGTTCCCACACTTTCGAGGCAAGGCACGTGGCATAGTGCTCGCCGTCCGGATCGGCCCAAAAGTCCTCACTGCCGCTTCCCACTTGTAACACGCGCGGTGCCACGGCGGCCAGAAGAAAATGCTGGTCAAACGGCAATTCGCCCTCTCTTCCCCTATACTGTTTGAATGCCGGGGCGAACCAATGCGGGAAAAAGGCCTGGATGCTTGCCAGGTTCTCTCCCGTCTTCCCGCGCAAGAGCGCCGCGCCGCAACAGCCCGAACCGTTTGGCATGACTGCCGCGAACCGCTCGTCGAGCGCGCCGCACCAAAGCGCCGCCTTGCCGCAACGGCTGTGTCCGGCGACGGCCACCCGTTTCCCGTCAATCTCCGCAACGGACTGCACGTAATCCATCACGCACGAGGCAGCAAAGGCCCACACGGCGAGAATGCCCCACTCCGAACCTGCCCGCTCCTTTTTCGTGCCGAAAATCTTCGCCAGGCCGCTTGGGTAAACGGACGCGTCGTCCTTCTCCACGTCATTCGCGTAAAAACCAACCAGGGCCATCCCCCGCTTCATCATTTCCCGCACCGGCCAGTGCCCGTTGTCATAGTCCTTGTCAAGGTCGAGCGGCACGGACGTGCCCAGTCCCGGCATGGCCGATGGCGCTTTCGGAGAAACGTCAAAGGTGCCGCCGTCCGCTTTCCCGCCTGCCGCAGGCGCGCCGCTTGGCGACTGCCCGGCCATGCCCGCCAACATTTCAAGCGGCGACTGCTCCATCACCACGCCAAACTGTTTCAACATCCCGGAAAACATCTCCACCATCTCCGGCACCGACTTTCCCTCCATCTGGGGCGGCATCTTCATCGGCTGCGGCGACTTCGACTGGCTGCAAATCAACACCGCCGCCGGAACCTTTCCGCCCGAGTCCGCGCCCCCTTCGCCTTGCCTTGGAACGAACACCGTCACCGGGAACGTCACGCCGCCAAGCTCCGTCTTCACGGTGATTTCCGCGCGAAGGCGGGTGGCCTCCAATTCCCCGATTGTTTCCCGCACAAGCTCGTTCCAGGAAACTTCGTATGGAAATTGAGGCCTTTCCCCGTATTCAACGGCCGCGAAATCCGCCAAAATCCTTTTCCTTTTTTTCCGCCATTGTTCTATCGAGCCGCACCCCTCTAAAACGTCAGGAATCTTCATTTCCGTCTGATACACGTCTCATTCCTCCCGTCATTTTTTCTCTGCCAGTTCTCTCATCTTCGCGGCGTTCGCCTCCACCTTGGCCCTCGTCAGCGGGTACATGAACGCGAGCAGCAAAAACGTGGCAAGCATGAACACGGCCGGTATTAACAGCGTCACGTTGAAAATGGAATTGCTCACGGCCTCGGTCTGCACGGCCGCCATGTTGTCGTAACCGATTCCCGAAAGCGCCCACGCGCCGATGCTGCCGGTCACCGCCCCCGCAAGCTTCTTGATAAAACTGTACATGGCGTAAATCGTCCCGTCCGCCCGCTCACCATACGCGACATAATAATTGTCGATGCAGTCGCTGATCATCGCCCAACTCACCATGGTGAAAAGCCCCAGCCCGATATAGGCAACCAGCATGGCCGCAATATAAATGACGGGGTTCTTCGTCCTCGTGATAAATACCACGACATAAACCACGGACGCGGCACCCATTCCCACCATGCTGATTTCCTTCTTGCCAAACTTCATGCTCAGTTTGGTGGCAAACGGCGCCACCAGTATCATCGAGACCAGCATGACCAGGCTCGCCAGCGAAATGATGGACGTATTTTTAAAATAGTCCAGAAACAAATACTGGTTCAATGACTGGATGACCCCCATGGCCGCAAAAATGCAGATGCTAATCAGGATGATTGACAAAATCGCCCGGTCGCTGCACACTTGTTTTACCGACGACCACAAGCTGCTTCCACCCTCTTCCGTCTTTTTGTTCGGCACATGGATGCGCTCCACCGACCACTTGTAACACAAGTAATAACACAAGATGGCCAGAAGTCCGAACACGATGGCCAGGATTGGGAAACGCGGCCCGTTGGCAATGTCGTTTCCCGCCGCGTCCTTGGTGTAGACGAACTGCGGAATCACGATGCCGATGACCATGCCGGCGACCAACGCGCCGACGCTGCGGAACGTCGAGAGACTGGTCTTGTCCTTCGGGTCCGGTGACAAGACCGCCGCCATCGCGCCATACGGAATATTGATACCCGTGTAGCAGACCGACCCATAAATCAAATACACCACCGTCACATAGGCGATTTTCGCCCACATCGGCCATCCCTCGATGAAAATGTTGTAAATCAGCACGCTCGCCACCACGACCGGAATCGCGAAGCGGCGGATCCATGGGCGGAACCGATCCCCGTTCTTGTCCGTGTGCGTGTCAATGATACGCCCCATCGCCGTGTCGGTAAACGCGTCCACGAACTTAGTGACCAAAAACATCGTCCCGATCACCGCCCCCGACACGCCCAGCACCTTGGTGTAAAACACCAGCAAATAACTTTGCAGCATCATCAGCGTCAAGTCGTTACCTGCGTCGCCCAGGGCATAGCCAATCTTGTCCCGCAAACCAAACTTCCTTGTTTCGTTCTTTTCATTCATTCCTTTGCACTTCCTCTCTTTTTAATTTCCGCAAGCAATGAGCCAAACGGCCGCGAAGCAGACATTTGGCAAATGCCGCGAAGGCCACTTACTTACGTCAAATACGTTGCCGTTCAGCCGCCCCATTGGCGCATGGGTTAAGGGGTGCCCTTGGGTATACCTTGACGGACTCGCAGAGTCCACTGGCGCAAAGCGCATTTGATTTGGTATGCCCGGACGGGTACGATTTATCGTCCTTCTGTGGTCTGGCTGAACCGTAGCGTCGGTGTACAGAAAGCAACTCAAGTATAGCACATTTTCACAAAGAATTCTAGTATTTTCTTTGTATCTTTGTGTAAATTATGATAAAATAATGCCAGGGTCTGAAAGCCATGTATGACATGCTCGCGACGCGAAGCTAGTCCTTTAGGGCATGTCAATACATGACTTTAGGATTCGCAAAACACCGAAAAACAGCTATTTTCGACCGAAAGCAACTTGACAAAAGCGGAGTTTGAGTCCAGTGCGAGGTCGTTCTTTGAGATTAATGAGACCGAGGGTCGAATTTAGCGAAAAGAACTTCCTAAAAAATACGCGGATTTGAGGTGTTTTAGAATTGCGCGAGCACAAAGTGCGGAGCAATTCGTGGTATCATGGGAGCAAAAGAATTGCAATAAATGAAAAAAGGAACATAAGTCATGAAACAAAATCAATTGGAATTGGAAAAGGAAAAGTACATTCACAGCAATTATCATGAAACATTGATTTTTGAGCGTTACGTTTGCCAGAAAAAACTCATGACCGCGCTCGAACTGGGAGATGCCAAACAAGCCTACGACATTTTGCAAACACTATGGGCCGACATCCGCACGGTCAACGCCCTTTACAGCCCCGAGCGGGAAAATTTTCGCGTGCTCCACAACCAGCTGGTTTCCATGAACACGTTCTGCCTGTTGTGCGCCATCAAGTCCGCCCCGAACCCGCTCTACCTCCATGCCATCAGCCGGCATTATGACACCATGATAGAAAAGGCAACCTCGAAAGAGGACGCGGACATATTACTTAAAAACATGCTGGAAGATTACTGTTCTTTTTCCAACTATACGGAGCATGGGAAATACAGTGACGTGGTGCAGAAAGCCATCTGGCATGTCACAGCCAATCCTGAAAGCAAGCTGAACTTAGAAAACCTGGCCCATGTCCTGGGGATTTCGCCCGCCGGGCTGTCACGAAAGTTCCATGCCGAGACCGGCCAGACGCTTTCGCAATACCACATTGCCTTCCGCATCCGCATGGCAAGACGCTATTTACAAGAAGGAGAATATTCCATCACCCAGGTCGCCCACCTTACCGGCTTCACCGATGCCAGCTACTTTTCGAAAGTATTTGCAAAACATATGGGAGAAAGCCCTTCCGCCTATTTACAAAAGGAGCAATGAACATGAATTCCCCTTTTAGCGGCTTTTGCATACCTTCCCTTTTTAGCGGCTTTTGCATACATTCCCTTTTTAGCGGCTTCTGCATATAACAGAAAGAAATCTAAATTATAAAGGTAGCGCCGGTGTACAGAAAGCAACACGGTCGATGAAGGGCCTGTCATGGAGAAGGGAACCGTCCGATTTCAAGCCGTCTCTTTCCGCCGCCCAGACACTGGGGGTATCGGAAGCGTTTAACCTGAACGTGACGGAAAACTACGTTGCCGGGGACTATCTTTATTATTTTGGCGGGATTGACGGCGTCTGGCTCGGACTGTGGGGAACCTTTCGGGTCGTAAGACAGTCGTTCGGGCATAGATACACGGGAATTTATCGGAAAATTTGGGAATGCCTTCGATAATACCTGACATTTGAAACAATTCATGCCGGCGTGCGGATGGCCACATGGCATCCGCATTATAAATGTAGTGGGCAAACTCCATGTCCGACACAATATAGATTTTCTTAGGCATCTCATCCTGCAAAACAGAGTGCTTGACCGCCGCCTTTAAAATCAGTTCAAATTGCTTATGTAATTGACCCAATTCAAAATCTACGCGGCTTCTTTCAATGGAAAAACGGAAAAATTGAAATCCTTGGTGAACTCTCAACACAGAGCAATATAATTAACAACCAGGCAGATACCATTGCAAAATTACAAGAGCAATTAGTAAACGGCATTCTTGATGGTTATAAACAAACAACGGCAGCCGATTTGATTGAAATGCTCGAAAACCATGAGATTACTCTACAAAACCAAGAAAAAACATTGAACGAGTTGAAAGCCTTTGTTGAAAGCAGCAAGGAAGATTCTAATAACGCAAAGTTTACTGTCTACACCGTTGTTGCTGGCGATACTCTCGCCAAAATTTGTTCAGAACATGGTCTGGATTACAATACGAATATTAGAATCATCATTGAACTTAATGGCATTGAAAATGTAAATCTAATATATGTGGGGCAAAAAATTTTACTTCCTCTTTACTGAATGAAATAATCCCAATCGCCATCTGTGAGCTACGCATGAAGATATACGGTATACTCTACAAGATAGAGGACTTCTTCGGCGAAAAATTGTAGCACCAGACTTAGATAATAGGCGCTTTGGTTTCCGCCTCAACGGCAACTTCCACTTTGCATTCTTTCACAACCCATCTCAAAAGCCGGAAAGTCCGCTGTTTATGCGGCTCCCCGGCTTTCTACTTACTATTCCCACTCTATCGTCCCGCACGGCTTCGGCGTCAGGTCATAGAGCACGCGGTTCACGCCCTCCACCTCGTGGGTGATGCGTTCCGTGATATGCTCAAGCAACTCGAAGGGCACGTTCTCCACGGTCGCCGTCATCGCGTCCGTCGTGTTGACCGCGCGCAATATTACCGGATAAGCGAACGTGCGCGCCCCGTTCGTGACGCCGACGGAACGGAAATCCGGCACGGCGGTAAAATACTGCCAGACCTTGCCCTCCAACCCGTTCTTTTTAAACTCCTCGCGCAGGATGGCATCGGACTCGCGCACGATTTCCAGGCGCTCACGTGTAATCGCCCCCAGGCATCGCACGCCGAGTCCCGGTCCCGGGAACGGCTGACGGTACACCATGCCGTCCGGCAATCCCAAAGCCTTGCCAACGACACGAACCTCGTCCTTGTATAAGAATTTCAACGGCTCCACAAGCTCAAACTGCAAATCTTCCGGCAGCCCGCCCACGTTATGGTGCGCCTTCACGCCATCACTCTCGATGATATCCGGATAAATGGTGCCTTGCGCCAAATACTCAATCCCTTCAAGCTTACGTGCTTCTTCCTCGAACACGCGGATAAACTCCGCACCAATGATTTTACGCTTCTTTTCCGGTTCCGCAACGCCCGCCAACTTGTCCAGAAAGCGGTCAACCGCGTCCACGTATATCAGATTCGCGTCCATCTGGTTGCGGAACACGTCCACCACCTGCTCCGGCTCGCCCTTTCGCAGCAAACCATGATTCACATGCACGCAAACGAGCTGTTTTCCAACCGCCTTGATGAGCAGTGCGGCCACCACCGATGAATCTACCCCGCCCGAAAGCGCGAGCAGCACCTTCTTGTCACCAACCTGCTCCTGAAGCGCCTTCACCTGCTCCTCGATGAACGCGTCCGCCAATTCCTTCGTCGTGATGCGCTCCATACTGTCCGGTCTCTTGTTGTTTTCCATGACGTACCTCCTGAAATTTTTAATTACTCAAACAATTTTCCTTCTAAATCCTGCATACAATGCAACACCCTTAATACTACCACTTGACTCTCCCTAATCTGAAATAGAACATATTTTGCCACTTCCAATGTCATACTCTCTGTCGCAATGTGATGATATATGTTTTCCATATCTATTTCTGCTTTTTCCGTAATTCACACCTGATATTTTCCCATTAACCATGGCTCTCCCTAAAGCCCAAAAACACACTAGCCGCGTCCTTTCCCCTGCCTGCTTCCGCATCATCAATCCCCTCTTGTATCGCCGCATGGATTCCCGATTTTGACATATACTCCGCGTCAAAAGATAGATTTTTTGAAAAAGCCACCGAAAACGGAATCCCTCCCACGAGGTTAATCTGTTGCAAATACATGTCAATTGCCGTTGACATTGGAATTCCCAGTCTCGACAAAATGGATTCGGCCTATTGCTTCGCCATCGAATCAACCCTGCAATTTAATGTTGCCGTTTTCCGTGATATAGAATCATCTCCTTCCGAAAACATTGTAACGCATTCACCATCACATTTCAATACCTTTAATCCAGCTTTCCCACTCAATTCCAGTTTGCCGGATCAAATTTCACCTTTTCAAGTTTTAGTTCAGCCCCGAGCCAATCACCGCGCTGACACGGGGCTGAATTGTAACCTTTTCAATCACGCAGCTATGCGGCTTATTCTTATCATCTTTGTCGTAATTCACGCCAACAAGCAGGATTTCTCCCACATAACCTTCCAGTGCTTTCATATATTGCCGTTCTTTAATCTGTTCCATGGCAGTCCGCGCGGACTTGTCATACTTCAGCTCGACCAAAATCGCGGGCTTGTCGCTAAACGGTAACGGCAGGAACACGACGTCTGCGAACCCCCGCCCCGCCGGCAGTTCACGTATCATCTTGTAATCCTTCCTCGCGCTGTAGTACGCGAGACCGATGGCGCACCCCAAAGAATTTTCATCATTGTAAGTCAGAATCGAAGCCACTTCCATGTGCGCCATGTCAAGCCCCTCGGCCACTCTTTCCTCGTCACAACGAAGCGTGTCCTCAAGAAGCCGCTCGGAGGCTTTCAAAACCCTCATGACCTCCGGCCAGCCGCCGACGCTCATCGCGTTTTCAAATTCCCTGACGATTTCCTTGTTGGGAATAAACGCCTCTTCTTTCTCGGAATCATATCCGAGATAACCGAGGTGGATGAGCAGCGTCAGAACGTCATCCTTGACTTTAAAATTCCTCATGTCGTTTTGGAAACTAAGCGTGTTCACTCTGACACGTTCCCCACCAAGCATTTTCACGATATCGGTGCGAAGCCCGTCAAAATCCATGTCAATATAAGGCTTTAATGCGTCGTATGTCTCCGTAGAAGTCCAATAATTTAAAAACCTTCGACGGCACATGGCTTCCACAATAGATTTTGGATTATAAATATGCGAAAATTTCGTAAGCTGATAACCGTCATACCAACTACTCGCCTGATTAAAATCCATATCAAAGCGATTGCACAATTCCTTGACTTCATCTTCCGTAAAGCCCGTATACTCCTCCAAAAATCCTTGATCCGTCATCGAGTATTCCCAAAACATGTTCAATGCCGAGTGTTGCCCATATTTTTTGACGGGCAGAATTCCCGTCATATAGGCGAGCGCGACGAAGGTCTGGTCTTTTAGCAGGTCACGCAAAAAATCAAGATACTGCTTTTGCATCTCCTCTGATTCCTGGCGTTCACGCATCACACAGTCCCACTCGTCAATCAAAAAGACAAACTGTTTTCCGGTTTCGGCATAAATCTGTTCCAAAGCCGCCGCAAGAACGGTCTCTTCTTCAGAAAACATTTCCCCATACGCTTTCCGCAAATCCTTGATTACCAACTGCTCCAAATATTCCGTCATGTCCTGTTTTTTCGCCCGGATGAGAAATCGCTGCATGTTCAGATAAATCACGTCATATTGGTTCAAATGCTCCTCAAAAGAAGAATCGCCCTCTATTTTCAGCCCCGCAAACAATCCTCTGGAATCGCAGCCGCGGCCATAATAGGCGGCCAACATTTCCAATGCCATGGACTTTCCAAAACGCCTGGGCCTGCTGACACAGGCAAACCGTTCTTTCGTATTCAAAAGCTCGTTCGTACACGCAATCAGCCCCGTCTTGTCCACATATATTTTCGAGCGGATGGCCTGCTCGAAGCCCTTATTGTCAGGATTCAAATATATACCCATAACGCACCTCCTCGAAAACAACTTACTATTGTCAAATTTATTTCCCAGACAATCAGCTTAAACCGAGAATCGAACCTCGATTTCGGTTTGCCGACGCAAACCGAATCGCAAACGCTACGCTTGTCGCTCGTATCGCCCCTTGGTTTCATGCGACTCAATTTCGGTTTGCCGACTCAATTTTCATTTTTTCAATCACGCAAGTATGCGGCTTGTTTTTGTCATCCTTGTCATAATTCACGCCGACAAGCAGAATTTCTCCCGCATACCCTTCCAGTGCTTTCGTGTATTGCCGCTCTTTTATCTGTTCTATGGCAGTCCGCGCGGACTTGTCATATTTAAGTTCGACCAAAATCGCTGGCTTGTCGCTAAACGGCAGCGGCAGGAACACGACGTCCGCGAACCCCCGCCCCGCCGGCAGCTCCCGAATCATCTTGTAATCCTTCCTCGCGCTGTAGTACGCGAGGCCGATGGCGCACCCCAGTGAATTTTCGTCATTGTAAGTCAGAATCGAAGCCACTTCCATGTGCGCCATGTCCAAGCCTTCCGCGACCTTTTCTTCATCACAGCGGAGCGTGTCCTCTAAAAGCCGCTCGGAGGCCTTCAAGACTTTCATCACCTCCGGCCAGCCACCGACGCTCATCGCGTTTTCAAATTCCCTGACGATTTCCTTGTTGGGGATGAACGCCTCTTCTTTCTCGGAATCATATCCGAGATAACCGAGGTGGATAAGCAGTGTCAGAACGTCATCCTTGACTTTGAAATTCCTCATGTCGTTTTGGAAACTAAGCGTGTTCACCCTGACACGTTCCCCGCCAAGCATTTTCACGATATCAGTGCGAAGCCCGTCAAAATCCATGTCAATATATATTTTCAACGCCTCGTAAGTCTCCGTCGAAGTCCAATAGTTTGAAAAATCCCGGCAACTCATCGCTTCCACCACGGATTTCGGGTTATACACATGTTTAAATCTCTTGAGCATGTAACCGTCATACCAGTTGCTCGCCTCCGCGAAATCCATGTCAAACCGCTCGCACAGCTCCTTTACCTCGTCCTCCGTAAAGCCCGTGTATTCCTCCAAGGCCTTTTGATTAGTCATCGAATATTCCTGAAACATATTTAACGCAGAATGTTTTCCATATTTCTTTACGGGCAGAATTCCCGTCATATAGGCGAGCGCGACAAAGGTCTGGTCTTTCAGCAGGTCACGCAAAAAATCAAGATACTGCTTTTGCATCTCCTCCGATTCCTGGCGTTCACGCATCACACAATCCCATTCGTCAATCAGGATAATAAACTGCTTTCCGCTTTTCGCGTAAATTTTACGCAGCGTGTCGGCAAGCCCCATGTTTTGTCTTTTCAGAAGATACCCATATTCTTCCAGAAGTTCCTCTAAAACTTCCGCTTCTAAATATTCCGTGAGTTCTTGTTTTTTCGCGCCTATTAAAAATTGCTGCATGTTCAGATAAATCACGTCATACTGGTTCAAATGCTCCTCAAAAGAAGAATCGCCCTCGATTTTCAGACCCGCGAACAATTTTCTGGAATCGCAGCCGCGGCCATAATAGGCGGACAGCATTTCCAAAGCCATGGATTTTCCAAAACGCCTGGGCCTGCTGACACAGGCAAATCGTTCTTTCGTATTCAGAAGTTCATTCGTACACGCAATCAGTCCTGTCTTGTCCACGTATATTTTCGAGCGGATGGCCTGCTCGAAGCCCTTATTGTCAGGATTTAAATAGATTCCCATAAATACCTCCTCGTAAAACGCAGATGTGGTACACGTATCAGTGTACCACATCCATCATTCTCATGCAATCCGCCTTTTCCAGATTATTCGGTGTTTTGCGCGTCCCAAGGAAGTTCTTTTCGCTAAGCTCGACCAATAAGGAAGTTCTTTTCGCTAAGCTCGACTTTCAGTCTCGCTAATCTCAAAGAACAACCTCGCACTAGGCTCAAACTCCGCCTACGGCTCGTTTTCACCAAGTTGCTTTCGGTTTCGCTAATCTCAAAGAACAACCTCGCACTAGGCTCAAACTTCGCCTACGGCTCCTTTTCACCAAGTTGCTTTCGGTTTCGCTAATCTCAAAGAACAACCTCGCACTAGGCTCAAACTCCGCCTACGGCTCGTTTTCACCAAGTTGCTTTCGGTTTCGCTAATCTCAAAGAACAACCTCGCACTAGGCTCAAACTTCGCCTACGGCTCCTTTTCACCAAGTTGCTTTCGGTTTCGCTAATCTCAAAGAACAACCTCGCACTAGGTTCAAACTTCGCCTACGGCTCCTTTTCACCAAGTTGCTTTCGGTTACAGTAACCCCATCAGCTGCGGGATGCCAAGCGACAATGCCGGGATGTACGTCACCGCCATCAGTATCGCGAACATGACCACGAAGTACGGAAGCAAGGTCTTCGTCACTTCCTCGATGCTGATTTTGCTGATACCGCAGCCGACAAACAAAACGGAGCCGACCGGCGGGGTAATGTTCCCTAAGCACATGTTGAATATCAGCATCACGCCGAACTGGATGTCGCTCATGCCGAGGCTCTGCGCGATGGGCAGGAAAATCGGCGTGAATATCAGGATGGCGGGCGTGATGTCCATGAACATTCCCACCACCATCAGGATGACGTTCATCAACAAGAAGATGATAATCTTGTTGGACGAAATGGACATGATGCCCTCGCTGATTGCCGCCGGGATTCCCGAATATGCCATGACGAACGACATTGCCGAGGAGGCGGAAATCAAAAATAGGATGATGCCGCTGGTACACGCGCTGTTCACCAATATTTTCATGAACGATTTCAAGGTGATGCTCTTATAGCAAATGGAGAGAATCACGCAGTAGAGCACACAGATGCCCGCGCCTTCCGTGGCCGTGAAAATGCCGCTGACGATACCGCCGATGACAATCACGATGAGCAAGAGGCTCGGCAGCGCCTCCAGCGTCACCTTGAGCGCTTCCTTCCCGGAAACCTTGCCGGTGGTCGGGTATTTGCGCTTCCTTGCGTAAATAAATGCCACCACCATCGTGCCCACGCCCATCAGTATGCCCGGAACGTAGCCGGCCATGAACAGCGTGGAGATGGACACGCCGCCCGCCACCGTCGAATAGACGATGAACGCGCTCGTCGGCGGTATCAGAAGTCCCGTCGGCGCGGAGGCGATGTTGACCGCCGTGGCAAACGCCGGCTCGTAGCCCTCGTCCTTCTGAATCGGGTAAATGCAGCCGCCCATCGCGGAGGCCGCCGCCACCGAAGAGCCGGACAGCGCGCCGAACAACATGTTGCCGACGACGTTGGCCTGCGAAAGCGACCCGGGGATGCGTCCCACGAACAGTTTCGCGAAATTGACCAGGCGGCGGGCGATTCCGCCGTTATTCATGATGTTTCCCGCCAAGATGAAGAGCGGGATGGCCAGCAGCGAAAAGCTTTCCACGCCGCTGTTCATTTTCTGCATCGTGATAAAGGTAATCTGGTCCCACGTCAGGGACGACATCGCGGTCACGATGGACGCGACTACGATACTGACCGAAATCGGACAGCTTAAAAACAACAACAATCCAAATACGGCGAACAAAATAATCGTGGTAAGTACGATGTTACTCATTCCTCATTCCCTCCTTCAATCGTGATTCCGGTAACGTCCTCATACAAGTTAATAATCTGTGCCACGATGATGAATATGCCGGAAATCGGCGCCATCGCGTACACGAGGCTTCTCGGGATTCCAAGCAGCGCGGAATACACCTTCTGCGCGCTCATGACAAGCTTGAAGCCGCCGATCGTCATGACGAAAATGGCAAACGCCAGGATTAAAATGTCAATCGCGATCATCAAGCCCCTGCGTCCTCCCGGGCTTAACTTGTCACGCACCAGCACGAGGCACATGTGCTGCCTGGTAAGGAACGCGTAAGCCGCCCCGATAAATCCCGTCCAAATCAGCGAGTAGCGCACCAATTCCTCGGTAAATGCCGCCGGGCTGCTTAAGACGTAGCGGGTAAATACCTGGTACAAAACCAGCAGCGTCATGATGGACAGTAAGATAGTCACCATCGCCGCCAACACTTTTGCAAGCACCTTTTTGACGGTCGTCAATATTTCTTTCATAATTAATCGAACCTCCCTCTTACTTTACAGAATCAATGATGTCCAGCAACTTTTGCACGCCCGGGTACTCGTCACAATACTCTTCCACCATGGCGCTCGTCGCCTCGCGGAACGCCTCTTTGTCCACGTCGTCCACGAATTCCACGTTCATCTGCGTGGACGCCTCCTCGATGGCTTCGTCGATGGCCGCGTCCCAGGCAATCTTGTGGCTCTCGGTCGACGCGCGCGCCGCTTCCAGGATGATTTGCTGGTCTTCCGGACTGATGGTTTCCCATACCTTCGCGCTCATGACCATGACATCGGGAATCATCGCGTGCTGGTCGGTCGAATAGACCTTGCAAATCTCGCCGTGCTTGCCGGTCGTCAACGCCGTCTCGTTATTTTCCGTCCCGTCGATGATGCCCGTCTGCAGCGAGGTATACACTTCGCCGTAGGACATCGCGACCGGAATCCCGCCCAACGCCTCCAGCATGTCGGTCTGCGACTTCATGTCCTGCACGCGGATTTTCAATCCCTTCAAATCCTCCGGCGTGCGAATTGCCCGATCCTTCGTGTAGAAGGAGCGCGCCCCCGACGTGTAATACGTCAGCGTCACGAACCCGTCATCCTCGGATGAGTGGAAGAAATCCTGCATTTCTTCGGAATCCATGATATGGTAGAAATCCTCGGTATCGTCAAAAATGTACGGCAGGCCAAACGTGTGGTACGACTCGTTGTACGTGGCAAGCCCCGGTGCCGACACCTTCGTCATGGAAATGACGCCCGCCATCAGCTGTTCCATGTTCTCGTTTTCCGAACCAAGCTGCCCGTTGGGGAAAATCTCCACCTTGATCCTTCCGTCCGTGTCCGCTTCCACCTTCTCGGCAAATTCCACCATGGCGATGTGCACCGTGTGCGTCTCGCTCAGGCCATGCGCCAAAGTCAGCACCAACGGCTCCTCGGCCGTCGCGCTCTCGCTGTCCTTGGCCCCGCCCTGCGCGCATCCGGCCAGCGAGGCAATGCACAGTCCCGCCGCCGCCAAAATCGCTACCATTTTCTTCATCTTTCTCAACCTCTCTTTCTCTTGCATTCCGATTGTTCCATTCTGACTGTCATATTACGATTCACAGCCAATTTCACATTCCGATCAAGTCAAACTGCTCGAATGACACCAGCACCCGGTAATCCTTTTTCGGATTCGCATATTTTATCTGCACGGATTTCAGCCTCTGGCTATAGTACCACCCGCACGCGCTTTCCTCGAACTTGCGCCGGTGCAGGAAATGGGGAATTTCTTTCCCGTCCACCGTTACCCAGTAGGGCGCCTTCTCCCGGTGTATCATGTCCACGTACATCTCTTCCACCGCCGTCTCGTAACCGCCCTCCTGTCTGAAGTCCAAATAGGTGCGCTCGCCGGTCGTCATCGTAATCTCGGTCTTTAAATACTTGCCGTTCTCATAATCCATGGAAACCCCGTCATCCTCGTACAACATGAACGTATTGTCCTCGTCCGCCGCGCAAAGGAGCGTGATGCCCGTAGCCTGCTGCGTCGCCAGATTGTCCATCTTGTTCGAGGCCATCGGGATGATTGCCCCGCTTCTTACAAACAACGGAATACTGCCGATTGTCACCGGGATTTCAATTGTCTGGCCGCCCTCGTATTTTTCCCTCGTGTAAAAGTCATAGAAATCGGCCCCTTCGGGAAGGTAGACCTCGCGTGTCTTCGCGCCCTTCTCGACGACGTTGGCCACCAGCAGGGAGTCCCCAAACATGAAGTCCACGCCCTCCTCGTAGCATTTCGGGTCATTCTGGAAGGCGCTACACATTGCCTCCATGATGGGCAGTCCCTTTTCATGTGCGCGCTCGACCAGCGAGTATAAGTACGGGCTCAGCTGGTAACGGAACTCAATCGCGCGGCGGATGTCGTCTTTCAAGTCGCCGTACATCCACGGCTCCGTCACGGTATTGTCCGTGTTCGTGGAATGGATGGAGAAACGAGGCTGGAAAATCCCGTTCTGTATCCAGCGCACGAATAGCTCGCCCTCCGGCGCCGGCCCGAAGAACCCGCCAATGTCGCATCCCTGGTTGGCCACGCCGCAAAGCCCCATGCCGAGAATCGTGGCGATGTTATATTTCAAGGCCTCCCAGCAGGTCAAATTATCGCCGGCCCAGGTCTGCGCGTAACGCTGGATTCCGCAATGGCCGGATCGGCAGACGATATAGGGCCTCGTATTCTCAAACGTCTCGTGGACCGCCTCGTCCGTGATATGGCACATGATGTTGGACATCACCGACTTAAGCTGGCCAATCGTGCCGCCCTTGCCCTCAAAATACACGCGGCAGTCTTTGTCTACCATGCTGTCGTACTCGCAGTTGTCGTTCCACACGGAACTCGTGCCGTAGTCGAGCACGTGCTCCTTGAGTAACGCCTTCCAGTTCTCCCTCGTCTCCTCTTTCGTGTAATCGACGAACACGCCCTTGCCGCCCCACCAGGTGCCGACTCCCGGCTCGTCGCTTTTGCTGTCCTTCACGAACATCCCTTTCGCCTTCATTTCCTCCAGCATCGGGTGGAGCAGGAGGATTCCCGGCTTCACGTTCGGGGTCACGGTGATGCCGCGCTCCTTCATTTTCCGGAAAAAGTCCTTCGGATCTTTGAACCGCTTCTTGTTCCATGTGAACACGCAACGCTTCACGCCCACCTCGCTCTCCACGGTGCAGTAACCGGACGAAAGCTGGAAGCCGTCCACCGGGATGTTCTCTTCCTTCGTCGTGTCGATGAACTCCACTATGGCTCTGTCACAATCGGCCTCAAGCTCCGGATAATACATCGACGACCCGAGATACCCTAGAGCAGTTCTCGGCAAGAGGGCAGACTTCCCGGTCAAATCCGTGTAACGCTCCACCACCTCGCGCACGCTCGGCCCGGCAATTAGAAATAAGTCCACGTCGCCGCCGTCCGCGCGGTAACGGCTGTGCATCTTCCAGTAATTGCTCTTCTCGCGTCCCATGTCAAAGTCACATTCCCACGTATTGTGGTAAAAATATCCGACCGCCTTTTTCGTCCGGCGGTTCAGCTTGATGTAGAACGGAATGTGTTTGTAGAGAGAATCCGTCTCCTTCGGGTTATAGCCCATGGCATCCTTTGGGCTCATGTTCATGAACTTTTGAGCCTTGTTGAACTCGCCCGACTTCTCGCCAAAACCGTAGAAGCAGTCGTCCGGGGAAATCTCGCTGGTGTGGATGCGCCGGCGGTTGGAATCCTCCTGGTAGGCCAAATCCACGATGTCGGCATGCAAGAGCGTCTTTTCCTGGTCGTACACGCAAATGCGGAACGGATCCTTTTCCACCACCACGGTCAAGAGCTTACCGCGAAGCACGCACGCTTCCGCGCCGTCCTCCATCTCAAACCCGGCGGCCGAAACCCTCTTCCGATAGTTTTTCAAGAATGCGTCCATGCGGTCTTCCCACGCCGTCATCACAAGGCTGTAGGATTCCTCGGCAAAGTCGCCGTCAAAGCCGGCACGCACGCGCACGACATGATCCGTCAGGAAAAGCACGCGGATTTCCACCCCGTCCGTCAAAATGGACGCATAGGAACCATGCCTTTCCACGGAGAGAACCTTGGTACAGATTTTCATGATGTAACACCTGCCTTTCTTTGTTATATATTTATCATACTGGATTTTATTATGCAAGACTAGACAGAAATTGCCCCGCATCGGTTGAATTTTTACATATCTTGCCATTTTCTCATCCTTGCCTAAAAACAGTCATTCAATTTTCCATTCTAAACATCCATGTCGCCTGACGGCGACACCACCACAAGTAAAAGTCGATTGCTTCGTGCAAGGCACTCCCGCAATCGCCACCCGCATTCTTGGGTTCGGGCTATCGCCCTACTTGTTCATACGGGTTAGCCCGTCCGATGTCGAAACGAATATGCAAGCCAACTTGCATTCGTTTCGCCGCCGTCCGGGACTTTTACAGTAAATTCAACTATTGAATGACGACCAAGAACATGATATACTTCTTTTACTAGAACAAACATGGTAACAAACACGAATTGACCTTACGGGAGGTGACAACATGTTAGACCAGGCCGGGATTTACATGGCGCAGGGGGAAAGCATCGCCGGGGAGCGGATTGCCGGCGTCAACGACAACATGATGTATTCCCACTACCATAATTATTATGAACTGTATTATCTGGAAGAGGGGGCGCGTTACCACCTGATGCGTGACGACACCTACTTTTTAAACGCCGGGGAAATAATCCTCTTCTCCCCGTACGTGATGCACCGCTCCTATGGCCTGGAGAACATGCCGTTCAAGCGCATCGTCCTTTATTTTGAGCGCGACGAAATTGATTCGGAGAACCTGCGCGAAGCACTGGACGCGGGAAACGGCGTTTACCGACCTGACCGGCAGGCCGCCCGCCAAATCCACCAGATACTGGACACGATTATCCGCATCCCCGCCCGTTGCGCACGGTTTCAGAAAGATTACCAGCACACTCTTTTGAACGTCTTAATGTTTACCGTCATTTTGCATGCCCAAAAACAAGAACCTGAACAAAGCGGCGCCACCAACCGCATCCACGAGCTTATCAATTATATCCATACGCATTACCAGGAAGACCTCGCCCTGGCGGATTTGTCACGGCTATTTTACGTCAGCCCTTACTATCTGTGCCGCGATTTCAAGCGCAAAACCGGCAGCACCCTCGTGCAATATATTAACGTTACGCGCATCATGAACGCCCAGCGCCAGCTCATGGAAACGGACAAGACCGTCACGCAGATCAGCAAAGACACCGGTTTTTCCAACCTGACACACTTCAACCGCATTTTTAAGTCCGTGACGGGCCTTTCCCCGTCCGGTTACCGCAAGACGGGGCAGAACACGATGGGAGGCATCGCCGCGACAGAGGAGAAGTGATTTTTATGGGATCTTCCTTCACCGCGATTCCGGCATTTCCAAATCAGGGACATACACGTTGCTCCCCTCGGCATTTCCCAGGATTGGATTGTTTTTTGAATCCCATGTCCCAAATCCATCGTGGCATATCCGTAAACCAGCCATCCCTTGACCGTATCGCTTGCCTGTTTTGTCTGCTCGGTCGGTGCGCTCTGTAAATAGGGCGTTTCTGCCAACGCTTTGCTCATTTGCGCATCATATTCTTATACACAAACAAGCCATAATTGATATTTGCATATTGATGCTGACCGTAACTCTCTGTTATATTTGCATTGCCAAAACGCTGATATGCGCCTAAGCCGCCTGTCTGGTCCAAAAGCTGTCTTACCGTGATTCTATCTCCATCTGATGCATTTGTGAAATAAGCTGAGGGGTCAATATAAGCCGAAATTTTTTCGTCCAAATCAATTTTATCTTCTTCCACAAGCCGCATAATGGCTAACGCAGTAAATGATTTACTTACAGACCCTATAATAAAAGGTGTATTTATGCTTTTACAATTTCCATAAGCTTCAGCAAGCAGAACTTCTTTTGAATCTACAATGGCAACTGCCATTCCTGGGATATGTAATTCATCCAGTTCCCTCTTTAATTGATTGCCAATATTATCATATTTCACATTTGTGTTTGCCAAAACCGTATTATTTCCAAATGTGATGGCGTAAGCCAGTAACATCATTACGCAAATAGCTTTTTTAATTTTTCTTTTCATAATTTTTTTACTGATATGCCATTATGCTATCATTTCTCCTCTAGTTTTTTTCATCCTTTCAATTTATATTTGGGCAGTTTAAATAAGAGTACAACTGCACCCATCAATAACATACTCATGCCAATAATTCCTGATGGATTTGGTCCAAGCAAAACACTCTGTGTAGATAGTGATACAAAAATTGGTGTTTCCCCAATGATATTTACTGCTCCGTGAATTATGGAAGCGTACATACAGTTACTTGTTCTCAATGTTACAAAAGACATATACACGCCAATTGTTATGCAGAATAATGTCATCATGGCAATACCACTATATGGTGTCCCTGCATAATTCAATCCATAATTCAATCCAAAATATATTAGCGGTGCATGAGCCATTCCCCATAATGCCCCATTTAATAGCACTGCCTGTCTGGCAGCCATTTTTTTGCAAAGCAGCGGTAATAAATATCCCTGCCACCCTATATCCTCACCTAGTGCAATAAACCAAGACGGAACACAAAATGCTGAAATAATACAGACTATCATCCCCATGATTAACAAGAACGATACTGTAAAGCTGATTTCCGAGGGCACCCCGAAGCTATCAAAAGACTGGATTATATAATCTCCACTATAATCTAAATCATTCGGGAATATTAAATAGAATAAAACAGCTCCTGCAAAAATTAAAATGGTAGGAACAAACATGGCAAACAAGGCGGCTTTTTTGTTTTTCCACACTTTGACATCATATGCCATGGCAGACTTATCACCTGTGATTTTTCTTGTAAGAAGTACCGATAAAGCTGGTGTTCCCATAAAAACAATAGGAAAGCTCAAAAAGGAATAAACAGCATTACCCATACTATCGGGCAAAAGAATTGCAATTAGCCACAAGCAATAATACACACTAAAAACGATTGCTAAATAAATAAAAATTCTTTTGGTCTCAATTTGATTTGTTTGCATATATTTCTCCCTTGGTCATTTTTACATTTGCCTGCAATAAAAAAGCGTTAGCAGTTTGCTTGACCATTGTTTTAACTTCTTCTTTTGAAGATGTTATAATTCCCGAAGCGATAAATGAAGCAAGCCCATGAGTATAAATCATTATATTTTGAAGAAAATGGCTGGCATCTTCTTTAGATATTTTCAAATAACCCGCAATTTGTCCAGCAATAATTGCATTTTCATCAGCGTTTACCAGAACATCAAACCCACCTGCTTGAAACCCGCTTTCTCCGCTCATGTAAAGATATTTGAAAAGATTTGGCTCGTCAAACGCAAGATTTATGTAAGCTATTCCAAAATCCACAAAGGCTTCCATCCCGTTTTGCATACAAGAACGCATTTTCTCATTCGCATAATTCAAGGCATATTCAGCCAAAGCCTTGCGTAGCCCCTCCATATTTTCAAAATGCCATACAAGAGGCTGTGTAGAACAACCGATTTCTTTAGATAACGTCTTAATATTGATAGCAGAATATCCTTTACGGATAAGCATTTCCAGTGCCGCCCGTAAAATCATCTCTTCTGAAATCTGAACTTTTCTTGCCAATTTAGCACCTCCAAATTCCATAAACCATTTTATATAATCCTATTTATATTATAATCAAGACTTTTATTTTGTCAATCCATCTAAAGAAAAATTTACAACTAAATTGTAGTGGTAGTGACAAGCCAGTTGAGCAAGGAAACCCACAGCGGTTTGAAAATTTCGAACTATATCAGGAGATAAGGAGGAATGCGGGAATGTGTGACGCGTTAAGAGAATTGATGGAAGAAGACTTAGGCGAAAGAGAGTTCAAGGCAAAATTTTTAGAAGACATATTCATGGTCAGACGGGTTATGGGGATGCCAATTCGGACATCCCCTTCCCTTTAGCAGTTCCTTATGCCACTGCCGCCTTACCGAAGAAAAGGTTCCATCCCCAATATAAAATTCCGTTTGGTGGTTGATGTTTACCATCATTTTGCATGCCCAAAAACAAGAACCTGAACAGAACGGCGGAGGAGAAATGATGGCATTGCCTCTCTTCCTATCTACTTTTGTTTAAAAATCAACTTCATAATCGGGAAGAACACCCAGAATGAAATCGCGCAATTAATCAGCATCGTAAGCAAATCTGCCACGGTCGTTCCCATGCCGCTTCCCATGGCCTCTGTCAAGAAAGCATACAAAGGGCGCCTATACACGCCTTGCAACGCGGACGCGCCAATGGTAATGACGACATACGCCAGCACGTACCAAAATGCCGCCCTCCATATGTTGCCATCCGATTTAAACGTGACTTTCCGCTGTGCGATAAAGTTGATGACTTGCGCGATTCCCATCGCGATTTCCACGGCCAGGAAATATGCGAGGCCACCGCCGCCGCCATCCGCGAGGCCACCAGACGCATAATCAAAAATATAGTACGGGCTTCCGTCTAAATTTGTCCCGGCCCGAAACATCTGGAAGTTGATTTCCACAAATACCGTATGCCCTAGCATTTCCTTTAACATCGGCATCAAAATCATCTGCAAAACTGTCACGCCATTACAAACGATAAAGAAAACTAAAAATTCGGCAATCGCCGGGTGAGCTTTTTGAAAGCTCACCCAGACTTTTGACAACACATTTTGTGACTTCATCATTCCCGCATCCATGTTATTTGCCCTACTTCTCCATTCTTGCCTTATTCTTATAATTCTCTGGATGTTCCTTTTCATCCTTCGTCCGGCGGATTATCGCGACGACTCCAAGAATGGCGCCGAGCACGATGACGATGTCTACCGCTATGACGGCCATTCTCCATGGGGACATCTTATAATACATCTCCGCGCCTGGAACCACACCATTTAACTGTGCCGAATTCGCCATCGTATACAAGGTGTTCTTTATCGCCCTGCGAAGTGCCGTCACGCCCGTCGCCGTATCCAGCTCCGTATACTTTCCAGGTGACATGGTCATGTCAATCATGTGCTGGTCAACGCCCGCGCGCACCATTCTATTTACGGCAATGTCATCGTTCGGGCCGTTGCCCTGATCATAATCGGTAATTACGAAACCTTGGAATCCCCACTCCTTCCGCAACACGTTCGTCATAAGATTATAATCATATGCCGTAAATAAACCCGCTATTCCAGACCAACCACTCGCCATCATATTATCACAAGCCCGCATGGTCTTTGTCGCGATGGTTCCATTCTCATCCGACGTGTACTTGATTGTCTTTACCGCTTCCTTTACCGCGATTTCAAACGGCTTCAAGTAAATTTCCCGAATGGTCTGCTCCGTCGCCCACACCGCCGGAATCCACCAACGTTGTTCCTCCTGATCGACCATGGCAAAATGCTTTAGCGCACAATACGTCCCATTATCGCCGGCTCCGGAAATCACGCCAGCGGCAATTTTGCCTGACACGACGGGATCTTCCGAATAGTACTCATAATTTCGCCCTGAAAATTGGGACCAATGCAAATTTACCGCCGGCGCATACCAGCCGCCTCCGTCAATCCAGTAATTCTCCTCGGCGACCGCCTTGCCCATCTCATATGCCAAATCCACGTTATAGGTTTGTGCCATCGTTGTCGCCGCCGGGAACGAACAGCATGCAACCCAGCTATTTCCATCATTGTCATTCAACCCAATACCTTGCGGTCCGTCATGTTCAGATGTCGCCATCTTTCCCACGGTTGACAATTTCCCCGACGCATAGCCATTTGCAAATAATGCTCCATTTATTTCTGAACTCGAATAATCAATTTGATCCAGGATGTCATCCCAACGCGAGTCATAGTAACTGAGTCCGCGCATGTTTGACAATGTCAGTCCATTGTCTTTTCCAGATTCCGGCATTTCGGACTCGGGAACATACACTTTGCTCCCCTCGACATTTCCAAGAATCGGATCCGTTTTTGAATCCCATGTCCCATTTCCCAAATCCATCGTGGCATATCCGTAATCCAGCCATCCCTTGACCGTGTCACTCGCCTGCTTCGTGCGCTCGGTCGGCGCGCTTGGCTGCGTATTTTCCCAATCGTTCCTGCTAAGAATCGTCACGTCGTTTCCGATTTCGCCATCTGTCATATACGCATTTGCATTCTCGAACTGATTACTTGCCGCTACGTACTCCGCATCCGCATTTACTTCTGACTCTGCGGGAACGCCAAGAGAATTTCCCTCGTCATCCCACGAAGATTGCGCAACCAGTTCCGACTCACGGATATGTTCTTCGTCAGAGCCGTCAAACCACTTTGTCTCATCCAGCGTAAGAATCCTCTCGCCCAACACGTCATGGCTGTTTGCCCGAACAGAAATCGTATAGTCGCCTTCTTCAAGCATGTAGCAACCAGTCGTGCCATTGCTATTTTCATGCGTGTAACAATAAGAGGCCAAATCTTCTTTCGCAAATGTAGACGTCACGACTTCCTTTTTACCCGGCTCAATCATGTCCGTTTTCGCGAAGTCAAGCAGATTGACTGTCGATTTTTCTATCGCATACTCGACATCCAAATCCGTATACGGCGCTCCATAATACACCTGAACCACTTCTTTTCCTGCCACGTCGCCCGTGTTGGTCACTTCTACCTGCAGTTCTACCTCGTCACCTTGTTCTTTCCAGCCAACGATTTCTTGTTCAAACGTCGTATAAGAAAGACCATGACCAAACGGATATACCACGCCATTGTCCCTATTATAATATGCGTCGTCTTCTCCCTTTGGAAGATTCGCCGACGTAAAATATCCTAAGTCGGAAGCCGTCTCATACCAACGATATCCCAAGTAAACGCCCTCTTCATATTCACGGAATGGCGCCTTGAACTCAGAGCCGCCTTTGAATGCGGACAGCCAAATGTTTCTTGTATACAGCGTATTCTCATATACCGTGTTACCCGTTCCATTATTAAAGTTCACATAAGTCGGCCCCGTCGTAAAGTCCGCGACAAACGTGTCCACCGTTCTTCCTGATGGATTGACCGTACCATTCAGAATTTTACCCAATGACTTAAAGCCCATCGCGCCCGGCGTGCATATTTGAATAATCGCATTGATTCCTTCGTCATCCGCAAGTTCTGCAACTTCCATTGTGTTGCAAGAATTGAGAACCACGATAACGCCCTTGCCACATGCCTCTTTTGCAAACTCAATCATTTCTTTTTCCGTTTTGGTAAGCGCAAGCTGGTGCGGCGTTCCATCCGCATACTCGAGCGCGTAAAGGTCTCCGCCTTCCCCGGAAGCCCTGCCGACGAACACGATTCCTACCGTGTCCTTCATGGAATCCTCAAGGCCTTTATATGTGTCCACGGAATATTCCGAAATTGTGACGGACGCGCCCAAAAACGCCGTCTGCCCACCCTCGCCGGATGCGGCCGCCGGCTGTGTTTCCATCGGCGTGGCCGCGAGCATTGCCTCTTCCGCCTTGGTATTTACATTACTAAACGCCTCTTCCAAGCCGCGCTTCGGACTATACACGTAATCCGCATCCGTATTCGTGCTTCCCGAACCACTTCCACTCATGATTGGGGTGACATAACGATATCCCATCGGCGTAACTGCCTCGTCTTTTGACAATGGCAAGATGCCGTCATTTTTCAACAAAACTTCTCCTTCGTCCGCAATCCGCTCCGCGACCATCGCGCTGGCATCCCTTGCCTCCTCTTGACTCTTGGCCTGAAATGTGTAGTACTCACTATCCCAATCCGAAGTCCCCGAAGGTGTCGTCGCCGTTCTTTCTCCTTTTCCTAAAAATGCATCCAACGACGGGGTAAAATAATTTGTCACCGTCGTCAAGACGACTGCAAAAATCAAAAAGACTGTGATAATCGGTATCACGATTAAACGAAATGTTTTATTGCTCATTTTCAGCTTTTTCTCTTTCATCTTGACTTTCCTCCTAGTTTTTCAACTCAAACGCAAAAAAATCAATCGCCCCTTCACCCTCGTAAGTAAAATACAAAGGCGCGTCCCCCGAAATGAAATTCATGTCTGCCATGCAGTCTTCCCTTTTTTTACCATCAAGCCGCAGTGGAATTCTCGCAAGTATTTTTCCGCCCGTTTCATCGGCACTCACCTTCATATGACCACTGGCCGTTCCCCTCACGTCGACCACGACATGCCTTGGCGCGTCAAGCCTGAAGTACTTAAATCCCGCCGTCGCGCCGTCGCGCATGTTGGCAACGTACTGCACCGCCGTTTCATCGCCATCCTTCTTATCTTGCGTAAAATATGGATAGGCTTCATATTTCCTATCCGCATGTTTCACGTCATATCGTCCGGTTCCGTCCTTCCCCCAAAGGTTGCAGGCGATTCTGGCCTCGTAGCGGCCAATGCCGGAAAGCGGCCCGTCATTTAACCCGCAGCTCGTCATCTCCGCCTGCGCGAAACTCCCGTCCGAATTCCTCACCAGCTTTTCCGCGCAAGCCTGCCTCGCATAAGAATTGCGGAACGTGTGCCTATGATAGAAAATATAATAGTTCCCATCCAGTTCCAGCATGCCACCATGGTTGTTACCGGTAAAGTTGCGCGCATGTTGCTCGTCGGCAATACCGTCCAGAAACACGTCGCCATTGCTTACCAGCGTCCCGCCAAATGAAAAAGCCTTGTTCGGATAATCACTGACGGCATAACACAATTCGTGATTGTGCCTGGACGAATACACGAAATAATATTTTCCCCCGTACTTGCGGATGGAACTCGCCTCGAAAAACTCATGGTTTTCAAAGGAACCCGGACCTTGTTTCGGGAACAAAAGCTTTTCCGGTGTCTTAATCGTCACCATGTCTTGTTCCAGCTCCAACACGTAACCACCGTCAAACTTCAATCTTTTCCCGCCGGTCACGATGGCCGGCACCGGCGTGTAAAATCCCGAATACAAATATACTTTCCCATCGTCATCCACGAGCACTCCCGGATCAAACGGAAAGGAATCTCCTTTCTTCCTCCCCCACAATGTCTCGTCCTTATAATGCACATGACCATAAAACGTATACGGCCCCGCCGGATAATCCGAGACGGCCACCCCCATGATTCCCATGAAGTCAAACGCATAGTATAGGTAAAAACGGCCGTCCATGCCACGCGCCACGTCCGGCGCGAACAAGAGCCGCAAACCCAGACGGTTTTTCGGATCCTGGTTCTTCCGATAAATGACACCCTCGTATTTCCAGTTTCCCAAGTCATCCACCGGGGCGGACCAGCACACATAATCATTCATGCAAAACATCGGCGCCGCAAAACGGTCATGGGAACCATATACATACACACGTCCGTCAAACACATGCGGTTCCCCGTCGGGAATATATTCGTGTCCTGGCAAATAAGGGTTAAACGCCTGTGTACTCATTTTTCTCCTCCTTTCTTGTTTTTTGCGTTTCTGTCGTTAGAATATCACAGATTTTATTTTTTTTGGACGTTTTGGCAAAATCTGTTTTACCCGCGTCATAAATTGCAGATACCAGCGTCAAAAGGCCATGCTTTCATGCTCGCATGAAAAAACATGGCCTTTAAGACGCTTTAAAACACCGAGAAGTAGCCATTTCCTGAAGGGAAATGAGCGGATTCGAGGTGTTTTTAGAATTGCGAGAGCACGTAGTGCGGAACAATTCGCGGGTATCGTTAATATCAAAAGACCCGCAAAAAGCCGCACGGCGTGATTTTCACCGTACGGCACTTTGTTCTTGTATCGGAATCAGTATTTTCAAATAGAATCATCCGTCCTCCGTCTCTATCGTCATCGTCCCCGCGTATTTTTCCACGGACGCGGATATGCTTTTCAGGCCGAACCCGTGATACTCCTTTTCTTTCTTCGTGGTGACAAATAGCCCGTCCTCTTTCTTCCTCGCGCTATACTTTTCTTCATAATAATTGTCAAAACGAATCATCAGGAACTCATTTTGTGAATAAACCGCCACGCGGATGACACGCTTGTCCACGTCTTTTATCTGTTCCACGCTTTCGATGGCGTTATCCAGCGCGTTACCGAAAATGGAGCAGACATCCATCACGTTCATGAATTTCAAAAGCGCGCCGTCCGCCACGCAGGTAAAATGTATCTGGTTTTGTGCGCAATACATGCTTTTTCCGGTCAGAATCGTGTCCAGGACCAAATTTCCCGTGTGGTTTTGTGCCTCATACAGTTTCAGCCCGCTCTCCATCTCCGCCAGATACTCTTCCTTCTTCCGTGCGTCTTCCTCCATCCGGATAACCCCGATCTGATGCTTCAAGTCATGGTATTTGCGGTTTAACACGTCAATGTTGCTTTTCGAAGCCTGGTACTGGTCATACTGACGGTTCATCAACATGGACATGGTATCCAGTTCCCTTTTTATGATATTTTCATGGAATCTTTGTTGCTGCGTCATCAATATCAGCACTCCTGAAAAATCTACCAGCGTGCGGATATAGAATAAGCCTGCGCCCATTTCCCCGCTAAACGGCGTGTTTGGATACACGTAACTGATGTTGCTCAATAAAAACACGGCCACGGTCATCAACACGCACCCTGCCAGTTCCTTGGCGGACACTTCGAATTTCCCGTTTTTCGGGCTGAACCGCTTTTCATAAATCCAAAACATTCCAAACAAAAGCAAATAAAAAATGACCATGAACAAGACTTCCTTACCTGGCAGCGTCTTTCCCGCCTTCGTGAAAAAGGAAAAAATCTGCCACTCGAACGATGCCACAAATTCCGCCACCATGAACGCGAGCACCAGACACATCCCGCCATCCAGCCAGCTGACATCGCAACACGCCATGATGGAAGAATACATGACGCCCACCGCCATGCACATGGCCGGAATCCACACCGCCACCGGCCATACACCAATATAATGCTGGAGCAGGCATAAGACGGCCAAGTAAACTAGCATGATCCCTGCCGTAATCACATGGGAAAACCGCTTTTTCAAAATCATCACGAACACCAGGCAGGATCCCCATTCTGCCAATGCCGTAAATAGTTTCGGAATGTCCTGCATGTTCACTTTCCTCCCAGGTAATTCGTCAAGGCTTCCATAAACGCCTTTTTCCGCGGACGGCTGATTTGTAACTCTTCCCCCGAAACAACGGCAATATTGTGATTAACCCGCTTGACATGTTCCAAATTCACCAAGTACCCGCTGTTACACCGGACAAAATTCTCCCCCGCCAGCTTTTCTTCCATCCCCTTCACCGTCCCGCGAAACGAAAAGGTTCCCTGCTCCGAATGGATGACGATGTTATGCCCCTCGCTTTCCAGGTAACTTACTTGTGACAGCGGCAAACGGACGACACCTTGGTCCTGCGTGACCGTCAGGTACTTCGTCTCCAAGCTCTTGACCCGCTTTACGGCCTTTGCAAGTTCCTGCGAAAAGACAAAGTAATTCACCGGCTTTAGCACGTAGCTGAGCGCCATCACCTCATACCCTTGAATCGCGTATGAAGCCATGTTCGTGACAAATATCAAAATGACGTTCTCATCCAGCTTACGGATGATGCGGGCCGCTTCCATCCCGTTCGTGTGTTTCATTTCGATATCCAAGAATATGATGTCGTACGTTCCCGCATAACGTTCCACGATTTGCTCGCCGTCCGAAAACTTCGTGATTTCAAATTTTTCGCCGGACTCTTTTTCATATTCTTCTATATAATTTACCAGCTGCTCTTGAACTTTCTTTTCATCCTCCACGACCGCGATTTTAACCATGTCAAATCCCTCGCCCTTCCACCATCTCCAGATAATCCCCCTTGTCGATGTGCATCATCGTCACCTGGTTTTTATGCCGCCGGAAACCATACACGCTGTCGACGTTTCGTATCAGCGACTGCAGGCGCTCGTCCGGCACGCAGACAATGAGCTGCAGTTCCAGTTCCCGCGCGTAGCGCAGGCACACCTCGCTCCGCTCTTTGTCCATCTTGGAAAACGCCTCGTCCAAAAGCACCAGACGGATTTTGGAATGTCGGTTCTCCTGCTGCATGTAGAGCATGGCGAACCCGGCCAGGAGCGCCACGTACTTGGGATTTTGTCCCTCGCCGCCCGAATCGCGCCCGGCCATCTCGTCCACGGCGTTCTTCTTTACGTTCCCGTCCGCGTCCTCGACCCGCTCGTACATGCCAAACGTCAGGTAATTTCGATAGTCCGCATAACGCTCCATCTCCTGCTTGTGGAATGCCATCCGCGCCGCGTCGCCCTCGCGCGGCGGCATGAATTTCTCCGTCAGCCGCTGGATCTGCTTCTCGTATTTTTGGTAAAATTCATCCTCGCCGAAGCTTAGCTGCCCGTCGAAGCCGTCATTGTCAATCACCTTGCTGTCAAGCTCCGGCGCCATCAGCATTTCATAAAACTGGCCGTTCTCGTTCTCGGCCGGAATGATGTCAATCTGGTAAACGCTGTCCGAAAACTGTATCCGCGACAACATGCGGTTGATTTCCCGTTTATGTCGATAGGCCGCCTTGATTTCCCCATGGATGGTGGCAATCACGTTCTCCCGCAGGCTGTGGTAGACGAGCCGGTACTGTTTTTCAAACTCTTCCTTGTATTTCGGTTCGAAATCGCCTTGCAATTGTGAGAGCACCTTGTCATAGGCATCGTTTTCATGCTCCACGCCGCTGAATCCATAAGCTGGATACTCACGGTTAAACTTATTGCGTGCAAGCGCGCGCGCCTCCTTTTGCTCTTCCTCGCGCCGCTCCAGGCCGGCGAGCAGTTCCCCCTGCCGCCTGCGCAAAGCCATTTCCGACTGGTGTTCCAGGTTCGCCCTCACCTCGGCGAGGAGCTCCTCGTTTGCCACGAATCCATGCTCAAGCTGGGAAAGCCTGGCCGAAAAATCATCATGCTCCTTCCTGGCCGTCGCCTGGTTACGCTCCTGCTCGATGCGCTCCCTCGTCACCCCGCCAAGAAGCTTGTTCTGCTTGTCGATTTCCTTCTCCAGTTCGTCCCTTCTTGCCTTCAGCTGCGCCGTCAAGGTGCCATCCTCCAGCTCCTTTAATTCCCTTTTCAGCCACTCCTCTTTTCCCAAATATTTTTCCAGTTCCCCCGCCGCGCCCGCCAGAGCCTGCAATTGCTCCAATCCCTGGTTCAACTGCTCGAAGTCCCGCGCCCGCTTCAAGGTGTCACGCATCTGCATGTCGGCAAGCTGGCGTTTTTCCAGCTCGTAAACCTCGTCCTCCAGTTCCTTCAGTTTCGCCTTCGAGACCTTCGTCCCGATGCAGGCATGGCGGTTGTAGTCGTCCTCCCGCAAGTGGCGGAAAATGTAGTTGCTATAAGAATAACAGTCCGGCGTCACGCCGTCCCTCACCCCATGCAGATCATCCACCGTCTCACATTTGTAAATGCGCCCCAAATAGCGCTTCAAGCATGAGTCCACGTAAGGCTCCACCGCCCGAACCGCCTCGTAGAGCGTTCCCGCCTCGGCCGTGGGAGTGTCGCGCTTGATGGCCGCCGTATTAATCAGTTCCACTTCCTCGTATTCCTTGCGCTTCATTTTGCGGAAAATCCGCGCCGCGTCCAGGGCATAGCGCGGTTCGGTGACGAGGCCGTGCTTGATGCGTCCCAGCCGCCCCTCGATGGCGTTTTTCCATTTCTCGTCCATGATGTCGAACAAGTCCGCGAAAATTTCCACGTGAACCGTGTGCCCGTACTGGTCACTTAATTCCTGCTGCAGCTGCATCCTGGCACTTTTGAGTTCCCTGCGGTATGGCTTGCGGTCGTTTTTCAAGTCCTCCACCATCTCCTTTTTCTCGCCCAGCTCCCGCGCCATATTCCGCACATTCTCGTTCAGGCCGTCAATTTCCCCGCCAATCATCTCAAGCGCGTTCTTTAGCCCCTTCTTCACCTTCTCCAGCGCGGAAACCGAGACCTCCCCGTCCAATATCTCATCCATGCACTGCAAGGTCGGGTTGCTCACGTAACTGCTGATTTCTTCCTCTTCTTCCCACGCCCTCAAACCGTTTTGAATTTCCCTCCACTGCCTGGAATTTCCCGCCAGGAGCCCCATCGTGGTCTTCAAGTCCTCCAATTCCTTCTTTTTACGGCCATAGTCACTGGCATGGAGTTTTGACCTTACCTCGACAAATTCCTCTTCTTTCTCCCTTTTGTCCGCCTCAAGTTCCCGCTGCCGTTTTTCCAGCTCGGCAATACACTCGCAAATGCGGTTTATGTCCTCCTCCTTGGCCGCCAGCCTGGTTTTCACGTTCTCAATCTCTATGATTCTCAATGTCGTTTCCGCCCGCACCTTGTCCGAACGCACCTGGGCAAGCTCCAGGTTGGCCTTGCCGACCTCGCCCAGCAGCTCGATACGGCGTTCCAAATCATCCACCCGCTCCTTGATTTCGCGGTAGGCCCCCAACTGCTCGCTGATGGTGGACACCGTGTTTTCTTTGCTCTTGGGAAACATGTAGTCCTTGATAAACTGGCCGGTGCCGTTCGTCATGCGCAGGGCGATGGCACTCTTCTCCATCGTCATCAGGCGGCCCGGGTCGAGATGTCCGAAAATGACGTCGTACACCGTGTTCAGATAGGCCTCTTTTGACGAATACACGCGGTTTATGTCAATCTGCCCCCGGTTTTCCTCACTGTTCTTACGCTCCTCGACCAACTTCTTCAAGCGTGCCGTCGAGTAAGGAACCTTGTCTTCCGTCAAATATTCATCCTCCGGCATTTTCCCGCAATGGCTGAAAAAATTGTACCGCCTCAAGTCCGCGTCATGCCTTCCCACCTCGAAAACGACCCCGATGCAAGTGCTCGCCTTGTTCCCGGTTTCGGTGATTTCCAACACGATTTGGGAGCAAAAGTCCACGTTCTCCCGGTTTGAGCTTCCGTCCTTCTGCGCGCCGCGCAAGTAACTTAGGACGCTTCTTTTATTCTTCGCGTCATCCGCCGCCTTGTTCAAAAACGTCGAGGCGACGCTGCCGTAGAGCACGACCTGGATGGCGTCCATCACCGTGGATTTCCCCGATCCGCTTTTTCCGCTGAACAAGTTCACGTATTCGTGGAACTCCATTACCTTGTGGCTGATGCCGCCCCAGTTATTCAAAAGCATCCGGGAAAAAATCTTCTTCGACTGTTTCATCCCCCGCGGCCTCCTCCCCGTATTCCTCCACCAGCGCGTTTATGTCCGTCGCGCTGACATACAAGTTAATCGTGCCGTACAAATAAATCGGCGTGTCGTCCTCCACGTCCTTCACCGCCCCTGGCAGCTCGATCATCTGGTGCTTGCCCATCAGGTACAGGGCCTCGCGCCACTCCGCCACCGTCAACTTCCGATTTAATAAATTCGTGTTCTTTCCGTACTCGCGGATTTCCATAAGCGTCGTCACCGTGGCATTAAGCCCCTCCCCGAGAATCTTGTCGCGGTAAATCATCTTGACCAGCAGGATGATAATCGTGGCCGTGAGGCTCAATCTCTCCGTTTCCACGCCTTCCCCCGCCAGGCGGAACACGCGCTCCTGCGGGTCGTGCAAAAGCTCGCATCCCAAGACGCTCAAGTAATCCTCAATGAAATTTTTATGCCGCGCGCAAATCTCGTAATCCAGATTGTCCCGGGGAACCAGCGTCACCGGGTCGTAGCGCATCTGCAAAATGCACGTCTGGCGAAACAGCTTCGCAATCGTCTTTCTCAGGTTTTCCGCCTCCGTGACGGACAACTCTTCCATGTATGTAACCATTTCTTCCGTTCCTTCCCGTTCCTATTTCTCCATGTCCTTCGGACACATCCCCCCATAGGGAAATCCTCCCCGCCGTCCAGAGCCTCATTCTTCAATCGAAAGCTTAGAAAAGCGAAATCCTCCGCCGTTTTCCACGTCCCCACCGACGGAAATGTCCCCGCCGCCGTCCGCGTTTTCCGTGGCCTCCTGCCACACGAAAAACAACTTTTCCAGGTCTTCCATCGTCTCCACGCTATCCGCGTCCACCGAAAACGTACCGTCCTTCACGTGTCTCTCCCGGAATTCGGCAATTTCCCTTCCCGTATAAAGCGGCTTTAGCACGAAACCATCCAACGCCCCGCCTGCCTCTTCCTCCGCCCGGACGACCGCCTGCGGGACGAATTCGTCCTTCGAAGACTCCCGCCGCCTGGCCAGGCTTTTCTCCCCCATCACGCGGAACCGCTCGGTCAAATGCATCCGTCCCGCCAGTTTGTGCAAAATTTCTTCCTGCCGGTCGCCAGTTTTATTCAGAAGGCCGACCAATGCCACCGTCTTGTCTTCCTCGGCCGCCCCCTCCAGCAAAATATAACGAATCCGCGCCGCCGCCCGGTTGGCAAATACCGTCTTCTGCTCAATCAATTTATTATAACGTTTCTCGATGGCGTCGAACTCCCGCTCGATACGGTAAATGAAATCCGCGGCCTCCTCACACAATTGTACCGCCCGCTCCAGCTTACGCCGTTTCATCGTGGCTCTCGCCAACTCCCGCTCCCGGGCGGCGTTCACCTCGTCCGCCGGTTCAAGAATTCCCGCCAACACCCGTTCCTCTATCGTTTTCTGTCCCTCCGGGCGATTTCTTTCTCCTGCCAGCGCGTCCTCCTCCCGCCTGGCTTCCCCTAATTTCTCGGAAAATTCTCGCTTCCTCGCCTCGTTCTCGCGCAGGTTCTGGTCAATCAGTTCCTTCACCGCTTCCTTGTACCGGTAAAAGCTGTCCGTCGTCGTAAGAATCGCGTATTTCTTACTGTCACTGTTATTGATTTCCTTCACGAGCACTTCCTGGATTCCAAGGAAACTTTTCTGCCTGGACAACTCGTCAAAATACCCGCGCATCCCTTCCTGCATGTTCGAAAGCATTTGCAGCAGGGAGCGCGAGGTCTGCAGGGCGCTTTTCAAAATGTCGTTGTTCTTCTCCTTGTCGGAGCCATAAGTATACAAATAACTATAGACGGCCAAAACGCTCTGCCGTTCCTTGGTCTCATCCTCGCTGTACAGCTTTTGGAACAGTTCCACGAACATCTGGCCGTACTCGGGAAACGACACGACGTAGCTGTTTAACGACTCGTCAAAATCGCGCCTAAGCCACCCCCACTCTTCCAGGTGCTTCAGGCAGATGAAGGCCATGTTCGACCGGGTCAGAAGCTCGCCCTCCTCGTCGAACTGCTCCTCGCCCCAGTCCAGCGTCTCCACGGCAATCCATTCGTTCATGATACTTCTGCACTCCTGCTCCGTAAGCCCCAGAAGCGAATACGACCTGCCGGACTCCTCGTAGATGGCTGCCAAGAAACGCATATAATACTCCATATATTTACTTGCAAAAAGCTTGTAGAACCCCTTGGGGATTTTTTCCATCAAGTTCATCCGGTTTTCCTTCTCTTCGTTTCTTCCAATCATTTAATGATACAAGCGTCAAAAGGTCATGCGTTTCATGCTTGCATGAAAAAGGATGACTTTGGGACGCGCAAAACACCGAAAAGTAGCCATTTTTCGCAGAAAAATGAGCGGATTTGAGGTGTTTTAGGATTACGGGAGTGCGTTAGCACGGAGTAATCCGTGTATCATGAGCGTCAAAATACCTTTTGACGCTCTAATCATTTAATGAGTATATTTCGTATAAAATTTTGTGATTTCCAAATTGTCGGACTTTTTAACTTCACTATTCTATCACAAATTCACCCATCCGAAAAGCTGATATCCGCGGTTTTCGGATTTTTTATAAAGCAGGTTCATAACGCAACTAAAAATAGTTGCATGATTTCAGCCTATGTGGTATATTTTAATTTAAAACAAGTGACAGAAAAATGAACAAAGGATCCGGCTTGCCGGACTCTCGCCCCGGAGCGCGGCTGCGTCAGCAGCCATTTTCTTTATGTGCGAAGTGCGCATCCCCCGGAGGGTTTTACTTTATAGGAAACAAAGTTTCCTATAAAGCCTGGACATGCGAATCTTGTAGATTGAGGAAAAAAATTTAGCAAGAACGGATGGTCTGATATAAGCAACTTATTATCATACAAGGATTATAACGGTACGGTAGAATATTCCAGGGAAGATGGTTGTCCTTTTGGAAAAGCCATCGGAAAACGATCGCCTAGCGTCGGTGTACAGAAGGAAACTCCGGGCAGTACATTCGCGCTAAGTGTTCAGCGTAAGGAAAGAGAGAGGATTTTATGGCAAACGAACAGCTTGCAGTCGTGGAACTGATTACCGACATCATGCTCGGCAAGACCAGCGGGGTCAGCCGGGTCGATTTTTTCCCGCAAAAAATACCCTTCCCATTTAACGAGCCTTACGAGCAACCGTTTGAGCGCGCCACGCCCGAGAGCCAGGGCGTGTCTTCCGCGCACCTGGCCGCGCTGCTTCGCGAGCTGGACGCGTCCAAGTATACCGACATGCACCATTTTATGCTCCTGCGTCATGGCAAGGTCATTTGCGAATGCAATTTCGCCCCTTACCCAAAGGGCCTCTGGCACATCTCCCACTCCATGTGCAAGAGCATTACCGGCATGGCGATCGGCCTGCTCGTGGAGGAAGGTTTGCTCCGCCTGGACGAAAATATTTATTCCATTTTTGAAAATAAAATCAATCCCTTGACGAAAATGTTCCGTCCCGTCATTACCGTGGAAAACCTACTGACGATGACGAGCGGGGTTTCGTTCAACGAGTCCGGCATCGTCTCCGGCAACGACTGGCTCGGCAGCTACTTAAATTCCGCCGTGACGGAGGATCCCGGCACCGTCTTCCATTACAACAGCCTGAACACGTACGTGCTTTCCGCCATCGTCACCGAACGCACGGGGCTGACGCTGGAGGAATACTTGCGGCCCCGCCTGTTCGAGCCGCTTGGCATCACGAAAATCCTCTGGGAAGTTTGCCCGAAGGGCATCACCAAGGGCGGATGGGGACTTTTCATCTGCACCGAGGACATGGCGAAGCTGGGACAGCTTTATTTGCAGAAGGGCGTGTGGAACGGCAGGCAAATCATCCCCGCCGGCTGGGTGGAGCGCTCCACGAAAAAGCAGGTGGAAACGGACGCGGACACGTTCGGCTACGGTTACCAGCTATGGATGGAAGAACGTCCCGGCAGTTTCGAGTTCAACGGCATGCTCGGGCAAAACGTGGTCGTCTATCCGGACATGGACATGGTACTGGTGACGAACGCGGGCAACAACGAACTTTTCCAGAACTGCGTCATGCTGAACATCGTGCGAAAATATTTTCCGCTGGCGCGGAGCGCATCAGATACGGGATGCCCGGATGGGTATACCTTGACGGACTCACGGAGTCCGCTGGCGCGGAGCGCATCAGATACGGGATGCCCGGATGGGTATATGCCGACGGACGCGCTGCCGGAAAACCAGGCTGCCCTTTCGGTACTCTTGCACTTGGTTGACGAGTTGGAAAGCGGATTGAAAAAAGCGTCCCGCATCAAAAAGGGCGGATGGCTGACGTCAGGCTCCGTCTTGCGCAGAAACAGCCGCCTGACCTCGCGCTTCGGCATACGCCAGGGCAACCAGCCGACATATGGGTGCAATCTCAGGCAAAGGCCGCAAGGCCTGATTTCCTCCACCCATGTCTCCGCCTACAGTTTCGACTATGAACGCCACATTGGCATGCTGGATGGAAAAGAATACACCCTGGCCCAACAGTCCGTCGGCCTTTTCCCACTGTTTTTGCAGGTCTTCCACAACAACATGACAGAGGGAATCCATGCGGTCAAATTTTCCCGTGAAGGCAAGGACTTCCTCGTTTCGTTCCTGGAGGCGGACACGTGGCATGATGTCAAGGTCGGATTCGGCTTGGCCAAAGAAAGCCTTCTCACGCTGCACGGGGAAAGTTACCTTTTGGCAACGAGAGGGCGGTTTACGACCGATGAAAACGACAACCTGGTGCTGAAACTGGAAATGGCGTATGTGGAAGAATCTGCAAAGCGGCTGGCAAACATTTTCTTTTTCGAAGACGGAATCGAAATCCGCTGGTTTGAGACGCCGGGCAAGAGCATGATCATGGAAGGCTTAGAATCCGTCACGGAAGAACTTGCCGACCACTTTTTATACAACGCGCTGAAAGAAAGGGGCGGCATGGAAATCCTCCACCGACTCATGAACCGCACCATAGAGCCCATCGTCCATGGAAGCTTGGCACGCGAGGCCGAAAATACCTTGGAAGAAATCGAGTAGGGGGAAAATCTCCCCTACTCGATTTCTTCCAACTCTGATTTGGATATCGCCGCCGTCTCCGGCACTTTCGCGACAGGTCCCAATTCTTCTTTTATGCAATATAGGATTCCCGCCACTGCCGCCGCCATGGCGACGACCATGAACGTCATCGCCAGCCCTCTGCCCGCGAGGAACAACATTCCCCACAACAATGACACAATCGCGCTGCTAAAATTAATCACGCCATGAAGCAGCATGCACATCCAGATACGCTCATATTTCCCATATACGTATCCCAGCACCAGGCCAAACACGAACGCATAGATTCCCTGCACGAGATTCGCGTGGAGCACCCCGAACAACAACGCCTGGATTACGTTCGCCACCCAGAACTTCACGCTGACATGCTTCGCCAGCCGAAAAACGATACCCCGGCAGAGAATCTCCTCCACGATGGGAGCCATGATCACAACCGAGAGAAGAACCAACGCGCTCGTTTCCATCATCCCAGAATTCTCCAGCAATTCCTGGTACTCTTCCAAAGCACCGGGCGCAACCTCGGAGATAAGGTTCAAAGCGCCGCTCACCACCACCTGCAGCAGAACCCCGAGCAGCACGATAGCCGCAATTTGCCTTCCTCCCGGCTCCTCCACGTGCCCCGGCCTTTTTTTCTTCCCATATGCAAAATAATACCAAATGCCAAATACCAAAAATGCCGCGATTTGCATCACCAACGTCAAGTACATAATATTTTCAATCGCCCACTCGCCGGCCCGCATCGTGAGTTCCGCCTGCGTAAGCCCGTCTCCATAATGAAGAAACATGTACACGAAAATAGAGACGAAGGATGCCCCCACCTGAATGACAAAAAACAATAGCACCGGCAACAGGCTCACGACAAACCAGCCACATTTCTTAAGCACCTTCATTGACCCCTCTCCTTTACAATCCCAACCAGTTCTGTCAGCTTTTCCACCTTGTGCCGCCGCATGTAATCCTCGATGCCCTCCGCCACTTCGATTGTCGCGCGCGGATTGTAAAAGTTGGCCGTCCCCACGGCCACCGCCGTCGCCCCGGCCAGGATAAATTCCAACGCGTCCGCCGCCGTCCCGATGCCGCCCATGCCAATCACCGGCACCTTGACCGCGTTCGCCACCTGGTACACCATGCGCACGGCAACCGGCCGTATCGCAGGCCCCGACACGCCGCCCGTCTTGTTCGCCACCGCGAACGACTGCCGTTCCACGTCTATTTTCATCCCGGTCAGCGTGTTAATCAAGGATAACGCGTCCGCGCCGCCGGCCTCCGCCGCCTTGGCAATCTCCGTAATGTCCGTCACGTTGGGGGTCAGCTTCATGATGACCGGCTGTCTGGCAACCTTTTTAATCTGTGCCGTCAGCTTCTCCACGTTTCCCGCGTCCTGGCCGAACGCCAAAAAACCCGCGTTCACGTTCGGGCAAGAAATGTTAATCTCCATCATGTCAATCGGCTCGTCCGAGAGCCGTTCTACGACCTCCAAATATTCCTCCGGCGCATGGCCGCAGACGTTGACGATGATTTTCGTGTCAAATTGTTTCAAATAGGGAACGTCCCGCTTACAAAACACGTCGATGCCGGGATTTTGCAGGCCGATGGCGTTCATCATCCCTCCATATGTTTCCGCAATACGCGGAGTCGGATTTCCTGCCCAGGGAACGTTCGCCACACCCTTGGTGACTACCGCCCCCAAGCGGTTCAAGTCCACGAACTCGCCGTATTCCTGCCCGGAACCAAATGTTCCCGATGCCGTCATGACCGGATTTTTCAATTCCACTCCCGCAATGGTGACTCTCGTATCCATCAGATTTCCACCTCCGTACTCAAGAATACCGGCCCGTCCTTGCAGACGCGCTTGTTGTGCACGTTGCTATGCCCGTCAATTTCCTTCGAGCCGCATACGCAGGCCAGGCACGCGCCGACACCACAAGCCATGCGCTCCTCCATAGATACATAGCATACAATGTGTTTTTCCTCGGAATACTGCTTGATTGCACGTAGCATTGGGGACGGCCCACAAGCATAAATGACATCTGCCGTCAGCTTATGCTCCCGAATGGCATCAAGCACGTTTCCCCGCGTACCCGCGCTGCCATCCTCGGTCGCCAGATAAAGCCCCCCGTTCTGCCCAAATTCCTTCGTCAAGAACTGTTCGTCACGGTATCCCATGACGAGCAGCTTGTCCGCGTCCAATTGTTTGGCAAGTTCCAACATAGGCGGCACGCCAATCCCGCCGCCAATCAAGAGGGCCCTCTTCCCTTTTCCGGCCTCCAAAGGAAACCCGTTGCCCAACGGCCCCATGATTTCCATGGCATCGCCCGCTTTCATTTTTGAAAATTGTTCCGTGCCCGTGCCTTTCCCGGTCACGCGGTACACGACACGCAAAAAGCCCTTCTCCTTGTCAATCTCGCAAAGACTGATGGGTCTTGGCAGCAGCTTGCTCCGATCATTCGCGTACATGGAAATAAATTGCCCCGGCACCGCCTCTTTCGCAACCTCCCCCGCTTCCAGCCACATACTGAAAATTCCCGGCAAAAGGCACTCCCGCGAGACAATGACGGCCGTTTCCTTCCGTTTACAAGACATATGTTTCCCCTTTCTTTCTATCACCGTACTCATGCAGTATTCAAGGTAACATTAATGAAGTTCTTTTCGCTAAGCTCGGCCTGCGGCCTTGCTAATCTCAAAGAACAACCTCGCACTAAGCTCAAGCTTCGCCTCACGGCTCAAATCGTAACATCCACTCAACTAGGCTCGTGAAATACCTCGCCAAGTTTCGGGATGGGCTTTCTCGCTAGACTCGCGCCTTTTGCGCTCGCCAAGCGTTCAATGCCAACTTGCTTTTGGTTGGTTCAATGCGCCCGTGATGTCGGCCACCATCGCTTCCACCGCCGCCCGTGACGCGTCCGCGAAATGCTCCGCCCCGTAGGATGCATACGCCTCCTGCTTGTACGCGGCGATAATGCCGCGAGACGAATTGACGATGGCTCCCAGCCCGTCCTCATTAAAAAAATGAACCAGATCCGCCCCCGTTCCGCCTTGTGCGCCATAGCCCGGCACGAGGATGAACGCCTTCGGCATTAATTTGCGCAAAATTCTCCCTTGCTCCGGATACGTCGCGCCGACCACCGCGCCGACATAACTGTATTCGTCGCCCATGCACCGCGCCCCCCACTCATTTACCTTCTCGCCCACCCACTCGTAGAGCGGGCGGCCGTCAACCAAACGGTCCTGGAACTCCCCGCTGGAGGGGTTCGAGGTCTTGACGAGGACGAAAAGCCCTTTCTTCTCCTCCTGGCACACCTTCACGAACGGGTTGATGCTGTCCGACCCCATGTACGGGTTCAACGTGATGAAGTCCTCGTCAAACGGCGCATACGTATGGCTTCCCACCTGCACCTTCCCGATGTGTCCGACCGCATATGCCGCGGACGTGGAACCAATGTCGCCCCGCTTGATGTCGCCAATCACGACCAGCCCCTTCTCCTTGCAATAATCCACGGTCTTTTTAAACGCCGACAAGCCCGGCAACCCGAACTGCTCGTACATGGCAATCTGCGGCTTGACCGCCGGAATCAAGTCGTACACGCAATCCACGATGGCCTTGTTAAACTGCCAGATGGCCTCCGCGGCTCCCTCCAACGTTTCCCCATACTCCGCAAAGGCCTTTTTCTGCACGTGTTCCGGCACGAATGCCAACGTCGGATCCAGGCCAACCACGATGGGGGCGTTCGTCCTTTTAATGTTTTCCACCAATTTGTTAATCATGATATTTCTCCTCCTTAACCCACTCGCCCGAAGGCATGCGCACGCCCCTTCCCTTGCGGTAAACGACCTTCCCGTCCAGAATCGTGCAGACCACCTCGCCCTTCACCGGATATGCGTCAAACGGCGTGTTCTTTCCCTTAGAATAAAACGTGTCCGCATCAATCCGGCACTTCGGACGCGGGTCATAAATCATCAAGTCGGCAGTCATTCCCCGCGCCACCGCGCCTTTGTCCTCAAGCCCCAGAATCCGTGCCGGATTCAAGCTCATCTTCTCCGCCATCTGCATCCGATTGATCACTCCCTTTTCCACCAGCTCCGTATACGTCAGGCACGCCGACGTCTCCAGTCCTACGATGCCAAACGCCGCTTTTTCCATCGGGCAATCCTTCTCTTCCACCGCGTGGGGCGCGTGGTCGGTGGCAATCACGTCCAGGACGTCCTTTCGCAACCCCGCACGCAGGGCTTCCACGTCTTCCCGCCCGCGAAGCGGCGGATTCATCTTATATCGCCCGTTGTTTTCCACGACGTCCTCGTCCGTCAGAATGAAATGATGCGGGCATACCTCGCCCGTCACCGGAAGCCCCTCCCTCTTGGCCGCCTCGACCATCTTCACGCTATCCGCCGTGGAACAATGGCACAGATGCAGCCGTACCCCCGTCTCCTTGGCCAGCACGATGTCACGCGCCGCGATGGTATCCTCCACGGCATTTGAAATCCCTTTCACGCCCAGTTCCCCGGCCCTCTTTCCGGCGTTCATCACGCCGCCTTCCACCAGCGTGGCGTCCTCGCAGTGGGCGAACACGGAAATCCCGCATTTCTTCGCCATCTTCATTCCCTGGCGGTAGAGCGACGCGTTCATCACGGACTTGCCGTCCTCGCTGATGGCATGGCATCCCGCCCCGGCCATCCCTTCGATGTCGGACAGTTCTTCTCCCCGCTGCCCCTTGGTCACCGCACCGAGCTGGATGACGTGCACCGGACATTTTGCTTCCGCCCTCTCGTGGAGCTTTTCCACCATCTCCTTCGTGTCCGTTACCGGCTTGGTGTTGGGCATCGCGCACATCGTCGTAACGCCGCCACGCGCGGCCGCCATCCCGGCCGTTTCGAGCGTCTCCTTATAGGTCAGCCCGGGATCCCGCAAATGCACGTGCATGTCAATGATTCCCGGCATCACGTAACATCCGAAAGCGTCAATCACCTCGTCCACCCCTTCCGCGGACTGGCCGCTTCTAAGCCTCTCAATCTTCCCGTCGACAATCAGCACGTCCGACCTGCCGTCGAATCCCGTCAGCGGATCGACCACGTGGCCCCTTTTTATAAGCAAACTCGACATAATCCTCTCTCCTTTCCGTCACACATGGAACTTCTTCTGCATTTCCTCCCGAAATTCCCTGCCCTTGAACGATATCAGCCAAACCAGGAACAACAGGCACGAGGCACTGCAGATCATGCAGACCCACGTCATGTGCAGGATACCAGTCATCACCAGGATAAAGGGCAAAACCATCCCGTAACAGGCGGTGAACATGAAATAAAACATGTATTCCCGCGGCATCCGCCTCTGCACCCTGGCCAACACGATCAATGTCAAAAGCACGGCGGCGCTCACCCCGGGAATCACGTAATCCACCGACCACCCGTGCCACCCCGTCACAAAATCCCAAATCACGCTGGCCACGCTGATCACGACAAGCTGCCAGACGGCATTCTTGAACAAATTATGCCGCTTGAAAAAGCCAATCGACGAAGCCACCCACATGCTGGCCACGCCACCGGCGGCAAACAAGAGCGCCCTGGCCACCGTCATCACCTTCGCCGTCGCCGCCGTTTTGTCCGCCGCCCCGGCCACGGCCTGTCCGTGCAGGTTCACTCCCACGATGGCCATGAACAGCACCAGTGCCAGGCATGCCAACGTGTAGCTTTTGTACACCGTCATTTCAAGATTACTTGGCACCTCCGGCTCCGGGAAATCCGGCTCAATCACCCCGGAAGCAACCTTCTGCTCTTCCAGGATACGGTAAAAATTTCGCTGGATGTTGTCCGTGTCAAACCGGGACGTGAATCCGAATGACATCTTGTCCCGGAACGAAATGACGCACAATTCCAGTTTCGGAGTGCTCGTAAAGCAGCCGAACCGTTCAATATAAGAAGCATAGGAATCCGGCAGGACAATGGGTCCCATGTTGGAAAACACCGCCGTCGATTCCCTCTCGGAAAACTTCGCGCCCGCGTGGATGCACAAATTTTTCAAATCCGCCGGGGCAAATCGCAAGACCGGATGCACCTCCAGCGAAATCAGTTCGCTCATCCGCCGCGCCATCTTCTCCTGCGTCAATTCTTCCTTAAAATACTGCCTGACTTCCGTAAGCACCGCCTCGAACGAGTCATCGCCCCGGCCAAACTTGTGCTTGGGCAAAATCCAGTTGAAAAAATTCAGCATGGATTCCGAAGAAAAGAAATTGCGCAGGTTCACGGGAACCATCAAGACCACGGGATATCGTTCCTGCACCTTCGTCATCTCCTCGTGGATGGCCAGGAGCAACGCCGTAGTGATGAACACGCTCACGGACACGCCAAGCTCCCGCGACCGTTCCACGATGTTTTTCACGGAAACCTCCCGCTCGCCAACCTGCAACTGCCCATTCTCCCTCCGCACCCTTTTTAAAACGTGCGCCTGGGGCTTCGCCTGCTTACGTTTCCCTAGTTCCGGCGAATAGTACTTCGTAAAACTGTCCACCTCGTGGTCTTGCACGGTCACGTCGTCCGGCACGAGGGTAATCGGCGCAAGCCCCTCCTCCTGATACGCCAGATACAGATAATCACTTACCAGTTCCCGCAAAAACGCAATCGCGCCCGTGCCGTCCGTCAACACGTGGAACGCCTCAAAATTAATCCTATTTTTATAATACGTCACTTCAAACAACAACGCGTTCTTATCCTTAAAATATAGCCTGCTGCACGGCTCCTTGTACTCCGCGCGAACCACCGGTCGCAGCTCGCTTCGCTCCAGGTAATTCCAGAACATGCCCTTTCTCATCACCGACAAGAACAAAGGATACGTCCCTACCGCCCTCTCCACGGCTTGTTGCAAGACCTCGGGCCGCACCTCTTCCTTCAATTCACAGTAAAAGCGAAAAACCCGGGTGTCCCTTTTCGTGCTGGCCGCCGTGAACAGCTTCGCCGCGTTGTCCAGCCGCCGCCAATATTTGCTCTTTTTTTCCACCGATTCACTTCCTCAATCCTCTTATGGGAACTTTTTTCGCTATCCATTGTAACATAGACATGAAAGAAAAGAAATATAAAAATGGTCAAAACCGATTTGATTTTGACCATCGATTACTTTTCACGGGGTGGGGAAACAAGGAACCCGAAAAGGGTGGCCGCTTCACCATCATTTCCATCGGAGCCGGCTTTCATCAAGTACGCTTCCACTTCTTTTTCCGTCAACATAAAATTTCCCCCAGTCGCCCCTCCTTTCGTGCCTCACTCCAATTCACATCCCCTTTGGCCATTGACTTCCCAGGCAGCAGGCCACGAGATATCCTGCCGCCAAAAACGGACCAAACGGAAAGGCCTCGTCCTTCCCTTTACGAAGCACCATGAAAACGGCAACCCCAAAAACGCTGGCAACAAGCAGCCCCCGTAAAAGCAACAACCAATCCATGTAAAGAGACATGACAAACATCAGCTTGACGTCTCCGCCGCCCATCATCAGACATCCTTTTCTCTTTTCCAAAAACAACACCAAAATCAGGACGCACGAGGGGATGATGGCAGAAACCACCACCACGCAGAGTGCCCTTTTGTCAAATCCGCCTAAAAGATACGTCCACGCCGCCCAATTGATGATTCCCGCCAGCAAGAGCCCGTTTGGAATTATCCGCTTTTTCCAATCCACCCAAGCCATCGCCAACAACAATATACCAAAGATACACTCTCTCAAAACCAAAAACGATACCGCCCCTCTTCTTCCTGCCAGGACATGGGCCAATGCCCGATTACTCCTTTTTCTTTCCAAGTAACATGAATCCCAATCCTGCAAGCACCACGCCCGCCGCCAACAGTCCGACGATTTCCACCATGGACAATTCCTCCTCCATCAAGAACGGCAATACCTTCCCCACCGCCTCGGGATACTTCATCACCGCCATGGAAACCGCGTTATTGACAAAATGCAGTCCCATCGTCACGTAAATGCTCCCCGTCCTATACACGATGTAAGCGAACAACGCTCCCAGCAAAAACGTCGTGAAGAATTTCGCGAGGCTCATGTGGAACACGCCGAACACGGCCGCCGAAATCAAAATCGCATATACCGCCCCCTTTACGGCCGGTTCCTTCGGATGACGCTTCAGCCAATTTGCGCGGATACTGCCAAACATCAGGCCGCGGAACAAGAATTCCTCGCCAACCGCCGGCATCAATGCCACCACCAGAAGAATAAACACGAACGGCTGCTCGGCAATCGGCGAAAACGCCAGTTCCACGTTTTCCATGCTCTCCGGGAAAAGTACCATCAATGCCACGCTAAGTACCATGATTAGGCAATACGTCCCCAAATATAAAAGAACGCTCCCCAACACCGTCCCTTTCCTTGGGGCATTTAAAGAAAACAACGTCTTCACGTCCGACTTCATGTACCAGACCAGGAGGAGCGGTACCGCCAATATCATCAGCTGCGTCACCGCCGTCCCCCAGAAGCCAAGACGCGCGCTGGCCGCGCTTCCCACGTAAATCATCAACAAGAACAACACGGTCACGGCAAGCATCACGTCGCCGTTGTCCGGCACGGTTCCCTTCTTGACGTCCGACCGCCTCACGAACAAACGGAAGCTTCGAAACCCGTCCGCGAACAAAATATTCTCGCTGTCGTACATCTTTGCCAAAAACCAGATAATCAAAATACTTACGCACAGATTCACGAGGTTGGCCACGCCGGCCAGCACGAAGCTAAACTGCTGGGACAACACTTGCTTCATCATCAAAGAAACATTGACAATTGGAATCAGGACCGTCCTTTGATCCAGCTCGACGGACGGCAGCATCCCCGCCATGGAGGCAATCATCACCACCAGAAGTAACGGGGTCACGTAATTGTTCGCCTCCTTGAAGCTCTTGGCAAACACGCAGAAGCACATGCAAAGTGCCGAGGACAAGAGCGCCGTCACGAGCATCGTCAGGAAAAGCATGGGTAATGCGCCGACCATCGCCGTCGCAGAAAACCCGAACTCCACCACCATGTCCCCCGCCACGCCAAATATCAAAAACAACACGGAACCGGCCAGTGAAATCAATGACAACAATGCCGTCACGCAGGCGATGATTGCCACGGACACGAACTTGCTGAATATCATCTGGAAATTGGTGACCGGGAGTGTCAAAAGTGTCTCCAACGTTCCCCGTTCCTTCTCCCCGGCGGTCGTGTCTATGGCCGGGTAAAGCGCGCCCATCAGAATCATCACGATGAGCATCATGCCAATCGAGCCGCCGATGCTGACCCCGAAGCTCTCCGCCTCCGAAACCTCGTCCACCGTCGTACAGATAATCGGATGGAGAAAATCCTCGTCCAAATCAAGCTTCGCAAGTCCTTCCACCACCAGCTTCTGCCGGTAGCCTTCCACCGCGTCCTCCAGCATCCGGCACACATGCGCGGAATTCATCGCTGTCGAATCATAAGTGATTTCCGCCCGCAGGCGGCCGTCCGAATCCGTCTCGAATCGAAGCGTCGCGTCCAAGACGGCGGACGATCCGCCTTCGTCCATGGCTAGAAATTCCACGTCCTCATCAAATTCTTCCGAATCTTGCGCCATCACCTCTTGCAAATCCGCCACGACATCCGCATACTCTCCGTCAAAGCCAACTGTATAGGACACCTCCTCCGAAGTGGACATGACGCTGTTTAGCACGAGCGTCATCCCGATAATCAGAAGCGGATACAACACGATTGGCACCAGTATCATCATGATCAACGTCTTCTTGTCCCGCAGGATATCCAACATTTCTTTCCGAATCAATATCCCTATCTTTTTCATCACCGTGCTCCCTCCGTATCGTATAAGACGTGGAACGCCGCACGCAGGTTGTCCGTTCCCGTCTGTTGCATCAGGGCCGCGGGTGTCCCGTGCGCCACGATCCTTCCATCGCGAATCATGTAAATGCGGTCACAAAGTATCTGTGCCTCCTCCAGATAATGCGTCGAATAAAGCACGGTCTTCCCCCGTTCCTTCTGCTCCCGCATGAAGTGGATAATCGCGTCCGCGCTCAAGATGTCCAAGCCCAGCGTCGGTTCGTCCAGGATGTACACTTGCGGGTCCGCCATCAGGCAGCGGGCAATGGAGGCGCGCTGCGTCTGACCGGTGGACAATTTCTCAATCCGGTTGTCGGCAAACCCTTCCATGTCCAGCACCTTGAAAATCTCCTCACTGCGTTTTCGAACCATGTCCTTGTCAAACCCATACAGTTCTCCTAAAAACTGCAGGTATTCGCGCACGGAAAAACGGGGATATAGCTTCGTGTTGCCAGACAAATAGCCAATCGCCGCCTTCTTTTGCGTCAGTTCCGCAATCTCGTTCCCCTCCTCGTCCGTCAAGACGACTTCTCCCCCCGTTGGGCTCATCAGCATCCCCATCATCCGCAGAAGCGTCGTCTTGCCCGCACCGTTCGGCCCCAGAATCCCGATAATCTCCCCCTCGCACGCCTCAATGGACACATGGTCCACCGCCAAGAACGTCTCCTTCTTCACCCGCTGCTTTTTGGCCTTTCCAGCCGTCCTTTCCGCCTTGCGGCTCCTCTCGAACTCCTTGCACAATCCGCGAACCTCAATCATCTTTTGCGCCCTCCTCGTCTCCTTCCAACTCCAGCTTTTCCACCCTCTTCTTGTAAACCAGTGCAGAAATCATAAGCAAAATATAGCAAGAGACAAACGTCATGAAAAACGACACGATTGCCGTCCACACTTTCTGCTCGACTTCCCAATCCGTTATCAGGTAGAAAAAGACCGCCATCGCGACACCCGCCAACAAGCTGGCAATCAAATTCGTCTTCCAATCCGGCTTCATCCGCCGATTCCAGATGCCCTCCTTCATACATGCCCACACCATGTAACACGCGAGCACCATGAATACAATCCACTCTCCCGCGACCCGGCCGACATCCTCGCCCTTGCTCATGACCATCTGCACGCCCATCGCGACGAGCAGTCCCCAGAACGCCAGCCAGCAGCCGTTCCGCTCAATCCGCAAGAGCCGCTGCTCCTGCCTCTCGTCCAGATTACTTTTATTCCTCTTCTTCATCGTCATCCTCCTGATCCTTCCAGAACAAATCATCCAACCCCTTCCCCAGCACGCGGCAAATCTGCCTGCACAACCGTATCGTCGGGTTATAATCCCCCTGCTCGATCGCGTTCATCGTCTGCCTCGAAATGCCCACGGCCTCCGCCAGCGCCTTCTGGGTCATGTCCTTCTCCGCCCGTGCCACCTTGATTGCGATATTCCTCGCCATGTCACCACCTGCCTTCACTCCGTGCCATAACAGCCTGATTTACGTACATCCTCCCATATCATTCCCAAACATCCACAGAATAGCATTCTTTTTATGATATGTCAAGTATTTTTTACATATATATATATATAATTTAATAAAAGTAAGATTTCTGGAAATGAAGGTCGTCTTTTACAAAAAGGAAGATAAAAACGGCCAATAATCGGACAATCGCATGGAATTTACATTGGGCAAGAGAGCCTTCGACTACGACATGATGACCTTGATTGGCGACATGGTGAAACATCCGGCGGGCAAAGAATTTTTTGAAAGCCACCTGGACGACATCTTCGACGGCATCATTGCCTCGGGAATCGCCGCGCACGTGGCCGGAGACGCGCTTGAAAAAATGCCGCGGGAACAGATGCGCGGCATGGAATCGGGAATGTACGGCCAGTCGATTCAGACACTGTGCATGTTTTTGCCAAACGTCCAGGACTTCGAGTGGGTACAATTGATAAATCGATTAAACGAAAAGGCGTGACTCACATGCATCGGCGTATGGAATACAAAACGTAAACCATACGCCTTTTAAGCATGATGACGTTTAGGGTAAAATATATTGTAACCCCTACGATACCGCGAATCTCTTCGCACCACGTGCTCTATGCGGATATCGCGTTTCCGGTATACAATTGGTAATATTTCCCCTTCTCCTCAATCAACTGGTCGTGCGTGCCGCGCTCGATGATCCGCCCTTGTTCAAGTACCATGATGCAGTCGGAATTGCGCACGGTGGAAAGCCTATGGGCAATGACGAACGTCGTCCTGCCGCTCATCAGGCGGTCCATGCTCTCCTGGATGATGCGCTCGGTACGGGTATCAATCGAGCTCGTCGCCTCGTCGAGAATCAGCACCGGCGGGTCGGCGATGGCCGCCCGGGCAATCGCCAAAAGCTGCCTCTGCCCCTGGCTTAGGTTCGCCCCGTCGCCGGTCAGCATCGTGTCATAGCCCTTGGGCAGCCTGCGGATGAAGCCGTCCGCGTTGGCCAGCCTGGCCGCCGCGATGACTTCCTCGTCCGTCGCGTCAAGCTTGCCGAAACGAATGTTTTCTTTCACGGTTCCGGTAAACAAATGCGTGTCCTGCAAGACAATTCCCAGCGACCGCCGCAGGTCCGCCTTCTTTATCTTGTTGACGTTGATTCCGTCATAGCGGATTTTCCCGTCCTGAATGTCGTAAAAACGGTTAATCAGGTTGGTGATCGTCGTCTTTCCGGCCCCGGTCGAACCGACGAAGGCGATTTTCTGCCCCGGCTCGGCGAACAATTTTACGTCGTGCAGCACGATTTTATCATCCACATAGCCGAAGTCCACCCCGTCGAAGACGACGTTCCCTTTCAATTCCACGTAGGTCACGCTCTTGTCGGCCTGGTGCGTGTGCTTCCACGCCCAACGCCCGGTGCGCCCCTCGCATTCCGTCAATTCCCCGTTTACCTCTTTCGCGTTGACCAGCACGACGTAGCCGTTGTCCGTCTCCGGCGCCTCGTCCAGCAGGCGGAAAATACGCTCCGCGCCGGCCAGTGCCATGACGATGGAATTGAGCTGCTGGCTGACCTGGTTAATCGGCATGTTAAAACTCTTGTTAAATGTCAGGAAACTCGCCAGGCCGCCCAGCGTGAAGCCACCGATACCATTCAGTGCCAACGCTCCGCCTACCATCGCGCAAACCACATAGCTGGCATTGCCAAGCTGGGCGTTAATCGGTCCCAAAATATTGGCAAACGTATTGGCACGGTCCGCGCTGACAAACAACTCATCATTTAACGTCTCAAACTCTTTCTTGCTCTCCTCCTCATGGCAGAACACCTTCACGACCTTCTGCCCGTTCATCATTTCCTCGATGTAGCCGTTGGCCTTTCCGAGGTTGTGCTGCTGTTCAATAAAATATTTGCCGCTGCGGCTGGCCGACGCCTTGGTTGCCAAAAGCATCAAGGCCACCATCACAAGCGTAACGCCGGTCAGCGGAACGCTTAAAATCAACATGCTGACAAACACGCTGACGACCGTGAACACGCTGTTGATGATTTGCGGAATGCTTTGGCTAATCATCTGGCGCATCGCGTCAATGTCGTTCGTGTAAATCGACATGATGTCGCCATGCGCGTGCGTGTCAAAATACTTAATCGGCAAGCGTTCCATATGCTCAAACATTTCATTTCGCATGTCGCGCATCACGCCCTGCGTGACATAAATCATAATCCGATTATAAGTATAGGAAGAAACCACTCCCATCGCATAAAACACGCAGACCCTGGCAATGGCGTTTGCAAGCGGCGCAAAGTCCGGATTGTCCGTCAAAAGGAACGGCGTGATATAGTCGTCAATCAGGTTCTTGGTAAACATTGTTCCCTGCACGTTGGCCAGCACGCCCACGAAAAGCAGCACGAACACCGCCAGGCAGTGCCATTTATAATCTTTAAATACGTAAGACATCAGCCTCATGAACAATTTTCCTGGATTTTCCACCTTCGGCGGCTTCATTCCCGGTCGCATCCTTGGCATCAGTGCTCACCTCCCTTTTCATCAAAATCTCCGCCGCCCTTAGTCTGCGACTCGTACACTTCACGATAAATCGCATTGTTCTCAAGCAGCTCCTCGTGTGTCCCAAATCCATTGACTTCGCCCTCTTCCATCACGATGATGCGGTCCGCGTCTTGTACGCTGGAAATGCGCTGGGCGATAATCAGCTTCGTCGTATTCGGAATCTCTTCCTTGAACGCTTGGCGGATTTTCGCGTCCGTCGCCGTGTCGACCGCACTGGTGCTGTCGTCAAGTATCAAAATCTTCGGTTTCTTTAACAATGCCCTGGCAATGCACAGCCTCTGCTTCTGACCGCCGGACACGTTGCTCCCGCCTTGCTCGATGTGCGTGTCATACCCGTCCGGGAACCGCTGTATAAACTCATCCGCACAAGCCAGCCTGGCCGCTTCCATACATTCTTCATCGGTCGCATCTTTATTGCCCCAGCGCAGGTTGTCAAAAATCGTCCCCGTGAACAGCACGTTATTTTGCAGTACGACGGACACCTGGCTGCGCAACGTGTCCAAATCGTATTCCTTTACGTTTTTCCCGCCGACCCGCACCTCGCCCTCGGACACGTCGTACAAACGACTGACCAGATTGACCAGGCTCGTTTTGGCGCTTCCGGTACCGCCGATAATGCCAATCGTTTCTCCGGCACGGATGTGTAAGTCAATATCCTTCAATACGAACTCGTCGCTGTCCTTCTTATAAGCAAAATTCACGTGGTCAAAGTCGATTCTCCCGTCTTCTACCCCATATAACGGACTTTCCGGGTTGTTGATGTCGCTCGTCTCCGAAAGCACTTCCGAGATACGCCGGACGCTCGCCATGCTCATGGACACCATCACGAACACCATCGACAGCATCATCAGGCTCATCAAAATATTCATACAATACGCGAGCAGGCTCATCAGGTTTCCCGTCGTCAGCTCGCTGCTTACGATCATCTTGGCACCCAGCCAGCTAATCAGGATGATGCACGTATAAACCGTCCCCATCATCAGCGGGCTGTTTAAGAGCATGTTTTTCTCCGCCTTGACAAACAAGTTGTAAATATTGGCGCTGGCCTGGTGGAACTTCTTCGTCTCCTCCTCCTCGCGCACGTAGGCCTTCACCACGCGGATGGCCGAGACGTTTTCCTGCACGGACTCGTTCAAGTCGTCGTACTTGGGAAATACTTGTTGAAAATACTTGATGCCCCGGCTCATGATGAGAATCAGGCAAATCGCCAGGAAAATCACCGCCGCCAGGTAAATGCTTGCCAGCCTGGCATTGATGGCAAATGCCATGAACATCGCGCAAATCATGCTCAAGGGCGCCCGGATGCACATCCGAAGTATCATCTGGTACGCGTTTTGCACGTTCGTCACGTCCGTCGTCAGACGTGTCACCAGTCCGGCCGTGCTGAACTTGTCAATATTGGCAAAGGAAAACGTCTGAATCTGGTCAAACATCGCCTTGCGCAAGTTCTTGGCTAGGCCGGTCGAAGCCTTCGCCCCGAAACGCCCCCCGCCCATGCCGGCCAAAAGGCCGATGGCCGCCGCCACGAGCATCACGCCGCCCACCTTGTAAATATGACCCATGTCACCCGCGTTGACCCCGTCATCGATAATCGAGGCCATCAAGAACGGGATCGTCGTCTCCATCAACACCTCAAGAATCATGAACAGTGGCGTGACGATGGATGCGGCCTTATACTCCTTCACCTCATGTAAAATCCTACGAAACATAAACGCTACCACCTTCCCTACTTATCTTTTTCAATATTCTTCCGTATCCGCTCAGCGACATCTAAAAAGGTTTGCAGTTCCTCGTCCGAAATCCCCTCCACCATCTGTTGGTTCATCCGCAAGATAATCTCCTCGACCTTCTCGTGGCTCTCGATGCCCTTCTGCGTGAGCGTCACCTTCTTTAAGCGCGCGTCGCTTTTAACGAACTCCCTCTGTATGAACCCTCTCTCCTCCATCAACTGGATGGTGTTGGTGACGGTGGAACGGGCGATACAAAACTGCTTCTCCAAATCCTTCTGGAACACGTCCTCGCCCTGCTTCTCATACAAGTAACGGATGAACCACCCGTTCATCAAGGTCAGCTCGTCAAGCCCCTCGCGCTTCACGCCGGCCTCCAAATAATTCCGCATCATGTGGTCGAGCCTGCGCACCTCAAAGCCGACCCGCTTGCAATCTTCCATTACATTTTCACACCTCTCCTTCAAACAGAATCCGCAATTACGGTTCATGAATCTGTGCGTACGGCCATGGGCCATGAAAAGTAACAAACCACAAAGTCCTTTCGCAAACAATTCTCCTTGAAACAATTCGTCTGCAAACTGTTCGCTGGCGAACTGTTTTGTACAATACATATTTTACCACCAATTTTTTAAATGTCAAGAGAAAAAAACTACGACCTTCCTGATGAAACCATCAGTGACGTCGTAGTCTTTTTTTATGTTATAGGATCTTCGTTCCCTTTCTCTGACATGGGCTTACCAGCAATGTAACAATCCCACGGCATGACTCACCCATGCCCGCCTCGAATCACTTTGTCCAACGTCTGGTACAATTTGTCCACCTCCACGGGTTTGGACAAGTGCCCGTTCATGCCGCATGCCACGGACTTTTTCAAGTCCTCGTCGAAAGCGTTTGCCGACATGGCGATAATCGGTATGGTATGGCAGTCCTCGCGTTCCATGCCGCGAATGGCCCTGGCCGCGTCCAACCCGTTCATCACCGGCATCATGATGTCCATCAAAATCACGTCATAAGTGTCCGGCGGCGTGGTGCGGATACGCTCCACGGCCTGCGCGCCGTCAAAGACGCACTCCACCTCGAAACCGCGGTCCTCCAATAGGCACTGCGCGATTTCGGCGTTCAGGTCATTGTCCTCCACCACCAGGACGCGGCACCCTTCAAAGGAAATCGTCTCGCCACAATCCTCACCTTCCTCGCTCTCGCCAAGTGCCAGGGCAACGGAAAAGCTGAACGTGCTGCCCTTTCCCGGTTCACTGTCCACCAAGATGTTACTTCCCATCATCTGCACCAGCCGGTTGCTGATTGACAGCCCCAGCCCTGTCCCCTGCTGCTTGGACGGGTTCGTACCGGAAGCTTGTTCAAACGAACGGAAGATACGTTCCTGTTCCTCTTTCGCGATACCGATTCCGGTATCACCTACCGCAAAGTAAAGCCTGACTTCTCCCCCGGATACGCCTTCCTCCCTGACGGTCAAGGTGACCGTTCCATCCGCCGGGGTAAATTTCACCGCGTTACCCAGCAGATTGATGAGCACCTGGCTGATCCGCATCTGGTCAGCCACGAACCAATGGTGTGCCAATTCAATCTCCTGCACGAAATTCACGTGCTTCACCGCCGCCTGCGACATTATCAGCTCCCGGATGGTGCCCAGCATCCCGTCCATGCCAAAATTGGCCGCTTCCAGCTTCATCTTGCCGCTCTCAATCTTGGACATGTCCAAAATGTCGTTAATCAGCCCCAACAAGTAGTCCGACGAAGAACGGATCTTTTGCAGGCAGTCCATGACCCTCTCCTGGCTTTGATCCTGCTGCAGGGCGATGGCCGTCATGCCAATGATACCGTTCATCGGCGTGCGGATTTCATGGCTCATGCGGGACAAGAATTCGGATTTCGCCTTGCTGGCTATGTCATACTGCTGCTGGTTCAACTGGCTCTGGATTGCCCTGCCAAGCTCCGCGAGATTCTGCCTTTCCTCCGAATCCTCCAAGACCTCCGCCCCGAGCCCGAGAATGCAGACGTTGCCCATGTAGTTTCCACTGTCATACATGGGCAGCAGGATTCCCCTTTGCCCCGGCTCCACGCTCAGGAAGCAACGAACCACGTTCCGCCCGCTGTCTTCTTCCGAAAAATAACGTACTTCCTCCCGCCCCATCCAGCGATAGAACTCCTCTTTTTCTTCTTCCTTATATTTTCTCACGCTTTCCGCCGTGTCTCCCTCGTTTTGGTGCCACTGGTAATTCAAGTAGTTGGAATTGAAATCGGCACGCAACAAGGACACCAGCACCCCGTCCGCATGGTAAAACCTCCCAATCTTGCGAATCATCAGCGTCATCTGGGCCGGGAAGTCCGAACCTTTGCCAAACAAATTCAAGGCCACGGACACCAGGCCCACGTCCTCGCTATATCCCAGGGAATTCACCTCGCATCCCTGCAGCGCCGGCAAGAGCGGCCGTTTCTCTTTCGGGACGTCCTCATAAAACAAGACATGCCGCCCGCTTCCGGCAACCACGAGGCTCCGTGCCAGCTTCGCCCTGCGAATCAACTGTTCCGCGTCCTGCCCCGCCTTTGCCTGGGCCAGGCCGGCATACATCCGAACCGGAAAGACCTCTTCCGGGAATGCCGCCGCCACCTCTTCAAGCAGGCTTTCCACGAATGCGGATGCCCGGGCCTTTGGCAGGCATCCCAGCCACAAGACGAATTCATCCTTGTTCAGGCGGAACGCGACCACGGGAGGACGCCCGCCGTCCATGTCCGTCCACAAGCCGGTCTTGTTGACAAGCGCCTGACATTTTCCACGAATCAGGCTGCCGGTTTCCTCCAAAATCATGTCCCCGAACACGATGCCGTTCTTTTCTTCACTTTCTTTCAGCCGATCCAGGTACAACACGGCCAAGAATCCGTCCACGCAAGTTTCACGGGCTTCCTTCAAACGTTCCATCCCGGTTCCAAAAACGGGCAGCCCGGTAACCTGGTCCGTCGTGTTTTTCCGTAGCTGTTCGGCCTCGCGCTCCTTCTGCTCCTGGATGTCGCGTATGCTCCCGACCAGCTTCCACCGCCTGCCGTCGGTGTCATAAACCGCCTTTCCCGTCAATGCCACCCATGCAAACCCCGTCTCGTTCGGCCAACGCATCCGAAACTCCGCATACAAGTTGTCACGGTCGCGACGCAGCGCCTTCATGGTTTCCTCCCTGTCCGCCCCATAAATATACTCGGGATTGATAAAGCCGTCCTCCGACTGCGGGCACTGCCACCGCCCGCTCATGGTCTCGTGGTTCACGATGTCAAGCATCTGGCTTTGAAGGTCATAGGAAAAAAAGATATCCTTGGAAGATTCCAGCGCCACCTTGTAACGCTCCTTTTCCTCCAGGAGAATGTTTTCCGCCTCTTTCTGCCGTTCCGTCAAGTCGGTCACCACGTCGTACAAGGCATCGACTTCCAAAATGTTGGACGGCTTGAATTCCGAAAGCCCTTCCCGGCCCTTGCTGATACATTGCATCAAACACTGGACCGGCTTGGTCAAATGCCGCACCATGAAATAAATGCCGAACACGCCAAACCCCAGGCCAATCAGTACCGCGATGACCATCCAGACATAGAGCAGGCGGCTCATCCCGAAAAGGTCTTTCTCCGTGTCCAGTCCCAGCAGCACCCACTCCGTGTTTTCATATGGAACGTTATTACTATACAGCTTCAACGGGCAGACCACGGCATAGACTCCCTGCCCGTCCAAATCGACGTCCCCCACCCTCGAAAGGTTGTCATAATCCGTCGCCTCCAGGTCAACCCCGCCCCCGGAGCGAACCAGGTCATAAAGGATGCCCTTTCCAACAAGGGGAAGGTAGCTTCCGTCCTCCCGCTTGACGGCCAGCATGTATCCCGACTGCTGGGTGGCATTCAATTCCGCCGCCGGCAAATACTCACATAGGTTCCTGCTGGATATTTCCACGCCCAGCACTCCGTACACCCGCCCTTGATAACGCAGCGGCAGGGAATACGTGATCATTTCGTACGAATCCGCCTTGTCCTTCTCTAAGGAAAACGGCATCGACCAGTACCCCAGGTCCTTCGTGTCCGCGTCCGCATGCTCCGCGCCGGCCCTCCAGGGCTCGTAAAAATAGTCATCGGAAGCGCTCTCACCTTGGCCGTCCATGTGAAAACGGGTGGTCCAATTGGTATCCAACGGGATGTTCCAGTTCCTGGACAGCTGCTTGCCGCCCCGTTCCAAAAGCAAGTCCGAATAATTGGCGGGATTCGTGTCGGGATCGGAATCCCGGATAAAAAAGCCGTCATACTCCCCGGCCGACTGCATGCCGTCCCCCGTCAAAACCAGGAAAACCCCCGTCGTGGAATTATTTTGCAAGATGTCGAGACACTCCGGAAAAAACGTCTCCAATAGCCGGTTCTTCCGGTCTTCCGACGCGAAAACGTCCTCCAAACCGACCCCCTCGCCTTGCAAAAACCGCTCCAGAAGCCCGCCCATGACTTCGTCTCGCGCATAAACGGACGCCCAACGCTGGTTCATTTCATTTTGCAGGATTACTTTCCGATTCTCCACCAAACGGTTCATCATGCCGCTGGAATACCCCTCCAACGTGGGCGCGGTTCGCCTGACTATCAAAGTGCCGATGGTGATGGCACTTTGCAACAACATGATGAAAATCAATGGAATCAAAAATATCTTGAATATAGTTGACTTTTTTCTTTTTTTACCATTACCCTTCATCTTCCATCCCTACTTCTCCACAGCCTGGTTCAACGCGTCACAAAAAGAATCGTACCACTGCTCAAAAGCCTCTCTCGCCACGTAAGGGGCTGCGGCCTCCTCCAGGCTCTTTCCCTGGGCCAGGCCCCCTAGAACAGCCGCGCGGTCTTCCACCGCCTTGTCGGCCAAATTATATTCCAACACCTTCCTGGCCGCGGAGCCATTTTCAAAGCTCTTGTTCGTATAAAGGGTCGTCCCCTCCATTTCCCGGAAGATGGCCGTCAGGCAGTCATACGTCTTTGGCACCACTTCAAGCCCCTGCTCCTTGATGACCTGGTCCAGCTTTTCTTTGCTGTTCGCCTCTTTTTGCACCGGGAGATAACCTGACACGCATCCAAACCGAATGTTGTTCTCCGTCTGGGTGAACCATTTCAAAAACTCCACGGCCGCATACTCGTGCGCCTCGTCGGACTTGCAGACCACCATGCCGGCTCCCTGCTGCACGGCATAACGCTCCCCGCCGTCAAACATAGGGGCCGGCATCACGACGTACTCGATGGGATGGCCGCCCCCGTCCAGTTCCACCTGGTCCGGGAAATACATGGCGGAGGAAGTGGAACCGGTATAAGCCAGCAAGTCCCCCGTCTTTACGTCATCCGAGCGGAAAGAGCCGTACGCCCCGAAGTACCCTTTCACCATAGGCACATAGTAGTTTTCCCAAAGCCGGTACAACTCCTCCTCCGGCACGTTTAAGGACATCTCTCCATTTTCCACCCGGAAAATCTCCACGCCCAGCTGCTGCATGCCGATAATGAAATAGTTCGCCACCGCGTCCCTGCCATAAAACGCCTTGCCGTCGCCCGGCACGTCGGGCGTCTGGGCATCCGTCCACTCATAATACTCCCGCGCGACTTCCACCACGCCCTCGATCGTTCCCAAATCCTCCAGGGAAGCCCCCGTGGCCGTGGCAAACGAGTCCCAATCGGTCTTGTTGAGCATCATGATTTCCGTGGACTTCGCCGTGGGAAAAATCCGCAGCGTGCCGTCGGCCGCGATACGCCCCTCCTCGATGTAAGAATCCACGTAAAGTTCCATCTCCTCCTCGCCGAGGTAGTCGGACAAGTTGGCCAGGACACCGGCCTGCTCCACCTCGTAGGCGGTATCCGCGTAGGACGAGAAAATGTCCGGCATCTCGTCCGCCCCCACCTTCCCATCGATGGCGTCCCTCACCGCCGTCTCCAAATCGGAAACCGACCCCTGGGAATATCCCTCCACGTAAATCCCCTTCTCCTTGCCCACGGTGTTGTTAAACTCCTCCACCAGCGCGTCAAAGGCCGCCTGCTGGGACCCGTTATAATAATGCCATACCGTCAGCGAAATCGGATTCTTGGAATCCAACGGCCCTTTGTCTGCGCATCCCGCCAAAATGGAAACCGAAGCCGCCGTCAGGCATGCCAGATATTTCAAACATTTCTTTTTCATAAATCCTTTCACGTGTTTCACCTCAAGTTCCCTCCTTTTCACGCTTTCCTCCACCATTTTAGCACATGCCCCCTCCGTTTTCAATTGATAATTACAGATTTGCCATAAACGACCTTGGGGCGATGGTTGAAACACCACCGCCCCGTTTATCAAAAATATTTTCCAATACCCCGTGCCTTGTTCCTGGCCCGTTTTCACTTCTCCAGCATCCGCACCTTCACCTGGTAGGTTTTCTTCCCGCCCGGCTCGAGGAATTTGAGCATCCCGCTCCTGCGCATCACGTCACGCCCGTCCGGATAGCAGTTGCCGCACTCCAGCCCCAGCACGTAGTCGCGCACGCCCATCATCTTCCACTCCACGAAGCCGTCCAAGTTTTCCGGGTCAAAGGAAATCTCCAAGCCCTGGCCAAGCTTCGGCTGGTAAATGGAGGCCCTGCCCTCCTTTTCGAACTTGTGGTAATAGCAACGTTCCACGTAGCCCGCCTGCGGCTTTTCCATGTGCATCCAGTTCTTAATGTCCCCGGCCGCATGGTCGTCGCGCGCCGTCACGCCCACCGACGGGATTTCCACCACGCTGTCCTCGTCGAGCAACGGGTAGCCCATGTTCATGTGGTACAAGATTTCCAACGGCTCCTTCGTATCTCCCGTATTTTCAATCGTGTCGTTGATGACAAATTCATTTTCCGCCAGGCTCACCCGGATTTCCCGCAAAAGACGCAACTTGCCGGCGAAAATCACCTCGTCCTTCACCGTCGCGCGCACCACCAGTTCTCCGTTTTCCTCAAACCAATACGCCGACTCTGCCGGCTGGTTGGCAATCGTGCCGTGCAGCGGCAACGTCTCGCCCTCGTCCACGCACGGCGAACCGACCGCGCGCAAGCCGCAGGTCGTCAAAAAACCGGCCGTGAACGACTTCAGCCAATTGTCCCCCGTGCATTCATAATAAGCCGGTGCCACGTAACCGCACGGTGAAAAGTACGACATGTTGATGCCGCGAAACCGCAATCTTGAAATATCGGCCGTGCGGTCAAGCGAGACGGTCATTTCCAGCCCTTTCCCGTTATTTATTTCCAATAGGCGCATCCCGTCGCCCTTGCCGCCCACCAGGCGGTGTTCTTCGATTCCATACACTTGCGAATCATGCCCGATATACGGATTCATACCTGCACCTCCCTACATCAGCGGCCGCACCGCCTCGTAAAGCTTGCGGTACCTCTGATAAATCTCCTGATACTTTTCATGCATTTCCTTACGCGGCTTATATACCTCCCGCTTTTCCACCATGTGCGCCGCCGCGTCCTGCAAATCCGTAAAACACCCGACCGCGATGCCGGTCAGCATCGCACTGCCGACCGTACCCGCGTCCACCGTCTTTAACGCCGTAATCGGCATGTCAAGGGCATCCGCCTTCATCTGCATCCATACCTTGGAACGCGCCCCGCCGCCAGTCGCTTGTAACATCGTAAAATGTACGCCCGAATCCTTTAGACATTCCATGTTCAACATCATTTCGTAGACCACGCCCTCCATGCAGGCCCGATAAATCTCGCAAACGGCAGTCGCGGCCGTCAAGCCGACCATCACGCCCTTGGATCCCGTGTCCATGTACGGGGTGGCCGCCCCGGCAAAATGCGGCAGAACCAGCATGCCCGTGGGACATTCTTCTTTATATAGCTTGCGATATTTTCCTTCCAGCAATTCATTGACGGAAACGCCTTGCTCCACCGCCAGTTCCTTCTCCTTCTTCGCCAGCGTGTCCACGCACCACTGAATCAACGCGCCGCCAGTATAGGAAAATGCGTACGCAACATATTTTCCCGGAACCACATAGGGAACCACCGCGTAATTTCCGGCATACATCACTTCCAGCTCCGGCAAGCCGTCGTAAACCGGCGTCACGCACTCCACCGTACCGGCCCCGTCCACCGCCGTATCCGAATCAAAGACTCCGGCTCCCACCGCCGCAGCCACCTGGTCATGGCTGATGGAAACAATCTGCGTGTCCGCGGAAAGTCCCAATTCTTTCGCGATTTCCGGCCGCACCGCACCGGCAGATGTTCCCGTCGGCACCGGTTTCGACATCAGTCCCATATCAATGTCCGCAATCTTAAAAATCTCCTCGCTCCATTTCAAGGACGTAATGTCAAACGCCATCGTGCGGGTCGCCAACGAATAATCAATCTGCGCCGCCCCCGTCAGGGCAAACACCACGTAATCCTCCATCAGGAAAACGTGCCTGGCCTTCGCATAAATCTCCGGGCGGTTTCGTTTCAGCCACATCAGCTTGGGCAGGCTGTACATTTCATGCGGCTTCACCCCGGTGATGGAGGCAATCGTCCGGCCGTCCATCTTGCGCGTCAGTTCCTCGCACTCCGCCGCCCCGCGCGGATCCGTGTAAAGCATCGCCATGTGTAACGGTTTCCCGTTCTCGTCCGCCAGCACGCACGTCTCGCCGAAGCTGGTCACGCCGATTCCGGCAATGTCTGCATATTTTCCCGCCATCTCGCGAATCACCATGTACACGCCGTCCATGATGGCCTCCGCGTCCACCTCGTGCTCGCCGCCCGAACGCTTGACCGGATAATCCTTGTACGATTTGTCAAGGTACGTTCCCTTCTCGTCAAACACCGTCAACTTGCAGCCAGTCGTCCCGATGTCAAGTCCCGCTATTTTCATTACAAATACCTCGTCGTTTTTTATCAATCGTCACAGTTTTGCCGCGTCCATTCGCAAAACACCCCCAAAGGTGCTTCCCCGCCACACTCGTGGCTCCTTTTGCCCATGAACGGACGCTCCCCCCAGACCGCTGACAGTCTGGCCAAACGGCGTCAGTCAATCTCCACCCAGTCATATCCAAGGTAGGTCGTGAACGCTTCCTTCAAGATTTCCTTCATGTGTCCCTCGCCGACGGACGTATGGTGCTTGAAGCCGCCCCGCGCCAGCTTAATCAGCTTGTTCTGCAAATCCGGAATCTCCGCCACGCCGCCGCAGCCAAAGAACGCGTCCTCAATCGGATCGTCCGTGAACTTCGCCTCGCTCACGTACACGATAATCTTGCCGTCCTTCGTCTGGCAGTTGGAAATCGTCACGTCCATCGGCTTGATGCGTCCCTCGTTTGCGCCCCAACCGGAACCCGGATCCGTCTTGTCAAACATCTTGTGGTTGGAAACGTGCCCTTTCGCGGCCATCAATTTCTGCGGCACCGGCCCGCAATGGAAGAGGATGACCTTGTTCTCGTCGTCGCCATAGTTGTTGTTCCAGTCGAGCACCGTCGTCGGCATCTCGCTGGCCAGGCTCATCGCCCGCATCGTCAGGGCAGAGCACATGTCAATCTCACACGATGCCACGATGCCGCGGTCGTTCAGTTCGCTTAGCAGCACGCACGGACAAATGCGAAGTTCTGCCTCCATCTCGTTCCAACAGCGCAGGGCCAGCGCGTCCAGGTGATATTCGTCTATGTACTCGTCAATGACCACCGCCAGCTTGGCCAGCGTGTTCATGTTCGTCTCCGGCACGTCGGAGCAGTCCGTGTAAGCCTGCAAAGTCGCCTTCTTCTCCTGCACTTTCGCATCATCGTCCGCCTTGTTCCGCACCTTGAAAAATACTTCCGACAAATCAAACGATTCCACGTTGATGCCGTATTTTTGCATCGTAATCTCGTCAAAACGCACGGTCTTGAACGCCGTCGTCCTGCCGCCGATGCAACCGATGTTGAACCGCTTCATGCCGTTCACCACGCGGCAGATGGCCGCGAAATCCTTCAAATTCTGCGAAAACGCCTCCGAAAGCGGGTGCACGACATGCGGCTTCATCACCGTGAACGGCACGTTGTACTGGGTGAACACGTCGGTCACGGAAAATTTTCCACAATAGGCGTCACGCCTATGCGCGAAATCCATTTTTCCAATCTCGTCCGGATACGCCTGCATCAAAATCGGCACGCCCGCGTCCTGCAAGGCCGTGATGGCGCCGTTCTCGTCGGCAAAAATCGGCATGGAGAAAATCACCCCGTCATACTCGCCGTCATGCTCCTTGAGCCACTTCGCGTACATGAGGCCCTCGTCACGGGTCTCCACGCCGCCGTACCTCGTAAGCTCCGCATCCATGGCAATGTAGTCGTATCCCGCGTCCGTCACGGCCTTGATCATGTCCTCCCTGGCCCCGTAAATCAACTCGCCCGGCATAAAGCCCCTATTACAGAAAGCCAATGCAAATGTCATTTTTTTCATCTCAACCACGTCCTCCTTATGATTTTCTTTGGGTCATGCGGCAAATCACACGCCCCGCAAATGGTAACTTTGAATTCTTATCTACATTTTACCCGATTGGAATCCGATAATATATAGTAATCTGTTCATTTTTCTTTGATTTTGTTCGTATCAGATGGTATACTGTAATAAATGAGCAGTGCAAGAAAGACGGCAAGGCGCCACGCGTGCTTTCACATAAGGGGCATCTTGTCGGTTTTCTTATAGGGTGAATGCCCGGCAGCGAGAAGAGGCGCGGCGGATTCGAGCCGGCACCGCGGGGCGGACGCCCGACAGGAAGGAGTATTCCAAATGATTTCCACGTTCAACTTGACGAAACTAAATTCCCTTTTAAAGGATTTTTATACAATCACGCGCATCCGTATCACGGTGTTTGACGAGACCTTCCGCGAGCTGGCTGCCTACCCGGAGCAAGTCGCCCCCTTGTGCCAGATTTTGCGCACGGACAAACGGGCACTCGCAAAATGCCGGGAATGTGACGCGCGCGCCTGCGAGATTGCCGAGCGGGAACACTCCGCCTACACCTACCAGTGCCACGCCGGGCTGACGGAGAGCATCGTCCCCCTCCACATGGGAAACATCACGATTGGATACTTGCTGTTCGGACATGTATTTCCTTACAAATCGCACGAGGAAGGATGGGAAATCATCAAAGAACGTTGCCAGGATTACCAGGTGGATTTAGACGAATTGAAAGCCGCCTGCCACGAACGTCCCTTGATTCCCGCCGATTACATCCAGGCCGCCGCCCACATTTTGCAGGCGGTCGCCTCCTACCTCTGCCTGGAGCGGATGGCGATTCTGGGACAAAAGGAACTGCCCGCCCAGATTGACGAGTACGTCATGGCGCATTACACGGAAGAAATTGACGCGAGGGGCATCTGCGAGCATTTTAAAATCGGGAAAACCACGCTCTACGAAATCGCCAGCCAGAACTATGGCATCGGCATCGCCGCCCACATCCGCCACCTGCGTATTGAAAAGGCGAAAAACCTGCTGGTTTCCCGCCCGGACATGAACATCAGTGAAATCGCCTCGGAGTGCGGCTTCCACGACTACAATTACTTTATCACGATATTCCGGCAGATGGTCGGCATCCCCCCCAGGCAATACCGGCAGACACAAAGGGAGGGCTTTCTCTAAGCCCTCTCTCGTAAACTTGCGTGGACGCCCTCAGAGAGCATTTTCCACAATTTCCCATCACCGCATGGCGAACACTTCCATCGCCTTCTTGCAATTTTCCTTCATCGCCTGCGTTCCCCACGACACGACATCATGGTACATAATCGGCGTGTCCTTGTCGCTCTCCACCAGAGAATAGCAGTACTTGTACTTCTTCCCGTTCTTTTCCACCGGGATGCAGCCCATCTGGAACTGGTTGGCAACCGTCTCGCCGCCCGCCATCGCCATGTACGTATAATAATTAATCTTACGCACGCCTTTCTTGATGGCCGTCTGGAAATCTTCCCTGCTCACGCCGGAACCGCCGTGCATGACGACCGGGATGTTCGCGATCTTGCGCACGTTTTCCACCACGGAAAAATCCAGTTTCGGCTTGCTCAAATATACCCCGTGGGTCGTCCCGAACGAGCAAGCCAGCGCGTCAATCCCCGTCTGGTCGACGAAGTCCTTGGCCTGGTGCGGGTCGGTATAAATCTTTTCCGGGTCGTTTCCGTTCCCCGCCGAGCCGCTGCCCGTCTCGCGCTTGCCCATGCAGCCGATCTCCGCCTCCACGGACGCGCCCACCCTTTTCGCCAACGCGACCACCAGCTTGGTATTGGCCACGTTCTCCGCAAACGGCAGCACGGAACCGTCGTACATCACGGACGTAAATCCCATGTTCAGCGCGCGGTTGATGTACTCCACCGTCTCGCCGTGGTCAATGTGCACCACCACCGGCACCTTGGCGCTTTTCGCCATCTCCAGCATGACCGGCCCGATCACGGAAAGCGGCATGATTTCCTCGTGCACCTCGGCGTGCTGGATGATGACCGGCACGTCAAGTTCCTCCGCCGCGCCGATGACCGCCATCACGGATTCCAGGTTCGGTGTGTTGAACGACCCGACCGCACAATTCTTCGCCTCACACAATTCCAAAACTTCCTTCAACGTAAATAACATGATTCTCTACCTCGCTTCATTCGTCATGGGCACACGACCCTTTATGCTCTCTATCATACACCATCTTTCACGGGAAATCTATATGGAAACGTTCACAAAACTTTGAATTTGTCCGAATTAAAAGCGTATTATTCTAGTGAAAAAGATTGGGAAACGTGGTATGATTGATAAAAATCCCCACGGAGGCCGCCATGAGCTACCTAAACTTTACCAAGCAGCATATTTTCAACGCCTTTGACGAGTTGTTGAGCGAGATTCCTTTCGACAAAATCACCGTACAGATGATTATCGACCGCAGCGGCGTGTCCAAATCGACCTTTTACCGCCATTTCAAGGACAAGTACGACGTGCTCAATTTCAATTCCCTGGCACTCGGCGAGCACCTGATTGGACAATGTGTCTGCCATGACTGGCACGAATTCCTGCTGAAAATGTTCCAGGCAATTGCCAGGGACGCGAAATATTACCGGAGGGCGTTTCGCACCTCCGGCCAAAACGCGCACTCCGGCTTCTTATATAATTATTCATTCAGCATCGTGGAAAAATGCTACCTGCATAAAATGCAAAGAAACGAGCTTACCGCGCAGGAACATTTCATCATCAGCCTATATTGCTATGGCTGCGTCGGCGTGCTGCAGGACTGGCTCAACCACCCGGACAGCCTCACGCCGGAAGAAATGGCCGACATCTGTTACGACGCGATGCCGGAACAATGCAAGGACAGCTGGATCGTGGAGGGCTGACGCGCCCCGCAGGGTACATACACGTCAGCCCTCTTCCTTATTCCACGGTCACCAGTTCATATTCCCTGCTGCCGTAACCAAGCTTTTCCGCCGCCTCGATCGTGTGCACGCCGTGCCGGCTCTCGATCCGCTCCCACAAATGATTCCTGCCCGGGTCATCCGACTTGTCAATCAAATCCACGCACGCCTGGTCTAAGGCGACCGGATCCGTGGAGGCCAAAATGCCGATGTCCTTCATGCAGGGGTCTTCCGCCACCTCGCAACAGTCACAGTCCACCGACAAATTGCACATGATGTTGATATACACGACGTTCCCTTTGAAATAATCAATCACGGAACCTGCCGCGTCCGCCATGGCCTCGCAAAACGTGTCCTGCTCGGCCACGTTGTCCCAAAACTCGCTCTGTTCGGTCGTTTTCCCGGCCGAATGAATCCAGCACTTTCCCGCCGTGGAAGCGCAACCAATAGAGAGCTGCTTGAGCGCGCCGCCATATCCGCCCATCGGATGTCCCTTAAAATGTGCCAGTACGAGCATGGAGTCGTAGTTCGCCATGTTTTTCCCGACTAGATTCTCCTTGATGGCCAACCCGTCTGGTATCTCCAGCTTCAAGTCCGGCCCCTCCGCATCCATCAAGTCCACGTCAAAATACTCCGTCCAGCCATGGCTTTTCATCAATTTCATGTGCTTCGCGGTCGTGTTGCGCTGCCCGTCATACGCCGTGTTGCACTCCACGACCGTCCCCTCCACGAAATCAATTACCGGTTTCCACACTTCCGGCCGCAAATAATTTTGGTTGCCTTCCTCGCCCGAATGTACCTTGGCCGCCACCTTTCCCGTCAATTCCTTGCCCGTCGCCTTGTACATCTCGATGACCTTCTCCGGCGTAATCGTCTTTGTAAAATACACTTTTGACTTCATAAGCGTTTATCCTTTCCTTTCTCCGTGAAACGTGTTTTGCAAGTTTCATAAGCTACCGTGACCATTATAGCAAAACAGCGGTTTCCATGTAAAGCGGTTTATGACATTTAACCCTCCACGCTCATCTCCCACAAAAACTTCGCCGCCCGCTCCCGATGCGCGCCCCCGGCCACGATGGCCGCGTACAGCGGGATTCCTTCGGTGGTGCGCCCTTCGAGCGCCTCCCAGCCGGACACGTCGATGGCAACCGGATAACTTTCCCCATTCTCATCGGGTATCTCGCGCACGTGCCCGGAAAGCCGCGCCAGCTCCTCCCGCGTGTACATCTCGTCAAGGGGGAGAAAATAGCCTTCCCGATTCACTTGCAAAAATAAGAGCATTTCCTCCGGCATGAAAATAATGTCAACGTCCCCGACGGAAAGCTGCGCGCTCAAACCCTGGAATTTCTGGAAGTCATGCCCCGTCTCAAGTCCTTTTGCGGTAATGTCCGAATCGTCGAACACGACAAAATCCCCTCCGTCCAAATCATCCGCGGCAGCCGTAACCTTTTCCCCCGAATCCGTTGAATCCTCCCTTGCGAAATCCGTCCCTTGCGACCGCAAGCCCCGCGCCGCCAAATATTCCTCCCCCGCCTGCTCCAACGCCGAATACACTCCCGTGTACTCCAACACCGCGCAGTTTAAATAGTTTTCCTCATCCTTGTTCAGAAAGCCCTGGACGAAGGCCACGACGAACACCCCGACAAACAACAGTACGACAAAAGATGCCATGTAGTAATCCTTGATGTAGCCAAACTTCTGCCGCCACGTCATGCCACGCGTCTTTTCCCGCTCCGCCCTGAATTTTTCTTGTAAAATGCCCCAAATCCGTTTCATCGCGCATCACCGTCACACCTTTCCTCCTCCGGCAGGATCATGTATTTTCCCAACGTCTTCTCCATCCCCTTATGGATCAAAAAGCAAGTCAGCGACGGCACGAAAAATACCGCCGGCAAGAATAGGTAGACGGCCAGCCCGCCAAGTACCAGCAAGATGACAATCTTTAAATTCTGTGCCGGGCACAAAAACATGATGAGAAACGAATCCTTTATCGTATTTTTAAAGGTATTCTCGATTCGCGCCATATAGCAATATGTATAAATCGCAGTCAGCACCAACAACACGAATAACAAGGCGAACAACACCCACAAAAGCCCGATGGAATTTCCCGCTTTCATCTGGTGGTAAAAGAAGTACACGTCTTCCGCGAACAAAAGTCCCAGGGCCACGAACACCAGCTGCGTGAGGACGGATTGTTTCAAGTTTCCCTTGAACCCGTCCCAAAAGGCGCCTGTCAAATGTCCCCGCTCGTCCATCACGTTCTTCCTCATGGCATAGTACATCGCCGTGAACGACGTGCCAATCGTCAGAACCGGGACGCATCCGAGCAGGAAAAATAAATTCAAGGCAAAACATTTCCAAAATTTTTGCAAGAACCGCGAAACAACCCCGTCATAAGCAAATAATTGATTTAACATGAACAAACCTCCCATGGCATGATTTATGGTTCCAACATGGCGTCGATATAGAAACGGCAACACGCAAGGTGCCGTCCCATGCTCATCATAACACGCGCGCGAAAAAAAATATCCCATAATTCCGACCACAATGCCAACTTTTTCGACCTTTTGCATTGAAACTGACACGTCGCCTGACGGTGACGCCGCCATAAGAAAAAGCCGGCCGCTAAGCAAAATGCTCCGTCTCCACAAACACGCCCTTCTCATAAGGCAGTTCGAAAAAATTTTGAAATATATTCGCGGCCATGATATTTTGATAGGGGACGAGCGGCCTCCCCGCCAGGGCGTCCCCGGCCAATTCATCCACGGCCAATTCGTCCACGGCCAAGGCATCTCGTGAAGGCGAACGTTTCGCCCCCGTCCGGGTATACCCCTTACGATATTCACGCGGACTCATCTTCATCTGCATTTCAAAGGTGCGGTAAAAATTGCTCAGGCTCGCAAACCCGCACTCCAACGCGACATCCGTCACCTTCCGCGCCGGGTCTTTCAGCAACGCACAAGCCATGCGGGTGCGCACGATATGGACATAACTCGTTGGCGTCACCGCCAGCTTGTTTTGAAATACGCGGTAGACGCTCGGCTCGCTCACGTTCATCACACGCGCCAGCTTCCCAACACTCAAGTCTTCCCGATAATGCTCGTGGATATAGGAAATGCAGCGGCGGAAATCCTCGTTCTTCCCTCCCTCATCCGGCCTTCTCTCCTGCGTCTGGAACCCCGAGATTACCTGCAACAGCCGGTAACAGCAGGCGAGATACCCATACCAGTCGCCGTCCGAGACGAACATCCCTCCGTAATCCCCCCGTTCCAGGCGTTCCTGCTCGTCCCACGATAACTCCATTTTACCATGCGACAAGCCCTTCCCCCCTCGTGCCAGCCTTTCTGCCATGAGATTCCAATCCAGGGTCGTGTAATACGCGAGTTTCCCCAACAACTTTCGCATCACCACCGCACGCTCGTCCGCCTTGTCCATCTTCCCGCCCGCCGCCATACACTCTGCAGAATTGCATGTTTTCTCCGACATCGCATGTTTTATGGAATCACGCGCATTTCCCCGTACCATGTCCTTTGCAATGAAAGGCGGCTCGTCGCCCACGGTCCGGCATGCATAACGCGTGCCGGGATTACGCAAGATGTTTTCATCAATCGAGGCGATGACCTGCAGCCCGTCCCTTACCCCGTCAAAAATCTCATGGCTGTCCTGGCCGTTAATCAACAACAAGTCTCCCGCCGCCATGCGAAAAACGCGTTCTTCCACCCGCACGGAAAACGCCCCGCGCATGCAATAAATTATTTCCACATGGTCGTGCCAATGCAACGCGTTATAAATGACATTCCCCGTGATAATCGTCACCGGCAGGGAACCCCTGCGAATCTCATAATATCCACCATCCTGTCGCTCCGGCTTCTTTCCCATATGAACGCCCCCTCACACTATTTCGCTCCTGCTTTTCACGGGCAGCCTTTTTGATAGGATACTGGAACTTTTTGCCCTCATACGGCAAGATTTTTCTTCATAAAAGCAGTATAGTATAACTATCAACATTTTACAAGGAGGTTCTTCATGAAAGCGAAACAATTTACCACCTTTTCCGTAAACGGCAGGGCCGTCCCCGAAATTTGCGACATCCCGGTCACTTTGGAGGCCGACGAGCCGCAGCACCTGGAATCTGGCGTGATAAACGTCTATCCGCAGATAGAGTACCAGACCATCAACGGCTTTGGCGGCGCCATTACCGAGACGGTCGGCTACCTGCTCTCGAAAATGGACAAAGAGACGAGGCGCCGATTCCTGGAGGAACATTTCGGGGCAGACGGGCAGCGTTACAAATTCACCCGCATGCACATCGACAGCTGCGACTATTCCCTGGAGGAATACGCGGCGGTAAAAGACCCGGTTGCCGACCCGGAATTTGAGACGTTCACCATCGACCGCGACCAAATGTACATGCTGCCGGTGCTGAAAGAAGCAATGGAAGTGGCGGCAGAACCGATTTCGGTTCTTTTAAGTCCCTGGTCACCGCCGAAGCAGTGGAAGACGCCGCCGGCCAGGCCGAAGAACGACGCGTCCGTCTACGGCGGCTTCATGGGCATGGAGCCGGTGGACTACGATACGCCGTCCCGCTGCAACGGCGGCAGCCTAAAGCCGGAATATTACACCCCGTGGGCGAAATACCTTTGCAAATACATCCAGGCCTACTTGGGCGAGGGCGTGCCGGTGACGATGCTCTCTCTGCAAAACGAATCCATCGCCGCCACCAACTGGGACAGCTGCGTCTGGACGGCCGCCGAGCAAAAAACGTTTTTGAAAGACCATTTGTACCCGGCTTTCCAGAAATGCGGGCTGGCGGACAAGGTGGGAATCTACATCTGGGATCATAACAAGGAACGCATCGTGGAATTCGCCGGGGAGATCCTTGACGGGGAAACGTCGGACATGATTGAAGGCATTGCCTTCCACTGGTATTCGGGCGACCATTTCGAGGCGGTGGCGATGGCGGGGGAGCTTTTCCCCGGCAAGACCCTGATGTCGAGCGAATGCTGCGCCCTGCACCCGCCGGGACAATCGCCGCTCGGGGCCATGGGCGCGATACTGGGCTCCTTCCTGGACGGCGGCATGAAATCGCCGCAAACCATCGAATATGACGATGCCACGGCCTACGCGCACGACATCATCGGCGGCTTAAACGCCGGGATGAACCAATGGATTGACTGGAACCTTTGCGTGGACAAGGACGGCGGCCCACGGCATGTCGCGAGGGGCTTCGGCGCGCCGGTGTGCGCGAACGATGACGGCACCTACCGCAAAACCATCACGTTTGACTACATCGGACATTTTTCCCGCCACATCCTGCCGGGGGCGAAGCGCGTCGGCTTCTCCCGCTGCAACGACAAGGTGGACATGACCGCAGCCAAGAACCCGGACGGCACCATCGTGTTGGAACTTTTAAACCGCACGGACAAGGATCTCTCCTACGCGGTGCGCATGGACGGGCAAATCGTCAGGCTAAACATTGCCGGAAAGACAATGAACACCGTCGTGATTGAGGCGTGAGGTTGATTACCACCTTTCTGTCCCGTGTGCAATAAAAGGTGTACGGATGAAAACATGCCATCCGTACGCCTATTTTTTTCCTTCACCTTGTCGCCCGCCACGCGTCATACTGTGCCTGTTTGTCGGCGATGACCTCGTCAATCCCGGCCTCGGACAGTTCCTCCAAAAAGCGCGGATAGTACACGTCCAAATCAAGGCAGCCGCTCTCCAAAAACGGCATGTAGCGCTCCACCACCTTGTCCACCGCCGCGATTTGCCCGCTCGTTTCCCTCGTGGAATACACGAAGCCCTCCACGCTCGTCCGATACGACATCGCCTCGGCCTCGTATGCGATCCGTTCTTGTTTTTCCTCCAGGCTCCCGTTCCAATAAATCTCGTGCACGTCCCCGTACAGTCCCAGCATATTATAAAAGCCCGTATCGCCCTCCCCGTCCGCAATCGGATAACGGATGATTTTATTTTCCTCGTCCAACACCTCGTAATGCCTGCCCTCGATTCCATAAGTGAGGAGGTTGCCAATCCGCGCATCGGCATACATCAGGTTCAAAAACCGCATCGCCGCCTCGGGATGCGCGCTCGTCACGGGAATCGTCCAAAAACCCGAGCGCGGCCCCTGCGCGCCCACGCTGATCCTGCTCGTGCGCAGGCAAACGGGATCTTCCATCACCCCGACCAGGATTCCCGGGGAACTGGTGATTGGCCATGACAAAATCATGCCATCCCTGAACATCGCGGGCGTACCATAGTCGCTGATGGCCGCGTCCGGATAAATATATCCGGCCAGATACCATTTTCTCATATAACGCAAAAATTCAGAATACTCCGGGGTGGCATAAAAGTTCACCACCTTCGTCCCGCTCCCCGCATCAAGCACGCCGCTCGAATACGTCGCCCCGAGCGAGTCACACACTTCTTTCTGCCTATTGGAATAAAAGGTAAACGTCGACCCGCCGCTCTGCGAGGTAATCTGTCCCAGCGGGTATTTGTCAGGGTATTTTTCCTTCAGCGCGGCGAAAATCTCCGTCAACTCCTCATATGTGTACACATGTTTCTCTTCATGCTCCACGCCGATTTCCCGTAAAAATTCCCGCTCCATCCAGATGCCGCCGCCACTGCCTTGATAACCGTATACGCTCACGCCATAGGTTTTTCCGTCAATAAAGGAACCGCCCGTCAAGTTGTATTGGTTCTCGACAATGTCTTTGATGTCAGAAGCCTCATTCTCCAAATACGCGTCAATCGGCAACAACATTTCCCTCTCAACATAAGTCGTAATATCCTGATAGTTCAGCATCATCAGGTCGATGGTCTCCCCGTTGCCAATCCACGTGAAATACTGGGTAAAGGCTTCCAACGTGCCCACCTTGCGGGCCTCCACCTCCACGCCGATTTCCGGAACCGTGATGGCGTTGATCTCTCTGATTACCTCGTCCAGCTCGTCCATCACGTCGCCGTCCATCGTCTGGTAGGTGAACACGACACGCTCGACGTTCGCCGTCTTCTTCACGTTCCCGGCGGCATTTTCCCCGTTTCCGGCACCCCCGTCCCGCATCGCCTTCTGGCGCTTCTCATCCTCGGAAGCGTCCGCCTCCCGCGCCCCCGCCTGGCAAGCCGCCAACAAAAAGACCATGCACAAGGACAGAAACGCCGCAAGCCCTTTCCGGGCCGCCCGCCTCTTCCCTTTATCCGTCCCCGCGTTCTCCATCCGTCCCCATCTCCTCATGCTTTCGATATTTCGCCTGGTATTCCCGCGGTATCATGCCGTAATACCGCTTGAACTGCTCGGCGAAATAAGAGTAGTTGTTGAATCCCACCTTGTCCGAGACCATCGTCACCGTCATCTTCGTGTTTTTCAAAAGTTCCCCCGCCAGCGTCATGCGCTTCCACGTGATATATTCCTTGACCGTCTTCTGGTAGCGTTTTTTGAACACCCGCGTCAAATGGTCGGGACTTACATAGGCGATGTCCGCGATTTCCCGGACGCTTAAATCTTCGGACAAATGCTCGTCGATATAGGCCGCCGCCTTCTCGGCCACGTCCTCGTTTTCTTCCGGCACGTCCTTCGCCAGGTTGTCAATATAACGCTTCCCATAACCCGTCAGCACGCTCTGGTGCGTCCGCTCCTCGGCCGCGTTCGCCGCCTTTTCCAGGACGTCCGTCAGATGGTCGTACTTCATCGGCTTGAGCACGTAGTCAAAACATTGCAGCTGCACCGCCTGCCGGGCGAAGTCAAACTCGTCATGGCAACTTAAAATCAGGCAAATCGTGTCAGGCCGGTGCCCGTTAATCCACGAAATCAGTTCCAGCCCGCTCTCACCCGGCATCTCGATGTCGCACAGCGCCACGTCCACCGCCTTTTTCTCCAAAACCGCCACCGCCTGCGCGTAACTGTTGGCCTGCAAAATTTCCTCAAACGGCAGCACGCCCCAGTTCACCCCGTCCATGATGCCGGAAATGGAAAACATTTCATCGTCCACGATTAAAAGCCTCATTCCTCTTCCTCCAAAAATGGCAGTTCCAGCCAGATCTGTGTCCCCTGCCCGGGCGCGCTGACGATTTTCATGTCGGCCGCCCCCCCGTAAAACACTTCCATCCGCCGGCGGCAGTTCCAAACACCGATGTGCTTTCGCCCCAGCCTGTCCACGTAAACTTCTCCGTCCTGAACCTTTTTCAATACCTCCTCGGACATTCCATTCCCCGTGTCGCAGACGGACAAAAGCAGCTTGTCCTCCTCCCGCCTGGCATTGATGAGGATTTCAATCATCTCGCCCGGCTTCAAGGCGTACTTCATCGCGTTTTCCACGAAATTCTCAATCAATAACGGCGGCACGAGGGCCTTTTCGCACCCCTCCTGCATGTTGTAAACGCTGCCGAAGGTATCAGGAAAACGAATCCTTTGAATGCCCAGGTAGCTCTCAACGAACTTCATTTCCTTTTGAAGCGTCACGAGGTCGTCCGCCTCCTTCAAAATGTATCGAAAATAATCCACGAGGTAAAGCGCGAAATCCTGGATGCACTCATAATTTTGAAGCTGGGCCAGGCTGTATATCATGTTGAACGAATTTAAAAGCATGTGCGGGTTTACCTGCAAACGCAGGTTGTCCAGCTGGGCCTGCACCATCTTGATGTCCTTTTCATAGGACTCCTGCACCTCCTGCGCCATCTTGTTAAACGCATTGCAAAGATATTTCATCTCCAAGGTCTGGCCCTCGTCGATTCCCGTGATGCGAAACTCGCGCTCCCCTTCCCGCAGCTTGCGCATCGCCCGCTCCATGACGCCAAGCGGCAGCAGCACGTCCTTCTTTATCATCCGCCAGAGCAGGACGCCCAACAGCACGAAGGATATCGACAAAAATAACAGCAGCCAATAAACGAGCGGAATCGAACTTAGGAAACGACCGCCCTCGACACGCAGGCACGCCCTCATCCCGGTATGCGAAGACTCCCACCCGACCACCTGCCAGGATGTCTGCTTTTGCAAAAGCTTCTCCCATTCTTCCATGTTTTCACTCTCGGGGACGCCGTCCGTGTAACGGTACAAAAGATTGCCGTCCGTAAAATAGAACTCCTTCTCGCTAAAAAATTCCGCCTCGAACGTGGATTCCATGTTCGCCTTCACGTCGAGGAGCATCCCGATGTTGTAATTCGCGCATTTATAATACCGATAATAATAAAGCTGCCCGGCAAATTCCCGAAAATGCCACCCAAAACGGTAGGGAAGCGGAAACGTGATATAAAGACCTTCCTCAATCTCCTTCAACATTTCCTGGTTTTGCAGCGCCCCGCTTTGTTTTATGTGCAGATCGCCTTTCTGCCTGTCGTACAAGTAAACCAGCCCTTCAAGACTTTCCGCCTCCATGTAGGCGGCGGTCTCCAAAAGCACCCCGTAGCCGGCCAGGTCGTCCTTCGCCCCCGGAAGCGTCAGGCTCCCGATATTCTCCACGTACAAGTTCTCCACGTTTTCGTCCAGTTCCGCGACGGCCTCGTCGAGGCCGCCCATCCCATTATTGATTTCCCGCTCGTACGCATCGTACAGTTCCCGCGAAGACCCCGACCACATCACGCCCGCCGCCACGATTCCCATGACGTTGAGCGGCAAAAACGTCGCCAGCACCACGAACAAAAGGCGAAACGACAAGTTCTGCCAGCCGTCTCGCATGTTATATGGCAATATGTCCCGCCAGTTCTTCCTCTTACCGTCCATTCCTCATGCCGCCCCCATTCATTACCATCACGCCACACGGTTTATCAACAACACCCATTAAACACGTTCGAACCAACTTTCATGAAAATCAACCATATAATCTGACCCAATGTATAAAAATGCCATAAATGGCCAACCTATGGCATATACATTAAAAACATAGACATCCCCAAAGGAGTCATTATGAAATACTATAAAACAAAATGCATGTATGGCTATGCGATTCTCGGAGAATCTCCCCCGAAATTAGATGCCGCGGCAAACTACATTATCGTTAATCACTCAAAATTTTTTCCTCATTGCGTAATCATACGGCGAGCGGACGGTAAATCATTTTTCAACGAAAACACTTGGATTGTCCCAGCCAGCAGCATGTATTAATCCATTTCCAGTTCATTGATAATGTCGTTTAAATCTGTGGGATAGTACGTCTCATTCGTCTTGATGGCCTCTTCCAAAGACTCTATGTCGATTTTAAAGGCGTTCAACTCACCTTCCTTTCTAGAATAAACCTCGACAATGCAGGCAATGGAAAAAAGGGAAAGTTTTCCAATCCCCTTCCTTCCCATCACCGGCCTATGAAAAATTGATGACAAGCCGCTCTCTGCACGCTTCTGATATCCAACCGTCAAATACTTGCCATTTATGTCAGATAAATTCATGCCAATGCCATTATCCGCGATGGAAATGGCATCTTCCCCGATTTCAATCGCCACTTCCGTGGCATCCGCGTCCCATGCGTTTGCCACCACCTCCGACAATACCGCAGACGTATTACTATAAAGATTTAGACCCAGATGATTCAATACCTGCAAGTCTATGGACATCTGAAATTTGTGTTCGCTCATGACATTACCTCCCCATGCATGGAAACGTATTCAAAATAAAGCCGTATTGCCCGTCGGACCTGGGCGCGTACGGATGGAACGAGATTTTTATATGAAGGTTCTTCACTTATTTTTTTCAAATATTGTTCGCCATCCTCCATTCCAAATTCCAGAATCTTTTTCGCGCGTCCCACTCTTGAAAGCGTATCACCCGCCACCCTCGCCGAAAGCTTTTTTTCATTTTTTAACCAATCAATAAAACGAAGATTTTGTAAATCTGTGTCTCCCTTGATATACCGCATCAAACAAGCCGCCACATAATTGGCCAGCTTAACCGGAACGGCATTACCTATCATCTGTTCCGTCGAAGTGGAGTAATCATTCCAAACAAAGTCTAATGGAAATGTCTGTATAAGCGCCCTCTCCTGACACGACAAATTACGTATCCCGTCAGGATTTGCCCCATCTCCGTCATGTTTTTTGTAATTTCCCGGTTTGGGACGGTTAATGCCCCGTATGGTAGGCGATGGTTCGTCAACCGAAAAGATTCCCCTCCTTTTGTATGAACGGGGATGCCGATAATAATATTCCACCGGCAACTCACACTTTTCTTGTTGGAAATACTCCTTGACAGTTAGTGGAAATATAGATTGGTTTGTTGACAACAATCCCTCTAAAAAACCATCCGAAGCATCTTTGCAACCAATGCAAAAGAAACGTCTCCTTTTTTGAGGCACGCCACAAAAACTGGCATCCAGGACTTTTTCCGTCAATCCATAACCAGCTTCTTTAAAAATGATTCTTGCGTTTTTGTAGGCCTCGCTTTCAGCCGCGCGCTCTACATTTTCCATCACGAAATATTCAGGAACGATTTCTTTCACTATCTTTGCAAATGAAATGGTCAAGTCCGCCCGAGCCCCTTCAACTCTATTTCCCGCCACAGAAAAATCCTGGCACGGAGGTCCCCCTATGATAATACCCGGGTCATATTTCGAAATAGCTTTAACGGAAAGTTCCACGTTTGAGAGGTCGGCATCTTCCACGGGGTGGTTAAAATTCTTTCCATAGCAAAAGATGGCGGCATCCCAGCGTTCAAATCCGGCCACGACATCAAATCCCGCCTTTTGAAATCCCAACGTCATACCACCGCAACCGCAAAACAAGTCAACGACTTTGATAACCATCTCCACCTTTCCGTAAAAATCCAATCGTTCTTGAGGTATTATATCATGACATGACAAAGAGAATCAATACGCTTTTTGCTTGATTTTGAGGAATTTCATCCATACAATTCCCTCAACTTCCCCACCTCCATCTCAAGCTCCTCCGCCCCTTCCCCAACCCGTGCCAGGACCGGAACTTTTGCCAGCACCTCGATCATCCCGGCATTGTCCTTTTGCATGGTTCCTCCCGCGTAACGGTTCAAAATCACGCCTTTCACTTCGATTCCCCGCGCCCGTAAAAATTCCACGGTCAGGACGGTGGCGTTAATCGTACCAAGCCCCGCGTCGGCCACGACGAGGGTGGCAAGTCCCAACGCCTTAATCACGTCCTCCAACAAGATTTTTTGCCTTTCGTCCCAGCGAACCGGGCAGACGATTCCGCCGCTCCCCTCCACCGTGACGTAATCGTGGCTTTGTGCCACCCGCAGGTAATCCCTTCTTACCACGTCCAGATCCACCGGGTTTCCCTCGATTTTGGCCGCCAAATGCGGGGAAACCGCCGTCCCGTACAAGTACGAGAGAAGCGTGGAATCCTCCTGGCCGATGCCGGATATTTGCTTTACGTATCCCGCGTCGCTCTCCTTGACGCACGCCGCACCGGACAGGGCCGCCTTATAATATCCGGCCGGGCACCCGGCCTCCCTCAACTTTTTCACCATCAGGGCCGTCACGTAGGTCTTGCCCACGTCCGTCCCCGTGGCCGTGACAAAAATTCCCTTACCCATTGCAAGACACCGCCTCTCTTCCTGATTATCCATTCTCTCCCGTCAAAAATGCGCGAATGGCGTGTGACCATCCACACGCCAGCCCTAATTACCACACAATGCCGCTTTATATCCCAATTTTTCAATCATTTCCATGTCCGACTCAATCGTATAGCCGGACGTCGTCAACATGTCGCCGGATATCACCGCGTTCGCCCCCGATTCAAAACACCCCGCGCCCTTGTCTTCCAGAAGCCCGCGCCCCCCGGCCAGGCGGATGGAGGCATCCGGCAAAATAAAGCGGTACACCGCCACGACGCGCCGCATGTCGTTTACCGTGAGCCGCCCGTTATCCTCATAAGGCGTTCCCGGTATCGGGTTGAGCATGTTGACCGGGACGCTTTTGACTCCCAGTTCGCGCAGGGAAATCGCCATGTCCACGCGGTCTTCCCTCGTCTCGCCCAGTCCCATGATGCCGCCGCTGCACACAGAAAGCCCGGCCGCGCGTGCCGCCCTTATGGCCGCCACCTTGTCGTCAAACGTGTGCGTGGTGCAGACATTGGGGAAATTTCGCCGTGACGTTTCCAGGTTGTTATGCACCCGCGTCGCGCCCGCCTCTTTCACCGCCCGAAACTGCTCCTCGTTCAGCAGGCCGAATGACACGCACACCTCGATGTCCACGCTTTCCTTGATAGCCCGAACCGCCCCGCACATCTGCCCCACTTCCGCATCACTTAACGCCCGCCCCGAGGTCACGATGGAATAGCGCAGCACGCCCCGCTTTGCATTGTACCTCGCCTGGCGCACGATTTCCTCCGTGTCCAACAACGGGTATTCTTCCGTGGCCGTGTGGTAATACGCCGACTGTGCACAATATTTGCAATTTTCTGAACACTTCCCGCTCTTCCCGTTAATAATCGTACAAATGTCAAACTTATTTTGACAAAAATGTTTCCTGATTTCGTCCGCCGCCGCGCACAATTCGCGCAACGGCTCCCCATATAGGGCAAGGGCCTCTTCCCTTGAAACTTGGCCGCCGCCCAGTACCTTTTTCTTCATCCCTTCCGTAATCGACATGACCCGCGCTTCCTTTCCCCGCAAATTCCGAGCCGCATTTCGGCCTCCGCACTTACCCGTACCCGGCTTCCCGTGTACCTTTGATTTTACCACGTTCCTCACTCCGCGTAAAGCCCCGCCTTTCTTAGCCGCAGCCCCAAGCCCGCCGCCAAAAGGCAGAGCACGAGGTCGCCCGGCATGTCCAGCGGGAAGCAGGACAAAAAAACCACCGCCAACGTAGCCGGGGTGTTCGCGTAAAAGTTGAGAATCATGTATTTATACACGATGCCGATGGCATAAGTTGCCACGAATCCGGCCAAACACGCCAGCAAATAGTTTTTATAGCCCTTCTTTAATCTTTCACCCAACCGTCCCGTCACGTAGGCCGCCACGACGAAGCCCGGCAAATAGCCGAAACTCGGCCGAAACACGTAACCGATACCACCGCCCGCCGCGAAAATTGGCAGCCCCGCAAGACCGAGCAGCACGTAACATCCCACGGATACCGCGCCTTTATTGCCGCCCAAGGTCAGCCCGGCCAGCAGGACGAAGAAAAACTGCAGCGTGAAATAATCCATGTAGGGTACCGGTATCTGGATGAACGCGCCGATGGCCACCAAGGCCGTAAACATCCCACACAAAACCAAGTTTTTCGTTGGCATCCTTTCAGGCGAAGGCCCCTTGTCCATTCCATGTTTCCTTGTCACTGATAATTCCATAAAAATCCCTCCATTCAAGAACGCCACCGGCGTTCTTGCGTCGGCCTCTTCACTCCGTTATGGTCGGCGCTAAACGGACATCCAGCGCCCGCCGGAGGCATATCAGATGGGGGACCCCATCCCGCCACTGATACAAATATGTTGCTCGCCGCCTATAGAGGCGGGAGTCATTCCACATCTGATATATTTTGTAAAAGCCATGTTCGTGCCGATATGCGCAATTATTACACGACCCTTTACAATATATACCATAGCGGCCCAATTGTCAATCAGTTTTATTTTTGAGTTGACATTTGTAAATCAAACAATCCTCTTGCCATTCCCCCCCTTTTGCCGTATACTGTACTCGACCCCCCTGCCGCCCCCGCGGCATTCACCAACCGTCCGCCTCGTAACCACCCGCCCTATTATAGGCGGGGGACAATCATAAAAGGAGATTAAACCATGAAAAACTACTACGTCATCCTTGAGAAGAACACGACATGCCCGCATTTTGGCGAAAAAATCGCCATAAGTGCAAAATACCGTTTTACCGGAAACCCAAACAACGATTATGAAGTCTGCTTTTCCAAGGCGTTTTGTCCCATCGTGCAAAATCCAAAGTTACACGAGGACGAGCAGCGCAAGGAATATAAGGGACTGGACTGCCCCGTCCAAAACTGCCCGCTTCTGAACGATTTTCCAAAAATATGGGATTCCCGTGATCCTCTTTGACCCCCGTCAAAAAGAAGCCTCTCCCATTCGCGGGTCACAAAAAGAGGATTCGATCTTGTAGAATCCTCTTTTTCGTGACGGTTCGGCTTCGGCCGGCTGTCACCCATTATTTCGTTCTTATTGTGCCGCCAACGTCGCGGTCACTTCCCCAATCATCGTGCTTGGGTTTGCGTATTCCACGCTGCCGCCGGCCGTCGTGATTGTGCCGCTCTCAAGTGTCACCGTATAGTCGCTTCCGGCCGCTTCCCACGTACCGGCTTCCACTTCCATCTCGGTTCCCGGGATGCCAAGCGTAACCTTCGCGGTGTTGTCGTCATACAAGTACAACGTCACGGTGCATTTCGTCCCTTCCATGACCTCCGGGCCTTCGCCGACAAACGTCGCCGCCGCCTGTGCCTCTTTGGACGTGCAGGTCATCGCCACGGCCTCGCCGCCGTCCGGCGTGTAGGTCGCCGTCATCTGATCCTTCGATACGGCCAGAACCGCCGCCGTGTCGCCGTCCATGTCCGGTGTCAGGGTGAACTCATATCCATCCGCCGTCTCGGCCATCGTCCATTCACCCTCGACCATCATGTCCACCAAGTCCTCGTACCTTCCGTTATGTCCCAGCTTGACCGTGCAGGTCGCGTCCGCGTCTGACACATAGGACAAATATGTCTGGCCCAACTCGCCCTCGAATGTCTCGGCATAGTCGCCGTCCACGGCCTCCTTATAATACATGTTGGCTCCCGCGCTGACCGCCGTCAGCTTCTCGTCGCCGTTGTTGTACAACACGTCCCCGTCATAACCGCATTTTCCGATTTCATTTCCGTTAAAATCATAGAACGTGACCGTGTACGGCGCGGTTCCCTCGGTCTTGTTGGCCTCGCCGCCCTCCGCCTCGGATTCAACAGCCGCGCGGTCTTTATAGCATTTGTAAGCATATTCTGCTTCCTCGATGTCATAAGTACCAACTGCATAAATCTGGTTCATGGCAAACGACGCACAGAACACCTTGCCAATAACCGGCCGCTCCTCATAGAAATGGAAGTAGTTGGTCATCTTCATGTCACCCACGTCGTACGCGTACAAGTAATACGTATCGGCAATCGCCTCGGCCGGATTCTTCGTCTCTTCTTCCTTGCCGTCCTCTTTCTGCGTCTCCTCCTGCTTCGTGTCAGGCTCCTGGGAACCGCCCTTGTCGTCACCGCCGCCGCAGGCCGTCAGCATGGATACGCACATCGCGCCCGCCAAAGCCAAGGCAAATAACTTTTTCACATTCTTAAGCTTCATAACTTAAATCCTCCTTATTTGTTTGATTTTATATTAATGAAAACATTAATATCTCTATGTTGCTTTCGGTCAAGGAAGTTCTTTTCGCTAAATTCGACCTTCGGTCTCATTAATCTCAAAGAACGACCTCGCGCTAAATTCAAGCTTCGCCTACGGCTCGCTTTCATTAAGCTGCTTTCGGTCACCCCTTCACGCCGCCGCCGATGACCGCATGCTCCAGCTTATCCTGGAAGAACGGGAATGTCACCAGAAGGGGCAGTGTCGCCGCCATAATCACCGCGTACTGTATCAGGTAACGTCCATAATCCGGATTCGCCGTCCGCAAGAAATTTTCATTATCTGCCACAATCGTGTTAATCCACAGTTGCAATGGCCACAACGCCTTGTTGTTCGGCACGTAAATCTTGGCGTTCAACCAGGAATTCCACTGTGCGACCACAGTTTGCAAAATCATGACCGATCCCATGTTCATCGCCTGTGGCAGCATGACCTGCAGCATCGTGCGGAAATGGCTGGCCCCGTCAATCCTGGCCGCCTCGTAGAGGGAGGCCGGAACCGAGTTGTACGCGTTCATCATCATGATGGAAAACATGGCGTTCGTGCAGCCCGGGATGATAAGCGCCCATCTCGTTCCCACCCAGCCCAGGGAGCGGATGACCATGTAGGTCGGCACCAGGCCGCCGGAAAACAGCATCGGGAACATGATAAAGGCTGTCATGACTCCTTTCAGCCTCGTCTGGCGGCTTAAGGCGTATCCCGTGACCGCGGAAATCGCAAATCCAAGTCCCGTGGCCGCCGCCGTGTTAATCAGCGAGTTCGCGTATCCCTGCAGGATTCCGGAATTTTTGAACAAGTGCTGGTATCCTGCCAATGTCCACTCGCCAATCGGCAAGAGCACCAGCCCCTCGTGGGTAATCAGCAGTTTCCCGTCCGAGAGCGAGGACATTGCCACATGCCACATCGGGATGAAGGAACAAAATGCCACCAGGATACAAATCAATATGACAACCACGTCCACGACCCGGTCCACCACGGAGGGATTTTCTATCATGGAAGGCGTGTATTCTTCCATTTTATATTTCTTCACTTTCTTTGCTTTCGCTTTCTGCATCATTTTTCCCTCCTTTCATCAGAATAATGAACTCTCGCCCATCTTGCGGCTGATGGCGTTGGAGCCGACTAATAACGTCGTCGCCACGATGGACTGGAACAAGCCGGAAGCCGTCGATAATCCATAGTTTGACGCGCCCGCCGCGAACGCCATACGGTATGTATAAGTGTACAACGTGTCCGCCACCTCGTATGTGGACGGCATGTACATCAACAGAATCGTGTCGAACCCGGCAATGAAGTTGACGCCGACACCGATGACAAACATCATGACAATCATCGGCCTGATACACGGCAGGGTAATCTTGAACAGCCTCTGCATCCTTGTCGCCCCGTCGATGGCCGCCGCCTCGTGCAAGTCACCGCTGACCGTGGCAATCGCCGACACATACATGATGGACCCCCAGCCTAGTCCCTGCCAGATGCCCATCACCAGGTAAATGACCCAGAACACCGGCACGTCGGGGTTGGCCAGCCAGTTTTGCACCGGCAGGCCAAACTTGGCGAGCAACATGGTAATTGCGCCATGGTCGCTCAAGAAGTTCTGCACCAACGCCACCACGACCACGGCCGCGATGAAGTTCGGCATGTAGGAAAACGTCTGCGTAATTCGCTTGAATTTCTTATTCCTTACCAATGACAGTACCAGAGCGAACCCTATCGGCATGATAAAACCAATCGTGCACTTCAGTGTCGAGATAATCACCGTGTTTTTCAGGGCACGAAAGAATTCCTCCCCGGTAAATAAGTCGATAAAATTCTGGAATCCGACCCACTGGCTGCCAAACAGTCCCCTAGCCGGCGAATAATTTTCAAACGCCATCAAAAGACCTACCAATGGGGTATAATTTAACACTAATGTGTAAAGGAATGCCGGAAGGAAGAGCACGTACACCGGCCAGTTCCTCTGAAAATCCCGTTTCCAGCTAAGTTTCGGAGCCGCCACTTTCACGGCCTTCGCCTTTGCCGCCATCGCACACCCCTCCTTTAATCAATCTCGTACTTGTCCGCATATGGCTGTATAACATCATTCACCTTCGCATACCCATATTTTTCAAGCATCTTGCACCAGTCATTCCAGTCACCGTCATCATACGGGTCGGTCTTGCCCATGATGAAGTTCGGCGCGTTGACCGTCATATAGTCCAGAATCTTCGCATGAATATTTCCATTGTTCTTCGTCTCTTCTTCCGTCATATATGAGGTCACATCCGAACCCTGGAAAAATGTCTTGTTCGGATACAGTGTCCACAAGGCTTTGCTGTGCTCGTAGTTTTCCGCATATCCTTTGTCCACGCTGCTCACCAGGGTGATTCCCGGCACCATGGTAAACGCCGCCGCTTTTGCCAGACCGCCGCTGTCCTTCTGAAGAACCGGATCCAATAAATAGGTTCCGTCTTCCTTCACCGAGTACGCGCCATTCTCCAGCCCGTTGTCCAGGTAAATCTGGTTCTGCGTCTCCTCCACCTGCTCCTTGCTAAGTCCCAGTGATTTCAATAACGCGCCTTCCTCCGTGTAGAAATAATCGAAAAAGCTTAAAAGCGTTCCCAAATCCTTTCCTTCCGCCGCAGTAGTAATGTACCATGTCGTCCCGGTCAAACCGGTATACTCTACCGCATTTGGTTCCACGTTCTTACAAGACTCGTCCCCGTACACGTCGTTAATCGGCCACGGCGCGCCATAAGAACAAATACCTTCCGTGTACTCGGAAGCACCGACATCCATTCGGCCTCCCAACTGGCTTTCCAGTCCAACCCACAAACCGACCTTGCCCTGGCGGGTCGTCGTATCATCAATAGCATAGTGCGCGTCGCTGGTACGCTGGTTGAACGACTGATCAAGCCAGCCCTTCTTATACCATGTGTTCAAGCACTGCATCAAGGCCCGAAACTGCGGTTTATCTGCCCCGAACTGCACCTTTCCGTCCAAATCCTCATACCAAAGCGGGGAACCGCCACCAAAACTAGAAGTAAAATCACCGTTCCAGGTAAAGCCCGGATAATAAACACTCAGGCAGTAACCGTCCGTAATTCCCTCGGCCTCCATTGCCTTATCAAAGATTTCAAACATCCATTCCCAGTCGCTGATATAAATCGGGTCGCTGCCGCCGCTCGGAAATACCACGTCATCCACCCAGCTGTCCGGATCGTCTTCATCCGTGAACTCCCCACTAAACGCTTCTCCCGTCTCCGGATTCGTGCCATACTTGGCAATCCAGTCACGACGGTACTCCACCCCGCTGTAAGTATAATCACGGTCTTCGTTCATCGTCCTGATAAAAAGCATCTTCTTCTCACCATCGATGTCCACATACGCCTTGTGCTCAATTTCCGGATGTTCCTCCAGATATTTCATGTAATTGGGCATATACTGGGGAATTAGTTCCGTTAAATCCATAATCTGTCCCGTCTCATACATCACGGTCGGCGCGTCGGAAATACTTCCGTCAATCACGTCTGGATAATCGCCCGAACCCATCATCGTCGAATAATTGTCCGCCGCGCTTCCCGACGGCGGTACCCAGAAGTCAATCGCCAAAGACTTCTCGTCCGGGCCGTACTTTTTCTGCAGCGCGTACTGCAGGGCCGGGTTCTCCTCGTAATCCAGGTAGTAGGCCGCGTCCTGCCCGCTGTAAATCCACATCGTGTACGTCTCGTCCGCGTTCCCGCTCGTGCCGTCCCCGCCGCCGCAGCCGGCCAGCAAGGACATTGCCATCGTCGTGCCGAGCACGGCACCAAACACACGTTTCAACGTCTTCTTCATTACTTTTAACCTCCTTGAATTACCGCGCCCGTCAAAGGCGCGAATTTATTTTTTGCAGGCCGTGCAAAACCGAACCACGCCCCGCCTGCCATGACATAAATATACCATAATCATTTTCTAAAAAATCTATGAAATCCGACACCCACTACCACAAATCCGACCAACTTTCAAAAAGAACATCTCCGATGAATCTGCCAATTCCACCAAAGATGTTCTTTATAAGTTTTTTCCGTTATTCCACGATCACCCTCACCCGTGCCAGGTTCTTCACCTGCGTGTAGATGCGGCCCGCGTCGCCCCCGCGCTCCGCGCACACACGCGCCGACGCGAAATACGTTCCCGGCTTCTCATACACATGACTCGCGGAGGCATTCGCCCCGTAAAGCCCGTTCTCCAACGTATGCCTGACCTCCCCTTTGCACGGGAACGCCCAGTCCAGGTCATTTTCCCTGAACTCGTGGGACGCCTCGAAGGAAAACGCGATTGACGTGACCTCCCCGGCATTTTCCGGCACCAGCACGTTCGCGGTAAATGTCACTTCCTCCCCGGCCTTGACATGCGCGCAAGTCCCGCCGTTCGCCAGAAGCTCCACCGTCGGCTGGACGCCTTTCCGCTCGGCGGCCGTCTTCGCCGGATAAACCTGGTTGTCAATCATCTCATATACCGTCGATTTCCTCGGCTCGGTTCCGCGCTCCGCCCAGTCACTGACATCCAGAAGCGCCTGGTTCACGGCGCCGCGGTAACTCGTCACCATGTTGTTTTCAAACTGGTCCCCGTGCATGCACCGCTCCATATAATAAATGCGGAACGACTCCTCGTTTCCCATCGTCCGTTTCACGGTCTGCCGGTACCAGTCGCCGCACCACGGGCAGGTGGATTCGTCAAGCAGCGATTGTACCACGATGACCTTGCCCTGGAGATTCCCGTCCTGCACGGTTCCCGTCCCCGTGAACCCGTAACCCATGAAATTGCGCTGCGGCGTTTTCGGGGTCCCGTCCTCGTTACGGAACTGGTCCCACGCATGGAACGTCGTGTCAACCGGCACCTGGTGGCGGTAATAATGCTGGATGGCAATGTAATCGGAATTGTCCAGCGTCACCACGTCGCCCGGCTTCACGAGCGAAAGCACGCCCGGCAAATCGTCCATCCCGTAGCACATGCCAATCGTCGCGTAGTTGCCTTTCAGCTCGCCCAGCAGTAACAATTTCCCGACGGCGTCCCCCGTCTCGAAGCCGATGTTGACCCCTTCCAGATACAAATCCCCGCCAACCGGCACGTCTTCCAACTCAATCCACGCGCCCTTGCCGTCCGCCATCATTTTTTTCCAGGCGTCGTCCACGCCGTTCAACCCTTCCTTCTCGTCCACCTTTTCTCCCGGAATATGGACGCTTTTCACGACGGTCTTAAATTGCAGGCGGTCACGCACGGCGTTGCTCGCAAGATCCGCGCCCGCATAGCCTTCCTTCTCCCAGAATTCCTGGAAATAAACCGCGTCCGACATTTTCACGCCCGGAGTCAGCACCGGGAGGGAACCCGGATCAACCAGGCCGTCCGCCTCCAGATACCACGCCTGCGGCGGGAATCCCATCGCGGTCACTTCCTTCAGCATTTCCCGCTCGTCTTCCGTAAGCCCCTCATACATGTTGCCACTGCCGCCCGCGTCCAGCGCGTCCACGATTTTCCCAAACACATGGCGAAGCGTCCGCTGCCCCTGAACATGCAGCGTGATGGTATTGGGCAGGGAGGCCGGGGAACCGATGACGAACGGCACCGCGCCATCCCACGCGTCCGTGTTTTCAATACAGGCCATCGTCTTATAACCGCCGCCGCTGCCGCCGTGCACGTAGCCGTACGGCCGAGCGCAGCCATAGATTTCCATCGCCTTCGTGCGCGAGTACTCGGCCACCGCCGCGCTGGACTTCCATACCATCTGCGGGTCGGATTTGGCTCCGAACATTGCCGTCGAACCCATGTTGCTCTCCACGAAATACGCGCCGTTCAACAAACTGAACGCGATACGGTCAAGCTCGCCCTTGTGCACCAGCGAAGCCACTTCTTCGTCCGGACCCGGAAACGGTGACAAGTAATGGAAAAACCTCCCCTTGAACTCGTCCTGCTCCGGGAAACAGAACAAAAACTTCACCCCCGTGTCCTCGAAACCACCGTGCACGTAACGGTAAGGCACCTTCGTCCCGTCCGGCAGTTCGCGCTCCTTCCACTCGTCCACGTCAACGTACGGCTTCTGAAACTGCGGGTCTTTCTTCGCCTCGTAAATTTCCTTCCCATGCAGCCCTTTCTTCATTTCCATCATGCTTCCTCCTTGTTTTACATCTTTGTATTGTCACACGGCCTTGATTCCGCCGTGTAATCCGCTTTTCCCCACGTGACCACGCCCCGCCCCTTGTCATTTACATGCGCATCCCCATTTTTGCGCAATCACGCCGCCTCGCACAACCACACGTTTCACTCCACTCACGCCGCCTCGCACAACCACGCGTTTCGCTCCACTCACGCCGCCTCGCACAACCACGCGTTTCGCTCCAATCACGCCGCCTTCTTACGGAATGCCGTCCATGCCAGCAACAGTTCCGCCACGCCGACCAGTGTCAGCGCCAAGAACGCCGCGTTCATCCCGCGCATTTCTCCCGCCGCCGCGCCAACCACGGTCATCACCGCCACACAAATGGTCTGGCCAAACGCCCCGGCCATCGTCCGCAGGCTGGTCAAAAGAGCCGTCCCGTGGGAAGTGTGCTCCTCTCCAAGCCCGCTCATGCCCCAGGTCACAAGCGGCATCATCAGACACCCCACCGACACGTTCCGCAGGACATTAAGCACCGCCACCCAGACCATGGAGCCCGAGACACCCACGAACACCATCCCCAGGTTGCTGAAAACCAATCCGAAAGCCCCCATGTAAAACAGCATTTTCATTCCCATCTTGTCATACCATTTTCCGGTAAACGGGCTCAAAAGCGCCATCACCAGGCTGCCCGGCATCGTAATCAGGCCGCTCATGGCCGCCGAATACCCGCACAACGACTGGATATAGAGCGGGGTTAAAAGTGCGCCCGCCTGCACGGACATATATAGCAACATACTCGCCACCACCGCCGTTCGGTAATTTTTCACCTTTAACACGCGCAACTCCAAAAACGGTGTTTCCATTTTCAGCTGACGCAATACGAAAAACACGCCCGCGACCACTCCCGGAACGAACGGCGCACAAACCGGAAGGCTGAAGAATGAATACGTGCTGATATTTCCAATCCCCGTCAAAATGCCGCTAAATGCCAGGGCGCAAAGGGCGAACGAAAGCAAGTCAAATTTCTCCACGGCATTTTCCATGACATCCTCGAACGTGACCACGGCCATCACCACCATCACGACCGTCAAAGCCAGGACGATGTAAAAAATCATCCTCCAGCCATACGCGTCCACGATAAGCCCGGCCACCGTCGGGGCCACCACCGGAGACACCCCGATTGCCAGGCCATAAATCCCCATCATCTGCCCGCGCTTCTCGGGCGGGAAAATCGTCAGTATCACCACCTGCCCCAACGCGGTCACGATGCCGTTGCTTGCCGCCTGCAAAACGCGCCCTACCATCATGATGACAAAACTCGAAGTCAACGCGCTGCAGGCAACCCCCACGGCAAAAATCAAAACCGAGGCCAAATACAGCCGCTTCGTCGGGACGCGGCGAATCAAGAACGGTGTCGCCAACACCATGATGCCCATCACCAGCGAATAGATACTGGCCAGCCATTGCCCAATCGAAGCGTCCACCCCGAAGTCCGCCATCATCTGCGGCAACGCGGTATTCAATGCCGTGGACAACATCGCCCCGACAATGCATGTCACCAAAATCGAGAGGAAAATCCCCATTTTTTTCTTATCCGTCATGCTCTCACTCCCCCTAAAATCCATAATCCTGCCAAATGTGCCGTGCCATCACCCGGTGGAGCATTCCCCCTCCCGGCACGCAAAATTTCCTTGCGCGGACACACTATATATTATATGATAAATTCTTTTTACTTTTTTTCATCCCATAAAAACGATTTCCACTACCAGAAATCCGACCAGTTTTTGGAGCCGGAATTCCCGTATAAAATATAATCTCACATCGGCAAATCGAATCCTGCTTCGTAATCATTTGCAAATATTTGTTTCAAAAAACATACATTGTCATCACAAAAGAAGAAAGCGTTTCGCTTGCGAAACTCTCGCGCCAAGCGCGGTCACTTTAGCGACGCATCTCGCTTCGCGCCCCGGCGCATCCCCCTGAGGGTTTGCCTGTCTATGGGAACGAAGTTTCCTATGACATGAAAAAAAGGCCATCCCGGGGGATAACCTTTCTCACTTGGTGTTTTTCATCCAATGCGGATAACAGGACTCGAACCTGCACGGTCGCCCACCAGATCCTAAATCTGGCGCGTCTGCCAATTCCGCCATATCCGCAAGGCAAACCATGTATCCCCATGAAGTCCGGGGAAGTCTGGCCAGAAGATACCGACCAAACGACCATATTGTACCAAATGACCACGTTCCTTGTCAACCATTATCGCGAATTTTCCGAAAATGAAATTCCTATCAAAGTTACTTTTCACTGGTTGGGGAAAGTAACCCTATAAATAAAGTAAAAAAGAGCCGCAACCCTCTCTTTCCAAGGATTACGGCTCTTTTTCCTTCATGAGCGTGCGGGGATTCGAACCCCGGACAACTTGATTAAAAGTCACCTTTTAAAATGTGCCTAACGCCTCTATTTTAAGGCATTTGACAATCACCCCGCTATTTATTTGCTATAACATGCGTAAAGGGACGCTTTCATTTTTGAAAACATCCCTTTGCGTATGTACCTATTCAAACCTCTTCACTTCGGACGCAAGCCTTATCGCGTCGGCCGCAGCCGCGAAGCAACATGCTTCCTTATGCGGCCACGCGCATCCGTTTGAACCAAGTGGCAGGTTTTTTGACGCTTAGCTTAACCAGCCCCCCGCCCTTTTCATGACTCCCTCGCCCCCTTCCTTTCCTTCTTTATTTTATATATCCGCCGGTACTGCCGCATGCTCTCGACCGGAAGGCCGAAGTAGGACTTCACTTCCTTTTCACTCAATCCCTCTTCCAGTCCCAGGAGAACCTCTTCCATCTGCTCCGCGCTCAACCGCGCCACGTGGCGGCGGATGCAATCGAAAATGTCCCCGGACATATCAAGCCCTGTACGTTCCCCCGAATCCGGATGCACGCCCTCGCCGGCTCCCCAATCACCATTTCTTCCAGATTCCCTGCCGCCGTTTCCGCCCCGACCCGACCGGCGACCGGACGGGTTTTCTGGCCGGACTGCCCTTGCGGCCACGACATCCTCCGGCAGCTCCATGTTTCCCGCCCCCGGCCCGTTTTCCCGCTCCAGTTCTGCCTGGCGCAGGATTTCCGAGACTTCCTCTTCCGACACCGGTGGTTGCTGCCGCCAGTTCAAATATAAGAATTCCTCCTCGTCCAGCTCGAACACCTTGATGGACGGGTCGGTCTGCTGCGCCTGCCTGTAAAAACGCACGTCGTCCTTGGTCAGGAACTGGATGGAGGACTCCGATCGGATGGTGCGGTACGTCATCGTCCTTTCATTGTACACCACCCGGACGGGGTTCCTATAGCCGTTCGGTAATGCCAGCCTGGCCGATTCCAGCCACCGTTTCGTGCCAAACGGGATGGCCTTGCGGTCATAAATCGGGTACTGCCCCTCCAGGAAGATGATGCAGTGGTTCCGTGGCATCCGTTTCACCTCGCCGGGGGTCATCAAGGCCCTCCCCGCCCGCTGGTTCTGCAGCGTCGTGTTGCCGTTGTTCCCGCGCGTCACGTTGTCGTTCCTCGTGTCTATCGTCATTTCCCCCAGTGCCTTGGACACGTACTCGTGGGTGTCGGTCGACATCGGGCCGGAACCGAGGTACACCGTGGTGGCGCAGTTGTCCATGAAGATTTCCCACTTGTCCTGCGGCATCAACGCCTTGAGCTGCGAGATGGACTGCAGCACCGGCACCATCGACATGTTCCGGCTCCGAATCGTGCCCATCAGCACTTCCGGGTTGTTCGGCTTCGGCCCGTTGTAAAACTCGTCCATCCACGCCCGCACGTGGATTGGCAATTCCCCGTGGCACTCATGGTCCGCCGTACGCAGCAGCACGTCGAACAGCTGCGTGTAAAACATGCTTATCAGGAAGTTGAACGAGGTGTCGTTGTCCGGCATCACAAGGAACAAGGCCGTCTTTTTCCTCGGGTTCCCATCGACTCCCAGGCCGAGGCTCTTGATGTCGATATCATCATCCGAAAAAATACGTTTCACGCTGGATACCTCGCACAAGCGCAGCATGGCGTTCACCATGATGATGATGCTCCGCACCGTCTCCGTCGCCCCTTCCTTCAACTTACGATATTCGCGCACCGGCGGGTACTCGTCTCCCTTTATCCTCGCCAGCCGATCCATCTCCACCTGCAGCTGCGTGGTCTCCCCGTCATCCGACAGCTGGCTTTCCATGTTGACCAGCTTCAGGATGTTGTTCATCGTCCCGTCCCGGTGCTGCTCCTTCGCTTGTAGCCATTCATGGTAAAACATCGAGCCGAGGTAGAGTGCCACCCCGTCGTCCCAGAACGGGTCGCCCTTCATCGCGTCCGGCGGCCGCACCGAGGCCTGCAGGTTCGTGATCAGCTTGATGACGTCCGTCTCCTTCTCGATGTACCTGAACGGGTTGTACCGGTCGGATTCCTCGAAGTTGATGAGGTTTAACGACTTGACCGTGATTCCATGGGCGACCAGGTACTTCCCATGCTTTCTAAGCAGGTCGCCCTTGATGTCCAGTATGATGTTGGTACCCGTGGCCGCCAGGACGTTCGGGGTGACCACGGAGGTCGTCTTGTAGCTTCCCGAGCCGCCGATGATCAGGATGTTCCGGTTGGACAGCAGGTCGTTGGCGACGGCGATGTTCTGGCTCAACTGCGTGTTCTTGTCCTCGTCCTTGTCCCGCAGCGTCTTGCTTAGTTTTTTCACGTCCCCCCATTGCTCCGACCCGTTCTCAATTCCGAAATGGTTGTTTCGGTAATAATCCGTGTACCATGCCACCAGCATTACCCACGCGATGAACGCCACGCCCAAGAATCCCAAGGTCTTGTCGTTCCACCAGTTTTGGAACGGGTGTTGCAGGACGTACGCAAGTCCCTCCTGGTAGTTGGCCAGGGACGCGTCCGGCAATGCGAACAGCCCGCCAATAAAGTACGCCGCCACGCACAAGACGGCCAGCAGGAGAAAGAACGCCCCCCAGGGCGTCCTCCTACGGTCTACCATGACGTCACCCCCTTCACTTTGCAAGGGTTGGCGGCTTTATCGGCCTTGCCGCCGATTTTGTAGCTTCCGGCGTTTTCGGCCCATTCGGGTTTCGAGTTTCCCCCGCCCTATCCGCCGTCCTATTTTCCTGATTTCTGGCCAACGTATACTGCCTTTTCTCCTGCCTTCCATAATTGCGCGTGACTTCGTTATAATACGCGTCATGGATTTCCTGTCCCGTCATACGCTCGCCAATTGGAACCGGCCTTCCCCCGTTTCCCATCACCAGCGCGTTTTCGTCCTTTTTCAAGAATGCCACGTAAGTTTGCCCACCGTCCGCAAGGAACACCTGCTCCTGCGGTACCACGAGGGTCAGTTCCTCCTTCCCCCAGGTCGAGGGAACGCGGCTCGTAAAAAGTCCCGCCTCCCTCGCCCGCTCCGTCTGTCCATAATGGGACTTTTCCACCAATGTTTCATGGTTGATGGAGATTTCAACATAGTCCGGGTTCGCGTGAAATTTTTCATAGGTGGCATCGTCCATGGAGCGTACCCTTTTCTCGGACTCCCTCACCCGGTTTTCCACCGCGCCGGGCGTACGTCCCTCGTATTTCTCATTCGCCTTGGACAATTCCTCGTCCATCGTGTCGACGTACTGTTCCTCCGTCATCTCCCCGGTCTTTGTATACTGCTCCATGCTGACCGTGCGCATGTCTTCCACTTCCTCGCCGCTTGCCATCCGATCGCCCTTGTACAATTGAAACCAATGCTCGACCTTCTGCACGTCCGCGTTGGCGACCACCACCTGTATTTCGCCGTCCCCGACGTTTAGATCCGGCAGGAACGAATAATTAATTCCAAGCGTTCGAAAGTCCTCGGCAATCATTTCCTCCCTGCCTTCCGCCGGAATGCTGATGATGCTCGTCCTCCCGTTCGTCAGGTTCTGGAGGTCTTGAAACGTCTTCTCCCCTCCGCTCATGCGTTCCACCAGGTACCGCTCCATCCACGCGTCAAACACTTCCTTGTCCCCATCATACACCGCTATCTGAAGAAACCCGTCCGCCTTGTCCAAATCCGGCAGGACGACATACTTGATTCCCATCCTGTCCAGTTCCTTCTTGATGTCGACATCCGTGACGATGCCGCCATGCCCGCTAACGTCCATGACGGCATTTTCCCCCGCCGGGATGACGGGGACGTTCGTGATGGAATATCTCCCGTCGGCAGCCCTTAAAAACTCCGTGACGCTCTTAAAATCCCCCTTCTTGATCTTGCGCTCCTTTACCATCCGTGCCAGGGCCGTAATCATCAAGGCCGCCCCGGTCGCCGTGAGCTTGAAAAACGGATCCATCCACATCGCCGCCTTGGAAACGGCTATCATGGTGCTTGACATTTCCCTGCTGTTATTGTTGTCCATTGCCATCGTATCGTCCTCCTCCTACCTTCTCGGCGCCCAATTCGTTTCCTTGTTCGCCTTGTCATTTCTGGCCGAACTTTCCTTGACCAGTTCTTGCCGCGTGCCGTCGAATCCGAACGCGTCCTCCATGGCGTGGAACGGGTCGTTCCCGTGTTCGTCGGCCGTGGCCTCGTTTTCCCTTGTCCCGACCTCCTTGTCGTGCCCTTCCCTTTCCAACTCAAGCATCCTTTCGGCATACTCCTCGCCGTTTTCCTGCGCCTCATCGAGCGTCACGGCGATGGAAACCGGTTCCACGTCCCCGTTCGGCACGTCGTACAAGGCGTACCTGGTGTCGCCCTCCTTGTCAATCCACAAGAATCCCCCGTCGGGCAGTTTTGCCGCCCATTCCGTCGGATGCCCGTCGTCATCGTCCATGTCGTGCACGGCGTTCCACTTCAAGGCGACGTTCCAGGCCTCCTTCCCCTCTGGCACGTCATGCGGGATGCCGTGCCCGTCCATGAATGTGTTGAGGTACCTCGTGTCATTGCGGATTCCGTCAACCTCTTTCCGGATTTCCCGAATGGCCTCCCTCGTCTTTTCCAGATTCCCGGCCTCCGCCTCCCCGGCGGGAGCTCCCCCGTCCGGAATGGCCGTCGCCGCCTCGTCAACGGCCTCCACCGCGTCCTCCTTTTGCCTTGCCTCCTCCACGGCGGAGGTCGCGACCTCCGTCGTGGACCGACAGACCTTCTCGTATTCCTCCTTCGGTATCAGCTCGGCCTTGTACTCCATGTAGCTTGCCGTCTGCTCCGCCTGGCGGATTGCCCGCGCCAACGCCTCCGGGTCGTCACGTATCACTTGGATCCAGCTTTGCACGTAGGCCTTGTGGTTTTCCACATGCCGCTCGTCTTGTTCCGCGTTCAGGTTCACGGACATGAAACAAGAACTGATTTCCGCGACCAGCTCCTCGTACGCGTATTCCGGCGTCCCGAACGTCCCGCCCATGTCCCGGTTCAGGCGGTGGGGCGCCCCGGTCGAATGCGCCAGCTCGTGCAACGCCGTTGACGCGTACGCGTAATCGGAAAGGAACGTTTCCGGAAGCGGCAGGTGTATCTTGTCCTCGGACAATCGGTAAAACGCGCGGTCGCCGCCGTCGTTTTCAATTTCCACCCCCATGTTTTCCGAAAGCCGATCCACCAATTCGTCCGGCTCGACGTCGTGCACTTCCGGCTCCGGCAGCTTTGGAATCCCGTCAATCAACTTTGCGTTGAATACCGTGCTGTAGCGTACCCGGAGCACGTAGCGATTCCCGAACGGTTCGCCCGCCATCCGGAATTCGTCCCAACTGATCGTGCGCTTCTCCTCCTTGTCATAAGGCAGCCAGTACTCCACGCCCACTCCCTGCCCCTTCGCGTCGTGAAGTTTCCACCCCCGTTCCTTTATCTGGTTGAACGTCGCCCATCGCGGGTCGTCATAGCCCCTGGCGTCGGCTGCCAACGCCAAACGGAACCGGTTGATTCCCCGGTACCTTTTCCCGGTTCTCGCGTTTGACGGCAGGAACCCGCCGCCCATCCACGACTTCTTCCATTCCAACGGCCGTTCCTCCAGGACGTGCAAAAACTCGTCGGCCAGCTTCCCCCTATATTCCTTCGCCTTGTCCGTCATCTTCCTCGTCCACCGTCCTTTCTTGTTCCGTCAACGTCTCCTCGTCAACAAATATCACCATTTTTTCTTCCATTTTGTTTCCTCCTATTCCATCACGCCCCCATAGGCCTCCAACACCGCCCGGGCGATTTTTTGCTGCATCCGGCGGGACGTGCCGTACACGAGGTCCTTGTACTTCCCGTCCTCCGTCCTATATTGCGGCATGTTGACAAACAGCCCGTGCTCGCCCTCCTTCACCGTGATTCCCCTTATGGTCAATCCGCACACGCTCACCGTGGCCACGCCGACGATCCTCGCCCTGGCCTCCCCCGCGTAAGGGTCGGGTAGCGGGGTCACGTCCACCTCCTCGACTTCCGGAAGGTTCAAGTCCTTCGAGAAATCCCGTTTCACGGCCTCCCACGCGGCGTTGATGATTTGTTCCCTCCGTTCTGGCTCCGGACGCACCGCGTCCTCCCAGCCGTCCCCCGTCTTCCGTCTTGGGAAGCTCACGAAGGACTTCTCCTTTCCGTCCTCCTTGTCGACGTATTTCCTGATTCGCAACGGGAATCGGATGCACGCGTCCACCGTCACCGTCCCGTACGCCACCACGTCCCCCTCCTTCTCGTTCATCCTCATTTCCACTTCCACGTCCCGCATTTGCCCGTCATCCTCCTTTCCTTTGCAATCCATTCAAGCGGCGCATCACGCCCACCGGCACGCCCGGGGCGGCGAAGCGTTCCATTTCCCGCACGCTCACGCCCTCCTCCAGGCATTCCAGCAGGTAGTCCAGCTGTTCCGCCGTCAGGTCCCCGCCCGCGACGAACCTGTCGATGAACCGTTTCGCCTCGCGTTCCCGCCGCCTGACCTGGAAACGGGCCGCCACCGCCCGTGGGAACCATGTGGCCGGTGTCCCTTGCCCGTCTGGTTCCTCTCGCGCTTTTTTCGCCGGGCGGTCGGCTTGTCCCGTCTGGCTCTCTGTTTTTCCTTGTCCCGCCGGTTCCTTTCGCACCTCTTGTTCTCCTTCCTTCACGGTCACGTCCGGCTCCGGCTTTTCCCCTTTCAGCCGCCCGAGTTCCCCTTCCAGCTCCCCGACCCTGGATTTCAAAACCAGGATGGCGGATTCCTTCGCCCGGAGTGCCTCGGCGTGCTCCCGTTCCTTCCTCTTCATGGCTTCCCCGACCCCGGCCTCGACGGCCTCCCTGGCCGCCTTGCTTTCCAAGCTCGCCTGCCGTACTTCCCGCCCGAGGGACTCCACGTCCTTGCGCAAGTCGTCCGTCCGCGCGCACCTCTCCCGCCAGAATTCCTCCCGAATCCGGCAGAGGGTGGCCACGTCCGTCCCGCCCTTCGCGTATTCCCCCAGCCGTTCGGCGGGAAACCCGTCCAGCGCGCAGATGTAAAGCCATTCCCTTAGTTTCCAGTCCTCCGCCTTCCCGAGCACCTCGAGCACTGCCGGCGGGACTCCCATGCTCCTCGCCACCGCGAGCTGGTGCTGCCGCACCCGCTCCGTCTGGCTCGCCTCTCCCATGCGCCTCATCCTCCTTTCGCATGTTTTTTCGCATAATAAGAGCTTCGCTTGCGAAACTCTCGCGCCAAGCGCGGTCGCTTCAGCGACGCATTCCTCTTCGCGCCCCGGCGCATCCCCCGGAGGGTTTTGCGTCATAGGAAACGAAGTTTCCTATGACATCAAAAAAGGACCACGGCAATCTGCCGCAATCCCTATTATCCTTGTCATGGCATGTCAATTTCCAAAAAACTTCTTGAATTCCGTTCTTGGTCGTGTTATAGTATAGGCATGAAGAGAGCGACCGCCCACAAAGTGGTTAACCTCGTGATAAGTTTTAAAGCCTACCTCTACCGGCCAAGTACAAGGTAGGCTTGTTTATTTTCGCTTGTTGTTCCTACTGTCTATGTAGGCAAGCAGCGCGACGAGGAACGTTCCGAAAAGTGCCAGTAATGTCAACACCTCGTATGTACTCATTCACACCACCTCCCTTCTCTTTCAAGTTAGGGAGGCTACCACCTTGCAACACGGTCGCTCTTCATACAGTATAACACGTCCGGCACGCCCGGACAAGCACGCTTTCATGGGTTTTCAAAAAATATCATGCCGTTTCACGTCCTTTGCATCACAGCCTGGGGGCATGTGCCGTCGGTACATGCCGGGTCTTGTCCTTTGCATCCTTCCTGTTCTTGTCGGCTTCCAGTCCCTTTCTGAATTCATATTCCCCATAATCAATCAGGCATCTGTCCGCCACGTCATAATACTTCACCTTGTCTGACAGCCTTTCCTCCGGCTTCACCACCGTGTCGTTTATCTCCCGTACCATTTGCCGGCATTCCTCCGGTGTCATCCCCACCCCGGCAGCCGGCACGAGGATGACCTCGTGCACGGATGACGGCAACACCACGTAGTCCCCGCCCAGGACTTCCCCGGCACGCCTTAGCACCTCCTCCTGCAGGAGGACTGACGCGCCAAAAAATTGTCTGTTATTCGTCAGCACGTACATCTCGACGGGCGGTTCCAGCATGTCCCCCGGCACCTTCCCGCTCGTCAGGAGGTTTCTTGGCTCGCTCCCCAGCAAAAGCATGTCCATGGTCTCGTTCATGTGGTATAACGCGGCCCCCCTTGACGCTTCCGCCGCGAGGGCGTCGGCATGCAGCCACTCCAGCGGGACACCCAGTTCTTTCAGGAAAGCGTTCGTGACAAGGCCGGACACTTTCCGTTCCTCCAAGCTGACGGCGTACGTCGCCGCGAAGTCCCCGACGACCGTGTGCGGGTACTCCCCAAGGAATTGCTTGTTGTTCTCCGCGTCACAAAGCCGGATTTCCAGCCTGTCCCTTATACTCTGGTAAAGATTCCGACTCTGCTCCATGAACGGGGCCGCCTCGTTCGTTTTCACCCTTTCCATCGCCGCCAGCATGTCGTTCGCCAGGCTTATCACCGCGCTTGTCCCGTCCAGGCTTTTCGCGTACTGCTCATAATAGCCGTCCAGGTAGACGATGGGCTTCACGGACCATCCCGGCATCCGTGCCTTGAGCCCCGTCATTTTCACATCGTTCATTTTGTTCATTTCCACCAGCTCGAACTCCACGTCCCGGTATTCCGCCGGCATGTAGTGCCTCACGTTGGCCTCCGCCAACTCGTAAAAATCTCTTCTTTCCATTTTCTTCTTTCTTCTCCTTCCCGTGCCACCGCACGTCATATGTTCCCGCGTGCCTGGCTTCTCCTGCCCGGCACGCCGCTTCCTGTTTTTCCTCCCTGGAGCCCGTCCCCCCGCAACTCTGACGAACTCGGATTTACTCTGATAAACTCTGACCAGCTCTGATTTACTCTGATAAACTCTGACCAACTCTGATAAACTCTGACAAGTCTTTTATGGTTCAGTCTTGGCCGGGCCGTGGTCTTCCTTCAGGATGTCCTTCGCCCGTTCCGTGTAGGCCAGCCCCCTGCGCCATGCCGCGTAAGGCGCGTCATTCCGCATGTCGGCCATCACCTCGCACAAGAGCGTTTCCGCCGCCTCACGCGTCATCCCCCGCCCCATGCCTTTCTCCATGTCCGTTCCCATATGTGCTCCTCCTTTGGTACTCATTTTTTCAGCCATGTCCTTTCTTCTCCTTTCCCGGCGCTTTTTTCCCGCGCCCGTGTCACTTCTTTCTGCCACCCCGTCTTCATCAGCCCGTCGGCCCTTAGTTCCTTCCGGATGTGACGTATGGTTCTTTTTTCGTCCCTCACCTCCTTAAGCCGCCCGTCGACGGCATCCTTGTCTTCCTCCTGGGACAGTGCCGCGCCCGGCAGCACGCCCTCCAGCTCGGCCATCCGGTCCTGGATGTCCTCGAACCGGTCGTCCCACGCGCTTGTCGCCGCCAGCTCCCGCTCAAGTTCCCTATACTCCGCGTATTCCCTGGAGTCCTTCACCGGGTTTTCTTCACGTCTTCTGGCTTTCAGGATCGTTTCCTCCTTTTTCAGTTCCGCCTCCCGCCTCGCGAGGTCCTTTTCCGACCGGATGTCATTGCGGATCAGGTACCGGCAGTCCCCCGCCATCCGGTCGATGTGCAGGAGGCTTTTCCGCACGGCGGCCTGGTCGACGGTGCAAGGGTTCGCCTTGCGATGCGCGTAGGTGACAAGGTACAGCCTCCGGACGTGCCATTTCTGGAACGCGGTCACCTCCCGGAACCTAATACGCGTGTAAACAAGCGACCGGACATACGCCCGGCAGACGTCCGGCCTCATCCCGAACCGCCGCGAGTTTCCCTCCTTCCCGATCCTTGCCCGGATGTCCGCCCAGCCGTACCCTTCCCCAAGCCGGTAGCTCCTCCACGCCCTCTCCTGCCCGGGTGCCGTGAACGAGACGTATTCCCCGTGCTTCCTCGAATTCCCGGTCCGCACCTCGTAGCCCTGCCCCTTCATGCGTTCCAGGAACTCCTTCTCGCTCTTCGTGCCGGCCAGTGCCGCGTCGATATCCGCCCGGATGATATTTTTCCATACGGGTTTCCCGCCCTTCTCCGCCGCCCACTGCGCGTAGGATTTCCCCGCCCGTTCCCCGGGGTCGTACTCGAGCCTTGGCAGCCCGTGCCGCTCGCACACCTTGTCCGTGACCGGCTGGATGTGCCGCTCCCAGTCGCCTTTCTCATAACGGTACTTGTAGCCGTTGTCCCGGTTCACCGAGTTGAACACGATATGCCCGTGCATGTGTCCCTGGTCGTTGTGGATTGCGAACACGTAATCGTAACTGTCACCAAGGTATTCCTCGCAGAACTCCCTGGCCACGGCGTATGCCCGTTGCTCGTCCGCCTCCCCCGGCTTCCAGCTGATGACGAAGTGGTAGCCCTGCCGCCCCAGCGTCTTCCCCCAGGCATTTTTCGTGTCCAGCATGGTGGAATACACCTCCCACGGTTCGCTCCCCGCGTTCCCGCCGACCAGCAGCCCGTCCCCGGTCTTTTCCGGGTTCATGATGTAGCGGACGGAGTTGTACAGGTGGCGACCCGGGTTGCCGCTTGTCTCCTTAATGTTCAGGATCTTCGTGATTGCCACCGCGCCCCTCCTTCAGGAGTCTTTTCAGCTCTTCCATGTGCCTGCCCACTTGTGCCAGTTCTTCCTGCAACGTCAACGCCACGTCCCGGTTCCAGTGGCCGCTGTTTATCTTTTTCGTCGCCTGGTTGATGTTGACCCCGATCTTGCGCACCTGGTACGACAGCTGCCTTAGCTCACGTTCCACTCCCGCGTCGCCCCGGAACCCGGATTCCTGCAGCACGCGGTTCCTCATGTAGGCGGACAGGTTACGCGTGCCGTCCTTCCTGCGGGTTTCCGTGTCCTTGTCCGCCCTTTCGCGTATGTGCCTGTATTCCGCCTCCGTCAGCCGCAGGCAGACGATGATGTCGCGCTCTACCATGGGCATCGCCCCCTTTCCAAATATAATCGCGGTTCACGGCCTGGCCGTCCGCAAATCGTGACGGCATCTGGCCATTTGACAGACAAGCCTTTCGCCGTTACCGGAATTCCGGTATGGACGGTATCTGGCCTTGTTCCGAAAGCATCCGCCTGACATCCGCCACCTCGCGGCGGATGTCGGCCAGGGCTTCCATGATTTCACCGGCCTTCCTTTCGTCCCGCTCCTTCACGAGCATCCCCTCGACAAAATCGCTCGCCGTGGGATACAGGTTCCTGTCGCGTTCCTCGATGGCCGACAGCGCGTTGCCCGACAGCCGGTAGGTCCTTGAAGTTTTCGCCATGACATATCCCTCCTTTCTTCTTTCCGTGTCGTGGACCGTGTTCCAAACATGTCACAATCCGTATTTCCCGTCATACTGCGGTTCGTGTTTCAACCGTGACGGCGTATTGCGCTTTGTACTCCCCGCGTGTCACAATCCGCATTGCCGTGTCACGTTCCGTATTCCACGCCGTATTGCGTTCCGTATTGTCGTGTCACGTTCCGTATTTCCCGCCGTATTGCGTTTCGTATTCCCTTGTCACAAAACATGTTCTTGCCGTATTGTGTTTCGTATTCCTTTGTCACAATCCGTATTCCGTCCGCCCCCGCGTATTGCGGTTTGTATTCCCCACGCGTGTCACAATCCGTATTGCTGTGTCACGTTTCGTATTGCCGTGTCACGTTCCGTATTTCCCGCCGTATTGCGCTTCGTATTCCCTTGTCACAAAACGTGTTCCTTTTCGTATTGCGTTTTGTATTTCCCGGTGCCGGGACGTATTTAAAAACGTATTCCAAATCCCTCCGGGATTTGGCAAGATACGCGCCGTGTATTACACGGCACATACTTGTTAGGGGGAAGGCCCCCTAAGACCCCCTTTGCATGTCATGGTACGGCACGCCCGACAGGCTCGACAGCCACCGCCCGACCAGCTCCACCGCCGACGGGGAGCCCGCCCGGTGGTCCTGGACGTACCGGCAGGCCTCGTCGAGGATGCTGTCCGCCGCCAGGAGCTGCGCGTACAAATCCTCCCGGCCCGGCGCGAGCCGCTGGAGTGCCCGGTTGACCTCCTTGCGCAGCTCGATTTCCGCGCTCCCCTCGTAGATTGCCGCCTTGCTCCGGCACAAAAAGCTCTGGTAGAAGCGTTCGTACTCGAACGCCATCTTTTCCATCACTTCCTCCCTCTGGCTCATTCTCCCGCCTCCTTTCCGTTTGTTGAATCCGGTGTCTTCGTCGCCACCGCCCGTCTTGCCGTCCTGGGATGTCGCGCCTCCCCCGTCGTCCCGTACGGCCCCGTCACTTCCGTCCGGCCACTTGCCACCGGCTGGCCGTCCGTTTTCATCGGTTCGTTTGCCCCCGGCTCTTCCATCGAGAACGTGAACCCGTCGCCGCCATGCGCGGCCGCGACTTCCTTCCCGTCAAGCCGTCCCGTGCGGAACCGGGCGCGGAATGTCACCCGTCCATCCGATGCCGCCACGCTTTCTTGCACCACTTCCAGTTCCCGCCGGTACTCCCCGTTCTCCTTCAGGAACACGAGCAGCCCGTCCTCCAGGCCGGCCAGCGCGTCCTCCGGCAGGATTCCGGCCAACGCCTCCTTGCCGGAGAGCGTCACCGCCGTTCCGTCTTCCTCGACATAATCCCATGCTTCCGGCAGTTCCCCGGGCAGGGTTTCCTGCGGATCCTTTACTTCCCCGCCGGACGGCGTTTCCCCCTGCGAATCCTTTTTTGTTTCGCCCGCCGAACCGTCTCCTTCCCCGCTTTCGGCCGGCGGCCTTGTTCCCGGTTCTTCCCCGCCCTGCGCTTCCCGCGCTTCCCCGTCGTCTTCCGGGACGTCCGTTTCCTGTCCCCCGCGTCCTGCGTTCGCCGGGGATGCCTGGCACGACCACGCCGTCCCGCACGCGACGGCCAGCAGTATCAGGACGGCGCACGCGAGCGCGAACCTCTTCAACCTCTTGTCACCTTCCATGTGAATCTTCCTCCTTCCTTGCCTTTTCAATAAATTTGGTTTCCTTCATGTCTCCTCCTTGTCCCGCCGGTCTCGCCCCCGGCTTCGTCCCGCGCGGTTTCCTCACCGGCTCCCGAGTTGTTCCCTTCCGGTTCCGTCTCCGTCTGATTCCCGTCCTCCGTCTCCTCCGGCGGGTAGTCCGGCGTGCAGTAGCCCCTGATGCGCGGGTTCGACAGCGTGTAGCTCCTCGTGTGCACCGCGTTCGAGGCGTTGCCCTCTATCGTTATGACCCTGCCGCCCTCCACGTACTGGACGATGCCGATGTGCGAGTCGTTCCCGAAGACGATCAGGTCGCCCTGCCTCGGCACGTACCCGGCCGCGTCCCGGAACAGCCCCCTCGACTGGTAGAAGTTCCTATAGGCGGCGACCGACCCGGACTTCGGGAAAATCCCCTCGTCAATGTATCCCCGCTCGTTCGCGCACCATGAGACGAAGCACGCGCACCACGGCGTGGACGCCCCGTCCACGAACCGGCTTCCCATCGTGTAGGCCCAGTAGCGGCTCCCGTCGGTGTTCCCCTCCTGGCTGACCGCCGTTTCCACCAGCCCCGCGCCCCCGCCCCCTGCGGTCGTCACCGGCGTGGTCACCGCCGCCACGATGACGCCCACGATGGTCGCGATGGTGGTGACGGCCACGATGACCGGTGTCAGGATGGCAATCAGCGAGGACACCATCGACACCGCCGCCTGGAAAAACGCCACGGCTGCGGCTGCGAACATCCCGCCCACCATGGAGGCCGCCATGGACACGGCTTTTCCCAAGGAACCCACGGGCGCCTTGCCCGTCCCCCCTGCGGCCTTGTTCCACGTTCCCTCCCGGCCGCCTTCGTCCCCGCCGGATTCCAGCGATTCCCGGAACGCCTCCGCCGCCTTTCTCGCGGCACGTATCCCCAGGCTCGCGCCGCCCGATGCCGCGTCCCCCGCCGCCCGCGCCCCTTGCGCGGTTCCTTCCGCCAGGCCGCCTTGTGTCCGTGCCGCCGTCTGCCCGATGCCGGAATCCGGAATCCCCTGCCCGCCCGTGGGGCCGCCGCTTCCTACGTACCCTTCCGTGCCGTTCCCGCCACAAACATCCGCCCCGGTTTCCCCGCTTCCGTCCGTCCCGTGATATCCCCCGTTTCCCCGGAACCCGTATGTCCCGGAACGCACGCCGCTCCGGCATCCTTTCGCGTACCCTTCGCCGTCCTCCCCGTGCGGGTCGTCCCACCATTCGCCTTGTAGCCCTTCCATGTCACCCGGTCGGTTTCCGGCATTCCCGTAAACGTTTGTGCCCCCGCCACCAGAAAACACCAGGCTCCCTTCGTCCGGTTCCAGGTTCCAGGCATCTTCCGGGTCGGTTTCTGATATGTCGAATTCGGCTTCTTCCATCCCGCGCCGCAGGTACTCCTCCCGTTCCTGTTCTGGCAGTGCCTCCCATGCCCGGCGTTCGTCACCGTCCAGGAAGTCCGCCGGGTCGGCGCGCGCTGGTTCCCCGCGCCTTCCCGCCCTCCCCGTGCCGTCGTTTTCGGCGGTGGCCGTCCCCATGCGGGTCCTGGATTCCCGGATTCCCTGCCCGGACTCCCGGATTTCCCGCCCGGATTCCCGGAACGCACTTCCCCTCGCGGTGGAGAGCCATCTCCTCGTCTCCCTGATCCTCATGACGTCCCCCCTTCCCGTGCCTCCTCGTGGAAGTTCGTGGTGAACGCCCCGTAAAGCGGGTTGTCCCTTCGAATCTTCGCGTCAAACAAAAGCACCTTCTTGTTCCACACCATGACCCCCTCGCCCGGCCTTCCCGACGAGAGTGCCCGGAACTCCTTGTCGGAAAATTCCTGGATGGCCGCCAGGCTCTGCGCGTCCACGCCGCCCTGGTCGAGGAAGCACTTGTACGAGCAGTTGGAAAACAAATCCACGAGCGTCGGACTCCGCAATGCCGCCGCCACGTTCTGCATGGCGATGGTCACGATCCCGCCGAACTTCCTGAACGTCATGACCGCGTCATAGAGCTGCCTCGCGCTCCCCGGCTTTTCCGAGACGACCTGCCCCTCGTCCACGATGAGGTGCGTCGCCCGCTGGAACTGCTTGTTGTAGTCCATCCTCTGCGAAAGGTAATGCAGGAACGTCACCATGATGGCCTCCCAGTTGTTTTCCGGCACGTTCGCCATCCCGATGCCCACCAGCCGCCGGTCCGTGCGGATGTTCGACGGCCTCGAGAGCATGTCGCAGCTCCCTTCCGTGTATTCCTCCAGGCAGTTGTAAATGGCCCGCACGATTTCCTCGTCGTGCGTGTTGTCCACCTTGGAAAGTTCCTTTTTCACCTCTTCCCTAAGCCACGAAAGCGTCGGTTGCCGCCCGCCCCCCTTTCGCCGCGCGGCCTCCGAGAACATCCGCTCCGTGCAGCGGCTGACCACCGCGTCATGCTCCTGCGTCACGCGGATGTTTTTCATCGACGCGGCGCAGAGGGTCTTCGCGTATTCCGTCTGCCTCGCCACGAACTCCCGCCACACGGTGGCCGTCCCCTTCCACACCTCCGGCGGCACCTCGAAACCGTTCAGGTACGTCCCGCTCTTCGGGGTCAGGTCGAAATACGCCCCGCCGAACTGCCCAATCACGTCCTGGAACTCGTTCTGCGGGTCGATGACGAAGATGTCGTCGTCCGTCGCCACCAGCGTCTGGGACAGTTCCGTCAGCTTGATGTACATCGACTTCCCGCTCCCGGTATGCCCCACGACGAGGCCGTGCGGGTTCGGGAGCCGCTTCCGGTCCGCGACGATGAACCGCCACGTCGTCCGGTTCATCCCCAGCATCTGCCCGCCGGGCTCGGTCACGTCCTGCGCGTGGTACGGCTGGAACGCGACCAGCGACGAGGTGAGCAGGAAGCGCATGCAGTCCACGTGCCGCCCGCCGATGGGGAGCGCGGTGTTCCACGCCTTCAGCTGCCGGTAGTCGCAGGTCTCCAGGATGACCCCCTCCTTGCGCCCGGCCGCCACCGCCTCGCCGACCCTTGCGGCCAGCGTGTCCTCGTCCGGTGCGGTGACCACCACGAGCAGGTTCATGAAGTACCCGCTCTCGTCGTTCGAGTCCACGTTCCGGATGTAGTCCCCGATTTCCTTCTTGCGCTTCAGCTTCGTCGGCGAGGGCTGCATGGCCGGGATGCCCGCCTTCTGCTTCTTCTCCATTTCCTCCGCGATTTCCCGCTCGTTATTCATTTCCACGGCGGACAACTTGTCGCCGACGACCTCCGCCTCCACCGGTGCCAGGTCCATCGTCACCAGCGACGGGTACGACGTGCCGGAAAGGCTCCGGATCACGCTGTCCGAGTCAATCGTCTTTCGGTACTTGGACGCGTAGAGGACGGACACGTGCGTGTCGCCCATGACCATGAAGTTCTTGTACGTGCGGATGCTCCTCGGCATCACGTCGTTTTTCCAGTTCCCGCGCCCGTCCTCCGGGCCGTGGAGGAATTCCTGCTCCGCCTCCCTTCCCGGCTGGATGACGGACTGCAGCGTCCCGAGGCGTTCCGCCGCGTCCATGCGTCGGATCTCGCTCCCCCATCCCTCGAACGCGTACGCCAGGTTCCCCTCCAGCGCGTTGAAGTACACCCGCGCGTCCGTCTCCGAGTCCGCCCGGCATGTGACCGTCAGGTAACGCATGATACGCACCCCGGGGTTCGCGTCCTCCAGGTTGTCCTCCTGCCACCTGCGGATTCCCTCCGCGATTTCCGGGTATTCTTCCCCGTTCCTCTCATTCCGGATGGATGCCAGGAACTCGCCCGTGTCCTGGTACTGGTTCGCCAGCGTGATCTTGAACTCCGTGTCCATGGAATTTAAAAACGTCATCAGCTCCGTTAAAAACTTCCGCTTCTCCCCCTCGTTCTTGTTGGCGTAGTTGACATCCTCGAACACGTAGCACCTGTCGTATACCGCCTGTCTGCCCTTCGGCTCGATCTTGAACGTCCCGTTCTTGTACGCCCTGTCAACATTCAGTGCCTCCCGCACGTTGCGCGGCAGCCTGCAGATTGACTGCGTCTTCTTCCGCCTCGCGGCGAACGCCTGGTTCCCGTTGAATACTGCCATTTCATACCTCGCTTTCTTTCATTCTTGTCGTCTTTCCCTTGCTTCTCGTCATTCGATGCCGCTTTTTTTCATCCGGCGTCGTTTTTTCATCTTCCCTTGTTCTTCCCCCGGCGGTTCCTTCCCGCCGATCTCGTGGTGAACGTCCTTCGTTCCCCCTTCCGTTCCCCGGCCTCGAACCCGAGCCTTCCCGTCCTCAGCGTGTAAGCCATTTCCTTCGCCGCCTCCTTCAGGTTCATCCCCTGGAACTTGGCAACCCCGAGCGCGACGACGGGAATCATCACCGGGAGTCCCGCGTACACGCACTTCCCGGGCGGCAGGCCCGTCACTTTCCATGTCGCGTATGCCGCCAGCGCGGCAGCCGCGAAGGCCGCCGCCGCGTACGCGCATTCCCTGGCCGTCAGACCGAAAAACAGGGTCGGCTTGTACGCCGTCTCGAAATCCTTGTTCATGTCTAGTTTCATTCGCTGTCACCTCCCTTCCGTTTTGTTTTGCCCGTTTCCCGCGTCACAGCCCGAACGCCCGGTTCATCAGTGCCGACGCGCCCTTCACCGATGACGTCATCAGTATCATGTAGACGAGCGAGTGCATCGCCTGGACGAACCCGTCGAAATACTGCGTGACCGGCCCCGCCGGGAGGCTGACGCCCGCCACCAGCCGTCCCGTGATGGACATCACCAGCGCGATGGCCACGATTTCGAACACGTTGGACAAAAACGTCCTGACCCACGCGTACCCGTTGTGTTCCAGCTCCCGCCCGCCGACGATGAGCGGCATCGCGATGGGGTAGAACAGCACCAGCAGGTAGAGCTTCACGTACCGCCCGTAGAGCGTCAGGAATATCATGACGGCGCACACCACGGCCACCACGAAGTAGCCGAGCCCCAGGATCCACCAGAAGAGGTGCGACCCGATGTCCGCGTCGGACGTGTAGAACGCCGGTGCCTGGAAGGTGAGCGCCCTCCCGGCCAGCCCGCCCGCCATGGTGAAGAACGTCTGCATCAGTTCCAGCCCCGCCTGCATCAGGACGTTCACCGCCACCAGGCGGATGAGCGTCTCCACGCACGCCTCCAGCGTGACCTGCTCCCTTAGGTTCGTCACCGACCGGCACATGCCGATTAGAAACGACAGGTTCACGAGCAGCACGCCGATTCCCAAAACCCACGGGTACAAGGTTTCCGTCACGAACTCCCACGTCTCGGGCGAGAACCCCTGCGGGGTCTGCGTGATGATGCCCGTGCACAGCCCCATGATCCAGTTCCACACCCATTCCGCCATGGAGAAGAACGGCCCGTAGAATAGGTCGCTGATGAAGGAGAGCACGTCCCCCGTCATCCCGCGCCACCCGCCACGGCGTTACGGATCAGCGGGATCAGCTGCGGGGCGATAATCGCCACCAGCCCGCTCGCCACCCGCTTGAACGCCATCGACTGCGAGCCGCCGTCCTGCGTGTTCAACGCCTGCGCCCACTCGAACAGCCCCCACAAAAGCAGCAACGCGCCCACCGACTGCACGATGGCCGAAATGATGTCGTATATCACGTTGAACCCGTTCGTCACGATGTCCGTCGCGTTCACCGGCATGCAGACGAGAAGCGGGGTCATCATGGCCGTCACCAGCGCGGCCTTCCACATGTCGCGCCAGCCGCTTCCCGCCCTTGCCTTGCCCTTTCCGTCCCATGTCCTTCTTTCCTTGGTTTTCCCTTGTCCTTTTACCATGCATCTGTCCGTCCTTTCCTTTTTTGTCTTATTCCCTTTTTTCATCCCGAAAGCCATGTCAGTCGCCCCCGATCCTTAGCACCCCCGCGCCGACGTACACCGCCGCCAGGGCCACGAGCCCGCCCGCCAGGAACGCCAGCGGGGTCGCGTACGCCCCGATTGCCCCCAGCGCGATTGTCCTCACCAGCACGCCGGCCGCGACGCCCAGTGCCACCGCCAGCACCACCAGCACCTTCGTCTTCCAGTTGCTTCTTCTCATTTCCATCGTCCTCCTTGTCTTCTTGGTTGTCTTGGTCGTACTTCCGTCCCACTAGATTCCGTATGATACGGGGAAGCCGCCACGCGGCTCCCCCCATCCTTCATGTCCGTCCGCCGCCTCGCCGGGCGGCGGCCTCGCGGCGGGGCGTGCGCCCCCGTGGGCGGCAGCCCCCCGCTTCTTCTTGCGTTCCGTGCGGCGACGCTTCTGCGTCCTGCGCGCCCGCGCCGTCACTTTGTCCCGCCGGCCCCGTTTTCACCGGCCGCGCCGTCCTTGTCGTTTTTCCCGTCGGGCGTGTTTTCCGTCTCCGGGTTTCCCGGCTTCCCTCCTTTCCTCCCGCGTTTCCACGCGTAAGCCCCGCCGGCCAGTGCCGCGAGAGAGCCCGCCATCAACGCCGCCGCGAACGGCAGAGCGTTTCCTTCGTCCCCCGTTTTCGGGACGGGCGGTTTCTCGGGTTCCTTGATTTCCACCGTCTGACCGTCATCCTCGATGTCCGCGTGCACGGCCACCTCGTCGTCTTTCACGTACAGGCTTTCAAAGGCGACCACCTTGTGGCCTGCAAGACCTCTCGCGTCGAACGTGAATTCCACCGTCACGCTCCCGTCCTTTTCTTTCGGTGTGAAGCTCGCTTCCGATGTCACTTTCCTGCCGCCGACGAACAACTCCCTGCCGGTCGCCTTATCCATCAGGACACCCTTCACCGTGTATTCCTGGCCGACGACTAAGTTCTTGTACGCCACCGTGTCCACGATGGTCACCTTCCTTGCCGCCACGGCCTCGTGCGTCTTCGTCTCCTTGTCCACCGCCGTCGTGCCGATTTCCGGTTCGGGGAATTCCACCGTCTGGTCATCATCCTCGATGTCCGCGTGCACGGCCACCTCCACGTCCTTCACGTGCAGGCTTTCAAAGGCGACCACCTTCGTCCCTTCAAGCCCCCTCGCGTCGAACGTGAACGTGACGTCCACGCTTCCGTCCTTCTCTTCCGGTGTGAACCTCGCCTCCGATGTCACTTCCTTGCCGTCAACGAGCAGTTTTTCGCCCGTCGACTTGTCCATCAGCGTGCCCTTCACCGTGTACTCGTGGCCGATGACCAGGTTCTTATACTTCACGGTGTCGACGATGGCCACTTCCTTCGTGGCCGCCGCCTCGTGCGTCCCCGTCTCCGCGTTCACCGCCGTCGTGCCGATTTCCGGCTCGGGGAACTCGACCGTCTGATCCTCGTCCTCGATGTCCGCGTGTACGGCCACCTCCACGTCCTTCACGTGCAGGCTTTCAAAGGCGACCACCTTCGTCCCTTCAAGCCCCCTCGCGTCGAACGTGAACGTGACGTCCACGCTCCCGTCCTTCTCTTCCGGCGTGAACCTCGCCTCCGATGTCACTTCCTTTCCGTCAACGAGCAGCTTTTCGCCCGTCGCCTTGTCCATCAGGACTCCCTTCACCGTGTACTCGTGGCCGGTGACCAGGTTTTCATACCTCACGGTGTCGACGATGGTCACTTCCCGCGTGGCCGCCGCCTCGTGCGTCCCCGTCTCCGCGTTCACCGCCGTCGTCCCGATTTCCGGCTCCGGGAACCTGACCGTCTGGCCGTCGTCCTCGATGTCCGCGTGCACGGCCACTTCCACGCCTTTCACGGAAACGCTCTCGAACGCGACCACCTTGTGGCCCGCAAGCCCGCTTGCGTCGAACGTGAACGTGATGTCCACGCTTCCGTCCTTCTCTTCCGGCACGAACTTCGCCTCCGACGTCACTTCCTTTCCGTCAACGAGCAGTTTTTCGCCCGTCGCCTTGTCCATCAGGACTCCCTTCACCGTGTACTCGTGGCTGGTGACCAGGTTTTCATACCTCACGGTGTCGACGATGGTCACCTCGCCCGCCGCCACGGCCTCGTGGCTCCCGGTCTCCGCGTCCGTCGCCGTCGTCCTGATTTCAGGCTCCGGGAACTCGACCGTCTGGTCGCCGTCCTCGATGTCCGCGTGCACGGCCACCTCCACGCCCTTCACGGAAACGCTCTCGAACGCGACCACCTTGTGGCCCGCAAGCCCGCTTGCGTCGAACGTGAACGTGATGTCCACGCTTCCGTCCTTCTCTTCCGGCACGAACTTCGCCTCCGACATCACTTCCTTTCCGTCAACGAGCAGTTTTTCTCCCGTCGCCTTGTCCATCAGCGTGCCTTTCACCGTGTACTCCTGGCCGATGACCAGCCCCTCGTATTTCACGGTGTCGACGATGGTCACCTCGCCCGCCGCCACGGCCTCATGGCTCCCGGTCTCCGCGTCCGCCGCCGTCGTGCCGATTTCCGGCCTGGGGAATTCCACCGTCTGGTCCTCGTCCCCGGTGTCCTCGTGCGAGAGGATTTCCACACCCCGCACGTACGCCTTCTCGAACACCACGATTTTCTTGTCCAGCAACTCCCTCCCGTCAAACGTGAAAACGACGTCGACGCTTCCACTGCCTTCCTTTGGCACGAATTTCGTCTCCGCCGTCACTTCCTCACCGTTTACCAGGAACGGCTCGCCCGTCCGCGCGTCCATCAGCCTGCCGCGCACCGTGTATTCCTCGCCCGGCTGCAGGTCTTCGAACGCCACCGTGTCGATGATGGTCACTTCCTCGCCCGGGACGCCCTCGTGCGTGCCGGTGTCCGCCGACACGGCGGTCGTGCCGATGAGCTTCGTCCTCGTGTTTTCGATTACCCGGATGCCCACGTCCTTGCCGTCAATCAGGCCGTCCTCGTCCACCGTGAACTCGTGCACGGTCTCGTCCAGCACGTATCCCGGTAGCGTCTCCACCTCGCGGACCAAGTACGTCCCCGGCGCGAGGTAGGAAACCTCGATGCGCCCGTTCTCGTCGGTCACGAACCTCGGGAAGACCGCCATGCCCGGGTCAACCGCGCCGTCATCAGCCGCGTCAGCTTCATCCGTACCTTCGTCGCCGTCCGCGCCGTCCCCGTTGCCGGTGCCGTCCGGCCACATGTCCTTGTTCCAGATTTCGAATTCCACGCCGGCCAGCGGTTCCTTTGTCTCCCCGTCCATCTTGAAAATGAAGAGCCGCGCCGGCTTATTTTCCGCTTTCACGGACTCGTATACCACGGGTACGTCCTGCCCCGCGTAGGAAAGCTCCACCCCGTGCTCCGTCCCGTCCAGGATGAATCCGTCCGGCTGCCTTGTCTCGCGCACGACGTACTTTCCGAGGAAGAGGTCGTCCGACTCCGCCTTCCCGTCCTTTCCCGTCGTCATGGTTCCTGCCACGCCGCCTTTTTCCACGCGCGTCGTGCCTTCCGGCGTCACCACGTCCTCTGCCGCGACAATCTCGAACGTCGCGCCGCCGACCGGTTCCCCGGTCTCGGAATCCGTCTTCGTGACGCGGATCCTGCCCATGGCGTTCTCGTCCGCGTATTCCACGATGAGCGGTTCCTCCCACGTCGAGCCTTCCGTCACCTTGAATTCCAGGAGTTCCCCTTTCAGGTACCCTTCCGGCGCGTCCAGCTCCTCCAGGTAGTACGTGCCATAGGTCAGCACGTCCGGGAACGTGAACTGCCCATCATCATTCGTCTTGAACGTCTCATGCACCACCTTGTCCGGGTAGCGCGTCGTCATCGTGACCGGCTCCTTGTTTTCGTCCAGCAGCCGGAACGTCACGTTCGCCGCCGGGATTGTCTTTCCGGAGCTTTTGTCCTTCTTCACGACCGTCACCGGGCTGACGATCAGCTTGTCTTCCTTGTAAATGCCCTTGAGCGTCACGCCCTCTTCGGAAACGGTCACGTCGAACGGCTTGATGGCCTTCACGTTCTCCGGGTGCTTCGTCTCCTCCACCCGGTAGGTGTCGAACACCAGCGTCCCCCTCGGGTTTTCCTTCGAGGCCGTCGTCGCGAACCCGTTCTTGTCCGTCCTGATTACCAGCACTTTCTCGCCAGTCGTCTTGGACGTGAACGTGAACTCGATTCCCGCGAGCCCCTGGATGGTGTCGTCGTCCGCGTCCAGGTTCTCGATGAACTTGACGATTTCCACGTCACCGCGGATCACGTCCTCGCCGCTTCCCACCTTGTACTCGAACACCCGCGTCGTCGTGTCCTTCGGTTTCGCGCCGTTCACCGCGTGCGCCGCCTGGTCAACCAGGTAACCGTTTGAGGCTCTCGTCTCTTTCACTGTGTAATTGCCGAGCGGCAGCTCCTTCGAGACCGCCTCGCCCTTCGCGTCGGTCGTCAGCTCGTCCACCTGCGTCCCGGATGCGTCGTACACACCGTACACCGCGCCCTCAAGCTTGGCCGCACCTTGCGGTTCACCCTTCCCGGTTTCCGCGTCCGTCTTTTTCAGGTTGATTTTCACCTTCTGCGGCACTTCCCCGCTCGTCACGCCGTACTCGAACACCCGCGTCGTCGTGTCCTTCGGGACCGCCCCGTCCACCTTGTGGGTCGTGCCGTCAATTAAATAACCGTTGGAGGCTTTCGTCTCCTTTACCGTGTAATTGCCGAGCGGCAGCTCCCTGGAACTCGCCTCGCCCCGCGCATCGGTCGTCAGCTCGTCCACCTGCGTCCCGGATGCGTCGTACACGCCGTACACCGCGCCCGCGAGCGTGGCCGTTCCCTGCGGCTCGCCCTTCCCGGTCTCCGCGTCCACCTTTTTCAGGTTGATTTTCACCTTCTGCGGCACTTCCCCGCTCGTCACGCCGTACTCGAACACCCGCGTCGTCGTGTCCTTCGGCACCGCACCGTCCACCTTGTGGGTCGTGCCGTTAATCAGGTAACCCGTCGGGGCTTTCGTCTCCTTCACCGTGTAGTTGCCGAGCGGCAGTTCCTTCGAGACCGCCTCTCCCTTCGCGTCGGTCGTCAGCTCGTCCACCTGCGTCCCGGATGCGTCGTACACACCGTACACCGCCCCGGAAAGCGTCCCCGTTCCCTGCGCCTCGCCTTTCCCGGTTTCCGCGTCCACCTTTTTCAGGCGGATGCGTAACTTCTGCGGGGTCTCCGGGATGATTGGCTGGTTGTAGGTGTTGACACCTTCCACATTTCCTTCCGACGTAATCTTACGGACGAATACCTCGTTATTAATAAGATAGCCCGTCGGAGCCTTGGTTTCTTGAATGGTAATGGTTCCAAGGGGAAGTGTAGTATCTCCGTTAGATTGATAATAAAACGCATCCCCAGATACCTTATATCCATCACTAAGCCTGCAATATCCATCTTCATCCGTCCTGATTATCCATTGCCTAACCGATGTCTGCCCCTGCGTTGCAGGGTCGATATCGTACAATCCACCATAATATTTCACGGTGAATTCCGCCCCCGCGAGGCTTGCGCTCCCTTGTGGCTTGTTTCGGTTCGTTTCCCGGTCTACCTTTCCTAACAAAACACGTACTGGGTCACTTTGTGGCTTTTCCACCGACTGCACGGTCGCGGTCTGGCCGCTCTCCACCGTCACCTGGTGGATGGTCCTGTCCAGCGCGTAGCCCTTGGACGCCTTCGTCTCCTTCACGTAGTAGGTTCCCGGCTCCATTTCCACCGTGTTGCTGTTCCCGTCCCCGTCGGTCACGAGCGTCGCCACCGCCAGACCCTCCGCGCCGTTCCTCGCGTCCGCCTCCGAGCGAAATACCAGGTAGGTCGCGCCCTCGAGGGAATAGCAGCTATTCCCGTCGGTCAGCGTCCTATTGGACGACGTCTTCTTCAGGTTCAGGCTTCCCGTCGGCCCTCCGGTCTTTACAATTGTCACCGCGTAAGGCCCGCCATTCTCCTTCGGGAAAATGCTCGTGATCTGGTTCCACGGCGTGGAACCGTCCGGCTGCCACGTCTGGTAATTGAAGTGCACGTCCGAAGAGTGCCACACCAGCTGGTCGCTCACGCCGCTCACATACTGCGCGTAGTTGTTCGTCGCCGAGTCGCAGTACCTCGCGAAGTCCGTCCCGCAGTAAAGCAGGATGTGGTTGTGCGCGCTGTTGCCCCAGCTAAGTCCCGATGCCGGATGCCCGTACATCCCTTCCGTGAAGAACAGCCTCTGCGCCACGTCCGCGTTCGGGAACTTGCCGTTGTTGCCGCCCGAGCCGGAAACCAGCGGGTTTTTCAGGTCCCACGTCCAGATGACGTCACCCGCGTCCCAGTAGTCGTCGGCCACCAGCACCTTCACCATGTCCTCCCAGCTGTCGGACACGTAGGTCTTGTACTCCACGTTGGAGCCCGAAAGGAACGCCACCCAGCCGGACTCGCCCGGCACCGTCGGGTTCGCCCCCGAGTTGTCCACGTTGGCTCCCGCCGCCAGCAGCGCGTCGGTGTTGCCCACGAAGTCCGTGTTCCTCCCGTCGCTCTCGCCGGTGACACGCGCCCCGGCCTTCATCAGCATGTGCCACACGAAGCCCGTGCAGTTCAGGCCGACCTGCCCCGGCCTCACGTCACGCCCGTTGTAGCTCGCGTCACCGTTCGGGTTGCGGTTGTCGCCGCCGTCATAAACGGTGCCGAGGTAGTACCCCGTGGTCGCCTGTTCGTGCATCCACGCCAGCAGGTCGGACTTCTTGAAGCCGAACGCGTCCTCCAGCGTGGAACCGCCCTCGTTGTAGGCCCTGGCGTACACCGTGCCCGTAAGCCCCAGGCTTCCGGGATCCCAGCCCCTGGCCCTGCCCAGCAGCCGAAGCCCCAGGGTTGCCATGGACGACGCGAGTCCCGGCCCGTACGTTTCCAGCTCGCCCGGCGTCCCGGCGAACCCGGTGTCCTCGCCGGGGTCTAAGTTGTCCTCGCCCTCCGTCGCCGGGGCGGGTAACGTTTCCGCGCTTTCACCCGCGCCCGGTTCCGTTCCTGCCTCGTTCCCGGTCGCGTTTTCAGTCCCGGTTCCGTTTCCGGACGTTCGCGCCGTCCCACGGCTTTCCGTGTCCCGGTTCCCGTTGTCACTGTCCGTTCCGACACCCGCCTGGTTCGGTGTGTCCGCTTCCTGGCCCGTCTTCGCGCCGTCCTGGCCGGTTCCTTGTCCCGCGCTTTCCGCGTCGGCCTCTCCCTGCCCGGTGCTTTCTTGTTTCACGTTGTCCTGTTTCATGTCATTTTGGTTCGCGCCGTCTTGTTTCGTTTCTTCCTGCCCGGCCGCCCCTATCACTTGTGACGCGCCCTCGTCCCAGGAACCCGCGTCCTCGACCTCCCGCGCCGCCCGTTCCGTTTTGCCCTCGGCCGCGAACGACACCGCGGGCTGCAAAAACGAGCACGCCGCCAGCGAAAGCGCCAGCAGGAATGCCGTCAGCTTCTTATATCTTCTCATTGATTTCCTCCTTGTCTTTCCGACTCCTTGGGACGTGCCGAAACGTGGCACGTCCGTCCTCGCGGCCCCGCATGCCGGAATCCTTGTCCCGCCCCGCGTGCCGTGTTTGTGATATAAAATGAGTTTCGCTTGCGAAACTCACGAGCCAGGCGCGGTCGCTTCAGCGACATGTTTCCTTTCGCGCCCTGGCGCGTCCCCCGGAGGGTTTTTGTGCCATGGGAAACGTCCTTCCCCATGGCACAAAAAAACCGCCCACCTTTCGGTTTGCGGTCGTCTTTCTTCCTTATGATGTATGATGCTTTTCCTTCCTCCTTTCCCGGGGCTTGCGTTCCCCGTTATCCGGGCTTCCCGGCCCGTTTCCTGGCATCGCCTCCTTTCCGTCCGTCATGCCTTTCCATCACCTCCTTTCTTCCTTTCCACTTTCCGTCCCGCGACCACCTCCTCTCCAGGCCTCATGCGTCCCATGTCAGTTCCCGGTCAGAAAAGGGTGCAAAAAAGGAAGCACGCTCGCCCACGGTTCGAATCCTCCCGGTTCGCCGTCCGGCCACGCCTTTCCTTTTCTGACAATTCTATCATACCACGTCAAGAACGTGCAATCAAGGTTACTTTAGGTTACTTTAGGATACCCTTTTGGCTAACATGTTATCCAGAATCTGGAAATCGGCACTGTTTCCGTCTTCGTACCCTTGCGCCGCCGGTTCCCGCCACCGTCCTGACCCGGCCTTGGCCGGACTGTCACCCGTCATGCCCTGCCGGAAAAGGGTGCAAAAAAGGAAGCTCGCTCGCCCACGGTTCGAATCCTCCCGGTTCGCCGTCCCGGCTTACGTCCTCCCATATCTTTCCTTTTCTGACAATTCTATCATACCACGTCAAGAATATGCATCCAGAGTCACCTTGGTAAGGTGTCGAATCTTGTAAAAACATATATAACATATATAATATAAAAATATTGTAGATAATACCCACCTCGTATATAATAAATGACGGCGGCTATTGATAGATTATACTTAGGAATCTTTTGTGTACTGAAGTATCTTCGGTTTTTTGCTCGTTACCAACAGCAACGATTATCCCTCGTATTGTCACTACCGTTTGGCAGTTTTATCATTGGCATAGTCAATCCAGATTTCATATAGGGAAATAGCAACACTGACAAATGTATATAAAGTGCCCCAGTCAAAGTTGCAACATGAACACCCTATTACCGATATCACTAATGCAATGATTACGTCCATCTTTAACTCCTTTCGGAAGTAATGCCGCCATCATTTATTAATCATATCAGAAAATGTTCCAACTAACAAGATTTATTTTTTCTTTTCCACGACAATATATTTTGTCAATAGTTTTTCACCGACAACGCCCACGCTGCCCGTCACCTATACAAGCACCGTATAGGAACCGTTGCCCCGTGGTCTGGTCTTTCTGATTTCAAGCATTATCTTGTTATTTCAAGTTACGCGATACACCATACACCTATAACCACCCAATATCACTTTTATTACAGATAATTTTATTGTTCTCACCTTCTTCCTCCCTCCATGCCCCGGCGGCCATGTCGTGCGCCACCGCGTTGTGGTAGTACAGCCCCATCGTCACGGGCGCGTTGTATAGGCTTGTCAGCACGTACGTCCTGATGTTCCTGACCTTCGTCGTGTTGTCCTTCAAGGCCGCCAGGACGTACCTCACGTGCCCCGCCGTCAGCCGTGAGAGACGTTCCCGCACGTCTGCCGTCGGCACGTCCCCGCCGCCGACACGCTGGCTCCTGCCGCCATGGCAGTAAGCGTCGGCCAGTATCTGGAACAAGTCGTCAACCAGGTGCTTGTCACCCGGCGAGTCGCAGACCAGGGCGTCGTATCCCAGTTTCTCCTTGAACCCCTCCAGCACGGAGCTTCTGTCCATCCCTCCTTCATCGTCACCTTGTATATCCTGATTGGATGGATTGATAGATATATTATATTTTATGTCAGTCTCATTATTATCAGTCTCATTACTGACCTGCACGTTTTTGCATGTCTTGACCTGCACGTTCTTGCATGTCTTGACCTGCAGATTCTTGCATGTCTGGAAACCGCAGGGTTCCCCCTCCCCCTTTTCGCCCTCTTTTTTGACGGTTTCCTCCGGCATCCTTTCCCGCAGGGCGGCGTCCGGCCACGGCGGATTCGGCAGACCCGTCTCCACGTCCATGCCCTCCATGGCCACCACGCCCGCATCCGGCAGGCCCGGTATCACCCGGCACGCGTCCGGTTTCCGGAATGTCCCGTCCCCGGCACACCGCCATCCTTGTTCCGGCCAGTCACCATGCCCCCGCCGTTCCTGCCCGGAGCCGTCACCGGCAACGCGGGTTTCCCGAAGCGCGTCGTTTCCCGAACCTAATCCGGCACCCATGCTCCCGCCACCACGCGCCCCCGTCTCCCCGGACGTGCCACCCCCGGCATCATCCCGGATGACGGAATTGAAATTCTTGACATAGATGATGTTCGGCTTCCCCAATCCCTGCCGTCTCTTCTCAATGAGACCGATGCCCTTTCTCGTGTCCAGCTCGCCCATCAGCGTGATGGCCTTGCGCTCGCTGCAGCCAAACTCCCGCATGACCTCCCGCGTCGTGTATATTATGTAGATCCGGTTGTCGTCGTCCAGCCACCCGTTCTGCGCCGAGAGTGCCATCCTGTCAAGCAGCACCCCGTACAGTATCTTCGCCTCGCTCGACAGCCCTTCGAACCGCTTGTCCCTCACCAGCAGCTTCGGCAGGCGAAAGTAGTTGAATTGTTCCGCGTCGTCACCATAATAATAAGAAAAATCTGCCATGTCGCCCTTCCCCTTCTTAATCGTCCGGTTTCATCCTTTCAAAGTCCCTGATCTTGGCCTCCAGCTCCAGGACTTCCTTTTCATACAAGTCATCAAATATCCTGTCACGCTCCCCCTTGCGGACATACCTCTTACAATACTGCTCGTGTTCCGTCTTCTTCGTCCGCATCGTCACGTCGCACACGACGCTGCACCCCGCAAGCGCGTGGCACCATTGCGCGTACCTATAGTTCTCCTCCGTGACACGCTCCGGCAACGCCCAGTGATTCGTGTTCGCGCATTCCACGCACCTGACCTTCCTCGCCATGCTTTCCTTCCTCCCTTCTTACCACCAGCCAAGCCTTCTCCCCATCGCCGTGACAGTCGCGCTTGCCCAGACAACAACGCAAGACCCCATAAAGCACAGGCAGATTACGTCATCTTGATATGCCATGGCCACCAGGCACGTAAGCGGAATTGCCGGCACCAGCGTCGCAAGCAGCGCGTCCACCATTGCATGTGCGAGCGTCCGAAATATGTATCTTACATCTTTCCAATCCTTTTCCACCTCCCGCGTGCCAGTATCCGCGACACGCCTTTTTCATCCATTTCGTTTTCCCACAAATATCCCTCGAATATGTCCCTATTACCGTCCTTCATCATTTCGACATCCCGCATCCTCCACATATAGGCTCGTGCGTATCACATAGTCCCGTCCTTTCAAGGCACCCGCGTCAAGTGTGAACCGAATCTCCACGGTTCCGTCCCTCGTCTCCGGGACGAACCTCGTTTCCGCCGTCACCCGCTTTCCGTTTAAGAGAATTTCCTCGTTGGTGTTCTTATCCACCAGCACACCTTCCACCACATATTCCCGGCCAATCACGACACCTTCGTACTTCACGGTGTCGACAATGACAATCTCCCCTTCCGCCATCGACCCGCGCCCTTCCACCATATCCCGAACCACGACACAGGAAACGCCGCGAACGCAGATTTCCACCAGACCCTTGCACGGTTCCGGCACGGCCATCACCACCAACGCGGCCACCAGGCCTCCCAATGCCAGCGATACCGTTATGTTCATCTTCCGTTTCCAGCCGCTTTCCGTTTTCTCCCACGGCACCCGTCCATCCCGCATCATTCCCTACCTGGCCCTTCCCGTCACCGCCTCGACCCGCCGTGCCTTCCCCGATGTCTTTCCGGGCTCTTCCCGCAGTCTCGCCTCCAGCCCGGCCACGGTTCCCCGCAGCCTTTCAATTTCCCCGTCGCGCTCCGCCAGCAGCATGTCCGCGGCCGCCAGCCGCCCCTCCAGGTCGGCAGCCTCCTCCCGCGCCCTCGCCAGCTCCTCCGCGAGATTGGTCCCGTTGCCCGGATTTTCCGCGCCGCGCGTTCCCAGTTCCGTGCCGGCCGGTTCCAAAGCATTCCCCGCGGCCCCCGCCGGCCCCTGGTTGTCCCCGATTAACCGTCTGGCGGCATCCGCCGTCCGGAAACGCAGCCCTTCCATGGCCTTCAAGTGTTCCTCCTTCCGTTTCATGGACGCCTCCAGAAACTCCATCTTCATCCGCATCTGCCGGTAGGTCGGGCTGTTCAGGAAGGAGTCCTCCGCCCGCTCCGACATTTCCTGCACCCGTTTTTCCAATTCGTCCGAAATGCCCTGGGACAGTTCCAAGTCCCCCTGCAGCAGTTTTATCTTGTCCTGCAATCTCCGCATCTGTTCCGACTGCCTCTCTGCCATTTTAATTCCTCCCTTCCTCCCGCACCACACGGGTCTCATTCTATCTCGCCCACGACCAGGCCCTTTGGTTTCCACGCGTACGGTATCCGGGTTCCCACGAGGGAGCCGGAATGCCCCCGCACCTCCAGTTCCGGATGTTTCTCCCGGTACTCCGCCAGGTTCACCAGCCTGGCTTCCAAAAGTTCCCCGGCCCGCCTCCCGTGCGCCGTGTCCCGGTAATGCCACGCCCCGTCCGTCACAGCGACGGGGCCAGCTCCTTCCTTTTCTCCGGCACCCTTTCCCGTTTCCTTACCATCATGGCCATGACCGGCTCCAGCTCCCCGGCCACCTTGTCACTCGCCTCCGACAGCCTGGCCAGCTCGTCCCTCATGGAAAGGTTCCCCGGCCGGACATGCGGTGACGCCTTGTAATCGTCCCATTGCCCGCACAAGAACGTCCACGGAGCCGACAACTGCTTCCGCAACACCTTGACATCCTCCCGCAGGTCACGATTCCACGCCTCCCGGCTTTCATAGCGGTTCCCGTTCCGGTCCACGCACGCCACCCATGGCACGTCCCTTCCTTCTTTTCACTCTCCCGCTTTTCCCTTCCCCCGCCCGGCCCTTACTTCGCCGGGAACAAAAGGTTCAAAAGCAGCGCGATTATGACCGCCAGCAGCACGATCCTGGCATGCAGTACCCAGAACGCCGTGGTGAACAGGTACGCCACCCCCTTGTACAGCGCGACCAGCAAGAGCAGCAGCACGAGCTTGTAAAGCCGTGCCCGCGTCCCCCTGCCGATTCCCTTCCTTCCCGCGTCCCCGCCGTCCTCCCCGCGACGGTTCCCGCGCCTCTTCATGTCGCCCATCGGCAACGCCTCCTTTCCTGAAACCGGATTTCTTCCGGCCTTATGCCAATCCTTATTTCCAATTCGGGTTTCCGGTTCTTATTCTCAATCCTTATTCCCGTTCCTTTTCCACCCGTGGCGTTTTAGTCCCCGTTCGGCACGTCCCGCCCGCGCTTTCCTTGCCCGTGAGACCTCCCGTCCTGGTCCTTTTTCCCGTCCGGGCGGCCTCACACCAGGTACTTGCTCATGATGTCCCGCTTTGATTTCGGTTTCGCCTCCGTCTTTTCCTTCCGGGGTTCCTCCATTTCCTCCAGGAAGTTCACGCCTCCCTTCAGCCCGGTCTCCCGCGTGGCCGCCAGGTTCCGCTTGATGAGCTCCTTGTTCTCCTCCACCTTGCGGTAAACCTCGTCCAGGCGGGACTGCGGGTAGGAAAGCCCCGATACGCAGCAGACCGTCTCCTCGTCGTTGAACGTCTGGAAGTTGTCAATCGGCGTGCCGAACGCCTTTTCCAGGTCCGCCATTTTCACGTTCCCGGCCAGGGAGGCCGTGATGTACTTCACCGCCCGGTCGGGTTCCGGGGCGGCCAGCGCGCCGTGCCCCGCCGCCTGGATGACCCCCGCGCTTTCCTTCCCCCTGCCGCGCACGACGACGGCCATGCCGTGCGCCCGCAGCGTCTCCATGATTTCCGCCTTGTCAACGTTCCCCTTCACGCTCTTGTGCTTTTCAGGGATTTCCAGGAACGCCGCCAGGGAATTGACGAACGTGCCGTTTAATTCCATCTTGTTCCCGTTCTCGTTGTCAATGACGAAGCACGCGCCGGTCCCCGCGATGGCGGTCAGCTCCGTGAAGCACTCGTAGGAATTGATGTGCGACTTCACGCTCTCGCCCCGCGCCGGGAGGATCGTGATGACCCCCACGCTCCTGCCCTCGTCCACCAGCAGATCCGTGAGCATCGGCCCGGCCCCCGAGCCGGTCCCGCCCCCGCTGGCGAAAATGACGAAGAGCATTTCCGCCCTGACCTTCGAGTCAATCTCGGCGGCGATGCTGTCGAAGTCGTCGATGACGAGCCGCTTCGCCTTCCTGCGGTCCTTGTTGCACCCCTCCCCGTGCGGGATGTGGTACTTGAACTTCGCGTCCTCCAGCGTGTCCAGGTCCTCCCGCGAGGTGTTCACGTAAAGCACCGCGTACCCTTTCCGCTCAAGCAGCCTCCCGATGTTTCCGGCGGCCTGCCCGACCGCCACGAACGATATCTTGTTCCTCATGATTCCTTGCCCCTTTCCTCTTCCAGAAGCCCGAGACCGTCCGCCGTGATGAAGAACGTGTCGGCGTGGCCTTCCTTCAGCCCCCGGCCCACGTGGCCAGAACGCTCGAACTCCCTTATTTTCTTGAATATCGTGTTTTCCTTCATCCCGCAATCCTCGGCCGAGGCGATCTCGCGGACGGTCATCGACGACAACCGCCCCGTCGCCCCGCTACCCCGGAGGATTGAGAGGATGAGGAAGCCCAGCCTGTTGATTCCCGGCTTCAAAACCCCCACCGTCCTTCCTCGTCACGTTTTCGCGCGGACCTGACCGAACCGTGACCTTTCCTTGCAAATCCCGGCAAAGCCCTTCCGGCCTCCTGCACGCCCGCCCTTTTCCCGCAATCCCACGGCCATCCTTACAACCCCGACCCGGATTCGTCCTGGCAAGCCTGGTCAGATTCGGCAAACCCTGACCAGCCCGGATTTGCTCTGGCTAACTCTGACGAACTCGGACTTGCTCTGATAAACTCTGACCAGTTCGGATTTGTTCTGACCAACTCTGACCAGCTCGGATTTGCTCTGACCAACTCTGATAAACTCTGACCAGTCCTGATTTATCCTGGTAAACTCCTGCCGGCCTCGCGCCAGGCGTTCCCGCCACGCCCCCTTCCGACAGATGTCAATGAAACGGCAGGTCGTCGTCAAGCCCTTCCGGCACGTCCATCCACGGGGGTTCCGCGTCCGCACCCTCCGGGGCGTTCCCTCCCGCTCCCTGACGCTCACCCCTGCTCTCGGCGAACTCCTGCTCCTCCACGAACACGTCCGTCGTGTACACCTTGATGCCATCCTTGTTCGTGTAGCTCCCCGTCTGGATGCGCCCGGACACCGACACGCGCATCCCCTTGCGGAAATATTTCTCGGCAAACTCCGCCATTTTCCCGAACGTCACGCATGGGATGAAGTCCACCTCCTGCCCGCCTTCCCTCTTGAGCCTTCGGTCCACGGCCAGCGTGTACCTGCCGACCGCCGTCTGCCTCTCCCCTTGCGAGTAGCGCACTTCCGGCTCCCTCGTGAGCCTCCCCACCAATACCACCTTGTTCATCCTCTTCTCCTTTCCTCCGGTTACCGGCCGGACACGGAACCTTTCCTTTACAAGTTCAGCTCCAACTGCCTATAGGTCCCGTCATCGTCTCCTTTGTTTCTCTTCTTTCCCTTCCCGTTCCTGCCACGGTTTCCCGGGCTCGTCCTGCCCCGGGCGATGATCTCGACGTTCGCCAGGTCGCTGTCATACGTCCTCATGATTTCCCCCATCGCCCTGGCCCTGGCCTGCTCGAACGCCCGGTGGCTCACGCCGCTCGAACGCTCTACCGCCTTGTACGGCTCGCCGATGACGTACAGCCGCTCCAGATACCCGCGCTCCTTGTCTGGCAAGGAGTTGAAGCAGCACCACACGCGGTTGACCGCCTCCTCCTCGTCCATAAGGCTCATGAGCCCCGCGTAGACCTCCCGTTCCCGGTCCTTGACCAGACGCTGGTGTACCAGCATCACGTCCGTCAGGTCACGCACGTTGCGGGACCCTCCCCCGATTTTTCCAAGCTCCATCTTCTTGATTGCCGCCGCTTGGATGAGGGAGCCGGTATCCGACAGTTCCTCGTAAAGCAGCAGAACCCGCTTGTGTATGTCCTGCAAAAGCCCCCCGTGGTTTCCGAGAACCTCCTTCACGAATTCTTCATCAATCTTCGTCCTGTCCATAATTCCTGCTCCTAACTTCCCTCGTTATAAAGTCGTGCTCACCCACGTACCCAGCCCTGCACCACCTCCTTTCACGTGCTTTTCGCGCGTCAGCCAAGCGACCACTCCGGCCTTTCCACCGTGCCGTCGTCCATCTTTTCATTCACCGCTTCCGCGACCCTCTGCTCGAAACTCTTCATTTCGTGTCCTCCTCCCTGCATTGCCCGCCTGGGGCGGGGTCAATATTCTTCATCGTGTTCTTCATCCTGCCACGCGAAGTTAACCCTTTCTTCCAACTCTTCGATATCCATGGCCATGCTAACCAGCGTATCTTCATCCGCGCTCTGCTCTGACAAAACCTTGTATTCCTCTTTAAGTTCTTTCAATCGCTTTTCCAATGCTCTTGGATCTTCATGCTGCCTATACATGTGTTCTCTCCTTTCATGCCTTAAACCAATGGCGACAACCTGCCCACCATTCTGCCGACACCGCCCGTCCCGGACAGCTTTTTCCACCTATCGGCCTGATTTTAAGTAACAAAAAAACTACCGCCCACAATCGGTCAGTAGTTTTTTCTTGTTGTTCTGTTTTCATCCCGTCCTACCGCGTCAACAAATCCAGACACTGACGGGCATGGCTTCCACGATTCGCTTTATTTCTTACCCCTTCTTCATGATACCGTCACTCCCAGTAACCGTCCTTCACCAAGACATCCTCCCAGTGTCCAACTTCCTCATGATGGAGGGTGCTGGTATCAGTTCCAACCTGAACGGTCTTCCAATCGGAATGGTAACCGCTACAATCCCAATTAGCCTTAAAGTGGGCATCTATATTATTAGTAATATCTGCACCACATTGATTACAGATTGATAATTCGCGCTCTTCATATATAGGCGTGTTCACTGTTTCATCCCACGCCGCCTGATCCACAATCCACTTATGGTCGTACTCCGGGTCATGCCACACCGGTTGCTTCTCCTCCGGCTTTGGCTGCTCTGCCGGCTTTTCCTCTTGTTTCGGCTGCTCTGCTGGTGCCGGAGTCGTCGTACCCTGAGCCGGGGTCGACGATGCCGGATTTTGCTGATTCTGTTGCTGGTTTTGCGGCTGGCTCGGTTGCTGGTTCTTCTGCGTCTGCGCGGTATTGTTCTGTGTCTGCGCCGGAGCCGTTTGGTTGGAATTCCTATTTCCCTGCGACGCTGCGTTGTTCGCCTGGTTGGAATTTTTGTTCCCCTGCGGCGTTGTATTGCTCATCAGACTGGACGGCGCGGTATTTCCATTTCCCTGCGGTGCCGCGTTGGCATTCCCCGCGGCCTCTGCCGGTCCCTTCTCCTTCGCGTCAGAACCCGCCACGTCCTTGTCCTCTCCCTTTTCTTCCCCGTCCTTACCCGTCTCGGCCTTATCCTGGCTCTTCTGATCAGATGACTTCTTATCATCCTTCTTGGTTTCGGACTTCTTCTGCCCGGTTTCCCTGGCATCCACGGTATCGTTCTTCGCCACGGTGTCCTGCGGCTTCGCCGTGACCGCGTGCACGCCCCACGCGCCCAAAGTCAGTAGTAAAACGAGTGCAACGGCAACTCCCGCTCCCACGAGCCCTTTCTTACCCTTATCCATCTTGTCAAACCATTTCTTCATGATACCCTCTCCCTTCTGACAGATAAAATTAAAAAGTTGACATTTCATCCTCATTTTGTTATTATAATGGATGTAAAGGCATTACCGATAAGCGGTTAGTCCAAAAAACTTAGTCACAAAAAGGTAACCGTATTCTCTGGCCGAGGGCGGTTACTTTTTTTGTGCTTTCTATGTACGCCATCATAAGCGACACGACGATTCCAAGAATCATCAATACTAAATAAAGTATTTCGAAATCACTCATTCGCTTGGCCCTCCTTTCCCAGATTTCCCCTTGCGGAAGATTTCCATGAACTTTAGAGGGGCATGATCCCTCATGGAGGGACTAACCGCCTACCGTTTCAGGTAATGCCTACCGATATTTTAACACTCCTGATACCTTATGGCAATCCCAAATATCCAGCATTTTCCATCTACAAACTACTAACCAATATGAACTTGTCAAGGTACAAATGTGCCACAATCTTCTCGTGACGACAAAGTTTCAGCATACTATTTGTCCTTATTTTCGCGCATTCCTCCCTTCACCGATAAAAAACTTTCATCTATGCACCGATTTTCCCCGCCTGCCTTTCCGGCCAAACCCGGAAGGCACATCGAACGGTTCCGCGTAATTTTCCATGTCATCATATTGCAACGAGCAAAGGAACCCCGCCTCCGCCCGCATCGTGACGAAGTACGGATGGAAGGAAACAATCCGAAGCAGCTGCCTCCGCTCCGTGGCGACCCGCCATCCCAGAGCCGCCGAGTCCACCCATACCTTCTCCCCGACACAAAACCTTCCTATAATCCCTTCACGCAATTCGCTTTCACTGCGACACTGTTTCTCCATGTTCCACCTCTTTCGTCCTTCAAATGAGCACCTTGGCTCCCATCACCTTATCCATACCCCCGTCTATTACCTTGCGGCATACCTTTCCTGCGCCCGCTCAAACTTTTCCGTATCCCAGTAGAAATGTCTCCCTCCGGGAAGCTTTCTGGCATACTTCTGATCCGGAATGTGCGCCATCTTCATTAAATACCGATATGTAAATCCACATTCGTTCATCAGCTCCGTCGTCTTCATTATCTTTCTTGGGTACCTCATACTGTCACCTCCAAGACTGCTCTCATATTATATTTACGGTTTTATCGTAATCCAAGGGTAAAAAAATAAGTCGTTCATAGGGAATACCATAAGTATCTTCTATCTTTCGAAGAATGGGTATATCTGGATAACTTCTTCCTCTTTCATAGTTTCCTAACGTATCTACGCTTATCCCTATCTTTCTTGCGGCTTCTTCTTGTGTCATTTTCCGCAGTTCCCTTGCTGTTTTTAGTGTGAATCTTGTTTTTAATTCCTGCAAAATCCTTACCTCCTTTCTATTATGCTTCACATATTACTACGATTTAACCGTAATGTCAACGGTTTTTTCGTAATTATTTAAATTCTTCTTGATTTTTTTACGGATTAATCATATACTATGAGTACGGAGGTGAGGATGTGAGTGATTTGGGAAACAAAGAGATAATGTCTAAAAACATACAATATTATATGGACAAACATGGGAAAACCCGATTGGAGATGTGTGATGCCTTAGGAGTAAAATACACCACCTTTACAGATTGGGTAAAAGGAAATTCCTATCCACGAATAGACAAAATTGAACTTATGGCAAATTATTTCGGCATTGAAAAGTCCGATTTAGTCGAAGAGAAAAACAACAGAAACAGAAAAGTGACCACCATCAATGTTTTAGGACGTGTTGCCGCTGGTATTCCAATCGAAGCTATAGAAGACATCGTTGACACAGAAGAAATTACTGAAGAAATGGCCTCAAGAGGAGAATTTTTCGGGTTGCAAATTCACGGACATAGTATGGAACCAAGAATGGTTGAAGGGGATATTGTTATCGTGAGAAGACAACCCACCGCAGAAACCGGTGATATCGTCATTGCAGCAGTAAACGGAACCGACGCAACATGTAAAAGATTAAAAAAATACCGAGACGGAATAGAATTAATCCCCATCAATCCGTCTTATGACCCAATGTTTTTTACAAACGAAGAAATCGAAAGCACGCCTGTAAGCATTTTAGGAAAAGTTGTTGAATTAAGAGCTAAAAGTTTTTGACATCATTTTAAACCACATTGGCATAGCAGAAATATAAACGAAAATCAAAATACTTTACATTATAAAACATTTATCTGTTTACACGCTAACGAACTCTGACAATATAATATGCCTGACCAGGTAGCTGACAGGGTGTGAATACCTCCGTTCCGGGCCTTGGAGGAAGGAGGCGTTTTCTATGAGTACATACGAGGAATTCATAATATTGCTCACTTTGGGAGTATTTGTAATCGAACTTCTGGAATATGTCAACCATAAAAAATAGCACCCCCGCTCTGGCAAAGTAAAGGTGCCATTTTTTATCTTATTCACGCCGGAAACGGATAGGTGTAAGCTATCGTGTCGGCTACCTTGTCAAGCATATTATATGTCAGGCGAATGGATTTTTCAAGTCCTAATTTGAAAAACCGCCCGGTGTAACCAGCACCGAACGGCTTTTGATACATCCCCGAAGGTGATGCACGACCACGAAACCATTGTATCATCTTCGGGGGCATCCAGTCAACCAGAACATCAGTTTTTGTCTGGATGTTATTTTTATACCCAATTTTAAGGAGGAGGATACCATGGCAAAGTACAAGAAAAGGAAGGACGGGCGGTACGCGACCACGGTGATGGTCGGCTACAAGGCAGACGGCAGGCCGAACAACGTGTTTCTGGCCGCCAAGACCGAAAAAGGATTGCGCGACAAGATTGCCGAATTAAAAATGAAGGTTAAGACGGGCAAGACTTTTCGGCAGTCCGGCACCCTTTTGGCAGACTACGCGAGCCTCTGGCTCGACACTTACAAGGCCACCGTGGAACTAAATACCATGGCGATGTACAGCAACGCCATTAACACGCACATAAAGCCCGAACTTGGGCATCTCCCGCTCGACAGAATCATGCGTTCGGACGTGCAACGGTTAATCAACAACAACCAAGACCACCCCAGAACCTGCGAAATCATAAAGATGACCATGAACCAGATTCTGAACAGCGCGGTGGATGACAAGCTGATTTATGAAAACGTGGCCAAAAAGGTCACGCTGCCCAAAAGGCACAAACCTGACAAGCGCGCGCTGACGGACCTTGAAAAGGAGGCACTCAAAAAGGCCGACCTCACCCGGACGGAACACGCGTTTGTCATGTTCCTGTTCTATTTCGGCCTGCGGCGCGGTGAGACACTGGCCCTGGCAAAACCGGATGTCGACCTGCGGAAAAAGACGTTGACCGTGAACAAGACCGTCGTGTTCAACGTAAACAACCCCGTCATAAAGTCCGGTGCCAAAAGTGACGCCGGAAACCGCACGTTGCCCATTCCGAAGGATGCGGAGGCCTTCTTGAAGGATTATCTGTCGTCCACCGACACTTTTTACCTCTTTCCGGGAAAGCACACGGAAACACTCTCCAAAACGCAGTATGTATACATGTGGCAGAATATTGTCAAAAAGATGAACGATGCCGTCACGACGAAGCAAGAAAAAATTACCGGGGCGCAACCCATCACCGGGCTGACGGCACACCTTTTCCGGCATAACTACTGCACCATGCTCTACTATTCCGGCATCAGCCAGAAAAAGGCCGTGGAACTGATGGGGCATTCCGACATCAAGATGATCATGGAAGTATACGCGCACCTGGACGAAAAAAAAGAGGCCGTGCAGGAAAAGATAAACATCGCGATAACGTTATGAACACGACCGCCACCTGCTATAATTCTGCTATGGCATCCCCGAAAAGCTATAAGAATGCTATAATATACGGGTGGAAATGATACATAACGGAATGGCGCGGAAAAAGAGCCGCAACCCTCTCTTTCCAAGGATTACGGCTCTTTTTCCTTCATGAGCGTGCGGGGATTCGAACCCCGGACAACTTGATTAAAAGTCAAGTGCTCTACCACCTGAGCTACACGCCCGTGTCTGCTCCGGCAAAACCGGAAAACTGGGCTAGCTGGATTCGAACCAGCGACTGCAGGAGTCAAAGTCCTGTGCCTTACCGCTTGGCGATAGCCCATCAAAGACTTGCACTGACACCACTTCACGCTGGTGCTCCATTTTCCTATGCTTTTCTTAACAAGAACATGGCCATGTCCACGTATAAGGCATGTGCCACGTCCATATAAGAAAAAGGTGGGTAGTGGGACTCGAACCCACGACATCCAGAACCACAATCTGGCGCGCTAACCAACTGCACCATACCCACCATAACGAGCCTGGGGGGATTCGAACCCTCGACCTACGGCTTAGAAGGCCGTTGCTCTATCCAGCTGAGCTACAGACTCACAAGTAATCTCCCCATCCGCCGCTTCGAAGTCGCGGCAACCGGACTCTCTTTATATATATGCCTCGCGGCTCTCTGCCGCGAAAGCGGGTGATGGGAATCGAACCCACGTATCCAGCTTGGAAGGCTGGTGTTCTACCATTGAACCACACCCGCACAATCGCAATCGGGGTGACAGGATTTGAACCTGCGACCTCCTGGTCCCAAACCAGGCGCTCTAGCCAAGCTGAGCCACACCCCGTCACTGCTCTAAAGTGCGTCTCAACCATGACGCATGGACTATTATATAATACGCGTTTGGCAATGTCAACTACTTTTTTCAGGTTTTTCCCATTTTGTTTTGTTTTTTTCATTTTTTAGACATTTTTTCATGCCAAAAACAAACAACCCTTGAAAAATGCCTTCCTAGCCCGCTCCACACACCCCATCCAGGCTCCCACCCGCACCCTTGTTAACCTTAATCCACGTATCGCTGCTCAAACGTCATCTTCCCCTCTCCGTCAATCTCCATCATCATGTAACTGCCCTTACGCCCGTCTTGTCTGGGATAGGAAAGACTGCCCGGATTGAGCAGGACGACGTCGTCCCCCACGTCCAGATACGGGCGGTGCGTGTGTCCGAACATTACCACATCCGCGCCACGTTCCCGTCCCGCCCGTTCAATCCGCTCCGTTTCAAATGCCACGTGATAATCATGCCCGTGCGTGATAAATATCTTTTTACCATTCAAATAGAACACGTCCTCTTTCGGCAGCTTCGAATAAAAATCATTGTTTCCCTTGATGACGTGCTTCTCGCAATTTACGCTCGCCATGATGTAATCCTCCCCGCCCTCCACGTCGCCGAGATGGATTAACACGTCGAACCCGCCGCTTTCCTCCAAGGCCTTCCTATAATTACCATGTCTGCCATGTGTGTCACTTACAATCAATACCTTCATCCGTCGCACCATTCCCCAAATCGTCCTCTTGTACCTTTTCCTGCCGCCTTGCCCGCTCCTCGCGGCCGTTGCGCAAACCGCCTCTCACCCATGTGCCACTCTCATCCGCTTATTTACCCTTCTTCCGCGCGTTCTGCCTCTTCCACGTACCGCTCCAGGATTTTCCGCATCGCGCGAAGCGCGTTCCCCCGGTGGCTCAGTTCGTTTTTCTGCTCCGGCGACATTTCCGCCGTCGTGCAGTCCGTCTCCGGATAATAGAAAATAGGGTCGTACCCGAATCCATTTTCCCCTATGATTTCATGGGCAACGCGTCCTTCAATCGTCCCCCGCACCGTCTTCACTTCCCCGTCAGGAAACACCGCCGCCACCGCGCAGACGAACCGCGCCGTCCGCTCTTCCTCCGGCACGCCCTCCAACTTGTCAAGCAAAATGCGGTTCTTGATGTCATAGGAAGTGTCTTCCCCGGCAAACCGCGCGGAATAGATTCCCGGAGCCTTGTCCAGGTAATCAATCTCCAGCCCCGAATCATCCGCCAGCACGATGTCGTTTGGCAACAGCCTGGACACGGCGCGCGCCTTGATTTCGGCATTTTCCTCAAAGGTCATCCCGTCCTCGACGATGTCCGCCTCCACGCCTGCCTCTTTCATCGAATGTACCGGCATCGGCAAATCTTCCAGAATCATCCGTATCTCTTCCATCTTGTTTTCATTTCCCGTGGCAAATATAATCCTTCTTTCCATGTCCGCTCTCCATTCTCTTCCGTGATTTTTCTTCCATCTAATTTCCCGGCCATCCACCAGTTCCCCGCAGCCACCCGGCATTCGCCCAATCAATGGCCCCGCCACCGCAATCACCCGGCATTTTGCGAACGCCGCGGGGGCTTTGGACCCATGAACTGGTAAAAATAAGCCTTGATCATTCCATTGTATATCTTGCGGTTCTTGTCCGCCCTGCGCCCGAAATAACGCTCCGCGTCCTCATAACTCGTAATCATGTACGCCGACCAGTCGGAAAGCCCCCGAAACGCCTCGCCGAATTCCCTATAAAGCCCGGGCAGCGCCTCCTTCTCCTCCAGGCGTTCCCCATATGGTGGATTCGTTATGACGAACCCGTACTTCTTGGGATGGCGCAGTTCGCTGACCGGCCGCTGCTGCAAATGTATCAGGCTGGACACGCCCGCGTCCTCCGCGTTTTTCCGCGCGACCTTTATCACTTCCGGGTCAACGTCATATCCCTGGATGTCCACCTCCACATTATAATCGGCCAGCTCCCCGGCCTCGTCCACCGCCTCGTACCATGTCTTGCGGGGAATCAGGTTCGTCCATCCTTCCGCCGTGAACTCCCTGTCCATTCCCGGCGCGATGTTGGCCGCCATCATGGCCGCCTCTATGGGAAACGTTCCGCTGCCGCAAAACGGGTCGACCAACACTCTGTCCTTTTTCCAAGGAGTCAACATGATCAACGCCGCCGCCAGCGTCTCCGTAATCGGTGCCTTGCCGGACAAATGCCGATATCCCCGCTTGTGAAGGGACACCCCCGAAGCGTCAATCCCCACCGTCACGACATCCTTCATCAAAAACACGCGCACGGGATAAGACGCGCCGCTTTCCTCGAACCATTCCTTATGGTAACGGGCCTTCATCCGTTCCACCATCGCCTTCTTCATGATGGACTGGATGTCGGAAGGACTAAACAACGCGCTTTTCACCGAGGCGGCCTTTGCCACCCAGAACTTCCCATCAACCGGCACGTACTCCTCCCACGGAATCTTCTTCGTCCCTTCAAACAACTCGTCAAAGCTGGAGGCCCTAAATTCCCCCACCTTCAGAAGCACCCTCTCCGCCGTCCGCAAGAAGACGTTCGCCCGGCAGACGGCCTCCCAGTCCCCGATGAAGGTTACCCTTCCATCCTCCACCGCCGACACCTCATATCCAAGGTCGATGATTTCCCGCTTCAAGACGGCCTCCAAGCCAAAATGGCATGGCGCAATTAACTCTATCGTTCTCATGTATTCCTCCGATTCTTCTAAACATGTCGCGACGCATGGCCACGAACCGGCCACGCGCGCCAACCGCAAGCATACCTATATCATACTATAAATAAACGGCGGAGTAAAGTTTAACTTTACTCCGCCGTTGCCATTCTTTTTTCAAGTGCCATGTACGGCCCTTCCGGCCGCACATGACACCAGGCTTGTCCCAAACGTGTCCGCCGTTAGTTGCGGTTGCTCTCGTCAGAAGCGTTCTTGTTCTGGTTGTGTCCGCAATTCTTGTTGCTGTTTTTGCTCTGGCTGTTAGAAGCGTTCTTGTTCTGAGACGTCGTGTTCTTGTTCGAATTCTTGTTCTGCTCGTCCGCGTAAGACTGCGCGTTACTGTTCGTGCCATTCTTGTTAGAGCTGCTATAATTGTTTGCCATGATAAAACCTCCTAAATTTTATGGTACGCTTTTATTGTGTCAGTTTGCGCGAAATCTTATGCATCCTTTTCAAAAGATTTTAGAATCAGTCCCCAAAACCAGTTTTTCCCAACTTTTTCCAACTTTTTTAAATTTTTTTTATTTTTTTCTTGCTTTTTCCAATTTCTTATATTATACTAGTCCTTGTAGAAAATATTTCTACAACCCCTTATTAATTATTTATACTCCCCTCAAAAGACCGATGGCTCCCCCATCGGTCTTTTACTTTGCGTCCCGGGCACGCCGCAAAGCCGCCGTATGGATGGAAGCATCCCACCCATACGGTTCCCCGCCTTCAAACGTACTTCTTCAAGATTTCCGTCCCCCAATCAGCCGCACGAGCAACGCGATGGCGAGCAACGGTATAAACAACGGCAGCAACAAGCGCACCAGCCCGGTAATAATGGAAACGACCAACATCACCACCATCACGACCACCAAAACCGCCAGCAACTTTTTCCACCAGGTATCCATCCGCAAAAAGTCCGCGATGCCATCCCGTGTTCCTCCTTCCCGGCCGCCCCCATTTCCATACGAACTCGTGTCACCGCCAGCCTCGTATACCGTCTCCCGATTCGTCCCGTCATAGGCGTCTATGATTGTCCGCGCCAAAATCCACGGATCGCCAAGCGTCTCCATGACTTCCCGCTCGCTCTTTCCCTTCTGCACCTCTTCCATTATATAATGGGCATAATAGTCCAGGTTTTCCTGCACGAGCGCGCCATCAATGTTGCCACCCAGCGCAAGTTTCAGCTGGGCAAGAAATTCTTCCTTGTTCATTTCCAATCCTCCCTGACAAATTCTAACAATTGCAGACTTCTTTAAGGATACCACATTCCGATTTTCTTTCCAAGTAAAATGACCTTAAAGTTTTTCTAAATTGATGAAAGGTTACAGTTCAGTCCCCGGCCAATCACCACGCTGATTGGCCGAGAGGATGCACGTAAATCTGGCCGATGCATCACCCGCTTTGCCGTAGGCAAACTAAAAATGCGGGTGATGCCCGTTACAATTCGGACCCGCGCTGGCGCGGGGCTGAATTGTAACGATGAAAGCATCGGTGTACAGATGGAAGCACGCCTTCTGCATACCGGCACCACCAGAATTGCGGAAACGCAAAACGCATGGCAATTCATGGGTATCATAGGCCCAAAACACGTCTCATGGGGTTTGCGTCTCCCCGACGACCATGTCGCCTTCCTGCGAATCTTGCGCCTCCCCGACGGTCGCGTCGCCTTCCTGCGAATCTTGCGCCTCCCCGACGGTCGCGTCGCCTTCCTGCGAATCTTGCGCCTCCCCGACGGTCGTCTCGCCTTCCTGCAGCCTTTGGTTCTCCTCCCGCAGGCCTTGCGCCTCCTCCCTGAGCTTCTGCGCCTCCTCTTGTAATTTCAGCTTCTCCTCCTGTGCCTCCTGCTTTTCCACCTGAAACGCCTGGTTCTCTTCCAAAAGCGCCTGGTTCTCTGCCTGGAGCCTTTCGTTCGACTCGCGCAACGTCTCGTTCTCCTCCGTCTGGACTTGCAACCACTTCATGGTGCTTTTTCGACCGTCCTCGGCAACTTTCATCCGCGCTCCCAAGACTACGGACAGCAACAAGAGCAAAGCCGGTGCCGCCATGTGGAAAATCCTCTTTTTCCATATGGAGAGGTCTTGTCCCCCAGCCACCGGAAGTTCCTTTTTCACTTGCCCCAATTCCTCAAACTGCCTTTTGGGATTTTCACTCGTACACTTTTCAACCACCCGGGCCAGACGGCGTTCCTCTCCCCTCGTCAGTGCCGGCCGCGCCTTTACGTTTGCCAGTATGAACTGAACGGTCTTCCCATAACCGTACAAATCCAAAAATTGTCTCTTGTTCTCCTTTATATGCACAATCGGCCTCACAAAGTGGTTTCGCATGGCCTGCTTCTGCATGTTACGCAGGACGAATTCATTACTTTGTGCCTCCAAATCCAACAACGCGACATCCCCGTCCCTCGTCACAAGCACGCTGTATGGGTTGAAGAAACGATACGGCTGGTCATTTTTACATAAATGGTACAATTCCAACTGCTCGGCCAGCTTTTGCACCCACTCAAACAGCTCGCCCTTCTCCATCTCCGGACACTGCTGGACATGATATATCAACAGCTGCCCGGAAACGCAGTCCATCGCCGGATGGCAACGGTTCTGGCTCCTGACGAAACGAATCACCTCGTATGTCCTTTCTTCATAATTCCTTTCAACATGCGGTTTTTCCCCGTACGTCTTTCTCATGTATGTCTTTTCCGCTCCTATAAATATCCTCTCCTTTCCGCATTCCTTTCAACTTGAAATATGTTCAGATTTCCGAACCGATGCACCGCATCATTGACAGCACGATGTACAGATGGCGCCCATCCTTGCCCCATGTGGCTTTCGACGCTACGCCAGAACATTAGAACTTGTCTTTCGAGTGATTGTAATGATACTCGACTTTTCTCGAAAATGCAACCACTTTTTTCTTGATTGCCGATTTTTGTATACTTTGTACACTGTTATCGGTTCCATGGCGCCCATCCGCGCGAAACACGTTCCATGCAAAATGCCTGGAATGGTACATTTTACCAGGCTCGCAAGGCCTCTCCCCTGACGGAACACGGGTCAAATGATAACCAAAATCGTATTCTGACAATAATTTGGCGATTTTTTGCATTTTTTTCATTTTTTCGTTTACAAACTGGTCAAAATGCACTAAACTATATAGCGTAGGCGTTTTGGAGAATAACCCCCAAATGCCAGAACATGAATTGTGAGCGTTTTGGGAAAAGACCCAAAACGCAAAAGCGAATTTCAACGCGGAGGTATCAAACATGAAAGGAAACGTAATCGTCGGACAATCCGGCGGACCAACCGCAGCCATCAACTCAAGCCTCGCCGGCGTTTACCGCACGGCGAAAGACCGGGGGGCCAAGAAGGTCTACGGCATGCTGCACGGGATTCAAGGCTTATTGCAGGAGAGATATATAGACTTGTCGGAATACATCACGAACGAGCTGGACACGGAATTGTTAAAGCGCACCCCTGCCGCTTTCCTTGGCTCGTGCCGCTACAAGCTGCCCGAGATTTTTGAAAGCCGCGAGGTGTACGACAAGATTTTTGAAATCTTACAGAAACTGGACATCGAGGCATTCATTTACATTGGCGGCAACGACTCCATGGACACGATCAAGAAGCTTTCCGACTATGCCATCGTGACCGGCTTCCCGACCCGCTTCATCGGTTGCCCGAAGACTATCGACAACGACCTGGCACTGACGGACCACACGCCCGGCTACGGAAGCGCGGCCAAGTACATCGGGACTTCGGTAAAGGAAATCATCCGTGACAGTTTCTGCCTTGAGTATTCCAAGGGCATCGTGACCATCGTGGAAATCATGGGACGTAACGCCGGTTGGCTGACCGGGGCGGCCGCCCTTGCCAAGGGCGAGGACTGCAGCGGGCCGGACTTGATTTACCTGCCAGAACTCCCATTCGACATCGAGGCTTTTGGCAACAACGTGAAGAAGCTCTTGGAAAAGAAATCTTCCGTCGTCGTCGTGGTATCCGAAGGCATCCGTCTCGACGATGGCCGCTACGTTTGCGAATTGGGACAGAGCATTGATTTCGTTGACGCGTTCGGACACAAGCAGCTCTCCGGAACCGCCAATTACCTGGCAAGCTACATCGCCGGTGAATGCGGCTGCAAGTCCCGCTCCATCGAGTTGAGTTCCCTGCAGCGTTCCGCGTCGCACTGCGCTTCCCGCGTGGACATCCTGGAAGCTTACCAGGTCGGCGGCGCCGCGGTCAAGGCGGCGGACGAAGGCGACACAGGCAAGATGGTCGTGCTGCAGAGGTTGTCCGACGACCCATACCAGTGCGGAACCGAAGTAAAAGACGTGCACAAGATTGCCAATGACGAAAAGGTCGTCCCGAGGGATTGGGTGACCCCGGACGGCACTTACGTCACGGAGGAATTTGTCAGCTACATCCGCCCCTTAATCCAGGGAGACGTCTCCCCGGTCATGGTGGACGGCATCCCGAGGCACTTGTTCCGTCCAATGTGACGTGGAAAAGTACGGCTGTGTGGAGATTTCCTCCACGGTCAGCCGTACTTCAACGGGAACATATGTTGGAACCGCAGCCCAACCGTTACTATTCACGGGGCTGTGCGCCCCGCCGCACAGCCACCGTCCGATAAAGTGATGGTGCCAGTGGGCATCCAGCCCATTGCCGGAGGCAATTTTAGATGGCTGGATGCCGTTACAATCCACGGCCGGTTAGGCCGTGAATTGTAACGCCCAACCATTATATTTATATTTTTTTGCAAAAGTTCTTGACAAAGTAGTTCCAATAGAATATACTATTATTTGTTGTGAACGACTTGTTCAAGCGTGTGCGATTAGCTCAGCTGGATAGAGCGTCTGGCTACGGACCAGAAGGTCGGGGGTTCGAATCCTCTATCGCACGTTTCATGCCCGCATGATTTTTCATGTCGGGCTTATTTTTTTTCATGTCATTGGTTTCTTTTGACATGTTTTTTCATGCATGTTTCCATGCCACGAGAGTTTTCGTTCCCCACGGCATGATGCCGGTGTATGGATAGCGCATGTCCGCACACCGGCGCCACAAAAGGGGGTTATCACAAAAGTTCCTCTTTCTCATTCCTCTCGGAAACGTTCCACCTGGCTTTGTATCAACTCCGCGTCGTCAAAATAATTAATCCTCATGGCCGCCTTCACGTCCGCAAGCGTCCCTGCCGCCGCGCGCTCCGCCTTTTCGCTACCTTTCTTAAGAATCTCGTAAACGTACGGGATGTCCTTCTGGTACTCCTTCCTGCGCGCCCGGACCGGTTCGAGTTCCGCCTGCAGCACGTTGTTCAAGAACCGCTTTACCTTCATGTCGCCCAGGCCGCCGCGCTGGTAATGTGCCTTCAACTCGTCCAGCCCCGCATACTCCGGCAAAAATTCCGCGAAATGCTCCTGCCGGCAAAACGCGTCCAGGTAGGTAAACACCGTGTTGCCTTCCAGTTTCCCCGGATCGTCGACGCGGATGTGGGTCGGGTCGGTGAACATGCTAAACACCTTCTTCTGAATCTCGTCCGGCTCCTCCGACAAGTAAATACAATTGCCAAGCGACTTGCTCATCTTCGCCTTCCCGTCGATTCCCGGGAGCCGCAGGCAGGCCGCGTTGCCTGGAAGCTGGGCCTCCGGCTCGACAAGCGTGTCGCCATATACTGAGTTGAATTTCCGGACGATTTCCTTCGTCTGCTCCAGCATCGGAAGCTGGTCCTCCCCCACGGGGACGGTCGTCGCCCGGAAGGCCGTGATGTCCGCCGCCTGGCTGATTGGATAAGTAAAAAAGCCGACCGGGATGCTCGCCTCAAAATTACGCATCTGAATCTCCGCCTTCACGGTGGGGTTGCGCTGCAGCCTGGACACCGTCACCAGGTTCATATAGTAAAACGACAGCTCGCACAACTGCGGCACCTGGGACTGGATGAACAACGTCACCTTCTCCGGGTCAAGCCCGCAAGCCAGGTAGTCCAACGCCACCTCTATGATGTTCTGCCGCACCTTCTCCGGGTTGTCCGCGTTGTCCGTCAGTGCCTGCGCGTCCGCGATCATGATGAACATCTCGTCAAAACCGCCGGCATTCTGCAACTCCACGCGCCGCTTTAAAGAGCCGACATAGTGGCCCACGTGCAGTCTTCCCGTCGGCCTGTCCCCCGTCAAAATAATTTTTCCCATCTTCTTCCTACCTCCTGCTCCTACTTTTTCCCTGCCCGTTTATTTCCTTCCGCCATGGCTCCTGCCGGGCGCACCGACAATTCGAGCCGGCGCGGTATGATTTGTAAAGGCCCGTCCTTATCCGGCGGGCACGATTAAACGTACCTGGTTCTCGCACAGCCCCGCCTCCAGCGACATTTCCGCCGGAATCGGCTCGCCGTCCGTATGTACCGGCAAAGCCTCCCCGCACTCCAACCTCGCCCTCCTGCAACGGAAAACGTCTATCCCGTGGTACTTCACGTGGCCTCCCCAGAACGCCGTCGGAAGCAAAAGAAAGATTTTCCATGTCGGAATGTCCGACACCACGATCACGTCAAGATACCCGTCGCCTATCTCGGCCTTCGGGCAAAAGAAAAACCCGCCGCCCTCGTATGGATGGTTCATCACGGCCGCAAAATAAATGCCCTCGAACGCGATGGGCGGCCCGTCGTCCAACCATAACTTGCATGGCACCCGCTTGTCGCCCAATAGCCTCTGAATGGCGATTATCAAATAGGAAAGCCTGCCCAGGCCAAACTTGTTCAACAACACCTTGAGGCCGGATTTTGCCACGCAATGACAGACCGCCGCGTCAAAACCTATGCCAGTGCTGACCGCGAAACGGTACTCCCTATCTTTACAACGCATCGTGCCGATGTCCATGGGCACCAGCCGTTCTTGGTCCAGTATGACTTCCAGCGCGCGCAGCGGATCCTTTGGCAGTCCTGGCGCACGGGAAAAATCGTTCCCCGACCCGGTCGGGATGCTTCCCAGAATCACCTTCCCGCTGTCGGAAATGCCGCTCACCACCTCATTCATCGTACCGTCCCCGCCAAGCACGACAAGGACACGCTCTTCGCCGTCCGCGGTAGCCTCCGCCGCGATTTCCACCGCATGGCGGGCATACCTCGTAAAACGTACCTCGTATTCCACGCGCCGCTTCATCAACTCCGGCTCAATCCTTTTCCAAATCATTGCCCCGTTGCCCGAACTCGACTTCGGGTTCACAATAAACGTGTACTTCATCGCCCCACCTCCGGGTATTATCGTCCCGTGTCCTCATTCCACCACGCCGTCCAGATACTTTCCCAATGAACGGGTCATGTTTCCCTCAAAATCCGTCTGCCCGTCCCGCAGGCACCACTCAAAAACATTTCCTATCACGATCATGCGGACATCCGTGGTAAATGCCTCGATTTCCACGTTCAAGCCAATCCGCCCCGCCGCGAGCGCCTTCTCGACATAAGCCTGGACCGTCATGATCGGGTAGGGTCGCTTTGTCCTTATCACCGCATTGAGCGCCTGGTTCTTCGGGTTGTAATACCCCGCCATGAACTCGACCCCCAGCTCGCGGCAATATCTCACGTAATTAAGGTATACCTGGACAATCGCCGCCTTCGCCTCGGCCGCGTCCTTCGGCAATTCCAAAAGCTCCGGCCTTATGCTAGGCTGCTCCTCGATATAATAGGACAACAAGTCATCCTTCGTCTTAAAATGATGATAAAAACTGCCGTTGGAAACCCCCGCCTCCTCACAGATGTTTTTTATGGAAAGCTCCTCGTAGCCCTTCTTCTTCAAAATCCGCTTGGCGGCCCGAAAAATACGTTCCTTCGTCTCCTTCGACTTCTGCTGTTGCCTCTTCGGCTCCTCCTTGACACCATTCATGAACTTCGTCCATTCCCCTTTGCTATATCTGTATACGCCGAAAACGCGGTCGGAATCGGATATTTGTCCTCCAACTCCCCGCCGTCGGCAAAAACCATCCAATCGCTACAGTTCTTTTCCAATTCATCAACCAGCATCTCATATCCAATCATGTGCCACTCCACATGGCTGAAAACGTGTTTCGCCGCCTCCAGTTCCTTCACCCGCACGGGTGTCAGGCCTATGGACTTGCTGTAGGCGATTGCCGCCTCCCCGTCCAGATGGCCGAAAACGTTCGGCAATTCATAAAGCCCCGCCAGCAGCCCCTTCGCCGGACGCTTTTTTATCGCCACCGCGCGGCCGTCCCGGAAAATGAAGACCGTCCGTTTTTCTATCCTGCGCTCTTTCGCCTTTTTCTTTACCGGCAGTTGCCCCTGGCAGCCCGTCTCCCTCGCCAGGCACGTCCCGGCAAGGGGGCATTCCCCGCATTTCGGCGCGCCGTTCGGAACACAGACGAGCGCGCCAAGCTCAATCAGCCCCTGGTTGAAGTCCGATGCCGCTTCGCTTGGAATCACCGCCTCGATTTCCCGCTCGAACCTTTTGCGCACCCCCGCCTTCATCACGTCCTCCTCGCTGCATAAAAGGCGCGACACGACGCGGAGCACGTTTCCGTCCACCGCCGGCTTTGGAATGCCAAAAGCAAACGACGCGACGGCTCCCGCCGTATAGTTGCCGATGCCGGCCAGCGCGCGGATTTCCTCATATGTACAAGGAAACTCCCCGTGATGCACGTCCATGATTTGGCGGGCGGCCTTCTGCATGTTCCGCACCCGGTTATAATAGCCGAGCCCTTCCCACAATTTCAACAGCTGCTCCTCGTCCACCTCGGCCAGAGCCTTCACGTTCGGCAACTCCTTTAAAAAACGGGCATAGTACGATTTCACGGCCTCCACGCGGGTTTGCTGCAACATGATTTCCGAAACCCATATATGGTAGGCGTCCGCCTGGTTCCTCCACGGAAGGTCCCTTTTATTTTTTCGGTACCATTCCGTCAATGGCCGCACCGCCGAAAGCAAGACTTCGTGGTCGCGTTCCCCTTCCGTCGCCCCGCTTCCGGCCAAAACGCCCTTGCCGCGACCGCTCAAGCCTTCTGCCTTTCAAAAATAGCGTCAATCTTTTGCTTGATCTCCGCCGGTTTCAAATATTTCAGCAAATATCCCGCCGGCTTCAAAGACATGACCCCCTTGACGGTCGCGGGGTCGCTCCTTCCTGTCAGGAAAATGACCGGGATATTTGCAAACTCTTTCGCGGAACGCAACATTTCCAACGTCTGCTTTCCGTCACAAACCGGCATCTCATAATCGAGCAAAACCAGGTCCGGCTGGTTCAGGGTCATCGTCCGAATCGCGGCAATGCCGGATTCAGCCAACGCCACCTCGTAATCCTCGCCAAGCAAGTCCCTCATGCCCTGACGAATCGTCGCGGAGTCGTCCACCACGAGTATCTTCGGCTTGGGGTGCGCTTGTTCTTCCTTTTCATCCTTTTCCCTCTTCATAAGGTACTCTTCCACCTCGGCCAAGGCGTTTTCCGCCTCGATGGGAATCCCGACCCCTTCCTCCAAAAGGTGCGGAGCGATGACGCAGAAAGAGAAATACCCCGCCCCCGTATCAAACAGCAAGCTGACCTGCACCTTTTCCCTCTCGAATATTTTCTGGAACTGCTCGTAATTCAAAAGGTTTTCTTCCTTCAGTTCATATGTCTCCATGTTTGGAAAACATTCCAGGATGCGCCCCGCAAACTGCTGTGCCGTATACCTGGAAGCATGAATCAGCTTGGCATCCAGCCTGTTCGTTGAAAGCCCCATCACCTTCCCGACCGTGTTGACCAATAATTGCTCCTCGAAAACCAGGAGAATTTCCTGCCTTTTCTCATCCGCCTCATTTCCATAAGACAGGCGGTAATATACCCCGGTGCCAAACTTCTCCCCGCTATAAGCGTCACTAACCAGCTGCGACTCCAAATGGAACATGTCGAACACGAGCTGGACGACGACCTTCTTCATGGCCGCCAGCTCATCCTCCGGCAAAAGGTTCTCCCACTTCCTCGTATGCTTTCCGGTAATGGAAAGGTCCTCCGTCAACGTGTGCCCAATCAGCCAGCCCGCACAAACCCCCAGAAAATGATCCACCGCATCCGTGGAATACTCCGTCTGCTCAAGTTCCTGTTCAAGTGTCGGAAGCGTGTTCTCACGAAAGCTCCTATGTATGCGCCTATGCTGTTCTAACCCCTCGTAGCCGATGGAGGCCATATAGTCCTCCTCGTCCTTGAAATGTTTCATCGCGTGTCCCTTAAAAAACTTAATCCCCTCCTGGCATGCCCACTGGCCGTTGTTTTCCTCCTCCTTGAGCGTAAAAAGCTTGTTGATGATTTTAAACAGTCGTTGGTGCTCCTTGTCAATGACATCTACCCCGATTCTATAATCTTCCTGCCATACAAACTGGGTATCCATTTGAAACTCCTCCTATCTCTGTCACATTGATGTGTATATTTTTTCACATAATGCTATTCTACCAGTAATGTCGCCGGTTTTCAATAGATGCTTTCAAAAAAGACAATCAAAAAAGAGAATCTAAAAACGGCCGCGAAGCGTCTTTTCGATTCTCCATTTTCCATTATTTGACACACGAATTGTTCCGTGCCGGCTCCCCGCAATTCCGGGGCGTCATAAAATCTTCGACAAGAACTCCCGCAACCGCTCGTCCTTCGGGTTATTGAAGAATTCTTCCGGGATTCCCTGCTCCTTGATTCGTCCGGCATCCATGAACATCACGCGCGTGGCCACTTCCTTGGCAAATCCCATCTCGTGCGTGACCACGACCATCGTCATGCCGTCATGCGCCAATCGCTTCATCAATTCCAGCACCTCGCCCACCATCTCCGGGTCGAGCGCGCTCGTCGGCTCGTCAAACAACATCACTTCCGGCTGCATCGCCAACGACCGCACGATGGCAATCCGCTGCTTCTGGCCTCCGGACAGCTGCGACGGATAGGCGTCTGCCTTGGCCTCCAGCCCCACCTGGCGTAAAAGCCGCATCGCCTCCTCCTCCGCCTCGGCCTTCCCCTTCTTCAAAAGCTTGATGGGCGCCAGCGTGATATTTTGCATAATGGTCTTATGCGGGAACAAGTTAAAATGCTGGAACACCATCCCCATCTTCTGCCGGTGCTTGTTGATGTCCACCCTCTGGTCGGTGATGTCCGTCCCGTCAAAATAAATCTTCCCTTCCGTCGGAACCTCGAGGAGATTCAAGGAGCGTAAAAACGTCGATTTCCCTGATCCTGACGGCCCGACGACGACCACCACTTCCCCCTCGCAAATCTCCTCCGAAATCCCCGCCAGGGCGTGGAAATCGTCGTAGGTCTTATAGAGGTTCTCCACCTTGATCAATGTCCGTCCGTTAATGGTCACTGCTTCTCAGCCTCCTTTCCAGGATGCCCACGAGTTTTGTGAAAATCATGACCATCACGAGATAAATGGCGGCCACCGCTAAAAGTGGCATGAACGCGTCATACGTCTGGCTGCGGATGATGTCCCCGCCCTTCGTCAAGTCCTGCATGGCGATGTAACCCGACACCGAAGTCTCCTTGAGCAGCACGATGAACTCGTTGCCCAGTGCCGGCAGGACGTTCTTGAACGCCTGCGGCATGATGATGTGGTACATCGTCTGCACGTAGTTGAAGCCAAGGCTCCTCCCTGCCTCGAACTGCCCGTTGTCTATTGACATGATGCCGGAACGGAAAATCTCCGCCACGTAAGCGCCGGAATTGAGCCCGAACGCCAACACTGCCACGAACACCTTGTCAATCTTCACGCTGCCAAAAATGACGAAATAAATAATCAAAAGCTGCACGACCACCGGGGTGCCGCGGATGACCGTCAGGTAAACCTTGGCCAAGAAGTTTAAAAATTTCAGCTTCCCGGTCTTTTCATTCGTCGAGCGCACCACCGCCACCAGAAATCCCAGCAGGATTCCCAGCAGCACGGCAAAAAACGTCACCTTAAGCGTCACGCCCAGGCCGTCCCAAATATATTGCCAACGGTCGTCCTTGATAAAATTCAAATAAAAACGATTTTGAAAGGCTTCCAACATTTCTCCTACCTTGTCCTATCTAGTGCCGCGGCGCGCCCGATTCCGGGGTGCGCCGTCACATGCAATCTTTGTTACAATTCAGCGCCGCGCCAGCGCGGGCTGAATTGTAACGGGCATCACCGCATTTTTGATTTGCCTTCGGCAAAGCGGGTGATGCATTGGCTGGATTTACGTGTATCCTCCGAGCCGGTCAGCGTGGTGACCGGCCCCGGACTAAACAAAAACCAATCTTTACTCTTCCGAATTGATATATTTTCCGATGATTTCATCCAGCTTGCCGGAATCCTTCAAGTTCTTCAATGCCCCGTTGATTTTCTCCAACAGTTCGTCATTGTCCTTGGCCACAATCATCGCGTAATCTTCCTCCGTATAGGACTCGTCAAGAATGACAAGGTCTTCCGCCTCCTTGATAAATTCCTTGGCCGGCTCCCTGTCGATGATGACCGCGTCAATCTTGTCCTGGGACAATGCCTGCACCGCTTCGAAGCCCTTATTATAACGCTCCACCGTCGCGCCCTCGATATCGTCCGCGAACGAGTCGCCCGTCGTGCCAAGCTGCACGCCGATGCCCTTCCCCTCCAGGTCGTCGGGAGTCGCGATGTCGCTTCCCTTCTTCACGATGACGACCTGGCTGGAGTGCGCGTACGTGTCAGTAAAATTCACCTGCTCCGCGCGGTCCGGATCCACGGTCATGCCCGCCGCGCCAAAGTCGGCCTTTCCGCTCGATACGGCGGCCACGATGGAATCAAAGGCCATGTCCTCGATTTCCAGCTCCATGCCCAGCTCGTCGGCAATCGCCTTGCATATGTCCACATCGATACCCACGACCTCCTTTCCCTCATAATACTCATAGGGAGGGAATTCCGCGTTCGTCGCCATGACGAGAACTTGCCTCTCCTCTTTCTTCGCGTCGTCCTTGCCATCGCCCTTCGCGTCGTCGGAGCTTCCGCCATCCCCGCCACATGCGGCCAGGGCAAACACGCAAACCGCCGCCAACAAGATACTTAACATTCTTTTTTTCATGCCATTTTCCTCCTTACCATGTCCGATAACATCTAAAGTGACTTGTACATGTATAAAAATGCACATCCTTTTTGATTTTATCAGCATTTATACAGAAATACAATCCTTTTTTGAAAAAATATACAAAAAACACCCCCACAAAGTTACTGTTCGCGGAGCCGTGCGCTCCCGCCCCTTTTTACCCATGCGGTGAAAACCGACCGTGAAAAGCCGGCACGCCGTCAGGCAGCGGCTCCCGCCGTCAACGCCTTTATGCCAAAATATGCCAGCACGATCGCGCCGAGCACGATGCGGTAATATCCGAACACCTTGAAATCATTGTTCTTGATGTACTGCATCAAGAACCTTATGGCCAAGATTGACACGCCAAACGACACCAGGCACCCGAGCAGGAGCAGGCCGATTTCCTGCCCGCCGAAAGCGAACCCGGACTCAATGACGTATTTGGCCACCTTCAAAAAGCTCGCCCCGAACATGACGGGAATCCCCAGGAAAAACGTGAATTCCGCCGCCACGCTCCGGGACGTTCCCACGAGCAGCCCGCCGATGATCGTCGCGCCGGAACGGGAGGTTCCGGGAACCAACGCCAGCACCTGGAACACGCCGATGGCCAGCACCTGCCTGATAGACAAGCGGGACAGCTTCGTCACCTGCGGGGTCTCGCCTTTGTTACGGTTTTCAACCACGATGAACAAGATGCCGTAAATAATCAACGTCGCCGCCACGACATACGCGTTCATGAAGTGGCTGTCGATGAAGTCGTCAAACAAGAGCCCGATGACGGCCGCCGGAACCGCCGCTATGACGACCTTGACCCAAAGCTGTATGGTCAACATTTTCTGCTTCTCCGACTTTTTGGGCGAAAACGGGTTCAGCTTGTGGAAATAAATCACCACGACCGCCAATATCGCCCCCAGCTGGATGACCACGTTGAACATCTCCACAAAGCCGGGGTCAAGGTCGAGCTTGACAAACTCCTCCACCAAAATCAGGTGTCCCGTGCTGCTGATAGGCAGCCATTCCGTGATACCCTCCACGATTCCCAAAAGTAATACCTTCAATGCCTCCAACATGTTCATTCTCCTCCTGCCTCTTTTTCTTCTATTTTAAAAGTTCCTATTAAAGGTTCCTGCCCTTTTTCATTCCCGTCCCTTTAAAAGCTCCTGCCTCGCACGTTCCCGCCGTCATCGGCGGCCCAGCACGAATTTCTCTATCGCCCTTGCCACGCCCTCGTCGTCATTCGAACATGTTATGTAATCGGCAACCGCCTTGACCTGTTCCTCGGCGTTTCCCATGGCCACGCCAAACCCGGCCTCCTCAAGCATCGACACGTCGTTGTCCCCGTCCCCGCAAACCATGATTTCCTCGCGCCGGATTCCCAAAAGAACGCCAAGTTCGAGCAGGCCCCTTCCCTTGTTCACGCCGGCCGCGTTAATCTCGATATTGTATCCCAGGGAACCGACAAGTGCCAGGCCGCCAACCGCTTCCAGCTCCTCCCAGGCCCGCCCGCGCTCCCCCATGTCGGCAAACAGCCCCTGCGCCTTGTCCATCGCCCGGTTTTCGCGCTCCATCACCCCGTAAATGTCCGGCACCGGTTTCCTGGTCTTTAAAACATATTCCCACATGTACGGATTATGATGGTATTTTTTGATTTGGGCCAGCCTGTCCTCGTTCGCATAACCCACGCCGTCAAAGTACACCTCTAGTAGAGTATCATATTTTCCCATAATTTCCAATGCCCTTTTTGCACTTTCCATCGGTAAAAGATGTTCCACCAACACTTTTTGCGTCCTCGTGTCCATGATTCGGGCCCCGTTCGCGGTCAGCGCATAATGCATGCCGGGAATCGAACGTACCTCCGGCGGGATTCCCGAGTACGGCCTTCCCGTCGCCGCCAGGACGACCACGCCTCGGCCGATGGCCTCGCACAGCACGCGCCTCGTGTGCCTCGTCAACTTCTTCCTGCTGTCAAGAAGGGTTCCGTCCAAGTCCAGCCCTATCATCTTAATCTTTTCCATAATGTTCCTTCCTATCGCATAATTCTTTCCCATTACACCTATCACTTTTCACGGACAACCGCCCTCAAGCCGCAAAAAGTAACCTGATCGTTACGATTCACGGAGCTGTGCGCCCCGCCGCACGGCCAAGTGATGATGCCGATTGGGTATTTCGGCCATCGCCGTAAGCGGTTTTAAATGGCCAAATGCGCTTACTATCGCGGCCTCAGGCCGTGATAGTAACGCCTAATCTAAATTTTTCATAATTTATTGTAACAAAATTTGCTTATTTACGCAATTTATAGTATAATCAAAAATGAATTTATTTTTTCAAGAAAGGATATTGCTTATGAAATGGCCGATGAAACGTAAGCTGCAGGCTTTTGTCGCCCTCCTAAGTTCCTTCGCGCTCATGCTCTGCGCGGTTTCCGCGCGGGCGGACGAGGAGAAGGATCGGTTGGAAGGCGCCACTTCCACCTTGCAAAACCAACTGAGCGCCATCAATCAGGACATGCTTGCAATCAGCAACGAAATCTCGACCACCGAGATGCAGATTGAGATTACGAACGGCGAAATCCTCAGAACCGAAGAGTCCATCATGCAAGCGCGGCTTGCGGAAGAAGAACAATATGAGAAAATGTCCGTCCGCATCAAGTACATTTATGAGACCGGCAACGTCAGCATGCTGGAAATGCTGTTTTCATCAAAAAACCTGGCGGACTTTTTAAACGCCGCCGACTTCATCCAGATTTTTAACAGTTGCGACCAGGAGATGCTGGAAGAATTGCGCCAGGCACGCGAAGCCCTCGTCATGCAACAGGAGACTTTAACATCCCAAAAAGAATCCTTGCAGGAATTGCAGGACAGCCTCAGCCAGAAGTACAACGAACTATTTGACAAGGCGCGCGCCACTTCCACCGACTTGTTTACTTACAACATGCAGCTCGAGCAAATACGCGCGCAGGAAGCCGCCGCGATTATCAACGCGAGCAACCAGACGGGGACTTATTCCCCCGGCGGCAACGGGGACAACGACGGAAACTCCGGAAACAGCGGGGACAGCGACGGAAACTCCGGCGGCAACGGGGACAACGGCGGCAACTCCGATAACGGCGGCGGAAATTCCGGCAATTCCGGCAATCCCGGTAACAGCGGCGGCAACTCCGGCAACAGCGGCGGGCAGAGCCCGGCGACCTCGAGCGACCTCGACTTGTTTGCCGCCATCTTAGAATGTGAGGCCTACCAGAATTATGACTGCCTGCTGGCCGTAGCCACGGTCATCATGAACCGCGTGTCAAGCCCGCTTTTTGACAACACCATCCGCGGTGTCATCTACGCCCCCAACCAGTTCGAACCGGTATGGACCGGCCGCCTGAACGCCGTGCTGTCACGCGGGCCGAGCGCCCTTTCCTACCAGGTGGCCCGGGACGCGCTGAACGGCGCCAGACACTCTGACGTGGCGGACTGCTACTTCTTCTTGTACGCGGGCGCGACTAACCGGCAGGGTGTCAACATTGGAAACAACATATTCTTCCAGTCCTGGTAAGATTTAGGGGCTGCCGGGTAATGACTGCAGGCCTACAATATATGCCGTGGCGCATCTGGATTTGCCACCATATATTGTAGGTTTTCTGCGTTACCCGACAGCCCCTTTGTTCTTATTTAAAGACTTGATGCCTGATGTCGTATTCACAAAAAGCCGGTTGCCACCAACCAGCTTTTTCTCAGCATTTCAAAGCTTCAAATGAAGCGTTACCGGCCCTTGCCCTGACAACTCACGGCTTTTCCTATCCGGCTGGCTGCCTCCCACATAGATTTCAAAGTGTCTTCCTTCCATTTTATACTCCCCGTTTCCATCCACGACCATGAACGCCTTTTCCCTGACAGGAAGCCCCACCCGTTTTGTCTCGCCCGGTTTCAAACGGACTCTTTTGAACGCGCACAAGCTATGGTTCAAGACGGCGTTCGGAGAGTCCAGGCACTTGATATACACCTCCACGATTTCCTCACCCTCCATGTCTCCCGTATTCGTGACGGAAACCGCGACCGTCCACGTCCCCTGGTTCACGATTTCCGCATCGGAATACGCATAACGCGTATAGCTCAAGCCATATCCAAACGGATATAAGGGTTCACACGTCATATATCGATAGGTACGGTTCTTCATGGCATAATCCGTGATTGACGGGAGTCCTTCCGCATCCTTATAAAACGTGACGGGAAGCTTTCCGGACGGGTTCACGTCCCCGAACAAGACCCTGGCGATTGCCGTTCCGCCCTCCGCGCCCGGATACCAGCCTTGCAGAATGGCTTTTACGTTCTCCGTGTCATCCAGCCATTTCAAATCCACGGCGCTTCCCGTCATATTGACGATTACCAATTCCACGCCGGTTTCAATCAACGCTTGTAACAGGCGTGTCTGGCTGTTCGGAAGCTTCGTGGTTTCCTTGTCCGCGACGCTCCCTTTTTCATCGAAACGATTTCCGATATCCTGCTGCTCCCCTTCATAGCGTTCATCCAGTCCCACACAGACCACCGCCGCACCCGCCAGCTTCGCAACCGTCACCGCCTCGGACAGGCGGTCATCGGGAAGCGCCAGTTTTTCAACACGGTCTTTTACGGTATGGCATCCTTCTGAATAATAAATGCGGACGCAATCTCCCACCAGTTCTTCGATTCCTTCCAGCACGGTGACATATCGCGGCGCGGTTCCGTGATAATTGGCAATCAGAGGCCACCTGCTGTCCGCGTTCGGTCCGATGACGGCAAGCGCCTTCCGTTTCTTGTCAAACGGCAGAATGCCGTCATTCTTTAAAAGGACCACTCCCTTTTCCGCCGCCTCGACCGCCGCGCGCCGGTGTTCCTTGCAAGCCACCACGTCATAGGGAATCTCGTCATACTCACAGTCTTCCGCAAATAACCCCAACCGAAGCCTCGTTCGCATCACATGCTCCGCCGAGGCGGTAATGTCCTCCTCCGTCACCAGGCCTTCCTGACACGCTTGTAATATCCTGAGGTAAATATTCCCGCAATTGATGTCGCATCCCGCTTTCAAAGCCAGCGCCGCCGACTCCGTAGCCGTATTCGTGATTCCGTGATTTTCATGGAGATCCTTGATTGCCCAGCAGTCGGACGTGTAATACCCGTCAAATCCCCATTTCCCCCGCAAGATGTCTTGCATTAACGTCTTGCTGGCGCAGCATGCCTCCCCGTTCACGCGGTTATAAGCCCCCATCACGCCCTCCACGTTCGCCTCTGTCACGCATGCTTCAAATGCGGGCAAATAAGTTTCCCACAAATCTTTCTCCGATACCTCCGCGTCAAACTCGTGCCGCAATTCCTCCGGCCCGCTGTGCACCGCGAAATGCTTGGCACATGCCGCCGCTTTCAAATACTTTCCATCACCCTGGATTCCTTTGATAAACGAAACGCCCAGCCTGCTCGTAAGATATGGATCTTCCCCATAAGTTTCATGGCCCCGTCCCCACCTGGGGTCACGGAAAATATTGATATTGGGCGACCAGAGCGTCAATCCCTTGTAAATATCCCTATCCCCTAACGCGACGCTCGCATTATATTTTGCCCGGGCCTCCGTCGAGATGATGTCGCCAATCTTTCTCATCCCCTCTTCGTCAAACATCGCGGCCATGGCAATCGCCTGTGGAAACATCGTCGCACATCCCGCCCTCGCGACCCCGTGCAGCGCCTCGTTCCACCAGTGGTACCTGGGGATTTTCAAACGTTCAACCGGCGGGGAATCAAAACGGAGTAATAACGCTTTTTCTTCCAACGTCATTTTTCCTACCAGTTCTTTTGCTTCTTTTTCAAAATCCATTACTTCCTCCATTCCACGAAACCCGTTCATATTCCATAAAGGCCTGACGCCGGTGCATAAAACACACCGACGCCAGCGTCATTATATAAAAGTAACTTTGCTCCCTTTCAGCCGCTCCTTTACACGCGCGATGCCGTCCAGATACTCCTCCTGCGATTTCAGGTGCTCCATAATCATCGGCATTTCCGGATTATACCGTTCTGCCAGTAAAATATATTTCTCCAGATTGATTCCTCCCAGGCAGCACGGCACTTCTTTTAGCATGCAAGTCAGCTCTTGCAGTAACAGGACGTCTTTCAGGTGACAGCTTTTAATCCATGGCCCCAACTTCTCAAAGCATTCCTCCATGTATTCTTCATGATGAAAATATTTATCCGGCGTATTCAGCCAGTTAAAAAAATCCATGTGCACCGCGAACCGCTCCCGATTCACGTCCTCCATCAGGTGTAAATACTGATTTACGTCCATCGGATACATATAAGGCATGGGTTCTATGGTATAATAAGTGTTTTGCGGCCTCACATCGTCTATAATCTCTTGTATCGTTTTTACGGTCAAATCCCATGTTTCCTTCGTAAAATTCTCCCGATACGCCCCTGCCCATTTTTCCCCGGCGGAACCGGCCACGTTGGCACAGCAATTCGCACCGATTTTATCCGCCAGCCGAAGCTGCTCCTTCGTCCTTTTGAGGGCGGCGTCCCGCTCCGTCGGATTCTGGGCGATGGGATTACACCATGCCCCGACCTCGGCAATCACCAGGTCCTGCCCTCTTGCCGCTTTGACAAAGGATTGTATTTTTTCCTCGGGCGCCGTATAATCCAGCGGGAATACGACACTGCCGCATCCCGCCTCACGAATTGCCTTTGCCCATTCCGCCGCGTCCGTTTTCCCGAGGTTTGTTGAAATTCCTAATCTCAAAAATTTGTCCTCCTGATTATATCCATAAGGAAGTTCTTTTCGCTAAGCTCGACCTTCGGTCTCGCCAATCCCAAAGAACGACCTCGCACTAAATTCAAGCTTCGCTTACGGCTCGCTTTCATTAAGTCGCTTTCGGTCAAAACTCCGTATCATATGGCCACGGCTGGCCGCCCGCGATGCAGCCACCATCCACCCGGATTTCCGTTCCTGAAATGTATGCCGACGCGTCTGACGCCAGCAAAATGCAGATGCCTACAATATCTTTCGGGTATCCCGGCCTATTTAACGCGATTCGATCCAGCAGATATTGTGAACGGACCGGGTGCTCCCAGGTCGGAACCGTGAGCGCCGTCTGAATGTGCCCCGGACTCACGCAGTTTGCACGGACATTATATTTTGCCCACTCCACCGCCATCGACCTCGTAAAGGACAATATCCCACATTTCGTCGCCCCGTACACGGAACATCCTCCCAGAATACTTCCCGTGTTGTGGGAACCAATATTAATGATGCTGCCGCCATTTTGCTCCTTCATATATGGCGCGACCGCTTGTGTAACCAAAAAGACCCCTTTCAAATTGATTGCCATGATACGGTCATATGTTTCTTCCGTAACATCCATAAAGCCTTCCCGTTTATTGATTCCGGCACAATTTACCAACACGTCGATATGGCCGTATTTTTCCCCGATTTCCTTTACGCATCCGGAGATACTCCCCTTGTCCATGACATTCATCACGTGGCAGGAGGCGTCCCCGCCAGCGGCTTCAATTTCCAGACGCACCTTTTCCAACTGCTCTTTGTTGATGTCGCATAGGGCAATTTTCCCACCGGCCTCCGCCATTCCGGCCGCAATCGCACTCCCGATGCCGCCGGCGGCACCCGTAAATAAGACCACCTTTTCTTCCAATGAGAACATCTTTTGCAAATTCTCGGCCACTGACATTGTCTATTCCTCCTCGCAGCGAATCTGGCATCCTGCCAGTTTTTCATAATACTTGGCAATCGCGCTGTGGTCATCCTGCCCACACCCGTCCATGTGGAGATTTTGTAAGATTTCCATCACGCCTGCGGTCAGCGGCAGGGGCGCGCCCACGCCGTGTCCGGTTTCCAACGCATTGTTCAGATCCTTGATATGAAGGTCGATTTTAAACCCTGGCTTGAAGTTCCCGGCGGTAATCATCGGAACCTTCGCGTTCATGACCGTGGAACCTGCCAGCCCTCCCTTGATGGCCGCAAATACCTTGTTCGGGTCTACCCCCGCCTTGGTACTCAGCATGAACGCCTCGGAAACCGCGGCGATATTCAAGGCCACGATTACCTGGTTGGCCAGCTTCGTCGTATTTCCCGCGCCAATCGCCCCGCAATGTACGGCACTTCCGCCCATGACCATTAAAATGTCGTACACCTCATGGAACACTTCTTCCGGGCCGCCCACCATGATGGACAGCGAACCGTCAATCGCCTTGGGTTCCCCTCCGGATACCGGCGCGTCTATCATTTTTACCCCTTTTTTCGCACACGCCTCACTGATTTCTTTTGACGCGAGCGGGGCAATCGAACTCATGTCAATCAGGACGCTTCCCTCTTGCGCCCCCTCCAATACCCCGTTCTCTCCCATGACCACCGCTTTCACATGCGGGGAGTTGGGAAGCATGGTGATAATCGTTTTACAGTCCTTCGCCACTTCCTTGGCGGAACCCACGGCAGCGGCACCCGCCTCCACCATCAAGTCCACGTTTTCCTTTATAATATCATAAACCACGACTTCATATCCTGCTTTTAATAAATTCTTTACCATCGGCTTTCCCATAATGCCAAGCCCGATAAATCCTAGTTTCATTGTTCATTTCCTCCTGATGTTTTATTTCTCCGGCTCTCTGTCATACACGCCTTTATCGATTCATTTCCCTGATCGTCTCTACGATATGTTCTTTTGTCAATCCATGATAGTTCAATACATCCTGATAATTATGTGCGCTGCAACCAAACGTGTCATTCACGCCCACATATTCAATCGGCTTGCATTCTTTTCTCAGCACTTCGGAAATCGCGCTCCCCAGTCCGCCGACAACACTGTGTTCCTCCGCCGTGACGACCGCCTTGCAGTCCTTCACAAGTTCGAGAATCGCCTCCGTGTTCATCGGCTTAATCGTGCTGACATTTACCACTTTCACGGAAATCTCACCCTCCAATTCTTCCGCCGCCCGCATGGCCAGGTTTACCATGTACCCCGTCGCGAACACGGCGACGTCCGTACCTTCCTTCATCAGGGTCGGTTCCCCGACTTGAAATTTTCTTCCCTCTTCTGTCACGTTCGGATAGTCGTTTCTGTTTAGCCTGATATAACAGGGGCCGTCCATCTCCACCATCGCCTTTACCGCCTCCACGGTTTCATTGGCATCCGCCGGACAAAGCACCGTCATGTTCGGAATTGCCCTCATAATCGCCATGTCCTCTACCGACTGGTGGGTCGCGCCGTCGCCAAAATCAGACAAGCCTGCCGATGACCCGCAAATTTTAACATTCAGTTTGCCAATCGCGATTGTCTGCCGGATCTGGTCATACGCCCTTCCCCCGGCGAACACGGCAAATGAATTGGTAAACGGAATCTTTCCGGTCTGCGCAAGCCCCGCCGCCACCGATGTCATGTTCGCCTCGGCGATTCCCATCTCATAATGACGCTTGGGATATGCCTGCTCAAACATTTTACCCATGGTAGAACCTCCCAAATCCGCATCCAGCACCACGATATCCGGGTTTTCTCTGCCAAGTTCCACCAACGTGTTTCCATAAGCAACTCTCTGGTTCGTGTAACTCATATTTATCAGCCTCCTATTCCAGTTCTTCCAAGGCCTGCCGGTAGGTTTCCTCCGTCAAGGCCCCGTTGTGATATCCCACGGCGTTCTCCGCAAAGCTTACTCCCTTGCCCTTTACGGTATTGGCGATGATGACCGTCGGTTTTCCGGTTTTTTCGTCCGCCGCGTCCAGCGCCGTCAGAATTGCCTCCATGTCATGGCCGTCACACTCAATTACCCTCCAGCCGAAGCTTTCCCACTTCGGGATAATCGGATTCGAATCCATACGTTCCACAATCTTTCCCTGCGCCTGCAAATTATTTTTATCTACGATTGCCACCAGGTTCTCCGCCTTATAGGCTCCCGCCGCCATGGCGGCCTCCCAGACCTGGCCCTCCGCAAGCTCCCCGTCGCCTAACAGCACGTACACCTTCCGGTCAATTTTATTCGTTTCAAGTCCCAGTGCCATGCCGAGTCCGATGGAAAGCCCTTGTCCTAGCGAGCCGGTTCCCGCTTCAATTCCCGGGGTCTTGATAACATCCGGATGACCTTGAAGATAAGAACCGATGTCTTTCGTCTTCTTTAAATCCTCCACCGGAAAATATCCCGCTTCCGCCAAAGCCGCATACTGCAAAATCGCCACATGCCCCTTGCTCAAAAGAAAACGGTCACGGTCTTCCATATGCGGGTTCTTCGGGTCATGCTTCATTTTATAAAAATAGAGCGCCGTCACGATGTCGGCCGCGGAATTGGAACCCCCGATGTGTCCCGCCACGCCCACGCCAATACTGATTACAACATCCCGCCGCAGTTGCTTTGCCTTTTTTTCCAAATCCTCAATCAGTTCCTTGTTGTGTCCCATGATTTCAACTCCTTGCTATTTTATAGTCTTTCTGTAATCTGTCAGTTGTCCTACAATCCAGTCTGCAAATCCAGTCTTCTGATTCACCTCCCACTTTTAGCTCCAGACGCGATCCAGAGATGTCTCACAATTCCAGTCATCCGTGGACATCCAAAGTTCACCGCCTGCCAAATCCGCGTGTTCCCGGATTACCTCTTCATTTAGACTTTGAATTCCAAGCCCTGGCGAGTCAGACAACACGATATGTCCGCCCGCTCCCAGTGGCGATGCCGAAGTCTCCAGCAAATCTTCCCACCACGGCATGTCCAGCGCGTCGTATTCCAAGGCGAAAAAGTTTTCGCTGGCAATGGCCGCATGTGCCCCTGCCAGACAGGCAACCGGACTTTCACACATATGAATCGCCATGGATGCACCATATTTCGCCGCCATCGAACTCAACTTTTTCGTTTCCAGAATTCCTCCTACCGTCAAAAGATCCGGATGCACCATGGCAAGCGCCCCGGTTTTTAATAATGGTTCGAAATTCTCCGCCAAATAGATATCCTCACCCGTTGCCAGAGGCGCCTCTGTTTTCTTTGCCAAATCTTTATACTGGTTCGTCAAATACCATGGAAGCATGTCCTCCAACCATAGAAGATTATATTTTTCCAATCTTTTTGCAATTTTTACCATGTCAATTAAAGGAAAATGGCCGAAATGGTCAATGGCCAACGGAATCTCATATCCGATCGTTCTGCGGATTCTCCCTATATACTCATCCAAACAATCCAGCCCTTGATTCGTGACATGGAGATTCGTAAACGGATGGGCCAGATTATTATAGTCATACAATTTGCCATTGATTACCGCCTTTTCTTCTACGCTGCTCTTCCTTCCATCCTCCCTCGCCTGCCGTTCCATGTTCCAATATTCTTCCAACCAGTCCGTCGCGCCGGACACATTTCCTTTCCGGTACATCAAAAGCTCCACGCTCAAAATCTTCAGGGCGCAAAAACCAGATTTCATATGTCCCAACAGAATATTTCCCACGGCCTCCGGCTCCATCACATCTCCGGTAAAACGCCCGCTCTCGATATGCGTATCTGCGTACAAGCGAATCCGTTCTCTCTGTTTTCCGCCCAATAACTGGTACACCGGGATCTGATATGCCTTCCCCACCAAATCCCAAAGGGCAATTTCAATCGCGGCAACTCCGGCCGACTGTCTCGCCATCCCGCCAAACTGGGCGATTTTTCGGAAAATGCGTTCTACGTTGCAGGGGTTTTCCGAAAGAATCCGGCTTTTCAAAAGCTTGACGTACGTAGGGCTCGCCCCGTCCCGCATCTCCCCGTAACCAACCAGGCCCTGGTTTGTCTCTATTTTCACAAGATGGCTTCCCCACGGCGGAACATTGACCTTACATATTTTCATGTCCGTGATTCGCAATCCGGAAGGTGACGAAAACGTATTGACATTGTCATAAACTTGTTCTATCTTCTCCATACATTTTTCCTCATCACGCCGGCGAACGCTCCGCGTCCGTCGAGGTATACGCGAACCCTGCCGGCAACGGTCGCGGTCTTTCGCAGCTCGTCTGCATTTTCATGAGTCCCTCGCCCACATGCATCGCCTCCATGACCTCGGTCACATGGCATGCCATCTTTACGCCGGCGCGGTTTTCACATTGGTTTTCAATGGCACATGCCATGTCCAAAAGCCCGATTCCCCTCATATTCATGTCCGGCTGGCGGAACATGTGCGGCATCACCATACATTTCTCCCACATCTGGGGCCTGCTAAGCCGCCCTACCGCCTCTGAATTCGGAAGCCCGTCAATCTCGTCAATCAAAGACTCGCTTCTGATTACCCGCACTTCCCCGCCGAATTTGTTCGGGTCGGGAACAATCATCGTCCCTTCCGTTCCATAAATCTCTAACTTGGGCAGTCCGGAAAGCCATGTGTCAAAGCTCATATTCATATTGGCCACCGTACCGTTTTCGAACCGCAGCGCCCCCGCATAATGGGTGGGAACCTCCACCTTCATCCGCTCCCCGCGCCTCGGCATACTGTAAATCGGTCTCTCTTCCATACCCATTGTCCGCAGACAAACGCTCTCTTTTACCGGTCCCAGCAAAGATACCAGCGCGGTAATGTAATACGGCCCCATGTCCAAAAGCGGACCGCCGCCTGACAAATAATAAAAGTCCGGATTCGGATGCCATGTTTCCGCCCCATGGTTCATCATATTGGCGGTTGCCCCCACCGGCTTTCCAATCCAGCCATCATCTATCAGCTTTCGGCAAGTCTGAAGCGCGGAACCCAAAAACGTGTCCGGCGCACAACCAACCATCACATGGCGCTCTTCCGCCAACCGCTGCAGCTCTACTGCCTCCCTTACGGACAATGCCAGCGGCTTCTCGCAGTATACGTGTTTCCCGTTTAAAATCGCTTTCTTGTTCAGTTCATAATGCGCTCTCGGAATCGTCAGGTTCAAAACGATTTCTATCTCCGAATCCTCAAACAATTCTTCCACCGTACATACCCGCGCGATATGGTAGTCTTTGGCAAACTGCTCTGCCTTTTGGGGTAACATGTCCGCGCAAGCCGCCAAATCCAGCTTCTGATAAAATTTCCCGAAGTTTCTGGCATACGTATTCGCAATCACTCCGCAACCTATCAGGCCGATTTTTGTTCTTTTCATCCTTCCAACGCCCTCTTCCCGGTCACTATTCGTTCCCATGGAACGCTCATGGCAACCTTTCTTGTTCTGCTACTTATCATTTTGGAGTAATTCCAGCATGACTCCCAGTTTGTTTTCACTTTCTACATATGCATATTTCCCGCCATTATAAGAACCATCCTGAACCACCGGCATCCCTTGCGACACCAATACGGATACCGCCTCGTCCATATCTTCCACGTCAAAGGCAACATGATGGACAATGTTACCATGCTTGTCCAAATATTCCCGCCACGTGCTGTCCTTCTCATCCGGCTCCAAAAACTCGACCCGCAAGTTTCCAAACCGCAAAAAGCCTTGCTTCGCCCTGGCCGGCGTCGGCATTCCCCGATATGTCACCTTTGCCTCTTCGGGCGCCCCGGTCATCTTGACCTTCGGCATCTCCATCTGAAAAAGCCTGCAATAATTTTCTAACACACTTTGAATGTCATCAACTACAACCGCTACATGTACCGCTTGTTTTTTACACCACTCTTTTTCACTCATTTTCTTCTCCACCTTACTATAAGCACTTAGCGCCTGTCCTTTGGGCGCTTACGTGCGAATGTACTCCGCATTCCTTGGCGAGGTCCTCCACGAGCCTAGTCATGCGGAGTTTCCTTACTATAAGCACTTAGCGCCTGTCCTTCGGGCGCTTACGTGCGAATGTACTCCGCATTCCTTGGCGAGGTCCTCCACGAGCCTAGTCATGCGGAGTTTCCTTACTATAAGCACTTAGCGCCTGTCCTTCGGGCGCTTACGTGCGAATGTACTCCGCATTCCTTATACCTACAACGGCATCGGCCTGCCCGTGGAATCAATAAAGGCAATTTTCGAATAAATCTTTTTCTTCCGCTCCAAGATGTCCACTATTCCCGCCGCGATATCCCGCGGGTCCGCGGGCGCGTCCACGCCTCCCATGTTCGTCCGCATCCAACCGGGATGCACCGCATACACCCGGATGTCCTTCTCCCGCAAATGCTCCCGTAGCCGCTCCGAAAACATGTTTAACGCGGTTTTCGACATGCTGTATGGATAATTGGTCGCGAACGCGTTAATGATGGTTCCGGCCTCCGATGAAATATTTACGATAACCTGCTTATTACCGCGATACAGCATCGGCAGGAACTGCTGCACGACCCGCATCGGCCCGATGGTGTTGACTTCAAAGGACGAGCGCATCGCGGACAAGTCCAGGTCCTCGATGGTCTTTTCCCGCTCCACCATGATTGCCGCGTTATTGACGATACCGTCCAGAGCCTTTCCCTGCCCTTGTAACATCTTTCGCGCCTTTCGCACGCTTTCCTCATCGGACACATCCATTTCGAAAACCTCGATTTTCTCCCGATACCGTCCCTGAAGTCCTTGCATTTCTTCCGAAACGCGCGGAAGAGAGTGCACCGCCGCCAAAACCTTGTTCCCACGGGCGAGGGCGGCCGCCGCGATGTGGCAGCCCAGCCCCTGCCCCGCTCCCGTTATCAATATCCTCACGATTCTCCTCCTGCATAAAACGCCCCGCCCTTTGCCATCCGTCTCCGAGTAGCTTAAGTCCGCCTTTGCCACTCCCCCGGACAACCCAGACCCGCCCCGGCCATCCGCCTCTTGTCGGCTCAAATCTCTCGTGGCTTTCTTTCTTTGAATTCCACGGTAACGCCCAGCTTGCCTTGCGTCTCAAAATACGCGTAGCGTTCAAACATCTTTTCCTCCACGAACGACATCGGATACCCGCCTTTTTCCATCAGGTCAACCTGCTCTTCAAACCCGTCAATATAGAACGAAATGAAGCACACGCCCGGACCATACTTTTCCAGATACTCCCTCCACGGGCTCGGCTCGTCGTCCGCCGGTTCCAGGATCTCCAAATAAATGGGTTCCAGATTGACAATCAAAGATTTCAGTTTCGGGTTTACCGTCTCGCCCCGCATTTTCTTATAAGCCCCGGCCACCGGCCGCCTGTCCGGATTCGGGTAACGAACCACCGCTTCCTCTTTCAAGTCGAAAATGGCATTATAATGCTTCGCTGCCTCTTCGATGTCGTCCACCACGATGCCAATCTTTACGATTCTGTCTCTCCCGGTTTTGTTTTCCATCTCATTCACCTTGCAGTCCCTTCAAAAACTTGACTTGTGGAGAATCCTCCCCCACCTGCATCAGCTCGATGCGGTTGCGGTCGGGATCTCGTACCCAGCACTGCCAGTTATTGTCAATCCCGAATTTCACCGGCCTGTCAAGTTCCAGTCCCGCCCCGGTAATCTTGTCCGCGATCGCGTTGATGTCGGACACCTCGAAGCACAGGTGGGAAAACCCGATATTGTCGTTGGAATACTCCGTATAATTCACGCCACCATAAAACAATTCGATAAACTGGCCCCCGCCCGCGTACAGATACACAATCCAAGGTTTTCCGGTCTGCGGGTCCGCCATCTCAAATGCCTTCCTAAATCCTAAAACGTCACAATAAAACGCGATGGATTTCTCCATGTCCGCCACGTTCAACGCGGTGTGCGCCAATCCCTTCACTATCATCTTAAAATTCCTCCTCTATAAAATTAGTGTAAAACCAATGTACCCCTTCCCGGCATCCAGAGTGGTGATTCAAAGTGTAACGCGGCACCATCACCCTTTCACGCCGCCTTCGGAAAGTCCCTTAACAAATGCCTTGTTACAAAGTACAAATAACAAAATAACCGGCAGCGAAATCACGGCTCCGGACGACATAATCGCGCCCCAGTCGATAATGAACTCGCCCTTGAACATGTTGATCGCAATCGGCAGCGTCCGTATGCTTGACGAATTTGTCAAATTCAACGCGAAAATAAACTCCTCCCAGGTGGACAAAAACGTATAAATCGCCACCGACACCAGGCCGGGTTTTGCAATGGGAATGATAATCTTCCATAAAATCCCCAGTTTCGACGCCCCGTCAATCCTCGCCGCGTCTTCCAGTTCCACGGGAACGCCGTCAAAAAAACTTTTCAGCATCAACGTTGCCAATGGAACGGTAATCGCCACGTCCGGCAAGATTAATGAAAAATAAGAATCTATCAACCCGATTTTGGAAAACACCAGATATACCGGGATAATCAATACGACCGCCGGCATCATCTGTCCGTACAAGAGCCCTACATACAACATTCTCCTTCCCTTAAACCGGTATCTGGAAAACCCGTAACCTGCAAGGCAACCCAACGTAAGAGTCGTCAAAGTCGCCGTCACAGACACGATGACGCTGTTTAAAAACGCTCTTGGAATCCCACTGTCAAACAACACGCGCACATAATTTTCCATGGTCACTTCATGAATGGTAAATGTCGGTGGCGAGCTATATATTTCCGAACTTCCTTTCAATGAGGAGTCGAGCATCCATACAATCGGGAATACGGATATGACCACCATGACCGTCAAAAACACATACGTCAAAACCGTTTTCACGGCCTCCGTTTTCTTGTTACGGATCATTTCTCCTCACCTCCCATCGTGGAACGTATATAAATCGTGCTGAAAATGGCCACAATGATAAACAGTATCGTGCTTGCCGTCGCCGCGTTTCCAAAATTATAATTCGTAAACGCCTCTTTATTGATAAACATCGACAACACTTGGGACGAAGTTCCCGGTCCCCCGCCCGTCAATACATAAATGAATGTAAACGCGTTCAACGTCCATATTGTCAATAGCAGCACCACTGTCTTGCAGGTTGGGGCGATATGCGGCCACGTCACCACCTTGAAGCACTCCCAGCCGTTCGCGCCGTCCACGACCGCCGCGTCCTGCAAGCTCCTCGGCACGGATTGCAGGGATGCCTCGATGTACATGAGTACCAGCGGGAACATCTTCCATGTGTTCACGATAATGGCCGAAATCAATGCCAGATCCCTGCTCCCCGTCCACGGCAGCGCGCTGTCGATGATTCCGACGCGTACCAGGATTTCATTCAGGATGCCAAAATCCGAATGGTACATCCACTTCCACACCATGCTGCCGATGATGGCCGGCAAGACCCACGGAAGCATGATCAGGCATCTCCATATCCCCCGGAACTTCACCCGTTCCTGGGATAGGACAAGCGCACAGATAAATCCGATAAAAAACTGGAACAATACGCTGAAAAACGTCCAGACCACGGTATTTTTCAAAGCATTCAAAAATGTTTTGCTGGTCAATAGTTTTTGGTACTGCTCCAAGCCTACAAACGTCCAGTCCGGATTATATATTGTTTTTTCAAAAAAACTCAATGAAATATTGTAAAGCAGCGGGAAAAGCATCACTACTGCAACAACCAATAATGCAGGCATTATGAAAAAAACTCCGCTGTTTTTAAGATGTTTTCTACTTTTAATCTTCATTTTCCACCTTCTTCGTCGTAATGCCATGACCGCCCAGACTCTGAACCGCCATGGCCCCGGTTTGCTTTCCGGGACCACGGCCTTCCTCGTTATAAAATCTCATTTATCTGTGCCGTCGCCTCTATCATGGCCTCTTCTGCAGTGATTTCCCCGGAAAGCGCAAGCTGGATTTGCTCGTACATAATCTGCCGGATTTGTGACAGCTGCGGAATCACCGGCAATGGCTCCCCGTACTGGATTGCCTCTGAAAGGTTGATAAGCAACGGGTCGTTCGCGTATTTTTCAGCATCCGCCATTGATTTTCTTGCTGAAAAAGTGGTGGAGTACTCAACGGAAATCTCCGGGGATGCCAGGAATTCCGCCAATAACCATGCCGCGTCCGGGTTCTTCGTCTTTGCCGAAATCACGGTGCTCCAACCTGCAAAAATCGTATTTCTTTCCGCCCCTTCAAATACCGGAACCAGGCCCGTCCCCATGTTCAAATCCGGATCTATGCCTTGTATCGCCGAAATGTCATATGCGCCGGACATGAACGCCGCGACCTTGCCCTCACCGAAAAGGGTGCGTCCGGCGGCATTGTCATTCTCCATAATACTTTCGGGAACCACGTTGTACTTCCTATAAAGATCCACAAAAAGCTGCGCCGCACGTATTGCCTCTTCAGAGTCCAACATACATTCCGTATGATCCTCATTCAAGATGCTGCCGCCGCTGCAAAGAATCATGTTGGTCAATTGGTACGAAGTATTTCCCCATTCACCGCCCGGAATCGCGATTCCTTTTATCTCGCCGTTACTTCTTTTTGTAATTTCCTGTGCAATCGGAACAAACTCTTCCCAGGTATCTGGTAATTCCTTATATCCGGCATCCTTGAACAAGTCCACGTTATAAAACATGCCATGAGTCTCCGCCCTATATGGTAACGCGTAAACGGAACCGTTCACCGTGACCCCTTCGCGGGCTCCGTCATAGAAATCGCTCATGTCGTAGTCATTCGCCTTAATGTACTCGTCCAGATTCAAAATTCCTTTTGCAACTGCAAATGTGGATACCCACTCGTTGTTGACGCTTAGGAGATCCGCACTATTTCCGCTGGTAAGGGCGGTCAAATACTTGTCCGACATACCGTCGCTCGGGAAGAATTCAACATTGACTTTGATGTTCGGATACTTCTCGTTGAATTTTTCTATCAATCCCGGCGTGATATTCTCGTTCCAAGACGCGTCCCACAAGGTCAGTTCCGCGCTAATCTCCTCCGGGTTCTCGACCGTTCCTCCCGCTTGTTGCCCGCCGTCATCCTTGTTCCCGCATCCCGACAGCATTCCCAAGACACAAGCTCCTGCCAACATCATGCTCAATACCTTTTTCACTTTCATTTTCATCCTCCTCGATCTTGATTGTTGAGTCTTGTCAGTTGTTACTTGTATTACAAGTGTGAATAAACTATAACATGATTGCCATGGTTTGTCAATCATGTTTAGGAAATCACTATATTTTTGTGCATTTTATACAATCAAAAACGATATGGCATCATTTAAAATATTCGTAATTCTTTTTAATATGTTCTTTCATCGTGTTGGCCGCTTTCACTTCTTCTTTCTCTTCTATAGCATGTATAATTTCCTTATGATAGAAAATACCGTTTTCGCATCCCATCTTGCCAATGACGTCATCCATGGAACTTTCCAAAACATCCTGCAAAATGCTTATCGTCTTAATCACTAATGCGTTTCGGGTAATCTTCGCAATTTTGAAATGAAAATCCAAATCAGCAACGCCGAACGCCTTCAAGTCCCGGTTATTTTCACATTCCTCCATCCGTTCCAGCGTTTCCTTAAGCTCTTTGATATCCTCCACAGTCGCCCGTCTTGCCGCCAGTCTTGCGCATTCCGTCTCTATAATCATCCGGAATTCGAAGACTTCCTGCGCGGACTGTTCTCCCAGATACATCACCGGAATGAGGCTGTTCATGCTCTCCCCGACATCCACGATTCTGACAAAAGACCCTTCACCGAATCTTGTTTCCAAGAGTCCCAGCGCGTTTAATTTCTGAAGAGCCTGGCGAACAGTGATTCTGCTGACATTAAACATGTCCGCCAGTTCGTTTTCCGACGGGATTTTCGTTCCCGGAGCCCATTCCCCCTCAATCAAGAGACGTTTTAACTGCTCATATACCTGCTCTCCTACATTTACCTTCTGAATAGGTTTAATTCCCATTCTTCTCTCCTCCTTCCTTGTGATGCACTATACTATTGTCATTGTTAGCTGTATTACAAGTTATGATATCATTATCAAATATTTCTGATTCTTTGTCAATTCAATTTTCCACCAATATCCAATCTTGTATATTTTACACAAAAATATCCCCGATAAGATCTCCAGATCCTACCGGGGATGTTCTTTCTTAAATCATGTAAGCCGTTCTCTTTACTGGAAATCCACCACGTCAATCCACTTCATGAGGAATTCCTTTTCCAGCTCGTTGTTCTTCGCAAGCTGCGCCGCCGCCACGATCGGCAGCCAGTTCTGCACGTACTGCCTTGCCGTGTCGCTCTTTTTGCAGAACAGCTTCATATACAAGTCGGCCGCCTCCTGGCTCTTCAAGGCGAACAAGAGATACGTCATGGCCGCGTCCGCGCTGGCGTTCCCCTGCGTGGCATGCGCCCAGTCCACCACCGTCATCTGGCCGTCCTCGCCCACGATGACGTTGCTCGGGTTGAAGTCCCCGTGGCAGAGCTTGTCATGCTTCGGCATGCTCTCGAGCCTCGTCAGAAGTTCGTAGCGCGTCGTCGCGTCAATTTCCTTCAGCCCGTTAATCTGGCGGGACAATTTATCTTTCAGCTTGTTCAAGAGCGGCGACCTCTTGCCGTGCACCTCCAGCTGCAAATCCACGAACCGTTCCATGTAGCCCTCCAGGCTCCCCGGATTTTCCTCCATCATTTGCTCCAGCGTCTTTCCTTCCTTGTACTCGATGAACAACGCCCACTTTCCGTCAACCTGTGCCACTTCCTTGACCTTCGGGATGTCAAGCCCCGTCGCTTCCACGCGGGCCGTGTTGAGCGCCTCGTTGAACACGTCCGCCTTCGGATGCCCCGGCTCGAACACCTTCACGATGCCCTCTTCGCACTTGTATACTTCCTTGTAACTACGCTTTACGATTAATTCTTTCTGCTCTACGTTCATGATCATATCCTCCTTACTTACTATGAGCACTTGCAATGAACACTTAGCGAGGTTTCACACGAGCTTAGTGCGAATACACTCCGCAAATCTTGGCGAGGTTTTTTCGAGCCTAGCTGCGCGGAGTTTCCTCTGTCCCTGCTTACGTGCGAGTGTAGTTACCTGCAACTTGGCGAGGTCATTTCGAGCCTAGTGCAGCGTAACCTCCTTATTCATCACTTCCCATAATAACACTTCAAATAAATTTCCTTCATTTCCTTCATCAGAGGATATCTCGGATTCGCGCCCGTACACTGGTCGTTGAACGCCTGCTCCACCATGTCGTCCAATGTGTCAAGGAAATACTTCTCGTCGATGCCATATTCCTGGATGCTCTTCTTGATGCCGATTTTCTCCTTCAGCACTTCCAGCCTGGCGATAAAGTCCTCGAACACTTCCTCGTCCGTCGCGCCCTGGCATCCCGCGAAACGTCCCAGCTCCGCATAACTTGCCAACGCGTGCGGATACTCATACTGTGAGAAAGTTCCCATCTTGGTCGGGGCTTCGGCCGCATTATAACGCATGACTTCCGTCAAAAGCACCGCGTTGGCCACGCCGTGCGGCAGGTGGTGGAACGCGCCCAATTTATGCGCCATGGAATGGTTCAGGCCAAGGAACGCGTTGGCAAACGCCATACCCGCCAAACAAGAGGCGTTGGCCATCCTCTCGCGGGCCAGCGGGTCATTTGCCCCGTTCTCATATGCGGACGGCAGATAGTCGAATACCATCTTCACCGCTTTCATGGACAATCCCTGCGTATAATCGGAAGCCATGATGGACACGTAAGACTCGATGGCGTGGGTCATGACGTCGATGCCGGAAGCGCTGGTCAAGCCCTTGGGCTGCGTCATCATGTTGTCCACGTCCACGATTGCCATGTTCGGCAACAGCTGGTAGTCGGCCAACGGCCACTTCACGCCCGTGTCCGCATCGGTGATGATGGCGAACGGCGTCACCTCGGAACCCGTGCCGGAAGAGGTCGGAATCGCCACGAAATACGCCTTCCTGCCCATCTCCGGGAACGTGTACACCCTCTTTCTGATGTCCATAAAATCCATCGCCATGTCCTCGAAGTTCACGTCCGGATACTCGTACATCACCCACATGATTTTCGCCGCGTCCATCGCGGAACCGCCGCCAAGCGCGATAATCGTGTCCGGCTCGAAGGAGCGCATCATTGCCGTTCCCTGCAATGCGCACTGCAACGTCGGATCTGGCGCCACGTCGTAGAAACACGTATGCTGGATTCCCATCTCGTCCAGTTTCTCCTCGATTGCCTTCACGTACCCATTTTTATAAAGGAAGGTATCGGTGACGATGAACGCCTTCTTCTTATGCATGATTGTTCCCAGTTCGTCCAACGCGACCGGCATGCAGCCTTTCTTGAAATATACTTTTTCCGGGGTCCTGAACCACAACATGTTTTCTCTCCTCTCCGCGACGGTCTTGATATTCAGCAAATGCTTTACTCCAACGTTCTCCGAAACGGAGTTCCCGCCCCAGGATCCGCATCCCAAGGTCAATGACGGTGCAAGCTTGAAGTTATAAAGGTCGCCGATGCCGCCGTGCGAGGACGGGGTGTTGACCAGGATGCGGCAGGTTTTCATGGCCGCCGCGTGCTTGGCAATCTTGTCGGCCTGCGCCGGGTGCACATAAAGGGATGCCGTGTGGCCGTACCCGCCGTCCGCCACGAGCTGTTCGGCCTTTGCAAGTGCCTCGTCAAAGTCCTTCGCCTTGTACATTGCCAGTACCGGGGACAATTTCTCGTGCGCGAATTCCTCGGAAATGTCCACGGACTCCACCTCGCCAATCAGGATTTTCGTATTTTCCGGCACGTCCACGCCTGCCAATTTTGCGATTTCATAAGCGGATTTTCCCGGAATCTTGCTATTGAGCGCGCCATTGATGATAATCGTCTTACGCACCTTGTCAAGCTCCTCGCCCGGTTTCAGGAAATAGCACCCACGGTACGCGAACTCCTTCTTCGCCTCCTCGTACACGCCCTCCAAAACCGTCACGGACTGCTCGGACGCACAAATCATGCCATTGTCAAACGTCTTGGAATGAATGATGGAGTTGACCGCCATCCGCACGTCGGCCGTGTCGTCGATGATGACCGGCGTGTTGCCTGCTCCCACGCCAAGTGCCGGCTTCCCTGACGAATATGCCGCCTTCACCATGCCGGGACCTCCCGTCGCCAGGATGATGTCAGCTTCCTTCATGACGGTGTTGGTCAGTTCCAATGACGGGACGTCAATCCAACCGATAATGCCCTCCGGCGCGCCGGCCTTTACCGCCGCCTCCAACACGATCTTCGCCGCCGCAATCGTGCAGGCCTTTGCCGCCGGGTGCGGGCTGATAATGATGGCGTTACGCGTCTTCAAGCAAATCAATGTCTTGAAAATGGCCGTCGAAGTCGGGTTCGTCGTCGGGATGACGGCCGCCACCAGGCCAATCGGATCCGCCACTTTCTTGATTCCAAATGCCGCGTCCTCCTCAATCACCCCACATGTCTTCGTGTCCTTGTACGCGTTGTAAATGTACTCCGCGGCATAATGGTTCTTGATGACCTTGTCTTCCACGATTCCCCGCTTCGTCTCCTCCACCGCCATCTTGGCCAATGGGATACGCTGCTTGTTGGCCGCCTTGGCCGCCTCGTAAAATATTTTATCGACTTGCTCCTGGGTGAACTTCGCGAAAACCTCCTGGGCTTTTCGCATCGCCTTCATTTTTGCTTCCAGCGTTTCCACGCTGTCAACGATTTCAGGTATCATGCTTTCTTCCTTGTTCGCCATTGAACTGTCCTCCTCTTATTCTTTTACGGTCACTTCATACGGCCAGAGGCCCGGAAACAACCTTTGTGTTGCCTGCTGATAGTATACTACTTTTGTTAAAATTTTGTCAATATCTTATCTGTTAAATCCTTTACCAGTTTTGCATGGCATTCTTGTGCATTCTATACAAAACCTTCTTGAGTAAAGAATTTTGACGTTTCCAATAACATAAAAGCAGAGGACTAATACCACAATCCCCTGCTTTTATTTATCGACTTTGCTTAAACGCTTATACCAGCTCGATGACCACTTCCATCGCCGCGTCACCCTTGCGCTGGCCAATCTTGATGATTCTGGTATAGCCACCATTGCGTCCCGTATATTTCGGCGCGATTTCGTCAAACAACTTCGCGACAAGGTCAACCTGCTTGGTATTCCTTTTCCTTCCCGCCGCTTCCTGCGGAACTTCCTTCACCGGGTACAAAACCTTGAGCATTTCCCTTCTTGCGTGGAGCCTACTAGGTTTGTCCTTCTTAATCGTCTTGTCCACTTCGTCATAAACGGTCACTTTCTTGCCGTCAACGACCTCTTTCACCCTCTTGCCATCCTTGTCCTTGCGGGCAACCTTGGCCTTAATGGTCACTTCCTCGTAATTGTCCTTCTCACGAACCGCCATGGCGATAAGGCCTTCCGCAATCTTGCGGATTTCCTTTGCCTTCATCTCCGTCGTGACAATCTTGCCCCTATAAATCAACGCTGTCACCTGATTCCTGAGCAATGCTTTCCTCTGGCTGGACGTTCTTCCCAGCTTCCTATATTTTCCCATTTTTTAATCCTCCATCTTCAACATTTGGTTATGCATCTTCGGGCTTATTAATCAAATGCTCCATCCGCGCCCTTCGGACTTATCGGATGAATATTTGTCAGTTACAATCCTTACCAGCATGAACCGCCATGACACTTGTCACTCCTCACCTGAATTCAATTCAAGGTTCAGTTCTTTCAACTTCGCCAGCACTTCTTCCAAGGACTTGCGTCCCAGGTTGCGTACCTTCATCATGTCTTCCGGCGTCTTGTTCGTAAGTTCCTCCACGGTGTTGATGCCTGCCCTCTTCAGGCAGTTGTAGGAACGGACGGACAACTCCAGCTCGTCGATGCTCATCTCAAGCACCTTCTCCTTCTCGTCGTCCTCTTTCTCAATCATGACCTCCGCCGCCTGGGCGATTTCCGACAAGTCAATGAACAACTTCAAATGCTCGCTAAGTACCTTTGCCGCAAGGCTGACGGCCTCGTCAGGAGCCAAGGTTCCCCTGGTCCACACGTCAAGGGTCAGCTTGTCAAAATCGGTTATCTGACCCACGCGGGTATTTTCCACCGTCATGTTCACGCGTTCAACCGGAGTATAAATCGAATCAATCGGAATCACGCCGATTGGCAAGTCCTCGCTCTTGTTCTTGTCCGCGCTTATATATCCCCTGCCCTTTGTAATCGTCAGTTCCATATACAGTTTGCTGTCTTTGCCGCCGCTCAATGTTGCAATCACCTGATCCGGATTCATGATTTCAATCTCCGAATCGGCCTGAATGTCGGCACCGGTAACGACGCCTTCCCCTTCAAACTCAATATAGGCAGTCTTTACTTCGTCCGATTCGGAGGTGTTCTTGATTGCCAGTGATTTCAGATTCATGATAATCTCCGTCACGTCTTCCTTTACACCTGGTATGGTGCTGAATTCGTGTAACACACCGTCAATCTTGACAGAACTGATTGCGGCTCCCGGAAGCGAGGAGAGCATAATCCGCCTCAGGGAATTTCCCAAGGTGATCCCATAACCCCTCTCCAGCGGTTCTACGACAAACTTTCCATATTTTTTGTCTTCCGAAACTTCTGTAATTTCAATATTTGGCTTATTAAAATCAAACACTACACGGCCCCTCCTTATGGGTTGAACATCGCCAGCTACAATATCGAACCGGCGGAACGTCACTTCCGCCACGTACCCGTTCCATAAACGCGCGTCCGCGTATTATATGGTGAATGCATTACATATATGCGTTTACCAATAACCGCTCCACATGGGTGCGCACGAATGCACATAGGAAAAATGCCTCTTTGCGGCGTGCATTCGGCATAGGAAACGAATCAAAATGCAAGCATTTTGTCCGTTTCCTATAAAATCACTTGGAATACAGCTCGACAATCAGCATCTCATCGACCGGAACGTCGATTGCCTCTCTCTTCGGGAGTTCTTTTACCATGCCCTTCAGGTTATCTGCGTCAACTTCCAGCCAATCCGGAACCATGTTCCCGCCCGTGGACTCAAGAATGTCCTTATATCTTTGGCTTCCCTTGTGTTTTTCCTTAATCTCAACGGTATCGCCGGCTTTCAACAAGTAAGAAGGAATGTTCACCTGCTTACCGTTTACCAATACGTGCTTGTGGTCAACGATTTGGCGGGCTTCCTTCCTTGTCCTGGCCAATCCCATGCGGAACACCACGTTATCCAGCCTGGATTCCAGCATAATCATCAGGTTCTCGCCCGTCATGCCTTCCATCTGCTTTGCTTTCACGAAATAATTCCTGAAAGGCTTCTCCAGCACGCCGTAGATGAACTTGGCTTTCTGCTTCTCGCGCAACTGCAGGCCATATTCGCTCATTTTCCTATTTGCCCTTTTTAACTGTCTTTTCGACTTTTTGCTGATTCCTAAATAGATGGGATCCATGCCCAAGGAACGACATCTTTTAAGAACCGGAACTCTATTCACTGCCATTTCTATCTCCTCCTGATTATTTACGGTAACTAACAACTCGTCTCGAAACGTCTTTTACATCCATGGCCATCCGGCCAGGCAAACGTCCCGTCAGACTCTTCTGCGCTTCGGCGGACGACATCCATTATGCGGCACCGGGGTCACGTCCTTAATACTTATGACATCAATGCCGGAAACCTGCAACGCGCGGATTGCCGCTTCTCTTCCTGAGCCCGGTCCCTTTACGAACACGTCCACCGTTTTCAGGCCATATACCAGTGCCGCCTTGGCAGCCGTCTCGGCGGCCATCTGTGCAGCGTACGGAGTAGATTTCCTTGAACCTCTAAATCCAAGACCGCCCGCGCTCGCCCATGAAAGAGCATTTCCCTGCGCATCCGTCAACGTCACGATTGTATTGTTAAAGGATGACTGAATGTGGGCCTGTCCCCGTTCAACGTTTTTCTTGACACGTTTTTTTGTCACTTTCTTGGTAACTTTCTTTGCCATTTAAACTAACCTACTTTCTTGAAAATTTGATTGTCGTCGTTACATTTTAAGGAAGTTCTTTTCGCTAGGCTCGGCCTATGGCCTTGCCAATCTCAAAGAACGGCCTCGCACTAAATTCGTCCTTCGCTAAGCTTGGACTCACTAAGTTGCTTTCGGCCAAGGAAGTTCTTTTCGCTAGGCTCGGCCTATGGCCTTGCCAATCTCAAAGAACGGCCTCGCACTAAGTTCATCGCCCGCTATGCTTGCGATTCACTAAGTTGCTTTCAGCCTATTTCTTCTTGTTTGCCACCGTCCGCTTCGGACCCTTGCAAGTCCTGGCATTGGTCTTGGTCTTCTGCCCACGAACCGGAAGTCCTTTCCTATGGCGGATTCCGCGATAGCATCCGATTTCCTTCAGACGCTTGATGTTCAACTGGATTTCCCTTCTGAGGTCGCCTTCCACCATCTGGGTCGCGTCAATCACTTCGCTGATTTTCTTGACTTCCTCACTCGTCAAATCTCTCACGCGGGTATCCGGATTGATTCCCGCCTCCGCCAGGATACGGTTTGAACTGGCCCTGCCAATTCCGTAAATATACGTCAAACCAATCTCCACGCGTTTGTCCCTTGGTAAGTCTACACCTGCAATACGTGCCATGTGTTTTTCCTCCATCCTGATTTTATTAATATCGTCCTAAACTGGGGCCAAAAACGCCTCGCGCCGCCTGACCCAGACGTGCTCCCCGCACGTCCTTTCCCCGTCCAAGCGCACCCGCATTCCGCGGACGATTCATGGACAAGGTATTTAAGCAATACAGATGCGGCAAACACCGGCCACGTCCCGAACGGAGCTGCAAACGCCTCCTCCAGAACCACGATGTACCCTACTGTATATGAAACAGCCCCACACGCTCCCTGGCGTGTCGCGCCGTCTATTGCCTAAATAATGTCGCTCCACCATCAAAGTAATGGCTGGCATCACGCATACTTTTTAAACCCGCCTAACCCTGCCTTTGCTTATGCTTCGGGTTCTCGCAGATGACGCGAATGCTTCCTTTTCTTTTGATGATCTTGCATTTTTCACAAATTGGCTTTACCGATGATCTAACCTTCATGTCAAATCCTCCTTCCATCATTTGCTAATAACTTGGTTTTCTGCCATTTTTGGGCAGACTATACCAAAAATGACCATTTCATAGTATACCACCAAGTCTTATGCAAAGTCAACCATTTTTTTATTTATCTCTCCAGACAATTCTCCCCTTACTTAAATCGTAAGGTGACATTTCCAGCGTAACCTTGTCGCCCGGCAATATTTTGATGAAATTCATACGCAACTTACCGCTGATGTGCGCCAGAACGACATGCCCATTTTCCAATTCCACCTTGAACATCGCGTTCGGCAACTTTTCCACCACGACACCTTCAATTTCGATTACGTCAGTTTTTGACATACCTAATCCTCCTAATGCATCTCGCACTTTACGCTTAACAATCCTGCCCTCGGGCAAACTCCCTGACCGCCTTGAAAATCTTTTCGTCATCCGTGACGGTCTCGCAACATGGACGGCATATCGGCTGCACGTGCCTCTTGTTCTTCTTTTTTAAATGGCAGACGGTCCATTTTTTTCCATCTGCCAAATATACATAATCATCATTGACACAAATTATGACGTATATACAGTCTTTATCGCGTCCCGCCTTTGATTTTGCAAACATTCCCGGCCGTATCCGCATCTTGTGCCTCACGCCCCGAGAATCCCCACGATTTCGGCAAACACGTCCCCGATGTCGGCCGTGCCGTCAACCGTCTTAAGTATCCCCGAATTCGTGTAATATTCAATCAGGGGCTGCGTCTGCTCGTGGTACACGTCCAAGCGCTTCTTCACCGTCTCCGGCTTGTCGTCATCCCGCAAAACCAGCTCGCCGCCACAATTGTCGCAGACGTTTTCCATCTTCGTCGGGGCATATACAAGATGGTACGTCGCCCCGCACCCGACACACGCGCGCCTGCCGGACATCCGATTGATGATATTCTCGTCCGGCACTTCGACGTCCACGGCAAAATCCATCTTCTGTCCTAATTCGGCCAACGCCTTGTCAAGTGCCTCCGCCTGCGGAATCGTGCGCGGAAATCCGTCCAACACGTAGCCTTTCGTGCAATCTTCCTGCCCGACCCGGTCAACCACCAGGTCAACCACCAGCTCGTCTGGCACGAGCAATCCCTGGTCCATGTAAGTCTTCGCCTTTTTTCCAAGTTCCGTCCCGTTCTTGATGTTGGCCCTGAAAATGTCGCCCGTTGAAATGTGCGGAATCTGGTACTTTTCCGCAATTTTCTTCGCCTGCGTTCCTTTCCCGGCCCCGGGTGCGCCAAGCATAATTATTTTCATGTAATCACCTCATATTATATTTTAACCCGCCACATCCAGTTCCTGAACGAAGAGTTTCAGCTACGAAACTCCCGCGCCAAGCGTGGTTGCTTTCGCAACACGTTTCCTTTCACGCTTATACGCATCCCCAGAGGGTTTTTATGTCATAGGGAACGAAGTTTCCTATGACATAAAAGCCTGGTTGCGGCGAGCTAAACTTATATCTTGTGCCTTCGGTCACGAACCGCTCTTCCCGTTCAGGAAGCCGGTATAGTTTCGTACCAGCATCTGCGACTCAATCTGCTTTATCGTCTCAAGCACGACGCCGACGATAATGATGATGGATGTCCCGCCAAACGACACCTGCGCGCCGAACACGCCATTGAAGAAAAACGGAATCGTCTGCACGATTACCAGTCCGCACGCCCCGATGAAGATGACGTAATTTAAAATCTTTTCCAAATACTCCACGGTTGGCTTGCCCGGGCGAATCCCCGGAATGAAACCGCCGCTTTTTTTCATATTGTTCGCAATCTCCAACGGGTTGAACGTAATCGACGTATAAAAATATGCAAAGAATATGGTGAGTATGATATAAAGCAGCAATCCGATGGAATACACCGGATTTTCCGGATCAAACCAGTTGTTGGAATTAAGCCCCCTTAATATCTGGCTGCCTATACCAGTCCCGTTCCCCTTTCCCAAAAACGTCGCGATGACGATGGGCACCTGCATCAGCGACGAGGAAAAAATGATTGGAATCACGCCCGCGGTATTCACCTTGAGCGGGATGTGGGTGGATTGTCCCCCGTAAGTCCTGCGTCCCTGCATCTTCTGGGAATACTGCACGGAAATCCTGCGCTCGCCGCTTTGCAACGTCACGACAAACACGATAATGAACAAGACCACGGCCAAAATGACAAGCGCGGCCAATACCCCATAAGCCAGCTTCTTGCCCTTCACAAACTGTTCGTACAACCTGACAAAGTCATCCGGGATACTGGACACGATGTTAATCAACAAGACGATGGAAATACCGTTCCCCACGCCTTTTTCCGTAATCCGTTCGCCTATCCACATCAAGAACGCCGACCCCGCCGTCAAAGTGCAGACAACGATTGCCGCGTTCACGAAGTTGTACTTGACCAACAAACCCGAACGTCCAAACCCGATTGCCATGGCAGAAGACTCAATGAGCGCCAACGCGACCGTCACGTAACGCGTGATTGCCGCAATTTTCTTTCTGCCGTCCGCGCCTTCCTTCTGCATTTCCTCCAGCTTGGGAATGGCAATCGTCATTAGCTGCATGATGATGGAAGACGTGATGTACGGCGTGATGCTGAGTGCAAATACCGACATCTGCGTAAAGGAACCCCTGGTGAACGCGTCAAAAAAATTGAACGCGTCGCCGGTCTGGCTCGCAAAAAAGTTCTGAATATAGGTCGGGTTCACTCCCGGCGTAGGCAGAAGAGAACCGAATCTAACAACGACAAGCATTATGAACGTATAGAATATCCGCCTACGGATGTCTTCTATTTTAAATGCCCTTCGTACCGTCTCTAGCATTAGATCACCTCTGCTTTTCCACCAAGTGCCTCAATCTTCTCGGCCGCCTTTGCGCTAAACGCGTTAACTTTTACATCAAGTTTTTTGGTCAACTCCCCATCCCCAAGGATTTTCACGCCGTCCCTGGGATTCTTGATAATTCCAGTCTCCAACAAGGTCTCGACGGTAACTGTCGCGCCATCCTCGAAAGCCTCTAAAACGCCCAAGTTAATTCCCACAATTGTCTTGGAGTTCCTACATTTGAAGCCCCTCTTCGGCAACCTTCTGTACAAAGGCATCTGACCACCTTCGAAGCCCGGCCTCGGCGCGCCGGAACGTGCCTTCTGGCCCTTGTGGCCCTTGCCGGCCGTCTTTCCGTTTCCTGAACCATGGCCGCGACCCCTTCTGAATTTATCACCCTGCTTAGAGCCGTCCGCCGGCCTCAAGTTTGATAAGTCCATGCTATTACCTCCTTATCGTTTTTATTTAAGCTTCTTCCACTTTCACTAAATGTCTAACCTGCCGTACCATTCCCCTGGTAGCCGCATTGTCAGGCAAGACCACCGTCTTGTTCAGCTTCCTAAGTCCCAACGCCGCCACGGTCTTCCTATGTTTCGGCACAGCGCCAATCGTAGACTTTACCAACGTGATTTTCAAATCTGCCATTCTTCCTACCTCCTATGCGACAAGTCAATGCTTGCCTTTTTAGCCCATGATCTCGTCCACTGACTTGCCACGGAGCCTTGCAACCTCTTCAGGAGTCTTTATGCCCTTCAACCCCTCGATTGTGGCAAGTACCACGTTCTGCTTGTTGTTAGACCCCAGCGACTTCGTACGGATGTTCTTAATTCCAGCCATCTCGATGACCGCACGGGCCGGACCCCCGGCAATCACGCCAGTACCGTCCGGAGCCTTTTTAAGCAGCACGGAGGCGCTGCCGAACTTTCCAATCACGTCATGCGTCACGCTTTCATTTTCGTCCAACGCGACCTGAATCAGGCTTTTCGCCGCGTCCTCTTTTCCCTTGCGAATCGCTTCCGGAATTTCAGTTGCCTTTCCCAAGCCTGCACCGACATGGCCTTTTCCATCGCCTACAACGACCAAAGCTGTGAATCTCATGTTGCGACCACCTTTTACGACCTTGGTAACACGCTTGATTGACACCACTTTTTCTTCTAATTCAAACTGACCAGCATCAATACGTTCCTGTCTCATATGTGTTCTCCCTTCCTAGAAATTCAACCCAGCTTCTCTCGCTGCGTCTGCCAATGCCTTGACTTTTCCCTGATATATAAAGCCGCCCCTGTCAAAGACCACCTCCGTGATGCCCTTCTCCTTCGCCCTCTCGGCAATCACTTTTCCGAGATATGCCGCTGCAGCAACGTCGTTGGTCTTTTCCAATTCTGCTTTCACGTCTTTCTGAAGAGTGGAAGCCGAAACCAAAGTATTGGCCACCGTATCGTCAATAATCTGCGCGTACATGTGATTATTGCTTCTGAACACGGCCAAACGTGGTCTCTCGGCAGTACCGCTGAAACGGTTACGCAATTTCATGTGTTTCTTTTTGCGAACTTCACTTCTTGACTTTTTACTAACCATTTTCACACCCTCCTTAATTATTTCTTACCTGTCTTACCAACTTTACGCCTGATTACCTCATCAGCATACTTGATACCCTTGCCCTTGTAAGGTTCCGGTCTTCTCTTGTCCCTGATTTCAGCCGCATACTGTCCAACTTTTTCTTTGTCGATACCCTTTACGGTAATCTTGTTCTGACCTTCCAAAACGGTCTCGATACCGTCCGGATCTTCCATCTCCACCGGATGCGAATATCCGAGGCTCAAGGTCAGCTTCTTTCCCGCCTTGGCCGCCCTATAACCGACACCGTTCACTTCCAAAACTTTGGAATACCCATCCGTGACGCCGACCACCATGTTGTGGATCAACGTCCGGGTCAGACCATGAAGAGATTTCATCCTCTTCAAGTCACTCGGCCTGGAAACGGTCACTTCCGCGCCCTCCTGCTTGATTTCCATTTCAACCGGGAGTTCCCTTGTAAGGGTTCCCTTCGGACCTTTCACGGTCACCACGTTATTTTCAGCGATTTCAACGGTCACGCCCGCCGGAATCGCGATTGGCTGTCTTCCTATACGTGACATACCCTTTCCTCCTAACTTAAATTTTCGGAATGGATGCTAATGTCCACTCTGTTTTCAGTCCTGCATTCTATCGTCCCCAAAACATGTTCTTTTCGCTAAGCTTGACTTTCAGTCTCGCTAATCTCAAAGAACGACCTCGCACTAGCATTGTAACATCCACTCAACTAAGCTCGATAGCTTCTTTTCGTTAAGTGTTCAATGCCAGTTGCTTTCGGTCACCATATAAAGCAAAGAACTTCTCCGCCCACGCCGAGCTTTCTCGCTTCTTTGTCCGTAATCACGCCTTTGTTGGTGGATACGATGGCGATTCCCAGGCCGCCAAGTACCTTCGGCATGTCCGCGCTGTTCGCATACACACGAAGTCCAGGTTTGGAAATCCTCTTCAAGCCGGAGATTACCTTCTCGTTCTTGTCCGCGCCGTATTTCAGCGTGATATGAATGGTCTTGAATACCCCGTCTTCCACGATGTCATATTTGGCGATGTATCCTTCGTTATAAAGGATGTCGGCAATCGAGACTTTCATCTTTGACGCAGGTACATCTACTGTATCATGTTTCGCAGTATTGGCATTACGGATTCTTGTAAGCATATCTGCAATTGGATCACTCATAGTCATGTTACGTGTCCTCCTTCTTTTTTACACTTATCTATCAAAGCCCCTTAGCGGCGCCGGCACACGTCCGTGCGCCTAAGTTCAGGCATCGCCTCCAGCTTGCCCTCACTAAGCCGCTTTCGGTCACCAGCTTGCCTTTTTCACTCCTGGAATTTCACCCTTGTATGCCAATTCACGGAAACAAATACGGCAGATGCCATATTTTCTTAAATATGCATGTGGACGGCCACAAATCCTGCAGCGGGTGTACTCTCTCGTTGAGAATTTCGCTTTGCGCTGCTGTTTGATTTTCATTGATGTCTTTGCCATGAATCTCCCTCCTTTACTTTGCGAATGGCATATTGAACTGTTTCAGCAACTCACGGGCTTCTTCGTCAGTTTTTGCCGTAGTAACGAAAATGACATCCATGCCTCTGACCTTGTCAATCTTGTCGTACTCGATTTCAGGGAAAATCAACTGCTCCTTGATACCAAGCGCGTAATTGCCCCTGCCGTCAAACGCGTTCGGGTTCACTCCCCGGAAGTCGCGCACGCGGGGAAGTGCGAGGTTAATCAAACGGTCAACGAACTCGTACATCTTCTCCCCTCTCAAAGTAACCTTGCAACCGATTGGCATGCCTTCCCTGATTTTGAAATTCGCCACGGAATTCTTCGCTTTCGTGATAATTGCCTTCTGTCCGGAGATTTTCTCCATGTCGGCCACGGCAGACTCCAGGACTTTCGCATTTTCCTTCGCTTCACCCACGCCCATGTTGATGACAACCTTTTCAAGCTTCGGTACTTCCATAATATTTTTATAGCCAAACTTCTTAATCATCGCATCAACGATCTCGTTCTTGTATTGTTCTTTTAATCTACTCAACGCTCAAGGCCCTCCTTTCCGAATTAATCAATGACTTCGCCGGTTGATTTTGCAACGCGGACCTTTTTGCCGTCTTCCACCTTGAACCCGATTCTGGTGACTTTCCCCTTGTGCACGTACATCACGTTGGAAATGTCAATCGAACCCTCCTGGTGGATGATGCCGCCATTCTGGTTCGCCGCGCTCGGCTTCGTGTGCTTCGTCAACATGTTGACGCCCTCGACCAGAACCCTTCCGTTCTTCCTGTCCACGGAAATCACTTTACCTTCTTTGTCCTTATCCTTGCCGGCAATCACCTTCACGGTGTCACCCTTCTTAATCTTCATAGTTGACATCCCAGACACCTCCTTACAATACTTCCGGAGCCAGGGAGACAATCTTCATGAAATGCTTCTCTCTCAATTCTCTGGCCACTGGTCCAAAAATACGTGTTCCTCTCGGATTCATATCATCCTTTATAATCACCGCGGCATTCTCGTCGAACCGGATATAGGAACCGTCCTTGCGACGCGCGCCTTTCACCGTGCGTACGACGACCGCTTTCACAACGTCACCCTTTTTAACAACGCCGCCTGGTGTTGCATCTTTAACAGAAGCAACGATAATGTCCCCGATTGCGGCATACCTTCTCGTAGAACCGCCAAGCACTCGGATACACAGCAATTCCTTGGCGCCTGTATTATCGGCCACTTTCAGCCTACTTTCCTGTTGTATCATGCAGGTAAACCTCCTTATTATTTAGTCATGAACCCAAGGCAAATTACTTCGCCTTCTCCAAGATTTCTACAAGTCTCCATCTCTTCTCCTTGGACAGCGGCCTTGTTTCCATCACCTTCACGGTATCGCCAATGCGACACTCGTTGTTCTCGTCATGCGCTTTCAATTTATAAGTTCTCTTGATGATTTTCTTATAAAGTGGATGTTTTACATGGTTCTCAACCGCGACAACGACTGTCTTGTCCATCTTGTCACTGACAACCTTGCCGACACGGACTTTTCTTAAATTTCTCTCTTCCACGGTCTTGCTCCTTTCAAATGTTGTTTAAGGAAGTTGCTTTCGGTCATGCCCTCTTGGCCTCGGTAATCAGCGTCTGGATACGCGCGATATTCCTTCTCACTTCCTTAATCCTGCTCGTGTTGTTCAACTGGTTCGTCGCGTTCTGGAATCTCAGGTTGAAAAGTTCCTTCTTCGCAGCTACTAATTCCTCGTTCAATTCCTCAACGGATTTTCCTCTTAAATCGTTTAAAAATGTATTAGTTTTCACTGTTATCACCGCCTTCTAAGTCTGCGCGGGAAACAATCTTGCACTTGCAAGGCAACTTGTGCATCGCAAGGCGAAGAGCCTCTCTCGCTACTTCTTCCGGAACTCCCGCGATTTCAAACATGACGCGTCCCGGCTTCACAACTGCTACCCAGTACTCTAATGCACCCTTTCCGCTACCCATACGGGTTTCAGCCGGCTTTGCCGTTACCGGCTTATCCGGGAAAATCTTGATCCAGACCTTTCCGCCACGCTTGATGTAACGCGTCATGGCGATACGGGCCGCCTCAATCTGGTTGGAACGAATCCAGCAGGGCTCCGTTGCAATGATACCAAACTCACCGTAGGTAATCGTGTTTCCCCTCGTGGCCTTTCCTTTCATGCTGCCACGGAACTGTTTACGACGTTTCACTCTTTTTGGCATTAACATTATTTATCGCTCCCTTCCTTATCAGCCTTGACCGGAAGAATCTCGCCTTTGTAAATCCAAACCTTTACACCGACTTTTCCGTAAGTTGTGTCAGCTTCCGCGAATCCATAATCAATGTCTGCTCTCAGCGTCTGCAACGGGATGGTTCCCTCGCTGTAGAACTCGGTACGTGCCATGTCCGCGCCGCCAAGGCGTCCGGCCACCGCCGTCTTCACGCCAAGCGCCCCCGACTTCATCGTCCTGGACATGCAAGACTTCATCGCGCGCCTGAACGAGATACGGTTCTCAAGCTGCTGCGCGATATTTTCTGCCACCAGCTGCGCGTCTTTGTCCGGCCTCCTTACTTCCTTGATGTCCACAATCAATTTCTTGTTCGTGTACTTAGAAAGCTCCGCCTTCACCTTTTCAATCTCAGCTCCGCCCTTTCCAATGACGACACCCGGCTTCGCGGTATAAACGACAACCTTCACGCGGTCAGACGCCCGCTCGATTTCAATTTTGGAAATTCCGGCACTATATAATCTCTTCTTCAAAAACACCCTAATCTTGTGGTCTTCCACCAAATTGTCCGCGAAGTCTTTTTCCGCGTACCATTTAGAATCCCAGTCTTTGATAACTCCGACTCTTAAGCCATGAGGATTAACTTTCTGTCCCATTATTTTCCTCCTTATCTTTCATTCAGCACGATGGTGATGTGGCTCATTCTCTTTTCAATACGGTAAGCCCTGCCTTGTGCCCTCGGTCTGATTCTCTTCATGGTCGGCCCTTTATTTGCGTAGCACTCCTCGATATAAAGGTTTTCCGTGCTCATGTTGTTGTTATACTCGGCATTCGCGATTGCCGACTTCAAAAGTTTCTCTATCACGCTTGACGCGTACCGCGGGCTGTAAGCCAGGATACCAAGCGCCGTCTGTACATCCTTGCCCCTGATTGCATCCAGCACGAAACAAGCCTTCTGAACCGACATCCGCGCGTAGGAAAGCTTCGCCGACGGTCTCGTTTCCCTATTCTGCTCGTTTCTTGCTCTCTTGATTTGAGATCTATGTCCTTTAGCCATGGATGAACCCTCCTTTCAAAAACTGTTTGTTTATCTTACTTTAGACTTCTTCTCGTCTTTGCCATGTCCCCTGTATGTCCTGGTAGCCACGAACTCTCCAAGCTTGTGGCCCACCATGTCTTCCGTCACGTATACCGGCACGTGCTTTCTTCCATCATGCACGGCAAACGTGTGTCCCACGAAAGACGGGAAGATGGTAGAACGACGTGACCATGTCTTAATGACCGCCTTGTTGCCCGCGGCATTCATGGCATCTACCTTTTTCAGTAAGCTTTCATCTGCAAATGGTCCTTTTTTCAGTGAACGAGCCATAGGTTCCAACCTCCTTGTAATCTAATTATTTGATTGCCCTTCCATCTCTTCTTCTTACAATCAGCTTGTTAGAAGCCTTCTTCTTGTTACGGGTCTTGAGACCAAGTGCCGGCTTGCCCCACGGGGTACACGGACCCGGACGGCCGATACTTGTTCTTCCCTCGCCACCACCATGCGGATGGTCGTTCGGGTTCATGACGGAACCACGCACGGTCGGGCGGATGCCCATATGGCGCTTGCGTCCCGCCTTGCCGATGTTAATCAGGTTGTGCTCGCCATTTCCCACCACCCCGACGGATGCCCTGCAAATAATCGGAACCATTCTCATTTCGCCTGACGGAAGACGCAGCGTCGCGTACTTTCCTTCTTTTGCCATCAACTGCGCGCTGTTCCCCGCGGAGCGAACCAGCTGTCCACCCCTGCCCGGATACAGTTCGATGTTGTGCACCTGCGTACCTACCGGGATTTCGGAAAGGGGCAGGCAGTTACCAATCCTCACTTCGGCTTCCGGCCCGTTCATGACCTTCATGCCATCCTTCAACCCCGCCGGGGCAAGGATATAAGCTTTCTCGCCGTCCGCGTAGCAAATCAACGCGATGTTCGCCGTCCTGTTCGGATCGTATTCGATGCCGATGACGGTTGCCGGGATTCCGTCTTTCCTTCTCTTGAAATCCACCAGCCTATATTTTTTCTTCGCGCCGCCCCCGCGGTGCCTTACTGTGATTTTACCCTGGCTGTTACGACCGGCGTTCTTGCTCTTGGATACCAGCAAGGACTTCTCCGGAGTCTTCTTCGTAATCTCCGCGAAATCGGAACCGGTCATCTGCCTTCTGGAAGGTGTATATGGGTTGTATGTTTTGATTCCCATTACGTTCTTCTCCTTTCATCTGCTCTAATTATTAGTTTCACGGAATTGCACCGTTTATTTTATGCGCCTTACAAGCCTTCAAAAATCTCAATGTCCGCGCTGTCCTCGGTCAGTTTCACGATGGCCTTCTTGGTCTTCGCCGTCTTTCCATAGGTCATGCCGCGCCTCTTCGTCTTGCCGCCGCGATTCATCGTGTTCACGGCCTCCACTTTCGTGCCGGAAAACATCTTCTCCACCGCTTCCTTAATCTGGGTCTTGGTCGCCTCCGGGTGAACCAGGAACGTGTATTTCTTATCTGCCATCTGCTCCATGCTCTTCTCCGTGATTACCGGCTTTTGAATGACGTCATAATACTGGATAGCTGCCATTATGCGTACACCTCCTCGATTGTCGCAACAGCGGCCTTCGTCAAAATGACCGTGTTGTACTTCAAAATGTCGTATACGTTGATCGTGTTGGTGCGGGCCGTCTTCACGTTCGGAAGGTTCCTTGCGGAAAGTTCCACGTTCTTCTTGCCCTCTTCCAATACGACGAGCGCCTTGCCCACGTTCAAATTGTCAAGCACCGCCTTGAATTTCTTCGTCTTAATCTCGTCAAACGAAATCTCGTCAAGCACGATGAGCTTGCTCTCTTCCACCCTGGAAGTAAGCGCGGACTTTAACGCGCCCCTCTTTTCCTTCTTGTTCATCTTGAAAGAATAATCCCTCGGGGTCGGGGCAAATACAACCCCGCCGCCCGTCCACTGCGGAGCCCTTGTTGAACCCTGCCTCGCGTGGCCGGTTCCCTTTTGCCGCCATGGCTTCTTTCCGCCTCCGGAAACTTCCGAGCGGGTCTTCGCCTTCTGCGTTCCCTGACGCTTGTTCGCAAGCTGGTTCACGACCGCCATGTGCATCAGGTGCTCATTCACGTCAACACCGAACACGGCATCGCTCAAATCGATTGTACCAACTTCTTTACCTTCGATATTATAAACAGATACGTTTGCCATCTCTGCATCCTCCTTTCTACGTCTGCCAGGTTATCTCTCCGTCTTTACCGCTTCTTTGACCGTCACGAGACACTTCTTCGGCCCCGGCACGGAACCCTTGATAAGCAGCAGGTTGTTTTCTACGTCAACCCTTACGACCTCAAGGTTCTGGACGGTAATCTGCTTGTTGCCCATCTGTCCCGGCATCTTCTTTCCCTTGAACACCTTGCTCGGGTCGGACGCCGCGCCGTTGGAACCCGCATGGCGGTGGAACTTGGAACCATGTGTCATCGGTCCCCTGCTCTGGTTGTGACGCTTGATTGCGCCCTGGAAACCTTTTCCCTTGGAAATGGCCGTCGCGTCAACCTTGTCGCCCGCCGCGAAAATGTCGGCCTTGATTTCCTGGGCCAATGTATATTCTTCCGCATTGTCAAACCGGAATTCCCGCACGAACCTCTTGCTTGAGACCCCGGCCTTGTCGAAATGACCCTTCTCCGGCTTCGTCACGCCGTTCCTGTGCGCGATTTCCTTCTTGCCGCTCTTGTCCTTCGTGACGACCTTCTCGGCCTTGTCGACAAATCCGACCTGGACTGCCTTGTAACCGTCATTCTCTTCCGTCTTGACCTGCGTCACCACGCATGGCCCGGCCTGCAGGACCGTTACCGGAATCAGGACGCCGTTTTCGTCGAAAATCTGTGTCATTCCGACTTTCGTTGCCAAAATAGCTTTCTCCATTATGATTACCTCCTGTGATTTACAGCGGAGCGCGCCGCGCTCATCCTAAATGATAGGAATACTGCATAAATTGTTGATGACAAGCTTCTTACTTGTTCTTCATCTTGATATCGATGTACACGCCGGCCGGCATTTCCAGACGTGACAGTGCATCCACCGTCTTCTGGGTTGGCGCGATGATATCAATGAGCCTCTTGTGGGTCCTCTGCTCGAACTGTTCCCTCGAGTCCTTGTACTTGTGTACCGCCCGCAGGATGGTCACTACTTCCTTCTTCGTCGGAAGTGGCACCGGACCGCTCACCTGTGATCCGTTCTTCTTTACAGTTTCGATGATTTTCTTGGCAGACGCATCAACAAGCTGATGCTCATATGCCTTCAACGTGATTCTCATTACTTGACTTGCCATAAAAAAAGTCGCCTCCTTTTCGTACTTTTTCCATCAGTACGACAAGCGGTGACTGTACACTCTCCCGTGTGTGTCGTGAGAAACCCACACGCCATTCCCCGCAGCCGCCATCCGCAAAATGCCCTTGCGTCCGGCATGGTGCATCCCCGCCGCGTAACCTTCGTCCTCGCCGAAGTCCTACGCCCGCGATGCACGTACGGGTCATCAGTTGTGATACGTACAGTGACTTGTCGCCAGTTTCCTAACTTGACATTCGCTCCACGGAAAACCTGCCATCATGCGGCTTATCGCACTCGGCAGCAACCTCACGCTTCACAGCTATCATGCCACAGCGTTACTAGTATAACGAATACTTCCATTTATTGCAAGCGGTTTTTTTCATTTTTTTCAACTTTTTCGCGATTTTATTGTATTTTTTTCCATACAATCCTAAAACAAGCCCGTCAGCTTCACGCCGACAGGCCCTGGTATCATTTTCCCTCATGTTATCCACGTATTCCTACTCGCTTTATGCCCCGCGCCCCTGGAACATCATTTGGCCGCGTTTGCCAAATCTACGTATTTTTGGAAATAAGAAATCATGGTTTCTGTATCCATCGTTTCAAGTCCCTTCGCATATTCTTCCCAGCCAAGCTCGCCCTTGATGACATTCGGCAGGTTCTGCGACGAATATTCCTGAATGGCCAAAGCGCTTTTGTTATATTGTTCCGCTTCCTCCGGGTTTAACAAGTCCATATAGTCCGTGATGTTTCCCGTATTCAGGAATTTTGCCCACTGCGCCTTCGCCTTCGCGTTCACCATCGGAAGCCCCTTGTCAATCGTGTACCCGCCGTTATTTCCCGTCATGACGAGCCCGACCGCCATCCGTTGTCCCATGATGGCAATCGAAATCGTGTCGGAACTGCTAAACGTCGTGGAAATCACCGTTTTTCCCTCCTCATCCACGGATTCCGTGTAGGCCGTCTCAATATCATATGCCTCGTACAAGTCCGGATCAAGCTCGACATTGGCATATTGCTCCGCGTTCAGGCCGATTCGAAGCGCCTTGGCCCCTTCTTCCGTGTACGTCCAATCCAGGAAGGTAAACAAAGTGGCTAAATCTTTATCCTCCGCCTTGTTCGTGATGCCCACGGCAGACCCCTTCCTGCTTCCCTGGTATAAGGAATCCGGCTCCTTGTACATCTGCTCCACGCCTCCGTACACGTCGTTAATCGGAAGAGCCGCCCCCATCACGTACGCGTCCTTCTGGTCAGACGGATCCTGGCAAGAAACACGAATTGCCGACCCCAGGGTGCTTGAAAGACCGCACCACATCCCCACTTTTCCCTGGTTGACACCGGCCGTGTCTATCTGGTAAAACATGTCACTGGCACGGGTATAAAAATTCGAATCCAACCATCCCTTTTCATACCACGTCCGCATACATTCCACATAGGCCTTGAAATTATCAGACGTACCGTCAAAGTACACCACGCCGTCTTTCAAATAAGTCCCCCCGGTTCCGCCGCCAAAGGAAGACGTGATGTCCCCCAGTCCGCTCGTCCCGGTATACATGATGGAAAATCCATATGCCCCGACATCCTCTGCCCAGCCTCTTTCTGCAAATGCCTTGTCAAACGCCTCGAACATCCATTCCCAGTCACTGATTGTAATCGGGTCGGAGGTTCCGCTCGGGAAAATGACATTATCCGTATAATCGTTCGCCGGATCCGTCCCCTCACTTGCCTCAAACTCGGTCACGTCGTTTTTCTTCCAGCCTTCCAGGTTCTCTTCCTCCATCGCCTTGTCAAGCGGGGTCACCGCCGGATGGCCGTTTTCTTTTACATACTCGCTCTCCCAGTCCCACACGTACTCGGTGGGCGTGGCATATTTCACGACCAGGTCGCGGCGGTAGCACGTCCCCTCCCAGGGATCCTGCGCGCCGTCAGCGAACGAATAAAGCGCGTAATAGCGGACACTCCCGTCATCATCAGCCACCTGCACCAACGGCTTGAGCTCCGGGTTCGCATCCAGAAACGCCATGTAGTTCGGCATATATCTTTCCACATACTCGGTGATATCCATCAGAACACCGTTCCCATACAAGGCATGGGGACTTTCGATGGAATATGCCAAATCTACAATCTCGGGATATTCGCCGGTTCCAATCATCGTGTTGAAATTTTCCAGTTCGGAGCCGCTAATCGGCACCATATAGGAAAGATTCAACTGTCTTCCCGTCTCCTTCGTGCCGATGCCGCCATCCTTGGTATTCCAGTACTGCTGGTTGACGTACTGCACGACCGGACTTTGCTCGTACGTCTCGTAATATTCCCCGTTATTGTCAATCTTGACAATCCACCAGCCAAAATCCGCGCTCTTGCCGGCGAACTCGTCCTCGACGGTTTTTGCGCCGCCCCCCTTGTCGCCCGTGTCCTTGGACGCGCCCTTGTCGCCGCAGCCCGCAAGCATGGCCAATGACATCGCCGCCACCATTCCTGCCGCCAAAATCCGTTTCACCACTTTGCTTTTCATGTTTTTCCTCCTCGTTTTTTCATATCTTTTTGACTTTTATTTTCTTTAAAAATGAACGGAAAGCACTTTGTATGCCGTCCTTGCCATTTTTATTCCGCCCACACTTCCCGGATGCACGTGGTCACCCGAATCACAATATTCCTTCATGATGCGCGGGTCATCCGGGTCACGCACCGCCGCGTCGAAATCCAGAACCCCATCAAACACTTTGCTTTCCCGCACCATGTCATTAAGTTTCCGCCGTTCTGGCTCGGCAAGTGCCTGGTACCCCTTGCAGCCAAACGAAGGCGTGACCGTGGCAACATAGACTTTCATCCCCATGTCCCGGGCGCGGGACGCGAAATCCTGGTACGCGCCCATGATTGCCTCCGCTTTGCCACGCGCGCCGGCCTCGTCCTTGATTGCGTTGAAATCATTGACGCCCATGGCAATTATCAAATCCGACGCCCCCGCCACCTCCACGACATCCTCCTCGAATCTCTTTACGCCGGCACGTCCAAACATCGCCGTCCATTTCCCCTCGGGATCCGACAGTAATTGATTTCCGCCAATCCCCTTGTTAATCACCACGATACCAGCCCCCGCCATCCGAAGCATGTCCGCCAGCGGCTTCGTCCACTTAGACATCTGGGTGATGGTTTCCATTTTTCTCCTTTTTTCATCCCTTTATTTTCCTTTCTCATATCTGTATTTTTATAACATGATTCAAATTATACCAGACCCCAACAGAATACAAAATGTTGCAAATGTACTTTTCCCCTTGTATTTTATATCAAATGTGATACAATATTGCCAAAGGGCAAATCCAAGTATGTAAAGAAATAGATGCCGCTTGTCTTGTTCTAGTGTAGCGTCGGTGTACAGAAGGCAGTGTCTCTTTTTACATTTGGCATATAGGGCGACCAAGGAAAACCGGGAATTTTTCGAGGCGCCCCGCCCGTGAATCGTACACATGGAGGTATGTCGGCATGGGCTATTTCATCATAAAAACCGGCGGCAAAGTCATTGAGGGGGACATGTCCCTTCCTACCGGCGAATTACAACCGGAACAAAAAGCGGCGGCGGCGTTTGACCAAAAGAACCTGCGAAACGTAAGCGTCCCTTTTCTCGTGGTTTTCATTTCCTATACGCGTGGTTTGGACACGCCCTATCAACTCACCCACATTTCGCCTGATTACTATGCTCGCTATGATTTTGACCAGACTGACTTCATACGCTTTGTACGCGACCGTGAAGAACACCGTCAGAACACGTATAAACTGGTCTACGTCCGCGAAGGGGAATTGTTCCAACGGGTCGAATCCAAGCGTCACAAGTACTCGAGTGGCAGTTGTTTCCTCCTCAATCGAAACGTGCGCCATAATGAAGAGTACGTCTCCGACTTCAACACCGTCTGCATCTTCTTTTCAGAGACATTCTTCCGGGAATTGGTTTTGGAAGACGAAAGATATTTCGCGACACGTCATTTGTGGGACGAACAATCAGAACTGTACCATTTCTTCGAAACGGAACTTAGTGGCGAATATAAAGAGAAGAAGAACTATATTGATTTCATTCCCAAAAAACGTCCAGGCGACGAAGGCGACATCCTCCGTCCTCTTTTTGACGCGCTGACACAATGTATCCTTTCCCCGTCCCCCGGCTGCTCTTTTCTTTTCAAGCATTTCGTTTGCCGCATTTTCACCCATTTGAGCAACAAGCAACTTTATACCACCGTCCCCCTCGAACTTGGCAGCGAGGCGGAGGGGCAATTGTTCTCACGGATATCCCTTTTCCTGGAACAGCATAACGGACGCGTAAGCCGCGAGGGGCTTTCCCTGGCGCTGAATTATTCCGGCAGCTACTTAAACCGAATCGTGAACAAGTACACGGGCATGAGCATCACCCAATACGCCTCGACCATTTCCATGAAACGGGCCGCATGGATGCTGCTCCATTCCGACGCGTCCATCAGCGACATCATCGTCGAACTGGGATATACGAATCGCACTTCCTTTTATCGCGCCTTTGAGGAGGCCTACGGGGAAACGCCACGGCAATACCGCGTCCGGAATCTTGGGGATAGGTCGTAAAACGCAACATGTCCGAATTTGATACAAAATATGAATCATTAGATTTATTTTGTCATTTTATATTCTTTCTTTCCATTATATAAATGATACTAAGGCACTATCGAACCTGGTGCGTTACGATTCTTTTTACAAATAATGACTATATTCAGGGAGGATTTCATCATGACACAGTATAAAAAATTTTTTACGCTTTCCTTTGACGACGGCCTGGAGCAGGACAAGTTGACTTTGAAAATGATGCGCAAATACGGCATCAAGGGAACTTTTAATTTGAACTCCGGCCTGTTTGGCCAAAAAGCTTATATCAAGTACATGAATAAGTATGGCTTCTCCAACGCCCCGAAGGATGCCAAGAAACCTATTTTCGGCAAATTTGCCGACGCAGACCGCATTCCCGCCGACGAAATCCGCCAGGTTTATGAGGGCATGGAGCTTGCCACCCATGGCGTCACCCATGCAAATTTAAGCAAGCTATCTCCCGAAGAACTGCGTATGGAGCTTTTGCAGGACAAGGAGGCTTTGCAGAAATTTACGGACATCCCCGTCGCGGGGCATGCCTTCCCGTTCGGCAGAACCAACGGCAACGTAGAAGCATTTCTAAAAGAAAATAGTTTTTTATATGCCCGAGGCGTCACAAGTGAGAAGGCGAAACGCAATTTTGCATTCCCGGACAATCCGTTGAATTTCAAACCCACTTGCTGGCATATCGACGACGACATAGAACGACTGGTGGATCAGTTCATCACGACCGACCCCACGGACGGCGACATGCTTTTCTATATGTGGGGACATGGTTATGAATTCGACTTTCAGTCATTAAAAGGCTTGCGGGACACTTATGAACGCATTTTTGACAAGATTGCGTCCCATGATGAAATCATCAAATGTACCAACGCGGAGGCGTTCTTGAGTCAGAAAGAATCCGACTGAAACGAACTTTTATGTAAAAAAGAGTTGAAAATCGTTCCTTTTTGTGAGAAGATAGATGAAAAATGAGCGGATTTGAGGTGTTTTAGGACACCGAACGTCCAGTGGACGCTCGCTTCGTGCGACCGTAGCGGAGACGGCGGGAGCACGTAGTGCGAAGTAATCCGTGGTATCATGGAGTTAAAATGCCTTTTGACCCCAACATCAAACGATTGGAGTTTCATCATGTGGATTGCGAATAATTGGAACGATTACGAAGTACTTGACTGCTCGGGCGGGGAAAAGCTGGAACGCTGGGGAAAATATATCCTCGTGCGTCCCGACCCGCAGGTCATCTGGAACACGCCCAAGTCAGATTCCGGCTGGAAGCGCCCAAACGCCCACTATCATCGCAGTAAAAAAGGCGGCGGGGAATGGGAGTTTTTTAATTTGCCCGAACAGTGGCAGATTACCTATTATAAAGAGTTCGACGAATCACCCGGCAGCCAAGCGCACGCCAGTGGCGATAGCGGCCCTGGGCGCGGCGATGCCGATTGCTCAAAGGAAGCCTTGTTGCAGTTGACGTTCAACTTAAAACCGTTCAGTTTCAAGCATACCGGGCTTTTTCCCGAACAGGCCGCCAACTGGGATTGGTTTTCGCGGCTTATCCGCAAGGCCAACCGCCCGATAAAGGTCTTGAACCTCTTCGCCTATACCGGTGGCGCCACGCTGGCCGCGGCCGCCGCCGGGGCGCAGGTCACGCACGTGGACGCTTCGAAGGGAATGGTTGGCTGGGCCAAGGAAAACGCGGTTTCTTCCGGCTTAAAAGACGCGCCGATTCGCTGGCTCGTGGACGACTGCGTCAAATTTGTCGAACGGGAAATCCGCCGAGGCAACACATACGACGCCATCATCATGGATCCACCTTCCTACGGGCGCGGCCCCAAGGGCGAGGTTTGGAAAATCGAGGACATGATCCACCCCTTGATAAAGCTGTGCACGCAAATATTGTCCAGGGACGCGCTCTTCTTCCTGGTCAACTCCTACACGACCGGGCTTGCGCCCGCGGTTCTCACATACATGATGGCGACCGAATTAAAGGAGTTCGGCGGACATGCGGAGTCGCAGGAAATTGGCCTGCCCGTCACAAAAAGCGGCCTCGTACTCCCCTGCGGGGCGTCCGGGCGTTGGCAAAGATGAAGTATTTCCAAAGGTGAACTTCTTTGCGTCAAATCCGCATCCTGCTTCAATCATTGCTTGCAGAAATCAAATATAATACATGAGGGGGCATACGCCCCCTTCATTCAGCCGCCTCTTTTTCCTCATCCTTCCAATAATGTTTTTTCTGGAATTCATCCAGGCCGTTCACGAACCGCACCTTGCATTTCAAGAATTCCTCAAGATCCATCAGCACGTGGTAGAGCATCGCCCGGCTCTCGAACTCCTCCCGCGTGGCGGGCAACGGCTCCCGCTCCATCCATTCAAATATTTCTTTCAGCCTCTGCATCTGCTTTTCCGGCCGATTGACCTCGACGACGTATTTCTTCAAATACAAAATATAATCGGCCACCACCTCGGCCTGCTTCGGCATCGAGCGCATCCGACGAAGCTCGTAGTGCAGGCTGTGCAAGACCGAGCATTGCGACTTACGCATCTCAAAATAATCAATATAATATTGGGGATGCGAGTGAAACGTGTTTTCCTGATACTCGTAGGCCCCCTCGGAAAACGTCAGCACCTTCGCCTCCAAGGCGACAATTTCCGCCCACACGCTCTGCTCCATCTCTTGATTATGCAAATACATGGCGATTCCGCCCAGGATTTCCTGAAGCCGTTCTTCGGTATAGCGCATGTTGGCAATGATTTCCCTCCGATGTCCACGGTTATTATTGAACAAATTCAGAATAATCGCCATCGTGATTCCAATCAGCACCAGCAAAAACTCGTTTATGATGAACCGCCCATCGAATTCCAACGTGCTAAGAAAATGAGTCCCAATGACCGCGTTGACCGAAACGGTGGCCTTCCACCCGAAGAAATAACTGATTAAGACAATACAGAAAATAAAAATACCATAAGCAATCCATTCACTCGAACAATGCGTGAACGTAATCCACGCAATCAATACCGTCACCACGAACGTGAGCAGCCGGTACAAGGAAAGACGCATCGTTTCCCACTTCGTCGTAAGTAACGTAAGCAGCGTAATCGTCCCGGCGGACGTGGCAAAGTCAAGTTGCAAATAATTCGCAATATATATGGAAAGCGAACTCCCCACGCAGATTTTTGTCGCAAGCATCAATGTCTTTCTCACTCTCCGGTCCAGTTTCATAGGCACCTCCCTGCCGTCACAAATGACTTCCGTCCGTCTTTTTTCAATATTCACTTTGCTTTCATATCCACTCTGCCACATACGTGATTCACGGCCGCTTCACCGCGCATGCGTGTTCATCGCGCTTTCTGTGTTTTCAAATACTCTTTTTGCTCCTTCGTAATCCGATTGCTTTCCACGGACTTTTGAATCGCCTTGTTGTGCGTCCATACGTCCAACCTTTTGTTCTCTATAAACGGGAGAACCTTTTCGTACTGCTTTGCCAATGCGGTCGCGAAATACCACGCCCGCATCATGTTGACATAATACTCTTCCGAACAGACAGCCGCAACCATCTCCGGATATGCCAAGTCAAACGCGTCATCCAAATAAAACCTCATCAGCATGCCGATTCCAAACCGCACGGTATAGGTTCGGCCAGAGGCAAGCCAGCCCTCAATCACTTTTAAGAGTTCCGGCAAATGTTTTTTCAACACCTTCGGCGACATCATGTCGCAGGTCGCCCAGTTGTCCACGTAAGGAAGAAATTCCTCCAACGCGGCAATACATGTGTCATAATCCTTGATTTCTTCCAGCAAAAAACCATGCAGGTTGTTTTCCTCATAATATTTATGGGGGAGGCTTTTTAAAAACGCGTTCGCCTCCGGCATCTTCGCCACCTGCTTTGCAAGCTTGCGAAGCTCGGGCGTACGTACGCCGATAATCGCGGCCGGATCAACCGTTGGCATCAGCTTGCTATGAAACGCGCGATATTCCAAATCTTGTAATTCAAACAACATTTCCTGAATTTTCGTCTTATTACTCATAACGTCCCTCCGCGGCGGCAGAATGCCTCGCCCATTTCCAAATCCTCCGGCGTCGTAATCTTGATATTTTCATAGGAGCCTTCCACCAACTTCACCGGAAATCCCATCATGCCCTCCACGACCATCGCGTCGTCGGTCACTCCGACAAGTCCCTCCTTCATCATCCTCGCATAGGCCTCCCTCACCAGCGCCGTCTCGAACACCTGCGGGGTCTGCACCGTCCACAAGCGGTCGCGCGGGGGCGTGTCCGCCACGAACCCGTTTTCATCGACCAGCTTGATGGTATCCTTGACCGGCATTCCCACCACGCAGGCCTTGCATTTTTTTACTTCCTCATACACGCGATTCAAAATAGCCCCGTCCACAAACGGGCGCGCCCCGTCATGAATGAAAACATAGCCCTCGTCCCTCGTCTCTTTCAACGCATTCCACACGGAATGGTAACGTTCCGCCCCGCCGGTCACGATTTTTTTCACCTTCGTAAAATGATATTCTTCCACGAAACGCTCCCGACAATACGTTTCCTCGCCCGTTCCGGCGACAAGAACAATCTCGTCAATCAAATCCGAATCTTGAAATGCTTTCAGGCCATAATAAAGAATCGGCTTTCCGGCAAGCAACAAATATTGCTTGTGCACCGTGGTCTTCATCCGTTTTCCCCGCCCCGCCGCCAGGACGATGGCGGTACAATACTTTTTTTTCATATCCGTTCTCCCAACATGTCATACATATTGCACTTCAAACGCTTCGCGTTCCCTACACGAACCTCCTCGAACTCACAAATCTTCTTTCAATTCCTCCGTGTGATAGCTTGCCACTACTACCGCTCACCCAATTTCAAATTCGGCACCGCGTTTAGGTCCCATCCGTGCCGCGTCCCCGAAATATATTCATAATACCCCGCCGCCCCAATCATGGCCGCGTTGTCCGTACAAAGTACCGGGGACGGATAATACAGCCGAACTCCCCGTGCCTCACATGCCGTACGCATGCCCTTCCGCAACGCGCTGTTGGCGGCCACGCCGCCGGCAAGGGCGAACTTGTCGGAATCGAACTCGCCCACCGCCCGCATGGAATTTTCCACCAGCACGTCCACCACCGCCTTCTGGAACGAGGCGGCGATGTCCGCCGGGTTAAATGATTCGCCCTTCATCTGACAACCGTTGATATAGTTAAGCACCGCCGACTTCACCCCGCTGAAGCTGAAATCATACGGCGAGTCCTCGATATGCGCCTTTGGAAAAGAAATCGCCTCGGGATTCCCCTCCTTGGCCAGGCGGTCGATTTTCGGCCCGCCCGGATACCCCAGCCCGATTGAACGCGCCACTTTGTCATAGGCCTCGCCCGCCGCGTCGTCGCGCGTGCGCCCGAGAATCTCGTATTTTCCATAATCCACCACGCGCACCAGATGAGTATGTCCGCCGGACACGACGAGACATAAAAACGGAGGCTCCAAATCCGGATGCTCAATGTAATTCGCCGAAATGTGTCCCTCGATATGGTGCACCCCGATTAAAGGCAGGTTCTTCGCGTAGGCGATGGCCTTGGCTTCCGCCACGCCCACCAATAGGGCTCCTACCAACCCCGGCCCGTACGTGACCGCCACCGCGTCAATATTGTCCAACGACGTCTCGGCCTCCTTCAAGGCCTCCTCAATGACCTGGTTGATTTTCTCAATATGCTTGCGTGACGCGATTTCCGGCACCACGCCGCCATAAAGCTTGTGCAATTCAATCTGGGAGGAAATGACGTTGGAATACACCTCTCGCCCGTTGTGCACGACGGCCGCCGCCGTCTCGTCACATGAACTCTCGATTGCCAATATGTTAATATTCTCGATTTCCTTCATTTTTGTCTCCTTTATAAGGAAGTTCTTTTCGCTAACCTCGACCTCCGGTCTCGCCAATCTCAAAGAACGGCCTCGCACTAGGCTCACCCTTCGCTCTCGCTTGGATTCGCCAAGTTGCTTTCAGCCTCGCTAACCTCGACCTCCGGTCTCGCCAATCTCAAAGAACGGCCTCGCACTAGGCTCACCCTTCGCTCCCGCTTGGATTCGCCAAGTTGCTTTCAGCCCAATTTCAGTCAATGAACTTGATTTCCGCGGACATGCCGTCCTTCCCCGCTTTCGCCCGGGGGAAAATGCGCCGTACCTCGTCCATGTATTCCTCCGGCCGGTTCAAAGACGGGCTGTAATGCGTCAGCCACATTTCCTGCACGTTTGCTTCCTTTGCCAGCGCCGCAGCCTCATAAAACATCATATGCTTGTGCTCAACGGCCTTCTCCTGCTTGTCCTTCTCCCCATACATGCCCTCGCAAATAAACAAATCCGAATCCTTGGCATTTTCCCGAATGGAATTGGTCGGCCTCGTATCGGTCGTATAAGTCAATTTGATACCTTTTCGCGCAGGTCCCAACACCATGTCCGGCGTAAATACACGCCCGTCGGCCTCAATGGTCTCTCCCCGCTGTAAATGCTTCCAGAGTTTTTGCGGAATCTCCTGCGCCAATGCCCTTTGCGGGTCAAATTTTCCGGCGCGGTCAATCTCCATCGTATATCCGTAGCAAAGCACGTTATGATTCACACGAAACGCCCTCAGACGATACCCCTCCATTTCAAAAACCTGCGAAGTCTTGTCAATTTCATGAAATTCAATTGGAAAGGGCAGTTCTGGTGCAATCGTTCGCAAGGCATTGACCACCCGTTCCAATCCCTTCGGCCCAATCAATTTTAGCGGCTTTGTCCGCTCCGCATTTCCCATCGTAAGAAGCAGTCCCGGCAACCCGCTGATATGGTCGCCATGGTAATGCGTGAAGCAAATTACGTCAATCGGCTTGAAAGTCCACCCTTTTTCCTTGATGGCAATCTGCGTCCCCTCGCCGCAATCTATCAATAAACTGCTGCCATTGTACCTCGCCATCAACGAGGTCAGCCAACGATACGGCAACGGCATCATCCCGCCGCAGCCCAGCAAACATACGTCCAACATAATAATTTCCTCTCCATTCTTTCACTGCCGCTCCACCGGCACGCGGAATCCTTTCACGATTTCGTCGTAACAATCCTCGCACAAATCAAACGTGTGGCATTCCCCGTCCTTTTCGGAAAAATACCCCCAATGCTGCTCCACATGTATTACGTCGGCCTCCGGGCCATGCATAGTCACGGGAATCGTCTTCCCACATCGGTTGCAGATAATTTTCTCCACTTCCCGCCGCTTTCCTTGTCTTGTAACAAACCTATACATGCTCAGTCTCCTCGCAATCGCTTACTCATCAGCACCGCGTCCTCTTTCGGTTTTTCATAAAATCCGGTGCGCTTCCCGTCCTCCACAAATCCTTGTCCGGCATAAAACGTCCGCGCCGCCGTGTTGCCCTCCCGTACGTCAAGCAAAATTTTTTCTACCCGCGCCGCCTTGCCAAGCATCTCCAGGTGTTCCAGCAAATATGCCCCCACGCCCGTCCTGCGCCGTTCCTTGACGGTCGCGATACGGGCGATTTCCGCCTCGTCCGCCGCCGTATAGGCAAACAGATAGCCTATCTGCCGCCCCCCTTTCTCCGCAATCAGGCAAATTGCCCGCGGATTCTCAATGGAGGCCACGACACTCTTTTCACTCCACGCGTCACTGAAAATCTGGTGCTCCATCTCCGCCACCGCGGCCGCGTCCTCCAGCTTCATCCGGCGGATGACGACGGGCGCGCTCTTTTCCCGCTCGGCCAGCTCCCGCTCTGCCTGTGACACGCGCAAATAGTCCGGCTGATGTTCCGCCGCCGTCTCGTATTTTCCCATTTTATGATACTGGATTGCCAATGCCCCTACGGATGCCGCCCGTTGACGGTTCAAATAAACCGGGGCGAAAGAATACGGCACTTTCAGTCCCGCCGCGAACGTCTCCCCGTGCACCGGCACGCCGTCACCCAAAAAAACGACCGGGCGGTTATAATTGTTCAGCCTCCGTATCAGGTCCTCCACCGAAATTGCCATCTGCATCTTCAGCACCTGAAAAGCCGGTTCAAACAAGCCGCCTGCTCGCGGATTTCTTACGGGTGCCGCGCTCCAGCCGAAAGGAAGCTTCACTGGCACTTTGCCCACCCGCCCCGCGGCCTGCGTTTCCAAAGGTCGCTCCGCTTCCGGCGCCTCCCGTCCCGACGGCCGCGTGGCATCCTGCATGCCTTGGCCAGACGGCCGCCTCGAATCGACAAACGTATAGATTCCAGTATAGACCTGGTTCCTCCTGGCATCCATGACCGGACAGATGATGTCCCTGCAGCCGTATACGTTATATGCCAGGGCATCCACCGTCGGCACGGAAACCAGGGGCTTTCCTAACGCCAGACCAAGCCCCTTGGCCGTCGCCGAGCCGATACGCAGCCCGGTAAACGAACCGGGGCCGCCCGCCACGGCTATTGCGTCAATCATCCGTAAATCCGTCTCCGTCATTTTCACAATCTCGTCAATCATCGGCAGCAAGGTCTGCGAATGCGTCTTCTGATAATTCACGGTATACTCCGCGATGGTCTGTGACTCGTCCACCAATGCCACGGTGGCGGTCAGCCCAGAACTGTCTATTGCAAGCACCTTCATTTCAAGTCTTCCTTTCAAAACGGGCATGTTTCTTGTCATGGTTCATGATGATACCCACGGATTGCCACGCGCTTTGCGTTCTCGCAATTCTAAAATATCAAGAGGAAAAGGCCAGCTTTCGTCTGACCTTTTTCTTTCATCCCACGTCCTCTATCGTAATCCTTCGATAGTCAAAACCCTTCTTCAAATCCTTTTCAATCGTAATCTCCGTGCGCTTTGGCGGCAAAAGCTCCCCAATCAGGTTCGCCCATTCAATCAGGGACACGCCCCCGCGCTCCAGATAATAATCGAAACCGACCTCTTCCATTTCCTCGACGTCGCCAATCCGATACACGTCAAAATGATAAAAGGGAAGCCGCCCGCCCTCGTACACCTGCACGATGGTAAAGGTCGGGCTGCAAACCGGCTCCTCGATGCCAAGTCCCTTGGCCAGCCCCTGCGTGAACACGGTCTTACCCGTACCCAGGTCACCGGTCAAAGTAAAGACCTGCCCCGCCTGAGAAAGCTCCCCGGCATTGATGCCGACGCGGTACGTTTCCTCCGGACTGTTTGTTTCTATAACCATGGTAGTCTCCTTGTATCTATGGGAAAATTGAAATTCTTTTCGCCAAATTCGCGCCTTCGGTCTCATTAAGTGTTCAAAGCCAGTTGCTTTCGGTCAATGATGGAACAATCTCAGCCCCGTAAACGCCATCGCCATGTCATATTTATTGCAGGCCGCGATTACATTGTCATCGCGCACGGATCCACCCGGCTGTGCCACGTATTTCACGCCGCTCTTGTGGGCACGCTCAATGTTGTCGCCAAACGGGAAAAACGCATCGGAACCAAGCGCCACGTCTTCCATCTTGTCCAGCCATGCCCGCTTCTCCTCCCGCGTGAACACGTCCGGCTTCACTTTGAACGTATTTTCCCAAACGCCATCCGCCAGCACGTCCATGTACTCCTCGCCGATATAAAGGTCAATCGCGTTGTCCCTGTCCGCGCGCCCGATGCCTTCCCTAAACTGCAGGCCAAGAACCTGCGGGGACTGGCGCAGCCACCAGTTGTCCGCCTTCTGTCCGGCCAGACGGGTACAATGGATACGGGACTGCTGCCCCGCGCCGATACCAATGGCCTGCCCGCCCTTGACATAGCAGACGGAATTGGACTGCGTATATTTCAACGTAATCATGGAAATCGCCAAATCAATTTGGGCAGATTTCGGAATTTCCTTATTTTCCGTCACCACGTTGGCAAAGAAATCATCGTCAATCACCAGTTCGTTTCTACCCTGCTCGAACGTGATGCCGAACACTTCCTTGTGCTCAAGCGGTGCCGGTACATAATCCGGGTCAATCTGGATTACGTTGTAGTTCCCTTTCTTCTTCTGCTTCAAAAGCTCCAACGCCTCCGGCGTATATCCTGGGGCAATGACACCGTCGGACACCTCCCGCTTGATTAACCGCGCGGTATCCTCGTCACAAACGTCGGAGAGGGCAATGAAATCTCCAAAGGAAGACATACGATCCGCCCCCCTCGCCCGGGCGTAGGCGCAAGCCAACGGAGAAAGTTCGCCAAGGTCGTCCACCCAGTAAATCTTGGCCAACGTCTCTGAAAGCGGCAATCCTACCGCCGCACCTGCCGGTGACACGTGCTTAAAGGAAGTCGCCGCCGGAAGGTTCGTCGCCTTCTTAAGCTCCGACACCAAAAGCCATCCGTTGAACGCGTCCAAAAAATTTATATAGCCCGGCTTGCCGCACAATACCTCGATTGGCAAGTCACTCCCGTCCTGCATGTAAATGCGGGACGGTTTCTGATTCGGGTTACAACCATATTTCAATTCCAATTCTTTCATCTTCGTACTCCTCCTGATATTTTTCACATCCGTTTTCTATTCTCCTGCCTGCCGACACATGCCCGGCACTTTTATTCCACCGCTTGATGCGTTTTGCCTCGCCGCTCACTGGTTCTTGTTGACGATGCGGGTCTCATATGCCCCGCTTGCGATGTCGATATACCGCACGAACAAAGACACCTTGTTCTCCTCGTTCAGGCTTTCCCACAGTAGCTTCGTGTATGCGTCAATGTCGTCCGCCACGTCCACCAGCTTCGGCTCGCCCTCAAAACTCGGAAGCGGGTCACCGTCATGCATGTACGTGTGGATGAAATGCCCCTCACCCGCCGCCGGATTCTCGTAAGCGAACGTATAACGGCTGCAGCCTGACGGATCGCCGTCATTGCTCTTCAAAATCGACATCGCATAATTATACCCGCCGCCCTCCAAGTGCATGATACCGGAAATGCGCGGCGTATAGTTCGGCCCGTCCGGCTCGAACTCGCGCGAACGCAAGGACTGCTCGAACGTCATCTGCTTGTCCATCCCCTCGTAAATCGTGTCCGTCTGGTCGCCATTGGTGACAATCGTCTTGTTGCCAAGGACGCGCACCGGCGCGTAAATAATCAAGCTCGGGTCAGACAGCTTGGCCGGATCAAACGCCTGCGTGCGGATGCCCTCGCCGTCCTCCACGAAGACGCGGTTTCGGCTGTTCGTGCTGCGTCCCATGATAAAATAAGCGCATACCGCCTTCGTCCGGTCCGCGCTCCTCCCGATAATGATACCGCGCCCCGGATACACGTTTCCCTTCAATTCTTGCTCGATTGATAACATTTTCATTCTTTTGGCTCTCCTTTTGCAAATGAGCTGTCGGCATTCGCCCATATTTCGCGATCAAGGCACGCCGCCAACATATTTAAAGTTTCAGTATCTAACAGTATAACCGCAAACGCCCCGAAGTTCAAGCCACATTTTCAGAAAGTAAGAGACCATAAAATAAAAAGCCCCGCGTTTTTAGTGCACGACACACTTTCACATGCCAATTGATTGCCATTCCCCAATCAATACCTTTTTCCCCTCGAACGCGAACCCATACTTCTTAATCCGCTTCGGCGCAATCCGCGCCGCTTCCAAATTCGCCACGTAATTCTTCTCTTCAGTCTGCTTTAACCGTTCCGGTTCTGCCTCCGCCTTTTCCACTCCCGAAAAAATGCTACCCGTGTCAAAATAGCTAAACGTCGCGGAAGCGACCTTGTTCATATACACGTTCATGGCCTCCACGCCCTCATTCTCCCACCATTCCTTGATTCCCCCGTCTTGCCTATATAAAATATTTCTTTCGTAATCACCTCTTCAAAATCCTAATGACCGATTCCTACCGTCCTCGCCATAACCTTCACCTCTCAAACCATTTTCCTAGTCTATTTTCCATTCGCCGATTGGCAAGTTGTGATTGCCTATTTTCTATTATATCTTCATCAAACTATTATTACAACAGAAATTTTCATCACCCCGACCTCGCCGAGGGCCTGGCGGTGGACGCGAAGGACGCGCCAGTTCCAACGCCAATATGAGCAATACAAGTTGGAACGGGACAACATAGATTTTCTAAAAAAAGAACTGCACGACTTGAAGCGCTACCTCCTCGCCATGCAGTCCGAAACCGACCCGGACGTGTTTCACCAATATTTTTCGGAAATCAGACAATATTTTTCATACAAAATATTGCATCGGCAATAAAAAAGTGCTAGAATATTCCCGAAAAAATGGACGTATGGCCGGGTTCCATCCATCGCGTGGCAAAACGCGGGCCAACATCCGGGCACAGACGGGAGGGTATTACATATGGGATTATTCTCAAGGAAACCAAAAATCGACATGGAAGAGGCACAAAAAAACAAGCTCAAGATGCGCCGGTTGTTCAACCAGGCCGTCGCCGACGGGGACTCTTACCAAGTGCTTTACGCCACCACGGGCTCCACCTGGAAGGAGGACGGACTTTTCTCCGACACTCAGGTTTACCAATTTGTCAGCCTCATGTTCGGCTATCGAGAAAGCGATTACAAAATCGTCGCCGTTCCGATAAACGTCGAACTGACGGAATTCTCCGAGCCTCTTGAAATCGAGATTTCGGAAATCAAGTCCACGAAATATCGAAAACGTGAAAACACCTGGGAAATGTACTTCGCCGAACGCGGCAGGAACTCCATGTACTTCACCTTTGACGACATCGGGCAAAATTCCAAGAGCTTTGTCGACAACATCAGCCAGGAAGAGGAACGCCAGGCACTGGCGGCGTTTACGGAAAAATACAAAGCCAAGCTATAAGACGCGGTTACGACGTCGGCCGAATCCTGGGCGAGATGGCGGATGGCAACATCTCCGTGGACGTCGCGAAAAACGAGTCCTACTATACCGGTGATTTCAAGGTTCTGGCCGAAAGCCCGAAGAGCATACGCACCAACTTCACGAACGTGATGCGCGACATTACCCACATCGCGAGCCAGATGGACAGCGAGGAGAACCAGGTGTCGGCCGGAGCCGCGAAAAGCACGGGCACGCCGGTCAGCCGCTCAATCCATGACGTGACAACCGGCACCCAATCCACGGACCTCGTTCTTTCCGCGATGCAGCCCATCAACGAGTGCATGCAATCCATCAAAGTGCTGATGGAGTACCGTCATGTTTTCATTTTTATCCTGGTATGCTCTCCCTCACGCACAGTGCCCCATACCCCACCTGGTTATTCGGGTACGCTTCAAATCCCGGCAGTTCCCTCGCCCCGCGTCTCAAATACGCCTTCACCTTCTCCCCATACAAATACGGGTCATTGTCCTCCGCCACGCCCCACTGCATCAAGAGCGCCGCACTGCCGGTCACGAACGGCGTGGCAAAGGACGTGCCGCTCACTTGCGTATATCCCCCGCCCGCCGCCGTGGTCGTTATGTCCACGCCGGGCGCGACCAAGTCCGGCTTTGCCATCACCAGATCCTGCTGCCCCACGCCGGCCACGCCTTTTGCGCGAACCGCCGCGAACCCATACGCCCCGCGCCCGGAAAAGTCGGCATAGGAAAATGTCAGCGGGTCATACGCCCCCACCGTGACAACCCGCGCCGCCGTGGATGGCACCGTCAACGTCATCGCGCTCACCGGCCGCAGGAACGCGGTTCCCACGTTCAGTGCGCTTTGCACCGGAAGCCACATCTGGTATTCTCCCGACACGATTCGCCGCGGGGTCAGCACGACGCGCCAAATTCCGGCATCAATGTACGACCGCCTCGGCAAAAAGTCCAGGTAAATCTCCTGCCTCACGCTATATGGAGCGGGTTTCCCATAGTACAAAAGGATTTCCGTCTGCCCCAACATGAACCGTTGGCTGCCCAGCCGTTCTTGTATCGGCCCCACCCTGACTCCCGAAGGGCTGACGACGGAAATGTCGAACTCATCCACGTAAGACTTCCAAAGCTGGACGTTGACCGTCGGCTCGTTCTCCTGCACGCCGAGCTGGATTTCCTGCTCGACCCCCGTCTCCAGGATTCCCGCAGTATGCCCCGCCGTCGTCCCCTCGTTTCCACTTCCCACGCAAATGACGCTCTTCCAATAATTGGATATGTCGTCCAGATAACGCTCCAGGAGCGAAGTCCCGTCATGCGGGCCGTAAGTGTTTCCAAAGCTTAAGTTGACCGCCACCGGCCTTCCCGCCTCCTGCGCCTTACGGATAATGTAATCCACACCCAACATCAATTCCGTGGTGCGGGGAAAACCGTCGGACTTGGGGTTTCCCATCTTCACGACAATCAACTCGCTCTCCGGCGCGATGCCTGACACTCCGCCGCTTCCCGCCCCTTGAACGCCAACCGCCCCAGCCTGCCCAAATGCCACTCCCGCCTGCCCCGGCTGATCCAACGCTCCCGCCTGCCCCGGCCGCCTCCCGCTTCCCGCCGCGATTCCCGCCACCGCCGTCCCGTGCCCGGAAAAGTCCTGGCTCGGCACGAGGCGCCGCCTCTCCTCCGTGCTCCCCGCCGCAAGCGCCCGGTTGATTTGCTCACGCGTATATTCCGTCCCCAGTTCGTACCGTTTCGGCGGGTTTCCGGCAATTGACTGGTCCCATAAACTGTAAATCCGCGTCGTCCCGTCCACATTACGAAATTCATCCAGCGCGTAGTCAATCCCGCTGTCCACGATTCCCACCAGTACCCCGTTCCCGCGCAAAGAAAAAGGAGCTTGCTGCACGTTGCTGATGCAGGAAACCCGCTTTCCGTTTTCCACCTGGAAAAATATCCTCTTCGGTTTCTCGACGTACTCCACTTCCGGCAACCGTGACAGCAATGGAATCTGCGATTCCGCCACCGTCACCACCGCGTATTCGTTCACCAGCTCGCTGGTCGAGGTTGCCAGCGCCCTAATCGCCTCCAACGAGCCGGAATACTTTACAATCAGTTCCCACTCCCGGTCGATTGGGTCGTAACCCACGTCCAGGTTCAACGACATCTCACGCTCCCGCGCCGTTGAATCCAACGCAAGGTTCAATAAGTTTTCTATCTTTTGGCTCATAAGTCTCCAGCTACAATCTTTTTCTTTTATCTTATGCTCCAAAGCGGAACGTCACCACTATAAACAACACGCATCACGATTCCATGATCCGTACGTTTATCGCCCTCTCCTGACTACCATCACGAACAATTTTATAACTGACCTTTTTCCCTACATACGACCGATCTATACCGGGATTGTCAAACTCATGAAAAAAAACATTATGAGGCACGCGTTCAATAAAGCCAAACCAATTGTTATGCCTATCCAATTTTACATTCATCACATAGCCCACATAGACCTTTTCCAATTCATGCTTGTCCAACGCCCCATAAATCTCTTTCATGAGAAAATCCCGAAATTCGGCACTGTCCTTAATACCATGTTTGTATTGTTCTCCTTTTAAATCAATCCACTTTGCCCTTATGTCTTTAAATTTCTCACACGCATCCGACGCACGCTGCTCCAGTTTGCCGCCCGCAAAGCTCGCCACCAGCCGCTCGCAATACTTGTCTATGTCCACGGACGGCAAATCTGGGGAAGAACCGCCCTGCATCTCCTTTATCAATAACATGACATGCATTTTGTAATTCTTCAACTCTTTCGGGAGTTTTCCCTCCCTAAAAAGCCTGTCTATGTTCAAGTATAAAAAGGCGGCCAGGTAATATGGCTGACAAGAATGTCCATCAATAAACAGACTGTCCTTATATTCTTTCAATAAGGTAAACTCATGCTTATGACTATCCTCCACATGATTTAAAAATAATGCGACCATGCTCTGAATCAAGCCACGAAAACCAATTTTTTGTTGCGGCTTAATTTGCATGTTGTTTGCGTACTGTCTAGAACGTCTTTCATAATATATTTTTTGATACGCTTTTATCTGATTGCATTCAAAATACTTTTCAAGTTCCTTATGAAACGCCTTAATCGTCTCGAATGCTTCCTCGTAAACAATATTTTGCCGATTTGCCCCCCTTACGATTCCCTGCGTCACTTCTTCATTAGAACTTACTATTTTGGCAATTATTCGGACACTGTCAAGCTTCACTCCCTTTCGATGTGCTTGATAAATCATGCTACATGTCTGACAACCGTTCACAATCTGCGGATTTTCCAATTCATACTTTCCATTTTTAGGCACAATATTTTTACATACAATCGTAATACCATTATTATACAAGACGAAACGTTCCGGATACCTTTTCAACGTTGACAATATTTCCTGATTGATTGTCGAATTCCCTTGAAAATCCCTCACATTGTCATCAAACATGTTCCGCCGAAGCAAATCGTCCGAGGTTGTCATTAATTCTACCAATTCCTCCGCCGTCAGGCATGCGATATATGTGTTGCCCAACCTTTCATTCCCACTGGCCGATATAAGAAACTCTTGTTTAAATGCCAATTCCGCTTTATAACTATTCTCATTAGAATTTACAATATCCAATAATCCCCTTTTATCCACGTTAATACTATCTATGTCGGAAAAACATTCTTTAAACTTAGCGCTAAATTTTAGCTTAGCCTTCCCTTCACTATTATTATAAGACACAATCCTCAACACCGGGTTATCCGACCAAAACGACATAATTTTACGTGACATCACGTAAGACAACAGTTCCAGCCATTTTTCCCCTTTGTCCACCTCGTCCAAATCACAAACAAGCTTTTCCAGTTGCCGCCCCAGCATTACCGTGTCACCGACGGTCAAAAAATACAATTCCAACAATCCTTTTTGATCTCTCTGTAAAATGTCATCCACGTCCTGTGGTTCGCTAAGAATCTGGTCGTTCAACAAGAAAAAAGCCCCATGCACATGCGAAAACTCTGGTGACTCCACGCAAATTTGGTCAAGCAAATCCGTGTCCGTATCAAAACGTCCTGGTTGAAATTGCGAAAAGAAATGATAATTTACAAAACGTTTCCAATTTGACTCCTCAGACTCTCCCTGCAAACCAAAGTCCTCAATAAATTCATCAAATTTTACCTCCAATAAATTCCGCATTATATGCTCCTTTCTCAAATCGGAAAACGCGTCACATAAAGTTTATCATTCTCACGGTGCAATAATCTGATATGAATTTCATACGTGTCACCCTCATCCTCCACCCGAAAGCTCCTATCCAAGATTGCCCGTACCGCTTTAAGCCTCGCCCTGCACTTCCCTATATCCATCCGCTTTTTCCGTCGTGCCAAATTCATGGTTCCGGAATCCTTTTCCATCCCGTCGCAAAATGTCTGATACTCATCCCGGTGCTGCTCCATTTTTCCTTCGTCATAGTACCTTGTAATCACGCCCAAATCCTGTTTCATGGAATACCCTGGAAAATAATCCAGAATATTTTTTTGCAAATAGCCTAATCCCGAATTCCATTGGTTGTAAAGCTTAACCGCCACATCTTCCCCTGCCAACGTTTTCTTTACATCATATAGGTGCCATCTCGCGCAACGTTTTACATGATTCAGCATTACCGCCGTAATGTCAACCTTTTTCGCGCCCTCCTTTTGCACGTTCGCGGGACGATATTCTTTGGCAAAATATCCGACATCCCCTTCATCCATACAATACTCCAAAATCACTTGTTCCAGGCTGCCGTCATCGTGTTTTTCTTTTACCACAATATCCCGTGACCTTTCCACCTCGTACAATTCCGTCTTCCCTGGTACCTCTGCCATTTTTAGCTCTCTCGCCTTTATCTCCATTCCCTACCTCGTAATTTTTTCCGCCTCGTTATATAGTTTGTCCAAATTGTCACCAAATAATTGAAAATCATATCCCATCAGCGGATGGCTTATAAACTCCAACTTCTCAACCACCGTCTTTCCCCGTCCTTCATTTCGAAATTCATATACGTCAGCCTTCCTATTCGGCCGCAATAAATCAGCCGCCTTCAAGCCCAGTTCCGACAACATTTGATAATTGGCCTTCCTTCCATCCAACCAGGTCAACATAAGCAGATTATTTAATCTGCTTGCCATCGTGTCGCTATGCGAGCTTACCATCACGTGCATTCCCGCATTCACCATGCGAATCAGCCATCTCGCCATCTCGCCTTGCACTAATGGATGAAGACTGTTCTCCACCTCGTCACAGTAGAGCCAGTCAATCCTTCTTGTCGCATGCAGCGCCTTCACGAACGGTGTCAATTCATGGATCATGGAAGATGCAATATGCAAGGATACCGCTTTTTCTCCATGGTGTTCAACATAAAAAGTCTCATCACCTTTCTGAAACACTTTTCCTTGCAAAAGATGCTCTTCTCCAAACTCTAGCAAAGCCCTCCTCGATTCGTCCAATTGTCCGTTTTCCGAATAAAGTTGAAGGAAACGCAAAAAATCTTTTACCGGCACCACCAGGTTTCCCTCCGTCTCCCCCGCAAAATAATGTTTGTACATCAACTGCAATCCTGAACGCGATGCAGGCAAAAATAGCTGTCCTGAATTGGAACTGTTCTTTTCAGACAAAATAATTCCCCATACGATTTGTAATGCCGCATTTACCGCTTCGTCCAAACCATCACAGCCAACAAGCTTATTTTCAAATGATTCTATATTCTCCCCATTCTCATACTGACGGGTGTCTATATTGATTTCCTTTTCCTGTTCTCCCACGCCCTTGTTACGGCACTCGGAAATGCTACTCACAAAATACTTGGATTCCGTTCCCTCTAACGCCACTTTTATCTCGCCAATCGAAATCGGGATTCCAAAAATGTCTTCAATAATCCGCGACTTGTTCTCTGCCAAATATTCATTTACCCGCGATTCCACTTCCGTAAACCATTCTCGATCACAACGAACGAGAAGTTGGCCATTCAAATCTGATTTTCGTATCCCTGAAACCGGGACAAGAAAATTGTATAGTTCCTTCCGAATCCCATAAATCAATTGCATGACCAATGTTTTTCCACTATTGTTATTTCCAACAAAAACAACCAGATTACTTAAAGATATATCTGCAGATTCTATCTTTCCAAAATTTTTAATTATAAAACGCAATGTCACAATAATCCACCTTCTTTACCCGCCGCGCCTGACCCGGCACGCGTCCAGCCGCTCCTTATCATCATTCCCAGCCATTATGAAAAACTCCCAACTGTCATTGCAATAAATTGCATTCCAGTCGGTTATCAGATTTCAACCGCACAGTTAGAAAAACTCACGGCTCCACCTCTGACAATGAAACCGTGAGACAATTGTTATATCAATCAGAATTACACGCATTCCCGTCACCGATAATGCGATGCTTATATGAAATGAAAATCACTTCAACTTATCCGCCATCTCCTCGAACTCCGGCCTGGCAATCTCGAAACAATGCAAAAGCTTCGGTGAAAACTCCCCGCACTCCCCGGCCATGATCATGCGGAACGTCTCTTCCTTGGAAAACGCCTTTTTGTATACACGCTCCGTCACGAGCGCGTCATACACGTCGGCAATGGACACGATCTGAGCCGAAATCGGGATATCTTCGCCAGCCAGCCCGTCGGGATAACCTTTGCCGCCATACCGCTCGTGATGGTGCCTGGCAATCTCGTAACTGGCCCTCATGTACTCCTCGTCCCACGCGTCGTCAATGTCGTCAATAATCTCGCTGCCCTTCGTGGTATGCGACTTCATGCACTCGAATTCTTCCGCCGTCAGCCTGCCCGGCTTCAACAAGACACTGTCCGGAATGCAAATCTTCCCCACGTCATGCAGGGCGCTCGCCGAAACGATGACGTCCACCTGGTGATTCGTCAGGCCGTACTCGGGATACTCCCGCTTGATGTACTCCGCCATGATCTTCGTGAAGCTTTTAACACGCTGGATGTGCATGCCGCTTTCCAAATTCCGGTACTCCACCACCGTACCAAGGACTTCGATAATTTTCTCGTTATTTTGCTCCAGCTTTTCCTTTTGTTCCTGAAGCAACTTGTTCTGCGCCTTCAACTTGTCCGTCTGGACGTCCACGAGATGCTCCAGTTCATTCTTATGAAGGAACAATTCCACGACGTTCCTTACCCGCCTCTGCACCAGCGCGAAATCGAACGGCTTTTTAATAAAGTCGGAAACGCCGTAGTCAAAACACCTTCTCTCCGTTTCCACGGAATCTTCCCCCGTGATGACCAAGACGGGAATCAGCCCCAGCATGGCACGCTCCTGCATCGTCTGAAGCACGGCGAACCCGTCCATCTCCGGCATCACCAGATCCAGCAGGACAATCTTGATTTCCTCCCTGAATTCCGAAAGAACATCCAACGCCTGTCTTCCGTTTTCCGCGGTAATGATGGAATATTCATCTTGCAATATCTCCGTCAATATCTCGCGGTTGATTTCCATATCATCCACAATAAGTACTTTTCTCTGCATTGCTCCACCCCTTACTCCACTTCGCCAATCGCTTCCACGACTTTTCTATAATTTTGCCGGACATCCTCGATAAGCGGTTCGATGTCCACTGCCGGCTCTCCGTGCCGCAATGACTCGCAGAGGACGTCGCTGGACTTCTGAAACTTCGACAAGCCAAGGTTCAATCCCACGCCTTTCATGTTATGGGCATAACGAAACGCGTCCTCGTAACGCTTCTCCGCCAAGGCCTTCTCCAACTCGTCAAACTCCGTTCCTTTTTCAAACTTGAGCAAAAAACGTTTCACCAATTCCGGTTTCATGAGCCTCGACAAAACGTCGTTAAAATCTTCTCCCAATGCTTCATAACACTCTTGTACCGTCATCCATCTATCCCTCCCGAACTTAAAAGAATTTTTCTTCGTCCATTCTAGCACATTTACATCCTTAAATCAAGAAATTTGAAACATTGTTAACACAAAAAGGCGACGGGTGAATATCACTCAACCCGTCGCCCGAAGGCCGTCCGCCCAGACGCACTTCCCCATTAAAGCCGCCTCCCATTCCTTTTCACGCCCCACGCCTTTTCCATCAATCACCTTCCCGTCCCTTATCTGCAACGGCACGTCCAGCCCCGCCAGCAGGGAAAGCAACGTCGTCTTGCCGCTGCCGGAAGCACCCGCGACGGCGTACATGTGTCCCGGCAGGAACTTCGCGTCCACGCCGTTCAAGGTATGGACAGCGTGCTATTTCGACTGGTATGTATAAGTGACATTGCTGACTTGTAAACTTTTCATCCGCCCACCCTCCGTATATAACCATGAACTAAGCCAGATTTCAATATCCCCCGGAATCGTCTCATATCCCGGGAAACGGCAAACCACGTCTTCTATCACAAAATCCACGGCATAATGCTTTTCGCAAACCTCTTCAGAGCCAATAATCTCACCGTTATCATCCCACACGGCCTTGTTATAAACCTCATCGGAATCCGTCATATCCGAAACGGACTCACAGCGCAACGCCAGCACCATCAAGGAATTGTTGCACGAATCAAATTTGCAACTGCTGGCATCATAAAAAAGACTCTTTGTATAATCTTCCGGCTCATAACGTTCATATGGCGACACGGATTCACAGCCGGAAACATGCGCCATCAAAAAACCGCGCACGTCTTCGGCCAGCAACCCCGGATACTGGTGGTCTTCCTGCTCCGTCAAAGGTGTCCACTGTTCCTCCGATGCCACACCGAACAAACTGTTAAAACTCAAAAACATATAGCCCATATTGTCCGACTGACCTGCGGGAACCGCAACGGTCGTGTACCGTTTTTTCATGTCCGCAATCTGGCTCCTTGTTGTAAACCACGCTGCGGCGCCTATGGAGCAAAACGCCATGCCAACCGCCAACAGCAATACAAACAGTGCCGTGGAAACGGCACCGCGCCGGAATTGTTTCCGAAAAATATTCATTGGTATCTCCTTTGTGCTTCGCGCTTTTTATCGCGCCTCATATATAGAAGCCGACCGTTCACATCCTGAATCAATCTGGTTTTGACACGCGTCCTTGACATCTTCATACGTTATGATATTACCTCGCGCTCTTACGGCATCTTCATTATCTACTTGTACATTAGACACCGGACCGCTAATCAATAGCGAACCATCATCTTGTGCATATGCAAAAAAGATATATGTATTACCAGCCACCGGAAGCTCATCACCGTCAAACAAATAACACGTTTTCCCGTCCTCTGACACCCCGCCATACTTGACTATGGGAATCGCTTTTTCCGTCATCAAATTGCCTTTCATGTTCTCCGTGACGGAAACCGCATACTTCGTATATGGATCACCGATTTCCTTAGTCCCTCCGAAACGAAGGGTAAACCGCCTTTGGCTCTCATCATTAGTTACATGCCTTAGAAGAACCTGCCATAATACCCCCACGCCGCCACCACCGCGACCAGTCCGAGCGTGACCGGCAACACCCGCTTGCCAGCCCTGAGAATCACATAATACACGCCGATAGCCAAAACCTGCATGCCCCAAATCCGCCCCATGTGCGAAAATGTATTTGGATATATTCCCATGTACCAAACCACGGTAGGCGTCGTCATCAAAAAAATCATGGCAAATATCACCACCGGCATGGCGGTTTCAGGAAAACGTGCCGCCTCCACGACCTCACGCACGTCCCGGTGATAAAATTGCTCAAAAACCATATACAGCAAAAGCGTAACAAAAAGCAATTGCATAACCTCCGCCACATGCCAGAATTCTTTTTCCGCCACTTCGATATTCCAATAAAAAAATTCGAGAATATTCATCTGGACAGACAGCATGATTCCATACATGCCGAACAAGACGACCGCCATCCATGGCCAACGCCGGCGGACACACCACCCCGTCATGACAAGCAAGTTTTTTATCTTTCGCATCCCCGTTTCCATACCCTTTCAACCCACATTCTGTCTCTTTTCCTGCGTACGCAGCAAATACAAATACCCGTCCTCAATCTGTGGCGGGACCGGCCTGGCCTTTTCAAGAACTGACTCCACCGATGTCTGGTCCGCTTTCGTTTCATCCAGCCGCAAAAACCGCACCTGCTGCCTGGAATCCTCCCCATACTGGTTTTTCACCTTCATGCCACGTTCCTTGCATCGTGCAAATTCCTCCTCCGGGAGCAAATAAACCCTGCCCTCCGCCAACGAGGCAAGCTTTTCTATCTCGTCGTGGAAAAGCAATTCTCCCTTGGACAGTACCAACGCCTGGTTGCACAGTTCCATCACGTCCTCTATCAAATGCGTTGCCAGCAAGACCGGGCACTGCACCTTCCGCTCCCGGATAATGTCCTGGAAACGTAACCGTTCTTCCGGGTCAAGCCCGACCGTCGGCTCGTCCAACAATATCAAATCCGGCCTGCCTAAAAGGGTCTGCGCGATTCCCGCCCTGCGTACCATGCCCCCAGACAGTTTACGGCATTTCGTCCCCTTCTCGTCCGACAAGTGCACGGCCTCCAGAGCCTGCTCGATTTCCACCTGCCACTCGCCTTTTTCAAGCCCTTTCAAACAAGCAAAATATTCCATGTGCTCCCACAACGTATAGTCCGGTATCAGTCCGAACGCCTGTGAAATGTACCCGATACGAAAATCTTCCGCCGATACCGCCACGCCGTTTTTATCCCGAAAATAAATCTCCCCGCCCGATTGTCCGAGGATTCCCGCCAAAATCCGGAAAAGCGTCGTCTTGCCAGAACCGTTCGGCCCCAATACGCCGGTAACGCCTTGGGACACGGAAAATGATACCCCTTTAAGTGCACATTTTTTACGGTAATTTTTCTTCAAATCTTTTACGATAATCATTCGTCTTCCCTCCCTGCCAGTTCCGCCTCTACCTCGTAACCATACTTTTCTTCCAAATAATCAAAGAACGCCTCGTCCGTTTCCAGTTTATCCTGCTCAAGCAAATACCACGTAATCTCGTGTATCAACGTTTCCCCGTCGATATGCTCCACCGCCGCCTCCAATGGCACGTTATCGAACAAGACCGCATTATCCCCTTTTTGAATTTCCTGTACGTAATTATAATTTTGTGCCTCCATCAACAAACTGTCCGTCACAAACTCTGCGGACGTATATTCAAACATCATGCAAACGGCCCCGTCGAAAATCAGCAGCAACGGGGATACCCGCTCATGTTCCGTCAATATATAATGTAAATACGTTCCCAGATAAAACTCATCCTGCGCGGCCAGCACGTAATCTTCAAACTCAACGATGCCATTATTGACAGAATTCCTGGACAAGTCCTGGGAACCGAAAATCAATTTTTTCCCGGTGGCATTCCCCGTGTCAATCCCGAACCGGTTTTCCACGGTATCCACCATGTCCTTCCACATTTGTTCCTTGACGGCCACGTCCGTTTCCACATCCGCCCCTTGAAAAAATGACAGTGGCAGAACGTCCTGCACCTCGGAATCTTCCACCCGCACCAGCTTCCCGCCAAGCAGCGTCAGGCTGTCCCCGGTTCCCTCGTACTCTTTTCTCCACCCCGACTCGCTTACCAGTTCCAAATTAGAAATACTTTCGCAACGGGCATCCAGCGATACCGTGAACTTTGCCTCGTCCACCCGGTTATAAGGGAAATACCCTTGTCCCGCCAGATATTCATTATAATGCACGGAAACCGGACGCTCTCCCGCCATCGGATACCACGGGAAAAATCCCGGCAGCATGATTCCCTGCGCGCTGGAATAAAACCTTTTGCTAAATCCGCCATAGCGAATCTGCACGTCGGTTTCTGCAATCGGCGTTTCAAACGTGCAATAAACCAAATCGTCCTCCTGCCACCATGTGCATGGAACGTCCGCCGTTAGTTCCTTCACCTTGTAATCACGATACAAGGTAAAAACAAGCTCCTGGCACGTTCCCTCCTTTGCCCGTACATGAAGCGTCCCGTCTACATTTAACCTTCGCTCGATATCTATCTCCAAGTCATACGAAGTGACCGTAAAATCCGTCCCCACATTTCCCATCCCGCGCTCATATGCCACGTCAAAATACGTCATCCGCGCGTCCTGGAACACGCCGTTCCAAGACTCTTCTAACCGATACCTGCTTTCCGGGATGCACGCCCCCACAAACAGCGCCACCGTACACACCGCACCCGCCCCTAAAACCAGTCCGTTATGCAGCCTTTTCTTTCCTTCCGTTTTCCCATTTTCCCGGATATGTAAATAAAATGCCGTCATCACAAACAACACGAGCCAGAACAACTGCCAGAATATCCTTCCCCAATCCCCTTGCGCCCCGTATTGGCTGTCCGTTTCCCAGTTCCCGCTATAAAATAAATAAAACGGGGTAAATACCACTTGCAGGACGCGGTCTATCGGAAACCCTTCCGGTTTCTTTTGCCAGACTACTTGTTCTTTCAACGAACTGCATAACAAGAAAAAAATAATCATCATGGAAAGCGCCCTGACTTGCGAAAAACGGCTGACCTGCGCCGCCAAATAAGCCATTCCGATAAAGACCAGCATGGGCAAGAAAATATTGCATATAAAATCCCACCAAAAATAAGAAATAAAATACGAAGTCCCGTCCTTTTCCAAGGAACAAATTATAAGCATCACGATGCAAACCACATTATAAAATGCCACCACGCCAAGTACTGCCGAAATTATGCGCCGGTTCCACACATACCGCTTGCGCCTGATGGCGTCGGCCACCTCCGCGCAATGGTTTTCGGACGCGGCCGCAAAACAATAATAGCCGACCGCCGCAAACGCCAGACAGACATAAAAATGCCACACCCTGACGTAACTGATAAAAACGTAATAGCCGTCCACGTCATAACGCATCTGCGATACAATATAGTAAACCGGCGTTATCATGCACAACGCCAAAAACATCAGTATGATTTTGTTCTTAAACAAATACCGGCTCTCGTGGTTCATTACCATCTTCTTCATACACAACGTCCCTCCCCCTCTGCCCATAAATAAGCGAAAATTAACAGTTATTACGATTCAGGATTATACAAAATGACCCCCCTATAAATATAAAATAATTCCGTAAGTTCATCAAAGGTTAAATCTTTCTTGGATGCCATATACGCAAAGGAACCATATGTAGTTTCACCAGATTTTAAATCTATTTCCATCATCACAATAGGCAGCACGACGTTATCGAACGATTCATCCCAGATTAAATTTCCCGTGTAGTTGGTCGTATAAGGCACCGTGCCCTCAATTTTATCAACGGTGCGTCTGTCCAATTCATAGGCCGTGGCCATATATGTATTTTCCGATGCGGATGTCAGATATCCGTTAAACCGTAAATCACAGATTTCCTCCTTGGCAGAATTATCATATACCTTTACCGAACCCACGGGGAATCCCTCATACGTCCCGTACTGGAAAAACAGAGGCTTAAAATGCACAAAACACACCTTTATCGTGACATCCGCCTCATGTCCGTCCTTATCATAAACCGAAGTGAAATCGGTAAAATGTGGAATCGGAACCGGGGCAAACACGATAACCAGAACCACGACCGCCAATAATACAACCCATTTGATTTTCTTTCTCACAAGACATCCCTCCTCAAATACCGCAGTACCCACAAAATAAGCATTGGGTACTGCGAATATCAGCATATGAAAACAGTTCGTAGATTAAAAATTCTCATAGTGTGTGATTTTAACCGTGCCGCCATATGAATATTTTACATTTCCCACCGTATCATACTGCAGAAAAGAATTCAAATACCCTACCACGGCATATTGATTTCTCCATGTAGTATTCCAGTGTTTAGAATACGATGTTCTTGAGGATGGCCTTGTTACAATCTGGGGAGTATTGCTATATGCATCATAATAACTTGCCGTAATAGATGATTTCGACTGTACATATTCCACACTTGAGCCACTAATCCATTTTTGATCATAACTACTCCACACTTGCGTGTATTCTCTTGTCCAAACCGTCGCACCCGTCAAAGTTAACGTGGCAGATTGTCCATTTCTGAAATTTCCAATCCCCAATCCACAAATCGAAGCGACTGTTCCCATATGTAATGGGCCACTCAAAAAGTCAATATATGCATATATCGCTGTGTTCAAACAATTCTCAATTAAATTTGTGGATGCCGATTTCAACAAATCAGCAGTAGACTGTTTGTTCATTTTAGGATCATCGCTAGCAAAAACCGTAAGCCGCCTCAGGCTATATGTTGTACCGTTATACGTATAATTAAACGACCCGCCATAACTTGCCCGCGTCTGCGCATTTCCATTCCCCTCTCCGGCCGCATCTACCACAATAATATAAGAATACTCCGAATCAACTCCAAGTTCCTTCAAATCCGTGTCAAGTGTATCTTGCACGGATGCGTAAGTATCATCATTTACACTGTATGCCTCAAAACCTTCTTCATTCAACAAAGCGACCGTTTCCTCTTGAATAGAATTCTCATTTTGATATGAGGATGCGGCAGAAAGCTGATTTTCTTGCGCATTCACCGCATCATAATAATCATTCAAAATCTCTTCCAAACGTTGCTCTCGTTCGCTCAGCTTCACATTTTCTGAAACATCCTCCGATGCTTCTGCGTTTGCAACTGTTCCTACTGACAACAACATTGCCGCTGATAAAACATAGGATAATATCTTTATGCTTCTTTTTACCTTCATGACGCATTCTCCTTTTCTAAATCCAAGTTCACTGGTTACATTCTTCTGTTCAGGATTCTTCCGGAATCTTCCTTGCAATAACCATAGCACACCTTTCTCCCTTTCACAAGCCAAAATCACCCGACATTTTTGCAGTTTTTTCCTGCCACCACCTCGGTTTTTCCTGCTTTTTTGCCCGTTTTTCCTGCATACGCCAATTTTACCCAGAAATTCACTTTTGGGGGATGTAACCATACCCAACTTTCAGGTATGGGATTTTTCAAACAAAAGGTTGTCTATCTCTATTTTTTATGGTACACTTTTCCAAGTAGAAAACACAACTCAAGCTTTTTATAAGCGAAAGCCAATTGATTTCTACTTATTTTTTGCCACAAATGTAAGGAGCATACTTATGACAAAAAATGAAACTGACAAGGCACTACCCTTGAAACCGGAAACAAGATTATCTAAAGAAGTTTTAGGAGCCCGCTTGACACAATTACGGGAATTTCATCTCCAGACGCAACAAGCTTTTGCCGACAAGCTCGGCGTCCGTCGGCAGACCCTTGCCAGTTGGGAACAAGGTGTTTCTCTCCCATCCCTTTCTTACATGTTGGAATTACGGGACTCCTACAAGATATCCATGGAGGATTTCTTAAACCCGTCCATCCCCGTGGAAGCCATATGCACCAAGGCCGTAAAACTGGAGGAATGGGAACAAAAGATAAAGGAATGGGAAAAACAGAAGCAAAAAGAACAAGAACAAATTCTAAAAGCACGAAAAGAATTAATAAACAAACAAGAGCACCTTGTTAAAGAACAAAAAACACAGACGAAGAATTTTGTTATGTTCGCGCAGGCTCTTATCGCCGCCGTGATTCTTTTTTCAACCACCTATCCGCTCGTCGGACTGCCGCTTTGTGTCGCCTACTTTCTATTAAAGAAGCATTTGGGTGTCCAAAATCGGTTATTGGACATTATAAGCATCTTGTGCCTGATATTTAATTGTTACGGAACATATTGGATTCTTGATGAACTATTTTTTCACTTTGGCTATGGCGAAGTTGAAAAAATAGCATCTTGTTTCAAACTATTTATATTTTAACAGTTTACTTTTATAAACATGAAATAATATGGAAGCTTTCTCAGACATCCACTTAACAAGAAAGGAACATTAGTGACATGGCTGTGTCAGAAAACAATATGCAGGCCTTTGGCGAATATTTATACAACTTAAGGACGGAGAAAAACATCAAACTCAGTAAAGTGGCTACCGCTTTGAATATACACGCATCCACCATTTCCAATTGGGAGAAAGGAACACGTCTGCCGGATATCCTTTCCCTGAAACAATTGAGCACGCTTTACAATGTCCCGCTCAATGACTTTTTGAATGTTCTTTCTCCGTCAAAAGACATCGAGTCTCCTGCATCTCCCCTGCCTGACTTCCCCCCGGTAATCACTACCGGCTCATCTGGAAATGAAAACTTGACAGACAATGAAAGGCAGAAACCTTTTTCTCCTTTAGGGCGCATGACTCATGAACAGCAGCAACTTTTTATTCTCACCACGTTAATGGTCGCGACTTTACTTGTGGCCAGAGTATTTGCCCCATTGAATCTTGTCCTATGCCTTGTCGCCTTGTTTCTTATATGGAAAAAAGCCCTCCATTCCGGCTGGCTTTATTTGGTCATCATTCTTTGTGCGATGTCAGATATCTATACCATATCAGGATGGTTTCTTCACTAGAAACCATCCTCAGATTCCTGATATATCAATTTTACTTCCATTTAACACACTACGCATCCCTCTCTTTGACGTAAACATAAAACCTTTATACTCAAACGTATATGATGCTTGTGTTGCACTGTCAATTCTTAACTTTCCCGAAGAAATACTCCCCGTCAATGCCTTATGGTATCCATCATATACCGACGTGATTCTATCATTCGACACTTTAATCTTATAAGCCGCTTCCCATTTTCCCGAACTCGTATAGGAAATCTGGTACGTCCCGTCCGCCACCCTGTTTACTGACGGCACTTCGCTGACCGTCACGATGACCTCGCCACCCTCCGCGTCCGTCAGTTCAAAAGTCTGGGTGCCGCCTACCGTCATGTCATAGGACGCGATTGTCTGCACCGTTTCCTCCGTCCCACTTGCCGAAACACGCAGCATCGGCTGACATGCGAAAACCATCACCATACTAAACGCCAGTACCGCCATCTTTTTCATGCTCTTCATCATTTTTGCCATCATCTTCATCCTCTCCTTTTCGCTGATTATTCATGACATCATGGTCAAAAGTAATTTGCACCTTCCAAACGCCGAAACCACTTCGTGAGTAAAACTCTTACTTGTAATGGTGTCGCCGTCAGGCGACAAGGGATCTTTGATACATGAAACATTTTTCACGAGTTTTCTGCCGTGAAGCACGGGCGGTCTTACACACGAAACCTCTTATGAGGAAACAAGCCGCCCGCACAGTCAGAATATTTTGGAAGGTCACAGATGGGAGCGTGATTCCCATCCGCTATATTTATACCACACTTTTCCCGTTTATCCAAGTCGAAATCACCTGGCATTTTTGCAGTTTTTTCCTGCCATCACCTCAGTTTTTCCTGCTTTTTTGCCAGTTTTTCCTGCGTTCTTCTATTTTTATACATTTTCATTCAAAATGTCCTCTTTATAGGGATGGTGTTTGGTGCAAATCATCTACCAGCTCTTTCTGCCTTTGGGCACACAAAAACTTACATTTACTCCGATTCGGAATCATCCTGGATGATTCCTCTATAGTTATAAAACAAATCCACGAGTTCATCCGATGTCAACTCCTTCTTGGATGCCATATATGTAAAGGAGTCATGTGTATCTTCACCAGATATTACATCCGTCCCATTCACCAAAACGGCCAGCATGACGTTATCGAACGATTCATTCCAGATAAAAGCACCCGTATAAATGTACGAAATAGCCGATTGGTTCGACCCGTCCGTGTCCTCATCTACAATAAGTCTGCCCCCTTCTTCAATTAAGGCCATATGTGTCTCTTCATAATATGAATTCATACTTCGAAATTTCAAATCACAGATTTCCTCTTTGGCAAAATTATCATATACCTTTACCGAACCCCAGGGGACTCCCTCATACGACCCATACTGGAAAAACAACGGTTTAAAATGCACAAGCCGCACCTTTATCGTGATATCTGTCTCATGTCCGTCCCTATCATAAACCGAAGCGAAATCAGTAAAATGTGGAACCGGAACCGGGGCGAACACGATGACCAGAACCACGACCGCCATTACAATCCATTTGATTTTCTTTCTCATAAGACATCCCTCCTCCGTGCCTTTCAGGCTGTAAATGACATTTTGATAAACGCATGAAACCAGTTAAACTATATCAAATCCTTTTCATGTTGTCCATGGTTTTGGAATGAACCGCCATTTTGGGGAATAAACCGTTACTGTTCACGGGGCTGTGCGCCCGCCGCACGGCCTCCGTCCGATAAAGTGGTGGTGTCAGTAGGCCTCCAGCCCATTGCCGCAGGCAATTATAAATGGCTGGAGGCCGTTACAGTCCGCGGCCGGTTAGGCCGTGAACTGTAACAATAAACCGGATACTGTTCGAACCAATCACGTGGCCATGCGCTTTCACCGCCGTTTTTAGCGCGCACCATCTGTCCAAAAAATCCCTTGATTTTTTCATTCCTCTAAAATATAATAAAAGTGTGATTATTATCACGAAATTCCAAATAATAGTGTGAAAGGAGGCTTGCCACATGGAACGGTTGATTATGAAACGGCTCTTAGACTGGAAAAATTCCCCCTATCGGAAGCCTTTGATACTGAAAGGTGTCCGCCAAGTCGGAAAGACCTGGCTTTTAAAAGAGTTTGGCAGACTTCATTACGAAAATACCGCATATTTTAACTTTGATGAAAACGAGGAATACAAACAATTTTTCGAGACGACGAAGGACGTGAAGCGGATTTTACAAAACCTCATGCTAGCCAGCGGGCAGAAAGTCCTGCCGGAAAAGACCCTTGTCATTTTTGACGAGATACAAGATTGCCCGAACGTCATCAATTCCATGAAATATTTTTGCGAAAACGCCCCGCAATATCACGTTGCCTGCGCCGGTTCGCTACTGGGAATCGCCCTGGCCAGGCCGTCCTCGTTTCCCGTGGGCAAGGTGAATTTCATGCAAATTGACCCGATGACTTTCACGGAATTCCTGCTCGCGAACGGGGATGAAAACCTTGCCGCATACCTGGACGGGATTGACACGCCAGAACCGTTGCCGGATGCTTTCTTCAATCCCTTGTACGAGAAATTGAAAATGTATTATGTCACCGGGGGAATGCCCGAATCCGTGCTGATGTGGACAAAGGCACGGGACGTTGACGCGATGCAGGAGGCGCTGGCTGGCATTATCGACGCATATGAGCGTGATTTCGCGAAACACCCTGACGTGACGGAGTTTCCCAAGATTTCCCTGGTATGGCGGTCCATTCCCTCCCAGCTTGCCAGGGAGAACAAAAAATTCATTTACAAGGTCGTCAAGGAAGGCGCCCGCGCCCGGGAATATGAGGATGCCTTGCAATGGTTGGTGGATGCCAGGCTGGTACACAAGGTATATCGTAGCAGCGCACCCGGGCTTCCCGTCTCCGCTTATGATGACTTGTCGGCCTTCAAGATTTACCTTGCGGACGTGGGGCTGCTCCGCCGCCTGGCATTGCTCGCCCCGACCGCCTTTGGCGAGGGGAACCGACTGTTCACGGAATTCAAAGGCGCGCTGACCGAAAACTATGTATTGCAGACACTGGTCACGCAGTTCGAAGCTTTCCCCCGGTATTGGAGCCAGAGCAACCCGCCTTACGAGGTTGATTTTCTGATCCAGCGCGATAATGACATCTTCCCCATCGAAGTCAAGTCAGAAACAAACACGACGAGCAAGAGCCTTCGTAAATTTAAAGAATTGTTTGGCGACAAGGCAAAATTACGAATCCGGTTTTCCTTGGATAATCTGAAACTGGACGGCGATATGCTGAACATCCCGCTTTTCATGGCGGATCATACCGACCGGTTAATCGGGCTCGCGCTGGGCAAATGATACCTAAAACTTCATTCATGTAAAAGAGCGGGAATATCCCTATAAGATATTCCCGCGATTATCATTCTCCCGCGCCGTATAAATGTTCCGGCCCCATCCGTAAATCCGTAAAGCCCGCGCCTACGCGCCCTTACAGATTTTTCGCGTCCTCGTTCGCCGGCCGTTCGTTCTTCCCCTTGTACGCCGCGAATTCATACGGCAGGAAATGTCCCTGGTCGTAGCGGCAGACCGGGCAGTTCAACGGCACCAGTTTTCCCTCGTGGATATAGCCGCAGTTCGTGCAAATCCATTTCTTCGGCTCGTTGCCGTTCGCGTAATACTCGTCCTTCTCCAACATTTCCGCCAACTCGGCAAACCGTTGCTCGTGCACGTGCTCGATTTTGGCAATCTGGAAAAACGTGGCCGCCGCTTCCAGAAATCCCTCTTCCTGGGCAACGTTGCCAAAATTCTGGTACACGTCCTCGTACTCTTCCCGCTCGTTGTGCTCCGCCGCGCGCAACATTTCCGCCAGGCCTTCCTGCTGGTCGACCGGATACCCGCCGTCAATCACGATTGTCTCGCCCGACATGCTCTTTAACAATTCATAAAAACGCTCCGCGTGCGCCCGCTCCTGGTCAGCCGTGTAGGTAAAAATATCGGCGATGGTATCCATCCCCATCTTCTTCGCCTTCCTGGCGGCAATCGTGTAGCGGTTTCGCGCCTGGCTTTCCCCGGCAAACGCCCGCATCAAATTTTCTTTCGTCCTGCTTTCCTTAAATTCAACAGCCATGGTCACATACTCCTTTTCGTCTTATAAGCTATTCATAGGTAGTATGTTCCATGGCTGGAAAAATATTCACAATTAAGGAACCGTAAATAAATAACTTGCCAGTTGGCACAGAACAAATCATCAGGCACAAGGCGGAGGAATGAGGCGTACCGAGGTACGCAGATTGACAGCAACGCAGTGCATGGAGATTTGGGCAAGCCAAATGGTTCGATTATTTACAGTTCCTAACTAAATCCGACCACCTTGCGCACGACGCAGTAAATCCCCGCGCCGATGGCGCGTCCCGTCCTGCCCGGAAGGTGGCAGAGGATGCCCAGCAGGCCGTGGCGGATTTTCCTATACGTCACCTTGTCCTGCTCTTTCAAATACTGCCACAACCCGCGCATTTTCTCCAAATTTTCCGCATTCTTGGAGCGGATGCACAGTATCGTGGATATCGTCATCATCATCGACAGATAATTTCTCATGTAATGGCGCAGCTTCCTGCTTTGTACGTCCTCCTCAAGGTGGTACATGTCAATCATCGTCTTCGTCACGAAAATCTGCTGGTCGAGCCGCCCGATCATCACCTTCTCATTGACCGACTGGTCCTCGCGCCCGATATAATAAAGGTAAAAGTCCGTGTCCACATAACAAAACTTCTTCACGTGGGGCAACGGATAATATACGTAAATATTGTCCACATAAAACGTATGCTTCGGCAATTCCATTTTGCAGCCTTTTAACATCTCGGTGCGGTAAATCACCGAATGCATCAGGATATACTGTCCCAGCCGCAATTGATTTGCCTTGTCCCAATCGAGAATCCGGTTCGGCCTGATGACACTGCGGTAGTTCATGACCTTCTTGTGCTTCTTGCCCACTTTGTCATAGACATAATTTGACAAAACCATGTCCACTTCCCTGCCATCGCGCTCGAACTTCTTGAGCACGTCCATGATTTTCTCCAACGATTCCCCATCCACTTTGTCGTCGCTGTCCACTACCTTGAAATATTTTCCCGTCGCGTGCATGAGCCCGTAGTTGACCGCGTCCCCGTGACCGCCGTTCTCCTTGTTGATTACCTTCACGATGGAGGGGTACTTGCTCGCGTATAATTCCCCAATCTCCCTCGTCCGATCCTTCGAGCCGTCATTCACGACTAAGATTTCCACGTCCTCGCCGGCCGGCAAAATGGACTGAATCGCATGTTCCATATAGCTTTCCGAATTATAGCTTGGAATTGCAAATGATATGTATTTCATAACCGCATTCCCTCTTTCGCGTTAGTTATTTTCCCCCATGGCCGTTTCCGGCCTATCTGATTATACGACATTTTTTTCATTTTTCCAAGACTTTTTTTATAGAAACACGTTGGGAATCGTCACCAGAAAATGTTCCTTTTTCCTACGCCTTCATCCGCCGCCTTCCGGCCTTCTCCGCCTCATGCCGTAATCGCCGTTTCCCATTTTCTCCCCCGTATTCCATTACCGCCGCTTCCCGCCCATTTGCTCCACGACCAGCTTCATCGCCACCGTCCTTGGCACCGCCTTCGGATTGAATTCAAAGTGCCCCGTATGATAATGGTCGGTCATCACCGCCAAGGCTTCCATCTTTTCCCCGTCCGGCACGATGGAAAGCCTTCCACGCCCAATCACGCTCTCGTACTTCATCGTGCAGTGCCCGTGTTCCATGTCCGATACCAGCTCGTGTGAACAGTCCATCTCGAAGGAAACCCTGTCGTCTTCTTTCAGCAGCTCGTATTTCTTTCCCTCGTCTGCCCCGTGAAAATATAACGTGACATTTTTGCCTTCCACCTTCATGCCAAAATTCAGCGGCAAGATGTAGGGGTATCCCTCCTTGTCGTTAAACGCCAGACGGCACACGTCACATTTATCCATCACCCGTACCAATTCGTTAAAATCCGTAATTTCCCTGTCAGCCCTTCTCATATTCAAACCTCCGCATAACGTTCACACGGCCTTTCCCGCCAAAATCTCGCAGTAATCCTCATAATTCTTCTCAAGCAGGGTCGGCGTGTCCAGCCCGTACGGGCACTTCGACTTGCATTTCCCGCATTTCAAACATTCCTTGATTTTATGCATCTTTGCCTGCATCTCCTCCGTCAGCTGTCCCTGCGAGGGCGCGCGCCGGATCATCAGGCTCATGCGGGCGCAATTGTTAATCTCGATTCCGACCGGGCATGGCATGCAGTACCCGCAGCCACGGCAAAATTCTCCTGCCAGCTGCGCCTTGTCCGCCTCAATGAGTTCTTTGATTTCCTCCGTCATCGCCGGCGGGTTGTCAATATAGGACAAGAACTCGTCCAGCTCGCGCTCCCTCTGCACGCCCCAGATTGGCAGTACGTTGTCATATTGTGCCAGATACGCGTAAGCCGCCGCCGAATTCGTAATCAGGCCGCCCGAGAGCCCCTTCATGGCGATAAATCCCATGTCGGCCTCCTTGCACATGTTCACCAGTTCCACGTCTTTTTCCGAAGCCAGATAGGAAAACGGAAACTGCAGCGTCTCGTACAAACCGCTCTCTATGGCCTCCCTGGCCACGCTCAGCCGGTGGTTCGTGATACCGATGTGGCGCACCATCCCTTTTTCCTTTGCCTCCAGCATCGCCTCGTACAAGCCGCTCCCATCACCCGGTTTCGGACAGAACGGCGGGTTGTGGAACTGGTATATGTCGATGTAATCGGTCTGCAGGTTCTTGAGGGAAGTCTGTATGTCCTTCCAGAAATTCTCCGCCGTCAGCGCGCCCGTCTTGGTCGCGATATAAACCTTCTCTCGCGTTCCGGCAAACGCCTCCCCCACCTTTTCCTCGCTGTCCGTGTAGAACCTGGCGGTGTCATAAAATGTCACGCCATGCGCGTACGCTTTGCGCAGCAGGCTGACCGCTTCCTCCTTGCTGATTCTCTGAATCGGCAGCGCGCCAAAAGAATTCTTCTCCACCACGATTTCCGTCTTTCCAAGCCTTACCTTTGCCATCTCTTCAACCTCCTGCCAGTATGCTGGCACATTCATCTTTCTTATTTCATTCATCTTTCTTATTTCATTTATCTTTTACCATTTCACGCCTTGTTTTAATGTGACCGTTTCACCGGGAACAATCTCATAAACCTCGTCAATCCACTCCAGCCATACCGCCTGCGCGGAGGGATTCATCACCCTTCTTCCGTCCGCGGAATAAACCAGGCTCTGGAACGCCTTCACATAATGAACAATTTCAATGTTTGTCGCCATCCACAGTTTGTCCCGGAACTTAGAGACATAGGCAAAAAATTCCTCAATGACTTCCCAGTTATCGTCCACGTCGAATTCATGGCCATGCCCCCACAAATAAAACAATTGTGCCTGCCCCAGAGGCGCGTCCTCCTCGCAGAACCGCTTGATGAGTTCCATCAGACGCGCGTCACCGTGATGACAAGTCGGATTCCACTCATAAAAATCCTCCACCAAACGAAGACGTGATATCACCCAACTGACTGTAACCCATATATTGGATGGAAATTACGTAAGCACCCGTGTCATCTGCCCAGCTCCTTTCTTCAATCGCCTTGTCAAAAGCCTCGAACATCCTTTCCCAGTCATTGATGGTAAGCGTATCGGATGTACCGCTTGGGAAAAACACATTGTCCGTATAGTCCTTCCATAGGTCGTCACCCTCGCTGGAGGTAAAAGAAGCCATGTCAATTTAATTCTTATTCACAATGCATTATGAATCTTCCCATAGCGAAAAAACTTGTAAGCACAATTACCTACAAGTTTTCAAACTCCCCGAGTTGGGCTCGAACCAACAACCCCGCGGTTAACAGCCGCGTGCTCTACCATTGAGCTATCGAGGATTATTCAATTTTACAAATTATCGTGTACCTTCAAAACCGCATGGGAAGAAAAATGCTCCGAAGTGTTCCTGCGAACCCTATCACCCGTCTGGTTATGCCCTCGACCTATTAGTGG
>CAJTDN010000008.1 GCA_910574865.1 Lachnospiraceae bacterium | reverse complement strand
CTAGATACAGAGAAATGTCCATCACCTTGGCTCATTCACCTGAGATATGAAATTAAAAATTCCTTGGAAAATAAGGAAAAAACACTTGACTAAATAGGGAGGAAAAGAGAATGGGTTTATACTTGAATGTACCTTATGAAGGGAAGGACGCTCCGGGACAAAATGAGGCGGTGGAGTTCATGAATGGATTGGAGAGGCAAAATGACATTTGGATGGATTAACGGAATCAACGCGCTGGCCGTCATGTGGCTTGTCGTGGTCAACATGGTTGTCGCCAGAAAAGGGATTGCCGGGAGCATGGAAAGCTCCCGCCCGTTGATAAACGTGTCGGAGCAGGTCGGGAGATACGCGTGCATGGTATTCATGCTATTCCCGATTGCCACAAACGGGTGGAAATTTGGTTTCCGGAGCGTGCCGGAAATGTTTCTATGGCTGGGCGTGACCGTGGTATCGCTCGTTGTATATACTTTTTTGTGGACAAGGAAAAAATCAGGCAGTAAGGCGGTACTGTATGGGCTGGCGGTCGTTCCAATCGGTCTGTTTTTTATAAACGGGGTTCTTCTTCGCCATTGGCTGTTGGCGGCTTCTGCGATGTTGTTCGGAATCTTCCATTTATTGATTGTCAGGGAAAATGTATGATATCAGGGGTGCTGTCCGTCCGATGGACGTCCGACTAGTGCCGATCGTAGCGGATTGGAGACGGAAAGAGCACGTCGTGCGTGGTAACCCGTGAGTATAAAAATATGGCGCGTCATCTCTCAACCAATGGTTGGATTTGTATGATTCAACCATTGGTTTGTTTTTATAAAGCGGGGGAAGGCGTATCATGTGATTGGGTAGCCTCCGGCGGATTGCAGAAGTGCGCAGAAGTATTTTATCATGCTACGCATGATGCGCGCTTCGTAGCAAGAACGCCAATGGCGTTCTTGAATTAAGAATTAAGGCGAAAGGATGGAACGAGATGAATCAAGTGATGATTGGAAAATTTATTGCCAAATGCCGTAAGGAGAAAGAATTGACCCAGGCGCAGCTGGCGGAGAGTCTGGGCATTACGGACAGGGCCGTGTCCAAATGGGAGACGGGGAAAAGCATGCCCGACGCATCCGTTATGCTGGAGCTGTGTGAAATATTGGGAATCACGGTCAATGAATTGTTGAGCGGGGAAAAGGTTGACGAAAATAATTATGGGGAGAAGGCGGATGAAAATTTGATTGCAATGACGAGAAGGGCTGAAAAAGGCGTGGTGGGGAGCGTGATTGTTTCCATCATTTTCTCGGCAACACTTTTGCTGGGAATCATGGTCTGCCTTATTTGTGACATCGCGATATCCGGCGCGCTGACATGGTCGCTTATCCCGATAGGTTCGATTGTCTTTGCATGGCTGGTTCTTTTTCCAAGCGTCGCGCTGGGGAGGAGAGGGATTTTTGCAAGTTTGTTGTCATTAAGCACCTTTCTTATCCCGTATTTGTACGTGCTGAGCAGGCTGACAAAGGTGAGGCAGGTATTTTCGATTGGCGTGGTGATGGCAATCATTTCCATTCTGTTTTTGTGGCTTGTGTTCGGGATTTTCAAGGCCTGGGGAAAGACGAAGAAATCAGTTGCCCTCGGGAGCACTTTTTTGGCGCTTATCCCGTTTCAGATAATCATCAACGTGGCACTGGCAAAAATGATTGGGGAGCCGGTTTTTGACATATGGGACATGCTGGTTATTTTTGTGCTGGTGATATTGGCGATTGTGAGTTATTGTTCAGCCTTCGGTCGACATCTAAGCTGATTGACCTGGAGGACGAACGTAAAGCGGGTCAATTTTGACATCCGTGTCATATTTTCATATAAAAATATCTTGAAAATATGACATGACTGGGATATAATGTAAAAAAGAACGAAGGAGGACGTTATGGACACCATTTATGAAAGGTTGAAATCAATGAGAGAGCAAGCGGGCTTGAGACAAGGGCAGATTGCTGAGTTTTTGGGTGTTACCCAGACCTATATCTCGAAGGTTGAAACGGGAGAAAGAAACCTTACGGTTGACCAATTGGAAAGTCTCGTCAGCCTTTATGGTCATAGTCTGTCCTCATTTGCCAATATGCGGGCAGAGGCAAGTCCCATCCAGTTTGCCTTCAGGGCCAGGGATATCAGCCAGGATGACCTCAAAGTGATTGCGGACATAGGGAAGATTGCCATTAACAGTCGTTTTATGGCGGGACTTTTGGAGGATGAAGATGATTGATAAATTGGATCTTAATACAAAAGCGCAGGAATTAAGGCTGTTATTGGGCGAGGACGCGAATTCCCCGATAGACATCTTCTCCTTGGTGAGTCAGATTGAAGGACTGACTCTTGTATATTATCCTTTGGGGGAGAACATCAGCGGCATGTGCGTGAGGGACGACAAGGTGAAGCTGATAGCGGTCAATTCGACGATGTCATATGGCCGCCAGAGGTTTTCTCTTGCGCATGAACTATATCATTTGTATTTTGATGATTCGACAGGTTTTAATGTGTGTGCAAAAAAACTCGATTCGAAAAGTGAAGTGGAAAAAAGGGCAGACCAGTTTGCTTCCTATTTTATTGCCCCATATGGGGCTCTGAAAGCGATGGTTAAAAAGATATGTGGAACGGCATTTCCGTCACTGCAAGATGTCATCGCGCTGGAACAATATTTTGGGCTGAGTCATCAGGCCATGCTCTGGAGACTGCTTTCGGAAGGATATTTGATGAAGCCTGATATGGATCAATATAGCTTGGGTGTGGTTTCGACCGCGAGGAGTCTCGGCTATGATGATAAACTTTATAGGCCGGTCCTGGTTGAATCGCAGAAAAGAACCTATGGATATTATTTGAAACAAGTGGAAAAATTGCGTCAGAAAGACATGGTTTCGTCTGGGAAGATTGACGAGTTGTTATTGGACGCTTTTCGCGAGGACATCGTGTTTGGCGGCGAGGAGGAAACGGGAGGGAACGCGGTAATTGATTGAGGGGTACTTTTTTGATACGGATTGTCTTTCGGCATTTCTTTGGGTGCACGGTGAAAGCATATTGTCGCGGTTTTATTCCGGGAGTATTATTTTGCCGGCACAAGTATATAAGGAGTTGAAGTATGCGTTTTATCAAAAAACATGGAGCGGTAAAGTTATTTCCTGACAGTTCCTGGCATCGCCGCTTTCCGGTATTTTGACGGGGACATCCCCGTATGTTTTTTAAAAACGCGCCAGAGGTAGGACGGGTCGGATACCCCGGTCAGTTCCGCGATGATTTCCAGCGAGAGCTCGGTTTCAGCCAGGTATTCCTTGACCTTTTCGATTCGGACGAGGGAGAGTGACTCGATAAAGGTTCTGTCGCTGACGGAGCGCATGATGCGGGAAACATAATTTTTGGACAGATGGAAGCGTGCGGCCGTGCTTTCCAAGTCGGCCGTGCGGTAGTTGTCCTTTAGATACTGCATGATTTCGTGATAATACAATTCTTGTGAAGAAAGCCTTCCGACGGTTTTAGCATTGACACCGCAGCAGCGTTTCAGGTAAAAAACGAACAGTTCGAAATAATGTTTCAAAATCTCATTCTTATAAGGGCGTTCTGCCAACATTTCTCCCAACATATGCAAGGCGACATCTTGGAATTCACGCGAATTATCTGTGTGGAACAAAAGGTAATTGTGTGAAAGTTCCTTGTCGCAATAAGATTTGAAAAAATATTGGGCGGGCGGGCAGTCGGAAAAAAGTGAATTCCGAAAGTCATACGTGTAGCCGGTGCGCAGTTCGATGTTCAGGGCGATGCTGTTCGGGTCAGTATTTAAAAGGTATGTCTCGTCCGGCTGGTGAAAGATACAGTCCCCTTCATGCAACGAATAAGACTGGTCGGAAAGCCGCAAGGTTCCAGAACCTTGCATGATGTAAATGCATTCGAAGCAGCCCGAGGAGTGGGGCTTGCAGTTCGGAAAGTTGAATTGTTTATAGACACAAATGTCCAGACCGGAAATGATGGCGTATACATCGTCCAGATGTACAAACTCCTTCCAATACGCCTGGGCATCCATGATGTCTTGGGGAATCTGTTGAAAATATAGTTTGGCCAGATCGTTTTTTTTGATGAAATGTTGCTCAAGGAAGCGGAAATAGGTGGAAACGTCTTCAAATATGGATTCGTCGGAAAGGCGCGGGAACAAGTAAGATTCCAGCTGGTTTAAGTTGTCCAGGATGTTGCGCATCTCTTCCGGTGTTTTTTGCGTGCTCATTTTCAAATCTCCTTTATCTAAGGAAGTTTTCGTTATCATACCATCTCGACTGGCGTCTCGATGGAGATAGTCGTCAAATGACGTTTCATGCAAGCATGACCGTCATTTTCCTCGTTATTATACCATATTTTGTGTTGTTTTGTCCATGTAAGAAGCAGGATAATTCTATTCAAAAAAAAGGGGGAAAGGGGTATAGTGTCATGTATCAGGTACGAAGAAAGGAAGAGGTTGTCATGAGGAAGAACGTGGTTTTGATTATGACGGACGACCAGGGGGCATGGACGCTTGGCTGCGCGGGATGCCCGGAAGCGCATACGCCAAACATTGACCAACTGGCGGCAAGTGGCGCGAGGTTTGAAAATTATTTTTGCGTTTCTCCGGTGTGTTCCCCGGCGAGGGCATCCATTTTTACCGGGAACATCCCGTCCGCCCACGGCGTGACGGACTGGCTGGACAACGGGGACATCGACGCGTCGAAGTACGAGGTGACGAGGACGCCGATGTACGCTTCGGAAAAGGAGGAAATCCGATATCTGGACGGGCAGATGACGTACACGGACGTGCTGGCCGAGAACGGTTACACGTGCGCGCTGGCCGGGAAATGGCACCTGGGCGACAGCGTCTCGCCGCAGCACGGGTTTTCCAAGTGGTTTTCCGTGCCGCTGGGGCATATTTCAATGGGACGTACGGCGGGGGAAGAAAGGCGTTTTGTGACGATCCGTCCATCGGGGTTCCGTACATGGAAGCCATCGGGCATATGAAGGAAGCGATGAAGCGGTATACTCCTACGGAAAAACAGTGAAGCGGTATGCCCCGCGGGAAAATCAGTAAACTGGCAAGTGAGATGGAAGATAGGAAAAGCCGATAGAGTGATGAAAAAAAGAAAAGGAGAAAGAGTCATGGGAGAAATGGCAAGGTTGAACGTGGCAGATGAAAAATTTTCAAAGACAAAGGCACTGGGGTTTTCACTGCTGCGGGTGGGGAACATTTTGAACGGGTTAATGGTGGGCGAGGTCACGTATTTTGCCACGAACAGCCTGGGAGTGACGGCGGCGGCCGTGTCGGCGGGGGTCGCGCTGAAGACGGCCATCGACGCGGTTACCGACTTGCCGATGGGGGCCGTCATCGACAAGACGCACACGCGGTTCGGCAAAGCGAGGCCCTACGTGCTGGCGGGAATCCTGATGTGGCTTTGCACGATTGCCATTTTCGTGGCACCGAGCGGCTGGTTCGCGGGCATGTCGCAGCAGGGGAAGAATACCGCGTTAGTCGTTTATATCACTCTGTTTTCCACCTTGGCCAGCGCGGTCTTCGGGACAATGTGCAATATCGGATATGAAACGCATATCAAGCGGTGCGTGGTTTATGACAAGAACAGAATCAAGCTGCTGACCATTGTCGGCGTGGTGTTCGCGGTCGGTTCGCTGGTGTTGCAGATGGCATTGCCGGCGGTCATCGCCTCCTTCCACGGGGCGCAACAAGGATTTGTCATCATCGCGCTGGTTACCGGCGCACTTGGTATCGCGTCTTGTATCGCGGCATTCTTCATGTGCAAGGAATACAGCGAGGAGGAACTGGCGGCCTACGGGGGATATGATTCTTCACAAGCCAAGGAAAACGTCCCGATTGGCGTTTTTTTGAAAAGCATTTTTAAGAATAAATATGTGTTCATGTACACGATTATCAATTTTTGCTTCATGCTGATCATGATGAGCACGTTTACAATCGGGCAGTATTATTTCCAATATGTATATGGAAATCTGGGTACGTTCTCCATCGTGATGGCGATGAGCGCGTTGATGTTGCCGATTTATATTTTTATTCCGAAAATTTGTAACAAGTTCGGGGTGGCATCAGTCATCCGAGGGTCGATGATCCTCGCGGCGGCGGGAGTCGTCGTGCGTATGTTTTTTCCGCGTGTCCTTCCGTTACAATGCATCGGTTATCTGTTACTCAGCCTGCCGAATATTTTCATCGCTTGTGTCGGTTCGCAGATTAACTTCGAATGCATGGAATACGGACGTTATAAGACGGGTGTCATTGCCGAGGGTATGTATTCCGCGTTTATCAGCTTCGCGCAGAAAATGGCGACCAGCTTAAGCAGCGTGCTGATTGGCGTGATTTTGTCCATGACCGGGTTCGACCTTTTGACGGCGGCGGTATTTGACAACGGCTTCGCCAACTGGGAGGAGCTCGCGGCACTGGGGGTGGAAGGGTTTGACCAATATGTAAGCGGCGGCGCACAGGCGGTGGAAGGGGCCCTTTCCGGCATCAGCTTCGCCTACAATGTTATCCCGCTTATTTTCCTGGCAATTGACATCGTCCTGCTCTGCTTTTTTGATTTGGAAAAACAATTGAAAAAGTTGCGCGTGGAGAACGGGCTGAACGAGGACGGCAGCCGGCGGAATTAATGTAATAAGGAAAAATGCTCCTGGAAAATCGCTCACAAAAAGTGAAGGGAGGTTTCAGGAGCTTTTGTCATTTCATAGGAAACTTCGTTCCCTATGAAACAAAAACCCTCCGGGAGGATGCGTACTTCGCGCCTAAGGAAAATGGCTGCTGACGCGGCCGCGCTCCGGCGCGAGAGTTTCGCAAGCGAAACTCTTTTTTATAAAAACATACGAGGAGCATATATCATGAAATTTACAAAATGGAACCAAGGCTGGATGTTCTGGGATGACAGGATGCCAGACAAGAAGCAAAAGGTATGGCTTCCACACGATGCCATGCTGACGGAAAAGCGGTTGAAGGACGTGAAAAACGGTGTCACCATGGGATTTTTTCCCGGCGGGAAATATCATTACCAGAAGGTGTTGTTTGGCGAACCAGAGTATGCCGCGCAAACCGTGATGCTGGAATTCGAGGGTGTTTACATGAAGTCCAGCGTGTTGTTGAACGGCGAAAGGGTCGGGGGCAGGATTTATGGGTATTCGACGTTTTTCGTTGATTTGACGGGGAAGTTGAAAATTGGCAAGGACAATGTCATCGAGGTCATCGCGGACAACACGCAGACTCCCAATTCCAGGTGGTACAGTGGCAGCGGGATTTACCGAGACGTGTATCTGGCGCGTGCTCCGGGCAAGGCGTATATCGTGCCGAATGAGACGAAGCTTGTCACGGTTTCCCTGGATCCGCCGACCGTGCATGTCGAGGCGGCGTTGTCCGCCGGGGCCGGGACGTGCGATGCGCGCGTGGAATTTTATAAGGACGGGGTGCTAAAAGGCGAAGCGAAGGCGGAGCGGGAAAACCGCTGCCTGGCGTGCTGTGACATCATCGTCGAGGATGCGAGGTTTTGGTCGGCCGAGACGCCGGAATTATACGACGTGAAAATCATCCTGGAACGGGACGGGGAAGTGCTTGACGAGGTTAAGACGCGCACGGGCATCCGCCTGCTTGACTGGAACGCCAGGCAAGGGATGTGCGTGAACGGGAAAACGGTAAAATTAAGGGGCGGCTGCGTCCACCATGACCACGGACCGCTGGGGGCGGTGAGCCTTTACGCGGCAGAACTGCGCAGGGCGAAAATCCTGAAGGAAAACGGGTACAACGCGGTTCGCTATGCGCACAACCCGGCAGGGAAGGCGTTTTTGGACGCTTGTGACGAGGCCGGTTTGTATGTGATGGTGGAAGCGTTCGACCAATGGGAAGGGAAGCAGTCGGATTATGATTACGGTATTTATTTCCAGAAGGAATGGAAGAAGGATTTGACTTCCATGATTCAGGTGGCGGTCAACCATCCGTCGGTCGTCATTTACTCTTACGGAAACGAGATTTCCGACGTGGGGATGCCAAGGGGAGCCGAAATCAGCAAAATGCTGAACGCGCATTGTCACCAACTGGATGATTCCAGACCGACGTTAAATGCGATTAACCCGGTGGTCGCGGCCATGGGCAGCATCAGCAAGTCGAAGACGACCCCGGACGACGTGGTGGATCCGTATGAGGAGGCGAAGGGTTCCCAGGCGGCGGGGAGTCTTTTAGCCAACATCATCGTGACGGTGGTTCCCATTATTTCCAAGGTGATGGGAAAGCCGAAGAAAGTGGAAAAATTGTTGAAGCCTTGTTTTGACGAGATGGATATCGTGGGATACAACTATGCGGAGCAATGTTATGAGCCGCATCATGAGTGGAATCCTAAGCGCGTGATGGTCGGTTCCGAGACGTATCCGCCCGCGTTGGCCAAAAACTGGAGGTTGATTGAAAACAGCCCGTACGTCATCGGGGATTTCCAGTGGACGGCGTGGGATTATTTAGGCGAGGCGGGCATCGGCGTCCCGATTTATGGGACGACGCGGGGCGGCTTCAACCGGCCTTACCCATGTGTGAGCGCGGGATGCGGCGCGATTGACATGACCGGGCACGCGCAAGTCCCGGCCAGGTATTCGGCCGTCATCTGGGGGCAATGTAGGAAGCCTTGCATCGCGATGCGGCCGGTTGACCATGACGGGGAGAAATATTTCTTCGGGAACTGGCGTGGCACGGATGCAGTGGAAAGCTTCAGTTGGCCGGGCATGGAAGGAAAGCGGGCCGAAATCGAAGTGTATGCCATCGGCAGCCAGGTGGAATTGTGGCAGGACGGGAAAAGCCTTGGGAAAAAGGCTCTGACGGATTGCCGGGCGTTTTTCGAGACGACATATCGTTCGGGGGAATTAAAGGCGGTCAATTATGATGAAAACGGCGTGAAGATAGAAGAGGGCGTTTTAAGGAGCGCGGGAAAGGTAACGCATCTCACGGTGCGCCCGGAACGGAACGAAATTTTTGCGGACGGGGAAGATCTGCTGTACGTGTCCGTGGAAGTGACGGACGGGGAGGGCATTTGCAAGATGCTTTCCGAGCGTCGCATCAAGGTGGAAGTCGAAGGCGCGGGGACGCTCGCGGCCATTGGGAGCGGGAATCCTTACACGACGGATTCATTTCTCGGAAACGTGTATGACACGTGGCAAGGGCGGATGATTTTTGTTGTGAGGAGCAACGGCCTCGCGGGCGAAATCAAGATGAAAGTGCGCGCGGAAGGGCTGGAAGAAAAAATCATGTTCGCGCGGGCGAAATAATGCCTGGCGCGGATGGATAAATCATGGCCGCGCGGGCGAAATAGTGCCGGGCGCGGAACGATAAATCATGTTCGCGCGGGCAAAGTAAAGGAGGAGCGGAAGATGTTAAAGGCGGTAAATTTGAAGACGGAGTATTTGAAAAATCCGTTGGGTATCGATATTGAGAAGCCACGTTTTGGCTGGAACTTGCAAGGGGACGGGAAGCGGCAGACCGCGTTTGAGATACGCGCGGCGCATTCGGAGGCGGATCTGGCGGTGGGAAATTATGTCTGGCAAAGCGGAATCGTCAGAAGTGAAAGCATGCTGCACCACCCGTACGGGGGAACATTAAAAAGCCGTGAGCGCGTGTACTGGCAGGTGCGCGTCTGGGACGAGGAGACCGTGAAGGGCGAGATGAAACCGCAAGGGAGCGAAGCGGACGGGAAGCAAGACGAGGTCGCGGATGGATGCGAATCTGCCGCAAAGGCGTGGGAATCCGCCGGGGACTGGAGCGAGCCCACGTGGTTCGAGACGGGGCTTTTGAAGGAAAGCGACTGGAGCGCGAAGTGGATCAGCGGCGATTACGAGCCGGAGCGGGGAGTACATTATCCGGCGGATTATTTCCGAAAGGTGTTCCCGGGCGGGGACGTGCGCGCGGCGAGGATGTATATCACGTCCTGCGGCGTGTATGAGGTGGTCCTGAACGGGAAGCGGGTGGGCGACCAGGTGCTGGCGCCGGGCAGCACGACATATGAGACCCGCATGCAATACCAGGTGTATGACGTGACGGAGCTTTTGCACGAGGGCGACAATGAGTGGCTCATCACGCTGGGTGACGGGTGGTTTCGCGGGAACCTGGGCGTGATGGATGAAAATTACGTGTTCGGGGAGCACACGGCGGTGTTCGCCCAGTTGGAATGGGAAGACGGCCAGGGCGTGCGGCATGTCGTGGCCACGGACGGGAGCTTTACGTGGAGCAATGACGGCCCGGTTTACTATACGGACATCAAGGGCGGGGAGCGCGTGGACGCTTCGAAGGAGCCGAGTTTCCAGGGACATGCGAAAGAGGTGGAGTGGAAGACGAAATTATGCTGCTCGAACAACGTGCGCGTGACGGAGCATGAACGGTTCAAGCCGACCCTCCTTCGCACGCCGAACGGGCAGACGGTGCTGGATTTCGGGCAAAATATCGCCGGCTACGTGGAATTTTTCGTGTCGGGGGAAAAGGGGCGCGAGGTGCGTCTGACGATGGGGGAAAAACTGGACGAGAACGGGAATTTCACGCTCGACAACCTTTTACAGCGGCTGACGTTCCAGGAAGATCCGCGCGATTTTGACAAGTTCCAGAAAATCGTTTATCGGTGCGCCGGGAAAGGGCGCGAATATTGGAAACCGAAATTTTGTTTCCAAGGCTTCCGCTACGTGCTGGTGGAAAACTGGCCGGGCGAAGGCGAAGCCGCCGCTGCAAGCGGCTGGGATACAGGTTGCCGGGACAGCGGTCAAACGTCCGCCGCGTGGCCGTCCGATTCTTCGTTTGCGGGCATAAACCCGCAAGATTTCACGGCAATCGCGGTGTATTCCGACATGGAAGTCTGCGCGAAATTCCACAGCTCGTCCAAGGATTTAAACCAGATTGTGGAGAACACGTTGTGGAGCATGAAGGGGAATTTCCTCGATGTCCCGACGGACTGCCCGACCAGGGAGCGGGCCGGATGGACGGGGGACGCGCAGCTGTTTTTCAACGCGGGATGCTATTTTATGGATTTCTCCGCCTTCTTCCGCAAATGGATTCGCGACTTATATGACGACCAGGCAAAGGACGGCAAGATTTACAACATCGTGCCACGCTGCGGGGCGCACGGCGGGCCGAACGCGCACGTGGAAGGCTCGGCCGGTTGGACGGACGCGGGAATCCTGATTCCCTATCGGTATTGGAAGCATTATTTTGACAAAGAGATGCTTGAGAACTATTACGAGCTGATGAAACGGTTGATGGAATTTCTGTTAAGCCGCCGGGGCGTGGAGGGCGACCCGCAACTGGACAAAAAACTGCCGCCCGGCGAATGGCGCAAATATATGGTGACGAGCGGTTTCCATTTTGGTGAGTGGACGGAGCCGGGCGTGGACACGGTGGCGGCTCTCGCGGACACGTGCGAGGAGGCGACGGCGTATTTGGTTTATACATTGCGCGTCATGGCTGAAATCGCGGAATGTCTGGGAAAAGCGGATGATACCGTGTTGTATCGGACGTATGCGGAAGAATCGAATGCCGCGTATTGCCATTATTATCTGAAGGACAAACATGTCGAGTCCGGGCGGATGTGTAAGTACGTGCGCCCGTTGGCACTGGAGCTTCTGGAGCATGACGGGGAAATGAAGAAAAACGTGCAGGACGGGCTGGTGGAACTGGTGAGGAAAAACAACCACCATGTGGGAACGGGCTTTCTGTCCACGCCGTTTCTGCTGGACGAACTGACGAAAGCCGGATATCTGGAAGACGCGTACCAGATGCTTTTGCAGGAGGAATATCCGAGTTGGGCGTACGAAATCCGTAAAGGGGCGACCACGATTTGGGAAAACTGGAGTGATGACGCGTCCCTGAACCATTATTCCAAGGGAGCCATCTGCGACTGGGTGTTTGGCACGGTCTGCGGGGTGAACATTGCCGGGGAAAATGAATTTAGGATTACGCCGCGGCCGGGGAAAATGCTGGATTATGCGGAATTTGCCTATGAATCGCCGCTCGGCCGGGTGACGAGCCGGTGGAACAAGACGGGCGAGGGTGTCCGCTACCAGGTGGAAATCCCGGCGGGATGCCACGCGACGGTGGAATTGCCGGATGGCAGGAAAGAGCGGATTTGTGGCGGTGCGATGGTGACATATGATTCGAGGAGGAAATGAAAATGGAATTATATAAGGATGCGGCAAGGAATGCGGGCGAACGGGCGAAAGACCTGCTTGGAAGGATGACATTGGAGGAAAAGATAGGGCAGTTACAATGCGCCCTGGTCATGGACACGGAGCAAATGTCGGAACTGGAAGGAAGGACGTGCGGGATTGGTGAGATGATGGTGCAGTCGGCACAGGAGACACCGGCTAGGACGGCGGAGGTGAACCGGCGGGTGATTGACTACGTGATACAGAACAACCGTCTGGGGATTCCCCCTATCCTGCATGCGGAAGCCTTGACGGGGGCGGTGCTTCCCGGGGCGACGATTTTCCCGTCGGCCATTGGGCTGGGGGCCACGTTTGATGTGCGGGTCGTGGAGGACATGACGGACACGATTTCCCAGCAGATGCGCTCGACCGGATACCGGCAGGCGTTGTCCCCGGTCATGGATTTGGGGCGCGACCCCAGGTGGGGGCGGGTCGGTGAGACATACGGCGAGGATCCGACGCTCTGCGCGATGATGAGCGTTGCGTTCACGAAAGGATTGCAAGGGGAGGAACAAAAGAAAGGTGTCGCCGCGACCGGGAAGCATTTCCTGGGGTACGGTTTTGGCGACGGGGGACTCAACATGTCGAGCAACCCGATTCCGAAGCGGGAAATCCGTGAGGATTACGCGAAGCCGTTCCAGGCGGCGATGACGGAGGGCGGCCTCTTATCCATCATGAATTCTTATGGCAGCCTGGATAACGAGCTAGTCGTCGGCTCGGAAAAGATTCTCACGGATTTGCTTCGCGGGGAGATGAAGTTTGACGGCGCGGTCGTGTCGGATTACCAGTCCATTGACAAGCTGGTCTCGCATCGGATCAAGGGCAGCATGGAGGAAGCAGGCGTGCAGGCCTTGAAGGCCGGGCTTGACGTGGAATGCCCGATGCCGGTCGGTTATACGGACGAACTGGCGCGGAAGGTGCAAGGCGGGGAACTGGAGGAAAGTTACATAGACCGGGCGGCCTTGCGGGTGTTGGAAATGAAGTTCCGATTGGGACTGTTTGAAAATCCTTATCCGCTGGAAGAAAGCGTGGAGGCGGCGTTTTCGTCGCCAGAAAACGTGGAGCGTAGCCTGCGCGCGGCGCGGGAATCCATCGTGCTCCTGAAAAATGACGGCGTGCTCCCGCTTGAGAAAAAGAGGCAGAAAATCGCGGTGATCGGCCCGCATGCCGACAGCATCCGCTTGTTGTTCGGCTGCTACACGTTCCCGGCCGCGATTGACATGGGGCTTAGCGGCGCGCTCGGCGAGATGGGCGGCATGGAAGCGGCGGCGGAAAAACTGGACGCGATGGAGCGGACGGAGACGGCGCAGCAAGAGCGGTCCGCGCAAGAGCAGGATGAAACGGAAGCGACGCAGGGAAGGTCTGCGGCGAAGCCGGACGGGGCGGAAGCGGTGCGGGGACAGTCTGCGCAAAAGCCAGATGAAACAGAGACAGTGCAAGGAAGGTCTGCGGCGAAGCCGACCTATGAGGGAAGCAACGTGTTAAAGGAACCAGAGGCCGTGGGGCAGGCGTTGGGGGCGATGTTTGGCCAGACGACACCGACCGTGCTGAAGGCGATTCGGGACAAGGCGGCCGATGCCGAAATCATTTACGAGAAGGGCTGTGAGTATGCCGGGTTTGACCGGAGCGGGTTCGCGGCGGCGAAGAAGGCTGCCAGGGAAGCGGATGTCGTCATCGTGGCGGTTGGCGGGAAATATGGCTGGGGCAGCAGTTGTACCGTCGGGGAAGGAATTGACAGTTGTGATATCGGTCTGACCGGGGTGCAGGAGGAAATGGTGTCGGAATTGTTCGGGTTGGGGAAACCGGTCATCTTGTTGCACATGGACGCGCGCCCGCTAAGCAGCGTGACGCTGAAAGAAAAATGTGCCGCCATTTTGGAATGCTGGTATCCGGGGAGCACCGGCGGGACGGCCATCGCCGATGTCCTTTTCGGGGATTATAACCCGGCGGGACGGCTTCCGGCCACGGCTGCCAGGAACGCGGGGCAGATTCCGATTTACGCGGGGCAGAAGACGGGAAACGCTTACCAGGCGGTCAGGGAGAAGATGTCACTTTGCAAATATGTGGAAAATTCCGTGGAACCGCTGTTCCCGTTCGGGCATGGGCTGAGTTATTCGAAATTTGAATACTCCGATTTGGCGGTCACGCCGGACGTTGCGGCAGACGGGCAAGTGGAAGTATCATTTTCCGTGAAAAACACAAGCGGCACGGACGGTGAGGAAGTGGCGCAAATCTATGTGGAAGACGTGCTGGCGGGGATGCTTCGGCCGAACCGGGAATTTGCCGGATGCGCCAGGATATTTTTGAAAGCCGGGGAGGAACGGCGGCTTACGTGCCGCATGAAGGCGAGCCAGTTTGCTTATCTGGACGGGAAAATGCGGTGGCTTGTGGAAGCGGGCGAGATGAAGGTTTACGTGGGGGCTTCCTCGGATGATATCCGTCTGGAGGGGGCGTTCACGATTTGTGACACGAAAGAAATCGAAGGGCATCGCAGGGGATTTTACGCGGTGGTGGCATAATGTCTGAGATAAGAGGATAAAGAGACAAGAGGATAAAATGGCAAATGGAAAATCGTTGGAAGCCGTTACAGTCCGCGGCCTGTTAGGCCGTGAACTGTAACAGAAGATTGGGGAGTAGGTTGATTATTGAGGGAAATAGGTTGATTTTTAGGATACACTTGAGTATAATAAATAAAGCAAAGAAGAAAAAACGCGTGTACATGGAAGACATTTAGTGATAGTTAGGACTTGACCAAGCTGTCAGAAATTTACAAGGATGTGTCATGATGGCTACATCCAGTATACTGACAAATTTTACGATAACGGATAGGGAAGCGGCGGAGAATTTTGCAAATGCGCTTGAATAAGCATCAAAAGAATCAGAATGGCAGCCAACGATACAAACGAAGCCGCCACTAATCAGTCATGAAGAGATTCGGGCTTTGTTTGCCAAGAGGAAAAAGTATCATGAGTATTAAGGAAGGGATTCTAAGTAAAACGCTGGCAAAAAAGATGGCACGACATGCCAAATTACGGTCAGTACACTGGAGGATTAGTGAAAGAAGGCATAGGAAAAATGGAAATCACGAACAGGTCGATAGATGGCGGCAGGGCGTTTGACTGGGGCAGGGTTTCGGACGATTATGCGAAATACCGTGACATTTATCCGGAAGTGTTTTATCAGAAAATCGTGGAGCGGAAGCTGTGCACCGAGGGACAGAAGGTGTTGGATTTGGGAACCGGTACGGGCGTGCTCCCGAGGAACATGTACCGGTTCGGGGCGGACTGGATTGGAACCGACATTTCCGAAAACCAGATTTCGCAGGCGCGCAGGCTTTCGGACGAGGGAAACATGGAAATCCGTTATTTGGTGACAGCGGCGGAGGACGTGGATTTTCCGGCCCGCACGTTTGACGTGGCCACGGCGTGCCAGTGCTTCTGGTACTTTGATTATGAAAAGCTGGTTCCCAAGCTGTTTCGCATGTTAAAAGATGATGGCCGTTTATTGCTGTTATATATGGCATGGCTGCCGTTCGAGGATAAAATCGCGGGCGCGAGCGAGGAATTGATATTGAAATATAACCCGAAATGGACGGGCGCGGGCGAGGTGATGAAGCCGATAAGCGAGCCTGATTTCGTATATGGCTTTTTCGAGCCGGCGTATCATGAGGAGTATGAAGTCGAGGTTCCGTTTTCAAGGGAAACGTGGCATGGACGGATGCGCGCGTGCAGGGGAGTCGGGGCTTCCTTGTCGCGGGAGGATATGGAAAAATGGGAGGCCGAACATGAGGCCTTGTTGCGAAGCGTTGCCCCGGAAACTTTTACGGTGAAACATTATGTGGCCATGTTGGAATTGAAAAAGAGGGAGTTGGAATCATGAAGCGGGTGCTTGTCATTGGTTGCCCGGGAAGCGGGAAGAGCACGTTTGCCAGAAGGTTAAGCGAAATGACCGGGTTTCCTTTGGTTTATCTGGACATGCTCTTCCACAAGGCGGATAGAACCACGTGTTCGAAGGAGGAATTTGACGAGCAATTAATACGCGTCCTGGAGCGGGACGAATGGATTTTGGACGGGAATTATGCCAGGACGCTGGGGATGCGACTGGAGCGGTGTGACACGGTATTCTGGCTGGATTATCCGACCGAGGTGTGCCTTGCGGGAGTGCGCTCACGCAGGGGGAAACCGAGGGAGGACATGCCGTGGGTCGAGATGGAAGAGGACGAGGAATTCATGGAATATATAAAGAATTTTGAGCGAGACCGCAAGCCGGAAATGGAGGATATGCTGGGGCGGGTGGAAGGGAAGGAGGTTCACGTCTTTACGTCAAGGGAGATGGCGGAGGAATATTTTAAAGGAATGAAAGAGCGTGGTTAGAAAAGTGTATCGGAGACGGAGTGACCGTCTCTTTTTAAATGGAAGGGGGGCATGGCATCCTCGTTTTCTAAACATCGCGTTTTTGGGGCGTAGTTATGGCGCGATGTACGAAAATGAAAGGAAATACAACGTTTAGGAAAAAAAATTCGGATAGATGAAAGATGTGGTAAAATAACTCCAGAATCCAGACGCTAACGCGTCTGTCGCGCTATTGCGCTTTAAGATTCTGTCGTTACCATATCTGGTGAAAGTGAGCGAGCTCCCTTCCTTTGCGGATATGGTAAAATGTAGGCATAAAGCCCCGTATTGCCGGAAAATCAAGCAATACGGGGCTTTTCTGTTACTAATTTGTTATTAGTTCAATATTCAATTTTAGTTCGTCTATATTTTTGTGGGTGTAAACCCGTTCCCCCGTCCCTTTGGACTTATGCCCCATGATCCGGTCAATGCAGACCTTATTTGCCCCGGCAGAATCAAGGCGGCTTCTGAATGTGTGGCGGCACTCATGCGGAAGGTGTTCCATTTCCAGCTTGTCCATGATGCCCGCCCAAAACTTCCTATATTGCGTCTGGCTTAACTTTTTCCCGCCGTACTCAAACAGATAACCGCTTTTTGATTGTTCAGCCCTACTTTGAACAATGTGGAATATTTTTGAATGGATGGGTACAAGCCTTTGTTTCCCGGCAGCGGTTTTTGTTCCCCCGGTGATCGTTCCGGCTTCAAGGTCAACCGTTTCCGTTTTCAGGTCTATCATTTCCGAAATCCTGAATCCGGTGTAAAGGAAGAATAGGATTGAATCAACCCATTCTAATTTCTGGTTGTCCCATATCCGGGCAACTTCTTCATCCGTGAAAATCTCCTTGCTTGTTTCCGGTATTGGTGCAGAAGTAAGCAGATCAGAACAGCACTTTGAAATTATGTCCAGTTCCAAAGCAAAACGGTCAAGGTGTCCGAACAAGTTTTTGATTGCCCCTTGTGTGGAATAACCCTTCCCGCAGCCATCAATACAATCTTGCATTTGGTAAGATTTGATTTGCTTATATTTCACCTTTTCCAGCTTCACACAATGTTTGTATGCAGATTTCAGGGAACTTTGATTTGAAGCCCCCAATTTGACAGCCCGCTTTTCCAGCCACAATTTATATAGTTCCTGAAATGTGATTTTGTCCGTCTGTATATCCCACGGATCATTATTGTATTGAGCAAGAAGGATAAGTCCTTCTTCCCGTGTGGCGGTATATCCTATGGGCTTTTGCTTCCCGGATATACCTTCCTTCACAACGTATGGTTTGCGGCGATTCCCTGATAGCTTAGTCACCGTACCATACCCATTTGGTAACTTCATAAAAATCATCCTTTCCTTGATTTTGGAAGGATGAAGTGGTATGATAAGTATGTGAACTGCCTATAATATCACTTCATCCTGAATTATAGGTCACGTCCCGCTGGTGTTGCAGCACTGGCGGGAATTTTTTGTTTCTCATAGTTCGATTTGAACCCCTGAATTTGTATTCAGTTCATGGAATTCTTTAACCAGTTTTGATGCAGAAGGGGGATTATTTTTAATATCGAAACCAATATATTTCAACTCCCCTTGCTCCCCGGTATAGGTAATAATTAAATATTGGGTAGTGGTTTTCACCTTTTTATTTTTTGTCCTTCCCCCGATTATCGCACCCAAAGTCCCAAACATCACGCCTCCAGCGATTGCCCCACCAATACTTGAAACCGCCTGACTTTGAATTTCAGTGTCGGTTTTGATGGACATATCAGTGATTTTCTCTCGTGCCAGCTTGATGCTGGTTGTCCCGGCTTTGAATTCAATTCTATCCGAAAAAGATTTAATTTCACATAAGGTATTTTCTGGAATCTGTAGCCCGTCCACATGATGAAATGCGGTATAAGATAAAATTCCGCTTTGTCGGATAGCTTCTTTGTTAGCTTTTGCCCTTTTCCGGGATTTTCTAATCATTAGCACAATCAGAACCATAACTGGAATTATAATCAATGGCGGCAACCATTCGGGAAAAGTCGCCGAACCGACAGAATTTGTTGTACCTGCAAGTAACATGATAATCTCCTTTCTGATTTTTGAAATAAATTTTTCAAAGTGCAAGTAGTTCAAGATAAACCAGTTATTTATTACTATATTTATTTTTAATTTTCATCATAAATTTATGATGATTTCTTCCTTTTGCTTAGAAGTTGGAAGTAACTTGGTGCATCTTGAATTTTCTTGATTTTATGCGGTTTTTAACTTGAACCGCAACTTGAACCATCTTGGTGCCAACTTGGATTTATCTTCCACCTTCACCTTAACCGCTTGTCTTGACAGCCGAACATATGTTTGGTATAATTTCTGTATCGCTACCATAGAACGTGCGGCTACATAGAGGGTGAGAAGCATGGACTATAAACAACTCATTATTGAGTTGCTTGATAAAGCGTCAGCCAATCAACTTAGACGGCTATATCACTTTATCAGGATGTATTTGGGGCTGGACTGATGTTCAGCCCTCTTTTTCTGTGTCATCAGCGGCAAGTTCTTTCGCTTTCTTTTCTAAAAATTCCCATTCGCTATCAGATAAACCCATGAGCATAGTTACAAACCGCTTTTTAAACTTGGAATCTTGACCGCCTAAAACTTTTCCAGCCCATGCCATTAGTTGATCTTCCATGTCCAATTCTGCAAACATTTCTCCATTCCCATGTCGGAGCCAATTTTCATTGACATTGAATTTGGTGCAGATCAGGGAGATTACAGCATCACTGGGAGCATTTTTGCCAACTTCATATGCTCCAATATTTCCCCTTGATATTCCTATCTTGTCTGCAAATTCCTGCTGTGTTAAATCTAACTCCCTTCTTAGCTTTTTAATCCGATCTTTCAAAATCATCACCACCTTTCTGTTACTAATTATAAAGTCAAAAATGTTGCTTGTCAACAAAATGTTGGTTAATTTCAAAAAAATGCTTGACAAAAGATATTAACCAACATATAATTGCAATATACCAACAAAACAAGTAACAGAAAGGGTACTGGATCATGGCAGAACAGAGTTTGAAACCTATAATTGATAAACTTGAAAATTTATTTTCAAAGTTCAATGAAAAGTTTTACGGCGGTGAACTTCAAAAGCCGATTATCACCGTAAGCCCGGACACCACAAAAGGGGCTTATGGATGGTGTACCGCATGGAAAGCGTGGAGCAACAAAGAGCCGAAAGCGATTTCCGAAATGAAACCGGAAGAAGTGGAAGCTATGAAAAATGAAGGGTTCTATGAAATCAACCTTTGCGCTGAACACCTTGCAAGACCTTTTGAACACGTTGCTGAAACCCTCTTACATGAAATGGTTCATCTTTGGAACTTGCAGCAGGGAGTTCAGGACACTTCCAGAAGCGGGACTTATCACAATAAGAAATACAAGGAAGCTGCTGAACAACATGGTTTGACCGTTGAAAAAGATGCAAAATACGGGTGGACGAGAACAAGCCTGAACCCGGAAGCAAAAGCCTTTGTTGACAGCTTGCAGGACAAGAAACTTCCGGGAGCGTCCAAAACCAAACAATCAACCCGGAAATATGTCTGTCCCGGATGCGGTTGCATTATCAGAGCAACAAAAGAAGTGAATGTTATTTGTGGCGATTGTGAAATGAAGTTTGAGGAAGCGGAGTAAAACCCGCTTCCCGGAAAGGTGGAGAATATGACATTAAGAAAATTTCTGGAAGTGCTGGCGGTAAGTATGCCGTTCACGGTTGGGACAATAGAAGGTCAGGGCTGGATCGTTTACTATGACGGGGAACACGAAATTGAAGTTCCTGATGATCTGGCAGACAGACCGATCACGAATATTTATCCTAGAAATGAACGGGAAAGAACGGTTGTCTGTGGTGTGGAAACTTGCTGTGAACTGAAAGCTGGACTTGTGATAGTGGTTGAAGGCTGTGAAAACGGCAGTATTTAAAGAAAGGCGGTAACGGATATGACATTGAAGAAAGTGCATGATTTAGGGCTGATTGATGATAACACGGTGGTTTGGGTTCGTGGAGCTGATCTCCATCTGATTACAAGCGGAAACTGGTATCAGGACAACATTCTGAAATACATGAACGCTGAACTTGAATGTTTCACATGGCAGGATGATAACAATTTCTACATTGATTTGAAATAAAAGGATGAAGTGATTTTGATATAGATGGGGTGCTGCAACACCCCGCCGTAATGCAGGCAAGGACGGTCACAACCCCGTGAAAATGCAGAGTGCGGTGAACCTTGGCAACTGAATCTGTCCGGCAGCGGCTTAATCACCCGTAAGAGGTAATCAATGTAAATCCTCTGCATAAGAGCCGTGCAAATAAATTTAAAGAAAGGAAGTGGGAATATGTCAGAGAAACAGAAAAAAATCCTTGAAACTTTTAAGCAGGTATTACCGGAAATGTCTAAAGAAGATCAGAACTATCTTCTTGGATATGGTGAGGGTATGGCGGCAGCGTTGAAGAAAAGAGAAAGTGATGGTGAAGAGGATGGACGAACTGAAAATTTTTGAAAATCCAGAGTTCGGTCATATAAGGACAATCACTATTGACAATGAACCTTGGTTCTGCGGTAAGGATGTTGCTTCTTCTTTGGGGTATGTAAATACAAAGAAAGCACTCTTGGATCACTGTAAAGAACCCTGGGTAACGATTTGTGACCTGGGGGTACAGACGGGAACAAAGGCAGACGGAAGTCCAGCAGTTCAGCAAGTAAAGATGAAGTTTATTGGAGAGCCGAACTTGTACCGCCTGATTACTCACAGTAAACTTCCTTCCTCTGAAAAATTTGAACGGTGGATATTTGAGGAAGTTCTTCCGGCAATCAGAAAAACGGGAAAGTATGAAGTTTCAGGGAAAGAGCAGGGGTACAAACCAACAAGACCGCTTACCAGTGATGATTACATGGATGCCGGAAAAGCAATAGCAAGGTGTGACAATAGACGGCTTCCTATCGTGCTTGACTTATTCAGGAAAGCAGGGCTTGACATCCAGAAAGTTACTGACATTCAGAAGAAAAAGAATCATGAAGAATCTGACAACGAATATTTTATTGGTCTGTTAAACCAGTACGGGTTAAATGAACTGACTGAAAAGTTGGGGATATGCCGGAGTTCTATTTATTATTACCGGATTGGAAAATACAAACCGAACAAAAAGCGCAAGGAACTAATAATCAAGATTTTAACAGAGGATGGTGAAACGGAATGAAGAAAGTTTTATCTGCTGCAATCGTGAAGATTCTTGAATTTGATTCCCCGGAAGAAGCAAGGGAATATCTGGACGGCATGAGAGCCGCAGGGAAGAAGTTCCGTGTCCAGTGGGAATGTGATGTTGCTGGTGGCAAGCGGCAGATCAGGATTCAGGAGCAGTATAACAAAAGCCCTATGCTTCCGGGCTAACCAGAAAAGAAAGGATGAAGTGAATGATGAAATTTGCAGACAAATTGAAAAACCTGATGAAAGATTTGGGTATCAGTCAGTCCAAACTTTCAGACCTTACCGGGATTGGTAAATCTTCGATCAGTCAGTATCTTTCCGGCAAGAATGAACCCGCAGAGGATCGCAAGAAGCAGATCGCCCTTGCGCTGGGAGTTCAGGAGAACTATTTCAACCAGTTTTCTGAAACCGCTGCAACGGTTCAGCATGACGGGGTTGTGAATGTTCCCGTGCCGCTTATCGCTAAACTGATGGGGAAATCAAAGGAATGGGTTATGCAGGGATTACGGGACGGAATCTTCCCGTGGGGCTATGCGGTGAAGTTGCAGAAATGGAGTTACTTTATTTCTTCCGTTAAGTTCACCGAATACACGGGAATTGAAGTTCCTTTGAAGGGCGGTGACATGGTATGAGTGAAAATTGTTTAGAGCGGATGCAGAGGATCGACGGTAAAAGAAAGATTGCAGACTTCATTGTGAAGCAGAAGCAGGACTATAGCTTCAAAGTGCGGTATGCAACGATCCGGGCGAGAGAGTTTGAAAGAGAATGTGAAACAAGAGGTTTAAACTGTCATGTATCAGTTGGCGGTCTTGATTCCATCACATTGTTTTTGTTCCTGAAATCCATTGGGATCAATCTGCCGGGAATCAGTGTTTCGTATCTGGAAGATGCAAGCATACAGAAAATTCACAAGCAGTTTGGAATTGAGCGGTTGCAATCTGCAATCAAGCCGGATGGGACACACTGGAACAAGGCGCAGATCATTCAGGAATTTGGTTTCCCGGTTCTGTCAAAGGAAATCGCCGGGAAAATTGAAACCCTTACAAACCCCACGGAAAAAAACAAGACTGTCCGTCATGCGATAATCACCGGGGAAACCGGGGCATACGGGGGATTCCAGAAAAACAGCAGAATGAAGATGTCAAAAAAGTGGCTTGAAAAATTCGGCGGATATGCAAATGAAGAAGAAGGGACTGACTATCAGATACCGGATTTCAAGGTTTCATCAAAATGTTGTTATTACCTGAAAGAAAAACCATGTGACGATTGGGCAAGAGAACATAACAGTGTCCCGTTTTTAGGTCTTATGGCTTCGGAAGGTGGAAGAAGGGCAAAAAGTTTGATGATTAACGGATGTAATTATTTTGGAAAATCGGCTATCCGTTCAGCACCTTTTGCAATTTTTAATAGACAGGACTTGTTACAGCTTGCCCTTGATCTGAATGTACCAGTACCAGAGATTTACGGGACTATCGAAAGGAAAGAAGATGGGACGCTTTACACAACGAAAGCACAAAGAACCGGATGCAGTATGTGCGGCTTTGGTATCCATCTTGAAAAGCGTCCACACCGATTTGACCAGTTGAAAGAGCGCAATCCCAAAGAGTGGCATTTCTGGATGTATGAATGTTGTACGGATGAGAATGGTGAGAAATACGGCTGGGCAAGGGTTCTTGACTATATCGGTGTTGGATATTAGGGGGGTGATTGATATGCAGCTTTTTCCCCATCAGGAAACAGCTTTAGAGAAAACAAAGCAGTTCAACCGGGTTGCCTACTACCTTGACATGGGGCTTGGAAAAACATTTGTAGGCAGCGAAAAGGCGATTTCATACCCGAACATGATCCTTGTCATTTGTCAGAAGTCAAAGGTTCAGGACTGGGTTGAACACTTCCGGGAGCATTACAACATTGGGGTGTTTGATCTGACAGACAAGCGGCAGTTTGAAGAATTTACCGGGACGGTTGGGAAGTTCGTGGGTGTTATCAACTATGATCTGGTGTTCAGAAGGTCATATTTTGCCAATATAAGCGGTTTTACAATGATGCTGGATGAAAGTTCCATCATTCAGAATGAAACGGCGAAACGGTCAAAATTCATCCTGAAAATGCACCCTGAAAATGTGATCCTTTTATCCGGGACACCCACGGCGGGGAAGTATGAAAAGCTATGGTCGCAGCTTCATCTTCTGGGCTGGGGGATAAAGAAGGAACTGTTCTATAAGCAGTATGTTGAAATGGAGTGGATAGAGGGTTCAGAAAGCGGGTTCAGGATTCCGCATATCACCGGATATAAGAATGTTGACCGCCTGAAAATGAAGCTGGCAGACCACGGGGCAATATTTATGAAATCGGAAGAAGTGTTTGATCTTCCGCAGCAGATCATCACCCCGGTACATTCCAAAGCAACCAGAGAATACCGGAAGTTTATGCGTGATGAAATCATCACCATTGAAGGGCGGGAGTTCATAGGGGACACCATTCTTTCAAAACGGATATATGCCCGGATGATGTGCAGCTATCTGAATAAAGAGCGGATCGCAGCTTTTCGGGACTTGATCCAGTCAACGGAAGATCGGGTGATTGTGTTCTATAACTTCAATGATGAATTGAACGCTTTGCTGGATATTGCGATTGAGTTAGAAAGACCCGTTTCTATTGTGAATGGGGAAAGGAAGGATTTGGATGCTTTTGAAACAAGTGAAGATTCTATCACTTTTGTTCAGTATCAGGCTGGTGCTATGGGGTTGAATCTTCAAAGGGCAAACAAAATAATTTACTTTTCCCTAACAGACAGAAGTGAACTTTTTGAACAGTCAAAAAAGAGGATTCACCGGATCGGGCAGGAAAACGCTTGTTTTTATTACATCATGATATGCCCCGGAACGGTGGAAGAAGATATTCTTCACACCTTGGAGCAGAGAAAGGATTACACTGATGAACTATTCAAAGCGTATAACGAAAAACGCAATCCGTAAAAGGCTTTTGATTTCATGGGTGATCGTTGGATTTACATTCCTTGTTATTGGGTTCGGTAGTGGCTGGGGTTGTAAAGCGGTACTTATGGGAAAAAATGGAGAACCGGAAGCGGCAGCACCCGGAAAAGAAGTCCTGATATATGGGCGGTATGATGGGGTGATTTTTGAAGGTGAAGTCCCTGAACTGAAAAGCGATAAAGAATTTGTCCCGCTGGATGTTCCAATCAGTGAGGATTTGCAGGAATTTATTTTCTATCTGTCAGAAGGGTATGAAATTGACTTTACCTTTGTAATGGCATTGATCCAGCAGGAAAGCAGTTTCCGGGCTGATGCGATAAGTGAAAGCAACGATTACGGGCTAATGCAGGTCAATGAGAAGAACCACGCTTTGATAACTGAAACCCTTGGGGTGACGGATTTCCTTGAACCTTATAACAATGTTCGTTCAGGAATGTTCATTCTTCGGAAGCTGTTTGAAAAGTATGAAACCCCTGAAAAGGTTCTTATGGCTTACAACTTGGGGGAATCCGGGGCTGCCCGGTTATGGGAAAACGGTATTTTTGAAATTAACTATTCAAAAAGCGTTTTCCAGTATCAACAAAAATTCAATGAAGAAATCGAAAGGAGAAAAGAAGATGATTAAGTGCAAGATGGAAGAAGGATGTCCAAAAGGGAAAACGTGTTGTTGCTGTCAATGTGAAGAAAGGAAGGACTGTAACGGAGTATGTGACAACCTTGAAAACATTGGAAATTGCGGTTATGCGGAAATGGATGAAACGGATGCGGTTCTTGTCATGAAGAAGGATACCGCCGCAGTTATCAAGGCGATTGCCGCCCTTACGATCCAGAAGAAAAAGATCGAGGAGCAGGAAAAGGAAATGCGAGTTCAGCTTGTCAAGGCTATGGAGCAGTACGGGGTGAAGAAGTTTGAGAGTGACAGCGTGACCTTTACCTATACCGCCCCCACGGTAAGGAACAGCATTGACAGCACAAAGCTGAAAAAGGAATTGCCGGATGTGGCTGCAAAGTACACGAAAACTTCCAATGTTTCCGCTTCTGTCAAGATTGAAGTGAAGTAATGGGATGGTTTGAAACACGGGGAACTTCTGAACATGATGAAATTGTGTGCAGTCAGTCAACACGGAAGCGGCAACCGTGCCGGAAAATAGCTTGCAAACATCATGTTTGTCATGTGAAATCTTCCCAAAGTGGTACAGAATTTTATATTAAAAATTTGAAGAAAGAAGGTGCTTGTTATGGCAAAGAAAGTGTTGACGGTGGGCGAATTGAGGAAAGCCCTTGAAGGTGTACCGGATAATTTGGAAGTGCAGCTTTCCAGTGATACCGGAGTGGATCAGGGAGAGGGCGAGATCATTATTGAGAGTGCAGAGCGGGTAACGTATGGCAGCACTGATTATTTTGATATTTATGCCAACGATACCGGGGACTGGGACGGTGAAGAAAATGGAGAATAAAAAGATTGTCCAGCTTCCGCTTGACCGATACCTGAACGATAAAGAACACGCTGCCTATATGGAAGATTTCACCGGGGTTGTGAATGGTGTGATTGATAAAGTGATCTGTATAGCTGATAAGCACAACATTGACCGGGACAATGCAGTTCAGCATTTTGCAACCATCTTTAAGGCTATGACGGAAATTAGCACTTTCCAGAATTGGGGTGAAGATTCCAGTGATGCACACCTTGAATGTTCAATCAATGGTGATGCAGATATACAGTGTTCAATGTGCGGTGAACACTTCACGGCTGATGAAGTGAAGGAATTGGCTGAAATGGGTGAACCTATCCAGTTCTATGACGGAAAATTTCTTTGCCCGGATTGCTATGATTCGTATAGCCGTCAATCTCTGGAAGGGCAGTTTGAAACAGCCTTGAACATGGGAGAAGGTGAGTAAATGGCAGATGAAAAACTGTTTGAAAACCGGATAAAGAAACATTTTCATTCCGTGGGTATATATCCGGCTGGTTATCCTTCTGACCGCATGGATGCCCCTATGGTGGGATGGTACACAAAAATTTGGGGCGGCGGTTTCCAGAAATCCGGTATACCTGACCTGATATGTTGCGTGAACGGGATCATGCTGGCGGTGGAAGTCAAGGCTTCAAGCGGTAGACCTTCTGAATTGCAAAAGCTGAATATCGGCAGGATCAATGAATCAGGCGGGATCGGGGCTTTCCTCTACCCGGAAGGTTTTGAACAGTTCAAAGAACTTTTGAAGGGGGTGATAGATTGCAGTATTCACATTCAAGAATTGATTGCTTTGAAAAATGCAAATTCAAGTACAAAATGCGATATTTGGACGGCATAACCACCAATTCCCCCATAGAACCGGATAACCCCCTGATCGTGGGGCAAGCGGTTCATACCGGGATTGAAAAAAGCCTTGCGGATGCCGTTCAGGAATATTATTTCAGCTATCCGATCATCACGGATGAACATATCAACGAGGTCATGAAGCTGGAAACGGTGATCCCGCTGGCAAGGGCGGCAATTCCACGGACGGACAACGATCCGCTTTACCCTGACGGTGTTGAAGGGCGGTTTGAGGTTGAAATATCAGACAAGGATTTCCACGGGTTCATTGATTACCTTTTCCCTTTGTATCCTTCCGGGGATGGAATACAGTGGTTTGACATTTACGATTTCAAGTATTCAAACAATGTATCAGGTTACAAGCAGTCGGCGCAGCTTCACCTGTACAAGTATTTCTTTGAAAGGGACAATCCCGGAAAGAAGATCAGGAACTTATATCTGGTATTCGTTCCAAAGGTATCAATCCGGCAGAAGAAAACGGAGAGTTTGCAGGACTTCCGGGAACGGCTGAAAGAGGAACTTTCAAAGGTGGAAGTTAAAACCGTTCAAATTGAGTTCAGCATGGAAAAAGTGCTTGAATTTCTCTTTGGGATAAAGGCGGCGAATGAAGAAAAAGAGTTCCCGCAGGAAACGAGTTACTTATGTAGGTATTGTGAGTATCAAGAATATTGTGAGAAAGGATGGGACTATTTTATGAAGTTACCTGAAAACAAGAGAAGGACTATTGATGCAGTTACAAAGCGTGTGATCTGGATTTACGGTGTGCCGTTTTGCGGCAAGACCACTTTTGCCAATGACTTCCCTGATCCGCTGATGCTGAACACGGACGGCAATATCAAGTTCGTAAATGCGCCCTATATCCACATTAAGGATGATGTGCGTGTCGAGGGGCGGCAGACGAAAAGGACGCTGGCATGGGAAGTGTTCAAAGACACCGTTGCGGAACTGGAAAAGAAGGACAACACCTTCAAGACCATTGTGGTTGACCTTCTGGAAGATTTGTATGAACACTGCCGGCTTTATATGTACCAGCAGATGGGGATCACCCATGAATCTGACGATTCCTTCCGGGCATGGGATAAGGTGCGGGGCGAGTTCCTGAACACGCTGAAAAAGCTGATGAACCTTGACTATGAGAACATCATCCTGATTTCCCATGAGGACACCACAAAGGACATTACCAGAAAGGGCGGCGACAAGATCACGGCGATCAAGCCGAACTTGCAGGATAAGGTTGCCAACAAGGTCGCCGGGATGGTGGATGTGGTTGCCCGGATCGTGGCAGATGATGAAGTAAGGACTTTCAATTTCAAGTCCAATGAAGTGATCTTCGGCGGCGGGCGGTTGCGTGTCAACGCAAAGGATATTCCCCTTGATGTGGATGCCCTCTTTGCCGTATATGATGAAGCCAACGCAAACGCAGCAGCCGGGAAGAAAGCCGCCCCAGCCCCTACTTCCGCAAAGACCGGGAGAAGCAGCAGAAAGAAAGCGGACACCCCCGCCACGGGCGCAGATAAGCCGCAGGACAGCCCCAAAGAGGAACAGCCGATAAATAACACTCCTGAACCGGAAAAGCCGCAGGAAGCCCCTAAAACTGGCGCAGAGGGCAACGGGGGAAATCCCGCTGACAAGTTCATGGATATTCCGGCAGAGGAAGGGGAAGATGCCCCGGCTATGAACCCGTCTGAACAGCCCGAACCTAACGGACAGCCGCAGCAGGAAGAAAAGCCCCGCCGCAGACGCAGAGCGAGAGATTAAGAGAAAGGAAGGTATGAAGGATGATGAATTTGTTCGGTATTCCCGTCCCTGATGATGTTGCAGCCGCTTTTCTTGCGGCGGCTGCAAACAAGAGGGCAGAGGGAGCAAAGAAAGCCTATAAACCGGAAAACCCGTGGGGGAAGGAAGCCCCGGACACGGAAAGCAAGGCAAAGAAATCCGCTGGGACGGCGAAAAAGTTCTTTGATGCGTACATGGCAGAAGGATTCAGCCGGGAAGAAGCCTTTGAACTGACAAAGGGAAATCTGAACGTAAAATTTTAAGAAAGGTTAAAAAGGTGGTTTTACTATGGATGGAAACATTTGGGATAAGTTTGACAGAGAGATCGACACGGAAGGTCTTGCAAAGGATGTTGAGGAAGCAGCAGCCAACGGCGGGGGCAATTTCAAGGAAGTTCCCCATGATACTTACGAGGTAGAGATCAATAAGCTGGAACTGACAACCAGCAAGAAGGGCGATCCTATGTTGTCTTGCTGGATGAAGATTCTTGACGGCGAGTACAAGGGCAGTCTGATCTTCATGAATCAGGTGGTGACGCAGGGCTTCCAGATTCATATTGCCAATGAGTTCTTGCGTTCCCTTATATCGGAAGTTGATGATGCTGAAAAGCCGGATGTGACCTTCAAGACCTATAATCAGTACAATGGGATGGTCATGGATGTGATGGAACTTATTGACGGCAACTTTGAATATCTGCTTGACTACGGGGAGAACAGCAAGGGATTCAACACATTTGAGATCAAGGAAGTTTACGTTCTGGAAGATTAAGCAGCGGCAGGATCAGGGAGAATCCGGGGAAAGCACTTTCCCCGGATTCTCCCCCATAAAGGAAAGGGGCATTGAAAAGTGTTATTTTATGATTTTGAAGTTTTCAAATATGACTGGCTTGTGGTTGTGAAGGACACGGCAACCAGAACAACCCACGAGATTGTCAATTCCCCTGATGAACTGGAAGCCTTATATGAGAGTAACAAAAAAGAAATCTGGTGTGGATTCAACAGCAGGCACTACGATCAATACATTCTGAAAGCTATCCTTTGCGGGTTTGATCCTAAAAAAGTGAATGACTATATCATTGTGAAAGGAAATCCGGGATGGAAGTTTGCGCCCACCATGTTCAGGAACATCCCGCTTTTGAATTATGATGTGATGCTGGGGACAGACCGGGGCTTGAAATCTTTTGAGGGATTCATGGGACACGACATAAAAGAAACTTCCGTCCCCTTTGATATTGACCGGAAACTGACGGATGCGGAGATCAGGGAAACATTCAAATATTGCAACCATGATGTGGATCATGCTATGGAAGTATTTTTGAAGCGCACGGAAGAATTTAACACAATGATGTACTTCATAAAGCACTTTAAACTTCCCATTGATTTCATATCCAAAACAAAGGCGCAGCTTGCAGCGGAAATTTTAGGCGGCAACCGGAAGGGGGAAAGTTTTGATGATGAATTTCAGTTTCCCATTCTGGACTGCCTTGAACTGAAAAAGTACCGTTATATTGCTGACTGGTACAGAAACCCGGAAAACCATAATTACAGCAAAAAGCAGGATAAAGTGATTGTTGCGGGTGTGGAGCATACTTTTTCATGGGGCGGCGGTCACGGGGCAAGGGCAAAGTTCCACGCTTCCGGGGTGTTCCTGATTATTGATGTTACCGCTTATTATCCTTCCCTTCAAAAGAAATATAAATTCGGGTATCGGGTGATGAACCACCCTGAAAATTTTGAGTTTATCCACGATAGTAACATTGAATTTAAGCGGAAAGGGGATAAGAAAGCAAGACAGCCCTTCAAAATCATGGACAATGCTATTTCCGGGCAGATGAAGCAACGGCAATCTGCTTTATTTGACCCTATGAGCAATAACAGTATTTGCATAAACGGGCAGTTGCTTTTGTTGGATTTGGTTGAACACATTGAACCGTATTGTGAACTTATCCAGAACAATACAGATGGTATTGTTATAAAACTGAATGACTACGAAAGGGACTTTGACAAACTGGATGATATTGTGTATGAGTGGGAGCAGCGCACAGGGATGAAGATGGACTTTGACACTTTCATAGGTGATATTTACCAGAAGGATGTGAACAACTATCTGCTGATAGACCGGGAAACTGGGGCGGTAAAGGCAAAGGGCGGCTATGTTATGAAGCTGAATGATTTAAGCTATGACCTTCCGATCATCAATCGGGCATTGGTGGATTACATGATAAAGGGAATCCCGGTTGAAAGGACAATAGGTGAATGTGAAGATTTGCGGGAATTTCAGCTTGTTTCCAAAATCAGTAATAAGTATACACACATTCTTTACGGGAATAAACCCATAAAAGAAAAGTGTGTCCGGGTATTCGCTTCAAGGGTTGCTTCCGATCCGGGGGTGAAGAAAGTTCATGCCACAAGAAAAACAGCGGCAAAACTGACAAATTCCCCTGAACATTGTTTTATCTGGAATGATGCCGTGAAGGGTGTCCCCGTCCCGGATAGACTGGATCGGGAATGGTATATAAATTTTGCAAGAAAAAGATTATCAGATTTCGGGGTGATGTGATGGAAACTTTAAATATTACATGGGATAACGGGAAAGGAAGAATGAATATTTTTCTTGATAAGTTCTTTCCTTCCACAAAGAAAGATTTGAAAAAGTTACTTTCGATCATTTCCCTTGACTGGCAGCATGAGGACGAATTGAGGGAAAAATTGAAAGTTTACTTTCAAGAGAAAAAAATAGAGCATGAGAAAGCGAAAAAGTACAGCGCAAAAATGCACTTACAAAATAAACAGTTAGAAGCCGATTCAAAAGAAATAGTTACTACAAGAAAACGTCCCAACGGTGTACCTCTGTCAAAGGATGAATTGGCAGAGGAAAAAAGCAAGCTGGGGAAGTACAAGAAATATGCAGCGATCCATTTATCGGATTACAAGCGGCATGAGAAAGAAGAAAAGCAGTTTTCAGAATATTTGAAATTATTATGAAGGTGGTGATGGGTGTTGTTCTTCAAAGGTTACGTTGAAACAAAGGACAAGAAATGTGTTGAGAAATTCAAAAATAGGACTGATTTCAAGACCTTTGAACAAGTTCAGTCATTACCGGAATATGCTGGAATTTTGGCAAAAGATACCATACTGGTAGATATTGATGATTTTGAAATGTCTGAAACTCTGTTTAAGGTAGTGAAAGAAAAGAAATTGTGCTGCCGGGTGTACAAAACCAGTCGGGGGAAGCATTTTCTTTTCAAAAACAGCGGAGTGCAAACGGGAAAAACAGGCTGCAAACTGGCAATCGGATTGACCGCTGATATTAAATTAGGTTCAAGAAATTCATATTCGGTTCTGAAATTTGGTGGGAAGGAACGGGAAATCATTTATGACACCGCAGAAAATGAGGAAGCGCAACAGATCCCCCGCTGGCTTCACCCTCTGAAATCAAAAATGAAACTTGAATTTCTTGACATGGAAGCCGGGGACGGCAGAAACCAAAGTCTGTTTAACTATATCCTGACCTTGCAAAGCAACGATTTCACCAAAGAGGAAGCGAGGGAAACAATCAGGATCATCAATCAATTTGTGCTGAAAGAACCGCTTTCCGATAGTGAGATTGAAACGGTGCTTCGGGATGATGCTTTCAAGAAGCCCATATTTTTCAATGGTTCAGCGTTCTTGTTTGATAAGTTCGCAACCTTTTTGAAGAACAATAACCACATTATCAGGATAAACAACCAGCTTCACATATACAAGGATGGTATCTATGTACCGGGTAAGACGGCGATTGAAGCGGTCATGATCCAGCATATCCCCACCCTGAACCGGGCGAAAAGGACGGAAGTTCTTGAATACCTGAACATTTCCATTCAGGACAATATAAGTTCCAATGATGCGGACTGGATAGCGTTTGAAAACGGGGTTTACAACATATTCGATAACACATTTTCGGAGTTTTCCCCGGAGCATATCATCACGAATAAAATCAGGTGGAACTACAATCCGGGGGCATATTCAAAAGCCGCTGATGAAATGCTGAACCGTGTTTCTTGTGACGATCAGCAGATCAGGCTTTTGCTGGAAGAAATGATTGGGTATTGCTTTTACCGCAGGAATGAGTTGCGGAAAGCCTTTATCCTGACCGGGGACGGGAGCAACGGGAAAAGCACATTCCTTGCGGTGATTCAAAGTCTGCTGGGGGAAGAAAATATTGCGTCCCTTGACTTGAAAGAACTGGGGGACAGATTCAAGACCGCTGAAATGGTCGGGAAGCTGGCAAATATCGGTGATGATATAAGTGATGAATTTATCGGCAATTCAGCGATATTCAAAAAGCTGGTGACTGGTGAAAGGGTGTCGGTTGAGCAGAAGGGGCGTGATCCGTTTGAGTTCAACAATTATTCAAAGCTGGTATTTTCGGCAAACGACATTCCCCGGATCAAGGACAAAAGCGGGGCGGTTCTGGATCGTCTGGTGATCGTCCCGTTCAACGCAAAGTTCACGGTTGACAAGACCGGGTTCAAGTCCAACATCCGCCGTGATCTGGTAGGTCATGCGGATGTTATGGAATACCTGATAAATTTAGGTATTTCCGGGCTGAAACGTATTCTTGAAAAGCAGCAGTTCACCGTTTCAACGAAAGTTCAGGACGAACTGGACGATTACAGACAGCGGAACAACCCTATTTTGGGATTCATCCGGGAATGTGAAGATGAAGATTTCAAGATAGAAAATGAGCCTACAAGCAAGGTCTATAAGCGGTATCAGGAATATTGCCTTGCTAACAGTTTGCAGGCTATGAGTAATGTTGAATTTTCAAAGCAGATCAACCGGACGCTGAATTTCAAAGTGATTGATAAAAAGATTAGTGGAAAGAAATACCGGATATTTGTTCCGGCAGATTAAGGAAGGTGTGCATTTTGAATGAGCAGAGAGAGCGCGCGCGGAAGTAAAGACTGGATAGGCAACCAGAAAAGCATATATACAACGCTGGGGGCTTCCAACCATACGGACAAGGAACGGCAGCAGCACGATTATTACGCAACAGAACCTAAAGCTATGGAATTATTGCTTGCGGAAGAAAGTTTTCATCCGGTGGTTTGAGAATGTGCTTGCGGGGAAGGGCATTTGTCAAAAGTTCTGGAAGCGAACGGTTTTGAAGTTATCAGTACGGATTTGATATACCGAGGGTTTGGTGATCCTGAACCGCTGGACTTCCTGAAAGATACGCTTGAAAACTTCGAGGGGGATATAATCACAAACCCGCCGTATAAATACGCTTTGGAATTTGTTGAACAAGCGTTGAACAGTGTGCAGCCGGGAAGGAAAGTTGCTATGTTCTTAAAACTGCAATTCCTTGAAGGAAAATCACGCAAGCAGTTTTTCATACAGAATCCGCCCAAAACGGTATATGTGAGTTCTTCCCGGCTGATATGCGCTATGAACGGGGAGTTTGAAAAATATCCGTCAAGTGCGGTTGCTTATGCGTGGTTTGTGTGGGAAAAGGGGTTCAAGGGTGATCCGGTCATTAAATGGATAAATTGAAAGGGGCTGATGGAGTGGCAGCAGATACTTATAAAATGGTTCTTCTGAAAGACTGGGACGCTATCAGAGAAAGCGTGAAGAAGGGGCTGAAACGTCTGGGGCATGATATTCTTATTGTCCCGGAGTATGACACCCCGGAACGGGAAGAAAGGAAAGGGGTGAATGGTAATGCTGAAACAATTAGATGAAGCGGTAGGCAGAGCGTTTGACGAGTTCAAGAAAAAGTTCGGGGAAGATGCAAAGCTGGAAAACGGTGATGAATTTGTAACAGTCCTGAATAATGCGGTTCTTATCATCAGCTTGGAGAATGGGACGTTGAAAACAAACTTCATAGGCGGTGCGCCTTTCAGGGTGAACATGACTTTGGATATTTTTGAAGGGAGTGATGAAGAATGAGAGAAAACACAATTCCACCCATGCGGCGGTTGTCCCGGATCACGGAAGCCGGAAGGTTAGCGGTTGATGTGTCTGCTAACTGGATGCAGGAAATTTATGATTATGAAGAACTGGGCAGCATTGAACTTTTCGCTGCCCTGAAAAAGAAGAATACACCGATCCAGCCCGGAAAGGATGATGAAGGACTTTTCTGTAAGGAATGTAATTCAGAGGTCGGGGAAGATGATGTTTATTGCTGGTGGTGCGGTCAGGCATTGAAGCGGCAGCCGAAAGGGGGATGAAGATTGAAAACTTGTGTATCTATTGAGTGTCCTTTTATCCACTATTGCAAGGCTTACAATTTCCTTATCAACCGGGAAGGTGGATGCCCTACACAAAAGGCGATTCTGGAAGCAGCGGAAAAGTTGAAAAAGCAGAAAAGAAAGGAAGGTAAACGGAATGGGTAAAATTTATGATGCAGTTATGGGTTTGATCGTTGGTGATGCGCTGGGTGTTCCGGTGGAGTTCAAGATCCGTGATACATTCCATGTTGATGATATGATCGGCTATGGGACATATAACCAGCCGCCCGGAACATGGTCGGATGATAGCAGCCTGACCCTTGCCACAATGGAAAGTATCGTCAGGAAGGGGGAAATTGATCCGGCTGACATTATACGGAATTTTTCAAGGTGGTTGAACTATGCTGAATTTACCCCATACGGCAAAGTGTTTGATGTAGGTGGCACAACGGAAAGGGCTATCAGGAAATTTGACAATCAGCGGATAACTTGTGGATGCGGCAGGAAGAAGGACAACGGGAACGGTTCTTTGATGCGGATTCTTCCGCTTGCCCTCTTTCCATCCAGCTTACACGCAGTTGATGAAGTTTCCAGTCTTACCCATTCCCATGAGATTTCAAAGCGGGCTTGTCGTCGGTATGTGGGAACGGCTGAACAGCTTTTGAAAGGCAGAACTGTATCAGAGTGCATTTCCTATTCCGGTATATGGGTAAAGGAATTTGACCGGATTCCCAAAATCTACAAGTTGAACCGGGATGAAATCAAAAGTACCGGGTATGTGGTGGACACTCTGGAAGCTGCTTTGTGGTGCGTGTACCATACCCGCAGTTACCGGGATTGCGTCCTTACGGCGGTGAACCTTGGCGGTGACACTGACACAATAGCGGCGGTCGCTGGCGGTCTTGCCGGAATCATCTATGGTTGCGGTGGTGAAAGCGGTATTCCTGATGAATGGATTCAGCAGATTGCCCGGAAAGACTGGATTTCCGATTTGTGCGAACGGTTCAGGTTGGTTCAAGTTGATACAAGATAAATTCAAGTTGTTGTTGTGGAAGTTGAACCGCCTGAAACCCTGATAAATAGGGCGGTTCGGCTTTGCGGTTCAAGTTGGTACAAGTTACTTGTAACTTCTAAACACAAAGAGAAAAACAACGTGAAATTACAGTGTTTTTACAAAAAATAATATAGTAATAAATAACTTGTTTATCTTGAACTACATGAATTAAGTTGTACCGATTTTTGAAAAGTTTATTTCAAAAGTTAGAAAGGAATGATGTTATGACGGCGAAAGAATATTTGCAGCAGTTACATAAGGCAGATGTGATTATTAACCAGAGGATTCAGGAAAAAGCTGACCTTCGGGCAAGGCTTTCCAGTATCGGAAGTTTTGACTATTCAAAAGAGCGTGTCCAGACAAGCCTTCCTGAAGGCGCAGGATATGAACGGCAGATTGCCCGGATCATTGACCTTGAAAATGAGATTGATTCCCTGATTGATGATTATGTTGACCTAAAACATAAGATAATCGGTGAGATTCACAACATGAAGAAGCCGGATCACATAAGGATTCTTTATAAGCGGTACGTTGAGAACAAAAGGCTTGAACAGATTGCCGTTGAAATGAATTACACATATCAGTATGTACGGGAGTTACACGGGTATGCTTTGCAAGAATTTGAAACAACCTACACAAACCTACATTGATGTGTGCTATTATAGTATCGTGAGAAATCACCCGTACAGTGAAAGCGGGTGATTTTCTTATTTTCAGCAGAAAGGAAGGTGTTGCCGGATGGCAAAGCTAACAGAGAAGCAGCAGCGTTTCATTGATGAATATTTGATTGACCTGAACGCAACACAAGCGGCGATCAGGGCGGGGTATTCTGTCAAGACGGCAAGAGAGCAAGCCAGTCAGAACTTGACAAAACTTAACATTCAGCAGGAGATTTCTGAAAAGATGGCAGAGCGGAGCAAGCGAACCGGGGTGAATCAGGATCGGATTGTTCTGGAACTGGCAAAGATTGCTTTCGTCAATGCCGCTGATGTGATTGATTCGGATGATGCCACGATAAAGGCGGGCGCAACCGCTGATGATACCGCCGCTATCCAATCGGTGAAAGTGAAAGTGATTCCCACAAAAGAGGGTGAAGGGGTTGAACGTGAGATCAGGCTAAACGACAAACTGAAAGCCCTTGAACTTTTAGGGAAACACTTAGGTATGTGGAATGACAAGCTGGATGTGAATGTGAATATCCCGGTTGTCATTTCCGGGGAAGATGATCTTGAAGATTAGTAGTCAATACGTTTTTGATTATCAGAAGCGTTTATACTTGCCTGAACAGTACAAGACCACTTCTTCCGGCAAGCGCATGATCTCCCTTCCTGAATACGTTGGTAAGGGGTACGGCACTTACTGGAAGTGGAAAGGCAGATACAGAGTTTGCAAGGGAAGCCGTGCAAGCAAGAAATCAAAGACAACCGCTTTGTGGTATATCGTGAACCTGATGAAATACCCTGACGCTAATCTGCTGGTTGTCAGGAAGGTGTTCAGGACACTAAAAGACAGTTGCTTCACGGAATTAAAATGGGCTATCAATCGTCTGGGGGTTCAAAACCACTGGGAGATAAAAGAAAGCCCCCTTGAAATGACCTACAAGCCCACGGGACAGAAGATATATTTCAGGGGACTTGATGATCCGCTGAAAGTCACTTCAATAACCGTCGAACATGGGTATTTGTGCTGGATGTGGATTGAAGAAGCGTATGAGATCGGCAACGAGAATGATTTCAATATGCTGGATGAATCCATCCGTGGAGCGATACCACCGGAAACGGGGCTGTTCAAACAGATCACTTTGACCTTCAACCCGTGGAATGAACACCACTGGATGAAGAAGCGGTTCTTCGACAACCCGGATGATGAAACTCTTGCTATGACCACGAATTACCTCTGTAATGAATGGCTGGATGAAGCAGACCGCAAGGTGTTTGAAACAATGCGCCTGAACAATCCCCGCCGTTACCGTGTGGCTGGTTTGGGTGATTGGGGTATTGTTGAAGGGCTTATCTTTGAGAACTGGGAAGAAAAGGTTTTCGACATTGAGGAAATCCGCAGGCTGGCAAGCGTCAAGTCTGCCTTTGGTCTGGATTTTGGTTATACAAACGATCCTTCCGCTTTGTTTTGCGGTCTGGTGGATGAAGCAGCAAAAACCTTATGGGTTTTTGATGAAATGTATAAGAACGGCATGAGCAACGAAAGGATCGCTTCGGAAGTCACCACAATGGGGTATCGGAAGGAGCGGATCAGGGCAGAAGCAGCAGAACCGAAAAGCATTGACCGCTTGTATGAACTGGGGCTTTCCCATATCCAGCAGGCAAGGAAGGGCAAGGACAGCGTAAACAACGGCATTGATTACTTGCAGGACTATCACATTATTGTTCATCCCCGGTGTGTGAATTTCATCACTGAAATATCTAATTACACATGGGACACGGACACAAAGACCGGAAAGCGGTTGAATAAACCCATTGATGATTTTAACCACCTGATGGATGCTATGCGTTACGCTATGGAAGATTTCAGCATGGGGGACGCTTTCAGTTTTGAATAAGGGGGACAGCATGAGCCTATTCAGGAGAAAAATATACAAAAGGGAAAAGTACACCATATACGACTTGCCAAAGGTGCAACGCTGGTTACAACGCTTTATTTTGTGGCGGTTTTCCGTGTGGATGCAGAAAGAAAAATATCACATTAGTAACAAACAGCCTTGAAACAATGATGTTTCCGGGCTTTTGTATTTATTGAACAATATTGAAAGGGGGTGAAACGTATGTTGAACTTTGTTGACTTCCTGACAAGCAAGGTCACGAACCTTATCTTGCAGGGGGCAAGCAGCCGCATGAGCGACAAGGAATTTTTGGAAAAAGAGATTGCCCGCTGGAAGAGCAGCCCACACCGGATCATGCAGATCAAAGGTCATTTGTATTATGACAATGAACACGACATTCTGACCCGGAAGCGAACCATGATAGGCGAGGGTGGGAAGCTGCAAGTGGTTGATAACCTACCGAATAACCGCCTGATTGATAACCAGTATGCAAAGATGGTGAACCAGAAAGCGAACTATCTACTGGGGCAGCCGTTTGTCATTGAGGGAGAAAACGCGGGGTATGTTGAACTTTTGAAGGAAGTGTTCAATAAGCGGTTCATGAAAACCCTGAAAAACGGCGGCAAGGCTGCTTTGAATGGTGGGCTTGCGTGGCTATATCCTTATTACACGGATGCCGGGGAACTGGCTTTCAGGTTGTTCCCGTCTTATGAAATTCTTCCCTTCTGGAAGGACAGCGAACACACCATACTGGATTTTGCGGTTAGGTTGTATCTGGTGATGGGGTATGAAGGGACTATCCCAAAGGTTATTGAAAAAGTGGAAGTCTACGACTTGACCGGGATTCACAAGTTTATTCTGGATGGTGAAGTCCTGATCCCGGATGTAAGCACGGAAAATGAAAACTTTGAAAGTCCTTATGTAACAGCCATAGACAGCGAGGGAGAAGTTACCGGGCTGAACTGGGAAAAAATACCGCTTATCCCTTTGAAGTACAATGAAAGGGAAATCCCGCTTATCAAGAAAGTAAAGACCTTGCAGGACGGGATCAATGTCATGCTTTCGGACTTTGAAAACAATATGCAGGAAGATTCCCGCAATACAATCCTTGTCTTGAAAAACTATGACGGGCAGGATTTGGGAGAGTTCCGGCGCAACCTTGCAACCTTTGGAGCGGTAAAGATCAGATGCAGCGGGGACACCAACGGGGGAGTTGAAACCCTTGAAATCACGGTGAACGCTGAAAACTACAAGGTCATTGTGGAGATATTCAAGAAAGCCCTGATTGAAAACGCTATGGGTTATGACGCAAAGGATGATAGACTTTCAGGCAATCCAAACCAGATGAACATTCAATCAATGTATTCTGACATTGACCTTGACGCTAACGACATGGAAACAGAGTTTCAGGCGGCTTTTGAAGAAATCCTCTGGTTTGTCAATGTTCACCTTGCCAACACCGGGAAGGGGGACTTTGACGGGGAAAAGGTGGATGTTATCTTCAACCGGGATATTCTGATAAATGAAACGGAAGCGATTGAGAATTGTTCAAAATCCGTGGGTATTCTTTCGGATGAAACTGTCATAGGGCAGCACCCTTGGATTGACGATCCAAAGAAGGAAATGGAGCGGTTGAAAAAGCAGAAAGAGGAAGAACAAGCGGAGTTTGAGCGGCAGCAAGGGTATAACCCTTTCCAGCAGGCGGGAAAGGCAGGAAACCAGCCGGGGAAATCCCCGCCAAAGAAAGAAGGTGATCCGGGTGAAGGTGAAAAAGTTTGATGTACTGATCGTCCCGCTGGAAGTGGAATATCTAAAGCCTATCATGGGACGGTTATTTTGTCTGCTTGCGTGGCTGATGCTTATAAGGTTTAAAAAGTTCAATTTCACAATGAACGGTCAACCAGTGTTCAGCTTTTACCGTCTGATTGTTCCCCGCTTCCTGAAAGGCGGTGGGGCTGATGCAGAATAGCGAATACTGGAAGATCAGGTTCGGGCAGCTTGAAGCGGCGCAGAACCAGAAGGGTGTTGACGCTTATCTGGAAATTGAAAAGATTTATAGGCAGGCGCAGAAAGAGATTGAAGGGAAAATCAACACATGGTATCAGCGGTTTGCAACAAATAACGGGGTATCAATGGCAGAAGCCCGGAAGATGCTTTCCGGCACTGATCTGAAAGAATTTAAGTGGGATGTGAAGGATTATATCAAGTATGGGCAGGACAACGCTTTGATGGGCGGCTGGACAAAGGAACTTGAAAATGCTTCTGCAAAGTTCCATATATCCCGCCTTGAAGCCCTGAAAACGCACACCCAACATAGCCTTGAAGTCATGTTTGAAAAGCAGCTTGGTATCACCACCGGGACAATGACGGATATTCTTGAAAGTGGGTATTACCATACCGCCTATGAACTTCAAAAGGGGTTCGGGATAGGGTGGGATATTGCCGGACTGGATCAGGCACACATTGAAAAGCTGCTTTCCAAACCGTGGGCAGTTGACGGGAAGAATTTTTCAGAAAGGATTTGGGACAACAAGCAAAAGTTAATTTCTGAAATCCATACTGAACTTACCCGGAATGTCATGCTGGGGCAAGACCCGCAGAAAGCGATTGATGCCATAGCAAAGAAAATGAACACTTCAAAAAATAACGCTGGGCGACTGGTTATGACGGAAGAAGCCTATTTCAGTTCCGCAGCACAAAAGGATTGCTTCAATGATCTGGATGTTGAAGAATATGAGATTGTGGCAACGCTGGATTCCCACACTTCCGATATATGCCAAAGCCTTGACGGGCAAGTGTTTCCCATGAAGGATTTTGAACCGGGCATAACAGCCCCGCCTTTTCATGTGTATTGCAGGAGTACCACCGTACCACACTTTGATGAAAACTTCGGTCAAATTGGGGAACGTGCCGCAAGGGATGAAGATGGGAACACCTACTATATTCCTGATGATATGAACTATCAGGAGTGGAAAGAAACCTTTGTTGATGGCGGTGACAAGTCCGGCTTTGATGCATACGATCAGAACGGTGTCACCCACTACACCAAACACAAAGACCCTGAACCACCAGAGCCGGAGAAGCCAAAGAAAGAATATCTGACAAAGAAAAAGCTGCAAGCTAATATTGCAAACGCTGATGTTCAGATTGAAGATTTGGATAAACAGTTTTCGGATGTAATGAAAGCTGACGGCGGTTTGTCATGGGAAGAATTTAAGAACGATTATCAACATGACTATTCGCAGATAACCAATGTCCCGGACGAACTTTCCAAACTACAAGCAATCGGGGATCAGATTGACGCATTGGAAGCCCAAAAAGCAGAATGGCAAGTGAAACTTGATGAAAAGCTGCTGGCAGAGGAAAAGAAAGCCCTGACGAAACAGCAGAAAACCCTTCAAGAGCAGCTTGACAACTTCCAGATCAAGACTTATTCCGGCATCTGGAAGGATGATGTAACAACGGCTGACTATGCCGCAAAGATGGGCAGCATTGAGGGGAAAAAGAAATACTATGAAGGGAAGTTTATCACCGAAACAGACCCCGCCCTGATGCAGAAATATCAAGACCTTTACCATCAGTTGCAGGAGTTTGAAACAGAAGGTAAGTCCTATTATGATATTCAGTCAGAACTGAAAAAAGTTCAAAAAGATTTGTCCAATCTTGGGAAGCCGAAACCGGAAGGGAAGCCGCAGTTTTCCCCGGATGCTTATGAACAGAGAAAAGCAGAAGCATGGGCAAAACGCTTCACAAGCAAGTATGAAGCTGACAAATATTACCGCCCTCTGCTTGATGCAGATTGGGACACCCTGACGGAAGAAGAAAAGTTTGCCGTGTGGCAGTACACTCACAATTCACACCCCATCAATCGCCCGTTATCCGGGTATAATGGGAAATGGGGGCGGTCAAATTATACCGGGATTGATTCGGTACGCTGGAACAATGAGAACGGCAACTATGACGGCATTGTTTCCAGTGCCACATTCAAGAAAAAGTTTGCCAACACGAAAAACCCCGTCTATGGCGGTGATATGCGTGATTATTCTGATGTTGTCGCAGAACTGACAACGGGCATAGAGAAAAGCGGGATGCAGAAGGATGTGTTTCTTGTCCGTGGTTCTGACCTGAACGGTCTGGCGGGATTGCTGGAAGGTGATGTTATCAGTTTCAAAGAAGCTGAACAATTATTGAACGCTGGCGATATTGCAACCTTACAAAGTAAGTTGCTGGGAAATAATTTCCAGTCACATTCCTTCATGTCTACCGGAATCGCAGACGGTACGGGCTTTGGGGGAAACGTGGCATATAAAATCTATGCACCCGCTGGAACAAAAGCGATATATGCAGAACCAGCTTCTTTCTATGGGAACACGATCAGCGGGGAAAAGATTTATAAGGCGGGTGCTTCCTATTCCGGGGTAGGCGGTGAAGCTGAAATCATTATCCAGCGTGGAACAACCTTCCGCATAACGGATATTGAGAAAACCGGAAGTAATAGTTATGTGGTGAAGATGGAAGTGGTGGATCAACCTGATTATTTCAAAACCGGGTATGAACACACTTTTGATGGTGGTTTGACTTCTGAAAAGTAATTTGGTAAAATGAGCATGAAAGAAGGTGATTGAATGGACAAAGAGCAACATTCACCAAACTTTGAACAGCCTATGAACGGTACATGGCTGGTTGCCGATCAATGCCGGGATTGCGTTTTCCGGTATAAGGACTATTTCAGGATGGGCGATAAGAAAATACCGTGTAGTGAAGAAGATGGCTGGAAGAAAAGCAGTTGCGAAATTTTCCCGTACCCGCAGAGCAAGCCCCCGGAAGTGCAGCATAATACCGGGGAATGTGAGTATTACGAAAAAGAAAGGCAGCGCAAGAAATAAGCACTTTTGAAAATAAACTTTCAAGGGTGCTTTTTTCATGCCCATTTTCAGGAAAGGGAAAGTCATGGATGAACCATATATTTTGAAAATCGACACAAGAAAGTTTTACAGTTCTTTGTTGAACTTATGGACAATGCCGGAAGGGATCATGTTCCAGCAAAAGGAAGGGGGTGATGGGGATGGTGAAAGTAATCCGGTATGGGAACAAACGGCGGGTAACTTGCGGAGTTTGTGAAAGTTTCCTTGAATACGAAAAAGAGGATGTGAAAACAGTTCAAACGGGAATGAACGAATATGAAGGTGAAATCATATGTCCGAATTGCCGGGAGAAGGTCAGGGTGGAAGGATAGGTGATCCGGTTTATCTCCCAACTATGGGTTAAATAGTAAATCAATGAAAGGATGGGAAAAGAAATGAAGAAAGCTGAATTTGTTGCCCTTGGTATCAGTGAGGAACTGGCGGCGAAAGCTGAAAAGGCTTCGCTGGAAGAACTGAAAGGGTATGTGGAGAAATCAAAGCATGATGAAGCAGTTGAGGAAAGTAAGACGCTGAAAGCACAGGTTGCGGAGCGTGACAAGCAGCTTGAAACGCTGAAAGCGTCTGCCGGGGACAATGAGGAACTGAAAAAGCAGATCGAGGACATGAAGAAGCAGAACGCAGATCAGGAAAAGGCGCACAAGGCAGAACTGGCGCAGTTGAAGCTGGATAATGCTATTGATGCCGCCCTGACTGCTGCCGGAGCAAAGAACGGCAAAGCGGTGAAAGCCCTGATTGATGTTTCAAAGGTGAAGTTGGGAGAAGATGGGAAGCTGACCGGATGGGACGATCAGATCAAGGCGGTTCAGAAGTCGGATGCTTATCTGTTCAATGTGCAGCAGAAGAACAACTTCAAGGGATTCCAGCCGGGGGCTTCCGGTGATAACAAGCCGGGAACGGATGTTGATATGTCCAAAATGACCTATGAGGAATTGGCTGCATTTATCGAGAGTAACCCGGATGCGGTATAACATTTCAGAAAAGAAAGGATGATTGAAAAATGGCAAAATTTGACGCAAAGACTTTTAATGAAAAGGCATTTGGAAAGTATATGTCTGCTGTTCCGAATGTAAAGCTGAATAAGCTGAAAGAATCAAAAGCGATTGTTTCCGACCAGCGTTTGAGGGAAACTTTCGTCACCAATTCCCAGACCGGAACAGTTTATGCAGTTCTCCCCTTCTTCGGGCTGATCGGCGGGGATGCGCTGAACTATGACGGTGAAACCGACCTGACCGCAGAGAGGACAGACACCTTTGAACAGGGTGTTTTCACCTATGGGCGCATGATGGGCTGGACAGAAGCCGATTTTTCCTATGATGTGACGGGCGGGGTTGATTTCATGGCAAACGTAAGAAACCAGATCAACCGCTACTGGAATGATGTGGATCAGGGTACTTTGCTGGCTATCCTTGAAGGTGTTTTTGCTATGGCTGAAACCGGGACGGGAGAAGTCAAGAAGGCAAACGCTGAATTTGTGGATAAGCACACCTATGATATTTCCCAGAGTGACGCTGATGTTGCAACCACGGAAGATATGTGTGTGGGTGCTACTTCGCTGAATGTGGCGATCCAGAAGGCTTCCGGCGATAATAAGCAGAGATTCAGCCTTGTGATCTGTCATTCTTCCGTTGCCACTAACCTTGAAAACCTGAAACTTCTGGCATACCTGAAATATACGGATGCGCAGGGGATTGAACGTGATCTTGGTATGGGAACGTGGAACGGGCGACTGGTGATAATTGATGATTCCATGCCCGTTGAAGTGAAAACTGTGGGTGAAACTGGCGGCGAGGTTTCCATCTATACTACCTATGTTCTGGGCGAGGGTGCTATCGGTTTTGAACCCGTTGGGGCGAAAGTGCCGTATGAAATGGTGCGTGACGCAAAAACCAAAGGCGGGGAAGATACCCTTATTTCCCGCAGGCGCAACGCTGTGAGCGTGGCGGGCATTTCCTACCTGAAAGCGGTGCAGAAAACGAACAGCCCCACGGATGCAGAATTGAAAAACGGCAAGAATTGGGCGCTGGTAAGTAACGGGGATAAGAAAACGATCAATCACAAGGCTATTCCGATTGCCCGTATTATCTCCCGTGGATAAGAAAGGGTGATGCTATGCTGGAAAGGGTAAAGGAAAGGCTTGAATCGCTGGGGTATGCCCTGAAGGATGGGGATGAAGTCATTTTGACTTTCTCCATCCAGAAGGTTGAGAACACCATAAAAAATGATTGCAACGTACCTTCCATACCTGACGGGCTGATGAATATTGCTATTGATATGGCAATCGGTGAGTTCTTGACGGCAAAGAAAACTTTCTCACCGGATGATATTGCAGGGCTTGATTTGGATTTTGCGGTGAAGCAGATACAAGAGGGTGACACCAACACGGTATTTGCAACCGGGGAAGGAACTTTGACCCCTGAACAGAGGTTAAACAACTTCCTGAACTATCTTCTGACACACGGACGGGATGAATTTTCATGTTATAGGCGGCTTAGATGGTAAAAGCTATGGAAGCCGCAAGAAAGGCGGCAAGACGGGCGCAGGAAGCCACATATGAGGGGTTATGTACCATCTATGAATACCATGAGGTAACAGACGAAAAAACCAAACTGTCAAGTGAAGAAGAAATTGCCGTGATTGAAAATCAGCCTTGCAAGTTGTCCTTTGAAAAGTTGAACAGTGTCGTTCAAACTGAAACCGCAGCAGTTCAGGCGCAGGGGGTGAAATTGTTCCTTGCCCCGGAAATTGTGGTAAGTAGTAATTCAAAAATCGTTGTCACCCAAAACGGGGTAACGGACGAATATTCCGCAAGCGGTATACCAGCCATATATTCCACCCATCAAGAAATCACCCTTGAATCGTTCAGGGGGTGGGCTTAATGGGGAAGATGGGGAAGTTTACCGCTTCCGACTTGAAAAAACTTCAAAAACAGTTGAACAAAATTCAAGCCGGGGATGTGGATGCCTTTGTGGAAGGGTGTGCCAAAGAATTAGCTGCCCGCCTACTGGCAAAAGTCATAAAGCGCACACCAGTAGGGGACTATCCGAAAAGTTCAGGTAAGAAAGGTGGTACGTTAAGAAGGGGCTGGACTTCCCAACAATCCGGTTCTGGTTCGGAAGGTCTGAAAACCAGCGGGGCAAAGGGTTATGTTGACAGCCTGAAAATAAACCATTACGGGGGCTTCCTTGTGATTGAGATTGTGAACCCGGTTGAATATGCTTCCTATGTTGAATTTGGGCATAGGACGGCAGATCATGAAGGATGGGTTCAAGGGCGGTTCATGCTTACGATTTCAGAGCAGGAGATTCAGGAAATTGCCCCTAATGTACTGGAAACCAAAATCAAAAAGTATTTAGCGGGGTGCATGAAATGATAAATTCCATAATTGAATCAATCAGCATTACGCTTAATGCTGAATTTGGTGATAAATATAAAATTCATAGGGAAGAAAAAAGGCAGGGCTTGAAAGAGCCTTGTTTTTTTATCCAATGTTTGAACCCCACGGAAGAACTGTTTTTCTGGAAGCGGTATTTCAGGCAGAACCAGTTTTGTATTCAGTATTTCCCGGAAGATAAGATGCACGGGAAACAAGAATGTTATGCCGTTGGTGAACGGCTTCTTTCTTGTCTGGAATATCTGGATGTTAGCGGTGATCTGGTGATGGGTACAAAAAGGAAGTATGAAGTGGTTGACGGTATTCTTCACTTTTTTGTGAATTATGATCTGTTTGTTTACAAAGTGGCTGAATCCGTCCCGGTTATGGAAGAAGTTTCTTCTGAAACCCATGTGAAAGGATAGGTGATGAAATGGCGGGAAAAAAGAAAACACCGGAAGCGGATCAGGCGGTCACTGGGAAAGTTGAAAATAAATTTTCAAAAGAACAGTTGATTGCTTCAAACCGCTTCCGGGAAAGAAGGGATATTCTGGAAGCCCTTCTTGCTACTGGGGAACTGTACACGGTGAAAGCCGTGGAAGAAAAGATCACAAGCTATATGAAAGGTAAGGTGAAATAAGAATGGCTTTAGGTGGCGGCACTTTTTTAGTGCAGAATAAGGAATTGCCGGGTACTTATATCAATTTCGTTTCCAAAGCTGCTGCAACCGCAACCCTTTCCGAAAGGGGGATTGCAACCATGCCTCTTGAATTGGATTGGGGGAAGGAAGGGGAAATCTTTGAAGTGACAAACGGAGATTTCCAGAAGAACAGCACGGAGATTTTCGGATATGAGTACACCAATGACAAACTGAAAGGGCTTCGGGATTTGTTCCTGAACACACAGACTTTTTATGCGTATCGCCTGAACGGTAACGGCAAGAAAGCAAGTAATGACCTTGCAGAAGCCCTCTATTCTGGGGTGCGTGGGAATGATCTGAAAATTGCGGTTCAGGTGAACGCTGATGATGAATCCTTTTTTGATGTGAAAACCCTCTTAGGAACGGATATAGTTGATGAACAGACTGTTGCAAAGGGTGACGATCTGGCAGATAACAAGTTCCTGAAATGGAAATCCGGGATCACGTTGGAAATCGCTGCTGCAATTCCCCTGACTGGGGGAGAGAATGGAGAAGTAAGCGGTGCGGATCATCAGGCTTATCTTGATAAGGCTGAATCCTTCGCTTTCAACACTATGGGGGTAGTTGTGACGGACGACACCACAAAATCACTGTATGCCGCATACAACAAGCGGTTGCGTGATGAAATGGGTGTGAAGTTCCAGCTTGTCCTTTACGACTACGCAAAGGCTGACTTCATGGGTGTTATCAGCGTGAACAATAAAGTTCTGGATGAAGGATGCAGTGAAGCAAGCCTTGTGTACTGGGTGACGGGTGCTTCCGCTGGCTGTGCGGTCAACAAGAGCAACCAGAACAAAAAGTATGACGGCGATTTCACCGTTGACACCCCCTACACGCAGAACCAGCTTAAAGCTGCTATCGAGGCGGGCAAGTTCACTTTCCACCTTGTGGGAACGGATGTCCGTGTGCTGGAAGATATTAACACTATGGTTACGACTTCCGACACAATGGGGGATATTTTCAAGGACAATCAGACAATCCGGGTGATCGACCAGATCGGTAACGATATTGCGGTGCTTTTCAATACAAAGTATCTGGGTGTTGTCCCGAATGATGCGGCGGGAAGAATTTCCCTTTGGTCTGATATTGTCAAGCACCATGAGCAGCTTCAGGAGATCAGGGCGATTGAGAATTTCTCTGACGCTGATGTGAAGGTGGATCAGGGCGACACAAAGAAATCTGTTGTCGTGACTGACCTTGTAACCGTTGTGAACGCTATGGGCAAGCTGTACATGACCGTCACGGTGGCATAAGGAAGGGGTGAAAGAGAATGAACGGTAATGTAGTTATGAAAGCCAAAGACACGGTATTTGCGGCTTTGGCAGAGTGCTTCATCACGATTGGGACACGCCGCTATAATTTCATGCAGGCTATCAATCTGGAAGCAAAGTTTGAAAAGAACAAAACGGAAGTCCCCATTCTGGGAAAGACCGGGAAAGGAAACAAGGCTTCCGGGTGGAAGGGTACGGGTTCGGCAACCTTCCATTACAACACTTCCATCTTCCGGCAGATGATGATCCAGTACAAGGACACCGGGGAAGATATTTATTTTGAAATCCAGATTTCCAACGAGGATAAGACTTCCGCAGCGGGGCGGCAGACCATGATCCTGATGGACTGCAACATTGACGGCGGTATTCTGGCAAAGTTTGACGCTGACGGGGAATATCTGGATGAAGATATGGACTTTACCTTTGAAGATTTCAAGATGCCGGAAGCCTTCAAGGACTTGGAAGGCTTTCTCACCAATTAAGCAGCCTTAAAACCCCTTATGTGGCTTTCATATAAGCCCATATAAGGGGTTTTTCAATGTCAATGATAAAATATAAAGGAGAATGTAAAAATGTCTAAATTCAGCAAATTCATGAAGTCTAACAAGACCGTGAAAGAGAACGGTTTTTATGCGCCTACTAGATCGCTTTGTGATGAAAACGGGAAGCCCCTTGAATGGGAGTTCCGGCACATTACTTCAAAAGAGAATGAAGGGTTAAGGGACGACTGCACTATTGATGTACCGATCACCGGAAAGCCCAATTTATTCCGTCCCAAAACGCAGTCCAGCAAATATATGCAGAAGATGATTGCCGCTTCCGTTGTCATGCCTGATCTGTATGACAAGGAATTGCAGGATTCCTATGGTGTGACAACCCCGGAGGAACTTCTGCTTGCTATGGTTGACGATCCCGGCGAATATAACGATCTGGCGGCTTTCGTCCAGAAATTTCAGGGCTTCAATGTATCGTTCAATGATAAGGTGGATGAAGCAAAAAACTAATTGAAGAAGGGGATTGGGAAGCAAATTTTGCTTACTTTGCCCTTCTGAAATTACACATTTTGCCTTCCGTCTTTCTCGCATTGGATGAACCTGAAAAAGCCTTTGTTGTGGCTGCAATCAAGGTAAAAATGAAGAACGACAAGGAAAAAGAAAAGGAAATGAAACGCAAGGCAAAAAAAGGGAAGAAAGGACGGTGATAACATGGGAAGCATAAGATCATCTATTGAATTGCAGGATAATTTTACCAGCATTTTGTATCAGGTGATTGATTCTGTAAATTTGGGACTTTCCGCTATGGAAGATTTGCACCAGACTATGAACTCACCAGTTGACACGGCTTCCATTGAAGCAGCAAGGGAATCCATAAACCGGGCAACTATCGCCGTTCAGGAATTGGATGCAGCTATTCAGGGTACGGATTCACCAGAGATTGATCCGCCCCCTTCCCCGCCCCCGGTTGATATTCCAGTAAATCCAATACCGCCAAACCCAATCATAGACCAGCCGCCGCCCGTTGATGTACCCATTCAATGGCAGTCCGGCAGCTTGGAAGTATTTACTGGAAGCGGAATGGAACGATTCCAGCAGGAAGTTCAAAGTACAAATGCCATGCTTGAACAGTTAAGCACGACACAAGACGCTATCGCAAGGCAGGCATACAACACAAATATCTTCCCACCGGAAGCATTTCAGGATTTGAACAGCCTTGCCGTAAGGATTGACAATGTAAGAAATAGGATTCAGACAATCGAAAACAACCCCCTGAACATGGGGACGGATGCGGCGAACGCAGAATTGGAAATGTTGCGTGGACAACTGGATCAGGCAATCAGGGAGCAGCAGAACCTTAACCGGGCTATGGATGATATGGATGTGCAGGCGGCAAATGATGCTTATTTGAGGTTGCAGCAGATCATAGGCGATACAGAAAGGCACATCCGGGATAACGTGGATGAACAAGGGCGGCTGAATCGTGAGATTGAGCAAGGAACGCATGAAGCAAATGAACTGATGCAAATGATCGGCGGCATTGTCGCCGCCTATGTAACGGTTCAAACACTTTCAAGTGCTTTGAACTTGTCTGACACACTTGCTTCCACAACCGCCCGCCTGAATATGATGAATGACGGACTTCAAACAACGCAGGATTTACAAAATATGATCTATCTTTCCGCAGAAAGGGCAAGGGGAAGCTATCAGGCAACCGCTGACGCAGTTTCAAAACTGGGTCTTATGGCTGGTGATGCCTTTGACAGTTCAGCGGAAATAATTGCGTTCATGGAGCAAGTCAACAAGCAGTTTAGAATTGCCGGGACGGAAGCGGCGGGAATTGATGCGGCTATGCTTCAATTAACGCAGGCTATGGGTTCGGGGGTTTTAAGGGGTGAGGAATACAATAGTATTTTGGAGCAAGCCCCTAACATCATTCAGACTATCGCTGACTATCTGGAAGTACCAAAAGGACAGCTAAAAGATATGGCGGCGGAAGGGAAAATCACCGCTGACATTGTAAAAGCCGCTATGTTTGCGGCGGCTGATGAAACGAATGAAAAATTTGAACAGATGCCCATGACCTTTGAACAGCTTTGGACTTCTTTTGAAAATACCGCTTTGATGGCTTTGCAACCCGTTCTGGAAGAACTGAATAAAGTTGCTAATAGTGACGATTTTGGACAGATGGTAAATCATGCGGCTGATGCCCTTTCTATGCTTGCCGCCGTTGCTTTACCCATTATAGAACATATCGCTAATTCACAAGCCTTATGGGATTTTGCGAACGGTGCTATTGATGCGTTGTCCCTTATCGGTATGGTGGCACTGGAAATCTTTGATCTTCTAGTCGCCGGGGCGCAGCTTTTAGCTGATAATTGGTCTTGGTTATCCCCTATTATTTTGGGTGTGGCTGGGGCTTTGGCGGTATATGGTACTTACCTTGCAATCACCAAAGGTTTAGAGCTGGCTTCCGCAGCGGCTAAAGGTGTGATGGCAGTATGGGAAGGTATTCATGCAGCGGCTATCTGGGCTACAACTGGGGCAACATGGGCAGAAGTAACAGCGCAGAATGGACTTAATGCTGCTATGTACGCTTGCCCTATCGTCTGGATAATCGTTTTGATTATCGCCCTGATTGCTTTGTTTTATGCGGCGGTGGCGGCGGTAAATAAATTTGCCGGGACTTCCGTTTCCGCAACGGGTATTATTTGCGGGGTGTTCATGGTGGCGGCGGCATTTATCGGAAATCTGTTTGTCACCCTGATTAACTTTGTGATTGATATTTTCGTGGTACTCTGGAATTTTATAGCCGCCTTTGCTAACTTTTTCGGGAACGTGTTCAATGATCCGGTGGGTGCGATTGCCCGGTTGTTTTTTGATCTGGTGGACTGTATTCTTGGATTGCTGGAATCTCTGGCTTCCGCTATTGATACAATTTTCGGTTCAAACCTTGCCGGAGCGGTTGCCGGGTGGCGGGATTCCCTTGGCGGGTGGGTTGATGAAACCTTCGGGCAGGGCGAGGAAATCATGGCGAAAATGGACGCTTCCAGCTTGCACTTGGAACGGTTCGAGTATGGGGCGGCTTGGGATGCCGGGTATTCCTTCGGGGAAGGGATTGATGAAAGCATATCCAATTTCGATCCTTCATCCCTTTTCGGCACTACTGACATTCCATCCGCTGACGATTACGCAAGCGCATTGACAGCCGGGGGGATCGGAAGCGGTGTTGATGATATTGCGGGGAATACCGGGGCTATGGCTGACGCTATGGACATAACCGGGGAAGAACTGAAATACCTTCGGGATATTGCGGAGCAGGAAGCAATCAACCGATTCACAACCGCAGAAATCAGCATTGAACAGACGAACCATAACACCATTAAAAACGGTATGGATTTGGATGGTATCATGTCCGGTATGACCGATATGGTGAATGAAGCGATTGACATTTCAACGGAAGGGGTGCATGACTAATGGCGCAAAACGGATATGATTTTTACCTGAATAAATGCTTGTTACCAGTAGCACCCCCAAAACTTTCAGTAAAGATTAACAATGCAAATGAAACCGTCACCCTGATAAACGAGGGAGAAATAAACATTCTGAAAAAGGCAGAATTAACGGATATTGAATTTGAGTGCAGAATACCACAAGAAAAATATCCCTTTGCCGTTTACAAGTCAGGGTTCAAAGGTGCTGACTATTTTCTGGACTACTTTGAAAGCCTGAAAACGAGTAAGAAGCCTTTCCAGTTCATTGTATGCAGGAAACGACCGACCGGAAAAAGACTTTTCGACACCAATATCAAGGTATCTATGGAAGATTATAAAATTACAGAAGATGCGAAAAACGGGTTTGATGTTCTGGTAAAGATAAAACTGAAACAATGGCGGGATTACGGGACAAAGACGGTGAACATTTCTTTCAACATGGAGAAACCGAAAGCAAGCGTTGAGCCGCAGCGGGAAGCAACCACTTCACCCGCCCCGGCAACGGCGCAGACTTACACGGTAGTAAAGGGGGATTGCCTTTGGAATATAGCTAAAAAGTTCTATGGTAACGGTTCAAAGTATTCAATCATTTATAACGCAAACAAAAGCGTGATAGGGGGAAACCCTAACTTGATTTATCCGGGGCAAGTCCTGACAATCCCGGCAGCTTAGAAAGGGGGTGTGTTCAAATGAGCGTTGAATTATTGATTGGGAATGAACTTGGAACAAAAGCCTATCTTCCGGCAGTAAAAGAGGGTATAGAGTGGACAACGGAACGGAAGAACACACCCGGAAAGCTGTCTTTCGAGGTATTAAAGGATGATGTTCTTGATTTTTCGGAAGGTAGTGCGGTGAGGTTAAAGGAAAACGGTGATGAAGTGTTCTTTGGCTTTGTGTTCAAGCAGCAGCGGGCAAAGGAACAGATCATCACCGTTACCGCATACGATCAATTAAGGTATCTGAAAAACAAAGACACCATTGTTTATGAAAATAAGACGGCAGACCAATTCTTGCGGATGATCGCCGCTGACTATGCCCTGAATGTGGGTACGCTGGAAAGCACAAATTATATCATTGAATCGAGGGTTGAAGAAAATACTTCCCTCTTTGAAATGGTTCAAAATGCCCTTGACCTGACTTTGCAGAATACCGGGGAAATGTTCGTGCTTTATGACGATTTCGGGAAGCTGACCTTGAAGCACCTTTCTTCTATGGCGGTTGGGAAGCCGGGGGCTTATTTCATGGTGGATGAAGAAACGTGTGAAACCTTCGATTACACTTCATCTATTGATGATAACACCTACAACAAAATTAAGCTGACCTATGACAACGAGGAAACCGGGTTCAGGGAAGTCTATATTGCACAAGATTCCGGCAATATCAACAAGTGGGGGATTTTACAGTATTTCGACACCCTGAAAAAAGGGGAAAACGGTCAGGCGAAAGTTGACGCACTTTTGAAACTGTACAACAAGAAAACCCGCAACCTGAAACTTACCAATGTTTTAGGGGATAACCGGGTAAGGGCTGGCAGCATGATCGTTGTGAACCTTGATCTGGGCGATATGAAGTTAAGGAACTTCATGCTGGTGGAAAGCTGCAAGCACATATACAAGGAAAGCGAACACTGGATGGATTTGACGCTTAGAGGGGGTGAATTTGTTGGCTGATGCGAATGGCTTAGTGGAAGCTATGAAAAGGGCGGCACGGGACGAACGGGAATCTTCAAAGCCCGTCAACGTGTATTTCGGGGAAGTCGTTTCAAAGTCACCCCTGAAAATAAACGTGGAACAGAAAATGGTTCTGGGTGAATCGCAGCTTATCCTTACAAGGAATGTCACTGACTACATGACAACCGTAACCGTCCAATGGAACACGGAAATAGGGGTTCTTTCCTCTGACGGGAAAACAACCGCCCCGCCGCCCCACCTTCACGGGGTTGTGGGGACAAAAAATTTCCTGATGCACAATGCCCTTGAAGTCGGTGATGAAGTGATACTCATAAGGCAGCAGGAAGGTCAGAAGTTCATTGTGGTTGACCGGATAGGGGGTAAGAAATGATTCCTTCAACGGTTGGTTTTTTGGATAAAGATTTTGAGATTGAAGAACAGCCTAGTTTCACATATAAGATGCAGACGGACACAAACCTTGTCCGTGGGTACACTGACGGTCTGGAAGCGGTGAAGCAGGCTATTTTCAAAATCATCATGACGGAACGCTATCAGTATATCATGTATAGCTGGAATTACGGGATTGAACTTCTTGACCTTTTCGGTGAACCCGTGACTTATGTATGTCCGGAGTTGAAGCGGCGCATTTCGGAAGCGTTGCTTTGGGATGATCGGATTTTGAGCGTTGACAACTTTGAATTTGATTTCCCATACAAAGGGGTTGTCCATATAACATTTACAGCACATACCGTTTTCGGGGATGTGCAAGCGGAAAGAGAGGTGAATTTTTGATGTATGAGAATACGACTTATGAAGTGATCCTTCAAAGGATGCTTGACCGTGTTCCTGATAAATTCGACAAGCGGGAAGGTTCGATTATCTGGGACACCCATTCACCTACTGCTATCGAACTGCAAATTTTGTATCTTGAACTGGATGTGATTTTGAAAGAAGCCTATGGGGATTCAGCTTCAAGGGAGTTCCTGATCTTGCGCTGCAAGGAAAGGGGGATATACCCCCATGAAGCGACAAAAGCGGTATTGAAGGGAGTTTTCACCCCGTCCACCATTGATGTGACCGGGCAGCGGTTCAATATCGGGGATATAAACTATATTGTGACCGGAAAGATCGCTGATGGGGAATACCGGGTTGAATGTGAAACAGCCGGGAAAATCGGCAATCAGTTTTTCGGTTCAATGATACCCATAGAATATATAAAGGGGCTGCAAACCGCTGAACTGACTGAAATCCTTATCCCCGGAGAGGATGAAGAAGAAACGGAAGATTTGCGGCAAAGGTATTTTGCTTCCTTTGATGAAAATGCTTTCGGGGGAAACAGGGCTGACTATCTGGAAAAAACCAATGCTATCCCCGGAGTTGGGAGAACAAAGGTGACAAGGGTGTGGAACGCTGATATTTCCCCGGCTGACATGATCCCGAAAGAAAGCGTTGAAACGTGGTACAACGGAATTAAGGGGACGCTTACCGGGGAAGTCCGGTACTGGCTGGATTCTGTTTTCCATGCCGCAAAACAAAAGAAGCTGACGACCGGGGGGACGGTGCTTCTGACGATCATCAATTCAGAATTTGGGGTTGCTTCGGATGCGCTGGTTCAGACGGTTCAGACAACCATTGATCCAGAAGTGAACGCTGGGGGCGGGTTCGGGCTTGCCCCTATCGGTCATGTGGTGAAGGTGGAGAGCGCAAAGGCAAAGGCAATCACCATCAAGACCACCCTGACCTTTGAACCGGGTTACGGATGGGCGAATTTGCAGACTTCGATTGAAGAAGCGATTTCCGCTTACCTTCTGGAACTTAGGAAGGAATGGGCTGATACTTCCTACCTGATTGTGAGAATCAGTCAAATTGATACCCGTATCCTGAATGTTCCGGGGATCGTTGATGTTCAAAACACTTCAATCAACGGTTCAAGGAACAACCTGAATTTGGGGAAATATGAAATCCCGGTGCTTGGGGGTGTAAGCGGATGATTCGAGAAGTTGACCTTGTTTCTTACCTCCCCCCTTTTGTGGCAGAGTACAAAGAAACCAATTTGACCTTGACAGCGGAAAATCCTGAATTTGTCCTTGTCTGGGAAGCCGCTGACCGGGCTTTGAAAAATGAGTTTATCGCAACGGCTGATGAATACGGGATCGGGAGATTTGAAAAAATCTTGCACATTCTCCCTTCCCGTGATGATACGCTGGAAAGCAGAAGGGCGAGGGTTCAATCCAGATGGTTCACAAGTCTGCCCTATACATGGCGGATGCTGATTCAGAAATTGATTGCTTTGTGCGGTGAAAATGATTTCACCATCACAAAGCAATTTGATTTTTACCGGATTGATCTGGATGTTCACCTTGAACTGTTCGGGCAAGTGGAAGAACTGGAACGGATCATTGAAACAATGCTGCCGTGCAATATGGTGATGGACGCAAAGAACAGCATACCCATGAAAACGGAAGGTGTTGCGCTGACAATCGGCGGTGTGTGCTTTGTCAATTCCTACCTGATAACCAACGACTGGCAGGAGAAGAAAAGCATTGAAGGGAACATTCTGATCGGCAGCGGTGTTTCTGAATCTGACAAGTGGATGATAACCAATGACGAAAAGCGGAAGGACACGATTTCAGGAAGTGCAGATTTTGGCGGCGGGCTTTCCTATGCAGCCGCTTATTTTATTACCAATGACAGCCGGGAAAATGTGGTTGTGAGTGGTTCGGCGGTTCACGGAGCAGCCGCCGTGAATACCGTGAGTGTTGTTATAACGGAAGATTTCAATGAACGGTTTGACATATCCGGTGATGGTTCGGTTGCTTCTGGGATTGTCACGGCTGAACACATTGAAATAAATTGAAAAAATGAAAGGATGAAAAGAAAATGGCAGAATTTTCAAAGTTGGTTATCACCAACAAAGGGCAGGCACTGATCGCAAAGATGATCGCTGGGGAAGGAAGCATTGAGTTCACCAAAGTAGCGGCTTCCAGCAAAGAGTATGAAGAAAGCAAGTTGCAGGACATTGATTCCCTTGCGGAAGTCCGGCAGACCACGCTTATTTCAAAGATCACCCGGACAAACAAGGTTGCTATCGAGGTTCAGACGGCACTTAGCAACACGGACTTAACAGCAGGGTATTATATCCGCACTTTGGGCTTATATGCCCTTGATCCTGACGAGGGTGAAGTTTTATATGCCGTTATAAAAGAAACCTCTGGAAACGCTTATATGCCGCCCTACAACGGCATTACAGTCACCGGGGCTTATATCACTATCATTACCACCGTTGGGAACGCTGAAAACGTATCTCTGGAAGTGAACCCTGGAGCAGTCGCCACAATCGGGGATATTCAGGATTTGGAAAAGCAGATCGCAGATTTGCAGGCTTTCGTTGGCTTCACCGATAATGAAATCTATGGTGTGGAAGTGGATTTCAGAAACAACAAGTTCACCCGCCTTGCGGGAGCAGCCGGGAAAACACCGGGGGCAAGTTTTGATTCGATTCACTGTTTCGGTGGACGGCGGCGGTGCAACCTGACCAATGACGGGAAAGTGGTTGCCTACTATGGGGACGGTAACTTCTCCACCACTGGCAAGCTGACAAAGGCGGTCACGATTGCGGAAGGTCAGTATGCCGGGACTTATGCAGCCGGGACACCCGTTCAGGTGATGGTTGAACAGCCTAAATTTTATTACAAGGTTGTCCCGCTGGTTACTGACATTGTAACAGAGGGAGAGAACCACGGACACCACATCAGGAAAGCAAGGTACTATGTGAGTGAAGAACCCCGGACGGGCTTCAAGATTCATCCGGCTTTCGTTGAAAGCGGAAGAATCAATGATTTCATTTACCTTGCGGCTTTTGAAGGTTCTCTTTATGATGCTTCTGCCGGGGTTTATATTCTGGATGATGCACAAGTGGCAGATTTCGCCGCTGATATGCTTTCCAGTATCGCAAATGTAAAGCCCATGTCCGGGCTGACGCAGAACCTTACAAGGGCGAACACCCGGAAGATTTCGCAGAAAAGGGGATCGGGCTGGGAACAGTCCTATGCTGCAACGGTGGCAGCTTCGCAGATGCTTATGTTGATTGAATATGCCGCTTTCAATATGCAGTCCGCTATTGGAATGGGTGCGGTAAGCAAGACGGATGACGGCGCAAGTTCCATGACGGAGATCACCGGGGCAACCGTGAATCTGGGTAACGCTTCCGGGGCAGTAACCAATTCTAACGGGGTGCAGATTATTTCTTACCGTGGAGAAGAAAACTTCTGGGGGAATATCTGGACTTGGGTTGACGGCATGAACGAAAACAACCCTTCCACATGGAACAATAAACCTGAAAATAACGGACAGCACGGAAAACTTTATGTTGCGGATCATGGATTTGCTGACGATACCGCAGCAAGTCCTTATGTTGATACCGGGATTTATCCTTGTTATGGCGGCGGTTATGTTTCCGCTTTTGGATATTCGGAAGCCTTTGACTGGCTTTTCATTCCAACGGAAAAGGCTGGCAATTCTGCCCTTCCGGTTGGTGATTATTTTTGGAATCAGTATGCCGGATGGAAGGTTGCTTTATTGGGTGCTAGGTGGGATTACGGTGCGTATGCGGGTGCTTTCTATTGGAGTCTGGATAGTGCTTCCTCTAGTCGTAGTCGGGATGTCGGCGGGCGGTTGGTGTATGTACCCACCAAAAAGGCGGCATAAGGTTCAATGAAATTTTGAAATTTTCAATATAGGTAGTTCAGGGAGTATTGTTGTTTTAGACCGATTCACGGGGACAATGCAAATAGAAGCCACAAAAAAGGTTACTAAATTAGGTGCTAAATGGAATAACAGTGCTAATGCAGGTACTTTCTATTGGAATCTGAATAATGCTTCCTCTAATCGTAATCGGAATATCAGCAGGCAGTTAGTAAATGCACAAGCCCCGCCTGATGGCAACGGGCGGGGCTGAAATGAAATTCTGTATTCCTGAAAGACCGTGCCACAAGGCAAAACAGACAGCCCCGGAAGGATAAACCGGAAGGGGAAGTTAAAAAGAAGGCGGGCGGTATTAGTAGGTTTTGAAAAGTTTATTTCAATTCTTGAACATTCTGCTTGTAGTGCATACAAAAGGAATATCCAAACATGAAGCGATTCGGAAATCTATATTCAAAGATTTATGATATAGATAACCTACGAAAAGCGCACCAGAACGCAAAGAAAGGAAAAGGTTGGTATGAAGAAGTAAAACAAGTTGAAGCGGATTCGGAAACCTATTTGAAACGGCTTCAGGAGATGCTTATAAACCATACTTACAAAACTTCTGCTTACGAAAAATTCATCAAGCGAGAGAACGGAAAGGAACGGGAAATTTTCAAACTGCCCTACTTCCCGGATCGTATTTGTCAATGGGCGATTCTGCAAGTGATTGAACCGTACTTGTTGCGGAACATGATCCCAAACACCTATTCAGCGATACCGGAAAGAGGGATTCACAAGGCTTTGCATGATGTTCAAAAAGCTATGTGGACGGATGTTCCAAACTGTCAGTATTGCTTGAAGCTGGATGTTCGGAAATATTATCCGTCCATAAACCATGATATTCTGAAAGCAAAGTTCAGGCGGCTTTTCAAGGATGATGAATTGCTTTGGTTATTGGATGAAATCATAGACAGTATTTCAACCGCAAACATTGAGAATATGCGGGATATATGGTTACTGGATGAAGATTTTGATTCAGAAACCGGGATTCCGATTGGAAATTATCTTTCCCAGTATTGCGGCAATTTCTATCTGTCCTCTTTCGATCACTGGATCAAAGAAGAAAAGCGGGTGAAACACTATTTCCGTTACATGGATGATATTGTTATTTTCGGTAGCAGCAAAGAAGAACTTCACCAGTTAAGAAAAGACATAGCCGAATATTTCAGAATGGAATTGAAGGTTATGATAAAAGGGAATTGGCAAGTGTTCCCATCCTATGTGCGTGGTGTTGATTTTGTGGGCTATCGAACTTTCTTGAACTATACGCTATTAAGGAAAAGCAGTTGCACAAAGTTCAAGGATAAAATGGTGGAGATCGGGGAGAAAGTGGAACGTGGTCAGATGATGAACTATTCTGAATGGTGTTCAATCAATTCATACAAGGGATGGTTGAAGCATTGTGACAGTTACCGCTTGCAAAAGAAATACCTTGCCCCTATCTTGCCGGATGCAGACAGATACTATTATTTTGTTGTCAAAAAGAAAGGTGGTAAAGAAAATGAAGGACTATGGAAGGGTGAGAAGTTGTGTCAAGCCTGAATCAGTCGTTATTGATGATTTCAGCGTTTGGCAGCACACCGACATTCAGGAAGTTTCTGAAAATATCGGTGAAGAAAATGAGTTCGTGGGGTATGAGTTCAACATGATCCAGTACGGTAAGGACGAATTTATTTTGAAGCAGGCAACCGAAAACGCAGCAATCCAGCAGCAGATCACGGACACGCAGCTTGCATTGTGTGAAGTGTATGAACTGATGGGATAAGGAAGGGGTGAGAAAATGGCGGCGGTATATGCTAATCTGATTATCAAGGGGCAGAAGCAGATTGAAGAAGTCCCTGAAAAAATCCGGGATGATGTGCGGGCAATCCTGACGGAAAAGGGATTCCCTGAACTGGCGGCTGGTGATGCGGATTGATTATCAATCTAATCATAAAAATTTTATTCAGGAAGGAAGTGGAAGAAATGGCTGTTGTTTATGCGACACTGATTGTCAAGGGTAAGAAATCCTTTTCGGAAGTCCCTGACAGAATCAAGGATCAGGTCAAGGCGGTGCTGGCTGATCTGGATTGCCCGGAATTGGCTGAATAAGGTCATAGGGTAAGGAAATCTATGAACGACACAATAAACCCCCTATATGGGCTTATATGAAGCCCTGAAAGGGGGTTTTGCGTGTCCAAAAGCAGAAAGAGAGGTAAGAAAGAATGAAGGTCAAAATTTTATCGTTACTTGGATGCGCTGGAAGTGTAATTGCTTCCCTTTTCGGTGGGTGGGATGCTGCCCTTGTCACGTTGCTTATTTTCATGGGCATTGATTATGTGACCGGGCTGATTGTTGCCGGGGTTTTCCATACCAGCGAAAAGACCGAGAAAGGAACGCTGGAAAGTCGTGCCGGGTGGAAAGGTCTTTGTCGGAAGGGTGTCACTTTGCTGGTGGTTCTGGTGGCTTGCCGCCTTGATCTGATGATGGGTTCTAATTTCATCCGGGATGCCGTTGTAATTGCTTTTGTTGTGAATGAAACGATCAGCATTATTGAAAATGCGGGGCTGATGGGGATTCCTATCCCGGCGGTCATTACAAAGGCTATTGAAGTACTGAAAAAGAAAGCAGAAAGCGAGGAATAAGCGGAATGAACATCATTGAAAGTTTACTTACAAAAAATCCTTGTTACCAGAAAGGACAGAAAATCACGGTTGCGGGGCTGATGCTTCATAGTGTTGGTTGCCCGCAGCCATCCGCAATAGTTTTTGTAAAAAGCTGGAACAGTGCGGATCATGATAATTCTTGCGCTCATGCGTTCATTGATGGGAACACGGGGGATGTTTACCAAACTTTACCGTGGAATCATAGAGGGTGGCATTGTGGCAGCGGAAGCAAGGGAAGCGGGAATAATACCCATATCGGGATTGAAATGTGTGAACCGGGATGTATCAAGTATACCTCTGGCAGCAACTTTACTTGTTCAGACATGGAAACGGCAAAGGCAACCGCAAAGCGTACCTATGAAGCAGCCGTTGAACTGTTTGCTTTCCTTTGTGAGAAATACAACCTTGACCCGCTGGCTGATGGGGTGATTATCGGTCACGCAGAAGGACACAAGCGGGGGATTGCTTCCAATCACGGCGATCCTGAACACCTTTGGAATCAGCTTGGAATGGGGTATACTATGGACACATTCAGGGCAGCAGTCAAGGCGGCTATGGGAAAGACCGAAATGAACGGCTATACCAGAATCGCCGGGGAAGCGGTTGCAACGGTGGAGCAGATGCAGGCTTACATCCGGGCGGTCAATCCTTCCGTGCCGCAGTCCGTGATTGACATGATCCCGTTTTATCTTTCAGAGGGCAAAGCGGAAGGGATCAGGGGGGACGTGGCTTTTGCCCAGTCTTGTCTTGAAACCGGGAACTTTGCTTTCAGCGGTTCGGCGGTCACGCTGGATCAGAATAATTTTTGCGGGATGGGTGTCACGTCCAGCGGCATGAAGGGAAATTCCTTCGATACCCCGCAGCTTGGGATCAGGGCGCAGATTCAGCACCTGAAAGCCTATGCAAATTCTGATCCGCTGGTGAACGGGTGCATTGATCCCCGGTTCAAATATGTTTCCCGTGGTTCGGCTGAATTTGTGGAGTGGTTGGGGATTCAGGAGAACCCGCACGGTAAAGGATGGGCGGCTGGTGCAAAGTACGGTGAAAAAATCCTGAACATTCTGGACAAAATCACCGGGACGGCAGCAGAGCCGGAAGTCCCGGCAAAATTCCCTTACAAGGTGCGGGTGAAAATCCCTGATCTGTATATCCGCAAGGGCGCAGGAACGAACTACCAGAAGGACGGTTTCACGGGCAAGGGAGTTTTCACCATTGTTGATGAAGCTGATGGGCAGATCAGCAGCACCGGGAAGATCGGGAAGTGGGGACTTTTGAAGTCCGGGGAAAAGGGGCGCAACCGCTGGATTTGCCTTTCTTTGGGTGATTCCGTGACCGAAAAAGTGTGATACTAATTTGTTACTAATTAGGGCATATTTTGGAGGTTTTGCGCCGCCGTATATTTTGAACTTTCTTGAATTTATCGGTATTTCAAGGGGTTTGAAATATTGAAAATTTATGGTATAATAAAGAAAACATGTCCGGGAGGGATGGAAGATGGAGAAAGTCGTAAATCGTATGGTGGAGTACATGGTCGCGGACGGGGAGTGGTCGGAACTCGATAGGATGAAAATGAGACTGGGTTTCCAGGTGCTTTCCCACAACGTGTGGATGACGGCGGTCATTTTAAGCATGGCGGGGTTCATGGGGGTGTTGAAAGAGGCGGTAGTGTTGTATCTTGCGTTCGGGATGTTGAAAATGAACATGGGCGGGCTGCATTTCCAGACAAGCCTGGCGTGTTTGTCATCCACGGGCGCGTTTGTCATCGGTGTTTCCTTCTTGTCGCGGCACATGGTGGTCCCGTTTGGAATCGTGGTGGGGCTTTATATCGTCTGCATCGTTGTTTTCGCATTGCTCGGACCGCAGGGAACGAAGAATAATCCGTTGTCGGAGGAGGGCTATGTAAAGGCGCGAAGGAATGTTATGGTTCTTTCCATAGGATATTTCTTCATCACGGTGGTAAGTTATGTGGCGGCGGGAAAAATACCGTACTTGTTGCTCATCGCGATTGTGTTCGAACTGGTGACGCTGTTACCATGCATGAAAGCAAAAAAGTGAGTAAAAAGAGTATTTTCGGAGGCGGCGTGGCCGCCTCTTTTGTGTAAGGACGCTATATGCCAGTGGTATCTAGTACCGACTGAAGCAAAGACCAATATCTTACAGCTTGTGGTAGGATATTTTACTGCGCCTGGCGCATCAGTTTTCTCAACCCGCCTTTCGCGCGGAAAGAAAAGGGGCATTTCATGCCGTTTTTCATGTGTACGTCGAATAATTCGTAATCCACCTTGTCAATAAAGTCCTTGTTAATGATATAGGAGCGGTGGCAGCGGTAGAACCGTTTGTCCAGGCTCTTTTCGATATTTTTCAAAGAACCGAAAAATTCGGATGTTTTGTTCATGGCGTGTACCGTGATTTTGTGCGCGTCACCCGCTGTCTGGAAACTCACGATTTGGTCAAATGGTATGGAAGCATGGCGTTCCCCGATTTTGTAGTGGAAAATTTTTGGGTCGTTGCGGATTTTATCCGCGACATCCAGCAGACAGCTCTTGATTCTTTCCTGGATTTCTTTCGTGTCGCCCTTGCGGATAAAGTCCAACGCCTCCACCTTGTATTGGAATGTCTCCATCCCGCATTCGCCGTGGGAAGTGATAAATACGATAAAACAACGCGGTTGTAGCTGGCGGATGCGTTGGGCAAGCATGAGTCCGTCGATATCCGACTTCAAGTCAATATCGAGGAAAAACACCGCGGTGTTCCCGGAAGGGGGAAAAAGTTCTAACAGTTCATGGTAATCTTGCGTGGACAAGGCCAGCCGCATGTCCAGATCTTCTATTAAGATGGTGTTTGAAACATAACCGGAAAATAAGTCAAGTTGTTCTTTTTCATCTTCACAAATATATACGTCCAACATGGTAGGTAGCTCCTTTCGTTATGTGCGAGTTTGGAGGGCGAGCCTCAAAGCCATATGTTATTTCGTCCTAGTGTCTTGTCCCGTTGACATTTCGTAAAACGACTTGTCTGAATTTCCATCTGCCACGTTAACTTCGCTCAACGATGCCACCGCATCGCCTCGTTCAGTTGCCTTGCAGATGGAAATTCATTCTACGCCGTTTTGCTGAAAGTCAACGGGACAAGACACTAGAGGACTGGTTTCGTGCCGCAGGCATGAAACACATGGCCTTGGGATCCGGATAGTATTAGTATACACTGATTTATGTGATATGGAAAATAATTTCCTAAACGTTACTTTCCAGTGCATAAGCGTCATTGCAATGTGGCTCCATCACATGTTCGCACAGCCGGCGCGGTAAATGAGCGAATCTGGCGGAACGGTAACGCCGTTTCACCCGAACGGCAGTTGCAGGCGTTGGACAAATAAACCTTCGCTGGTTTCCGTTTCCCAGAAAATATCCTTATATTTTTGAACTATTTGCTCCACGTTGTACAAACCGACACCCCGGTTTTTGCCTTTTGAAGAAACGTCCGGCCGACGGATGGAGGCAAGGGGAATCCCCTTGTCAACGAACGTGTTCTTGATAATAATGAGGCACTCCTTTTCCAATGCGACCATCGAGAACTGGAGGGCGGGCGTGTCGCTTTCCAAGGCGGCCTCAATCGCGTTGTCAAGCAGGATGCCCATCACCCGCACAAGGTCGATGGCATCCATGGGGAGGGTGGAAACCTCGTCGCGGACATCAATCTTCACGTCGATGTCCTGGTCGGCCGCATATAATAACTTGCTGGTGAGAAGCCCTTTGAGTTCCGGGATTTTCAAGTTTTCTAACTGGTTCAAGTGTGCGGTATCTTTGGAAATCTGTCTGTCCAAGGGGGTAATCTTTTCATTAAAAAATAGTTTCAATCCATCCATGTCCCCGGATTCGATATAATGGGACATGGAGAGCATGATATTGTGATAATCGTGCTTGAAAGAACGCAAGGTGTCATATGTATTTTCCAACTGTTCCGTGTAACGTTGTAACGCGTCGAACGCTTCTTGCCTGGTTTTCATCTCCTGCTCGGAAACGCGGGATTTGACGTACCGTATGGTGGCGATGCTGTTGACGATAAAATGGCAGGTGAACAAAATGCAATTGAAGGTGACAATCTCCGTGGTATAGCCCACGTCCTCCCCCGCGATAATGTTAAACAAGAAGATAAAAAGGCAGAACAATAGGTTCACCAGGATGGCTGGGAACAAGCGTATGGAATAAGCCACGTTTATTTTTCTCGCCAGGTGCCTGAAGAGCTTGGCAAGGAGGACACAGATAGGGATGAGAAGAAACATTGTGGCAATGTCATAAATCATAAGCGAAGAAGAGGTTTTCTCCATAGAATAAACTGGAAACCCCAGAAGTGTACAAAATATGGAAGTGGCATTGTCATAAATCACGCAAAACATGTAGGTCACAATCAGGACGCATATATTTTTTAGACGCTGTGGATGAATGAAGGAGATATAAAGGCCGGTAGTGACAAGTAAAAGAATCACTCCGATATTTCCCCAAACATATGCCATGAGGACGATATTGATAAACAATATGAGAAAAAGCATACCTTTTTCTGTTGCTTTCATTTTGAAGGGAAGAAAACAGCAAAGAGGTATAAAATAGACGAAGGTACCTGCAATAATGTGGGGTAATAATTCCATGGCATATATATTCCTTTCTGTTTTTTATGCATGATAAAGCAAAAACACATATTCCAAAGTTTCATAATGGCTCCGACTTTTCCAAAAGCTTAATTTGTATTATACAATAAATTTTAAAAATGGGATGTCCGTTTATTGTATAATGCGTTCAGATTTTCGCTAAATTATCTGTCGCATTCCTATTTGGAAGAACTATCATTGGAAGATTAATTGGTTAGCGAAGGAGTGGATAGATGTAGTATCGTAAAAATAAGGAATACGTGTGGAATGGCGTGAACGTTATTTTTTTGAACGTTTTCGCAAGAAGGATTGCGTTTAGGAAGGAAAAAGCATCGTTTAGGAAAATTTGTTAAAAATGGAGAATTGTCGTGTATAATAGAGACAACAAAACACAACCGAGAAAGCGAGGTGAAAACAAATGAAGGCAGAAGTGAAAAGATGGATTGGGTGTTGTATCACAAAAATAGGACAGAATTCTGTTGGGAAAAGTCATATTTTTGGATTATACGATCCGAAGATTCCCGAGGAGTTGAGGGCAGTGGCGCAAAAAGACGGGCACAAGCGCAGGAAGTAGACGGGAAGCCAAGTAGGTGGCGCGTATCGCAGGTATGTGTCACATGGAAAGGGGTGAATCCATTGTGGAATGTTTGATTTGGAGAGGGAACGTGGTAAAAAATGAAGGTTTACAGAGGATTGAAATGAAGCGGTAATACTAGAAAAATGGAGGTACATGTAAATGAAAAAAATAGTGAAAAGATTATTATCATTGGTTTTGGCCGGAGCAACAATTTTATCTATGGGCATGGTCGCAGCGGCGGCACCGGTCGAGGAACCGGCAAACGTGATTGATGTGGAAGGAATCGAGAGGTTTTTCTCAAAGAATGCCGATGGTACCATGTCGATGGATGCGGAGCAAGCACGGGAAGCGGGATATTCCGAGTATACGATACAATTCGTGCAGGGCAATATTGACGGAATTAATGAGGCGGTCAAATCGGAGGGGGCAATCATAGATGACGATTTTAAGGCAACCATCTATTTTGCCTCTTCAAGGGCAAGAGGACAAAGCAAGATTGAGACTTGGGCGACGGGAGCGGTTTTGGTTTATATGAATAACGAACAAGCTGATGATTTGTATAATGCGCTTGCAAACGTGCATCCATTGACTATTTTGGCGAACATGCTAAGTAAATTAACGAAAGCACAGTCAATTCTGGGTCAAGCATGCAGGATTGCGGCTTTTGTCGCGAATTTGCAGGTAGTGTCCTATAAAGCCCAGATTGGGCAAGTAAAGTCGAATGGAACAGGAATCATCATGTATGTAATACCGCTACCAGATGGTATTGCCAGTACGGCTAATTTTGGAGCCCAGTAAGAAAATGAAGCCGCGTGAAAACAATGTTTTTGCGCGGCTTGATGGGATTTGGGGGAATTTTTAAGGAGGAAATATAATGAAGAAAATATTTGATGTTATGCTGAATTTTTTTGGTTTGCGCGGGAATACAACGAAAGGGACTGTCTGTAAAATTGTGAATTGGATTACCTATGTGGGGCTGTTAGTATCGGTTTTTGTTTGGGTTTGGGCAGTACCAAATCATAAAGAAAGCATGGGGTGGATTATTCTTGTGGATGCAATTCTGGTTGTTCCTAATTTGATTTCCTGGTGGGGATTTTATAAAGATGAGTGCAACGAAAAGGGGAGAAAGAAGTGGAGAATAACGGAACTTGTCATGAACTATGGAATGATAGTTGTTTTATTTGTTTCAAGGGTGCATTTGTTGAATTTAGGAAAGGAAAATTTGTGGGATTTACTCTTTTGTCTTTTGGTATTCGTAACAAATGCCGTTTCGTGGCATTATCATAATAAGTTTGGAGTGCAATCTTGGTAGAGGGTGTGTTATAGGTAACGAAAAGGGGAAAAATTTGATAGAAATTTTGGAAAAGAAAAAGTTATGGCTGGGGATTTATATCGCCGTTGCAGTGGTGAATATGGTTGTGAAATGGTCGTACGCACTCTTTTTCGGAGTTGCTGAAATGCCGACAAACGGATTTTGGGTGTATGCATATTTGACCATGGGCATTATGCGAAATGTCTTGTTGTGCGTATATTACGTGTATCGCCTTTTGTACTTGTATAAGAGCGAACCGAAGAGGATGAAATGGACGATACTGACAGTCCTGGGTTTTGGCTTGGTGATGACGGGATATTTTATGAAAACGTCGTTGTCAGTGTTTACCGTGACGGGAAGAATCATTTCCATCTGTTGCTGGCTAAAGGATTTCGCCATGGTGTTTTTGTCTTGAACCGTGAGGGTGAATATACTTGTGCCATCGCGTGCAAATTTTGGAAAACTTCCCGATTACGACCAAAAAAGGACGTTTTATACACGGATAATGGAAAAAATCAAAACCTCGTGGTATCATGTGTTGGGAAAAATTGGAAGCAAGCCCCGTGTTTGATTCCCGTGGGTGATGAGCCGAGTGGTCGTGAAGTGGACATTTGGTGAATGCCGTAGGGTGTGCCTGATTCCCGCGAGCAACGGGCCAAGTGATTGCTTGCAAGCATTTGGCGACTGCCGCGAGGGGGGCGTAGCGACCCGTGGCGCATGTTTAGCACCGACCGAAGCGGAGCGGAGACCAATACCCCGTTGCTTGCAGCGGGGTTGTTGGCTTGTGCGGGGCTTGTAAAAAGCGTGAAGAAAGCGAGGTTGATTATGAAGAAGAGGTATAAGCGTGTCCTTGTCATCGGCGTGGTCGTTCTCATTCTGGCGTGCGCATATCCGTGTTATTTTTTGGTATGGCACTACGTCCAGGAACGACATTTCCCTTACAAGGGCGTGGATTTGGAGGTGGCATTTTACGAAGAATTCCAGGGAAAGTATAGCGAGGTTTTGTGGGTGCGGGAAGAAGGACTGATGGTGTTTCTGGCTTGTCTGGATGAAGGGCAGGGCACGCGTTACGTTTATTATGAGAAGGCGCCGTTTTTTGATTGGTGGGTAAAGGGAGAGGACGGGCTGAGGGAAGCGGGAGATTCTTCCGTGATGCTTGAAACGGACGGGAGGTATCATGCGAACCGGATGTATCTGTCATTAAACCCGCAGGAGATTGGCAAAATCGTGGTCACGACGGACGGCGGGGAAACGGTATTTCGCACGAACCCGGAGGAGCCGTTTATCTTCGTGACGGAGAGCGGGTTCGACAGTATCGCCTTTTTCACGGAGGACGAAAAGGAAATTTCTGAAGAGGAATTTTTGAAAACGCAATGAGGTATGTCACCCCGCAGCAATAAGTTGCGTGGTGTTTACAGTTTGGTCCCCGGCCAATTACTACGCTGATTGGCCGGGAGGATACACGTAAATCTGGCTGATGCATCACCCGCTTTGCCGTAGGCAAACTAAAAATGCGGGTGATGCCCGTTACAATTCGCCCGCGCTAGCGCGGGGCGAATTGTAATCGGGGATGTTTAAATGAGTTGTTGATGTTTATTGTGCTTGCAATTCGTTAACTAACCGCTTATAATATGATACCAGGATTAGAAGGTCATGTGTTCCATGCTTGCATGGAAAAGCATGACTTTGGAAGTGCGCAAAACACCGAAAAGTAGCCATTTTCCGTAGGAAAATGAGCGGATTTGAGGTGTTTTAGGGCACTGAGCGTCCAGTGGACGTTCGTTTAGTGCCGACCGTAGCGGAGCGGAGACAACGAGAGCACGTAGTGCGGAGTAATCCGTGGGTATCATGGGGGCAATTCATACGGGCCGTGAAAAACGGGAAAAGGCAAGAACTTGTAAAGGCGGTTGTTCGTTCGGAACAACTTTTATAAAGATGAATGATTTTACGTTTACAGACAAAGGATTTTCCGATTACGTATATTGGCAATCTGTCAATATGCAAGTGACAAGACTTTGCGATTTGTATAAAATAATCGTAAAAAAACCAAGCGCGATGGCGTAGCATATTTGCAACAAGAGCGAAAGCATTTCGGCTCCGTTTAAAAGATTTACGATGTGCCCGATGCCGAAGGTAAGGCTCGAAATGATGATTGCCTGTTTTACATTTTTTTTGCACAAGGCCTTGAACAAAAAGCCCCGGAAAATGACTTCCTCGATGTGGTTCACGCAGAGCATGCTGATTACGTAAAGGACGCTCTCTAACATGGACATGCGCAAAGCGAGCCCACCCCAGAGGTTTGTCGAGGCAATCCGCGTAAATGTCTTGCTCCTAACTGCCGCGAGTGGATTGAAACAAGGGAAAGGCGGTCAGGTTGTAAGGAGATTTGGCGTGGAAAATAATGGAGTGGTGAGGGAAACAATACGAAAAATCATGTACCAGGCGAAAAAGGAATACGGGGGCTGGTGCGCGTCGGTTTCTTTGCGCGTATTGGGTGACGTGTTCAACGTGTTTGTGGATGAGATGACGTTGAATTCCGGGATTGGCATCCGCATTCCCGGCAGGGCGGGTTCGCGCGGGGGGAAGGCGTGTGGATCGGACATGGACGGGACGGATGCGAACGATTTTCGGTTCGACGAGACGGACGCGGACGGAATGGCCCTGACCGCGCATGCCGGCGTGGGGCAGTTTTTGGCCGTCGTGGCCAGGCAGCGGGGGATGAGCCCGGAGGAGACGTTTTCATTATGCGGGAAATGGCAGGGGTGTTTTGCGGGATGGAGACCGGATGAGGAGTCAGGGCAAGAAGGCGATTTGGACGGGGCGGGATTTTGGCCCGGGGAGCCAGGGGAAACGTCTGACGTGAAAGATGGAACTGACGGGATGAAAGCTTCACAAGGGGAAACATTTCTGGCGGTTCTCATGTTGGCGTACGCCTTTATAGACGGGCGACGGGAGCTACTGGGGTTGGATTTTATGGTCGCCAAGCCGAGAAAATATTATGACAATATTTACGAAGACCGGGAATCGATGTTTCAGCACAGTCCTTACGCGCTGGAGGAGGAGCTGACCAGGGCGGTCGCGAAGGGAGACGGAAGGAAAGCGTTAAAGGCGTTGCGGGCGATTACCGCGCAGGGGGAGAAGGCGGTGCTGGCGAAGGACTCGTTGCGCTCCGCGAAGAATTCCATGATTGGTTCCATTGCCTTTTTGGCGAGGGCGGCCATCCAGGCGGGAGTCGGCGCGGATGACGCGTTTTCTTTAAGTGACGCATTGACGCAGAAAATCGAGGATATGACTTCGAAAAACGCGGTACTGGCGTTTGAGGAAAATATTTTGTTGCAGTTTGTCGAACTTGTCAAAAAACGCTTGGAACAGACGTATTCGGCTCCCGTCATGCGGGCGATTCATTATATTGAAAACCATCTGGACAAAAAGATTTCGCTGGAGAAGACGGCGGAATATGTCGGCGTGCATGCGGTATATTTATCCGCGCGTTTTAAAAAGGAGACGGGAACCTCTTTTTCCAATTACATTGTCATGCGCAAAATTCAGGAATCCAGTTATTTTGTGCGGCATACGGAATATGCGATTTCGCAGATTGCCTATTTGTACGGATTTTCCAGCCAGAGTTATTATATTACTTCGTTTAAGAAGGTAATGGGGATGAGGCCGATGGAGTACCGGCAGAGGTTCGTGACGGAATGATTTATCGTGGCACATGGGCGGTGGCATTCATGCAAAAGCGATTAAAATATTTATATATACATTAAAATAATGAAATACAGGACCGCGTTCTTTTTTGTAAAATGGGATTATACAAAGAAGGACGCGGTTTTGTGTTGGAGGTATGGGAATTTCGTTTCTTATGACACAAATCTGCCGAGGAAACAACATCATCGTAATAATTTCGAAAGGGGGAAGCAGAATGGCAAATGTATATCATGTTCGCCAGTTGGATGAGGGTACATATGCAATCGAAGAGAAAACGCCGATAAACCAAGGCTTGTGTTATTTGCTATGCGGGACAAGGCAGGCGCTTTTGATTGATACCGGGCTTGGCTATCCGGGGCTTAAAAAGACGGTGGAGGGGTTGACAAAGCTGCCGGTCGTGGTGGCCAATACCCATGCCCATGTGGATCACATTGGCGGTAATCATTGTTTCGGGGAAATCTGGTTTCATGAGGCCGACAGGCCGACCTTTGCCCTCTATGCAAATCCGGCATACACGTTGGACATTTTGACGGCGGGGATGCCGGGAGTGGTAAGGATGCTGGTGGACGTATTGACAAGGAAACAACGGAAACTTGACACGTCCGGAAATTACCGGTATTTCGGGGATGACAAGGTGTTTCATCTGGGAGGGCGTGACGTGGAAATGATTCCGACACCGGGACATTCCCCGGGGTGCGTGTGCTTTTTGGACCGCGGCGCGCGCATGTTGTTTAGCGGGGATTCGGTTTGTGAGTGGGGAGTCCTGCTTCATTTTGAAAAAGAAAGCTGCCCGCCAAAGACATATTTGGAATCCATGGAGCGGCTGAAGGCGTTGGAGGGGACTTATGACACCATATGGCCCGGCCATCACGGCTACCCGGTGGAAAAGACGTATGTGGATGAGTATTTGACGTGTGCCAGGCGGATTGTGGGCGGCACGGCGGAGTACGGCGTGACGCAAGGACGTCGATGCGCGAAATATGGAAGAATTTTGATTACGCTTCCCGGGGACGAGCGCTCTGCCGCCCGGCCCCGGCCGGAAAAGTGATGGAGCCGGTGCGGGCATCCGGCCCATTGCCGAAGGCAATTTTAAATGGACGGATGCCATTCGCGGGCACGGTTCGTGCGTGCCCGGGATTTTGATTACGCTTCCCGGGGGCGCGTGCTCTGCCGCCCGGCCCCGGCCGGAAAAGCGATGATTAGGTTTCCCTAGGAACGAGGTGACTGGAAAATGGAAAAGCAGGCATGGTGGAAAGAAAGTGTGGTCTACCAGATTTACCCGAAAAGTTTTTGTGACGGGAACGGGGATGGAATCGGTGACATCAAAGGGATTATCAGCAAGCTGGATTATCTGGCCTGGCTGGGCGTGGACGTGGTCTGGATTTCGCCCATGTATCCCAGCCCCGGATATGATAATGGCTATGATATCAGTGACTATGAATCGATTGCCCCGTGTTATGGAAGTATGGAAGAATTTGAAACGCTTTTAAAGGAAGCGCATGCGAGGGACGTGAAGGTGGTAATTGACCTGGTGGTCAATCATTCGTCCAACGAGCACCCGTGGTTTTTGAACGCGTTGGAGGGGAGGGAGGCTTCAAAACGGGAATATTATATCTGGAGGGATGCCGCCCCGGGTGGCGGTCCGCCCAATAACTGGGGGGCGCTGTTTGGCGGCCCGGCGTGGACGCGGGATGAAAAGAGCGGGCAATATTACCTGAATCTTTTTTCTTCCCGCCAACCGGATTTGAACTGGGAGAATCCGGCCTTGCGGGAGCAGATTTACAAGATGATGCGGCGGTGGCTTGACCGCGGCGTGGACGGGTTTCGGATGGACGTGATCAGTTTGATTGCCAAGGGCGATGATTTTTCAGACGGTCCGGCGGGGAAAAGCGGCTACCATGACCCGCGCGCGAGGATTGCCGCCAACCCGAAGGTGCATGAGTATTTGAAAGAAATGAAGGAGGCGGTCTGGGCTGACAGGGATGTCATGACGGTGGGCGAGGCTTCGGCCACCACGCTGGAAAATGCCGTGCTATTTTCCAATGCGGACGGAAGTGAACTGGACATGGTGTTTCAGTTTGAGCACATGGACTTGGATGGCGGGGAGACGTTTAAGTGGAATGATAAAGCAATACCGCCCGCGGGATTGAAAGCGGTAATGACGAAGTGGCAAAAAGGACTTTACAAGCGTGGGTGGAATGCCTTGTTCTGGGACAATCACGACCAGCCAAGGATGCTGTCACGTCTTGGCGATGAGGGGGATTTGCGCGAAACATCGGCGAAAATGTTGGCGGCTTGTTTGTTGATGCTGCAGGGTACGCCGTTCATTTTCCAGGGAGACGAGCTGGGAATGTCGAACATGCGGTTTACGAGCCCGGATCAGCTTCGGGACAGTGAAAGTATTAACGCGTATGAACGTTATACGGGGGAGAAAATGTTTACGAAGGAGCAGATGCTTCATTATATCAGCTTGAAAAGCAGGGATACCGCCCGGATTCCCATGCAATGGAACGGTGAAGCCGGGGCGGGTTTTACCAGCGGAAAACCCTGGATGGACGTTCATCCGAATCATGTGTATGTGAATGCCAAGGAACAAGCGGGGCGCGTGGATTCGGTTCTTTTGTTTTACAAAGAATTGATTCGGATTCGGCACCGGCATCTGGCGGCGGTATATGGGCGATACGAGCCGTTTGAGACGGAAAACGAGGACGTGTTCGCCTACTTCCGGGTCTGGGAAGACGAGACGTTATATGTTTGTTGCAATTTTACGGCCACGGCGGTGGCATTTCCCGTGCCAAAGCGGCTCCGGGCGGCGCACGCGCGGTGTTTGCTGGGAAATGTTGAACGGAGCGCGTATTTGGAAAAGGGACGGCTGGAAGCGTATGAGGCCTTGATATTGCGTTTGAATGTGACTGACATAGAGGAAGCTCCGCGTGGTTAGGCTCGAAAGAACCTCACCGAGGTACACGGAGTACATCCATATCAGGATCGTGTGAAACATTGTCAAGTGTTCATAGGAAGGAGGAAAATAGGATGACGCCACCAATTAGAAAAACGAAATTCGTGGAGGAATGGATTGACATGGGACCGAAGATTCCGGTGCCGAGGGTGGACTGGATACGGGAGAAGAAACTGGACGTGGCGTATGGCGGGGACCCGCTTCAGAAAATGGATATTTATTATCCGAACGAGGTGCAAAAGGAATCCTATCCGGTAGTGATTTTGGTGCACGGCGGCGGGTTCGCCATGTGTGACAAAAGGGACTGGCACGTGTATCCGGGATTTCATGCGTTGGGGCGGGGCTTCGCGCTCGTGTCGGTGAATTACCGGCTTGTGCCGCAGGTCTCCTATCCGGCGGAGTCGGACGATTTGAAGCGGGCGGTCCTTTATTTGCGGAAGCATGCGCCGAGCCTACGCCTGCAGGAAGAAAATTTCTTCCTATATGGCACGTCGGCGGGCGGGAACCTGGTCACCATCGTGGGCATGGAGGGCGCGCAAAGCCGTGGGACGGAAGAAGACTTCCATGTGAACGCGGTGGCGGCTCTTTGCCCGTTGTTAAATTTCCCGGACTGGTTGAAAACGGCGCCGTGGTATATGAAAATGATGCCATCTATGAGAAAGGCTCTGGTCGGGTATCTGGGCGGGAACCCGAAAAAGAACCCGCAACTGGCAAAGAGGGCAAGCGCGGACAGAGAAATCCCGCCGCATCCCCCGGCATTTTATTTGCAGCACGGGGACAAGGATCCGGCCGTCCCCGTGCAACAGTCGATAAAATTTCATGAGAAACTGAAGGCCAGCGGGCATTTCGCGGAAGGGGATTTGGTACTGGATGTTTTAAAGGACACGCCGCATGCCGGGGCCGGGCCGGAATTTTTGGAGGAGACGAATGTGCTGCCGATTTTGAAGTTTTTTGACCGAAAGCGGCTTGGTGAAAGCGAGATTTAGGAGAAGCTTGAATGGAACGCGGGGCCGTTCTTTGAGATTGGCAAGGCCGTAAGCCGAGCTTGGAGATAAGAACTTCGGTATCAGTCGTGCTTGAAAACGGCGGGACAAACAGTGACGTCATGATTGAAAGAAGGAGGCAGGAAAAGATGGGAAATAAGCAGTTGATCGCGAGAGCGGATGATTTGGGCAGCAGCATGAGCGCGAACCGTGCGATTGAGCGGGTAATCGGGGCGGGAGTCATTCGGAACGTCTCGGTCATGGCTTGCGGGCCGTTTGTGGAAGCGGCGGCCGAAATGCTGGCGGGGCGTAAGGATGTTTGTTTTGGCATGCACACGACTTTGAACGCGGAGTGGGATTAGGTCAAGTGGGGGCCGGTCGCGGGAGCTGGCCGGGAAAATTTGTCAAAGGGGCAAGGAGCTTTGTTCGCGGGACAAGGGAGGGAAGGCTCGTCCGCGGGGATGGGACAAGCCAACCCGCTCGTGGACGAGAACGGGTATTTCTTGTCGGATTCGTCGCTCTTTTTGCAGACGAAACCGTCCGTGGAGCAAGTCATGAGGGAGGTGGACGCCCAGTTGGAACGGCTGTACAAACTGGGCTTTGACATCCGTTATATCGATTCCCACATGTTTTCCGAGGCGTACGTGGAAGGAATGGACGAGGCCATGGCGGAGTTCGCCGTGAAAAAGGGACTGGTAGACCATATGTATTTTTATCATTTGCTGCCGGACATGGGGAGGCTGTCGGAGCTTGCCGCAGGTTTGGAAGATTTTGAAAATATGCCGGCTGGAGCGCGCAAAAACAGGCTGGTGGATTTTGCAAAAAACCTGGTGACAGAATGGGAGAAAATCCCGGCCGGGCAATATTTTATCGTCGTACACCCGTCCTTGGACACGGAAGAGATGCGGCGCACGGGAAATGCCGGGGTGAGCGGCGCGGACGTGGCGAAAAGCAGGGCGCGGGAGACGGAAATATTTTCCGCGCCGGAGCTTCGAACGGCATTGGAAACGGCGGGATTCGCGTGTGTGCGCTATGACGAGGCGGCGCGCGAAAAGCGCATGACAGTGCCGGAATTGCTGGCGGAGATGGCGAAGGCTTCAGGAAACAAAGGATGAAAGGCCGGGTGGCAGAGATTGTCGGAGCTGGCGGGCCGAACGGAGAAGATGGCGAAAGCCGTCGGAAAGAGAGGGATGAAGGATGAGGAACGAGATTTTCAGGACAAGCAGGATTGAGAGGTGGGGATTTGCCTTGTTCATGGCGGGGCAGGGCATCGTGAACACGTACGTGGGAAGCTATTTGCAATTGTATCTGACGGATATCGGGATTACGGCCGTCGCGGTCGGGGTGATGTTTCTCATCGCCCGCGTGTGGGATGCCGTAAACGATCCGATTTTCGGGGCGATTTTGGATAAGCTGAATCTGAAGGGGGGAAAGTTTTTGCCGTTTTTGCGGGCTTCTAATATCATGCTCCCGCAACACGGTGTTAAGTGCCATCGCGATGCTTATTATCATGGTGGCGGCTCCCCAACTGTATCCGACCATCGGGGCGACGGGCGTGGCCGTGATTGTGGCAGTGTCGGCCGCGGTACTGATGTTTTTCATGAGCCGTTTTGCCAAGGAACGTTATATTAACAAAGATGAGGAGGAAGTCGGCCTGAAGCAGATGGCGGACTATGTGAAGGATAACAAATATTTGCGAATCGGTTTCCTTGGAATCATGGTGCTGAGCCTTACAAGCATGACCAACGCGGTGCTGAATTATTTTGCCATCTGGTGTCTGGGTGACATGGGGATGGTCAGTATCATTTCCGTCATGCTGGCGTTGCCCTCACTGTTCGTGGCGGCGGTGATGCCGGCACTGACCCGCAGGTTTGACAAGTTCCACCTCCTGATGGTGGGAATCGTCGGGCAGACGGTGATGAGCGTGATTTGCTTTTTTGCCGGATATGAGAACGTGACGGTGTTTTTGGTTTTGATGCTTGTCCGGTGAAGCGCTGTCCCAGCCGGAATCGGCGGTCAATGCGATCTGGGTGTTGTTTATTCTGTCACCGGTGGTCGGGGCGGTCATTTCCATGGTGATTTTTTCACGCTACAAATTGCGGGATAAGACCGTGCAGATTATGGCGGCGGCCAACTCGGGCGACATCACGCGCGAGGAGGCGGAGGAAAAACTGGCGGGAAGATATTAAGGGAGAGTTTGGATGATAAGGGAACGAGGGACTATCGAAATATGGATAGTCCCTCGTTTCTTTAAATCATGTTTTCGGAAAACAGTTCCGGTTTTGGAATGGGCAAGCCTTTTGGCGATATTTTCATACAATAGGGGCATACTTAAGAGCAGGTGAATGTTTTTTTGCGTGCGGAATTTGTTTTTGCATGGGAGGTAGGACATGGTAGGAGAGGCGATAAGGGTCATTTTCATTCCTTTTCTTGGCACGGCCCTTGGGGCCGCCGGCGTATTATTCATGAAGAAGGACTTTAACGCGTTCTTGCAGAGGGCGTTGACGGGACTGGCCGCGGGGGTCATGGTGGCGGCTTCCATCTGGAGCCTTTTGATTCCCGCGATGGAACAGTCGGCGGGGATGGGACGCTGGGCGTTCGTGCCGGTGGTGGCCGGTTTCTGGCTCGGCATCTTGTTCCTGCTGTTTTTGGATCGGATGATTCCCCACCTGCATCAGAATAGTGACGAGCCGGAGGGGCCGAAGGTGCCTTTAAAAAGAACCACCATGCTGATGCTTGCCGTGGCGTTGCACAATGTACCAGAGGGTTTGGCGGTGGGAGTGGTGTTTGCGGGCGGCCTGGCCGGGGACGGCACGGTCACGTTGGCGAAAGCCCTGGTGCTTTCCATTGGAATCGCGCTCCAGAACTTTCCCGAAGGGGCTATCATTTCCATGCCGTTGAGGGCGGAGGGGATGAAGAAGTCCTACGCGTTTTTATACGGCGTGCTTTCCGGTATCGTGGAACCGGTGGCGGCCTTGTTGGCCATCTTGCTGGCGGGACTCGTTGTTCCGGCATTGCCTTATCTGCTCGGCTTTGCGGCGGGGGCGATGTTTTACGTGGTAGTGGAAGGGCTGATTCCCGAAATGTCCGTGGGACGCCACTCCAATTTGGGGACGTTGTTTTTTGCATTTGGCTTTACGGTCATGCTGGCGTTGGACGTGGTGTTGGGATGAGGCAGGTATGGCGCATGGTGGTGAAAAAATACCGTACCCGTTGCTTATCGCAATCGTGTTCGGGCTGGTGACGTTACTGCCGTGTGTGAAGGTGTAAAAGTGAAGAATGTTACAATCTGGAATAGTATTTCGCAATATCTCGAACGGCATTTCTCTTATACTCAAAGGAAAATAAGGGAGGTAAGCCGATATGAGAGCAAAATTGACGGACAAACAATCCATCGACCAAGTGATGGTGGAATTGACGCTGGATGAAAAGTTGAACCTCGTGGGAGAATACACTTCGTCTCATTCACTGGGCATTCCGGACATGGACGTTCCGGCGCTGTTTTTGGCGGACGGGGCGACGGGCGTGAACGGGACGCAGGTGGTTTTGGATTATATGACTTCGCCGGGCATGGATACGGAAAGGCTGCAGCAGCGTTTTTACATGGATCCTGATTTTGGGAAAATCCTGACCATGGATTTGGACGAGGCGCGGGTGGAATATGCGGGGGACGCGGACGTGCTGGGACTGATTGAATATATGGAAAGGGTGCGTTCAAATGGCAGGCAGTTCGTCAGCTTTCCGTCAGGTGTCAACATCGGCGCGTTATTTTCACCGGAGACGGCAAGAAAGGGCGGGGAGATTGTCGGCAGGGAACTTCGCGACTGTGGCGTTGACGTCTGCCTGGGGCCGAACGTGGACATTGCCAGGGATCCTCTGGGCGGAAGGAATTATGAAATGTACGGGGAGGATCCGAAGCTGGTCGCGGAGATTGCGGCGGCATATATCCAGGGGATGCAGGAAATGGGCGTGGCCGCCTGCGCGAAGCATTTCATTGCCAATAACCAGGAGACGAACCGTAACATTTCAGACGCGTGCGTTTCTGAGCGGACATTGCATGAACTGTATGCGAGAGGGTTTGAGAGTGCCGTGAAAAAGGGGAACGTGAAATCCATCATGACGGCATACAGCGCGGTAAACGGCACTTTTTCTTCTTACAACAAAGAACTGCTGACGGACCTTTTGCGCAAGGAATGGGGCTTTGACGGAATCGTCGTCAGTGACTGGGGCGCGGTAAAGGATGAGAAGGAAAAGTCGCTGGAGGCGGGGATGAGCATGATTCTCTGCGGCCCGAACGACATGTCGGAATGCAAGAGGGCGGTTCTCGACGGGCGGCTTTCGGAAGAAGTTTTAAATCAACGGGTTCGTGAAATCCTGAATCTGGCCGTGGAATTGAGGGAGAAGCAGGCACAAGTCGTGGCGGATTATGACCAAGACCAGTTGTTGCAAAGTGCATATGAGGTCATCGTGGACGGGAGCGTCCTCTTGAAAAACGAGGGCGGCGTGCTTCCACTTTGCAAGGGGGGAAAGGTCGCGTTTTACGGCGCACGGAGCAAGGAGTTGATAGAATGCGGCACGGGTTCCACGAACGTTTCAACCAATTTACATAGCAATCCGTGGGACGAGAGCCAGAAGTACTGCAAGGTTTCCAGGTTCGAGGAAATGGACGGCGCGGACGTGCTTGTCTATACGGTGGCCGCTCCGGCGGGGGAGAACGTGGACCGGGACGTCATGGACATTGAGCCGGACGACCGCGGGCGTTTGCCGCAAGTGCTGAGAAGGGCGAAGGAGAGGGGACTGAAAACCGTCGTCGTGTTGAACGTCGCGGGTCCCGTTGACATGAGGAAATGGATTGATTACGCGGACGCCGTCCTTTGTATTTTTATACCGGGGTGCATGGGCGGCAAGGCGGCGGCAGACCTCTTGTTTGGAGAGGCGTACCCGGCGGGAAGGCTGCCGGTGACGTTTCCGCTGCGTTACGAGGATACGCCGGCCTATCCGAATTTTCCGGGGGAATACGTGAGCTGCCTTTATGGGGAAGAAATTTTCGTCGGGTATCGCGGTTACGACCAAAAAGATTTGCCGGTGCAATATCCGTTCGGACATGGTTTGGGATATACGACGTTTGAGTGCGGGATCGTGGGGACGCCTGACGCATGCGCGGAGGATAAAACGTCCTGCCACAAGCTGGCGGTGGATTTGCGGGAGCAGGACGAGGTCAGGGTCGCGGTGAGCGTAAAGAATGTGGGGGAAAGGGCTGGAAGCGAGGTCATCCAGATTTATGGAATGGAGGCAAGGCCGAGAAATAAAAGGCCGGTGAAGGAATTGTTCGGATTCCAGAAGGTGGCGTTGGAGCCGGGAGAAGAAAAAATGGTGGAAGTCGTGATTGAAAAGGACGCCTTGCGAACATTTGACGCGAAAAGAAGGGAGTGGCTCATTCCGATTGGCGAGTATCATTTGTACGTGGGAACGTCGAGCCGCGACATATTTGCGGAGGCAACGCTGCTTGTAAAGGGAAAGAATCCGTATCCAATCAACGGGGACAGCACCATGGGCGAAATCTTGAAAAATTCCCGCGCGGTGGAAGTGATCAACCGGTTTACAGGGGGAATGCTTGACAAAATCGGGGAAGAAAATAGGAAGTTCATGGTACAGATGAAGCTCTCTGACATCCTTTCCCAAGGGCTGATTTCCGTGATACCTGACAGCGCGAAAGTGAAGGAAATCTTGAACGATTTGTATAGGCGGCTGGAGAGCTTGGAATGACATGGGAAACCGTGAATAACATGGAAAATTTGGAATGGTATGGAGAATCTGTAATGATATGGAGAATCTGGAATGGTATGGAGAATCTGTAATGGTATGGAGAATCGGTAATGGCATGTAAAATTTGAATAACAAGGAAAATGGAGGCGCGATATGAAGCAGATACCGGAGATTAGAAATGAAAATGGAATTCCCACGTTGTTTGTAAAAGGCGAGCCGTTTCTCGCATTTGCGGGCGAGGTCCACAATTCCAGCGCCAGCAGCCTGGAATATATGGAGGAGCGCGTCTGGAACAACATCGAGGGCTTGAATTTGAATACGCTCATCGTCCCGGTTTATTGGGAATTGGTGGAACAAGAGGAAGGACGTTATGACTTTTCGCTTGTGGACGGAATCATCGGGCAGGCGAGGGCGTACGGCAAGCATTTGATTTTGCTTTGGTTCGGCTTATGGAAAAATAGCGAGTCGATGTATGTTCCGGGATGGATGAAGCAGGATTCCGACACGTATTTTCGCGTGAAAAAGGTGAACGGGGAAAAAATCGACACCATTTCCCCGTTTTGTGAAAAAGCAGTGGAGAAGGACGCAATGGCATTTGCCAAGGTAATGGCCCACGTCAGGGAATTTGACGGGGAGGAGTCGACCGTCATCGCCGTGCAGGTTGAAAATGAAATTGGCCTGCTTGGGACGGAAGCCGATTATTGCGAGGCGGCCGTGCGGGAATTCCAAAAGGAAATCCCGGAAATTCTCGCACGGGAATATTCCGTATCCGGGGAATGGAAGGGAGCGTTTGGGGAAAATGCGGAAGAATATTTCATGGCGTATCATTTTTCCATGGCGGTGGAAAAAATAGCAAAGGCCGGAAAACAAGAATATCCGATTCCGCTCTACGTGAACGCGTGGTTAAAGCAGCATCCGTGGTATCCGGGTTCCTATCCGTCCGGGGGTCCGGTGAAGGACGTCCATAGGATTTGGAAAGCCGTGGCACCGTCGCTGTCCATATTGGCACCGGATATTTATGTGCCATACGCGATTGACGTGATGGAGGAGTACCATTATGAAGGAAACCCGTTATTGATACCGGAAGCCAGGAAGGACGCGGTCACCGCCTCGTATTGCCTATATGCGTTTTTGAAGCACGACGCGATTTGCTATTCCCCGTTTGGTATCGAGGATTTGGGCATGCCGCCGGAAATGGTCGTAAAGCCTCCCAAGGAAGTGATGGAATCCTTAAATATTAATCCCATCATGTTTGAGACGGCCGGCGGAAAAGAATATTTAAGCAAGGTGTACGGCTTGCTGGAAAATATGAAGCCATTATATTTTGAATATCGGGGCTCCGGGCGGATGCAAAGCTATATCAAAAAATCGGAGACCGACGCGGGAAGCTATCTGCGATTCCAAAGCTATGACGTTCTCGTGGATTATTTCACGTCCATGTCGGGAATGCCCATTTCCGCGGGCGTGGTTTTTGAACTGGGCGAGAACAAGTTCCTGCTTGCCGGCATGATGAGCCGCATGACGTTTCGCGTGAAGGCGGGGGAGAATAAAAAGGTTCGCGCGTTGAAGCTGGAGGATGGAAACCTCGTGAAAGGGGAGTGGGTTCCCGGGCGTTGGCAAAACGGGGACGAGCAGATGCAGTTTAACCTGGGGCCGAATCCGACGTGCCTATACGTGGAATTATATAAATATTAAGCAGGACGTTCGTGAAATAGAGAATCTGAGCCGGGGAATCCGTGACGCGCAAGCCACGGATTCCCTTATTCGCGTGCAAATGTTTTCATGGTCTTATTAAAAGTCACCGTGCCGTCGCGTTCAGCGCAGTAATCTTTCCAGTCCGCCCTTTAACTGTAGGGAGATGGGACATTCCATGCCGTTTTTCATGTGCACGGTGAATTGGTCATAGTCCACTGACGCTATCAAAAGGTATTGAAACGTACCGCTCCCCTATGTTGAAATATAGGATGCCCGTCACCCGGACGAGGTCGATGGTATCCATGAGGAGGGCGGTAGGTAGTATGTGTTGCGGACGTGCGTTACATGAAAAGGGAACCGCCGCACGATTTAGTGCGACATCTTCGTTTGGATATAAAAAGTGCTTGACTTTGTTATCCTACAAGTGTAATATTAAAATCGTCCAATGGGAAGGATTTGACGTACATTTATGTGTTTCAGAAGATGGGGATTTTTTTGACCAAAAATCTTACATTTGTAAGAAAAGAAAGGATGGGGTTTATGCTTTTTAAAAATGGTGGGAGATTATCCAGGGAAGGAGGGAAAGGAGAAGTCTGGAAACAAGAGCGGTTTCGGTGGCGGCTTCGATGGCGGACACGTCGGCTTATCGTGTTGGTCGTGTCCATCGTGTTTTGCATATGTGCTTGCAAATATGTTGTTTCAATCGTAGAGAAAGAGAGGGGAGCCGGGCAGGAAGGTGAAAGGAAGGACGGCGGCGTGGCGGAAGTGGAGAAGCAAAATGGGCAAATGGATTCAGGGGAGGAGGAATTCATGGACTTGTGCGCCGACATTTACGAAACGGCGGGTAAGGAAGACGAAATGGATGACTGGGAAGTGGCAAGGGATATCGTGGAGCGTTTTGGGGAATGCGGGTACGCTGCCATTGACCAGGACAACCAGGTTGACATGACCGGGGCGGCACAGGTGCTTGCATTTTGTGAAAAGGTGGAGGCGGGGGAGCAAGGCGAATTGACGATTGTAGAGGTCATGGATTCGGGCGGGCTTGTCAAGTTTGATTTGAAAACCAAGGATGGCATCGTGGACGTGAGACGAGCTTTTTATCAGTATACATGTGCAGATTCGGGAAATAGTTTTGCGCAGGATTGGATAGACGGGAATTTGGAGGGCGCGGGGAGTGGAAAAATGCAAAAAACTTCCTCAAGTAGTTACCGGGCAGATGACTGGAAATATACGAAAGAGGGGTATCTCATGTTTTCCGGGGCGTGGTTTTCGGAGGAATCGTATATGCTGACAATGAGCGACGCAAAGGAACATGCCGCGTTTCGCGTGTTGCCGTTGGATGAAAGGTGCAGGGAACTGAATCGGAACTATTTGCTTCCCATTTCTTATGAGAGAAATAACATGTTTCTCGTGGATTGGAGCGAGGAGGATTTTGGGGAATTGAATTTTTATGACCTCTATGACATTTTGTATCCCAAGGTAAATAAAAAGCCCCTACCCTACGAGGTGGATGACAACGTGGGGACGGGGACGATTTACCAGCTTCCCGCAGAGGAGTTTGAACAAGTCGTCGGGACGTGTTTCGTGATTGACGGCGGGACGTTACGGTCGAAAACGAGTTACCTGGTGGAGGAAAAGGCTTATGAATATCGGTCGCGGGGGCGTTACGAGGCGGAATATCCGGCGCATCCGTATCCCGAGGTGGTGGCGTATGAGGAGCGTGGAGACGGGACGATAATGCTGACGGTACACGCGGTATTTCCGGCCAAAGGGACTTCCAAGGCATATGTCCACGAAGTGGTGGTTCGCCCGACGGAGGACGGCGGGGTGCAATATGTCTCCAACCACGTCATACATTCCAAGGAAGATTATGAAAAAACATGGCACAAGCCGAGGCTGACCGTGGAGGAACGCGAACGGTTGGAAAAAGGATATGGCTTTCCGTCGGGCGAGGCGGAGGAACGCGAGCGGTTGGAAAAGGGATATGGCTTTCCGTCGGGCGAGGCGGAGGAACGCGAACGGTTGGAAAAAGGATATGGCTTTCCGTCGGGCGAGGCGGAGGAACGCGAGCGGTTGGAAAAGGGGTATGATCTTCCGGTGACCGAGGAAGAAAAACAAGAGGCAAAACGGGATTTGGAGAAGATGATGGAATTGGTCGGAAAAGCGGATTTATCCGCAGGCGGGGAAAATGTTTACGGCCGCATCATTTCGGACGAGGCGATGTTGTCGATGAAAGCGCGAATTGCCAGTCAAAATGTTTCGGTGATGGACGCGCTACGTTATTCCGTGATGGAACATTATCAGGAATTGGAAGCGTTTTTGCTGGATTGTGAGTTGGGAAAACGCGGAACCGCCGTGCTGTACAAGGTTTGCCGGGACGGGGCAATCGCGCGGCAAAAATTTTATTATGACGGGAGTGACATGTACGTCTTGTCGGCATACTCGGCGTGGGACGCGAAAGGGGCGGTGAAGGTTTCGGGGATTGCTTGTACGAGGATGGAGGAGTGGAATTATACAAATAAGGGCTGGTTTTGTTATAAAATGTGCGTGCCGAAGCCGCCGGAGGTGACGGAAATCGTGGATGGGAGCGGCCTGGTAAGGGTGCGGCCATTGTCCGGCGAGTGCCGGGAATGGTCGGAAAAATGCGTATTGCCACTGGGATATCAAGGAAATAATTTGCTTTGTTCGAATTGGGACGCGGAAAACATGGCAGGGTTGGATTATAACGGGTTGTATGAATATTTTTATCAAATGAAATATGGGAAACGATATGATACGGACAGCGGGGGCGAATATGCGGGGGAAGGCGTGGATTTGCCGGGAGAAAATGCCGGGAACGTGGACTTTGCGGAAGGGAACAAAACAAGACGGTGGATTCCGGCGGCAGAGTTTGAGGCCTTAATGACAGAGTATCTGCCAGTGGGAGTGGCGCAGCTTCGCGAGTGGGCGGCTTATGACGAGGAAAAACAAGCTTACGCATGGGCGAGGCTTGGGTGCATGAATTTTTCCCTCACGCCGTTTTCCACTTCCCTCCCGGAGGTCGTCTGCGTGGAGGAAAACGGGGACGGAACGGTCACGCTGACGGTGGACGCGGTGTGCGACATGGGGCTGTGCGACGACGCGCTGATTACCCATCGTCTCACGGTGCGGCGGAAGGAGGGCGGCGGTTTTTTGTATCTGGGCAACCAAATCCTGGGTGGGGAAGAAAGGATACCGGGGTATCAGTATCGGGTGAAATGAGCGGTTCTTTCCATATTCCCATGTCTTTTAGTATGCCCAGCGTGATTCTTGCCGCATCGCTTCCGGCGGCTTCTTGTAGCGTGCCTGTAGGGGCTTCCCCATTTTCAGAAGCGGTGAACCAGGATTGGATATTCGTATGATTCGAGCCGTTTTCTTCTGCATGCAAATACGTGGCGAAAAAGTAGGAGGCTTCATCCGTTTCCACAAATCCCACGAACCAGCCGTTTGCGTTGCGCCCGTCAACACGCCCGGTTCCGGTTTTGCCGTGAAGTGTCCCGCTTGCGGAGGCGGATAGGCGAATGGCATCCTTTACCGCTTGTACGTGCTCCGGGACAAAGTGAAGGTGGTCGTCAAAGTCGTTTGGGTCAAGGTCATTTTGGCGAAAGTTAGTTTGGCCAAAGTCATTTCGATAGAGGGAAACGAGAAGTTCGACCTGCTCCACGGGGGAGATTTTCAACGTGGATTCCAACCAATAGGACGCGAGGTCGCCGTTGACGTTTTCGTTGCCATATCCGATTTTTTGCAGGTAGGAGTGCAGGGTGGATTTCCCCAGCCGTTCGTCCAAGGTTTGGAAATACCAGTTGACGGAAGAGGCCATGGCGGATGATAGGGTCTGGTCGGCGTTCCACTCGGTGAAAGGATAATTGGTTTTGTTCCATGCGTGGAAGGAATCTTCCGGTGTGATGATGCCTTCTTCCAGCGCAAATAACGAGTCGTAGATTTTGTAGGTGGAGTTCGGAGCGACCCGCGTGGTGGCCCGCTCCAGGTCGTAAACCGTCCAGGTGCCATCCGCCAGGGCATATCCATCCGGGCATCCCACATCTGACGCGCTTTGTGCCAGCGGACTCTTCGAGTCCGTCAAGGTATATAAGACAAAGCTTCCCTCATATTCCCCAAAATGAGCGGAAAAATCCGCATAAGAGATATTGGCTGGATTATTTTCTGAAAACGCTTTCGGAGGATTTGAAAGCATTTCCCACTCGTAGTGTGTATCATCCGCCGCCCGGGTGGATAATATTGGCGCAAGCCCAAGAAAAAGGGCGCCAGTCAGCGCGAGAACGATTCGGCCGTTGGTTTTCTGGCGGCGCGTCGGTTTTTTATAAGTGGCGATGTGGAGGATGCGTCGCTTCATTTGTTCCATGTCGTGTCCAAGGCCGGTGGTGAGCGGTGGGACGGCATGGGACATCTTTGACGCATAATGTATCAGGGCATTGCCATAATCCTTGTAAGAGTCCTCGTCGAGTAAATCCAAAACGGAGGTATCGCAGGCAAGCTCGCGGTCGTTTTGCATTTCATTCAGGGCAAGGCGGACGAGGGGGTGAAACCAATAGAGTGCCCGCATGATGCATGCCAGATAATTGACAAGGTTATCCTTATGTTTGTAATGCTGCAATTCGTGTAGCAAGACATGGCGCATGGCGGATTCATGATTGCCGGTATCGTCGGAGACGAGGCGAATCGGCAGGTAAATGCGTGGGCTCAAAACCCCTGCAATCATCGGGGAATTAAGGTAGGCCGTGCTGTAAATGGGAATGCTTTTCGTCACGTTTGTCTCTGACAGGCAATGTCTGTATAACCTTTGCACGTTCGTGTTTTGCAAAGGGAGGGATGACGATTTCAAGGCATGCAGACGGCGAGCGGCATTGGCCAATAAGAAGAGCATGATAAAGATGCCCGTCATCCAGATTCCGAATAACGACCATCCGGCGACAGGCGGCGTCCGGCTGGTGACGGAAACGGCGAAATCGTTCATCCGGTCAGCGGTACCGGCCATGTCTGGATTAGAAGTTGCCGTTAAGTTCGTGTTGGACACGAGGTCAGGCGTGATTTCTATGTTTGATAATATGCTGTTTTTCAGGCCTTCCATCCAGGCGATGATTTGTGAAAATCTGACCACGTGAAAAGGAAGAAGGGGAACCGCCAACATGGGGAACAGCAAGAACCACATGTGATACTGTGTTCGGGCGGGCAGGCTGTTTTTGAAGACTCGTTTCATGAAAAATAAAACGGCAATGATGGCACAAAGAAAACCGTTACATAAAAGGAAACGTACCATAAAATCAGTCATGTCGTACCCCTTTCATCCATGGTTGTATCGTCGGGGCGCCTGCCGAGGATTTCCCGCAGTTGATTGAGTTCCTCGTCGGAAAGGGCATCATGTTCCACGTAAGAGGATACCATGGTGGTAATATTTCCATCAAAATAACGCTCCAAAAAGGAACGGCTTTTCTGGCCGATGAATTCATCTTCTTTAATCAGCGGGGTGTATACGAACACGCGCCCTTGCTTTTCGTAGGAGAGCGCGCCCTTGGTCACGAGCCGTTTGATCAGGGTCTGAATCGTCTTGGGACTCCACGTCGTGTTGCGTACCAGTTTTTCCGTGATTTCGTTGGTGCTGATGGGGGCGTGTTTCCAAATGATTTTCATGACCTCGAACTCGGCCTCGGAAATCTGGGGCAATCGTTTCATGGCGGTTCCTCCTTCGATTCGTTACAATTTTGTGCCCGCTGAGTGCGGTTTCATGCAAAGTGGCTTTTGGTCTTACAAATGTAATAAAAACAGTATAAAGGAAAAAGGTCGGATTGTCAATTGGTGATACATGGAATAAATAATTATATGTTTGACTTGATTTATATTAACCTGATTAAAAAGTAATAATGATTGTCTAAAGGGAAAGGATATGATATAATCATAAAGCTTTATGTTATAGGGAATGAAGACATGATTCAGGCAAATGAGTTTTCCGTATCGTCTTGTCCTATGGCATATAGTGAATTCGATTTGATTGATGCCGTTACCAGAGACTACATGCATGAGGTTTCGGCAATGCGCACGGTATTATTAAGGACGAATTCGGCAATGGCTGACATTTCTAGGCTTGATTGTATCGCATCCCGTCAGGATGATGAATATGAAGCGTATAGGACTTTGCTAGATTTAAAGGACGTAAAGGAATTCGTGCTGTGTACCGCATTACCACGAGGAAGAATTAATACGCGTTACAAACAAGATACAAGGTATAAAAGATTAAGAGAATTGGGTGGACGGGTGTTGGTTTTGTGTTGAGATGAAGGGGATACGTTGGCATGGGAACACCAATGATGGAAAAGTTGGAGTGGAAGCAAAAGTTTGACAAGGACACGTTAGAGCGGGGAAGGAATGCTTATCTAAAGAGAAAGGTAGACGACCTGAAGGAAGTGGACGGCGGGTATACGGCGGCAGTTCTTGGCAAGGAACGATTCGAGGTGTCGATTAAAATAAAGGCCGGGGAGTTGGGCAGGATGCGCTGTAAGTGCCCGGCGGCAAAAATTGGCAGATATTGCGAGCATATGGCGGCGACCCTTTATGCAGTTGAGGGAATGACGGGCGTGGTTGAGAAGAAGCAGGACGCGTCGGAGAAGAAGCAGAGCGAGGCGGACTTGATGGAAGCCTGGCTTAAGATGGACGAGAGGCTTCGGCAGGAAGAAAAGAAGAAGCAGGAGCAAAAGGTGTCAGAGGAAGAGCGGGCGCGGCGGCAGGAGCAGGAAGAACGCCGCCTGGCGCGTGAGAAGCGAAAATCCGAGGCGGCCAAAAAGAAAGAGGAACAAAGGCAAAAAGCCGAGGAGGCGGCGAGGGCGGAATACGAGAAGCGCAAGGCGGAGGAGGAGCGGCGGGAAAAAATCAGGGCACAAAAGGCAGGGGAAGCCCGCCGTCGTGTGGAAAAGAGGCAAAGAGAGGAAGAAGAGGCCCGCCGTTTGGCCGAAAAACGGCGCAAGGCGGAGGAACGCCGTCAAGCCGAGAAGCGCCGCAAGGAAGAGAAAGAACGTCAGGCCGAAGAACGGCGCAAAGAGGAAGAGAGGCAGGCCGAGGAACGGCATAGGGAAGAGGAACGCCTCGCCGAGGAGGAACGAAAAAAGCAGGAGCAGGCGAAGCTTCGGAAAGAGCAGGAACTTTCCAAGCGGTTGGAAGCGGAGTTTTCAGTGCTTGGCAGTTCATGGACGCAGGAGGAGGGGGATTCTGAAAATGCGGCCAAGACATTAAAAAAATTGGAAGCATACAAATATTTTGATGGAAAAAGTATTCGCAAATCCATGAAAATTCCGCAGGCGACGTTTGAAGAGGGGGAGCGGTTGGTTCGACAAGGGAAAATCCAAATCCAAGAGGTTTCTTCCGGTTATGACAGAGACGGAGGGCAGCCCATGGCAATGCTCGGGGCGATTGGGAAATCGGGGAAGGCGGAATTCCCGATAAAAATCCTTTTTTTACAAAAGGAGGTCTTCTCGACAGAATGTGGTTGCCCGGAATGCAGGAAGGACTATTATTCGTGGCTTTCCAAGGAACGAAAATGCGTGTATACCGCGGGCGCGCTCCTATTACTGGAACGGTATCTGGACGCGCACAATATCGGTGATGCCACGGACGCGTCCGCCCGCTGGATCATGGAATATTATCAGGATAAACGGGCAAACCTGCTCATGTCGGATGCCCGGGATGAAGAGGAGAAATTAAAGTTCGTCCCAAGACTGATGAAAAAGGACGGCGAATTGTCCGTGTCATTTAAAGTCGGGGAGGGAAAGCTTTTTGTCGTAAAAAAACTGGATGAGTTTTGCGAAAACGTCAAACATTCGGCGGTGGGCGTTTATGGAAGCTCCACGGAGATTCATCATGACCTCAAACGCTTTACGGAACAAGCGCAGGGGTGGATCCGCTTTATCAACCGTGTCGTGCGCGAGGAAGAAAAGTTCTTGCAACGGTTGATGGATAATCGGGATTATTATGGCAATCGAAAACGGGGCGTTGGGGGTTCCCTGGATTTGTTTGGCTGGAGGCTGGATGAATTTTACGCCCAGATGGCGGACGAGAAAGTCGAATTCGAGGACAAGGACGGAAAAAGCAAGAAAAAGAGCGTGTTGTCTTGTGCGGAAGAAAATCCCAGGGTGACGATGCAGATTTCCAGGGTGGAAACGGAAAAGGACGATGAATTTCATGGGATTCTGGTGAGAGGGACGCTTCCAGAATTGTATCAGGGGACGGACACGGCTTATTATATCAACGGGGAACACCTTTGCCGGGTCGACCGCGATTTTTCGCAAAAAATAGAGCCTTTGGCAAATTTGGCATGGGGAAACAAGTTTTCATTCAACATGGGGCGAAATCATTTGTCGGAATTTTATTATCGGATTTTGCCGCAGCTTCAGGACGTGGTGGACGTGTCGGAGACGGATTCGGAGAAAATTCGCTCCTACCTGCTTCCCGACGTTCGGTTCGTCTTTTACCTGGACGCGCCGGAGCACAACGTCGTCTGCCGGGTTCATGCAAGGTACGGGGACGAGGATGTCAATGCCCTGGATTCCATGGGTGAAGGCGGAGGTGCGCTTTTCGCGTCGTTTCGCGACGGCGCCCGTGAACAAGAGGTGGTCTTCCAAGTGATGCAGTGGCTTCCCGGGATTGATTGGGAGAAGGGGGAGCTGCATTGCGGCGGGGACGAGGAACTGATTTACGACGTGATGAAAAACGGGACGCAGCGGCTGATGGAACTGGGCGAAGTGCGTTGCACGAAACGGTTTCGGGATTATCATGCCATCCGAAAAATGAAGGTTTCCGTGGGCGTTTCCGTGTCGTCGGGCCTTTTGGAACTTGACGTTGAGACGGATGACGTCTCGCAGAGCGAATTGCTGGACATCTTGGGGAGCTATCGCACGAAGAGAAAATATTACCGCTTAAAGGATGGGTCATTTTTGGACGTGGACGATTCCGCGCTTCGCATGCTCGCGGAAATGGTGGACACCATGCACTTGAAGCCAAAGGAATTCATCAAGGGAAAGGTGCACCTTCCGATGTACCGCACGTTGTACATGGACAAGATGCTGGAAGAAAACGAGGCGGTATACAGTGAGCGCGACAGCCATTTTCGGGAAGTGGTAAAGGGGTTTAAAACGGTCAAGGACGCCGATTTTGAAGTGCCGAAAAGCTTGTCGAGAATTATGCGTAAATATCAGAAGGACGGTTATAAATGGCTGCGCACGTTGGAAAACTGGCAGTTTGGGGGGATCCTGGCGGACGACATGGGGCTCGGCAAGACGATGCAGGCCATCGCGGTGCTTTTGGCGGCGAAGCAGGAGGGGCGGGCCATGGTTTCCCTCGTCGTGTCCCCGGCCGCCCTGGTTTTCAACTGGGGAGAAGAATTCGCGCGTTTCGCGCCCGGACTGAACGTGTCCCTGGTCACGGGGACGCAGGAGGAGCGGCAGGAAAAGATAGAGGCCTATAAGGAGTTTGATGTGCTGGTAACGTCGTACGACCTTTTGAAGCGTGACATTTCCTTTTACGAGGGCAAGGAATTCGGGTACGAGGTCATCGACGAGGCGCAGTACATCAAGAACCACACGACCGCGGCGGCAAAGGCGGTAAAGGTGGTAAAAAGCAGGATTCGCTACGCCCTGACCGGTACGCCGATTGAAAATCGGCTGAGCGAGTTGTGGAGCATATTCGACTACCTGATGCCAGGGTTTTTGTACGGCTACGACGTGTTCCGGCGGGAACTTGAGATTCCGATTGTGAAGAGTCAGGACGAGGAGGCGATGGCGCGCCTGCAGAAAATGGTGGGGCCGTTCATCCTGCGCAGGCTGAAGGAGGACGTTTTAAAGGATTTGCCGGAGAAATTGGAGGAGTCCCGCTATGTAAGGCTTGGAACGAGGCAGCGGGAGTTGTATGACGGACAAGTGTTACATATGAAGGAAAGGCTTGCCGGGCGCAACGAGGAGGATTTCAACAAGGACAAACTGTTGATTTTGGCGGAACTGACGAGGCTTCGGCAAATTTGTTGCGATCCGTCCTTGTGTTTTGAGGATTATAAGGGGGAGGCGGCGAAACTGGAAGCTTGCCTGCAGCTTATTCAAAGCGCGATGGACGGCGGGCATAGGATGTTGATTTTTTCACAGTTCGCCACGATGCTGGAAATCTTAAAGGGAAATTTGGAGTCCATGCAAATTCCGTATTACATGATCACCGGGAGTACGACGAAGGAGAAGCGTCTGGAGATGGTGAAGGAGTTTAACGGCGGGGACGTGCCGGTGTTCTTGATTTCGCTGAAAGCGGGCGGCGTCGGGCTGAACCTGACGGGGGCGGACGTGGTCATCCATTATGACCCGTGGTGGAACCTGGCCGTGCAAAACCAGGCGACGGACCGCGCGCACCGAATCGGGCAGACGAAGAAGGTGACGGTCTACAAGCTGATTGCAAAGGGGACGATCGAGGAAAAAATCGAGAAACTGCAGGAGAAGAAAAAAGACCTTGCGGAGCAGGTGATGGGTGGTGAGACCGGCCAACTGGGGAGCCTGAGCAGGGAGGAAATCCTGGAACTTTTAGAGGCGTGAGGCCGCGGTTTCGGGTAAGCGTCTGGAAGAGGGACGTTAAGAATCCGTATTAAAAGGGAGGGCGAATAGAATAAAAGCTTGAATAAAATGGCGTACTATGGTAGAATGATGGCAGATTCGGAAAACAATTCCGAATCCGCCATCACTTGGCTTGGAGGGAGGTGTCCGCATGAAGTATATTTCGCGGGCCTTGGAAGAAAGATTATTAAAGTACGAAAAGACGTATAAGGCGGTACTGGTGACGGGCGCGAGGCAGGTAGGCAAATCAACGCTGCTGAAAAAAGTGTTCGAGGACAGGCGGTACGTGTCTTTGGACGATCCGTTCATGGAACAGCAGGCGCGGGAGGCGGGGGACATGTTTTTGACGCTGAACCCGCCGCCGGTGACGATTGACGAGGTGCAGCGGGCGCAGGAGTTGTTTCGATATATGAAAATCAAATGTGACGAGAGCGAGGAGCGCGGGCTATTTTTCCTATCTGGTTCCCAGCCGTTTCATTTGATGCAGAACGTTTCAGAATCCTTGTCGGGGCGGATTGGAATTATTGAGTTATCCGGTTTGTCCATGCGCGAGAGCATGGGGGATTCTTTTAACCGGCATTTCCTGCCGACGATGGAATACGTGCTGGAACGCAAAAAGTCAGTAAAGAAGCCGGAAAACATATGGGAAATCATTCATCGGGGGAGTTATCCGGAGCTTTGGGACGCGGACAAGGAGTGGGCGGCCTTTTATGCGGATTACGTTAAAACCTATATGGAGAGGGACGTCCGGGAATTGGCGGCGGTGCAGGATTTGAACGTGTTTCGCCAGTTCATGATTGCGGTGGCGGCAAGAACCGGGGAGGTGCTCAATTATAGTAGCATAGCGTCCGAAATCGGGAAGGACATGGGAACGGTCAAGAATTGGATTTCTATTTTAGAAGCATCAGGAATCGTCTACTTGCTGGAGCCGTACACGTCAAGTATATTGAAACGGGCGACGAAATCGCCGAAGTTATATTTCCGGGACACGGGGCTCGTATGTTACCTTACGAGGTGGCTGACGGCGGAGAACCTGGCATATGGTGCGATGAGCGGCCATATATTTGAAACGTTCGTCGTGTCCGAAATCCTGAAATCATTTTCCAACGAGGGGATGGAGTACCGGCATTTTGTATCTTATTATCGGGGAAGGGACAAGAAAAAGGTAAAAGAAGATGGAAAGTCGGTGGAGGTGGAGGCCGAGATTGACTTGATTATCGAGGAAAATGGGACGCTGTACCCGATAGAAATCAAGAAAAACGAGCGGAGCAAGGCCATCATGACGGCAGCGTTTTCCGTGTTGGATCAGATTCCGGGGAAGAAGCGGGGAACGGGGGCCATCGTGTGCAATTGCCCGGAGGCGGGGATGCTGCGGGAAAATATATTGCAGATTCCGGTTTGGTATGTTTAGGATAGGACGGTTCATATTATCTATTTACGGGATTATGTGCTTCTACGCTCCCGCTTCGGTTCGTGCCAAAGGTGTGCCACCGGCACACGACACCACTTGTTCGATTGCTTTTAAGCGTGGAAAACTTGTAATTGACGGGTATGGTTTAATAATATATAATTGTTTCAAGGGATAATGACCCCAAAGAGGGAGGGAAGGCCTAAATGGTGCAAATTGAATACAGCAAGAAAGCCGTAAAGTATATTGAGGGATTGGATAGGCCGACAAAACAGAGGATAAAATTAGTGCTCGCGTGGGATTCTGATTTTACAAAAGTCACGCCGTCGGAACGTGCAGAATTGTAGCAGGCGACAAGGGAAATTGAAAATAGGGAAACCATATTGCATGAGGCTATTAACTGGAATTAAGATAAAGTGGAAACAGAGTCATGGTTCAGTCTTGTATGAACCATGACAAAACAAATTATAATGCATAAGCCGTCCATATCGCAAGGGCGGTTTTTTGCAAGAAGAATGGAACTTTTGGAAAGGGTTACAATTCACGGCTTAACCGGCCGTGGATTGTAACGGCATCCAGCCATCTAAAATTGTCACCGGCAATGGGCTGGATGCCCACTGGCACCATCACTTTATCGGACGGTGGCTGTGCGGCGGGGCGTACAGCCCCGTGAATAGTAACTGGAAAGGAGCATATGAATCTTATGAAAAAAAGAAGCGCAATGGCATTGTTGCTTGGCGTGATGATTGTGGCCGGTATCTTCGCGAACGGTTGTTCTGATGGCAGGACACCCGGTAATTTTACCGATGGAAGCCGGTCGGAGGATGTTTCGGGTGACGATTCCGACGATGTTTCGGGTGATGATTCGAGCCATGACGCGAATGGTGGATTAGGCGACGACGCGAGTGGGAAGAGCGAACTGGGCGAGTTGAAATCTTTTGAGGCGAAAACGTTGGACGGGGAAACGTTCACGCAGGATGATTTGGCGGAGAAGGACGTGACGGTCATCAATTTTTGGTCCGTGGGATGCGGCCCGTGCGTGGCAGAGATGCCGGAAATCGCCGAGCTTGCGAAAGAGTTGCCTGACAACGTGCAGATTATTACCGTGAATTTTGACGGGGAACGGGGGAAGGCCGAAACAGAGCGAATTCTTAGCGAGGCGGGATTTACGGGAATCACGTTAATTAGTGGGAATGGGGATCTTGCGGAGGTTTGTATGGGAATCATATACACGCCGACCACGATTTTCGTGGACAAGGATGGGAACATCGTCGGCGAGGAAATCATAGGCCGCCAGGAGGATACAAAAGAGGCCTTTTTGGCGGGGATTAATGCCACGTTAAGGTCGATGGGGGAGGAAGAAGTGAAATGACATTTTTTCGATTAAAAGCCGTCCGACTCGCCGTGCTTGCCGTTTCCCTGCTCTTTATCGGAATCGGCCTGGCGCGGCAGGAACATTTGGATGTTATGCAGAAGGCGGTGAGGATATGTCTGGAATGCGTAGGAATCGGATGAGGAATGACGAACGAGGGAAAAACGACGGACGAGGGAGTCATTACGGATATGGGAATAAGATTTCCTTCCAGCGCGTGGTGCAGCTGCTTTCTGCGGCGGTCATCAACGGTTATGCCATCGGATTTGCCAAAGGGAAAATCTTTACCGGGAAGAGCAAGGCGTTTTGCGTGCCGGTCTTGAATTGCTATTCTTGTCCGGGCGCGTTGGGCGCGTGCCCAATCGGTGCCTTGCAGGCGGCACTGGGCGGGGGGCGTTTCCCGTTTTACGTGCTGGGCTCGCTGATGCTTTTTGGCATCGTGCTGGGCAGGCTGGTCTGCGGGATGTTGTGTCCGTTTGGCCTCGTCCAGGATTTGTTATATAAAATTCCCGTGCCGAAATGGAACGTGCCGAAAAAGTTTGACGAACCGGCGAGGTATGTAAAATACGTCGTCTTGTTCGTGTTCGTAATCGTACTGCCTCTATTTGCAGTGTCAGAAAACGGGATTTCCATTCCTTATTTTTGCAAATATGTCTGTCCCGCCGGAACGTTGGGGGGAGGCCTGCCCTTGGTGGCGGCCAATCCGAGGCTGCGGGAGTTAATTGGCATCTTGTTCGATTGGAAGGTCGCGGTTCTGGTGCTCATCTTGGTATCGTCCATGTTTGTCAGTCGGCCGTTTTGTCGGTATCTTTGCCCGTTGGGAGCATTTTACTCCGTATTTAACAGATTCAGTTTCTACCGGATGAAGCTGGATGAACATGAATGTATTGGATGTGGAAGGTGTGAACGCGCTTGCCCCATGGACGTCGAGGTTACGAAAGACATCAACGGGCCGGAGTGCATCCGTTGCGGAAAATGTAAGGCGGTGTGCCCGACAAAGGCGATTTCGTCAGAATTTTGTAAACAATCCAATTTGGTACAACCTGCGAGGGGAGAGAAATGACAAATGGACCAGGGCATACTTTGTTTTTTTGAGAAGAAGCCGGGAGCATTGCCGCTGTACGAAGTCTTCGAGCGGAAGGTTTTCGCGGAGGTCGGGGACGTGGATGTCAAAGTACAAAAAACACAAATCGCGTTTGCCAACAAACTGGACGCGGGGAAAGCGAAGGGATATCAGTTCGCGTTCGTTTCCTTTGCCCCCGTGCGCAAGGCGAAGGAACGGCCGGAGGATTATATCACGGTCACGTTCGGGCTAGGACACCGTGTGGAATCCCCCCCGTATCGACGCGGCAGTGGAGCCGTATCCGAACCGTTGGACGCATCATGTACTGGTTGCTTCGGAAGAGGAGATTGACGGCGAGCTGATGGGATGGGTGAAGGCGGCAAGTGAATTTTCCAAGGGGAAAAAGTAGGGTGACAAGTTTTTTGTGGCATCATGAAATATATAAAAAATAAAGGAGGCGTGTCTGACATGGCGGAGACAAAGGAAATGTCGCGGGAGGAAGGGCTTAAAATGTACCAGGCATATGTGGAGCGGATTGTGAGTGATTTGAATGCCTGCAAAAAGGTCGGGTGCTATTACATAAAGGAGGCCGGCCCCGGCATTTACCGGATTTTTAACAATGGCGTGCACATGGACCTGATCGTGGGAGAGGAAAGGGCGCTGTTATTTGACACGGGGCATGGGTTCGGCGACTTGCACGAGGCGGTGCGCGCGGTCACGGATTTGCCGCTTTACGTGGTCAATTCCCATGGGCATCTGGATCATGCTTGTGGCAACTGCTGGTTTGAGGAAGAGGTGTATATCCATCCGAAGGACATGGAGTTATGTCGGCAGCACAATTCGCCGCAGGGGCGCAAGGACGGAATCGGGATGGCCGAGGAGTCCGCGGGACGTTTCCCGGGAATTGAGACGCTTCCGGCGGATTTTGACGCGGAACGTTACCTGCAAATGGGGTGTGGCAATCTGGTTCCCGTGGAGGAGGGGCATGTGTTCGACCTCGGCGGGAGGACGCTGCGGGTCGTCGAACTGCCGGGACATACGAAGGGCAGTATCGGTTTGTTGTGCCCGGAGGAAAAGCTGCTTTACGTGGGCGATGCTATCAATAGTGGTTTGTGGTTGTTTTTGGAGGAGTCCGAGCCGCTTTCCGTTTATCGGGAGACGCTGGAGAAGGCGAATGGAATCGATTTCGAGAGAATCGTCATGGCGCATGACTTTGAAATGAGGCCAAAAGCCGTGTTACAAGATTATATGGATGTGGCGCGACATTTGGATTTCGAGAAAGGGTTTCCGTTTTCCTCGCCGTTTTGCAAAGGGGAGGACGTGCGCCAGTGCATGCGTCCGGGGCAGACGATGGCGGACTTTTTGTCGCCCGGATTCGCCTCCATCGTGATTGGAAGGAAGCAATTGGACTGACGATAGAGCGTTTATCTCAGTCGAAGAAGACTCCCGCTTCTTTAAGTGGTGAGTAAAAATAAATTTGTCTTAGTGGGAGTCCAATCTCTGACTGAGATAAAGCCTCCGGCGGATGGCAGGCGCACAAAGATGTATTTTGTCAGCATAGCTGACTTGTGCGCCGCCGCAAGAACGCCGGCGGCGTTCTTGATTGGGAAAGAATTGTCGGGGGAAGGGGAGCGTTGGTGTACGAGTTACAGAGTGGGTTGATAGACGCGAGGCTGGCGGCGGAGTTTGAGCGGCAAGAGGCGGAGGACGCGTATCGGTTGGGGGAAGGGCTGGAAGCGGCCGTCAATGATGAGTTTGAAAATGGCGGCCGCGTCATGCAAAAAATCAGGGAATTCTATGAACGGCGGATGGGGCATGGGGTATCTGGAAAGGGTGACGATTCCGTGAAGAACAGGGACGTGGCCGCATGGATTGCCGCCCATGGAAAAAAGGAGGAAGACGTCTTTTCCTTCTCCATCCGCGAAATCCTGGTGCGGGTTTCGGCAGAATTTAGCATTCGCAAGCACACGACGTGCCAGATGCCGTATTTTCATGGCCACGATTTTTATGAAATGATTTACGTGTGGCGCGGAAGGGGCGGACAAAAGGTCATGGGGGCTCAGGAGGCGTTGGCCTTGTCGGAGGGAGACTTGTGCATCCTGACTCCGGGAATGGTGCACGCCATGCTGCCCTGCCGGAAAGGGGATTTGATTCTAAAAATCATCATTCCCTGCCCGATGATGCGGGAAATGCTTGGACGCATGGAAGAAGGCGGGAAAATGCATTTCATGGCGGATTCCACCGAGGATTCCGGGGATAATTTCGTGGAGTTTTTAAAGAAAAAGAACGAACTTTACATTTTCCGGGGCGTGGCGGGCATGAAACCGCAAACGGATCGTTTGATTGAGGCGCTTATGCAGGAAGCGTATTGGGGAACCACTTATCAGGGTTCGGCCATTCAAAGTCTTTTGGTACTGCTTTTGGTCGGATTGAACCGTGGACGTTTAAAACGAGGTGACGTGGAACATACAAACGAGGGAATCCTCAAAGAAGTGTTTGCCTACGTGAGGGGACATTTGCAAGATGCGAACCTTGAGGAACTGGCGGCATTGACGGGATACAGCGGCAGGCAGCTTCGCCGCAAAATCGCGGAAAGCACGGGGGGCGGGACGTTTTCCGACATTTTGCAGAGAACCCGCATGGAGGAGGCGGCGACGCTTCTGAACGGGACGGACATTTCGGTGGAGGAAGTCGCGAAGATAGTGGGGTATCAGGCGACGGCCGGGTTTTACAAGCGGTTTTCGGAAGTGTTCCATATGACGCCCGCGGCCTATCGGAAAATGTACATGTCCCCTGGGGAAAGGGACGCGTCCCCTGAGAAGATTGTATTTCCATGAAATTTATGATACCGTTAGTCCATGATGAAAAATCACCCCGAGGCGGGCGAGGCTTCATCGTGGACTAACGGTATTTTATAGTGAAGGAGACGAAGATGAAGAGTAAAACGAAAAATTTATTATCCGAAGGGGAAATCAAAAAGCTGGTCAAGGTCAATTTCGGGGACTCGTGCGAGGTGTCGGGCATCGAAGAATTAAAGGGCGGGATGTTCAACGCCATCTACCTGGTCCGCCTTGTGGATGGGGCAAGAAATGGTTCTGTAGGTGCGGGGCGGGAGAATCGAACCAAAGGGTTGGATAAAGTCGTTTTGAAAGTGGGCGTGATTCCGGGGACGACCCTGCTTACCTATGAGCGGGACGTGATGCCGACGGAGGTGGAGTGCTACCGGCTGATTCGAGAGCAGACGAGCGTGCCGGTGCCGGAGGTGTTGGCGCATGATTTTAGCAAGACGCATATCAAGAGCAATTATTTTTTCATGACGGCCTTGGAGGGCGTGCCGCTCTCGGCGGTTTCGAAAAAAATGGAAAAGGAAAACCTTGGGCGCGTGAAGGCCGAGCTGGCGCGTCATTTGGAACAGATTCACCATGTCAAGGGCGGGTATTATGGGTATTTCAGCGACGACCCGGCGTGCCAGTATAGCACGTGGAAAGAAGCGTTTTCCCAGATGTTTCGGCAAATCCTCGCGGATGCGAGGGAGCACAAGGTGAAGCTTCCATACCAGAGAATCGAGGACGTTTTGAAAGCGAACCTTTTTTATTTGGAGGAATGTGACAGTCCCTCGCTCGTGGAGTACGATTGCCACGAGGGAAATGTTTTCGTCAGGGAGTGGGAAAACGGATATGAAATCGAGGGTATCGTGGACTTCGAGCGGTCCTTCTGGGGCGACGCGATGGCGGATTTTCCGGCGGCGTTTATCCTGACGGACGACATCCGGAAGGAGACGGAATTTTTGGACGCGTACTTGAAAGCGAGCGGACGGGAGGAATTTACCGGGGCGGACTGGAAACGTTTTTTGCTTTACCGCATGTATATTTGTGTCATCATGGCGGCCGAGACGTTCCGCTATGGGGCCGTTTATGCGAAGATGCAGGGAACGTGGGCGAAGGCGCAGGTCGAGAAATGTTTGAAGGGATTGGAACATGGAGAAGCGTGATTTCCTGGGAACCATGCCGGTGAGGAAGCTGCTTTGGAAAATGGCCGCGCCGTCCATCGTGGGGGTCATGGCGTATAATCTGTACAATCTGTTTGACACGCTGTTCATTTCCGCCGGTGCGGGAATGGACGCGGTCGGCGGGGTGTCCGTCTCTTTTCCGCTGTTCCTCTTTTTGTCGGCCGTGTCCTCGACGCTCGGGAGTGGCGGGGCGTGCGTCCTATCGCGGGCGTTGGGGGAGAAGGATTATGAGGGGGCCAATCGGGCGGCCGCCCAGACGTTTGGCGCGTTTTACGCGGTGGCGGTCTGCGTCACCATTTTTGGCCTCTTGTTTTTGGACGAATTGCTGTACGCGATGGGAATCACGGAAGAACTTTTGCCGTATGCGCGGGAGTATACGGGAATCATCCTGCTGGGAGCGGTGACAAGTACCGGCTTTTCCAATTTGATCCGGGCGGAGGGGGACGGCAAATACGCGATGTACATCTGGGTAATCCCGGTGACGGCGAACGTCGTGTTGGACGTGCTTTTCATTTTCGGGTTCCACTGGGGCGTAAAAGGCGCGGCGGGGGCGACGGTATTGTCGCAAATGATTTCCATGGGCATGAGCATTTATTTTTTCTATTTTTCTGGAAGGAGCGCGCTGCGCCTATCGTGGCGGCATTTCATTCCCAATCCACGTTGCTTGCGGGAAATCTTGTTGACCGGCCTGCCGTCCTTCGTACAAATGTCGGGGGCGGCCGTTTCCATCGTTGTCGTGAACCGTTTTTTGAAACAATACGGGAGCCTGCCCATTAACGTCTATGGACTCGTCAGCAAGGTGAACGCGTTTTTTGTTTTTCCCATTACCGGTCTGGCCCAGGGAATGCAGCCAATCATCGGATATAACGAGGGCGCGCGGAAAAGAAAGCGGGTGCGTGAAACGCTTCAGGCGGCCTCCTTCGCGGCGGCTGGCTATGGCGCGGCCGTTTTTGTGGTCACGTTGGCCGTTTCTGAATGGATGATGCGCTTGTTCACGTCGGATGCGGCGGCCGTGGAACTGGGCGGCCACGTGCTGGCAATCGTCAACGCGGGGCTTGTCTTTAGCGGCCTGCAGTACGTCCTGGCGACATATTTGCAGGCGGTTGGGAAAAAATATCGGGCGCTGGCATGCACGGCGTGCAATTACGTGGTTTGCTTCATCCCGCTGGTCGTGGTTTTAAATCAGGTTTGTGGGTTGGAAGGGATTTGGTACGCGCTGCCACTGTCCGCGGCGCTGGCGGCGGGAGTGGCGTTTGTGATGGTGAAACAATCTTGGCGGCGAGTTTAGTGGCCTTTAGCGGTCAATGAGAATATGAGAATCTTTTCCTTTTAAAAAATTTGATTCTGTGATATAATACAGAAAACGCGATTTTGCAGAAATGCGGGCAAAAAGAAAACGCGATTTTGTTTGGAGGACAGTTCATGTTTAAAAGGAAAATATATGAAAAATTGCTGGAATGGAAGCGGGAATCGGATGGAGAAACGGCACTTTTGGTGGAAGGGGCAAGGCGGGTGGGCAAGTCCACCATTGTCGAGGAGTTTGCAAAAAGAGAGTATAAGAGTTACGTGTTTATTGATTTTGCCATCGCGTCGAAATCAATTCGAGAACTGTTTGAGGATTTGTCGGATTTGAATTATTTGTTTTTGCAATTACAATTGCAATGTAAAGTAGATTTGTATGAGCGGGAGTCGTTGATTGTTTTTGACGAAGTGCAACTTTGCCCGTTGGCAAGGCAAGCGATTAAATCGTTAGTTAAAGACGGTCGGTATGACTATATTGAGACGGGGTCATTGATTTCCATTCGCCGGAATGTCAAGGATATCCTTATCCCAAGCGAAGAACGTAAGATAGAAATGTATCCGATGGATTATGAAGAGTTCTTGTGGGCCGTTGGTGACGGGACTACGATGCCGATTTTAAAGAATCTGTATGAGGCAAAGAAATCGGTCGGAGAACGGATGAACCGAAAGTTGCTTAGGGATTTTCGATTATATATGTTGGTTGGCGGGATGCCGCAGGCGGTGGATGAATATATCCGAACGAACAATTTTAGAAAAGTGGATGAAATCAAGCGTGACATATTGAATTTGTACGAGGATGATTTTCGAAAGATTGATCCAACGGGAAAACTTTCCTTGCTGTTCGACGCGATTCCGGCACAGTTGAACAAAAACGCGTCCCGGTATCAGGTTTCTGGCGTGTTGTCGGGGGAACGTGCAGATGGCATCTTGGAATTGATTGCCCAGTTAAAAGATTCCAAGACGGTTTTGGTATCTTATCATTCCAATGACCCGGGCGCGGGGATGTCGAGTCACAAGGATTTGGCGAAATTCAAGCTGTTTTTATGTGATACGGGTTTGTTCGCGACGTTGATGTTTAAAGACAAGGATTTCACGGAAAATATCATTTATGAAAAACTTTTGAATGATAAGTTGGGGACAAATTTGGGATATCTGTATGAAAATGTGGTGGCGCAGATTTTGACGGTAAATGGAAATGAATTATTTTACCACACGTTCATGAATGAATCCTCCAGACATAATTATGAGATAGATTTCCTATTGTCTAGGAAAAATAAGGTGTGTCCGTTGGAGGTGAAATCTTCAGGATACAAAACACATACGTCGTTGGACGTGTTCGCGAGGAAATATTCAGGCAGAATTCTCCAGCAATATCTGGTCTATACGAAGGATTTGAAAAAAGAGGGGGAGATTGTATGCCTGCCGGTGTATATGACGTGTTTTTTATGAAATTTTGGCGTGTTGTTTTGTTGGCTTGGAAAAATGATAAGAGGATGGGATGTCCTCAAAGGAAATGTGGGGGTCTTCCGGGAGGAAGGCTCCCACATTTCCTAATAGCCTTATTTGTCTTTATCCTGCCTTGTGCCGTGCAGTCTTTTGTTCATCGCGTCGACGTCCCGTCTGCCACGGACAAATTGTACCCCCCACACGATGGCAAAGATGAGGATGAAAATCCCGAAATATTGAAGGAATCCCGCCAGGGTATGCTCCATCCAGTACGAGAAGTATGCAACCGGCATCATGACGATGGAATTGATGAGGAAATAAATTCCAGTCTGTTTTACGATGCCCCAATGTTCGATTTGCCATATGACGGAGGTCGCCCCGAAGCTGACGCCCAGCAAGGCGCAGAGTGCCGTCTGCAGGACGACCGCGCCGATTTCACTGCCCATGATGGAAGCAAGCGATGGCACGCAGGGCGAATAATACCCGTTTCCCCAGACGAGGGAAAGGACGATGGTAATCAAATACCCGATGGTGATTCCAAGTGGAATTCCCAGGAGGCCACGTAAAAAAATCTGTTTTTTTAGGTTCATTTCCTTTTTCATTTTAGTCACCTTCCTATTCTTCTTATTATTTTCCTTTTTTTCTTTTTGCGCGAAAAACATGCCATATCCTACCTCTTTTTTAAAATGAAATATGTGACGTGTCACAGCCCCAAAATTTTCTTGATTTTCGGAACGTATCGTCTGGAAACGTAAGTCACCGTGCCGTCCTGTAGTTTGACACAAATCGTTCCCGTAAAGCTTAAGTCAAAATTACTGACTTTTCGTAAGTTGACGATTTCCGAATTCGAGATGCGGACGAATTGCCTGGCATCCAGGCGTTCTTCCAACTCGTAGAGCCGGAGGCGGAGGACGTATTCCCCTTTGTCGGTGGCCGCGAATACCTTTCCACCGCTCGCATAAATGCGAATCAGGTTCGCTTGTTCAAGCACTTCGACTTTGTCGTCTTTGCTGCCGGAAATGATTTGCGGAACGTTTTCCGACAACATCGCCACGACGCGGTTTATTTCTTCCGTCATGGAAGCCGTCATGATGATGATTTTGGGTTTCGCACAAGATTCGTCAATCCGTATTTCTACTTGCATCATAATCACCTCCTTGCAATGGGCAACTACCTTAAAGTAAGTTGTGTTCTTCGTGTAACAGTATAGGAAAAATGTAGGATGGTTTCAATAGATTTGCGATGGTCGGTTGATTTTGGATGATGGTCGGTAGGAAAACGGCTTAGGAATTGGTAAGCTTTTCTGTCAAGTGAAATAAAAATTCGGCAAGCTGGCGGGCGGACATTTTTTCATCTTGTGGGGACAGCAACCAATTTCGCGTGACACTGCCATAGCCATAAACCATGATTCTTTGGATTATGGCCTGCTCTTTTGGGGTATAGGGCGTGTCGCCAAAATTTGGCACGATACTCTGGCAGATGACTTCGGACAATTTGAAAGAGAACAGTGGGTCTGCCTGGAAAATGTGGGAGACGGACTTGTATTGTCTGGTCTGCAGGGTTGAAAAAATGTGTTCCATGCCTTCTACGGTGCTTTTTGGATGCAGGCATTTCCATTGTTGCTTGGTGTCCTCTAAGATGTCGTTTTCTATTTTTTCCAATAAGTCGGTCATGTCTAGATAATGCTTGTAAAAGGTCGTGCGGTTGATTTCGGCTATTTGGCAGAGTTCTGTCACGGTGATTTGAGAAAACTCCTTTGTGTTCAAAAGTTGGAAAAACGCTTTTCTGACTCTATCTTTTGTGTGGCGCACGCGTATATCAGGTTTCATGGGTTCTCCTTGCTATAATAAAATTTTCATGAAATATTCAACAAAATCCCCGTGTTTGTTGGAAAACCAACAATATGAGAGAAAATGTAGTTTGTGTTTAAAAACAAATTTATTATAATGAATCTAGATGTAAAAGTCAACATTTGTTGAAAAAAGGAAGGAGGGATTAGATGTTCGATGAAAATAGTAAAATCGGAGATTTATTAAAAAGCGAAGAGGCTAGACGAGTAATGAATCAATATTTGTCAGGGATTGCCGAAAATTCTAAGATAAATATGGTAAAAGGATTTTCTTTAAGGACATTATGTGCATTCCCGCAGGTTAAGATACCGAAAGAAAAATTTGATTTATGCATCGAGGAATTAAAAAAATTATAAAAGGATGATGAAAAAATGAAAGCATTTGCAAAGGATTTTTTATTAGGAACGGCAACGGCGGCACACCAGGTGGAAGGCAACAATGTCCATAGCGACTCATGGGTGATGGAGCATATGAGGTACACCACATACGAAGAGCCTAGTTTGGATGCGGTGGATCATTATCATTTGTATGAAGAAGATATAGCGATGATGGCAAAGGCCGGCTACAACGCTTATCGTTTTTCTATCGAGTGGGCAAGGATTGAGCCGGAGGAAGGTGTGTTTGATGATAATGAGGTGGAACATTATCGCGACGTAATTGTTTGTTGTAGGAAATATGGCATGGAGCCGATGGTGACGTTACATCACTTTACCAGTCCGAAGTGGGTTATTACGAAAGGTGGCTGGGAGGTAGATAGCATCGTAGAGGATTTTAAGACGTATTGCGTTTATGTAATAGAGCGTCTTGGAAAAGAAATACGTTATATCAATACCATCAATGAGGCAAATATGCGGTTACAGTTTGCAAGAATTATGGAAAATTACACAAAAAGTGCCATGCGAAAAAGCGTTGAGGAGAATCAGAACGCGTCGGATAATCTTCAAATTGGCGTGGACGTACAAGCGATGGTCAAGTTGCAAAAGGCAATGATGGAAGAAAGCAGGCAGGCGTTTGGTCTTTCAGATGGAATGACGGTGAATAATTTCCATAGTCCGTGTACGCCTCATGGAGACGAACTGATTATTAGGGCTCATGAAGTAGTAAGAGATGCAATCAAGGAGCGTTTCCCTGGAATAAAAGTGGGATTAACGTTGAGTCTTCATGATTTTCAAGCAATGCCAGGTGGTGAAGAGCAAATGGAACGGTTGTGGCAGGAAGAATTTTTGCACTATCTGCCGGGAATCCAGAATGACGATTTTATCGGTGTGCAAAACTATACAAGAGAGCTGGTGGGGATGGACGGTTCCCTTCCGGTTCCGATAGGCGCGGATCTTACGCAGTCAGGATATGAATTTTATCCAGAGGCATTGGAACATGTTATTCGTAAAGTGGCGAAGGATTATAAGGGAAGTCTTTTTATCACGGAAAACGGGGTGGCAACGGAAAATGACCAGAGAAGGGTGGAATTTATCCAGCGTGCAATATATGGCGTGAAACGTTGTATGCAGGATGGAATTCCAGTAAAGGGATATTTCTATTGGTCGCTGATGGATAATTATGAATGGCAGAAAGCCTATGGACCAAAGTTTGGACTGGTGGCGGTGAACCGTAAAAACCAAAAACGCACGCCAAAACAGAGTCTTGAATTTCTGGGCGGCATGAGAGAAAGATAGGGAGGATGGAGCAATGACTACCAACTATATTTGTAATCCGTTAAATGTCCCTTATAGATACCAATTCAATAAGCCGCAGATTCAGGGAATGTTGGAGACCGCACCAGTTCAAGTTGCGAGAGAAGCGGCGGATCCATCCATGATTTGCTTTCATGGAAAATATTATATTTTTGCATCCATGACATTAAGCGTGTGGGTATCAGAGGACTTGGTGCACTGGGAAAGCTACCGTTTGCCAGATTACTTACCGCTATATGATTATGCCCCAGATGCTCGGGTCGTAGGGGAACATGTGTATTTTTGCGCATCAAAAAAGGAGAAAAATTGTGATTTTTACAGAACAAAGGATATCATAAACGGTCCATATGAGAAAATCGAGGGAAGTTTTCCTTTTTGGGATCCCAACTTGTTTGTGGATGATGACGGAAGAATGTATTTTTATTGGGGATGTGCCAACATGACTCCGTTGTATGGGGTGGAACTTGATTCAATCACGATGAAACCGCTATCCGAGAAAAAGGAATTGATTTGGGGGAACGCATGGGAAAAAGGTTACGAGCGAAATGGCATGGATCATTGTGATTCGCCTTGTTCAGAGGAAGAAATTGAAACTCGGTATCAGGAATTCTTGAAACATGTAGGTGCTAATCAGGAGCAAATGTCAGAAAACATGCGCCAACAGATACGTGGCCATGTTAGTAAAAAGCCCTTTATCGAGGGCGCATGGATGACAAAATATAAGGGAAAGTATTACTTACAGTACGCTTGTCCGGGAACAGAATACAACATATATTGTGACGGTGTTTATGTTAGTGATTCTCCGCTAGGATCATTTGAGCTTGCAGGAAATAACCCTTATTCTTATAAGCCCGGTGGTTTTTTGCCGGGAGCGGGTCATGGTTCTACCATGTGGGACAATAATAGAAATCTTTGGCATGCATCTACGATGTCGATAGGTATAAACCATATATTTGAAAGACGGGTAGGCCTTTGGCCAGCTGGTTTCGATGAGGACGGAGAGTTATTTTGCAACCAAAGATATGGAGATTGGCCATTAAAAGTGGAACAAGCACAAATGAATCCATGGAGAAATCCAGACTGGTATTTAATTAGTTACAAGAAAAAGATGACTGCATCCACTGCAATGGAGGGAAGGGGTCCGGAATACGCGGTGGATGAGGACATACATACATGGTGGAGAGCCGCTACGGAGGAACCGGGACAATGGATTCATATGGATTTGGGAAAGAATTATGACGTACATGCCGTGCAGGTTAATTTTGCAGATGATACCATTACCATTCCACCCGCGGGGGAAATTATTGGGGAAAGCCAGGCAAGGTATATTGAAGAGCGTAATCAGGTTACCAGATGGATTTTGGAAAGTTCAGTGGATGGGAAGAATTACTCTGTGCTTGCGGACAAATCCAAGACAGAAACAAATTTGCCGCATGACTTGATAGTAATAGAGTCGGGAGTGCAAATCCGCTATTTGAAATTGATAATTCTTCAAATACCATATGATCAAAAGCCATGTATTTCAGGACTACGTGTATTTGGTATGGGAGATGGAGTAAAACCGAAAGTGCCGCAATTTGTAGCAGAACGTGTTTCAGACATTGACTTGCGGGTAAAAATTCAGACCATGGATGCCATCGGATACAATATTCTTTGGGGACACGCTCCAAATAAGCTATATCATAATTATATGATTTATGGTAAAAAGGAACAAAATATAGGAGCATTAGTGAAAGGGCAATCATATTATGTGCGAGTAGATGCATTTAATGAAAATGGGATAACAGAAGGAAATATTGTGGCGTTGGATGATAAGGCATAAGTAAATGGAGTAAACCGATGAAAAAAAGGAAAGTTTCAATTATAACACCATGTCATAACATGGAGAGCGAGTTGATGAAGAAAGCATATATGTCGTTGAAAAATCAAACAATGGGTTTTGACAATATTGAATGGTTGGTAGTCTTTCATAATTCACTCGAAAAAGACGTGGAGCTGTTTACTGGAATTATAGATTTGGAAGAAAACATTAAAATATCCACTCTGAACAATCATGTTGATAGCCCCGCCAGTCCAAGAAATTATGCATTAAGTCAGGCCACTGGTACATATATAGGTTTTTTGGATGCGGATGACATGTATGAAACGGATGTATGTGAAAAGGTAATTCGGGAGCTTGAATCCACGGGGGCACAGATTGTGTCTTTCAGATATGAATTGAGGGGCACGGAAACCGCTCGGTTTCGAGTGACAAACGCAACGAATCTTGACGAGACTGCTGAACGTGTAATTGTGGAAACCTCAAATTGGGATAGCAGAAAGTACGTCTATGGAATGGGTCTTGGAATTACGACCAAATTCTATAGGGCAGACTTCATACAAAACAATAATTTGAAGTTTAATGAAACTATTCCATTTGCCAGTGACACATTATTTAATCTGGAATGTTTTGATAAGATGGATATGATCTGCTATCTGCCAGGATTTAAAGGGTATCAATATAACTTGAAGTCGAATTCAGTAATTCAAAAAGTGGTCAAGCCGGAAACCATCATGAGTTATGCGGAAGGTCTTAGGGTCTTGTTCAATCGGGGATTACAAACCAAATTGGACATAAGTGATTTGATGTGGGAATTGATTGCATACATAGCGACTACGACGATGTTTTCATCGGAAGTTTCTTGTAATGACGTTTGCGAGGTGGCAAAGGTCTTAGAGGAGTACCTACAATATATGAAACCATTACGACCGTCAAACGCCCATCCAGCAGAAGGAATAGAACATACGATGCAATTGGTGACGGGATTTTTGAAATATCCGAAAACATTTTACGAAAACACAATCAAAAAAGATATGGGCAATTAAAAGGGGCATCTGATAAAATGGAACCGATTTACAAATGCTTGTTAAACAGAAAAACGAAAATGGCAGTGATTGGATTAGGATATGTGGGTATGCCACTTGCGGTAGCTTTTTCAAAGAAAATGGATGTAATAGGATACGATAAGGATGAAATGAAATTAGAAAACTACAAGAGAGGGGATGATCCGGCGGGGCAGATTTCTGGTTTGAAAGAAATATGTAAGAATATAGAGTTGACATCTGATAGAAGTCAATTGTGGAATGCCAAAGTATATATTATAGCGGTTCCAACGCCGATACAAATGGATAGCACTCCTGATTTGGAAGCAATAAAAAATGCAACCATAGACGTGGGCACCTGCCTAAAAAAGGGAGATTACATAATCTATGAGTCAACCGTTTATCCGGGCATGACAGAAGAGGTATGTATCCCGTTGTTGGAAAAGACAAGCTCTTTAAAATGTGGTAAAGATTTTTTTGTGGGATATTCACCAGAAAGAGTTAACCCATGTGATGCATTGCATGGTCTGGAAAGCGTGGTAAAAATTGTTTCTGGATTGGATGAGCAGACAACAACTGCAATAGAAGAAATATACAATACAATATTACCAGGTAGGACATTTAAAGTCAGTAGTATAAAAATCGCAGAAACGGCTAAAGTGGTGGAAAACACGCAAAGAGATATAAATATTGCATTTATGAATGAAGTGGCAATGGCGTTAGAAAAAATGGATATTCCGATGGACGAGGTGATATCGGCAATGTCAACGAAATGGAATGCATTAGATTTCAAACCGGGATTGGTGGGAGGACATTGTATTAGTGTGGATCCATACTATTTTATAGCAAAGGCAAAGACATATGGAGCTTGTACAAGGTTAATTTCTATTGCTCGGGAAGTAAATGAAGGTGTGGCCGATTTTATAGTTCAAAGGATTTTGAAACTGTTGATTCAAAAAAATAAGATGTGTGCAAATACAAAAATTGGGTTTTTAGGTATTACTTTTAAGGAGAATTGTCCTGACATACGAAATTCCAAGGCTATAGAAATTGTGCGAGGACTGGAGGAATATGGTATCAGGGTAGTCGTTACGGATCCATATGCGAATCCTGAGAAGACGTTGAATGAATGTGGTATACGTATATGGAATTTAAGTGATATATCGAACGTGGATTGTATAGTGGTTGCAGTTGCACATGACAAGTTTAAAAATATGCAGATGGCAATGTTTGATAAAATGTACAAGAAGGGAAGTGATGAAAGAATATTCATAGATATTAAATGTGCGGTAAAAGAAATGAAAAATAGAAAAAAATATATTTATTGGAATTTCTAACGGCATATTCATTTGATGTTAGGACAAGGAGGCGGCAATGAGAATTTTACCGTGGAATGGCTATGGGGGAGCATTTTCGTTGACATTTGACGATGGTGATGTATCACAAGCGAAGATCGCGCTTCATATTTTGGATAGTTTTGATAAAAAGGGTACCTTTTTTCTGACGGGCGGGCAAAGTGCTTTTGAAAAAATATGGAAAGAAGCGTGGATAAACGGACATGAACTGGGAAATCATTCCATGCATCACAAACTGCCAATTACTGGAGAAGAATATGATGCATATGAGGAAGTGGTAAAGGCCAAGCATTTTTTAGAGAAACGATATGGGGGAGTCGTTTTGACATATGCGTATCCGTATTCATTTATAACTGACGGGCAAATAAAGTATTTGCAGGGTACGCATATTGGTGCCCGGGCGGGGGATGACGGGCAGGTCATGTTAAAGGCTGAGCATAATGTGGACTGGTATAGAATACCATCGTTTGTTGCGACGACCGATACGGATATTGTTACATATAAGCGTATGATTGAACAAGCTGTCGAGGAAAGAGCATGGGTTGTGCTTATGATACATGCAATAGAGGGAATCGGGTCAGGATATGAGCCGATTCCACAAGAAGTATTGAAGGGCGTGTTGGATGAAATTACGAAGAAAAATATTTGGGTTGCGCCTTTTGGTGAAATATGTGCGTATTGGCGTGCGCAGAAGATTGTAGAGACTGCCATGAGGGAAAATAAAACAGAAAACATTGTGTGGAATGTTCCGGCGTTTTTTAAGCGGAAGACTGTTTTAAAAGTTGAATCGGATTTAAATGAGAAATATCAGCTTTTACAAAATGGCAACATTGTCGTAAAAACCACGGGAGGTTTCTATGAGATTGTGTTTAACGAGGGCATGTTACAAATTGTGGAGAAAAGGAAAGGATAGAAATGATGGAAAGAAGTGACTTGAAGAAAGAAAATCATAAAAACGGCATGGGTGACGGCGGTGTCAGTTACCAAAAGGCCGCGACATGGGAAATCGTGCTTGGAATGGCCAACAACGGGGCAGACGTGGCATTTTATATCCTGATGGGCTATGCCAGCATGATAGCGGTAGAGGGCTATGGCATAAAGATGGCGGTAGCGGGTGTCGTATTGACGGTCATGAGGATATGTTTCGGGGCGATGGACGCGACTATCGCGGGCGTTTTTGAGAGAATGAACCCGAAGAGGGGGAAAATCAGGATTTTCATGCTGACGGGCTGGCTTGTTTGTGTGGCGGGGGCGTTATTGTTATACACGTGGTGTGCGGGAAGGTTCGAGGGCGTCGCCGGAATGGCCGTGTTCATCCTGGCTTATTTCGTATTCTTGATGGGATATAGTATCAACAGCGTTGGCGGTGGAACGGTCGGAATCGTCATCACGAACGAGCCGAGGCAGAGGGCGATGGTCGGGGTCGTGGGAACGGTCTTTTCGTATCTGGTTCCGATTGTTTTCATGAATATCACGACATTCGCCATCCTGCCGAGGTACCATCAGCAATATAGCGTGGAAATGTTGGCGGAATTGGTGCTGTGGTACGCCGCGTTCTCGTTCGTGCTCGTGTTGCTTTCCTGCATGGGGGTGGCAAAGGTGGACGTGGAAGAGACGTTCGCCGTCGCGTCCCCCAAGTCCCAAAAAGAGCATGTGTCTTTCCGGGACATGTGGGAAATGTTCAAGAGCAATCGCAACGTGCAGATGTACATGCTGACGGGCGTGGCAAACAAGCTCGCGCAGCAGACCGGGACACAGACCATCATCCTCACGTTGCTTAATGGAGTTTTGATAGGCAGTTACGCGGCGACGACGATGGCGGGAAATTTCACGCAGATTGTCGGAATCGCGTTCGCGTTTGGCGGCGGTATTTTTATTTCCAGATGGGGCGCGAAGAAGTGTACGGTCGCATGGTCGTGGATCAGTATCGGGATTGCCACGGCGGCCGTCGGGTTTTGCCTGCTGCTGGGCGGGGCGCACGGCATGCAAAAGCTGGGTGCCATGGGCGTGCCTCTTGTATTATGGGCGGTGTTAAACCTGGCGAAGAGTGGTTCGATGATGATTTTGACCACGGCCAATTCCGCCATGCGGGCGGACATCGTGGATTACGAGCATGCCCGTTCCGGGAAATATATGCCTGCGGTCATTTCGGGGATATATTCTTTCGTGGACAAATTGGTTTCCTCGCTGGGTTCCACGGTGGCAGCAGTTTCCATTACTTTTGTGGGTTACGTAAACAGCGTCCCGCAACTGGGCGACGAGGCTACCTGGCCAAGATTCTGGATGTGCATGTTTTTGGTATTGGGACTGCCGATGCTGGGGTGGATTTGCAATATCGTCGCGATGAGGTTCTATGACTTGGATAAAGAACGGATGGTGGAGGTGCAAAAAAGCAGGCAGGCAATGAAGGGATGAGACGCGGCGGGGGGCGGGTGGCAACATGCCACCCGCGTTTATGATTCCGAATTATCAGCAATCAAAGTGGAAGCGGATCAATTACCTCTGGCATGCTTTATCGAAGGAGAAACCCGATGGAAAAAATGCTTGCAAGAGTCATGAAATAATGCTATTCTAGGTCATGACGGTAGCCTGATGAACCATAGTGGTGGAAATCAGGTACATGCAAGTGGAGCTGCTAAAGATGTATGCTTGCAGGGGAAACCGGAAATGTCTTTGAATGTTCGATTTGTCGGGGTGGTTACATGGTAAATATTTTATTGGTGGAAGACGATCTGGCTTTGAACAAGGGGTTGGCGTTTGACTTGGAAAACGAGGGGTATCATGTATACCCGGCGTTCTCCATGAAAAAGGGGGAAGCGTTGTTCGCGGGGGAAAGGATTGACTTGGTAATCGTTGACGGCAACCTTCCGGATGGGGACGGGTTTGAATTTTGTAAAAAAGTGAAACAAAGCGCCCGGGTTCCGATAATCATTTTGACGGCAAGAACCATGGTAAGCGAGGAGTTGGCGGGATTTGAGGCGGGGGCGGACGATTACGTCGCCAAGCCGTTCCAATTACGGGTGCTATTTAAAAGAATTCAAGTGGCGTTGAGGAATTATGGCATTCCGAGTAAGGAAATGATATTTGATGACGGCCATTTGACGATGGACTTTGAAAAAATACGGGCCAGTTTGGATGGCGTCCCGATTGAATTGACCGCGAAGGAATTCAAGATATTGAAGATTCTTGTTTCCAACGAGGGGGGCGTCGTCACGAAAAGCCTTTTGTTGGAAAAGGTATGGGATGGCGAGGGGAAATACGTGGACGAACATGCCGTTGCCGTGAACATCAATCGCTTGCGGGGCAAGCTGGAAGATGATAAACACAAATACATAAAGACCATGTATGGCATGGGCTATTTATGGAAGCCCCAATTGCAGGAGTGACTTATGGATAAAGCATTTTTTGGTGCGGGGCTACTCTTGTTTTTGCTAAATGCTGGAATTGCCTTGCTTCTGCGGAACTATCTGGTTCGTTATACGGCCAGCTTGATTTCTTGTATTGAAGACATGGTTTCAGGGAAGAAGGAAATTGTTTTTGACGAAGAGAACGAGCTTTTGATGTCGAAGGTACAAGTTAAGCTCCGCCAGTTATATGAGGTTTTGAACAAGCAGAAGGAGCAGAGCGTGCATGACAAAGAAAGCCTGGAGGAAATCATTTCCGACATCTCCCATCAAGTAAAGACGCCAATGTCAAATATCAAGATGTATTTGGAGATACTTGAGAAGAGGAAGTTGCCTAAAGAACGGCAGGAGGAGTTTTTAGGCCTGGTACGCCTACAAATTGACAAGCTCGATTCCTTGATGGAAAGCCTGGTCGAAACGTCCCAAATGGAAGTGGGCATGATTACGGTCCTTCCGAAGCGGCAGCCGGTTATCAGGCTGGTTGAAGAGTCGGTCTGTTGCATGGCCGTGAGGATGGAAAAAAAGCACATGGATTTGCATGTCGATTGTGACACGGACGTGACGGCCTGCTATGATTTGAAATGGACTGCGGAAGCTTTGGTAAACGTTTTGGACAATGCCGTCAAATATACGGAAGACGGAGGGAGAATCGAGATTTCCGTATTGGAATTGGGGTTCTTTGTCAAATTGCAAGTTACGGACAGTGGAAAGGGAATTGAGGAAGAGAATTATACGGAAATTTTCAAAAGGTTTTATCGCGAACCGGAGGTTTGCCAGGCCGAAGGTGTTGGCATCGGATTGTTCCTGGCACAAGAAATCTTAAAAAAACAACAAGGATATGTTGACGTAAGGTCGACGGTGGGCAAGGGTTCCTCGTTTTCGTTATATTTGCCCGCGGATGAAATGATTATCTCAAATCTGTGATATTTCCGAGAACGGTTTGAGATAATTTTTTTGTATGATTTATTTGGAAACGGGGCGTTGGCGGAAAGGGGGCGTGCCGCCATCCACGTGTCGGGCTAAGGAGGGATTATGAAATGTCAATGATTTTAAAAGCCACGTCATTGAGAAAATATTATGGAAAGGAGCCCAACGTCACGAAGGCGTTGGACGGCGTCAGCATCGATGTCATGCAGGGGGAGTTTGTTTCCATTATTGGCACGAGCGGTTCTGGAAAATCCACGCTTTTGAACATGTTGGGAGGCCTGGACGTGCCAACATCCGGAAGCGTGCTCATCCGGGGCAAGGAGATCGGGAAAATGAATGACGAGCAGCTTGCCATCTTTAGACGAAGGAACATTGGGTTTGTCTTTCAAGATTATAACCTGGTTCCAATCTTGAATGTCTATCAAAACATTGTCCTGCCCATAGAACTGGATGGAAACAAGGTGGACAAGGGGTACGTGGATGAGATCATCCATCTTTTGCACTTGGAGGAGAAGCTGTCGAACCTGCCAAACAATTTGTCGGGCGGGCAGCAGCAAAGGGTGGCGATTGCGAGGGCGCTGGCAAGCAAGCCGGCTATCGTGCTGGCCGACGAGCCGACGGGAAATTTGGATTCCAAAACGAGCCAGGACGTGCTTCAATTGCTGAAAGTGTCATGCCGGCAGTTCAACCAAACGCTCGTAATGATTACGCATAATCCGGAAATCGCAATTATGGCAGATCGGATGATACGGATTGAAGACGGACGTATCGTGGGGCAGGCATAAAAATTTCCAGCCGTGCGGTTGCAAAAATTTTGGAGGAACGGTCATGTTACGTAATAATAATGGGAAATTTGTGAGATTGCTTTCCAAGGAATATATGAGGGCGAACAAGTTGAGAAACGTGATTGCAATCCTGGCAATCATGTTGACGACCATGATGTTTGCTTCCGTGTTGACGGTTTATGAGGGATCCTCAATGTCAATTCATGAACAAATGCTATATCAATGCGGCAACCGTTTCATGGTTTCGATTCGAAACGTGGAAAGTGAAAGAGGCAAGTGCATAAAAAGAGATCCGTTGTTTTTGGATATCTACGAAGTAGGCTACTTGGGGGAGGTGGATGGAAAAAAGGCATCCCTTCCCGTGTTGATGAAATATGCGGACGAAGGTTATGTCAAGGGGGCTTATGTCAATTATGTCGCCGGAGCCCACCCGACCGGTGGAAATGAAGTAGGCGTTCCGAAAGCGTTTCTTGCCCAAAACGGTAGTTCGGCTTCTGTCGGGGACGATATTTTCATCGACTATTCGGTTAACGGCGAGGCGCGTCGAAAAAAGATGAAGATTTCCGGGATATATGAGGGTCATCCCAATGAAGCGGCGTCGGACGTTTATGTATCGAGGGAATTTTATGACGAGGAAATTTCCAGGACGCCGCCCGCCGTGGACGCTGGTTTGAAAGCGGGAAACGTCAGTTTATATGGAAATTTTCAAAGTGGGGAAAACCTGGAAGAGAACTTGGGGCGGGTCTTGAGCCGTGCCGGATATGACGTGGGCGCTTTCCCTGGCGGGGAGGGGGAAGTTGACGCTGTCGCGAATATGGCGTACCAGATGAATGTGAAGGCGGGTCCCCAGGAAATAAAAGTGTTTTGTATACTTGTGTCGCTTATTTTGACTGCCGGTTTTTTGATTATTTTTAACGTGTTTAAAATTTCCGTCATGAAAGACATAAGAACATATGGGCAGTTGAAGACGATAGGGGCTTCGCCGAAACAGTTGAGGAAGCTGGTGGAATACCAGGCCGTGCGAATGGCGCTTGTCGGCATTCCGACCGGCACGGTGCTTGGCTGGGGACTTGGAAATTTGGCCCTGCCAATGATCATGTCCGTTACGACCTACCGGGAAAGCCTGCTGGTCATGCCGGACATGTGGATCGTGTCCGCGACGGTTCTGTTTTCATTCATTACCGTTTGGGTCAGTTGTAAGATACCGGCTTTTGCCGTCTCGAGGATGTCTCCCGTACAAGCCCTGAAATATCAGGGGCGGGAAAGAAACGGACATAGAAAGATGAAACGGGGCAGGGAATCAAGACATAGAATCCTGGACATGGCGATGACGAACCTGGCGGAAAACAGGGGCAGGACGATTTTGGTCATTTTTTCCATCGCGCTTAGCATCATATTGTTTAACGGCGTGCTGAATTTTACTTTGACGTTTAGCAGGGACACGTACATGACGGGGCAAACGGGCGCGGAATTCAACGTTTACAATCCTACGTTCACTGCAGGCGCAAGGTTGTTTTTTGATGATACGGACGCGTTATCGGAACAATTCGTGGACGGCGTGGCCAATATCGGGGGGATAGAGGACGGTGGATTTGTGTATTTCCACGGGAAACCCATGGATATTCCGGAAAGTGGGCTCAGGAATGGTTACAACGGGATCGTGACGGCGGAAATCTTGGAATTGAATGGCCGGCATTATGCAAATGACCCTGTACAAGAAGTCGGGCAGGCGTTATACGGGTTTGACGACAATGTGCTAAAACGCGTGGACGTTATTGAAGGGGAACTTGACTTCGAAAAATTAAAAAGTGGAAACTATGTGGTAGAGGCGATTATTTCGGATGATAACGGGACGGATTATAAGGAGTCCATGCTGGCGGCCCATGCGGGGGACAAAATTCGGGCCAGGATTGGGGAACAATCCTTCGAATATGAAGTGCTGGCGTGCATTTCCGTCAATAGCAAGCTTATATCGCCAACCCAGCCGGGCGACCCGACGTTCATGGTTCTTCCGTCCGACGAGTTTTTAAGGTTGTTTCCAGGGAAACGGCCCGTGCGTTTTTTGTGTGATTCAAAGCAAGGGGCGTATCGCCAGGTACAAGCGTATTTTGAGGGGCAGGCTGGACAGGGAAATATCGCTTTTGAATCCAGCCAGTCCATAGGCGCGGAATTTGACATTTTTACGAATGTTTATAGAGTGACCGGAAATTTGTTCGCGGCCATTTTTGGCATCTTGGGGCTGTTGAATTTATTGAACGTGATTATCATTGGCGCGATTTCCAGGCAAAGGGAATCGGCCGTCATGCAGAGTGTCGGCATGACGAAAAAACAGTTGCGGAAACTGTTCATGTTCGAAGGGGCGGGCTTTACGGTTCTGGCGGCACTGCTTGGAGTGGCCGCAAGCGGCCTGGTTTCCATATTGGTAATAAAGGACTTGGCGGACGGCCTTTGGTTTTGCACGTATCGTTTTACCGTCCTGCCCGCCGTATGTATTTCCGTTCCATATATTTTATGTGCCGTTTTCCTTTCCGCGTTCGTAAACGAGGTATGGAATGGCGGCACAATCGTGGAAAAGTTGCGAACATCAAAGTGATGGAAAAATAAATTCAGGCGGCCATTTTCCGGCATTCCTTTCTGTAAAAATAGATGGAGAGCACTGTGGCCACCGCCCAGCCGATGGGCCACGAAAACCATATGCCAAGCGCGGAATTCGTCCAGCTTGACAGGAGGAATGCCAGGGTCACGCGCAAAACCAGGTCGGTAAAGGTGGCGACCATGAATTGCCGCATCGCGCCGGCTCCGCGCAGGATGCCGTCGGCCACCAGCTTGGTCGATATTACGAAATAGAACGGGGACAGCACCCATAGGAACTGCCTGCCCGCCGTCATTGCCGTGGAAAAATCCCCGCCCAGGAACAGGAGCAGCAAATATTGGCCGGAAAAGACGTAAAGGATACAGAACGGGACGCAGATGTACCACACCATTTTGCAGCCCGCATGAAAACACTCCCGGATTCGCCCATATTTGCGGGCGCCGATGTTTTGGGCGGAGAAATTGGAAATCCCGTTTCCGATGGTGGTAAACGACGTGATGACCAGGTTGTTTAGTTTTACCGCGGCGGAATAGCCGGCCATGACGGAGGAACCGAATCCGTTGATGACGCTCTGGATCAGGATGTTTCCCACCGAGACGAAGCTTTGCTGCAGGATGCTCGGGATGGCGATGGCCAGGATTTTTTTCAAGAGCGTCCAGTCAAACAATTGTGGCTTTGCCTGAACCGGGAGGATTTTCAACCGTTTCCATACCGCGAAAACGGCCAGGATGCAGCTGACGCCCTGACATAGGAAAGTGGCCCAGGCGACGCCCGCCACGCCCATGTCAAACGCGCTGACGAATAAGATGTCCACCGCGATGTTTGACGTGGAGGATGCCGCCAGAAAATAAAACGGCGTTTTGGAGTCGCCCAGCGCGGAGAAGATTCCCGTGGCGATGTTGTAAAAAAATACGAAGGGCAGTCCCCATACATAGATGTCCAAGTATAGTTTGGAGTCTGAAAACACTTCCGCCGGAGTCTTTATGAAGCGAAGGAGCGGGGGGCATCCAAGGATGCCAACCAGCATCAACACCGCACAAAGGACGCCACTGAAAATGCAGGCGGTCGTCACGGCGGTTTTCAGCTTCTCGTATTTCTTCGCGCCGAATAATTGAGAGACGATGACGGAGCATCCCATGTTGCAGCCGAACGCGAAGGCGATGAAAATCAGCGTGACTTCGTAACTGTTCCCGACCGCCGCCAGCGCGTTTTCACCGACGAACTTGCCCGCCACGAGGCTGTCCGCGATATTATATAGTTGTTGGAAAATGATGCTGCCAAAAAGCGGAAGGCAGAATTTCCATAGCACCGATTGTGGGTTTCCCACCGTTAAATCCTGATTCCCCTGATTTTTCTGGCTCCCCTGATTTTTCAGGTTCTCCTGATTTCCCGTATTTTTCTGATTTCCCAGATTCATAAAAGTCCATGTCCTTTCTAAGTGTGAATGCCGGGCCGAAGGCCGTGAAAAGTAGCAATTTACATTGTTCCGAAAATGTATTATAATACATTTCGAGAAATGTGAAAAATATATATTATATATTGGAGAAATATAAAAGAGACATGGATATAAATTTTGAATATTACAAAATATTTTACCATGTGGCCAAGTACGGGAACATTACGAAGGCGGCCACGGCATTGGGCAGCAACCAGCCGAACGTGACGCGTGTCATGAAATTGTTGGAAACGCAGTTGAACTGTCGGCTCTTTATTCGCGAGGCCAGGGGGGTGAGCTTGACGGAGGAAGGGGAGAGGTTGTATTCACATGTGGAAATTGCCTATAGGCACTTGTTGGACGCGCAGGAGGAGATTGGCAGGTGTGATTCGTTAAATGGCGGCACGGTTGAAATCGGGGCGACGGAGACGGCGATCCACTTGTTCCTTTTGGACGCATTGCGCGGGTTTCGGACGAAGTATCCCGAGGTGAAAATCAAAATCCATAACCACACGACGCCGGAAACGATGCGGCAACTCCTAAGTGGCAAACTGGATTTTGCGGTAGTCACGACGCCGTTTTCGGCACCTAAAACGGTTTCCTGCATAAAGGTATTGGAGTTTGAAGAAATTCTGGTGGGCGGGACGGAGTATGGGGGGCTGTGCGAGATTCCGCTAAGATGGCAGGATGTCAAGAAACATGCATGGATTGGGCTGGGAAAGGGCAGCTCGACCTATGAGCTGTACAAGGATTTCTTTATAAGACATAAGATGGATTTTGAGCCGGACATGCAGGTCGCGACATCCGACCTCATGTTGCCGCTGATAGAAAATAATCTGGGAATCGGCTTCGTGCCGAGGAAATTGGCGCTGCCGTTGTTGGAAGAGAAGAAGCTGGTACAAATACGGACGGACTGTGGGATTCCGAAACGTTCCATAGAGATTGTCTCGGACAAAGGGCGGGGAAAAAACCTCGCGGCCGACATGTTTTACAAGTATTTGAGGAGGTGAAGGAAGATGGAATATACGTATCATTATGACTCGCCGCTTGGCGGGATTACACTGGCAAGTGACGGGGAGGCCTTGACGGGGGTGTGGTTTGAAGGCCAGAAATATTTTGCCGCCACGCTGGGCGAGAATCATGAGGAAAAGGAGCTTCCCGTTTTTGAGCAGGCCAAGCGGTGGCTTGACATTTATTTTGGCGGGAAGGAACCGGGATTCACCCCGCCGTTGTCCATGAAGACCACGCCGTTTCGAAAGGACGTGTGGGAAATCATGCTCGCGATACCTTTTGGGCAAACCATGACGTACAAGGAAATCGCGGAGAAAATCGCGAAGAAGAGGGGGCTTCCCAGCATGTCCGCACAGGCGGTCGGCAACGCGGTGGCCCATAACGCGATGTCCCTGATTATACCGTGCCACAGGGTCGTGGGGACGGACGGGAGCCTGACCGGCTATGCGGGCGGCATGGATAAAAAGGAATGGCTGCTTGCGATGGAGAGGGGGGAGGGCGAGGCGACGTAAGTCGCCCCTCTCCATTGTTATATCAAAAATCGGTATTTCCGCAACATCTTGGGTTTTTGCCCTTTTTCTAACTGTAAATGATAAATCAGGCGTCAGAAATTGAGGTTTTAACATCTTTTTTGTGAATCAGGCTTTTGTTCCGCTACCCTTTTCTATTTCCCGGCTGATTTATTCCGCCTTTTCTTTTACGTCCGGTTCCGGTTTGTATTAATCTTCTCCGGTCTCAATGTAAAGGATAAAATCATTGATTTTCTTTCCTGTCCATCCGGCGGCTCTTAAATCCAAAACTAGTCTTGCGTTTTCCTACATGTTCATTTGTTCCATGTGTTCTCCTTTCTCCCTTCCGGGTTATTGTCCTTGTTCTCTTTGGACAATTATATAATAGCATTTAAGCGTCGGTGTACAGAAGGCAACGCGCCTCAACCCTTGAAATCCCCATGGGTGGGGTCGCAGAGTCGTGAAGAGGCATATTTCCCCTCTTTCAAGGCACTTAAGCGACGCGTACAAGGACGTACGCGGAGTGAAAGTAACGATGAAAGAGGGGAAATATGCCCTTCATCGACCGTATTGCCTTTTGTACACCGACGCTATAGATTGCTTATAAACATTAAACTTAGAGTTAAAAAAATATTTTTTCTTCATCCGTTGGGACTACTTCTATTATGTCAGACAGTTCAAGCCCCGTTGCCAGTGCCTCGGTGTATTATCTGCTTCATTCCCTTACAAATTAACAAGACTCTCAAACTATTCAGGAGCGCGAGTTGACATATGTTTGCTTCATTCCCTTACAAATTAACAAGACTCTCAAACTGCGGGACACAAATTTTTTACAAAACAGAAGCTTCATTCCCTTACAAATTAACAAGACTCTCAAACAATGAAACAAAAACTATCGAAGATTTTGAGCTTCATTCCCTTACAAATTAACAAGACTCTCAAACTGGCGCAGATACAATGCAGATTTTGACCAGCTTCATTCCCTTACAAATTAACAAGACTCTCAAACTGTCGCATAAGATACGCTGTCTTTAGTTCGCTTCATTCCCTTACAAATTAACAAGACTCTCAAACCTTACAGAACTACGGAATGTTCCATAAATGCTTCATTCCCTTACAAATTAACAAGACTCTCAAACTATATAGTTTAACTCTTCATCAGTGATAGGGCTTCATTCCCTTACAAATTAACAAGACTCTCAAACTTTCGCCATAGCGTGTATGCGCTCCAATCGCTTCATTCCCTTACAAATTAACAAGACTCTCAAACGACGGTCAATCCATGAAAAACCTTGATTTTGCTTCATTCCCTTACAAATTAACAAGACTCTCAAACCTCAAATCAGGCGAAACGTGAGGTTCTCACCAAGCATACCACTTTACGAAAGTGGTGTTAATTCGTCAATATCAATTATACACAAGTCTTTATCAATAATGCAACCTTTTTCTCCATAAATTTGAGGTGAATGTATGGGTTCGATGATGATTAGGTGTATTTTCTCATAAAAGACAAATTCATATAACAGTTTAAGCTCGTCAGTTGTTAAATATTGTTTTAAAGAGATAAACACAAATATTTTGAGATTGCACAGTTGGCTTTGGATTCTCAAATATTCGACGATTCTCTCTAACAAGCTTTCACCAAAATTTTCGGGTTTTACATCATACGACTTAAATAAATTCACAATATCTAAATTTAAGTTATACTCCAAGGCATACGGAACGTGTTGCGATAATTTGTCAAAAAAATCGATGATGTTTCTGTTTAATGAGGCGCTTTCATGGATGAGCCATTCGTTTGTTTGCTCCTGCAGTATGGAGTAGAGTTTGTTGAGAATTTTTTTATCTCCACTATTCAGAACAAAGGGATTAAAAATACATGCGATTTCTTTGGAGATGCTTTTTATTGTCGCATGATGGGACAAGATAAATTCTCCATCGCCACCTTGGCACTGGTTCCAAATATCAGAAAGAATTTGGGAATATGCCTGCGGATTTTCAATAGATAAAACAGTTATTTTGTTTTCACATAAGGTCAGCATAACATTGTAGCTTGGGTATGCCAGGTTCATAGGATGACCAGCCTTTCATCAGAATCTAAAACGTTTGAGGTGGTTTTGCCGACGACGAATTCCATTTTCGCATATTGTTTTTCCGTTACTTTTAGTAGTTGAACAAGTCCTTTGTCGGGCTTGTTTTTCTTCAAATTGTCAATCATTGCATCGGCGGCGGTAGTATTTTGTACTAATTTGCAATATACGGATTCTTGCATCATTAAAAAACCTGATTTTATCAAGTGTTTTCTGAAATTTCGATATTCTTTTTTGTCTTTTGCTGTTAATGTAGGAAGGTCAAAAAATACAATGATTCGCATATATCTATAACTCATTTTCGTAAAATTTTATCAATAACGCATCGTTTTCGTTAAGTGCGTCAAAAACACTCCGGCAATATATTTTAATGGCATTATTGACGTATTCCCTTCTGTTTCCGATACGAACTTCTTGTTGTAGTATTTTTAAAATCGTAACCTTTTCTTCATGTTCAAATTTTTGCGGCATCATGTTTTTTACGGCGCAATCCACCAGGACGCGGAAGGGTTCCATAAGGTCGGAACCCAGGTTGAATTGATTGAACATGTTGTCATGGAACAATCCCAGTTGCGTGATGTATCCATTCGCAACGATTTCACGGTTGAAGGCGGACAAAATGATTCCATAACCATAGTTAAGTGCCGCATTCGTACTGTTTTCTAAACTTCTGGTAAAATCCTTGCCAAATAAGGCGTTAAAGTACACTTTCGCTGCATGACCTTCCCGGTTGGAGTCATCGTTGGGCCGTACTTCGTCCATGTATTTGTATAGCATTGCAGATTCGGCGAGGCGGTACCTTTCAAGGAGTTCTGCTTGCTTGTGAATTTTTTCGCGAACAATATTTGTCCATATGCTTGCTTTGGCATCTTCTGTCCAATTTAGTTGCCTGCGGATTTTTGAACTGGTGTCATGACAGCCGTAATAAGAAACCAATTCGGAAGAAGGATTCCTTTTTTCGTCACAGAAGATTACTTTTATTTTCTTTTTGGTCAATTCGCTCAACAATGCTGCGGTTAAGGAGACGGAAGTGTTTTCGACAATCAGCATGGAAATCTCGCCAAGGTGTATTTTTACTGTGTCCTCCTTACGAATCACCAGAAAACCTAATTGGTAATCTAACTTTGCACTGCTCGCTATGACCACCGTGCGCCAGCTCATACCGTCAGTAAATCAATACGGCTTTCGAAAATTCCGGTAACCGATTGATTAAGCAACAATAATTCCTTCGACTTGCCGATGTTTTTTGACATGAGCATTTTGCCGCTGTTTGGCGATTCACCCAACAAGGTCAAATCGGCGCATGTGATGCCGATTGATGTCAGGCGTAGTATCTGGTTCAGCACTTCACATTGTTCCGAAAGAGCCAGGCCTTTAAATTTCTCCAACGAGGCGGCAAGTTTTTCGCCAAACGGATTGGGACGTTTTGCATATATGCTGTTTTTATGTTTGTTGAGCAGCAATAAGTAAAGCTCAATGTTTTTTCCGTGCAGAGGCAGTTGCCACCTGAATCTTGATGCTTTTCCAACTTTAGGATATAGGAAATCCATTCCTGCCGCAAGCAAAGATTCACCGCATTCCGAAGTGCGATTTGATTGCCGGTCTTCCCTGAAATATGCATGAAATAGCCATCTTTTTTTATCAGGGATTGCAGTTTGATTTTTGGCAATCGGATGCATGGGTTTGTCAGTTTTAATACGTCCGTGCAATATTTTAATAAGAGTTCCTCCTTGTCGTTTATTTTTTCTTTCATATAAATAGGCACGGTTTCCAACGTCCGTGTTCTTTTGTTTGCGGTCCCGTGTTCGACCAAAAAGAAATATGCCGTTGAAACACTGCTAAAACCGCCGTATTTCGTGACATCAGCCAGTTTTGTGTCCGAACTCTTTAATGGAATATACTTCTCGGCCGTCGCCTTTTGGGCACCATATAGGGTCTCGTCGGCAATGCCGCCATGCCCTTCAAAATTCCGCCTTGTCATCAAGGGGGTGTTTTTCGCCATCATTTTTTTGACTGTTGCGATTGTGCCCGGAGTTTTGTCATTTTTAGAACCGATCCATGCCGTTTCATTGCCCCTCACGACATCACGGTCAAACATCCGGCTGAGATTATATTGATATTGCGTGGCGTTTCGGGAATATTCTTTCTGTATAAAATGGAGCGGATTTTGTGTAAATTTCACATAGTATACGTTGCCGACAACAATATTTAAGTAGGCATCTTGCGCATGGTGGAACTCGTTTATGCTTCTGCATTTAATCAAATCTCGTTTTTGTCTGAATTCAGACACGTTGGAGGCTTTTGAATATACGATTGTCGTGTTCGGCAGCAAATCTTTTAAAATGTCCGTCACGCCTTTTGTTCCTTGTCTTGTTTCTACAAGCTGTCTGGCAATAAAATCAGCTTTTTGTTCGTCCGTAAAGGGGGTTCTTCCCATTAAGCGTTTATACTTTTCTTCCGTAATCAAATTGGCGTGGTAAAGTCTCTTCCAATTTTCTTTTTGTGTTTCATAAATGGAAGCTTCTAAAGGATAAATATCACTTTTATGCGCATTTACAGTTTTCTTGACCAATACCAAATTGTTATCCAGATTGTCATCTTTAACAAAATGTCTTGGATATATGTGGTCTATGTCATATATATTATCATTAAAAAGCTGGGATAATTCAATTTCTTCGCCGGTATACATGCATCGTCCCATTTGTGTAAAATACAAATACATTTTCTTGCTTTTTAAAGTACCGTTGGCATCTGCCTTCTCGATTTCTTCCTTCCAGTCTTTTATTTCTTTATCTATATTATGATATAAATTCAGAAATTTTTGCTTTCTGGTAATGGTACGTCCCTTCTTGTCATCAGGTTTCCTCGTCATTTCAACAAATAGACGTTTGGGCGGTGCACCCAGTACGTTTTCTAATTCCCGGATGACAAGTAACGTTTGCCAAACCATTCTCTTGACCGGGGCCGAGAAGGAAAATTCGTCCAAATCTTCTGCCTGCAATTGTGAAAGTGGCTTGAGTCCGTTTTCTTGTCTTGCATCAAGTTCTTCATGGTAGGAATAGTCGGGATGGTTTAAAAGCTCCATTAAATTGAAATTAGTTTCCCACATCATGCGTATCAAGGAAGTATTTTCCCCGATTGATTTTTGACAGCCGGGCAATGTCAAAAACGCTTTTGACAATCGACCCCAATCCTTGAATTTGATGCCTGCGATTCTTTTTATCTGTTCTGCTGATAACACATTCCCATAGTGTTCGCTCAAAGTTTCTCTTAAAAATCGCTTGGAATCGCCATATATCGTACACCAGAAAACAATGTTTTCAACCATTTGTTTCCCGTCGTCTTCGTCTATTTTTTCACCTAGTATTGCTTTAAATTTACCATAAGTGGAGAGCGTGTTATTTGGCGTCACGTCAATTCCGGAAAGTTGCGATTCATCGCTTAGAGCTCCTTGGGCGCGTAAATAGTTCACCAGTTGCTTTCGGGTTACTTTTTTGCCTTTTTTGTATAGGGCGGTATAAATGCCTTGCTTTAGGGACACGGGAATCCGTTCTCCGTCAATGGAAATGGTGTTGATTTCATTTAACACGCAAAAGCTTTCATAAAGCAAGGAAGCTTTGGGCAGAACTTTTTCCCCGTTAATGTAGGAGCATCTCCGAACCATTTTTGAAACAAATTCTTCCGATGTTTTTTTGACATCAATTTTTTCTTCGATGTTCCATGGTAAAATCGGGCCGGGAGCTTTCCGAATGACCCAGCCGGTTTTGCTTTTTTCCGTGGTAGGGCCTATATAGTAAGGAATCTGGAAAGAAAATAATTTTAGTATTCGTTCGCTTATGGTCAGCCCATACTCGTCCCGTTCTTTTAGGAAAGGAAGATAGGTCTCGGCGTTTTCTAAAATTTTCTTCATTTCTTTTATATGTACCTGGTTGGGAATAACTCCATTGGACGGAGTCAGTTGTTTGGGTAAAAAACTACCTTTGTCCAATTCGCCCAAAATATATGCCACGTCAGTATCGCTTTCGGGTAACCCTCTTAATAGGCGTTTTATGGATTTGTATAAATCATCTTGTTTGCGTTCCTTTATGTTCCTTCTCAATTTCTTTTTGGAATTTACGGAACCGATATAAGCGCAATAAGTACCTTCTTTGTGTTCCCTAAAAAAATTATTATATTCTTTTATTGTCCTATATCGTTTGAGCGTTCTTTTTAAAATTTTTAAATCCGTACCGTGTTTTTCGTATTCAGCGACCCTTGCTTCTGATAAATAGGAATATCCCTTCATGATATTTGCCAATGTACAAATATCGTAAATTTCTTTTAGTAATTCTACCACGCCATAATATGTTTCGCCCAGAGTCGCAGAAATGTCGGCGGCCTTTTCTTCATATCCATACTCTGCGAAGCAGATTTCTATTTTTTCATTTCCATCCGCTTCGAAATTTTCGAAAAGAAGCTTGGCATTTGCCTTTAACCCGCAAATTGCTTTTACGAATTCCATCTTATATTTATCTTTTCGTTCAATTTCTAACAGTTTGGCGAGTTCTTCCTTTTTTCTTGTTCGGGAAAGTTCTTTGTTCGTGAGAATGTCCAGCATTTGGTCACTGTTTGCTTCGGGGAAAGATATTCCCAGTTCCTCGATGAGCATATTGCGCAAATCTGTATAAGCCTCGCTGAGTCTTCGATTGCCGCCGTCTTCCGACAAGGAAGTATTGAGGAAATGTCCCCTATGTTTAAACATGTTTAGCAAAGCTAAGTATACCAATCGTATGTCTTGCCTTACGGCATGAGTGTCGGGGCTGGCAAGAAGAGCCTTTCTTAGATGGAAGATGGTAGGAAATTCTTTGAAATAGTCTTTGTCCGTATAATCTGCATCACAAAAAAGAACGTTCTTATATCTTACGTTTTCATCCTTGTCTTCGATATGGTACTTGCTGTTTTCCAATCTTGAGTAGAACATTTCATCTTTCTGGGTAATCGCGTCGTGAAAATATTCTTTTAATAGGCCTATTCTGGCCGTTTCTCTTTGACGTCTCCGCCTGCTGGTACGTTTTGTACGTCGGTCAACTGCAGTTAAGGCTTCTTCAAACTCTCGGATTCCCCATAAGTCTTTTCCTTTTTTCTGAATAAGGTGATAGTTTTCATCCGTGACGGCCCAACCTACAGAAGCAGTTCCCATATCCAACCCCAAATAATATTCTTTGTCCTTCATCTCTTTTTCTCCATTACGTGTAAGGTTTTATATAATTTTTTTCTCCCCTATTGACAAGTCCGTCCATTGAATGTTATTATAAATCCTGAATTAACAAGACGAGTGCAAATAAGGTTTAACCGTAATCGTCGAAAGACTCTGCATGGTGCAGAAAGAAAGAGGCTGTATAAAGCCTTTTTCTTTTTACGATAAAAAAGTTCATGCATTTTACGCTCCTTTTATATTTTATCTTATTTTCCAGAAAATTACAATTTATTTTTTGTTTTTGGGGTCAAATGAGTTACAATTCAGCGCCGCGCCAGCGCAGGCTGAATTGTAACTCAAATGATACCTAGTATCCCTCCGAGCCAATACAGTAATCCCAGCACCCAGCTGGTAAACACCCCGTACAATATGACCGGCCCGGCAATGGTGAATATTTTGCACCCGATTCCGAAAACCTGACCCTCCTTTTTGTATTCGATGGCCGGGGAGGCCACGGAGTTGGCGAATCCCGTGATGGGCACGAGCGCGCCGGCACCGCCCCACTTGGCGATGGAGGGGTACACGTTGATGCCGGTCAGGACGACGCTTATGAGAACCAGGAGCATGGAAGTCCAGCCGCTGCATTCGTCCTTGGACAAGTTCTGGAATTGGCAGAAATTGTAAATGCATTGTCCGACCGTGCAAATGATCCCGCCAACTAAGAATGCCTTTGCCATGTCCGGCAATAATTTGTGTACGGGCGTTTTTTGCTTGACGTAGGATTCGTACCGCTGTTCCTTTTTTTTCTTTTCCATTTCATTTCGTGCGATTTCATTTCGTGACGTTTCGTTCGTGACGTTCTTTTCCATGAATGTTCACCTCGTTCATATAATTAGTAATGTAATGCCGTGATACTGTAAAGTTGTAATCGTGTGTCGCTATGGCCGTCTTAAATGAATTGGGAGCGTACCATGCAAAGTGCGCGATGACGGTCAGCGTATTCATGGCGAATAGTATTCGGAATAATTCAGAAAAATATGCATCATTTTCAATGGTGTTCTTATCAAGGGAATATTTTCGCCCAATCCTTGTCATACTATTTTCCGTGGGTTGCAACGATTCATAAGTTATACTGCGGAGCAAAGATATTTGCCCCGTGGCATACGAGGATGCGCACAGCCGCATAAAGAAATAATGAAAAATGCCGCGTTATGTGATGAAAGCAGCAATGGCGGCGGAACGGGGTGAAGGATGGAACAGGAGAAAGAACAAGAAAAAAAGCAGATGGCGGGGAAACAGAGCATCTGTTTCGCGGTGGCTCCGTTTCTTATCAGCGCGGGTTCGATTGCAGGTAAGAAGGAGTCGGAGGGACCGTTGGGAAAACTGTTCGACGTGACCGGACAGGACGACCTGTTCGGCGCGAAGACGTGGGAGGAAGCGGAGAGCAACATGCAAAAGGAAGCCTGCGTGCTGGCGATGGGGAAGGCGAAGGTGGAACCGGGGGACGTGCGTTTTTTGTATGGCGGAGACTTGCTCCGGCAGGGGATCGCCACTTCGATTGGCGTGGAGGCCTTGCAGATTCCCATGTTCGGGTTATTCGGGGCATGCTCCACTTCCGGGGAGGCGTTGGCGCTCGCGGCGATGAGCGTGGCGGCGGATTATGCCGACCTTTCGTTGGCGGTGACGTCGAGCCACTTCGGGAGCGCGGAGAAGGAGTTTCGTTTTCCTCTTGGATATGCGAACCAACGGCCGCCGTCCGCCCAATGGACGGTGACGGCGAGCGGGGCTTTCCTGGTCGGGAAGAAAAAGGGCCATGTCCGAATCTCGGGCGTGACGATTGGGAAAATCGTGGATTATGGATTGAAGGATTCGCAAAACATGGGAGCCTGCATGGCTCCGGCCGCGAGGGACACAATTATCCAGAACCTTTCCGATTTCAAGAGGAAGCCGGACTATTATGACCGTATCGTCACCGGGGACCTGGGATATGTCGGGCGGGACATTTTGATAGACTTGATGAATGAGAGGGGGTATGACGTCGCGTCGAGACACATGGACTGCGGCATGACGATTTTTGACCAGAAGAGCCAGGACACGCATGCCGGGGGAAGCGGCTGCGGCTGTGCGGCGGTGACGCTGGCGTCGTATATATTGCCGAAGATCCAAAAGGGAGAGTGGAAGCGGGTGCTGTTCGTGCCGACCGGGGCATTGATGTCAACGGTCAGTTTTAACGAGGGATCAAGTGTGCCGGGAATTGCGCACGCGATCGTGCTGGAACATTGTTAGTGCTTATAGCAAACGGAAACTCCGCTTAACCAGGCTCGTGATGAACCTCGCCAGGGTGCGCGGAGTACATTCGCACGTAAGTGACCAAAGGACGGTCACCAAGTGCTCATAGCAGGAGGTTTTTTATCATGGATTATGTAAATGCTTTTTGGGTCGGGGGGCTGGTTTGCGCGTTGGTGCAAATCCTCCTTGACCGGACGAAGATGATGCCAGGGCGCGTCATGGTGCTTTTGGTGTGCACGGGGGCGGTCCTGGGATTTTTAAATATTTATAAGCCGTTTTTGGAGTTTGCCAAGGCGGGGGCGAGCGTCCCGCTGCTGGGATTTGGAAACATCCTTTGGGAGGGCGTGAAGGAGGCCGTGGACAAGAACGGTTTCCTGGGCATTTTCCAGGGCGGGTTCAAGGCCAGTGCGGTGGGAATCTCGGCGGCCTTGATATTTTCCTATATAGCGTCGTGGATTTTTGACCCAAAGATGAAGAAGTGATGATGCCGACGCTAAAAAACTGATTGTCTTTTTTCTAAAATAATGGTATAGTAGGAAGTGCTTGGCAAAGTTTTTTCATACGAATAAGGAATGTGGGCTTGCCCGCACATGGTTCGTCTTCGTGGTATACCATGTCCACGGGCATGGATGGGAGGAAGGCATGGATTATATTGGTATTATCATCCCCTTCGTGGGGGGACTCGGCATGTTTATTTATGGGATGCAGATTATGGCGCAGGGGTTGGAGAACGCGGCCGGCAGCAAGATGAAGAGCCTTTTGGAGGCTTTGACGCGCAACAAGTTCATGGGTGTGATGCTGGGGGCGATTATCACGGCGGTCATCCAAAGTTCGTCCGCGACATCTGTCATGGTGGTCGGTTTCGTCAATGCCGGCATCATGAACTTGAGTCAGGCGATGGGGGTCATCATGGGGGCCAATATCGGCACGACCGTCACCGGGTGGCTCGTGTCCGCGGTGGAATGGGCGAAGTTTTTGAGCCCGTCAAACCTTGCCCCGATTGCCATCATGGCCGGCGTAATCGTGATGCTGACGGGGACGCGGCGTTCGACCAAGGACGTGTCCAGCATCATCATCGGGTTCGGCCTTCTGTTCGTGGGAATCACGACGATGTCCTCGGCGGTGTCCCCGCTGCGGGAGTCGGAAGCGTTTCGCGGCCTTTTCGTCGTGTTGGGCGAGAACCCGTTGTTTGGAATCATCGCGGGCGCGGTCGTGACAGCGGTCATCCAGAGTTCGTCCGCCTCGGTCGGCATTTTGCAGAGCTTGTCGGCGGCCGGGCTGGTGCCCTTTAACGCGGCCGTTTACATCATCATGGGACAGAACATCGGTACTTGCGTGACGGCCATCATGTCCGGTATCGGTGCCAAGAAGACGGCCAAGACGGCGGCACGGATGCACCTTTTGTTCAACATTATCGGTACCGTGATTTTCAGCGTGGTGGCCATCTTGCTGTTCTCGGTGCTGTTTCCGGACGCGGGGGAGGGGCCGATCACGCAGACGCAGATTAGTGCCGTGCACACGGCGTTCAACATTGGCACGACGGTACTTTTGTTCCCGTTCTCGAACCTGATTATCAAGCTGGCGGAGAAGCTGCAAAAAGGAGAGGAAACGGAAAACGAGGAGAGCAAGGTGTTGTTGGACGACCGTATGTTGGAAACGCCGGGAATCGCCCTGGAGTCCGTGGTGAGCGAAATCAGCCGCATGGGGCAGATCGTGGAGCGTTCCATCGACAAGGCGCGGACGGTGTTGTTTTCGAGGGATGAAAGGCTGATTGACGCCATCCGTGACGAGGAAGAGACGGTGGACCGCCTTTGCAGCGGTATCACGGGATACCTGGTCAAGTTAAGCGCTCTGGCGTTGAACGAGCGGGAACACAAGCATGTGGCGAGCCTTTTGCAGACGCTTTCCGACATGGAGCGTATCAGCGACTACTGTGAAAATATTTCCGAGTACGCCCAGACGATGTCGGAACGGGGGGCGGAATTTTCCGAGGTTGGAAAGATGCAGCTGGAGGAAATGATTTCCGTCTGCGCGGACAGTTATTGCCATGCGGTCGCGGCGTTTGCGGGCAACGACAAGGCGGAAGCGCTGAAAGTCATCGAGAAGGAGAGCCAGGCCGACGATTTGGAAATCCGTATGCGCAGCGAGCACATGATGCGCCTGGCGGCAAACCAGTGCGATACGGACGCGGGAATCGTCTTTTTGGACGCCCTGGTGGGTTTGGAGCGTATTTCGGATCATTCCAGGAATATCGCGGAGGAAGTGCTGAACGTGTAGCGCGCCGCGAAGTGTCGCGTGACGCGGCGTGAAACCAAATAAGAAAGAGGAAGGAAACATGGGTGGAGGATATGTATTAAGCTGTTGTTCAACGGCGGATTTGACGGAAACGCATATGAAGGAGAGGGACATTCATTATGTGTGTTTTCACTTTTCGCTGGATGGGAAGGAATATGCGGATGATTTGGGAAAAAGCATTTCCAGCGCCGACTTTTACCAGGCGATGAGTGACGGTGCCGAGACGGGCACCTCGCAAGTGAACGTGGAAGAATACATTGCATATTTTACTCCCTTTCTGGAGGAGGGCAGGGACATTTTGCATGTCAGCCTGTCCAGCGGGATTTCCGGGTCTTACAACTCGGCCAACATTGCCAGGGAGGAGCTTTTGGAGGATTATCCGAATCGGAAGATTTTCATCGTGGATTCGCTTGGGGCGTCTTCCGGGTTCGGGCTTTTCATGGATAAACTGGCCGACCTGCGCGATGGCGGGATGCCGGTTGATAAGCTGCATGACTGGGCGGTGGCCCACCGTTTGGAACTGAACCATTGGTTTTTTTCCACGGACCTTACGTTTTACGTGAAAGGGGGCCGCATTTCCAAGGCTTCCGGGTGGTTTGGCACGGCGTTACATATTTGCCCGCTGCTCAACATGGATGACAAGGGGGCGTTGGTTCCCCGTTACAAGATTCGTGGCAAGCGCGCCGTCATCAAGGAAATCGTGAAGCGTATGGAGGAATGCGCGGCCGGCGGGACGGATTATGACGGGAAGTGCTATATTTCTCATTCGGCGTGTGGCGAGGACGCGCGGGCGGTGGCGGATTTGGTCGAGGAGCGGTTTCCACGGTTGAATGGAAAGGTGGAGATTAACAATATCGGCACCACGATAGGCAGCCATACGGGGCCGGGGACGGTGGCGTTGTTTTTCTGGGGAAAGGAACGCACGGCGTAAGCGCGGGCGGCGGCGCGAAAAAGGGATCGCCGCAAGGGCGGCCGCGCCCGGCGTGGAATTTCGCAAGCGGAACCTTCAGTTCAGGCACCGCGAAAGCGCCAAGAATTAGAATGAGACATGAAAGGGGTGGGAAGATGAGTAAATGACCTGCTTTTGAGACATGACGATTTTCGTTGCCGTAAAGGGTGACGATTTTGGAAGTGGCATCATCCGACAGATGGTGCGTGGATTCGTGTCGCCAAAAACAGGTTATACTCATCTTCCCGCCCTTTTTGCGCGTCGTCAACGGCGGCGGTGGCTGACGCGGGGCGCGATGCTTTCGCGTACTTTTGTAAAATGCGGGGAAAGGCATGTTTTTTGGCGGCAGTTCGATATTTAGGAGGGATGCATGATGGCGCAAATTAACGTGACGAACCTTACATTTTGTTATGACGGCAGTTTTGACAATGTTTTTGAGGACGTTTCTTTTTCTGTTGACACGGATTGGAAATTAGGATTTATAGGCAGGAACGGAAAGGGCAAGACGACGTTTCTAAACCTACTGTTGGGAAAATATGAGTATTCGGGGAACATTTGCACCCAGATGGTGTTCGACTATTTTCCGTATCAATTGAGCGAAGGGCAGAAAGCCTCCCCGGCGGTTGATTTCATGGGTGATTTGAAGGCGGGCTGCGAACCTTGGCGGGTGTTTTGTGAACTGGACAAATTGCGGCTTCCGCAGGAGGTGCTTTATCGGCCGTTTTCCACGCTGAGCCATGGAGAGCGGACCCGGGTGATGCTGGCGATTCTCTTTTCGGGCGAGAACGCGTTCCTGTTGATTGACGAGCCGACGAACCACCTCGACCAGGAGGCGAAAGACGTTGTCAAGAATTACCTGCGGCAGAAGAAGGGATTTATCCTCGTTTCCCATGACAGGGATTTGCTGGATGTCTGCATAGACCACGTCCTGGTGCTGAACCGGAAGACGATAGAAATCCAGAAAGGGAATTTTTCCAGTTGGTGGGAGAACAAGAGCCGGCGCGACAATTTTTCGAGAAAGGAAAATGAAAAGCACTTGCGGGAAATCGGCCAACTGCGGCAGTCGGCGAGGCAAAGTGACCGGTGGGCGCAAAAAAACGAAAGTACGAAGATCGGGCGCGACCCAATCAAGGACCATGATTATAAAAACGGAAGCCGGGCGTATATCGGCGCGAAGACGAAGAAGATGCAGAGCCGCGTGAAACAGTACGAGCGCAGGATGGAGCGGGAAATCGAGGAAAAGGAAGGGCTGCTAAAGGACGTGGAAGAGGTGGTGGATTTAAAAATCACGCCGCTTTCCTATCATAAGGACGTGCTGGTTTTGGCGCGGGACTGTACCGTGGGGTATGTCGTGCCCGCCAGGTGGAAGACGCCTGGGCGGGGTGCGCCGGGTGCGGGGGACTTGGAAGGGGACTTTGCGCCGGGCGGAGAGCGGGTGATTCCGGGGGAACCTGGCTTTGAAATGGGGGAAGGCGAGAGAACCGTCTTGCGCGGATTCAACTTTGAATTGCGGCAAGGGGAGCGGATTGCCCTGCGTGGTCGAAACGGGTGTGGAAAGTCGAGCTTCCTCAAGGCCGTTTTAAGCCGTATGGGACAGGACATGGAAGCGGGCTTGTTCGTGCGGGGGACGCTGGCGGTCGGCACGGGACTGAAGGTTTCCTATATTAACCAGGACACCAGTTTCCTGAAAGGGGACATGAAAGCGTTTTGTAGGGCGCGGGGGCTGGACGAAAGCTTGTTTTGCGCGATACTCCGGCAGTTGGACATGGGGCGGGAACAGTTCGTGAAGCCGATGGAGGACTACTCGGAGGGGCAAAAGAAAAAGGTGCTGGTTGCCGTCGGCCTGATGACTCCGGCACATGTGTACGTCTGGGACGAACCGCTCAATTATATCGACGTGTTTTCCAGGATGCAGATAGAGAACTTGTTGCTGAAATTCCAGCCGACGATGATCGTCGTGGAGCATGACGTCCGGTTTTGTGAAAGAATAGCGACCCGGATTGTCGAAGTAAAAGGGTAGCGTCCGCGTATCCCCGGGCCAATCGGCGCGGTGGCCGGCCCGGGGAATGGATGCGGCGGTAAAATTTTAAAATCTATGCTTGCAGAGAACCCGTGGATGTGCTAGTATAGGTGTAACACTGGGGAAGCATCCAGGTTGGGGCGGATTTGCCTGGAAAATGCCAACGGGGTCGGCATGACGGGCAAAGGGACGCGCCGGATGAAGGTAAGGTGGTGGGATACATATGAGAATTGAGATTGATTTGAACAGTGAGGAAGCCATCTATATACAGATACGCAACCAGGTCGTCCTGGGCGTGGCCACGTCCAGGCTTCGCGAGGGAGATTCCCTGCCGTCCGTGCGCCAGCTCGCGGGCACGATCGGAATCAACATGCACACGGTCAACAAGGCCTACCACGTGCTTCGGCAGGAGGGGTTCATCACGATGGACAGGAGGCACGGGGCCATCGTGTCCTTGGATCATGACCGGATACGGGCGTTGCAGGAAGTGCGCGAGCGCATGACGATGATTTTGGCGACGGCCCGTTGCAAAAACATTTCTTGCGAGGAAGTGCATGCGTTGGTGGATGAGATTTACGAGGATTATTGCTGATTGCGGGAAAGCAATTTGGAAATCGAAGAAATCAAGGAGGAATTTATGCAGAAAGAGTTTATGCGGGAACGGTTTACGATACAGGCACGGCGCGCCATCGAGGGGGCCGCGCAGGCGGCGAAAAAGTTGAAACATCCTTATATCGGTACCGAGCACCTTTTGCTGGGGCTTTTGAAGGAAGCGACCGGCGTGGCGGGACAGATTCTGACGCAGTACGGCGTGGAGGAAGAAAAGCTTTTGAAATTGATGGATGAATTAATCGCGCCCGCGCAGGAGGGCAAGTCGAGGGGCCTGCAGGAAAGCCCGAGGTTGAAGTTCATCATGGAGGAGAGCGTGCACGAGGCGGCGCGGTTGCACTCGGACATGGTCGGTACCGAGCACTTGCTGCTTTCCCTCATCCGGGAGACGGATTGCGTGGCGGCCCGGATGTTGACGACGCTGGACATTCATTTGCAAAAGATGTTCCAGGACATTTTGCATGTCGCCGGAATCGACGCGCGGGAGTATCAGGAAGAATTGCAGGATTCCCTGCATGGCGGGGGCGGCGCCTTGTCACAGTATTGCAAGGATTTGACCGCCGAGGCGGAGGACGGGAGGCTTGACCCGGTGGTGGGCCGGCAGGAAGAGATTTTCCGCCTGATGCAGGTATTGAGCCGCAGGACGAAGAACAACCCATGCCTGATCGGGGAACCGGGAGTCGGAAAGACGGCCATTATCGAGGGATTGGCGGCTTGCCTGGCGACGGGGGCCGTGCCGGAGAGCATGAAGGGGAAGCGAATTTACACGCTGGATCTGCCGGGGCTGATTGCCGGGTCGAAGTACCGCGGGGAGTTCGAGGAGCGGATTAAGGGCCTGATTTCCGAGGTGGAGTCGGATGGCAACGTCATTTTGTTCATGGACGAGTTGCACACGATGATTGGCGCGGGCGGGGCGGAGGGGGCGATGGACGCCTCCAACATCCTCAAGCCGGCATTGGCCAGGGGGCGGATGCAGTTGATTGGCGCCACCACGATTGCGGAGTACCGCAAATATATTGAGAAGGACGCGGCGCTGGAGCGCAGGTTCCAGCCGATTACCGTGGAGGAGCCGGACAAGGCGCAGTGTCTGGGGATTTTACAAGGACTGCGTGAAAAATATGAGCAGCATCATAAGCTTTCCATCGGTGAGGACGCGATGCGGGCGGCGGTGGAACTGTCCGAGCGGTATATCACGGACCGCAACCTGCCGGACAAGGCGATTGACGTGTTGGACGAAGCGTGCGCCCGCTTAAGCCTCGGAGGGTACAAGATGCCGGAAAACGTGACGAAGCTGGAAGATTCGATTCGGGAACTTGTCCGGCAAAAGGAGGAGAGCATCAAGGGCGGGGATTTTGCGGAGGCCTCGTTAATCCAGAAAGAGCAGCAGGAGGCGGAGAAGAAGCTGGAGACGTTGAAGAAACGCCTACAAAAAAAGAACGCCGCGTCCGGGCTTTCGCTGCGGGAGGAGGACATCGCGGCCGTCGTTTCGGCATGGACGAAAATTCCGGTGCAGAAGCTGCGCGAGAGCGACACGCAGCGGCTTAAGAAATTGGAACATGAACTGCACCAGCGCGTCATCGGCCAGGACGAGGCGGTCGGCGCAGTGGCGCGGGCGGTCAAGCGTGGACGCGTGGGCTTGAAGAATCCTAGGCGCCCCATCGGCTCGTTCTTGTTCCTAGGGCCGACAGGCGTCGGCAAGACGGAATTATCCAAGGCGTTGGCGGAAGCGTTGTTCGGCAACGAGAATTCCATGATACGCGTGGACATGTCGGAGTACATGGAGAAGCATTCCGTGGCGAAAATGATAGGATCCCCCCCGGGCTATGTCGGGCATGACGAGGGCGGGCAGTTGAGCGACAAGGTGCGGACGCACCCGTATTCGGTACTGCTGTTTGACGAAATTGAGAAAGCGCATCCCGACGTGTTCAACATTTTGTTGCAGGTGCTCGATGACGGGCGCATCACGGATTCGCAAGGACGGACCGTGGATTTTAGCAATACGGTCATCATCATGACTTCCAATGCCGGGGCGAAGGCCATCGTGGAGCCGAAGAAGCTGGGTTTCGCGACACGGGAGGACGCGCAGGGCGATTACAAGAAGATGAAGCAGGACGTCATGGACGAGGTGAAGCAGATTTTCCGCCCGGAATTTTTGAACCGTATTGATGAAATCATCGTGTTCCACGCGTTGGAGAAGAAGCATTTGAAGCAAATCGTGGGATTGTTGTGCAGGGAGTTCACGAAGCGGTTGAAAGAGCAGATGGACATCTCGCTCACATTGCGCGAGTCGGCGAAAAACCACATCGTGGAGAAGGGAACCGATGCCAAATATGGGGCGAGGCCGCTCCGGCGCGCGATGCAGACGGAGCTGGAAGATAAGCTGGCGGAGGCCGTGCTAAACGGCGAGGTGCAGGCGGGGACGACCGTGGAGGCCGGGCTGGCGAAAGGCGTGATTAAATTTTACCAGGTATGAGTTAAAAATTCAAAATATTATATACACGAAGGAGGAATTTTAAAATGGCGGCGAAGGAGTTATTATTTGCGGAGAAAGATGGGACGCTAAGCTTTGGGGACTATACGTTGTCCTCCAAGACCAAGCTGGACAATTTCGAGTTTGGGGGCGACATTTACAAGGTGAAGACTTTCGCGGAGATTACCAAACTGGAGAAGAACGGAATGTTCGTTTATGAATCCGTTCCGGGGAGCGCGGTGGGACATTTCAAGGAGGACGCGCGGGGCGTGGGCTTCGAGGTGGCCGCCGCGGGCGACGTGCAGTTCACGTTGGGACTGGAGCCGGAGAGCGAGTACATGGTAGTGGTAAATGGCGAGTCCGCCGGGGCGATGCGCACCAATTTGAGCGGCAAGTTGAGCGTCAGTGCCGAGCTAAGCCCCGACGAGCGGGCGACGGTGAAGGTCGAGAAGTGCTGATTATGGCGAAGGGAAAGAAAATCGTATATTTTTGCCAGAATTGTGGGAACGAAGAGTCGAAGTGGCTGGGGCAGTGTCCCGCGTGTAAGGAATGGAACACGTTCGTGGAGGAAAAGGTGGTGGCCACGTCCTCAAAGACGGCGAAGGGTTCGGGCACGGCACGCAGGGAAGTCAACGTCGTTTCCTTGTCGGAGGTCAGTGCGGATGACCGTGCGCGCCTGAAGACGGGCATTTTGGAGCTTGACCGCGTGCTGGGCGGCGGCCTCGTTCCAGGATCGCTCATATTGGTCGGCGGCGACCCGGGCATTGGAAAGTCCACGCTGCTTCTGCAGGTGTGCCGGCATTTGGCCGAAGGACGGGGCGTGCTTTACATTTCCGGGGAGGAATCCTTGTCGCAAATCAAGCTACGTGCAAACCGTATGGGGGAATTCTGTGAGAATTTGAAGCTCTTGTGTGAGACGAACCTGGATACGGTGCGCGGCGTGATTGAAAACAAGAGGCCGGATTTGGTCATCATCGACTCGATTCAGACGATGTACAGTGAGGAGGTCTCTTCCGCCCCCGGCAGCGTGTCGCAGGTGAGGGAGTCCACCAACGTGTTCCTACAGCTTGCCAAGGGATTGGGCATCACGATTTTCATCGTCGGCCACGTGACCAAGGAGGGCACGGTGGCGGGGCCGAGGGTTTTGGAGCACATGGTGGACACGGTGCTTTATTTCGAAGGCGACCGCCATGCGTCCTACCGCATCCTGCGCGGGGTCAAGAACCGTTTTGGCTCCACCAATGAAATCGGGGTGTTCGAGATGCGAGCGAGCGGGCTCGTGGAGGTGGAGAACCCTTCCGAGTATATGTTAAGCGGCAAGCCGGAAAATGCTTCCGGGTCGGTGGTGGCTTGTTCGATGGAGGGAACGCGCCCGCTACTGATTGAAATCCAGGCGTTGGTCTGCGAGACGAATTTCGGGATGCCGAGACGCACGGCCACCGGGACGGACTATAACCGGGTCAACCTTTTGATGGCGGTGTTGGAGAAAAGGATTGGCCTGCATATGTCGAACTGTGACGCTTATGTCAACATTGCCGGGGGCATCCGCATGAACGAGCCGGCAATCGATTTGGGAATCGTGCTGGCCATCGTCTCCAGCTATAAGAACCGTCCGTTGGACGAGAAAATGATCGTCTTCGGGGAGGTGGGCCTAAGTGGGGAGGTGCGGGCCGTGAGCATGCCCAAGCAGCGGGTGCTGGAGGCGAAGAAGCTGGGGTTCGAGGCTTGCGTGTTGCCACAAGTGTCGCTTGCCCAGGTGGATGACGTGAAGGGAATCAAGTTAATCGGGGTGAAGAACGTCGGCGACGCGATGGGGTTGATTTAGGGCCTGGAAATGTGCCGGCGACGCGACGGGGTTGATTTAGGGCCTGGAAATGTGCCGGCGACGCGATGAGGCTGAACTAGGGGCTGAAAGTGTGTTGGCAGGCAGTGGTTTAAGGATTATAGAAAGATGAAACGGAGCGGTCGGTGTGAATGCCGGCCGCCCCTTATTTTGCTTTAGTGGAAAGCGTCTTCTTTAAAGCAAAAACCTCTTGACAATATCGAGTGTCGATATTATAATGGGGACAGGAAGAAATATCGAGACTCGATATTGTGGCCGTGATGATCGTGGGAACGTGCCGATACGTGAAGGGAGGTTTTCGTGGTGAGGAATCAAAAAAGGGTTTTTCGGAAATTCAGCTACCGGGAGTGCGACAGGTTCGCCGCATTTTTGCGCGGGCAGTCCCTTAAGGGATGGCATTTCAAGGAATGGAAGATGGGACTCGTCTTCGAGAAGGGTGAGAAAAGGGATGTCGTGTACGACGTGCAAGTGTTTCCCGAGGGTTCCGAAAATGACTATACGCCGGCGGCGGACGAAGAGTATTCAGATTACTGCGAGGTGGCGGGCTGGGAACTGGTGGACGGGCAAAGGCGTTTTTGCATTTTCCGCAGGCATGGCGAGGACGTGGTTCCCATCGTCACCGAGGAGGAGAAGCTTAAAAATGTTTGCACGGCGGAGCGGAAACAGTGGCTGCGGGAAAGCCTAAGTTATGCGCTGCTGGCGGGCTTGTTCTTGTGCCAATATATTTTGTGGCCGGTGTCGGCGATGCATTTTTATAATAACATGATTATGTTCATCGTTTGTATCGCGGTGATTCGCCTGCTCTGGCGTGTCGCGGACGGGATTTGGCTGTCATGGTGGGCGCACGGGCAGAAGAAAAAACTGGCGGACGGCGAGGCGATCACGTACGATAGGGCGGGAATGCAAAAAAATATCCTGGTGAGCCTGCGGGAGGATTTGTGCCTGGGAATCCTTTTTTTGCTTGCCATCCAGGCGGGGTACGGGGGAATCGCGATAGGGTTTCTCTTGTTCATGATAGTGCTTGTCGGTGCGGAGGCATTGATTTCTTATCTGCGGCCGGATAAAGGGGAAACATGGATGACGCAATTAGGGATTGGCTTAGTCACTTTGCTCATGGCGGTCGTGGTCGTGGCCATCGTGCTCGGCGACGGGGGCTTTGAGACTGGCGAATGGTCGGCGGGGGGAGAAGTTCCTCTTTTACAGGAGGACTATAAGGACGTGCCGGGGAAAATGGAAATCGAGGATTATTTTCATCAAAAGGGCGTGTTCGGGGAAATGTTTAGTTTTTGGATTCGATATGTACCGGAGGACGAACTTTCGAATGAGGAACGGTCGGGCATGTCCGGGGAGGAGGCGGAACGGTGGGAAGCGTGGCAATGGGAGGAGACGGATTTTCTGCGCTACGAGGTTTATCAAAGCCTGTATCCGTGGATAGTGGAAAGGACGTGGGACGTCACGGTGAAAGACCGGGAGTTGGAGGAGTGCACGGCGCAATGGGACGCGGTTTATGCCGGATATTGGGAAGGGGGAGGATGTTATTATGTGAAATATGAGGATGCGGTGTGGATGGTTGACACCGGGGAGCGGCTTTCCGACGGGCAGGTGGAAATCCTGCGGGAAAAACTTGAGAAGGCCGGCCGGGACGCGCCGCACGAGTCGCCGACACGAAAATGACGCGCGGATGGAAATGGCGAATGTGCGGGGTGGATGTTTGGCGGGGGAATGAGGTAGGTCGGCGCGGGAAGGCTGACGGGAAGGAGCGGACATGGCGAGGGAACAATTGCAGACTTTGACGGAGCCGATGTATTATATTCTTTTAGCACTGACGCGGGAGTGCTGCGGCGTGGACGTCATGGACAAGGTGAAAACGCTTTCCGGGGGACGCGTGCAAGTCGGCCCGGGAACGCTTTACGCCATGCTCTCCCGTTTTGAGGAGAAGGGGATTATCCTGCGCACCGCGGAAGAAGGACGCAGGAAATCCTACATTATCACGGATACCGGGCGTGAAATGCTGCAAAAGGAATACGCGCGGCTGAAAACTATGGTGGAGGACGGCGCGCCGTACGTGGACGGCTAGGCGCATCTGCCGGCATTGGCATCGGTATATGGCGGTCGTTGACGCTTTACCAAGTAGGTTGGCGCAAATCACGACATTTCAATTAAGTGGACAAGTTTCTCCTTTTTTTGCAAAAAAAATGTGTTATATTCTATTCGGTGCAGGGTGGCTTGCATGGGGCAATGCCATTTGCACGTTGACGCTGGGCAAAGAATATGACAGAAGGTGCAAAATAAGGAGGAACTTTTTATGTGGAGCCGAACGAAGAAAACGGTATCGGACGAAAGAGGAAAAAAATACCGTAAGGGAAGGTACGTGTTGGGGGCGGCGCTGTTGCTGGGCGTGGCATTATGCGTCTGCAGCTGTATCCGCATGATTGACCCGGTCGCCTACACGCAGGCTGTTTTAGACGTGACCTATAAAAATGAAACGGAACAGTACATAGAACTGACCGGGGCCACGGAAGAAGACGCGAAGCAGGTGTTTGAAAGCAATCTGGAATTGACTTCCAAGATTTATAAAAACGCGAAACTGCCGGAGGAGTTGGAAAACAATTATAACCAGCTGTTCAAGGACATTATTTTGCGGGTACGCTACACGGTGGGGGAGGCGACGAAGAACGAAGATGGAAATTATGTCGTGGACGTGTCGGTGGAACCGATGACGTTGTTTGACGACACGTACGAGACGTTTCGGGAAAAATCTGCCGAATATGCCGTGAATTTGAGCAACAGCGTGATGGAGGGGACGCCGGTGCCGACGGAAGAGGAGATGCAGCAGGCGGTCTACCAGCTTTATTACGACATTTTAAAGGCGGAACTGGACGCGGGTCTTAAATATGGGAAATCCGAGACCGTGCGGATCCACGTCAACAAGACGGAGAAAGGTACGTACGAAATTCCGGCAGATGACATCCGCATGCTTGATTCCAAGCTCGTTTCCCAGGAAAAGCTGTTGAAGGCCGGCGAGGAAGCGGAAAAGGAGCAGGAAACGCCTGACGGGAACGGCGGGGATGCGGCAGGTGGCGAAAAGGCTGGGGAAGGCGAAAAGACGCCGGGTGGCGAAGAAAAGGATGGGGAAGGAGTACCTGGAGCATCATGAGAAAGTCGTGCCGGGCAGATGCCTGGCAGAACGCGTGTCACGGTGCGGGATTTGCCCGCACCGTGACATGCTTTATTTTGGGAAAATTTTGTTCGATTTCATCGTGCAGGGCCTTGGTAACGTCGTGCGCATCTCGCAACGTGCATGACGCGTCCATCCGAATTTCCACGTCCGCATAAATCCGGTTTCCGAAAATCCGGGTCTGTAGCAAGTCGATGCCTATTACGTTTTCATTTTGTGTGATACATTCATAAACCCGTCGTTCCGTATCCTCGTCACAGGAGTGGTCCACCATTTTATCCATGGCGTCTTTGAAAATATCGAACGCCGCCTTGGCAATAAATATGAAAATGACCAGGCTGGCAATGGAATCCATCAGCGGGAATCCAAGCCGGGCGCCACCGATTCCGACAAGGGCGCCGACCGAGGAGAGGGAGTCCGAGCGGTGGTGCCACGCGTCGGCCATCAGGGCGGAGGAATCCAGTTTTTTTGCGTAATGTCTCGTGTACCAGTACATTCCTTCCTTGCTGGTGATGGATACCACGGCCATGATTAGCGCGAAGGTTCCGGGAACCTGCAAACTTTCATGGTTGCCATGCAAAATCGTCCGCAACGCGTCGCCGCCAATGCCAATTCCCGTCATGAAAAGAAGCATGGAGAGGAGGATGGCCGCCACACATTCAAAGCGTTCGTGTCCGTAAGGGTGCCCTTTGTCGGATTTCTTCGAGGCGAATTTGATACCGATGATGACCACGATCGTGCTGAACACGTCCGATGCCGAGTGGATGGCGTCGCTAATCATGGCATTGGAATGCGCCACGGTACCGGCCAGAAATTTGAGGGCGGACAACATGGTGTTTCCCAGCATGGTGATAATGGCTACCTTGTTTGCCGTGACTTTGGCTTCTTTCATGTCGATATCCTTTCAGGACGTGGGACGTCGCGCGTCGTGTAGGATATTATATGCAAAAGGGCGGCGGGGGTTCGTCGCTTAACCATTTGGCGGTTTGAAAAAAATGAAAGGGGGCGGTATTAAAACCGCCCCGCCAGTTCGTCGTGTATCTTGTTTCCCATATGGTAATCCAGTTTCTTTTCCAGCCAGATTTCTTCCGCGCCGATGGCCTGGTCGACGAGCATCATTAAGCCGGTGACGATTTTCAGGCCGTTTTCTTCGGCAATGCGCAAAAATTCCGTCACCAGCGGGTTGTACACGATGTCGGCGGCAATCGCGAAGCGGGAAATGACCGGGGCGTCCACCGCGCTTTTTCCCGTGTTCGGGTACATGCCGACCGGCGTGGCGTTGATGATGACGTCGCCGGAGGGGATATTTTCGAGCGTGCTCGTCTCAATATATGGAAAGGATTCTTTTAACGCCCGCTTGGCCGCCTCGTTGCGGGCGGCGATGGTGATGGTCTTCGCGTCCTTTTGGTGGAATCCGTAAATCAAGGCCCTGCTGGCGCCGCCGGAGCCGAGGATGACGACGTCCTTGCCGGACAAGTCCACGCCGGCTTTTGCAAACATGCTCGTAACCCCGATATAATCCGTGTTGTACCCGTAGGAAACGCCGTCCTTTCGCAGGATGGTATTGACCGCGCCGATTTTTTCCGCCGCGTCGTCTGGCACGTCCACCATGTGGTAAAGCACTTCCTTGTAGGGAAGCGTGACGTTGAGTCCGGTGATGCCGTTTTCATCCATGAAGGAAAACAGTCCGTCCACTTCCGTGCGCGTCATTTCATATTTTTCATAAGTCCCGCGGATTCCTTGTTGTTTCAGCAAATCGGCGTGGATTTTTGGGGATAGGGTGTGGGCGAGCTTGCCACCCAGCACGCCGAGGCGCAATATGCTATTCGTGTCATTTGTGAAAATGCTCATGGTCAATTCCTTTCCTGCGGCTGGCAGTCCGTTATCAGACGTTTCCCATCCCTTCAAAAAATTCCACCCCGTCCGGGTAAACGTAAGAATCCCCGATGTCGTGCAGCAGCACGAGGTTCAACTTGTTGTTGAGGTTCTTCTTGTCCAGCGTGACGGCTTCCGTCAAGGCGTCTATCGGCAATCCGCATGCATGCGGAAGCCCGTAAATCCGTAACACGTCCAGGATTCGCGCGGCGCATCCTTTTTTTGTCAGGCCTCTGGTTTCCGCGGCCAGGCAAAGCTGGTACATGCCGATGGCGACCGCCTCGCCGTGGCTTTCCCGCTCGTAGTGGTAGTATTGTTCAATCGTATGTCCCAGCGTATGGCCGAAGTTTAAAAGCATGCGCTCCCCGGTGTCGAACTGGTCGTGTTCCACGACGACGCGCTTGATGTCGACGCAGCGGGCGATGACATCCTTAAGTTCCGGCTTTAAATCCGCGAAGGAAGAGTGGGATTTTAGCGTTTCAAAAAGGGAGGCGTCCTTGATGCAGCCGTACTTGATGATTTCGCCCATGCCGTCATGGATGAAATGTTCTGGTAACGTGTCGAGCACCGTCGGGTCGATGAGTACCAGTTTGGGCTGGTAAAACGCGCCGACCAGGTTCTTGCCTTCCGGCAAGTCCACCGCCACCTTGCCGCCGACGGAGGAATCCACCTGCGCCAGTAAGGATGTCGGAATCTGTACCAGTTTGACGCCGCGCAGATAGCTGGCCGCCGCGAATCCGGCCAAGTCGCCGATGACCCCGCCGCCCAGCGCGATGACAAGGTCGCTGCGGGAAATCCTGGCTTTCAGCATGGCGCCGTAAATCGTCGGCAGACTTTGAAAGCCTTTGGTCGGTTCGCCGTGCGGCAGCACGAGCGTGTGGCAGTCGTAGCCCGACAAGGAGGAAAGCAACGTTTCCCCATATAATGGAAACACGTTGTCATCGGAGACGATCATGATTCGCCGTCCTTTAAAAACCTGCGAAATATAAGAGCCGGCTCCGGCGAGGATATGATTTTCTATATAAATCGGGTAACTGTGCTCCCCGAGGTTCACGGTCAGCTTCATGATGCGTATTCCTTTCTGGCATGTAATGTCTTGCTTCGGCACGATATCCCGCCCCGTGCGTGTCAGGGTGTCTCTTCTATACATTTGCGCATTTGCGCCGCGCGTGTCAAAACGCGTTTCCTGCTATTTGCCCCGCACGCGTCAGAGCGTCTTTCCCACCACTTGCGCGATTTGCGTGATTTGCCTCATCAGGGTGTCAAACTTGGCGGGCTTTAGCGATTGCGCCCCGTCGCACAGCGCGCACTCCGGGTTGTTGTGCACCTCGATGATTAATCCGTCCGCCCCGGCGGCGATGGCGGCCTTGGCCATCGGTTCCACCAGCCACCATTTCCCACCCGCGTGGCTCGGGTCGATGACGACCGGCAGATGCGTCTTGCGGTTTAGTACCGGGATGCTCTGCAAGTCCAGCGTGTTCCTGGTAAAGGCTTCGAACGTGCGGATGCCCCGTTCGCAGAGGATGACGTTTTCATTTCCGGCGGCCATGACGTATTCGGCGGCCATGATCCATTCTTCGTAGGTGGCATTTAACCCACGTTTGAGTAAAATCGGCCGCTTCACCTGGCCGAGTTGCTTTAACAGGTCGAAGTTCTGCATGTTACGGGCCCCGATTTGAATCAGGTCCACCTTCTCACTGAAAATGTCCAGGTACTTGTCGGACATCAGCTCCGTGACGATGGGAAGCCCTACCTCGTCTTTGACGGCGCAGAGGATGTCAAGCCCTTCAAGGCCCAGCCCCTGGAAAGAATACGGGCTGCTTCTCGGCTTGAACGCGCCGCCCCGCAGCATGTTGGCCCCCGATGCCTTGGCGGCCCTGGCGATTTCCAGCACCTGCTCGTAGGATTCCACGGAGCATGGCCCGGCAATCATGGCCATGTGGCCGCCGCCGACTTTCACGCCGGACACCTCGATGACGGAATTTTCCGGGTGGAAGGCGCGGTTCGCCAGCTTGTAAGGCTCTTGCACGTGCATGACCTTGTCAACCGAGGAGTCGACCTCGAACAGCTTCGGGTCGACCGCGGTGGTGTCGCCGATACAGCCGATGATAGTCATTTCCGAGCCGCGGACGATATGGGTGTCCAGTCCCTTGTTTTCAATCAAGTGCACCACGCGGGAAACGTTTTCCTCCGTGGTACGCGGTTTTAATACGATAATCATAATAGAAAATCCTCCTTGCATGAGCGCGTGGCTCCCCCTAAAAACGAACCTATTTTAAAACATTCAGATAGGATTGTCAATGTTTCATTTTATGGATTTTTGCCAGGAAAGCGAAAAATCACAGATATGCATGACAAATCAGAAAATCTGTGTTATACTTCATTGTGAATATTTGAAGGAGCGTAAGGTAGATTATGAAAAGAGTGTTGTTGAAATTGAGCGGCGAGGCGCTCGCCGGGGACAAGAAGACGGGTTTTGACGAGGCGACCTGCATGGGCGTGGCAAGGCAGGTGAAAAGCCTGGTGGACGAGGGACACCAGGTTGCCGTCGTGACCGGCGGGGGCAATTTCTGGCGGGGGCGCACGAGCGAGACGATAGACCGCACGAAGGCGGATCAAATCGGGATGCTGGCGACGGTGATGAACTGTATTTACGTGTCGGACATTTTCCGCCATGCGGGGATGAGGACGGAGGTGTTTACCCCGTTCGTGTGCGGGGCGTTCACTTCCTTGTTTTCCAAGGACGCGGCGCTTGAGGCGCTAAACGCGGGCAAGGTGGTTTTTTTCGCGGGAGGGACGGGGCATCCGTACTTTTCGACGGATACCGGCGCGGTGCTTCGGGCCATCGAGATCGAGGCGGATGCCATGCTTCTGGCCAAGGCCATCGACGGGGTGTACGACAGCGACCCGAAGAAGAACCCGCAGGCGAAGAAGTTTGACGAGATTTCCATCCAGGAAGTGATTGACCGCAAGCTGGCGGCGGTGGACATGACCGCGTCGATTCTTTGCATGGAAAACAAGATGCCGATGCTGGTGTTCGGGCTGAATGAGGAAAACAGCATCGTCCGGACGATGGGAGGGCATTTTAACGGGACGAAGGTGACCGTTTGATACATGATAATAAATAGAACATAGGAGGTTTCAGGCCATGAATGAAAGACTGAAAATGTACGAGGAGAAGATGCAGAAGACGATGAAGAGTTTGGACGCGGATTTGGCGGCAATCCGGGCGGGTCGTGCCAACCCTCACGTGCTGGACAAGCTGGTGGTGGACTATTATGGGTCCCCGACGCCGATTCAGCAGGTGGCGAACGTGTCCGTGCCGGAGGCCCGCATGATCGTGATCCAGCCGTGGGAAAAGAAGATGATCCGGGAAATCGAGAAGGCCATACAGATGTCGGACATTGGCATCAACCCGAACAACGACGGCTCGAGCATCCGGCTGATTTTCCCGGAACTTACGGAGGAGCGCAGGAAGGAACTGGCCAAGGACGTGAAGAAAAAGGGCGAGGCGGCCAAGGTGGCGGTTCGGAACATCCGCCGCGACGGAAACGACGCGTTGAAGAAATTGAAGGGAACCGACGTTTCCGAGGATGAAATCAAGGATTTGGAGGAAGAATTACAAAAGACGACGGACAAGTACGTGAAAGAAGTGGACAAGGCCGTCGAGGTGAAGACGAAGGAAGTCATGACGGTATAGTTATGAACACTTGGCGAGGTGTTTTCGAGCCTGGTGTGAATACATACCTGAGCGCTTGGCGAGGTGTTTTGCGAGCTTAGCGGGAATGGTATGGCAAATTTGTATTAGATGTTGAGGGGTCAAAATGTTTTCCGGCTGTATGAATGGTTGGATGCTCCTTCAGAGCATCCAACCGCACAGATGGAATGTTTTTTGACCCCAACGTCTTTTGATGGAGGAAGAGGACATGAACGTACCCCAGCACATCGCGATTATTCTCGACGGTAACGGCCGTTGGGCAAAATCCAAGGGGATGCCGCGAAATTATGGACACGCGCAGGGCAGCAAGAACGTGGAGCGTATCTGCGAGGAGGCGTGGCGGATGGGAATCAAGTACCTGACGGTGTACGCGTTCTCCACGGAGAACTGGAACCGTCCGCAGTCGGAAGTGAACGCCTTGATGGCGCTTTTGCGCAATTATATGAAGACATGCTTGAAGACCGCGGAGAAGAATGACATGAAAATCCGGGTCATCGGGAATCTGGCGCCGCTCGACGACGATATCAAAAGCCGCATCCATGAACTGGTGGAGTCCAGCAAGAACAATAACGGTTTGAATTTTACGATTGCCCTGAATTATGGCAGTCGTGACGAGATGACGCGGGCGGTAAGGCGCATGGCCGCAGACTGCACGGCCGGGAAGCTTGCGGCGGACGTGATTGATGAGAAGGTGTTCGCGTCGTACCTGGACACTTGCGAGTTGCCCGATCCCGACCTTTTGATCCGCACGAGCGGGGAGCAGAGGCTGTCCAATTACCTGCTGTGGCAGCTGGCGTATTCCGAGTTTTATTTTACCGACGTTTTGTGGCCGGATTTCACAAAAGAGGAATTGGTACGGGCCATTGAACAGTATAATAGCAGAGACAGGAGATACGGCGGGGTCGGGGAGGAGTCGGGAGATGTTTAGGACGAGGTTGTTAAGCGGCATCCTGCTCGTAATTCTGGCACTGGCCACGCTGGTTAGCGGCGGTTACGTCACGTTTTTCGTGACGGCGGCCATCAGTCTGGTCGGGATGTACGAATTGTACCGGGTGTTCGGAATCGAAAAAAAGGCTCCGGGAATTTGCGGGTATCTTTTCGCGGCACTTTATTATGGAATGCTTTTATTGAAAAACAAGAATATGGAAAACATGGAAGAAGGCGTGGTACAAGGCGTTTGGCCGGCGGGGCGGGAGTTGGATTTATTTATGCTCTTGTTCGTCGCGTTCCTCGTTTGCTTGTTGGCAATCATGGTGCTTTCTTATCCGAAATACCATGCGAGGGAAGCGGTGGCGGCATTTTTCGGCTTGTTTTACGTGGCGGTGATGTTGTCCTACATTTACCAGATTCGCATGCTCGCGGGCGGCGCGTTCACGGTCTGGCTGATTTTCGTCTGTTCGTGGGGATGCGACACTTGTGCCTACTGCGTGGGAATCTTGATTGGCAGGCACAAGATGGCTCCCGCGCTAAGCCCGAAAAAGTCCGTGGAGGGCGGCATCGGCGGCATCGCGGGCGCGGCCTTGATTGGCTGCTTGTACGCGCTGGCAATCAACCGCTGGGGCGGGGCGGACGTGGGCGTGCTTAGGTTCGCCATCATCGGGGCGGTTGGCGGCGCGGTTTCCCAAATCGGGGATCTGGCGGCATCGGCCATCAAGCGGAACTATGACATCAAGGATTATGGCACGCTGATTCCCGGGCACGGCGGCATCATGGATCGTTTTGACAGCGTGATATTCACGGCGCCAGCCATTTATTTTTTGGCAATCGTGCTATAAATCGTGCCCTGGGTCGGGGCATGGGAAGCGTGCCGCGCAAAATCGCGCATGGGAAAAACGGATTTGCCGTTTTGACATGCGCGTGGTTTTTCAGAGGAGGTCATGAGGAAATGAAAAAGATAGCGATTCTGGGTTCTACCGGGTCAATCGGGACGCAGACGCTGGAGGTGGCGAGGACGAACGGCGATCTCGAGGTGGTGGCGCTTTCGGCGCATCGTAACATCCGGCTTCTGGAAAAGCAGGTGCGAAAGTTTCGTCCCCGCCTGGCGGCGGTGTGGGACGGGGAAAAGGCGAAGGAATTGCGGCAGAACCTGCGAGACCTTGACGTGAAGGTCATATCTGGCATGGACGGACTTTTGGAAGTGGCCGCCATGAAGGAATCTGACGTCCTGGTTACGGCCATCGTTGGGATGATTGGCATCTTGCCCACCATCGAGGCCATCAGGGCGGGCAAGGACATCGCCCTGGCAAACAAGGAGACGTTGGTGACGGCGGGGCATATTATCATGCCGCTCGCGAAACAATATGGAGTGTCCATCCTGCCCGTGGACAGTGAGCACAGCGCGATTTTCCAGTGCCTGCAGGGCGGGCAGGAGGGGGCGCTCGCCAAGATTTGGCTGACCGCCTCGGGCGGGCCGTTCCGGGGCAGGAAGCGGGGGGAGCTTCAAAACGTCCAGGTGGAGGACGCTTTAAAGCACCCGAATTGGGAGATGGGGAGGAAGATTACGATTGATTCGTCCACGATGGTCAACAAAGGGCTGGAGGTCATCGAGGCGAAGTGGCTGTTCGGTGTCGACGTGGGGCAAATCGAGGTCGTCGTGCAGCCCCAAAGCGTCATCCATTCCATGGTGGAGTATGCAGACGGGGCGGTCGTCGCGCAGCTTGGCACCCCAGACATGAAGCTGCCAATCCAGTATGCGTTGTATTATCCGGAAAGAAGGTATTTGCCCGGGGAGCGGCTGGACTTTTTCAAGCTGTCGCGGCTTACGTTTGAGCGGCCGGACCTGGATACGTTTACCGGCCTTGGACTGGCGATACGGGCGGGACGCGAGGGAGGGTCGCTTCCGACGGTCCTGAACGCGGCCAACGAGCGGGCGGTGGCCTTGTTTTTGGAGAGGAAGGTTGGCTACCTCGCGATTACCGACATCATCGCGGAGTGCATGGGGCGCCATAAGAACATCGAAAATCCAAGCGTGGACGACATTCTCGCCACGGAGCGGGAGACCTATGAATATGTTGATACCAGGGTCAAAAGGTCATGTATGACATGCTTGCATGTCAATACATGACTTTGGGACCCGCAAAACACCGAAAAGTAGCCATTTTTCGTAGAAAAATGAGCGGATTTGAGGTGTTTTAGGATTGCGGGAGCACGTAGTGCGTAGCAATCCGTGGGAATCATGTTGATACCAGGGTCAAAAGGTCATGTATGACATGCTTGCATGTCAATACATGACTTTGGGACCCGCAAAACACCGAAAAGTAGCCATTTTTCGTAGAAAAATGAGCGGATTTGAGGTGTTTTAGGATTGCGGGAGCACGTAGTGCGTAGCAATCCGTGGGAATCATGTTGATACCAGGGTCAAAATGGGACCCCAATATTAATATTATAAGGTGGTAGACGGATGGGTATTATCATTGCGGTTTTATTGTTTAGTGCAATCGTGATTTTTCATGAATTGGGACATTTTCTGCTGGCGAAGGCGAACAAGATCCGGGTCGATGAGTTCTCGCTCGGGCTGGGGCCGACGATCATCGGCAGGAAGTTCGGCGAGACCAAGTTTTCGCTGAAGCTTTTGCCGTTTGGCGGCGCCTGCATGATGGGCGAGGACGACGCCGACGACGTGTCCGAGGGCAGTTTTAACAGCAAGTCCGTGTGGGCGCGTATTTCCGTTATCGTTGCGGGTCCCATATTCAACCTGGTTTTGGCGTGGATACTGTGCTTTATCATGGTGGCATGGGTTGGTTACCATCCCACCGTGATCAGCGGCACTCAGGAAGGGTATTCGGCCGAGGAGGCGGGAATGCGGGAAGGGGACGTGATCACGAAAGTCAACGGCAGGCACGTGTACTTGTGGGATGAGATTAGCCTCTACAATATCTTGAACATGGACGGGGAAAAGATGGAAATCACTTACGAGCGCGGCGGGGAGGAGACGACGGTCGTCCTTGAGCCGAGGATGCTGGGGGACGACGCTTACCCGCGCCTGGGCATCACGGGGGAGGGTGAACGTGAGCGGCCGGGAATCCTGGGAACGATGCAGTATGCGCTGTACACGGTGCGCTACTGGGTCAATTATACGTTTGAGAGCTTGAAGATGCTGGTGACGGGAAAGGTCGGCATCCAGCAGATGTCCGGCCCGGTGGGCATCGTCAACATGGTGGATGAAACGTACCAGCAGTCCATTGCCATCAACATCCAGACCACGGTTTTGAGCATGATGACGTTGGCCATCCTGGTGACGGCCAATTTAGGGATCATGAACCTGCTTCCGATTCCCGCCCTTGACGGGGGACGGCTGGTGTTTTTGGCAATCGAGGCCGTCAGGGGCAAGCGCGTCCCGCCAGACAAGGAGGGCATGGTGCACTTTGTCGGCCTCGCGGCGTTGATGGTGCTGATGGTGGTGGTGCTTTTCAACGACGTGATGCGGCTGTTTTGAGGAAAAGGTTATCCGTGAGAAGTGGCTTCACCATGGATAACTTTTTTGTGTCTCCGTGAAAGATGGGCTTTACATTTTCTGCATTAGTGTATATAATTAAGAAATATTTGTGGTGCTTTAGAATTGCGGGAGCACGTGGTGCGGAGCAATTCGTGGTATTATCGGACAACGTCAATATTTGATGAAAGGGGGAAGCCGCGATGACAAATGTGAACGTGCCTAAGGATTTTGAATTGCCGGACACGGTAAAGGATTGTCCGTTGCCTGGCGGGGTATCAAGGATTATCGACGGGCATGCCGTGAAGGATCCGTTTGACTACCAGGAGCCGGAACAGTTGTACCAGGTGCTGGTGGAGCGCGTGATGAAGTATCATCCGTCGGCGGACCTCTCCCTTTTGTCAAAAGCTTACCAGACCGCGCGCAACGCGCACAAGGAGCAGCGGCGCAAGTCGGGGGAAGCTTATATCATCCATCCCCTCTGGGTGGGAATCATCCTGGCGGAACTTGAGATGGACAAGGAGACCATCGTGGCCGGGATGCTGCACGACGTGGTGGAAGACACCGAGTTGTCTCAGGAGGACGTTGCACGGGAATTTGGGGACGAGGTGGCCCTCCTGGTGGACGGGGTGACAAAGCTGGGACGGTTGTCCTATTCCCAGGATAAGCTGGAGGTGCAGGCGGAAAACTTGCGGAAAATGTTCCTCGCCATGGCAAAGGACATCCGTGTCATCATCATCAAGCTGGCGGACCGCCTGCACAACATGCGAACGCTCGAGTACATGGTTCCGGCCAAGCAGCAGGAGAAGGCGCGCGAGACGATGGACATTTACGCCCCCATCGCGCAACGGCTGGGAATCTCCAAGATAAAGGTGGAACTGGATGACTTGTCGTTAAAATATTTACAGCCCGAGGTCTACCAACAACTCGTCCAGGATTTGAACGAGCGCAAGACCCAGCGGGAGGAGTTCGTGCAGCAAATCGTGGCCGGGGTCTCGCAGCACATGAAAAAAGCCCGCATCAAGGCCAAGGTATACGGGCGCGTGAAGCACATTTTCAGCATTTACAAGAAGATGGTGAACCAGAACAAGACGCTTGACCAGGTGTTGGACTTGTTTGCCGTGCGCATCATCGTGGGGAGCGTCAAGGACTGCTATGCGGCACTTGGTGTGATTCATGAGATGTACACGCCGATTCCGGGGCGTTTCAAGGACTATATCGCGATGCCCAAGAGCAACATGTACCAGTCCCTGCACACGACGCTGATCGGGCCGTCGGGGCAGCCTTTCGAAATCCAGATTCGTACGGAGGAGATGCACAAGACGGCGGAATACGGAATTGCCGCCCATTGGAAATACAAGGAGGGCAAGGACGCGACCAAGAGCATCAAGGCGCAGGAGGAGGAGAAGTTAAGCTGGCTGCGCCAGATTCTGGAATGGCAGCGGGACATGTCGGACAACCGGGAATTTTTGAACTTGCTTAAGGGGGACTTGGACTTGTTCGCGGAGGACGTGTACTGCTTCACGCCCAACGGCGACGTCAAGAACTTGCCGAACGGTTCCACGACGGTGGACTTTGCCTATGCCATCCATAGCGCGGTGGGCAACAAGATGGTCGGGGCGCGGGTGAACGGGAAACTGGTGCCGATTGACTACAAGATTCAAAACGGCGACCGTATCGAGATCCTCACGTCGCAAAATTCAAGGGGGCCGAGCCGCGACTGGCTGGCCATCGCCAAGAGCACGCAGGCGAAAAACAAGATTAACCAGTGGTTCAAGAAGGAGTTCAAGGAGGAGAACATCGTCCGCGGGCGGGAACTGATATATGCCTACTGCCGTTCGAAGTCCATCGAGGCGACGGACGTCAGCAAGCCGAAATATTTGCAGACCGTGCAGAAGAAGTACGGGTTCCGGGATTGGGATTCCGTCCTGGCGGCCGTCGGCCATGGTGGCTTGAAGGAAGGCCAGGTCGTCAACCGCCTTGTGGAGGAATATGAGAAGGAGCACAAGAAGGAGATTACCGACGAGACGATTTTGGAGACTTTGTCCGGGGCGGGCAACAACAAGGTGCACATCGCCAAGTCGCACAGTGGTATCGTGGTGAAAGGCATCGACGACATCGCGGTGCGCTTTTCCAAGTGTTGCAGCCCGGTGCCGGGGGACGAGATTGTCGGGTTCGTGACGCGCGGGCGGGGCATGTCCATCCACCGCACGGACTGCGTCAACATGCTCCATTTGACGGAGACGGAGCGGGGAAGGCTGATTGACGCCGAGTGGGAGGAAAGCGCGGTCAACGACAAGGGCGGGGAATATTTGGCAGAATTGAAAATGTACGCCGACGACCGCCGGGGGCTTTTGATGGAAATCAGCAGGTTGTTGGCGGAGGCGAAGATTGACGTGAAGTCGATGAACATCCGTACCAGTAAGAAAGGAACCGCCACGATAGACATGGGCTTTATCGTCACCAGCCGTGAGCAGCTGACCCGCGTGATTGAGAAGCTGCGCCAGCTGGAGGGCGTGATGGACATCGAGCGGACGGCGGGGTAAGTGGCGGATGCCGGGTGGACGGCCGCGCGAGCGACAGAAGCAAAGAAACGGCCTCGCAAGTGATGGGAACCGGGTTGGCAGGCGGTGAATGGAGGACGATGATGAAGATAGAGACTTTCGTGATCGGGATGATCGGGACGAACTGTTACCTCGTGAGCGATGAAGAGACGCGGGAGTGCCTCTTGGTTGACGCGGCGGAGTATTCGCAAAAACTTGTTTCCCATATCCGGGAGGGCGGTTTTCGTTTGCAGGCAATCCTTTTGACGCACGGGCATTTTGACCACGTCATGGGAATTGACGGGTACGTGAAGGAGTTTGACGTGCCGGTTTACGCGCACGAGGAGGAGGCCGCGCTGTTAAATGACGCGTCCCTCAACGTGTCGGCGATGTATGGGAGCGGATATACTTTTTCAAACGCCGTGTACGTGAAGGACGGGCAGGTACTGGAACTTATAGGGAAGAAGTGGAAAATCCTGTATACGCCGGGACATACGGTCGGTGGGTGTTGCTACTATTGTGAGGAGGAGAAGGTGCTCTTTAGCGGGGACACGCTGTTTTGCGCCTCAATCGGGCGTACCGACCTGCCGACGGGGAGCGCGGGGACACTGGTGCGTTCCGTGCGGGAGAAGCTCTTCGTGTTGCCGGGGCAGACGAGGGTCTTGCCGGGACACATGGAGGAGACGACGATCGAGTATGAAAAAAGGCATAACCCGTTCATATAGAAATCAGTGCGGACGTGGCCCGTGGCGGATAAGGGAATCCGCCACGAATTGCGAAATCCGAATGAAGAGAGTGAAGTATGAAAATCAGTTGTAAGGAAACGTTGTTTACGTATAATGTGTATCACACGGTAAAGGCTTTCTTCCCGGAGGCGGAAATCGAGCAGCGCGTGGATACGGGGCAGGAACCTCTTGTGAAGTTGGATTTGGACGGGGGTTCTTGTTTTTGCATTTCGCCCGCCGACGTGCGGGAGTGCGCGGGAACGGTGGAGTTTGTCGATGCCCGCGGCGACTTGCGGCCGGGTGGAACTGCGGGAATGCGGGAGCTTGGGGATACTCGCGGCGACTTGCGGCCGGGTGGAATTGCGCGAAAGGAGGAGGCCGTTTGCAAGAAGGAGGCCATGCAGGCGCAAAAGCGCGAGGTGACGCGCCTCGTCTATCGTTTTTTGTCCCAGACGACGGGGAAGGAGCTGGCCTGGGGGGTGCTCACGGGCGTGCGCCCGACGAAGCTGGCGACGCAGCTCGTCGTACGGGAAGGAAGCGAGGAACGGGCGGTGGACGTGTTGCGGCAAGACTATGCCGTCGCGCCGTCAAAAGCCAGGCTGGCGGTGGAAATCGCGGGGCGCGAGAAGGCGTTGCTTGCACCGCTGGACGTTCGGCATGGTTTCAGCCTCTACGTGGGCATCCCGTTTTGTCCGAGCATTTGCTCCTACTGTTCCTTTGGCTCGTCGCCCCTCGATTTGTGGAAAGGGCAAGTGGACGCGTATTTGGACGTGTTGTGCAAGGAATTGTCGGTCGTTGCCGCGCAGATGAGGGGGCAGCGGCTGAACACGGTTTACGTTGGCGGGGGCACGCCGACCACGCTGGAACCGGGGCAGCTGGAGCGGCTGTTGCGTCAGGTTGACGAGTCATTTTCCTTCCACATGGGCGCGGGCGGTTTGCTGGAATATACGGTGGAGGCGGGGCGGCCGGACAGTATCACGCGGGAAAAGCTGGAAGTGCTTCGCTCGCACCCGGTGAGCCGGATTTCCATCAATCCACAGACAATGCAGCAAAAGACGCTTGATTTGGTTGGCAGGCGGCATACCGTGCAGGACGTGCGCGATGGCTTCCATATGGCGCGGAAGCAGGGATTTGACAATATTAACATGGATTTGATCGTGGGGCTTCCGGGCGAGCGGATAGAGGACGTGCGCGATACCCTGCGCCAGGTGGAGGAACTTGGGCCGGACAGCCTGACGGTGCATTCGCTGGCCATCAAGCGCGCCGCGCGCATGGGGCAGGACGGGAGAGTGCCGGATGCAGGGCTGCAAGATGAAATCGAGGCGATGGTGGAGGCGGGGGCGGTATCCGCCTCGCGCATGGGACTTTTGCCGTATTATCTGTACCGGCAGAAGGATATTGCCGGAAACTTTGAAAATGTTGGTTATGCAAAGGTTGACAAAGCGGGAATTTACAATATACTTATTATGGAGGAAGTGCAGACCATAGTAGCCTGCGGGGCGGGGAGCATTTCAAAGAGGATTTATCCTGACGGGAACATCCGGCGCTGCGAGAACGTGAAAAATGTTTCCCAATATATGGAACGAATTGACGAGATGATAGGGCGCAAGCGGGAGTTGTTCCGTGAATAGTAACTTGTATAACACGAATATGAGTTGGCAAGACCACGAAGAAAAAGTTGTTGTCTTTTTATCGAACTAACCGTTTTTCACAGTTTGACACCAGACAAGCCGTGGCAGGCCAGGACAATTCGCATGAGCTCATACAACTTTTAAGGTTGCTTTAAAGGGATTTATTTTGAAAAAGATATATGATTGGAGAATTCAATTAAATGAACAGAAATTTCGAATTATGATAATGTTCGGAAAGCAGAAGGGAGCAAGAAGATGGCATTGAAAAAGAAACCGGTCACCGGCATGAAGGACATGATGCCGGAGGAGATGGAGATTCGCGATTACGTGATCGCGTTAATCAAGGAGACGTACAAGTCGTTTGGCTTCTCCTCGATTGAGACCCCGTGCGTGGAGCACATTGAGAATTTGTGCAGCAGGCAGGGCGGGGACAATGAAAAGCTGATTTTCAAGATTTTGAAGCGGGGGGAAAAGCTGAAGCTGGAAAGCGCCAAGGGGGAGGGCGACCTCGTTGACGGCGGGCTTCGCTATGATTTGACGGTGCCGCTTTCCCGTTATTATTCCGATAACGCGAACGTATTGCCCTCGCCGTTCAAGGCGCTGCAGATGGGTAACGTGTGGCGGGCGGACAGGCCGCAGAGGGGGCGTTTCCGCCAGTTCATGCAGTGCGACATCGACATTCTCGGGGAACCGTCCAACCTGGCGGAAATTGAGTTGGTTTTAGCCACTACGACGCTCCTTGGACGGTTGGATTTTCATGACTTTACGATTCGCATCAATGACCGCCGGATTTTGAAAGCGATGGCGGCCTACAGCGGTTTCGCGGAAGAGGATTATGAGAACGTGTTCATCATTTTGGACAAGATGGACAAGATTGGCCTTGACGGCGTGCGAAAGGAATTGGAGGAGTGCGGACATGAAAAAGAAAAAGTCGAAAGGTATCTTCGTCTATTTGAAACGATTTCGAACGACGTGGAGGGCGTGCGCCAGTGTAAAGAGGAGCTTGGCGGCTATCTTGCGGCGGAGACGGCGGACTCTCTGGAAATGATCATCGAAAGCGTCGAGAGCGCGAAGGAAGCGGATTTTACGATGCGTTTTGACCCGACCCTGGTGCGGGGGATGTCCTATTACACGGGGACGATTTTCGAGATTTCGATGGACGAGTTCGGCGGTTCCGTGGGCGGCGGCGGACGTTATGACGAGATGATTGGCCGCTTTACCGGGCAAAATACCCCGGCCGTGGGATTTTCCATCGGTTTCGAGCGAATCGTCATGCTGCTATTGGAGCGCGGCTTCCGGATTCCTACCGGCAAGGCGAGAAAGGCATATTTGCTGGACAAGAACCTCCCGAAAGAGAAGGTCCTGGAAGTCCTTGAGCGGGCAAAGGCCGACCGCGCGGCGGGGATGCAGGTGATGATGGTCAACATGAAGAAGAATAAAAAGTTCCAGAAGGAACAACTGGCACAAGTGGGATACGAAGAATTTGTGGAGATGTACAAATAATGAGGTGAAAAACAATGGCTGAATCAATGAATGGATTGCACCGCACGTGTCGTTGCGGGGAACTTGGGGCGGCAAATGTCGGCGAGACCGTCACCGTCATGGGATGGGTGCAGAAAAACAGGAACAAGGGTGGATTGGTGTTCGTGGACGTCCGTGACCGTTCCGGCATCATACAGGTGGTGTTCGAGGAGGGCAAGTCGGATGCCGATTTGATTGCCAAGGCGGCCTCTTTGCGCGCGGAGTATGTCGTTGCCGTGACGGGAGTGGTCGAGCGGCGTTCGGGGGCGGTCAATGCAAATCTCGCGACCGGCGAGATTGAGGTGGTTCCGAACGCCCTGCGCATTTTATCGGAATCGGAGACGCCGCCGTTCCCGATTGAGGAAAATTCCAAGACGAAGGAGGAACTGCGTCTGAAATATCGGTATCTGGATTTGAGGAGGCCGGATTTGCAACGTATTTTGATGATGCGGAGCAAAATCGCCATGCTCACGCGCCAGTTCTTGACGGAGGAAGGATTTTTGGAAATCGAGACGCCGGTACTGGGCAAGACGACGCCGGAGGGGGCGCGGGATTACCTGGTGCCGAGCCGCATCCATCCAGGCAGCTTTTACGGCCTGCCACAGTCCCCGCAGTTGTACAAGCAGCTTTTGATGTGTTCCGGATACGACCGTTATTTCCAGATCGCCAAATGTTTCCGCGACGAGGACTTGCGGGCGGACAGGCAGCCGGAATTTACCCAGATAGACATGGAACTGTCCTTCGTGGACGTGGATGACGTGATCGAGGTGAACGAGCGGCTGCTGGCCAAGCTGTTTAAAGAAGTGGCCGGCGTGGAGGTGTCCCTGCCGATTCCGCGGATGACCTGGCAGGAGGCCATGGACCGCTTCGGCTCGGACAAGCCGGACGTCCGTTTTGGCATGGAGCTTCAAGACGTGACGGAGGTGGTCAAGGATTGCGGGTTTGTCGTGTTCAAGGGGGCGATTGAAAATGGCGGCAGTGTTCGCGGCATCAACGCCAAGGGACAAGGCGGCATGCCGCGTAAGAAGATTGACAAGCTGGTGGACTTTGCCAAGGACTTTGGGGCCAAGGGCCTGGCCTACGTCGCCATTGCAAAGGACGGTACGGTGAAATCTTCGTTTGCCAAGTTCATGGGCGAGGAAGAGATGCAGAACCTTGTTCGGGCGATGGATGGCGAGAACGGGGATTTGTTGCTTTTTGCCGCCGACAAGAACAAAGTCGTGTGGGACGTGCTGGGAAATCTGCGTTTAGAATTGGCCAGACAGATGGAACTGACGGACAAAAACGAGTACAAGTTCCTTTGGATTACGGAATTCCCGCTTCTTGAGTGGAGCGAGGAGCAGAACCGTTACACGGCGATGCACCATCCGTTCACGATGCCGATGGAGGAGGACTTGCAATATATTGACACGGATCCGGGCAGGGTGCGCGCCAAGGCTTACGACATCACGCTGAATGGCAATGAAATCGGCGGCGGCAGCATCCGTATTCATCAGAACGACATTCAGGAGAAAATGTTCGAAGTGTTGGGCTTTACGAAGGAGCAGGCCTACGGCCAGTTCGGATTTTTGCTCAATGCGTTCAAATATGGCGTTCCGCCGCACGCGGGGCTGGCGTACGGGCTTGACCGGCTGGTGATGCTGATGGCGAAGACGGACAACATCCGTGACGTGATGGCGTTCCCGAAGGTGAAGGATGCCTCTTGCTTAATGACGGAGGCACCGAGCCAGGCCGACGACAAGCAGCTTGAGGAATTAGGGCTTTTGTTGCGGGTCGGCGATCCGGCGGCGGGGCGGCAACGATAGCCTTGTGATTGGTGGTGCGTGCACTTCGCCATACGTTTGTTGGTCGGCATGCGAATGGCGGTGACAAGCATTTGGGCGAATTGTTTGAATTGTCTGAAAAGTTTGGAAAAATTCAGACACAAAAAAATAAAAAAAAGCGTTGACAATTAGGTGTTCTTGTAGTATAGTATGTATTGTCCTGATACGGAACACCTAATACATGCGATAGTAGTACAGTTGGTAGTACGCCACCTTGCCAAGGTGGAGGTCGCGAGTTCGAGTCTCGTCTATCGCTCTTGAAAGCCAGAGACCAAGAAAGGTACTGGCTTTTTATATTTCATGATGATACGAGGGATAAAACGTGCTTTGCCCCTCGCAAAAAAACCGCCGCACCATTTTGAACGTCCAATCTGGTGTGGCGGTTTTTGATTAACCCATTTTTTGACAAGAGAATAAAGAAATGAGTTGTCGAACTGAAGTTGACAAAAGAGATGATTATATATATAATTTCGAAAGATGCTGAAAAATGGCCTGGTGTTTGTTTTGGTTGGCTAATCTTAAAAGAAAGGCGAGGCGGTGGTTGGACGTGAAAACAAGAGAAGAGGCGTTATCTTATGGATTGTCATTTCCAGATACATACCAGGAGGCCCCGTTCCATGACCCGAACTGGCAGCTTGTCAGGGTGAAGGGGACGAAAAAGGCGTTTCTCTGGACGTATGAGCGGAACGGGCACGTCAACCTTAACGTGAAGGTGTCCCCCGAGTGGCGGGATTTCTGGCGGGACACCTATCCGGCGGTGACGGCCGCGTACCACCAGAACAAGGAGCATTGGAACACGGTTATCCTGGACGGGTCGGTTTCGGACGGGGATGTTAAAAGGATGATTGCGGAGAGCTATGACTTGGTGACGGACAGCCCCACGAGGCGCATTTACGAGGCCGTTAAAAAAATTCCCGCGGGCAAGGTGGCGACATACGGGCAGATTGCGGGGCTTTCGGGGGATAAGAAGATGGCGCGCGCGGTCGGGAACGCGATGCGCAAAAACCCGTGGGGGGAAGAAGTTCCCTGCCACCGGGTGGTCAACGCCAGGGGCGAGCTGGTCGGCGGATTTGCGTTCGAGGGGGGAGTAAGCCAGGAGGACTTGCTGCGGGCCGAGGGCGTGGAAGTAACAAAGGGCAGGGTGGATTTGGACAAATACGGGATATAACAATTATCACGAAAATGAAAGCGGACCGCCCGTGATTTTCTGTAAAAATAACTATTGCATTTTTGCCCCGTTTTTTTTATAATTGCGGCTATGCGTTTTATGGCGCGGTTGACAAGGAAGGCGGGAATGGCAATGCGGGTGTTACAGAAAAGCATGATAACGGGAAAGCCGGGAAAAATCATTTTGGATTTCACGGTGCCGATATTCATAGGGAACGTGTTCCAGCAGTTTTATAATATGGCGGACACGGTAATCGTGGGAAAATTCGTGGGGACAAAGGCGCTGGCGGCCGTGGGGAGCACGGGAACCATAATGTTTTTGGTTCTTGGATTCGTCTGGGGGATGAGCGCGGGGTTCACCGTGCTGACCGCGCAGAAATTCGGGGCCGGTGACATGAAGGCGATGCGCCAGACGGTGGGCAACGCGGCCGTGTTGTCCGTCATCATATCAGTGGCGTTGACGGCCGTGAGCATGGCGTTTATGAAACCGCTTTTGCATGTCATGCGCACGCCGGGGGACATATTCGCGGACGCGTATGCCTATATCATGGTCATTTGCGCGGGAATTTTCGCGCAGATGCTGTACAATTTGCTGGCGAGCGTTTTGAGGGCGATTGGAAACAGCAGGGTGCCGTTGTATTTTCTCGTGCTGTCGGCGTTGCTGAATATCGTGCTGGACATGGTGTTCATTATCGTGTTCGGGATGGGCGCGGCCGGCGCGGCTTACGCGACGGTGGCCGCGCAGGGAGTCGCGGGAATTTTGTGCCTGGTGTATATCGCGAAAAAGGTTCCGGTCCTGTGGCTTGAAAAGGAAGACTGGAAACTGCGGGGGATTTTGGTGAAGCACCAGTTGATGATGGGGTTCCCGATGGCGCTGCAGTATTCCATTACCGCCCTGGGAACGATGATGGTGCAGACTTCGCTGAACCTTCTCGGTTCCTTGCAGGTGGCGGCGTTTACCGCGGCCAGCAAGATAGAGCAGGTCGTGACACAGGCATATGTGGCGCTGGGAACGACCATGGCCACCTACTGCGCGCAGAACATGGGGGCCGGAAAGGTGTCGCGCATCCGGCAGGGATTTAAGGCGGCGACGGTGATGGGGAGCATTTATGCTGTCGTGACGGCGGTCATCGTGATGACGGCGGGAAAATATATGACGAATCTGTTTGTATCCGGAGATGTGACAAGTCTCATGGGACAAGTCGACATTTATTTGAAGTGCGTGGGAATTTTCTTCATTCCGCTTGCGGTCGTAAATATATACCGCAACGGGATCCAGGGGATGGGTTACGGCGTGCTCCCGATGCTGGCCGGCGTGGCGGAATTGTTCGGGCGTGGGCTGGCGGCCATCGTGGCGACATACCAGAAAAGTTACGTGGGCGTATGCCTGGCGAGCCCGGCGGCGTGGGTGCTGGCGGGAGCGCTGTTGATTGCAATGTATTTTTATGTAATCAGGGACGTTTCACGGAAATTATGAGAAATATGACGTAATTCTGTTAATAAGTAATAAAATGAGTAATAAAATGAGTAATAAAATAAGTAACAACGTAATTAAGAAAAGGGAATGGAATTCGGTAAAAACCGAAGAAGCGAATCCATTCCCTTTTATAGTGGAAGCGCAAAGCACGCGACAGTTTTCAAGAGCCAAGGATACCCGTCAATGCTGGTGTTTAATCAATCCACAGGCCTTGGATACTTCCATAATTACCATCGGAACGAGAATCAACACAAGTCCGAGCAAATACAGTTTGGTCGGCAGCAAGACTAATCCGAATACAATCCGAACCGGTGTGAACAAAACCAGCGCCACCATCAGGATGGAAACCAGCGCGGAAAGGTTCAGAGTCCGGTTGCCGAACAGCCCGATTTTAAACAGCGAGCGGTCGGAGCGCATGTTGAAGGCCTGGATGACCTGCGATAGGGCAAGCACCATGAAGGCCATGGTCTGTCCGCCGGCGAGCAGGCCGGTCGAGCTTTCACCTAGTTTAAAGGCAATCAGTGACAAAATGCCGAACATGAATCCCTGCAGGACGATCCTCACGCCAAGCCCGTGCGCGAAAATACTTTCGTTCTTTGGTTTTGGCGGCTGCTCCATGACGTCTGCTTCCACGGCCTCCATGCCCAGGGCGATGGCCGGCAGGCTGTCCGTGACAAGGTTAATCCACAAGAGCTGCATGGAGAGAAGCGGTGTCTTGTGCCAGAGCAGCATGGAAATGAATACCAGGACCACTTCGCCGATATTGGTGCCGAGCAGGAACCCGACCACCTTGCGGATGTTGGCGTAAATGCCGCGTCCTTCGCGCACGGCGTCCACGATGGTGGCAAAGTTGTCGTCCGTCAGCGTCATGTCGGCGGCGCCCTTGGCCACGTCGGTGCCGGTAATACCCATCGCGCAGCCGATGTCGGCAGCTTTGAGGGCGGGGGCGTCGTTGACGCCGTCCCCGGTCATGGAGACGACATGGCCTTTGCGCTGCCAGGATTTCACGATGCGGATTTTGTTCTCCGGCGATACGCGGGCGTAGACGGCGATATGCTCTACCGCGTCGTCCAACTCCCCGTCGGTCAGGGTGTCCAGCTCGGTGCCGGTGATGGCTTTATCATCTTTTGACAGGATGCCGAGTTCGGATGCGATTGCGGAGGCCGTCACGATATGGTCCCCCGTAATCATGACGGGCTTGATGCCTGCTTTTTTGCAGGTTTCGACCGCTGCCTTTGCTTCGGGACGCGGCGGGTCAATCATGCCGACTAAGCCCATCAAGGTCAGGCCGTTTTCCAATTCCTCGGAAGTGGGATTTTGCAAAAGCCGGTCGATTTCCTTGTAGCCGATGGCCAGGACTCTGAGCGCGTCGGCGCTCATTTGTTCCGTGGCGGTTCGCGCCGCTTCCAGGTCGCCGGTGATGCAGCGCGAGGCCATCACGTCGAACGCGCCCTTGACGATGACGACATATTTTCCATCTATTTGGTGGACGGTGCTCATCAGCTTGCGGTCCGAGTCAAACGGCAGTTCGGCCAGGCGCGGATATTCCCGCAATAACGTGTTTTTCTCCATCCCGTTTTGCCAGGCGGCGAAGACGATGGAAGTCTCGGTCGGATCCCCGATATGTGTCACCTCGTCCGCCTGGAAGGAGAGGGAGCCGTCGCAGCAGAGTGTGCCGTAAAGCAGCAATTTTTTTACGGCTTCGGAATTATGTGTGCCAATGTCTTCAAAACGTCCGGTTCCAGCCGCCGCGCTTTGCGGCGGCCGGGTTTTTGATGCCATATTTTCGGGCGTGCGGGCATCAGTCGCTGTGCTTTTGAGCGGAGGGACTTCGCTCTCCCCGGTTTCGGCCGCCGTGCTTTCGTCCAGGTAGGCCTTCATGAGAGTCATGCGGTTTTGTGTGAGCGTCCCGGTCTTGTCGGAACAGATGACGGAGGCGCTGCCCAGGGTCTCGACGGCGGGCAGGCGGCGGATGAGCGCGTTCTTTTTCACCATCCGCTGCACGCCGATGGAGAGGACGATGGTGACGATGGCCGGAATGCCCTCGGGGATGGCGGAGACGGCCAGGGAGACCGCCGTCATGAAAATTTCCAAAAGCGGAATGCCGTTTACGAGGCCGATGACGAAAATAATCGCGCAGGCCACGAGCGCCATGATGCCGAGGTATCTGCCGAGCTGCGCCAGTTTGGCCTGCAACGGGGTCTGCGCATTCTCCGCGCCTTCCAGCAGATTGGCAATCTGTCCCATTTCCGTGTCCATGCCCGTGGCCGTCCCGTAGGTGATGCTGCACCCGGAGAACACCATGTTGGCGCAGTCGCCCAAGGGAGCATTGTCAGGCACCTTGACATTTTCATCCTTTTCAGAAGGGACGGATTCGCCGGTCAATGCCGATTCTTCGCTTTTTAGGCTGGCGCTTTTGATGAGCCTCGCGTCGGCCGGGACGAAGTCGCCCGCCTCCAGACGGATGACATCGCCCGGAGCCAGGCCGGAGGCGTCTATGATTTGTTCTTTTCCGCCTCGGATTACTTTCGCGTGGGGGGCCGACATGTTTTTCAGGGCGTCCAACGCTTTTTCCGCGCGGCTTTCCTGCATCACGCCCATCAGGGCGTTCAGAATGACGATGAGAAGGATGAGCGACGGTTCGAAAAAGCCCTTCGTCTCGCCCTCCATGACGGCTATGACGAAGGAGACTGCCGCGGCGGCGAGCAGGATGAGAATCATCACGTCCGCAAACTGCCCGAGGAAACGCTGCAGGTATGTTTTTTTCTTCCCTTCCTTTAATTTATTCGGCCCATACTTGCCGAGGCGGGCCGCCGCTTCTTCCTCGGTAAGGCCGTTCTTGGCATCTGAGCCGAGACGGCTTAACAGTTCTTCTTTGGTTCCCGTGTGAAATTTCAAAGTGAATCCCTCCTAATTTTTAAAAAATAAGATTAATAATTAAGAAATTTAAGTAAAGTGATGATAAATCGGCTATTCATATTATATCTTGTTTACCGAAGAAATAATATGGGAAAAAAATAAAAATTTCCTATTGTATCTGTCATCGTCTTGTGGTATAATAGGAAAAGTTGATGGACAAGGCATTGATTTTTAGGGGCATTAGCGCAGTTGGGAGCGCGCCACACTGGCAGTGTGGAGGCCACGGGTTCAAGTCCCGTATGCTCCATTTATGGCGGTTCGGGAAAAGAAATGGATAGAATAAGGAAATTGCAAGACGGGGTATTTGTTATAATGCCGCGTCTTTCCTATCTATGGGCATTTCTCGGAAATTATCCCCATAAAGAAGAAGGCGCTTCTTTGGGCGTTTATTTAAATCCGGGAAACAAAGGCTTTAAGGAAGCCGTTCGTTCTGAAATATATGTGGACAAAACAGGCGTAATCGCGTGTGCGAATAAACTTTTCAATACACAGGAAAAATATGTCTGCATCAGCCGGCCGAGACGTTTTGGAAAGTCCATGGCGTTGCAAATGTTATCCGCTTACTATGGTCGTGGCTGTGATTCCCGGGAATTGTTTGCCGGACTGAAAATCGAAAGCGTATCTTCATTTGAGGAACATTTGAACCGGTATGACGTGATTTATTTGAACATGCAGCAATTTTTGATTGGGGCAAAAAAGCAGGAAATCACGGAATATTTGGAACAGGAGGTTTTGGAGGAACTCCTGGAAGAGTATGGATATTTATTAAAAAGGCATGATATGGGGCTGGCCGATACGCTGCGGAAAATTTACGCGAAAAGCGGGAAGGAATTTGTTTTCCTGATTGACGAATGGGACTGCGTGATGAGGGAGCACCAGGAATCAGAGGCGCTACAAAAGCAATATCTTGATTTCCTGCGAAATCTCCTGAAAGATCAGACATTTGTCGCGCTTGCCTATATGACCGGGATATTGCCCGTGAAAAAGTACGGGAAGCATTCCGCGTTGAATATGTTTTCGGAATATTCGATGACGGATCAGGGGATTTTTGAAGAGTATACCGGTTTTACGGAAGATGAGGTCAAAGAGCTGTGCCATCGTTTCAGAATGGATTTTGCCCAGGTGGGCAGTTGGTACGATGGCTATCAATTGACACGTTTTTCCCATATTTATAATCCAAAATCGGTCGTGGAATCCATGAAGCATCGAAAATTTTCAAATTATTGGACTTCGACGGAGACTTACGAGGCACTAAAGGTTTACATGGAGATGGATTTTGACGGGCTTCGTACCGACATCGTGAAAATGCTTGGGGGGGAACGTGTCAAAGTGAACACACGTAGCTTTCAGAATGATATGAAGAATTTCAAGACAAAGGATGACGTTTTGACTTTGCTCGTTCATCTTGGATATCTTGGATATGATTCCGAGGCCAGGGAAGCGTTTATCCCGAATAAAGAGATTGTCGAAGAGTTTGAAAATGCCATGAGTGTCGGTGGCTGGCCGGAAGTCATGAAGGTCTTGAAGGCGTCTGAACGGCTTCTTGAGGACACGCTTCGTCGTGATGAGGAAAAGGTCGCCAAAGGTTTGGACATGGCGCACATGGAAGTGGCCTCGATATTGACCTATAATGATGAAAATTCCCTCGGTTGTGCCATCGGGCTCGCGTATTATAGTGCGCGCAAGGATTATAAGATGATTCGGGAATTGCCGACGGGGCGGGGCTTTGCCGATGTCGTGTTCCTGCCGCTGCCGTTTAGTGGAAAGCCCGCGATGGTGGTCGAACTGAAGTATGACAAGTCCGCCCGTACGGCCATCGAACAGGTGAAAGAGAGGGAATACACGCGGGCGTTGGAAGGATATTCGGGAGAAATTTTGCTAGTTGGCGTGAATTATGACAAGGATGATAAAAATAAGCCGCATAGTTGTATGATTGAGAGAGTGTGTCATGGAGAGAGCGGGATTACCAATCGGCTTCGTCGTAAAGCAGATTAATAACCTTTATGAAAAGGATTTAAATGAAAAATTAAAAAAGCTGGGTGTCACTTCCTCGCAGTGCGCGGTCTTGAACTATCTGTTCCACACCAACAAGGACGAGGTTAACCAGCGGGACGTGGAGAGGGCGCTGAGCCTTAAGAACCCGACGGTGACGGGGATTTTGAAACGTCTTGACGAGAAGGGGTTCGTCCTCTGCGTTCCCAATGCGAAGGACAAGCGGAGGAAGAACATTTACCTTACGGAAAAGGCGTACGACATCCAGCGGCGCATGGAGCTTGACCGGCGCAAGCTCGACAAGCAGTTGACGCGGGGGATGACGAAGAGGGAGATTGCCTCGCTGGCGCGGGGACTTAGGAAAGTGTTGCACAATATCGCGGAACCGTAAGCGTGGCAGGAGGATGGAAGCCGCAAGGGCATGGGCGCGCAGTGAGGCGGCCGGGTCGCAAGCACGCAGGAGGCGGTTGTCGGCCGCGTCTTGAAATGAAACAGGGCAGGCAGGGAAAACGGGGGATATGGCATGAGTTATGCGGACAAGGTGTTCATAGGCATGTGCCGTGACATTATCAAGAACGGCACCAGCACGGAGGGGGAGAAGGTGCGCCCGGTCTGGGAGGACGGGACAAGCGCCTACACGATAAAGCGGTTTGGCGTGGTCAACCGTTACGACTTGGCGAAGGAGTTTCCGGCGTTGACGCTTCGGCGTACCGGGATTAAGAGCTGCACGGACGAACTTTTGTGGATTTGGCAGAAGAAGTCCAACAACATCCATGAGCTTGGCAGCCACATCTGGGACAGTTGGGCGGATGCGGAAGGCTCGATTGGCAAGGCCTACGGTTACCAGATGCGGGTGAAGCACCAGTACAAGGAGGGCATGATGGACCAGGTGGACCGGGTGCTTTATGATTTGAAGCATAATCCGTACAGCCGCCGCATCATGACGAACATCTACGTGCACCAGGACTTGCACGAGATGAACTTGTATCCGTGCGCTTACAGCATGACGTTCAACGTGACAAAGGAAAAGGGCTGTGGAAAACTGACGCTGAACGGCATTTTGAACCAACGCTCCCAGGATGTCCTGACGGCCAACAATTGGAACGTTTGCCAATACGCGGTGCTTTTGCACATGTTGGCACAAGTGTGCGACATGAAGGCGGGGGAACTGGTACACGTGATCGCGGACGCCCATATCTATGACCGGCATGTGCCGTTGGTCGAAGAATTGGTTTCCAGGGAGCCGTATCCGGCACCGACGTTCTGGCTGAACCCGGAAATCAAGGACTTTTATCAATTTACGCCGGATGACGTGCGTCTTGACGGCTACCAGACGCACCCACAGATAAAAAACATACCGGTTGCGGTATGACGGGAGGGCGAAAGCGGCTTGGCGGATCCGGGCATGGCGAAGGATGAACCTGCCGCGGGGCGTTCTCCGAGATTAATGAGGACGCAGGCCGAATTTGGCGAAAAGAACTTCCTTAGGCAGGAGGACTTTTAAAGAAAGAGGGTACAAGCATGTTGAATCTAATCGTGGCAGTGGATAAAAATTGGGGAATCGGGAAGGATAACAAGATGATGTGGAGCATTCCCGCGGACATGAAGTTCTTCCGCGAGAAGACGACGGGACACGTGGTGGTGATGGGCAGGAAGACGATGGAGAGTTTTCCGGACGGACGGCCTTTGAAGGACAGGGTCAACATCGTGTTGTCACGCCAGGCCGGGTATCGGGTGAAAAAAGCCCTGGTCGCGCATACGGACGAGGAAATCAAGCTGTTGTTGGAAAAATTTGATTCCGCGGAAGTGTACGTGATTGGCGGGGAGGATGTTTACCGGCAGTTTTTGCCGTACTGTGGCACGGCGTACGTCACGAAGGTGGATGGGGAATTTGACGCCGACGCGCATTTTCCGAATTTGGACGAACTTCCGGAATGGAAACGGACGGAGGAGGGCGAGACGCGGGCGTGTTCCGACTTGGAGTATCGGTTTACGAAATACGAGCGGGTCGATTCCCCCGGGCAATGAGCCGGGCATACGTTTGGCAAAGGCCGCGGGGGCTTGGCGGTTGGGAAGGCCGGCCGTCTCGGGCACCGCGGTGGATGACATGGGGAGGAAATGATGCTGGTTGTCGCGTTGGTTTTGATGGTGGCCTTGAGCGCGGTTTACATTGCCGGGCGGGAGCGCAATAAGAAGAAGGTTTTGGCATTTAAGGCATTGGCGACGCTGGTGGCGGATTTTCTGGCGCTTGGGTTTGCCCGGCAATCGGGCAGGGCACTCGCGTGGTGGTTCGTGGCCGGCATCTTTTTTTATGCTTGCGCGGACGTGGCGTTGGAAATCAAGTTTTTGTACGGGATGTCTTTGTTCGCCGTCGGGCATGTCTGCCTGGCCGTGGGAATGTTGACGGAAGTGAAGATTGGCGTGGACACGCTCGTGGCATTTGCCTTGCTGGTGGGCGCCGCTTTATGGCTGTTTGGCCGTTATTTGCCGAAAATGAAGCGGCTTTTGCCTGTTGCCGCGGGGTATGCCGGTATATTGTGCCTGATGAGTTCGATGGCCATTTCGATGACGGTTCGGAATTTCTGCGCCGGGACGCTCCTGCGGGCGATTGGGAGCGTCTGTTTCCTTATTTCCGACGGCATTATCGGGTGGAACTACCTGCGCCGGAAACGTACGAAGAGCAGCAGCGTCTTATTGTTATCGTTATATTATGCCGCCTTGTACCTCTTGGCAGCCGGATTATATTGAGGGGCAAGCGGGTGGACGGCCCATGATTGTCGCAAAGGACAAGGCGGATCCGTGGGGGGCATATGTTTAGGAGAAGGGGGTGGCTTAGGCCGTGGAGGACAAGAGGGGAGGCCGGGTTTTCCTTGTCGATTTTTTAAACGTGGTTTCATGTATCGGCGTGGTGTGGCTGCATGCCAACGGCGCGGTATGGATTTTTGAGGATTCCAGGACATGGGTCGGAAGCTGGCTTTTGGAAACGTTGTTGTACTGGCCGGTGCCGGTTTTTTTCATGCTTTCGGGCATCACGCTTCTGGATTACAGAAAGCGGTACGACACGAAGACGTTCATGAAGAAACGGGTAGTCAAGACATTCGTCCCATTTCTGTTCTGGTCTGTCGTTTCCATATTTTGGGCGATACATATTGTCGGCAATCTTCCGTCGGATACGGAAATATCGGCACTTTCCATGCTTGACATGATTATCAACTGCAGGGGGATGATGATTTACTGGTTTTTCCCCGCATTATTTTCCGTGTATTTGTCAATTCCCGTTTTGAGCCTGATAGAAGAGGAAAAAAGGCGGCGGGCATTCCTTTATATGTCGGTGTACGGGTTTCTTACGATGGGCGCGATTCCTTTCTTTTTGGGGATGCTTGGCATCGGGTTGAATTCCGGATGGATAAGCCCCATATGTGGTGGATATTTGCCATATGTGCTTCTGGGGTACGTGTTGTGGAATACGGACTTTCCGCGATGGAAACGATACGTCATCTACCTGCTTGGCGTCGTGGGATGGGGGATGCGTTTCTTTGGCGGTTGGTACTTGTCCGCCCAGGCGGGGGTCTTGGACAAAACGTTCGATTTTTATCTCAATGTTCCTTGCGTGCTACAGTCGGTAGCCGTTTTCGTGTTTTTCAAGCAGATGGACCTGTCCTGGCTGGAAAAGAAATTTGGCAGCTTGTTGGGGAAGCTTTCCAGCTTAAGCTTTGGCGTGTTCCTGGTACATTATTATGTTTTGTGCTTCGTGCCGGATTGGTTTCGGATAGACGGCGGAGCGTGGCAGTGGCGGGCGTTCGGGTGGCTTTTAGTTTATTCGGTGACGGCGGGGCTGGTGGCGGTGATGAAGAAAATTCCCGTCGTTTCGCGTCTGGTACCTTGAACGGGACGTGCCTTGCAAACGAGCCTTGGCGTTTCCCGTGTCCGTGAAAAGCGGCGAATGGAAAATTTTGATAATATCTCGAAAAATTTCTGGTTGCAGGCCGTGCCACGTTTGTGATATATTAGTAGAAATATCGTTACTGTTTGGCTTCGGACGGGAAAGGAAAGTAACGGTTCGAGGGACATATAAAGGAGGATGATCAGGCGGGATGAGACAGATATCGGGAAATAAATTGTTGGTGAAAGCGTTGAAGGAAGAAGGGGTGGACACGCTGTTCGGGTATCCGGGGGCGTGCACGATCGATATTAGTGACGAATTGTACAAGCAGGAGGGCATCCGCGTGATTTTGCCGCGCCATGAGCAGGCGCTCGTGCATGCCGCGGACGGTTACGCGAGGACGACGGGGAAGGTGGGGGTCTGCCTGGTCACGAGCGGGCCGGGGGCGACCAACCTGGTGACGGGGCTGGCGACGGCCAATTACGACAGCGTGCCGCTGGTGTGCTTCACGGGGCAGGTGGCGAAGCACTTGATTGGAAATGACGCGTTCCAGGAGGTGGACATCGTCGGAATCACCCGCAGCATCACGAAATATGGCGTGACCGTGCGCAACCGTGCCGACTTGGGAAGGATTGTCAAGGAGGCGTTTTACATTGCCAGGACGGGACGGCCGGGGCCGGTGCTCATCGATTTGCCGAAGGACGTGATGGCAGAGCTTGGCAGCGCGGAGTACCCGAAGAATGTCAACATCCGCGGCTATAAGCCGGCCGGCGGCGTACATATCGGCCAACTGAAGCGCGCCGTCAAGATGCTCTCGCGGGCGCAGCGGCCGTTGTTTTTGGCCGGCGGCGGCGTGGTGATTTCCGGGGCCCACGACATTTTCCGCGAGGTGGTGGAAAAGACCGGCGTGCCGGTCGTGACGACCGTCATGGGCCGCGGGTCGCTTCCCACGGACCACCCGTTATATATAGGAAATTTGGGGATGCACGGGGCATACGCCTCGAACATGGCGGTTGGCGAGTGTGACCTTTTGTTTTCCATCGGCACGCGTTTCAATGACCGCATTACCGGAAAGCTGCATGAGTTTGCCCCGAAGGCGCAAATCGTGCATATCGACATTGACACGGCTTCCATTTCCAGGAACATTTCCGTGGACGTGCCCATCGTGGCGGACGCCAGGGAAGCGTTGGAGAAAATGAACGAATACGTGGAAGAGTGTGGCGGCAAAAAGTGGCTGAAACAGATTGAGGACTGGAAACAGGAACATCCGTTAAAGATGCGGGAGCACGCGGGTCTGGGACCGAAGGACATCATCGACGAAATCAACCGCCAGTATGACGAGGCCATCGTCGTCACCGACGTCGGGCAGCACCAGATGTTCGCCGCCCAGTACGTGGAGGTCACGGGGAAGAAGCAGATGATTATGTCCGGCGGCCTGGGGACGATGGGCTACGGATTTCCGGCGGCCGTGGGGGCGAAGCTTGGGAACCCGGACAAGCCGGTTATCATGATTTCCGGCGACGGCGGCATGCAGATGAATATACAGGAGTTTGCGACGGCGGTGCTGGAAGAGCTTCCGCTGGTGCTGTGCGTGTTCAATAATTCCTACCTCGGCATGGTGAGGCAGTGGCAGAAGCTGTTTTATGGAAAGCGTTACAGCATGACGAATTTGCGCTCGGGCGCGTTGTGGAGGCGCACGAACGGAGAGGAAATGCCGGAGTACACGCCGGATTTCGTGAAACTGGCGGAAAGCTACGGGGCGAAGGGCGTTCGCGTCACGCGGCGCGAGGAAATCGCGGCGGCGTTCGCCGAGGCGAAGAAAAACACGAAGGCGCCGACCTTGATCGAGTTTATCATTGACCCGGAGGAGATGGTGTACCCGATGATCCGGCCGGGCGGCACGCTGGAGGACATGATTCTGGACTGCTGATTTTTCGGGTTCTAGTCGGTTAGTGAAGGGATTGGCAGGGAAGTCGCATGCAAATTTGCAAGTGGAGGGCAAAATGGACAATACGATAAAAAAACGATGGATTTCTTTATACGTGGAGAACCAGGTGGGAGTCTTGTCAAAGATTTCCGGCTTGTTTTCCGCGAAATCATATAACCTGGACAGCCTGACGGTGGGGACGACGGAGGATCCGACGGTTTCGCGGATGACGATTGCCACGGTCAGCGACGACGAGACGTTCGAGCAGATTAAGAAGCAGCTGAACCGTCTCGTGGAAGTCATCAAGGTGATTGACTTTACGGACGTCTTCGTGCGGATGAAGGAGATTTTGTACGTCAAGGTGAAAAAGTGCAGCCGCGAGGACAAGGCGGAACTTTTCCAGATTGCCGAGACTTTCAAGGCGAGGGTGATTGACTATGGCCGGGACAGCCTGCTTTTGGAGTTCGTGCAGACCGCGACCAAGAACGACGCGGTAATCAAGCTTTTGAAGGAGGAATTCAAGGATATCGAGGTCGTGCGCGGCGGCAGCGTGGGAATAGAGTCGATTAGCATGATGGAGAGATGACCGAAAGACGAGCTTGGCGAAAAGAACTTCCTTAAGGGCGGCGGCAGACGCGCAAGCGGCTGGTTTCGCAGCTGGAGGGCAAGTTGCCGTGAACGGCAAAATGACAAGGTGGAAACAAAACAGAGCGCGCTCTTGATTTTTGCCGGGAGAAGTAATATAATTTGACATTATATGATAATGCCAGGGTCGAAACACCTTTTGACCCCAGCATCATTACATGGAATGGAGGAGATGCAGATGAAGAAGAACATTGATTGGGAGAACCTTGGATTTGGCTATATCCAGACGGAGAAGCGTTACGTTTCCAATTTTAAGGACGGGGCGTGGGACGAGGGATGCATTACCGGGGACGCCAATATCGTGATGAGCGAATGCGCGGGCGTCTTGCAGTACGCGCAGACGATTTTCGAGGGGATGAAGGCGTATACGACCGAGGACGGACGCATCGTGACGTTCCGGCCGGACTTGAACGCGCAGAGGATGCTGGATTCGGCGGACAGGTTGGAGATGCCCAGGTTCCCGGCGGCTCGCTTTGTTGACGCGGTGACGCGGGTCGTAAAGGCGAACAGCGAGTACGTGCCGCCATATGGCAGTGGCGCGTCCCTCTATATCAGGCCGTACATGTTCGGTATCAATCCGGTCATTGGCGTGAAGCCGGCGGATGAATACCAGTTCCGTATATTTACCACGCCGGTCGGCCCGTACTTCAAGGGAGGCGCAAGGCCGCTTACCATTTGCGTCTCGGATTTTGACCGTGCCGCGCCGAGGGGAACCGGGCATATCAAGGCGGGACTGAATTACGCGATGAGCCTGCATGCAATCGTGACGGCGCATGCCAATGGGTTTGACGAGAACATGTATTTGGATTCCGCGACCAGGACCAAGGTGGAGGAGACCGGCGGGGCGAATTTCTTGTTCGTGACGAAGGACGGCAAGGTGGTGACCCCGAAGTCCGACACGATTCTTCCCTCGATTACCAGGCGTTCGCTCATGCACGTGGCAGAGCATTACCTGGGGCTTGAGGTGGAGCAGAGGGAAGTGTATTTTGACGAGGTGAAGGATTTTGCCGAGTGCGGCTTGTGTGGGACGGCGGCGGTGATTTCTCCGGTAGGGAAAATCGTCGACCACGGAAAGGAAATCTGCCTGCCGAGCGGCATGGAGAAGATGGGACCGATTACCCAGAAGCTGTATGACACGTTGACCGGTATCCAGATGGGGCATTTGGAGGCGCCGGAAGGATGGATTCACGTGATTGAGTGATTGGGCCGTGCGACGGGGCGCGCTAGAATCGTAACGAAGGTTTCATCTGGCGGAGCCCTTTGTTTGTTCGTACGGGGAAGCAGGCTGCCAGTCATGTTTTCGGGGAGTATCAATTGGGATGAAGAAGGGGATCATGGCCTTGTGCCTTGTCTGTCTGTTGTCCGGCATGTGGGGAGAGGGTACTGTTCATGCGCAGATTGCGTCAGACAACGCGTTTGAAGGGGCAAAGTGGGAAAAAATCATAGAGGATCCGATTGAGGCGGGGGCGGGCGTCGTGCAATCCATATGTGCCACGGAGCATTATATCATATGCATTGAAAATACCGGGGACGACACCAACGCGCCGGACGTCATCAAGGCATATTACCGCAACGACGTTGACGAGCTTGGAAATCCGGTGGAGCGGTATTCCCCGGCAAGGCGCATGGCGGACACGGATTACGAGCACGCGAACGGGATGGCGTATAACCCGAACACCGGGGAAATCGCGGTCGCCTTGTACACGAGCAATGACTGGCAGAACCGGGGATGCATTTACCTGATGGACGCGAACACGCTCACCTTCAAGTCGAGGGTGCAGGTTTCCGACCATTACAATATACTGGGAATTGGTTATGACGAGGGGAACGACCGTTATGTCATCCAGACGAACGACGAGGACGGTTATAGTTTCAAGATTCTCGACAACCAGTTCCAGCTCGTCGAGGATTTGGGGCAGTACCAGGGAACGGCACGGGGGGATAATTTCCAAGACTTGTGCGTCAGCGGCGACTATATTATCAATTTTCCACTGACCTTGTTCATGGGAATCGGGGATTATGTCAACATGTATTCCATTTCCCGTCGGGCGTTGGTGTCGGAGTCATTGTTGGATTTTCAGTTCGAGGGCGTGGTACAAGACGAGCCGGAAGGAATCTGCGAGTTGGAACCGGGCGTCTTCGCGGCGGTCGTCAACGTGAATTATGAAGACGGGAGAAGGACGGCCTGCGTGTACAAGACGATGGTTCCCTATGACATTCCGTTGGACATGATTGATGGCGGGGAAACGGCAAAGGATCCGCTGGAAGATTCGGGACAAGGCGTGGGAAACGACGTGGAAAATGACGTGGCGGCGGTGGAAAATGCAAGTCCGGTGCCATTTGAAATAGGATGGAAGCTGGTATTGCCAATCGTGGCGGCCGTGGTTCTGGTAATGGCCGCCTTGACGTATTGGAGGCTCCAGGCCATCCGCCGGGAGCGGGTGAGGAAACTCCGGCAGGCAAGGCGGGAGAGGGAGCGGATCCGGCGCATCATGGAAGATTACGCAGAAGAGTAGGAAAGGGAACGGAAGAAGACGTGAGCGGAATGACTCCAGATAAAATGACGGACAAAGGCAATAAAATTTCAAAATTTGAGAAAGAAAGCCGATACGGCCGGAAGAAGAGGGGAGGCCGGAAAAGGCAAAATGCCGGGAATGGCCCGAACCGTCGTAAGCGAACCGGTGTCGCGGGACGAATCCTGCTTGCCGCGGCCACGGTTCTTTTTGGCATGTTGTCAACGGTTCTTTGTACCAGCGCCGCATGGATGTTCGACACATGGCAGCATTTGTCGATGGAGGAGCTGCTTTATCAGTTGAATGCGCCAATTGAGGGGACCAACATGGAGATGATCGAGGACTACGTTATTTCTTGTGTCCCGACGGACGTGCTGGTTCTGGCACTCATGCTAATACTTTTGACGGCGGCGCGTAAAAAGGGATATAAGAAAGTGGTCGGGGGAATCTTGGCGTCCACTGCGGCGGTGCTCGGCCTGACATTTTGTGTCACTTGGGAGCGGTTGGACATCGGCAATTATATCAATAACCAGTCCATGGGTTCGGACTTTATCAGCGTTTATTACGCGAACCCGCAGGAGACGGCGATGGTGTTCCCGGAAAAGAAGCGGAACTTGATTTATATATATCTGGAGTCCATGGAGGTCACGTTCGCGGACGAGGAAGACGGCGGCGGGTTCGAGTTTGACTGCATTCCGGAATTGACCGAGCTGGCGCGGGAACACGAGGACTTTTCGGGAACGGAGGAAATGCTGAATGGCGGGTACGTGATGCCAAACACCACCTGGACGGCGGCGGCCATGTATGGACAGTCTTCCGGGTTGCCGCTGGTCACGTCCATCGGCGGGACGGCGAAAGCCGAGGAGGCTTCGTTCATGCCGCAGACCACGACGATTGGCGATGTTCTGAATGGGCAGGGGTATGTGCAGACGTTGTTGATCGGATCGGACGCGACGTTCGGGAGCCGCAGGACGCTGTATACGGAGCACGGGGATTACCAAATCAAGGATTACGAGTACGCGAAGGAGCAGGGGTGGATTCCGGAGGACTATAGGGTCTGGTGGGGATACGAAGACCAAAAGCTGTTTGAATTTGCAAAATGGGAATTGGAGGAATTGTCCGCGTCGGGAGAACCGTTCAACCTGACGATGCTGACGGCGGACACGCATTTCGAGGACGGATATTATTGCGAACGGTGCGAGGAAGAGTTTGAAGGAAACGTGTATGCCGACGTCATGGCGTGTTCGAGCAGGCAGGTGGCGGAGTTTGTCGAGTGGGTGCAGGAACAGGATTTTTATGAAAACACGACCATCGTGTTGGCCGGCGACCATCCGACGATGGATGCCGATTTCTGTGACGACGTGGATTCGGAGTATGAGCGAAAGACGTACGTGAACATTATTAATCCGGCCGTGGAGGCGGTTTCCGGGGAATATAGGACATATACGACGCTGGATCTTTTCCCGACCACCCTCGCGGCGCTCGGCGTGGAGATTGAGGGAAACCGCCTGGGGCTGGGAACGGACCTTTTTTCGGGCGCGGAGACGTTGGCCGAGCGTTTCGGCCTGAATTACGTGCGGGCCGAATTGTCGAAGCGGACGAGGATGGTGGAGAGTCTCGTGTCCGGGCTGCAGGTGGTTGACGAGAACTACCTGCAGGAGGATTATGCGACGGTGTGGCTCAAGGCCTGGAAGGTGCAGGCGGGCGAGGGTTTCCTGCCGGTAACGGTTCGCGGCATGGGGGACTTGGCAAATGAAGGATGCACCGTGTATGCGCGCGTTTCGTTGAACGCGGACGGAAGTGACGCCGTCTGGGTTTGGGGATACGAGGCGGGGGATGGAGCATTCCGCCTTGATGTTCCGTTGGAGAAATTCTGGTATCGTGAAGGTGCGTATTATATTGAAGTGTACGCAATTGACATGGAAGGAAATTCGCTGCCAATTGCAAGTACGGTAGGATATGTAGGCTGATGGCGGGAAAGGGGGATTTGCATGTATCGGATTTTAATCGTGGAGGACGACCGGGGAATTGCCCAGGCGGTCAGGGAACAGGCCGTGGCGTGGGGGCTGGAAGCGGAGTGCGTGCAGAACTTCCGTGACGTGATGGCTGAATTCGCCGCATACAACCCGCATCTGGTGCTTATGGACATCGCCCTGCCATTTTATAATGGCTACCATTGGTGTACGGAGATTCGCAAGGTTTCCAAGGTGCCGGTGATATTCATTTCCTCGGCCTCCGACAACATGAACATCGTGATGGCGATGAACATGGGCGGGGACGACTTTATCGCCAAGCCGTTCGACCAAGGGGTATTGATTGCCAAGGTGCAGGCGATGCTTAGGCGCACCTACGACTTCGCGTCAACGGTTTCCGTGCTGGAATATAAAGGTTCCATTTTAAACACGGGGGATCAGACCATGACGTATGACGGCGAGCAGATTTCCCTCTCCAAAAACGAATACCGGATCTGGCTTACCTTGCTGGAACACAAGGGGAGCGTGGTCAGCAGGGAGAAATTGATGGAGACGCTCTGGAAGACGGATGACTATATTGATGAAAACACCTTGACGGTCAATATCAATCGTCTAAGGAAGAAATTGGAGGCCGCGGGGCTAAAAAACGCCATCGAGACGAAGTTCGGGGTCGGGTACCTGGTGGAATGAGGAGGACGGGGATGGAGTTTTTTATACAATATTGGAAGCGGAGACGGAAGGAAATTTTTGTATTCCTTTTGTTTTGCCTGATTTTCCTGGGCGTATTTGCCATGTACCACCTGCCATTGGAGGCCGCCTATTATCCGGCCCTTTTGTGCGCCTTCGTGGGAGGCGTATTCGTGGTGCTGGATTACCGGCAGGCGCGCGGGAAACACAAGCGGCTTAGGGAGATGGGGAAATTGACGGCCGAGTTGATGGACGAATTGCCAGAGGTTCAATCGTGGGAAGAGGCGGATTACCAGTGTTTGATTTCCGTCATCCGGGACGAAAACATGGAACTGCGCGAGGGGGCGGAAAAGAGATTCACGGATTTGATTGATTATTATACGACGTGGGTGCATCAAATCAAGACCCCGATAGCCTCCATGCGTTTGACGTTGCAGGGTGAGGACAGCGAATTGTCGAGACGGTTGATGACGGAATTGCAGCGGATTGAGCAGTACGTTGACATGGTGCTTTGTTATTTGCGCCTGGATTCCGATTCCACGGATTACGTGCTTTGCCGGGTGGACTTGGACGCGGTCGTGCGCCAGGCGGTCCGTAAGTTTGCCGGGCAGTTCGTCATGCTTGGAATCCGGTTGGATTACAAGCCGCTTGAGGCCACGGTCGTCACCGATGAAAAGTGGCTTTTGTTCGTGGTCGAGCAGATTTTGTCCAACGCGATCAAATATACGCGAGGAGGCGGTACCGTCACGGTTGAACTGGAATCCCCCAAGACGCTTTTGATTCGGGATACCGGCATTGGGATTGCCCCGGAGGACTTGCCGCGCGTGTTTGAAAAAGGATACACCGGTTATAACGGAAGGAGCGACAAGAAGGCAAGCGGCTTGGGATTGTACCTCTGCCGCCGCATTTGCAACAACCTGGGACACAAAATCAGCGCGACTTCGTGCCTGGACGAGGGAACGGCCATTCGGATTGATTTAAAGCAGCATGAGGTCATTGATTAGCTCCCGGCCAATCACCTAAGCCGATTGGCCGGAAGGGTGCGCGTAAATCGGCCAATGCGTCACCTGCTTCGCTGAAAGCAAATTAAAAATGCGGGTGATGCCCGTTACAACTCACGTTATGAAGAGGCGCATTGGTAATAATAAAGGCTTTACACCTTCCAATGTATTCGTTATGATATGGGAAAATAGCGTCGGTGTACAGAAGGCGACACCGACGCTAGCGTAACCATATGGCAACCAATCATCAGGGGTGTGTAAAGTCTTTTTTCCGTGGGCAACGGGCCAAAGTCATGACCCGGGGTACCTTCTCTTGCCGCAAGCGGCAATTCCTCCAAAGTCTTGGGGGTGTTAAAATATGTCCTTGCCATGTTCCGTGATGACTTTTTTCATGATGTCAATGTCGGCCTGCCGACATAAGATTGACGCGATATCTGCGCATGTCATAAACCTCGTAGAACAGCGTAAAATCAAGGATATGTGGAATTGCGTGAATCTATGTGAACTTTGTAAGAAGTGACGGACTTCTTACGGGTACGTAAGAAATTCGATAAAAAATGTAAGCCGATTCGATGGAAATTAATCTTCTTTTTTTCTATAATAGCATTATCAAGTTGATTAGGAGGACATCAATCATGAATCTGTTGGAAGTCAACCATGTGAAAAAGGTTTACACCACCCGTTTTGGCGGAAATAAAGTAGAGGCGTTAAAAAGCGTGACGTTTAGCGTGGAGGAGGGCGAGTCCATCGCCATCATGGGCGAGTCCGGATCGGGTAAGACGACGTTGCTCAACATTTTGGCGGCGCTTGACAAGCCGACCGGCGGAAACGTGCTGCTTGACGGGCAGGACCTGGCAAAAATCAAGGAATCGGCGGTGGCCAATTTTCGCCGCGACCATCTGGGATTTGTATTTCAAGAGTTCAATTTACTGGATACATTTTCTCTGGAGGATAATATTTATCTGCCGCTTGTGCTGGCGGGGAAAAGCCACGCGCAGATGAAGGCGAGGCTGGATCCGATTGCGGAGCAGCTGGGAATCAAGAGTCTCCTGAAAAAGTATCCGTACGAGGTGTCGGGCGGGCAGAAGCAGCGGGCGGCCGTGGCGAGGGCGCTCATTACCAATCCCCGGCTGGTCCTGGCCGACGAGCCCACGGGAGCATTGGACTCGCGGGCGACGGACGAACTGTTGAAGCTGTTCGGGGCCATCAACAAGGCGGGGCAGACCATCCTGATGGTGACGCATTCCGTGAAGGCGGCCAGCCACGCGGGGCGCGTGCTGTTCATCAAGGACGGCGAGGTCTATCACCAGATTTACCGCGGTGACGCGTCTTACGAGCAAATGTACCAGAAAATTTCAGAAACGTTGACCGTGTTGACGACGGGAGGTGAGCGGGCATGAGCGGGTATATGAAGATGGTGATGCTGGGAGAAAGCCCGTCTGGCCATTTGCAAGGACAAGATTCGTTGCAGGGGCAGAATGGTCCGGGGCGCGGGCAAGGTGGTTCATGGCAGGGGAAAAATACGCGACAAAGGCGAAAAGACGTACACCCCGTAAGCGGTAACCGTTTTTACGTGAAACTGGCGTGGACGGGAATCCGGAATAACCGGAGATTCTACCTGCCGTACATCCTGACTTGTTCGGCGATGGTGGCGATATACTATATCATCTCGTTTTTGACGACGAACCCGTTGTTTGACCAGATGATTGGCGGAACCATCATGCGGGGCCTGCTGATACTAGGGTGCGGGGTGATTTGCGTTTTTTCGGTTATCTTTTTGTTTTACACGAACTCGTTTTTGATCAAAAGGCGGAAGAAAGAGTTCGGGTTATACAACATCCTCGGCATGGGGAAGAGGAGCTTGTCTTGGATTTTATGCTGGGAAAGCCTGATTATCGCCGTGCTTTCCATGACGGCGGGACTTGTTTTGGGGCTTTTATTTTCAAAGCTGGCGGAACTTGCCATGACGAATATCCTTCTCTTGGAGAGTAATTACGCGTTTTATGTTTCACCCGAGGCCATCGTGGACACGGCAAAGACGTTTGCCTTGATTTTCCTGTTGCTGCTTGGCAACATGCTGTACCAGGTTTGGAAATCCAACCCGATGGAACTTTTGCACAGCGAGCAGACGGGGGAGAAGCCGCCGAAGGTCAACTGGTTGTTCGCCCTGGCGGGAATCGTCATTTTGGCGGGGGCTTATTACCTGGCGGTAAGCATCAAGGATCCGGCGGCGGCCTTGCTCTTGTTTTTCGTGGCGGTCATCATGGTCATCGTGGCGACGTATTTGCTGTTCATTTCCGGCTCCGTGGCCTTGTGCCGCCTGCTGCAGAAGAACAAGTGGTATTATTATAAGGCGAACCATTTCGTGTCGGTTTCCTCCATGGGATACCGCATGAAACGGAACGGTGCCAGCCTGGCTTCCATCTGCATTCTTTGCACGATGGTGCTGGTCATGCTGATGTCCACCGGCTGCCTCTACATGGGCATGGAGGGCAGCCTGCGGGAGCGTTATGCGCGCAACATCATGTTTGACATCTCGGCAAAGGATTTGGGGGTGTCCGATTCGGAATACGCGGAGGGCTTGCGCGGGGTCGTGGAAAAGAGCGCGAAGGATCGTGGGGAGACGGTGAAAAACGTGTTGGATTACAGTTTCGTGGACTTTGGCGGCTACGTCATGGGAGACGAGGTGTATCTTGACTCAAAGGAAATCCGGTTCCAGGCGAACACTTGGCAGATGTTCGTGTTTTCATTGGAGGATTACAACCGGCTGGCGGGAGCGGATGAGACGCTTGGGGCGGACGAGGCGCTTTGCCATGTGTCCAAGACGCACTATGATTACGACACGGTCACGCTGGGAAACGAGGCGCAGTTGAAAACATGGAACATCAAGAAGCAGGTTGGAAAGTTCGTGGACGTCGGTGCGGACGCCTCACAAATCATGCCCAGCATGTTCCTGGTCGTGGCGGACGTGGAAGAAGCCCTTGCCCCTTGGCTTTATGACATGGTGGAAGAGGGGGGGCAAGAGATGCTCAGGCATTGGATTTATGGCGTTGACATTCCTTGTGGTGATGAGAAGCAGAAGGCTATCTTTAATGACATGCTGGAAAACATAGGAGCCATGAACGAGCGGGTGATGAACGAGGACGGCGGACTTCCTTTCGTTACCTATGTTTCCGAGTGCGTGGCGATGGAGCGGGGCTCGTTTTATGAAATATATGGCGGGTTGTTCTTTCTGGGAATCATGTTGGGACTGGTATTCATTTTGGCGGCGGTATTGATGATGTATTACAAGCAGCTTTCAGAAGGGTACGAGGACCAGGCGCGGTTTGAAATCATGCAGAAGGTCGGCATGACGGCGCGGCAGATTAAGAAAAGCATCAATTCGCAGGTGCTGACCGTGTTTTTTCTCCCGCTTTTGGTGGCCGTGCTCCATCTGGCGTTCGCGTTTCCGCTGGTGTACAAAATGTTGCTTCTGCTTGGATTTTCCAATCAAAATTTGCTGGTTTTGGTGACCGTGGGCTGCGTGCTGGTATTTGCCCTGTTCTATATACTGGTGTACAACGTGACGTCAAGGGCATATTATAAAATCGTGAGTCCCGCTTCAAGTTCCGGCCGGTCATCACGCTGATTGGCCGGAAGGTGAACGTGAAACCCTTACAGTGGTTGTAAGTGTACAACGGCCATTTCTTCTGTTATGATAATGATGCGAAGGACGAGAACGGAGGACGGGGGAAAACTGCCGTCAGGCCAATTTGCAAAGTCGGTCCATGGAAAGTGAAAAGGAGTTGGGTACGAATGAAGAAAAGACATCCCGTTCGAAAATTTATATTGACCGTGTTCGCGCTTTTGACGTGCGTGGTGCTGGTCGTCGGTATTTATTTCGGGGCGAGGGGGTACAAGATGTACCAGGAGGCCATGTCGCAAACATCCATCGAAGAAATGGTTGACACGGTTCGCGGGGAGGAGCATTTCACCCGGTATGACGATTTGCCGGAATTTTATATAAATGCCGTCATTTCCGTGGAAGACCATCGGTTCATGGAGCATCCGGGGATTGACCCGATTGCCATTTGCCGCGCCTTGTGGACGGATCTCAAGTCGATGTCCTTCGAGGAAGGCGGGAGCACCATCACGCAGCAGATTGCCAAGAACTTGTTCTTCACGCAGGAAAAGCTGGTTGAACGCAAGGTCGCGGAAATTTTCGTGGTATTTGCCATGGAGCACGAATACAGCAAGGAAGAACTTTTTGAATTGTATGTAAACACGGCCTATTTCGGCAGCGGTTATTATGGCATTTATGCCGCCGCCATGGGATATTTTGACAAGCTGCCGTCGGAACTTACGAGATATGAGGCGGCCATGCTGGCGGGCGTGCCAAACGCCCCGTCGGCCTATTCGCCGGACGTGAGCGAGGAGCTGGCCGAGCAGCGCACCGTGCAGGTGCTCTCCAGCATGGTAAAGCACGAGCTCATTACGCAGGAGGAGGCTGACGGGATTGCCGGCAAGTGAACATATGGGTTACTTTCCCCACCCCCGCGAAAAGTAATGCGTATGGTAAAAAATTTCCAGCTGTGCGGTTGGATGCTCTTTAGAGCATCCAACCTGTTTATCCAATTCGCAAAATCCGTGCCAACGCACTCCCGTGTCTGCTAACGCAGCCACATTTTGCTCATTAATAAATGGGTTGCTAATCCGACAGGTCGTTTTCACTGCAATAAATTGCATGAAAACTACCATCGGGTTGCAACCGCACAGCCGGAAAAATTTGCATGAACTTTGAAAATTCTCTTGACGGGAGCACGAAAATGTGTTATATTTTTAACAAATAAAAGGGAGTAGCTAAACGCCTGCGAATGGTGGGTTTGAAATCGAAAACCGATGCCGAAGGGTATCCGTATCAAATGAGATTGCAAGACTTTTATTATGACCGTAATTCATGATAAGAGTCTTTTTTCTTATCCAAAGAGGTTGTCATGGAGCGGGGCTCATGTCGGACATGATGCCGGGAGTTGTGGATTCCCTTTTTGACTCTTATCATTTGTTGTTACTCGTGTTCGCGGGATGGTTGTTCTGCGAAAAGTGACAGTTGCTACCGTCATAATAAGCCTGCAAAAGAGAAAGGAAGGTATTTTATGGAAGACAAGAGAATGGAAAAGGAAGTACGGGAGGCCGTTGCGGCCGGGGAACGGGCGCTTGGCAGCCTTAGAAACGCGCAAAAATGCCTGGACGGCGCGAAGAACTGGGGCATTGTCGACATGCTTGGAGGCGGCCTGGTGTCCTCGCTGGTGAAGCGTTCGAAAATGGATGACGCGGCCGGGTACATGGAAGAGGCGAAGGCCGACTTGCGTAAGTTTCAGAAGGAGCTCCGGGACGTGAGCGTGTCGATGGACTTGCGGATGGAAATTGGCTCGTTCCTTTCGTTCGCGGACGTCTTTTTTGACAACTTGTTCGTGGACGTCATGGTGCAGTCGAAGATTAACGAGGCACGCGACCAGGTGGACGAAGCGATTGCCAGGGTCGAGTCGTTGTTGGTGGACTTGCGGAGGCTGGCGCGTTGATCCGCCGCTTGGCGGGATTTTGATGGGCGGGAACCGCGTGGTCCCGCAGGTAGTGGCAAGGGAACGAAAAAGGAAACCAAAAAAGAAGGGAGACAAGGACATGGGATGTTTGGGAAATATGTTGTGGTTTATATGTGGAGGCGTGTTTAGTGGTTTGAGCTGGTGTCTTGCCGGATGCTTGTGGTGCATCACGGTCGTGGGGATTCCGGTGGGAATGCAGTGCTTCAAGTTTGCGTCGCTTAGTTTCTTTCCGTTTGGCAAGGAGGTGCGGTATGGCGGCGGGGCCGGGTCGTTTCTCTTGAATTTGATTTGGCTGTTGGTTTCCGGCCTGCCGTTGGCCCTTGAGCATGCGGTGTTTGGTGCGGCCATGTGCGTGACGGTGGTGGGAATCCCGTTCGGGCTGCAGCATTTTAAATTGGCGAAGCTGGCACTGATGCCGTTTGGGGCGGACGTGTATTGAACGAAACTTTTCACGGGGGGACGCCCAAACAGTTGTGAAACCGTGCGCTTAAAAGCGCACGTCGCCCTTCTCAAGGGCTCGTGTTTCTCGCTGTGGGGCGGCCACCCTTTTCGGGTTGTGGGAAAACAAGGAATCTAGCGTTATGCAGGCAAGCTTGCAACGCCTCATTCCTTGTTTCCCCACCCCGTGAAAGTAACTATTGAAACAATTTATGGGCAGAAAATGTGGGGAATTGGTTGAAAGAAACATTCGGTTTATGGTAAAATAACGGAGGAAACGGCAACCATTCCTGCATGGATTGGCATTTGGCGGGGTCTCCCATCGAAATGCCGGTCAGGATGGCAGAATGGCAGAATGGCAGAATGGCGGGCAAACTACATTTGCCAAAAAAGGAGTCACGTTTATGGATGCGTATACTGGGTTCGCGGCGGTCTATGACATGTTCATGGACAACGTGCCTTATGGGGAATGGGGCACGTATTTGCATGGGTTGTTGGAGGAGCACGGGATTTCGGACGGCCTGGTGTTGGACTTGGGCTGTGGCACCGGCACCATGACGGAGTTTTTGGCCGCTTGCGGCTATGACATGATTGGCGTGGACAATTCGTGGGAAATGTTGCAGGTGGCCATGAACAAGCGGGGAACGCCGCCGGAGGCCGGGGAAGATCCAACGGCACGTTCCATGGCGGAGCGGACGGATTTGGCAGGCCCGTGGGAAGACGTCCTGTACTTGCTGCAGGACATGCGGGAATTTGAGTTGTACGGCACGGTGCGGGCGGTGGTGAGCATTTGCGATTCCATTAATTACGTGACGGAGCCGGAGGAACTTTTGCAGGTGTTTCGCCTGGTCAACAATTACCTGGATCCGCGGGGGATTTTTATTTTTGACTTTAACACGGAATATAAGTACCGGGAAGTGCTGGGTGAGCGGGTGATTGCCGAGGAGCGGGAAGAATGCAGCTTTATCTGGGATAATTATTATTATGGGGAGGAACGCGTCAATGAGTATGAACTGACGTTGTTCGTCCGCGACGAAAAGCTCTGTGACGCCACGGGACAGGAGGTTTGCCGGAAGCTGAAGGAGACACATTACCAGCGCGCGTATACGCTGGAAGAAATGAAATCGCTGCTGGCCAGATCCGGCATGGAGTTTTTGGCGGCGTATGACGCGTTTACGCGCGGAGAGCCAAACGCGAAGAGCGAGCGGGTCTGCGTGGTGGCACGAGAACATGGGAAAGAAGGATAAATGGATGGCAGATTATATTGTGAGGGCGACGGCGGCGAACGCGCAGGTTCGTGCGTTTGCCGCCAGGACGACGCGCCTTGTGGAGACGGCCAGGGTTCGCCACAAAACCAGCCCGGTGGCGACGGCCGCCCTGGGAAGGCTTTTGACCGGCGGAGTGATGATGGGGAGCATGATGAAGAACGAGACGGACGTGCTCACCTTGCAGATACGCGGCGACGGCCCGATAGGCGGCCTGACCGTGACGGCGGACAGCGTGGGGACGGTGAAAGGATACGCGCACAATCCTTGCGTGATGCTGCCGGCGAAGAACGGGAAGCTTGACGTTGGCGGGGCCGTCGGCGCGGGGGTGCTGACCGTCATCAAGGACATGGGACTGAAGGAACCCTATAGTGGCCAGACCGTTTTGCAGACGGGGGAAATCGCGGAGGACTTGACATATTATTTTGCCACGTCTGAGCAGGTGCCGTCCTCGGTGGGACTGGGCGTTTTGATGGAAAAGGACAATACCGTGCGTTGTGCGGGCGGCTTCATCATCCAGGTGATGCCGTTTATCGAGGACGGCGTGTTAAACAAGCTTGAGGAAAACATCGGGAAGGTGAAGTCCGTGACAGCCATGCTTGACAACGGGCATACGCCGGAGGAAATGCTCGCGCAGGTGCTTGGCGGCTTGGATTTGGAGGTCACGGACACGTTGCCGGCCGAGTTTTCTTGCAACTGCTCGAAGAAACGCATTGAGAAGGCATTGGCCAGCGTGGGCAAGGAAGAACTGCGGGCCATGATAGACGAGGGCAGGCCAATCGAGGTGAAATGCCATTTTTGCAACACGGCATACGGGTTCACGGTGGCGGATTTGCAGGAAATCTTGCAGAAGGGAACGGTAAAATAGCATGAGACAGGGATTTGTCAAGGTGGCGGCGGCCACGCCGGACATTCGCGTGGCGGACGTGTCATATAATACGGGGCAAATATGCAGGGTGATTGACGAGGCATGGCGCGAGGGGGCGAAAATCGTCGCGTTTCCGGAGTTGTGCGTGACGGGTTATACGTGTGGCGACCTCTTTTTTCAGGACGTGCTCCTTAAAAGGGCCAGAAAGGCAATTTTGGAAATCGCGGAGTTTGCGGGGGACAAGGACATGCTGGCGTTCGTCGGCATGCCGCTGATGGTGGACGGCAAGCTTTACAACGTGGCGGCGGCACTTAACAAGGGGAAAATCCTCGGATTTACGACGAAGACGTTTTTACCCAATTATAGCGAGTTTTACGAGATGCGCCAATTTTCGCCGGGACCGGCGGCGGCGCGGAAAATTTTGTTCGAGGGCGGGCAAGTCCAGTTCGGCCCATGCCTTTTGTACCAGGCCACGGCGATGGAGGGGCTGGTGGTAGGCGCGGAGATTTGCGAGGACGTCTGGTCCGTGGAACCGCCGAGCATACGGCAGGCCTTGGCCGGGGCGACGGTCATCGTCAATTGTTCGGCAAGCGACGAGACGGTCGGGAAGGAAGCCTACCGGCGTGAATTGATCCGCGGGCAGTCGGCCAGGCTGATTGCCGGATATGTCTATGCCAATGCCGGGGAAGGGGAGTCCACGACGGACCTGGTGTTTGGCGGGTACAACGTCATCGCGGAAAACGGGGCCATTTTGAAAGAATCCGAACGTTTTGTAAACGGTACCATTTATTCGGAAATTGACATACAACGTTTATTAAGCGAACGAAGGAAGAACACCACGTTCCAGGGGGGCGGCTGCCATGGCGTGCCGGATGGAGGCCGCCGCGTCTGGGGAGATGGCGGGGGGCCGGACGTGTCCCGACGCGGCTGGGAACCATTGCCGAGGATTTTGTTCGAGGTGCGCGAGGAAGACGTGCTTTTGACGAGGGCGTTTCCACAAAATCCATTTGTGCCACAAGACGGGCGGGAGCGGAGCAGGCGTTGCGAGGAGATTTTGACCATCCAGGCGATGGGATTGAAAAAACGTTTGTCGCATGCGCGGGCAGAATCGGCGGTGGTCGGGATTTCCGGTGGGCTGGATTCGACGCTGGCCCTTTTGGTTGCCGTGAGGGCGTTTGAAATGCTGGGGATTGGCAAGGCCAAGATTTACGCGGTGACGATGCCGTGTTTCGGGACGACCGACCGCACCTATCAAAATGCTTGTGAAATGGTGCGCCGGGTGGGCGCGACCTTGATGGAAGTGCCAATTTCGGAGGCGGTGGCGCTTCATTTCCGGGACATCGGGCATGACCCGTCCGTCCATAACGCGGCTTATGAAAACAGTCAGGCAAGGGAGCGCACGCAAGTGCTGATGGATGTCGCCAACGATTTGGGCGGCATCGTCATCGGAACCGGCGACATGTCGGAGCTGGCCTTGGGGTGGGCGACTTACAATGGCGACCACATGTCCATGTATGGCGTCAACGCGTCCGTGCCAAAGACCCTGGTGCGTCACCTTGTTCAGTATGTCGCGGACGAGACGAAGGACGCGGGTCTGAAAAACGTGCTTTATGACGTGCTTGACACGCCAGTCAGCCCGGAACTTTTGCCACCACGGGACGGGAACATCGCGCAGAAGACGGAGGATCTGGTCGGGCCGTACGAGCTGCATGATTTCTTCTTATATTATATGTTGCGTTTTGGCTACGAGCCAGGCAAGATTTACCGTCTGGCGAAGCTGGCGTTCGCGGGGAAATATGACACGGGGACGATTTTCAAATGGCTGGAGACCTTTTACCGAAGATTTTTTACGCAACAATTTAAACGTTCCTGTCTGCCGGACGGGCCGAAAGTCGGGACGGTGGCCCTATCCCCGCGCGGGGATTGGCGCATGCCGAGTGACGCCTGCGTGGCGGCGTGGATGGAAGAACTGCGCGATGCCGCCATGTCGGAATGATTGACGGTCAAAAAGCGTTGTGGTATAATATCGCCAGATATTATACCCGCGCATGGACAGTTTCTGTGGAACAGCAGAAACTGTCGCGCATCTCCCGGAGGGGCATAGCCGCTTTGCGGCTATGGCATAATATGAACACTTTGCGAGGTGTTATCGAGCCTAGTGTGAATATATACCTGGCCACTTTGCGAGGTGTTTCGCGAGCTTAGTGGACATGGCATAATATGAACACTTTGCGAGGTGTTATCGAGCCTAGTGTGAATATATACCTGGCCACTTTGCGAGGTGTTTCACGAGCTTAGTGGACATGGCATAATATGAACACTTTGCGAGGTGTTATCGAGCCTAGTGTGAATATATACCTGGCCACTTTGCGAGGTGTTTCACGAGCTTAGTGGACATGGTACAATATGAAACACTTGGCGAGGCATTATCAAGGAAGGAGAATGGATTGATTATGTGGGAAAGAGCGGAATTGAAAATGAGGGCGAAGATTGCCTTTCGCCGCAATTACTGGTCGGCGGTACTGGTTGCGTTCGTGCTGATGCTTGTTGGCGGCGGGGCGTATAACGGTATCAAAAAGGTGTATGACAGGAGCAACAACAATTCTTATTCTTATACGGATTATATGGACGACATTTATAATTACGGTTATGGGTATGGCTATGGCGATTATGAGGAAAGCGTGGGCAGGATATTGGATTCCACGTTCGGGGTGATTTTCTCCGCCGTGTTGGGAATCGTGCTGATTGTCGGAGTCTTGTTTTCAATTTTCATCGGTAATCCGTTACGGGTGGGGGGGAATCGGTTCTTTATCATGAACCAGACCGAGCAGCCCTCGGCCAAGACGCTTGGATACGCGTTTACCAGCGGAAACGTGGGAAATGTCATCGTGACCATGTTCCTGATGGACTTGTATATTTTCTTGTGGTCGCTTTTGCTCGTCATCCCGGGCATCGTCAAGATGTACGAGTACATGATGGTGCCATACATCCTGGCGGAGAACCCGGGGATGGAACGGGCCGAAGTGTTCATGATCAGCAAGCGCATGATGGACGGACATAAGTGGGACGCGTTCGTCCTGCAACTTTCGTTCATTGGCTGGCACCTCTTGTCCGCCATGACGTGGGGGATTTTTGGCATCTTCTACACGGAGCCTTATTATCAGGCGACCATGGCGGAGTTGTATACGTGGAACCGCGAGTACGCGTTCCAAAACGGGTATATCCAGTGACGGGGTCACGCGTCACTTTGGTTTACGATGTGCATGCAGTTTTTCGAAGCTGCATGCCATTTTTCTTTTTGCCCTTCGTACTGTTCGAACAGCCAGGTGATGGCGGCATCCATCCCGTCCTCCGTGATGGGGAACGTGGCGGCTTGTTTTTCCTCCTCGGGCGTTTTTTCAAATGACCACGGCTCGGGATAAATGTATGTGATGAAGTTTTCCTTGTTCTCGTCGGCGCGCATATAATAACGCATGCCGTTGTGGCTGCCGGAGAACGGCTCCTTTTTTAAGCCGCCGACGGGCACCAGGCGTTTGTCAATCATGGGGGAATCCTCTCTTTCTGGTTGTGTTTTTTAGTATACCATGCCGGGGGAAAAAGGAAAAGTAAAATCTGGAATAAAAAGGGTTTTTGTGTCATAGGGAACGAAGTTTCCTATGACACAAAAAAGGAGCCGCGTTGCCGCGGCTCCAAAAAGGGGGAAAAAGTTTATGAAAAAGTGTTCTTTGTTTCGAACAACTATAGTATAACCGGCAGGTATGGCAAAAGTATGATATAAATTTGAACGATTTGTAAACAAAACGGAAATAAATTGTGACATGGAACCCTTTTCTTACCCTTTTCATATACTGAAAGGAACAACGAATCAGTTTTAATCAGGAGGAAAAGAGAAGGATATGAAGAAACGCGTGTTTTCAATGATTCTGGCGGTCACGTTGCTTGCGGCATCACTTTCGGCGTGCTCGTCCGCGTCTGATGGCGCGAAGGACGGGCAGGCGGAAGGCGGCCAGGCAAAGAATGAGCAGGAGGAGAAGGCCAAGACGGATGAAGGGAAGGACAAAGCCACGAAGGAAGAGAAGGAGCCGGTCAAGATTGTGTTGAACGAGGTGGCGCATTCCATCTTTTACGCCCCGATGTACGTGGCAATCGAGGAAGGATATTTTGCCGAGGAAGGTCTGGACGTGGAGCTGGTGACCGGATTTGGCGCGGATAAGACGATGACCGCCGTGCTTTCAGGAGAGGCGGACATCGGTTTCATGGGGGCGGAGGCCTCGATTTACACATACAACGAGGGTGCCAACGACTACGTGGTCAACTTCGCGCAGCTTACGCAGCGGGCGGGCAACTTCCTCGTGGCAAGGGAGGAAATGCCGGACTTTACATGGGATGATTTGCGCGGAAAGACCGTGTTGGGGGGGAGAAAAGGCGGAATGCCGGAAATGGTGTTCGAGTATATCCTCAAACAGCAGGGAATCGACCCGCAGACGGACGTGAACATCAACCAGAGCATCGATTTTGGCTCCACGGCGGCGGCTTTTGCCGAGCAGGGTGCCGAAGCGGATTTCACGGTGGAGTTCGAGCCCGGCGCGACAACCCTTGAAGAAGAAGGGAAGGGTTATGTCGTCGCCTCTTTGGGTGAGGACAGCGGCTACGTCCCGTACACATCATTTTCTGCCAAGAAAAGTTACATCGCCGACCATCCGGAGGAAATCCAGAAGTTCGTCAACGCCCTGCAGAAGGGAATGGACTTCGTGCAAGGCCACACGCCGGAGGAAATCGCCGCGGTCATAGCGCCGCAGTTCCCGGAGACGAAGGATTCCACGCTGACGACGATCGTGACCCGCTATTATGAGCAGGACACGTGGAAGGAGGATTTGGTATTTGAGAAGGAAAGCTTCGAACTTTTGCAGGATATTTTGGAAAGCGCGCAGGAACTGGAGAAACGCGCGGATTATGCGGACTTGGTGACGACGGAGTTTGCCGAGGCGGCAAAATGATGGAAAACGGATAAACCAGGAGCAGGATAATAAGAATGTGGTTGGTATTTCGAGGAGCCTTATGGCTCCTCGTTTTATTTCATAGGAAACTTCGTTGCCTATGAAACAGCGTGAGAGACGTTTACAGCAACTGCTACGAAAGACGGTATTTGCAGGCAGTTTAAGAAGGCATACGGACTGCCCCCGTGGGAGTATCGGAAGGAGAACCGTTACGTGGAAGGGTTCCATAGGGAATGAAGGTTCAAAAGGGGCTGTCGGGAAATGGACAGCCCCAACAAGATTTCTCTTGCTCCCCGCAAAATCTTCATGGTTAATTTTACATACATTCTCCCAAAAATTCCACCACGTCCTCAAAACAATGCATCGCGTTCTCCGTCTCCAGTCTCATCTGGTATTCATGGGAAACTTCGCCATACTCCTCCCGGGCAAAATAGCGTTCTTTCACTTTCACGCCATTCTTTCGCAATGCCTCGCCCAGTGCCCTTCCCTGCGGCTCAAAAGACATGGTATTTCCATCCGTGATGTAGCACGGAACCGTCTGCCTTGTCACGAAATCCATCGGCGTGACCGTGGAAATCAACGGTGTCCTGCTCCAATTTTTCTTTCCCAGAAAGCTCCATCCAATCCTGCTGATAAATAGCCTAAGTTTCTTGTCTTCTACGTTAAACATTCTTTTGACATTATACGGCCCGCAAAAAAGCAGGGCACACTTGAGCGCATTTTTTCCAAGCGGGGACGCAACACCGATTTGCCCCGCCAGCATGGGATTGGCGTGGGCGACGGCGAACTGCGCCGCCATGTAGGCACCGGCGGAATCACCTGCGACCGCCACATTTCCCAAGTCAATTCCATTGCCCTGTTGCACCGTTGTTCCCGCACCCGGTGCGACCGAACCCGCATCCCGTATAACAGAATCCTCACTCGGCACCACGATTTTCCCCTTTCGTGCGGACGACTCTGAAAATGATGCAACCGCCGTAAGCGCCTCACAAATCTGCCGAATCTGGGCCGGATAGGCCGCCTCCGGTGCCAGGCAGTAATTCATGGCGGCGACGGCGTAACCTTGTCCCGCCAGCATCACGCCCCAATTCTCCACGCCCGCCTTGTCTCCCGCCACGAACGCCCCGCCGTGCACCCACAAGATGAGTGGATGTTTTCCCTCTTTTTTCGGCAAATATAAATCATACATATGGTTTCCATATTGAGATGGATATTCCAAATCCTTGTGAATCTCCACTTGTTCCTTCACCGAATCGTAATCGCCCGGGTAACCCAAATCATCTTCCATGCCGCGCCGAAGCAAACGCACCACTGGCATCGGAGAACAAATAAAATATAGAAAGGCCGCCGCCACGAAAAAAATAACAATTCCCAGTATCACAAACAAAACTACCATCACCTCTTCTCCTCCATGCCATATTTCCGGGACATTTTGCGCAACGCCTCTTCCCTGGTAATCTTCCCCTCGTTGGCATCGCTCATCAGCTGCACGTCCGCGTCGCGCAGGTTATAGGCAAACAAAAACACCAGGCCGAGCAGCATCCCCGCCATCGGTACCAGCATGCAGCTGCCCCAAATCGTGGAAACCGTCTCCGCCGGCTGCACGGCAAGCGACCCGTCATAATTTATGAAGTGGAAAATCAGCGAGGCATTTGCCGCCGCGAAAGCGGCACCCACCTTGGCGATAAAACTTTGCAGGGCGAACGTGATTCCCTCCTTGCGCAACCCCGTCTTAAACGTCCCATATTCGATGCAGTCCTGCGGCAACGCGCCCATGATAATGGACGGCATGATTGCCAACGCCGCGATCACGGCCATCGAAAGGAGCACCAACGTCTTATTTTCATAACCAATCAAATATGTGACGCCATACATGGCCGCCGACAAGATGACGCAGGCGCGGTAAATGACAATCTTGTCAAATTTTTTCAAAAGGAAGGGCGAACAAATGTAAACCGCGATAATCATCGGCATCGAATAGAGGGCAATCAACGACACCGCCGTCACGTCGCCCAGGCAATATTTTGCCATGTAGGAAAGCATGGAGACGGACACGACGCCGGACACAAGCCGATAGCCATAATACAAAAACAAATACTTGTTGCCTTTTAAGTAAACCAGCGTTTCCTTCAGCGTCGATTCCTGCTGCGTTTCCACGTTGGCATAATATTTTTCCCTGCAAAAAACCGTGACGAGGCTCATCGCCACGAGGCAGACGGCCGCCGCCACGACACCTGCGACAAAGAAGCCCGCTTTTGCGAAAACAATCGGTATGGCGATGGCCGAAAGCGCCATCGAGAACGCCCCGCCCATGCCGGAAAACGTCATGAAAGAGGCGCGCTCCTTGACGTTCGGGGTCATCACGGTTGGCAATGCCATGATTGGCGCGTCCGAAATCGTGTAGCAAAGATCCCAGACGGCATAGGTAAGGACGGCCGCCGCGATGCGCAATCCCACGTTTCCCACGCCCTTTATGGAAAATAGTAAAATCGTGGAAATGGGAATTGCCACGACGGAAATTTTAAGCCACGGCAGAAAACGCCTGCCACTCTTCCAACGCACCTTGTCCATGACAAGCCCGAACAGCGTGTCGTTGACCCCGTCCCAGATTTTGCCGCCGAACATGATTGCCGTAATCGCCAAGGAGGGCAGCAAGGCATAGTCCGTATAATACATCATCAGGAATTGGGACACCATGGTGTATACCATCCCTTGCCCAAAATAATACATCCCATACGGAATTTTTTCTTTCAAGGTCGCCCCATATTCTTCCCTTTTATATTTTTCAGCCTTATGTTCCCCCGTCTTCATCCTTCTCCTCCACCTTTCCATTTTTATTTCCACCTGATTCTTGATTCCATGATACCACAGCCTTTCCCAAAAATAAATAACTCATTTTTTTAAAAATAGTCGGTATTTTTTATGATTCCTATTGCCCAGCCAGCCCTCTTCATGTTATGATGGATTCAAAATCCAGGAGACGAGGTGCCTTCCCATGAAGAGAAGTTTAAAAGAACGCGTTTTAAGGTTGTCGCTATTATTCGCAGGACTCGTCATCGCGCACTTTGGCGTGACGTTGTTTTTGTTGACCGACTTGGGTGCCGACCCCTTCAACGTTTTTGTACAAGGAATCTTCCGGACCCTTTCACGCTTTCTCCACGTGTTGACCCACGGCTATACGCACCTCTCGATTTGCATCCTCATCATGCTCGTCTTGTTGTTCGTGGACAGAAGCTATGTCAAGATTGGCACCCTGGTCTGCATGGCTTTCGGCGGTCCCATCATCGACGTTTTCACGCGCCTTCTGGGAAACGTCATCCATCCCGGGAACCCGTTCGCCATGCGGCTTTTGACCCTCGCGGCGGGTTGCGTCATCCTGGCCTTCGGCATGACCATCGTGATAAAGTCGGATGCCGGCACCGGCCCCAATGACTTGGTGGCCATCGTGCTCAGCGACAAACTGGCATGGCCTTTCGGCCGCACCCGTATCGCCGTGGACTTGTGCTTTGTCGCGGCAGGTTTCCTACTGGGCGGGGTCGTTGGAATCGGAACCCTCGTCAGCGCGTTCCTGGTCGGCCCGGTCGCAGGCATTTTCCTCCCGCGCAGTGAAAAAATCGTCAAGTTCTTCCTAAAGAAAACATGTGGAAATAAATAAAACGACGGAGGTATTTACCATGTAGCTTGAAGGCGCTTACAAGCGAATCATCGAATTGGACGGGGAAGAAAAAATGGGTCTTGCATATTTTCAAGAGACGGGCCATTATCTGGACTTTATCGACCTCGTCTTTCTACAAAGACAGGAAAACCCTTACGATTTTTCCACCTTGTCCAGTACCGCCGCCCTGGAACACAAAAAAGACCTCCTTTCCAAACTGGAAAGCGGATACTTGAAAATCCTCCAGGAGCAGACTTTCATATCTGACGATACCAATGCCGAAATCCTGCATTTGCCGAGATACGTCGACATCGAAGAACATCGGCATGATTTTTTCGAAATCGTATGCACGATTGGCGGAACATGCCTGCACCGCGTCGAAGAAAACAGGGTCTTCATGCACCAGGGGGACGTTACCATCATCCCGCCAAATGTCAGGCACCATTTGCTGGCAGAGCCTGATTGTATTTCCCTCACCATAAAAATAAGAAAGAGCACGTTTGACAGCGCGTTCTCCGTCTTGATGCGCAGCAACACCCTGCTTTCCGCCTATTTTTCCCAAACGCTCTATTCCAGACATTACCCGAACTCCCTCACCTTTCATTGTGGCCAGGACAAATTTTTGCCCGAACTGCTGCTTTACATGCTTGCCCAGCAATTCGAGAAAAAACGTTATTACAATTACGTGCTTGACGGACTCATGACCACGTTCTTCTCCTACCTCGTGCAAAATTTCGAGGACACGATTGAGCTTGCCAACGGGAACAACGCGATGAACGAACGAATGACCGCGATTGAAAACTACATGCGCCAAAACTACCAGACTGCCACGCTGACAAGCACCGCGAAGCATTTTTTCATCAGCCCCGCTTACTTGAGCACGATGATAAAAAAACAGACGGGACAAACGTTTTCCGGCATTCTGCAAAAAATAAAAATGGAACACGCGGCCGGACTTTTAAAGGAAACCGACATGAAAGTGGAACAGATTTGCGACAACGTAGGGTACCAGGACACGACGCAGTTCATCCGCACCTTCAAAAAGCACTACGGCACCACGCCGCGCCGCTTCCGAAACAAGTGCGGGCGGTCGTGAGGAAACGGCAGGCAATTGCGTCGTGTCCATACACAGAAAAGGGGCTGTCGGGTAATGCGGAAAGCCCACAATATATGGTGGCAAATCCAGACGCGCCACGGCATATATTGTGGGCCTGCAGTCATTTCCCGACAGCCCCCTATTTGGAACTATCCATTTCCGGACAGCCCCTTGTATTATCAAGGGAGACGATGATGAGAAAACATATGCTCTTTAAATGCGGTCTTCCCTCTTGATGTATCCCGGGTTCTCCGGCGTGCCGATGATTTCCTTGACGTGGGTGATTTTCGCGTACTTGTCCACGACATGGTTTTCCACGTGTACGTCTTCGCCGATGATGGCACCTGGGAGGATGATGCTGTTTTTGATAACGGCCCCCTTCTTGATGACGCACCCGCGCCCGATGATGGAGTTCTCCACGGAACCCTCTATCGTGCAACCGTTGGAAACGATGGACATCTTCGTGTTCGCGCCTTCGAAATAATGGGTCGGGCAGGAGTCGTTGGTGCGCGTGTAAATCGGCCATTCCTCGTCAAACAAAGTGTTTCTCGTCTTCACGTCAATCAGGGAAAGGTTGGCGTCATAGTAACTCTTGAAGTCCGTGATGGACGCGAGGTAGCCACGGTGGGCGACACCCCGGATGTCCAGTTCCTCACACTGCGCGTTGACGATTTGTGGCAACGTGTACAAGGAGGAGATTTTCTGTGCTTTCTCAATCAACTCGATGAAGAGATCCTTCTTCATCACGTAGGTATCCATGAAGATGTTCTTGCTCTTGGCGGTTCCCCTGTTGCGCTCGATGGAGAGGACCCCTTTCTGTTTGTTCAAATTCAAGGTGTCACAAGCCAGGAAGCTTTCCCGCGCGTTGTCGACGGAATGATATACCAAGGTGATATCGGCCTCGGACTCGACGTGCGTCTGCAAAAGCTCGCTATAGTCCATCGTGTAAACCATGTAGCTTGGCGCGATGATGACATACATCTGGTGCGAACGCTCGATGTACTGCATGTTGTTCACGTAGGCGGCGATATCCGTGTCATAAATCGGATTCGCGATGTTCGTCTCGGAGAAAAGCATGTGCAAGTCCCCGCGCTTGGAGTTGATGTTGTAATGGCGGCCCGTCCCGACGTGTTCCACCAGGGAACGCGGCTGCTTGTTCGCGTAAATCTGGATATATTCAATCCCGCTGTTGCTCATGTTGGAGAGCGGGAAGTCAATCACGCGGTATCTGCCAAGGAAGGAAAACGCGCCAATCGGACGGTAATCCTGCAGTCCCTCCACATGGACGTGGCTTCTGGAAAAATTCACGATTCCTAATGCTCTGTTCATATTATTCTACCCCCTTCACACGTTTTGCGACAAGTTCGATATTTTCACTGTCAGCACTGCCGACAACGGCCTCTTTGCCAATCTTGATTCCGTCGGCGACCAGTGCGCGGGTAACGACGGCGCCTTCCTCGACCACCGCGCCCGGCATCAGCACGCTGTCGATAATCTTGGCGCCCGTGCCGACCTTCGCGCCGGTGAACAATACGGAGTTCTTCACCTCGCCGTCAATCTCGCAGCCCTGCGTGATGAAGGCACGGTTGATGTTGGCGTTCGGCCCGATGATGTGCGGCAACGTCGTGATGTCTTCCGTGTAAATCTTCCAGGTCGGGTCGTTCAAGTCCAGCTCGTTGTTGGAATCCAGAAGGTCCATGTTCGCCTCCCAGAGGGAATCAATGGTTCCCACGTCCTTCCAGTAACCCTTGAACTTGTAAGCGAACAAACGCTTGCCGGATTCGAGCATCGTCGGGATGATGTCTTTTCCGAAATCGTGGTGGGAATCAGGATCCTTCATGTCGGCCACGAGGAGCTTCCTCAAAACCTTCCAACTGAAGATGTAGATGCCCATGGAAGCCAGGTTGCTCTTCGGCTGTGGCGGCTTCTCCTCGAACTCGTTGATGCGCAGGTCTTCGTCCGTGTTCATGATGCCGAAGCGGCTGGCTTCTTTCATCGGGACGCCGATGACGGCAATCGTGGCATCCGCGTTGTTCTTCTTATGGTAGTCCAGCATCTTCGCGTAATTCATCTTGTAGATGTGGTCGCCGGAAAGTACCAATATGTACTCGGGGTCATAGTTGTCGATGAAGTCAATGTTCTGGGAAATGGCGTCCGCCGTGCCGCGGTACACGTCTAAGTTGGCATCCGCCTTTTCACGTGGGGGAAGCACGTAGACGCCGCTGTCCTTCGCGTCCAGGCCCCAGCGTCCGCCGGCCGCCACGTAACTGTTCAGCAATACGGACTCGTACTGCGTCAGCACGCCGACCACGTCGATTCCGCTGTTCGCGCAGTTGGAAAGCGGGAAATCGATGATGCGGTATTTTCCTCCATATGAAACAGCCGGTTTGGCAACTTTGTTCGTCAAGTCATGGAGACGACTTCCGCGGCCACCGGCCAAAATCATTGCTAGCATATTGTTTTGTTTCATGGTGAACCCTCTCTTTCATTTGGTATGCATATATTATACAATTAATTGTCATAGATTTCCACAATTTTGTGCAAAAAAACTATGTTTTTTTTGTTTATTTATATTTTGCGCGAATGGCTAGGTGAAAATAATAGGATTGGCGAAAATCCGAACAAATTGAGCAAATTTTGAACGCAGGATTTGAAAAAACCTTTATAATAGAAGAAAAATAACGGAAGGAAAAGGAGAATACATCATGCAGGCAATACGTTTGAGAACGGAACATATGGAGAACCCGATGGGGATTGACGTGGAACATCCTTATTTGTCTTGGAATTGCGAGGGCGGCATCACCCAGACCGCCTATGAAATCCGGGCCTTGGAAGGGGAGGAGCTTCTTTGGAACAGCGGCAAGGTGGTGGGCGGCGCCATGCACGCCTATTATGGCGGGGAGCTGGCAAGCAGGCGGAAGGTGTCGTGGAGCGTGCGCTTGTGGGACGAGGCGGGCGCGTGCGGCGAGTGGAGCGGGTCGGCCTCGTTCGAGACGGGGCTGCTTTCACAAGATGGTTTCGTGGCGGAATGGGTGAATCCGGAACTTGAGACGGATGCGGAGAAACGCCAGCCGGCCAGCGTCCTTAAGAAGACGTTCCGGGCAAAAGCGGGAAAATCCGCCAGGGCATATGTCACGTGCCACGGGAATTACGAGGCGTACATCAACGGCGAGCGGGTCGGCGACTTCGTGTTCGCCCCGGGAACGGGCAATTATAATGACAAATTGTCTTATCAGGTTTATGACGTGACGGATTTCGTGCGGGACGGGGAAAATGAAGTCCGCGTGATTTTGGGCGACGGGTGGTACCGCAGCGCGGCCGGGGTCGAGGGCGTGCGCAATTTGTTTGGCACGGAGCTTGCCTTGTTTTTCCAGCTGGAAGTGGACAAGGAGGTCGTATGCGTTTCGGACGGGACGTGGCAGGCGACGCAGGACGGCCCCGTCCTGGAGAGCGACATGTGCCAGGGTGAGGTTTATGATGCCAGGAAGGAAGACGAGTCCGCGTGGGGCTGGCACGGGGTGAAAATAAAAGAGGTGGATAACGCGGTGCTGGCCGCGTCCAATTCCGTGCCGATTGGAGAGTTCGAGCGGTTTGAAGGGAAAGTCATTACCACGCCGAACGGGGAGACGGTGGTCGATTTCGGACAGAACCTGGCCGGATACGTGGAACTGGAGCTTACCGCCGCTGACGGTCAGGTGATTACGCTGCAGCATGGCGAGGCGTTGGACGAAAACGGGAACTTCACGATTGAGAACTACCAGCCGGGCGAGCGCCACGTGGAGGGCGGCATTTTCCAGAAAGTCACTTATATATGTAAGGAAGGGAAAAACGTATACAAGCCGCATTTCTGCATTTTCGGGTTCCGCTATGCGAAGCTGGAAATGGGTGCCGCGGCCGAGATGAATGGGCAAAACGGCATGGTTTCCGAAGCGGACGGGCAAGGCGGCGCGAATGCCGCGGCCGCTTCGGTTCTTGGCGACGCGAAGTTCACGGCCATCGCGGTTTATTCAAAGATGGAGCAGACGGCGGAGTTTACGTGTTCCGATGAAAATGTCAACAAGTTGGTGAGGAACAGCGTTTGGAGCCAGAAAGGGAACTTCTGCGACGTGCCGACCGATTGCCCGACGAGGGAACGCGCGGGGTGGACCGGCGACGCCGGCGTGTTCGTAAACACCGGCCTCTACTTGATGGACTGTTACCCGGTATTCCGTAAATGGTTGGGCGAGTGCCGCATTACCCAGTATCCGGAAGGGCAGTTGCGTAACATTTCCCCGATGAACAACAATGAAAGCTTTTTCGGGAAGCTTCTGAGCGGTTCGGCGGGGTGGGGCGACGCAAGCGTCATCGTGCCGTACACGATGTACCAGAGGTATCAGGACGTGCGCATATTGGAAGAAAATTATGAGATGATGAAGGGGTGGGTGAACTACCTGGAAGGGCGCGCGAAGGCCGGGAGCACGTCGGAGGAGGCGCAGAAAAACCCGTACAAGGAGTATTGCATTGACAATGGCGTGGATTACGGCGAGTGGTGCGAGCCGGGAGTCGGAGTGGAAGGCGTGGAGCAAAACGGCCAGACCGGGGTAGCGACGGCCTACCTTTCCTATTCGGCCGGGATGCTTGGCGAAATCGCGCGGATTCTGGGACACGGGGAAGACGCGGAGCATTTTGGGGAAGTGTCGGAAAACGCCAGAAGAGCGTTCCAGTTTACGCAGACGGAAAACGGGAAGATTGATTCCAAACGCCAGTGCATGTACGTGCGCCCGCTGGCGTTCGGGTTGTTGGAGGAAGAGGATGCGAAGCGTGCGGCGGCTGATTTGGATGCCCTGGTGGCAGAAAACGGATACCATTTGAATACCGGGTTCCTTTCGACCCCGTTCTTGTGTGAAATGTTGACGAAGTACGGTTACACGGAAACCGCCTACAAGCTGCTTTTGCAGGACACGATTCCAAGCTGGCTCTACGAAGTGAAGAAGGGCGCGACGACCGTCTGGGAGACGTGGGACGGCATCAAGGAGGATGGAACCGTGCATGCCTCGCTCAACCATTATTCCTATGGTTCGATTTCGGGCTGGCTGGTTGGCGGCGTTTGCGGAATCAAGGTGAAAGGGGACGAGGTGACGGTTGCCCCCAATCCGCACCCGCTTTTGAAGCATGCGAAGGCCGCCTATCAATCCCCGCTGGGCAGGATTGAGAGCGGATGGAGTTACGAGGACGGGAGCGTGAAATATGAGTTCGTGGTTCCGGCCAATGTCAAGGCGAAAATCGAACTGCCAGACGGAAGGAGCGAAGTGGTGACGGCGGGAGTCTGGAAGTTCTAAGCCGTACGGGAAACGGATGGAGGAAATAGATTACCTGATGATAAAGGGGACGAGATGGCTCGTCCCCTGGACAATTTCTTGGATTTTCATCTTTTGAATCTTCATTTTTATATCTTCAAGTGCGTTTTTCGATATTCCCCGGGCGATTCTCCCATGATTTTCTGGAAGACGTCCGAGAAGTAGCTGCGCGAACTGAATGCCAGCTCGTTGCTGACGTCCTGGATGCTCATCGTGGTGGTGGAGAGCATGAGTGCGGCCTTTTTTACCTTTTCCTGCTTGATGTATTCGCTGATGCTCATGCCCATCTCCTGCTTGAACTTGCGGGAAAAATAATACTCCGTGTATCCCGCGCGGGCGGCGAGGAAGTCGATGGTAAACCGCTCGGTGATATGCGTGGTGACGTAGTCGCAACAGCTCTGTACCGTCTTGGAAATGTCCATGTTATTGTGCGCCTGCTGAATCCGCGTCACGTAGTCTTCCAGCATGGTGTTGCAAAGAATCGAGGTTTCGCTGACGGAACCGGCATCGATAATCCTCTGGGAATAATAGTCCTGGAGGTTGTAGGAGACGGCCGGCGACAAGCCGCCTTCGATGGCGGCACGCGAAACGAGCGTCAACAAGACGACCATGTTGTACTTGGCCATCTCCAAGGAGTCGTTCGCGGTCGCCTTGATTCCGCTGCTTAAGAGGCTGGACTTGTCCAGGGCCGTTCGGTAGTCCGCGCTTCCGGCGCGGACCAGGTTTAAAAACTCTTGTTCGCTGGCCCAGATGCCAAGATGCTCGTCGGAGATTTTGTCGATGGATTCCCCGTCGGGTTTCTCTTCCTTGGAAGGGAACGTCATGTATTGCAAGTCCTTGCTGGTAATCCTCTCCCCGGTCACGCAGTAATGTAGCATGAACGTATACTGCCACAACAGATTGCTGGGAATGATCGGAATCTTCTCCAGCCCTTTCAGCACGTTTATCTTGGAGTGTACCGACCACTGGCGTTTGTCCAACATTTCACGGATTTTCTGCTGGGAATTGGCGCCGGAAAACATCGGCCCCAATATCTGGATGCTCTTGAGCCGCCCTTGGTTCCGCTCAAACGCGGCCACCCACATGAGGTTTAAAAACGTGGATATGACCAGCGGGTGGCGACTTGTTTTTGAATATTCCAGAATATGGTCAACCAAATCATCCATGAAAATATAATCGCCGGATTGTTCCGTGTCCGGACAATTGGTATGAATCAAATCCATGCCGGGAGAATAACTCCACAAGTAAAGCTCGTGGCCGCAACGAATCAGTTCCTGAAACAATTCCAAATTTTTACGGATGTTCATATACGCGTTCACCTCGTGTCACATTTTAGCCGGCAGGCATGCGGTCTTGGCTTGCAAAGGTTCCCAAAACGTAAGCCGTCATTAATCATCCTTCTGGCTCGTCACTTAAAAAATCAGCCAGCAACTGGTAATCGTTTTCGTCCTTGCAGGTGATGGTGCTGTTCACCCAGCAGTCGGGATGGCCGGCGATGGAACAGAACACGTACTGGCTCAAGGTGGAGGTCAGGTTCAGGCGGTCGCCTTCCGTCGTCTCGAAAATCACCTCGTCATGGCAGGTCTTTACCTTCTGTAAAAATTTGATGGTGTCGATGTCTTGTCTAAGTAGCATGGTGCCGTACTCCTTTCGGTCTGAAATTTTTCCACCCGTGCGGTCGTGATCCGATAATCGGCTGGAGTTTCTTTTATTATATATAGATGGAATGCAAATTGCAAAGAAAATCTGGCAGAAATTCTGCAAATTTCCATAAAAATAATATAAAAAGGCGAATATGAGAACAAAAAGACAAAAATTTGATGGAATGGAAAGCGTGGACGTGCTAAGATAAGGGTAGCGTCGGTGTACAGAAGGCAACACGGTCGATGAAGGGCATATTTCCCCCCTTTCGTCGTTACTTTCACTCCGCGTACGTCCTTGTACGCGTCGCTCAAGTGCCTTGAAAGGGGGGAAATATGCCTCTTCACGACTCTGCGACCTCACCCATAGGGATTTCAAGGGTTTTCAAGAAAGATGAATGAGGCGTACAAGGACGTACGCCGATTGAAGATGACGCTGAAAACCCTTGAAATCACATGGGCTGAGGCGTGTTGCCCTCCGTACACCGACGCTAGCCGGACAGAAGGCAACATGCCGTCTGGCCGGTACGCTAGGTTCGGGAATTGCCCGGAACATGGAAGAAGGCAAGGTCAAAAGGAAAAATTTAATGAAGAAAGGATGAAGGAGCATGGCAAAGTTTTCAAAGGGTTTCATGGTAGGGGCCGCGACGGCCGCGCATCAGGTGGAGGGCAACAATGTCCACAGTGATTACTGGGTGCAGGAGAACATCGAACATTCCTCGTTCGTGGAGCCGTCGGGCGAGGCGGTGGACCATTATCACCGCTACGAGGAGGACATCAGGCTCCTTGCGGAAGCGGGACTCAACACTTACCGGTTCTCGATTGAGTGGGCGCGCATCCAGCCCGAGCCGGATACGTGGGACGAGGCGGAAATCGAGCATTACCGCAAGGTGATTGACTGTTGCCTGGCGAATGACGTGAAGCCAATCGCGACGATGATGCACTTCACGTCCCCGGCCTGGGTGATCGGCAAGGGCGGCTGGGAGAACCCGGAAGTGGCGGACTGGTTCGCGGCGTATTGTAGGAAGGTCGTGGAAGCGCTCGGCGACAAGCTGGAGTATGTCTGCACGATTAACGAGGCGAACATGCGCTTGCAGCTTGCGGCCATCATCGAGGGCATGATGAAGCGGATGCAGGCGCCGCAGGAGGAAAGCAAGGCGGCGGCACCGAAGGAAGGCGACGTGCAGGTCGGACTGAACCTGGGCACGGACATGCAGTCGATGATGCAGGGCATGATGGAGACCGCGCAGGCGTTTGGCATCGCGGATCCGAGGGGCGTGCACACTTTCGTGTCACAGTGCACGCCGGAGGGCGACATTTTGGTGATGAAGGCGCACCAGGCGGCCAAGGCGGCCATCAAGGAGGCCTGCCCGCACTTGAAGGTGGGGCTGACCCTTTCCATCCATGACACGCAGGCTTATCCGGGCGGCGAGGCGCACGCGGCCAAGGAGTGGGACGACGAGTTCAGCCATTACCTTCCTTATATTAAGGATGATGACTTCCTCGGCGTGCAAAGCTACAGCAGGAAGCGGTTTAACGCGGACGGCGTGGCGCCTGCGGAGCCGGATGAACGGGTGACGCAGATGGGGTACGAGGATTATCCAATGGCAATTGCCCATGTCGTGCGCAGGGTGGCGGACGAGTTTAAGGGTGAATTGATTGTCACCGAGAACGGCATCGCGACCGCGGACGACAAAAGGCGTTGCGAGTTCATCGAGGAGGCCACGGACGGCATCGCGGCCTGCGTGGCGGACGGAATCCCGGTCAAGGGGTACATGTACTGGTCGCTTTTGGACAATTTCGAGTGGCAGAAGGGCTTTGGCATGACGTTCGGGCTGATCGCGGTGGACAGGAGCACCCAGACCAGGTATCCGAAGGAAAGTCTGAGAGTGCTCGGGGCGATGGCGGAGAAGTAGAAGCCATTTAGAACAAAGTCATGGGAAATAATAAAAGGAAGGCCGGGGCAAGGATGGCGTGTTGTCATTCATGTCCCGGCTTTCAGCCTTATGTGCCTGATTTTGTCGACATTCTTTCCATATCTCACTTTTGTTTGAAAAGTTGTCAAATTTCTGAATAAAAACACGAATATACGGATACATGATGTTTATGAAAAGTTTATAATCAACACTAGTGAAAGATGTGTAGGATATCCGACAGAAAGAAAAATCGTGATGGATTTCCGACAGAAAAAAGAAAAAATGGAGGGATTTAAAAAATGGCAGTACAAAAAGGCGGTATGTTAAATGCCAGCGCGCGTGACGGCGTGCAGTACAGAAAGGCGTCAATTATGCAACTTGTTCTGGGTATGGCGAACAATGGCTGCGGTATTACGTTTTATTTGTTGATGATTTACGCGAGCTACATCGGAACTCAGGGGTATGGCATGGTACCCGGCCTTGTAGGCGGTATCCTGATGGCGATGCGTATTTTCGACGGCGTGACGGACGCGTTGATCGCGACCGCATTCGAAAAGATGTCGCCGAAGTTGCCGAAGGTTCGCATTTTCCTGATTAGCGGCTGGGTGTTGGCATCATTGGGAGTTCTCTTGCTGTATAACTGGGCGGCAGGCAAGTTTACGGGCGTGGCCGGCATTATCGTGTTCATTATCGTTTATGTATTGTATATCATGGGATATACGATTAACGGCATGGGCGGCGGTACGGTCGGCATCATGATTACCAACGACCCGACCCAGCGTTCGATGGTGGGACTGCTTTCCACGGCATATTCCTATTTGGTGCCGATGCTGGTGGGAAACATCATGGCATTCCTTATTTTGCCGAAGCATGACAACCAGTATGACATGCCGTGCCTGGCCGAGGCGTGCTGGCTGTACGTGGCAATTTCCGGTGTTTTCATGATACTGTGCTGCATTGGCGTGAGCAAGGTCGACGTGCCGGAAATGTATGAGGCCCTGGCCGTTTCCGATGGCAACAAGCCGAAGGACGGCAAGAAGAAAAAGTCTGGCGTGACGTTCAAGGACATCGTGGCGGTGTTGAAGGACAATAGGGAGACGCAGATGTACATGTTGACCTGCATTTCCGACAAGTTCGCGCAACAGATGGGAACCCAGGCCGTTATCACGACATTGCTGAGCGGCGTGCTGATTGGTAATTACCAGGCGGCGCAAATGATTGGTAACGTGACGATGGTGGTCGGCCTTGTATGTGCGTTTACGGGTGGTGTCTTCGTGGCCCGCTTTGGGGCGAAGAAGTCGACGACGGTGTGGTCCTGGGCTTCCATCGCCTTGGGTATCATCATGATCGTGTTCTGTACGATTCTTGGGCCGAAGGGGATGTCCAAGATTGGTGCATGGGGCTTGCCGCTGATTCTCTACTGCGTATTGCAGATTGGCTTCACGGCGACGAGGATGATCCTGACGATTACCGGCAACGTCATGAGGGCCGACGTGGTGGACTACGAGTTGGATCGTTCCGGCAACTACTTCCCGGCGGTACTCGCAGGCGTGTACAACTTTATCGACAAACTGATTACGTCCGTATGCTCTTTGATTGCCGGTATTCTCATCATGGTAATCGGCTATGTGAACACGGTTCCGCAGCAGGGCGACACCCCGACGTGGCCGATTCTGTTCATGGCGGTTGGCGTGAGCGTCGGACTTCCGATTATCGGCTGGCTGATCAACGTGGTCTGCATGAAGTTCTATTCCTTGGATAAGGAGAGAATGGTGCAGGTGGCGAAGAACATTAATGAAAAGAAGAAAGAAGCGCAGGCGGCGCAGCAGTAAGATTTGCTTGATGGTACGTGGATTGGCGTACGGACTGGTACATAAAAAATTTTCAGCTGTGCGGTTGGATGATAAACGACCTCCTTGTGGCAAGTTGCGGGGAGGTCGTTATTTTTATATGACAAGAAATTATGAACCCCGATGGCAGGCATGGGAAGAAAGTATTTTGTTTGAAATAAAAACCAATTTATTGTCAAAAAATCAAATTTTCAAACGCATGCCAAGGAAAGGGCGTGGTATCATTAATTTACAAAATAAAGAAGGAAGTGGGTATTGATGATGATTTTAAAAGCGGTGCAAATGATACAAATTGGTTCGGTCATGGGAAGCGAAGAGAAGGCGTTACATACGATGCGCCTGATGAAGGAGGCCGGCTATGACGCAATCGAGCTGAACGGCTTCATGATTAAGAAGATGCCGCCCATCGTCGGTATTTTGACGACGTTGGCGGGGATGCCGATTGGCAAGACCGGGAAGCTCGATTGGAGGAAGCTGATGCAAAAGTCGGACTTGCAGGTGGCGAGCGTCCACGAGGATTTGGGGAGCATTTCACGCGACCCGGCGGGGGTCATTGCGGAAGCGAAAGACTTTGGGACGAAGTACGTCGTCATCACCGGCATGCACCGGTTTGATTATTCGGACAAGGCGGCGGTCCTGGAACTGGCGGAAAAATTGAACGCGGCCGGAAAGAGCTTGAAGGAGGGCGGGATTTCCCTTCTGTACCACAACCACAACTGCGAGTTTCGCAAGGTGGAGCCGGGGGTGACGGCCTATGACCTGCTGTTGGAAAAGACCGATCCGCAATACGTGAACTTCGAGTTTGATTCGTATTGGCCGACGGAGGCCGGCGTGGATACCATCGCGCTGATGCGGCGGTTGGGCGGCAGGATGAAGCTGTACCATATCAACGACCGGGGAACGCGCATGAGCGGCCCGGGCGGGCAGATTTTGAAGTCCGACAGCATGGAATTGGGATACGGAAACATGAACCTGGTCGAAATGGTGGAGATTGCCAAGGAAAACGGGGTGGACGCCATTATTTTGGAGAGCCACAAGAACTGGGTGGACAAAGACCCGGTGAAGTCGTTCCAGCTGAGCGCGGAGTTCTTGAACAAGCACGTGTAAAAGAGGATGAGACGAGGAAGGGGCTGTCGGGAAATGACTGCAGGCCCACAATATATGCCGTGGCGCATCTGGATTCGCCGCCATATATTGTGGGTTTTCTGCATTACCCGACAGCCCCTTCTTTTGTGGGTGCGCCCGGCGGCGCACGTTTCTGAACGGTGGAAGTAACCATGGAGTTTCCCGGAATTTGCCTGAACTTGATTTTTCGCTTTTCTTTTAAAGTGGAGCGTGCTATACTTAATAGAACAAGACGGCAGAAAATCAATTTATGGATGGTGAAGGGAGCGCGGAAAACGTGTGATGAATAAATGACGAATAAATGGACATTTCCATGAGATTGATGGTTTACAGAAGTCATGAAACAAGGTACAATAAAATTTAAGTATGCTTTGATGGCGCATGAGGTCGTATTATCGTTTGCGCCTCGACGAGAGTATTTTAAAAAAAATTTTAGTCAGGAGGACGAGGGCATGGTCAAGCAAGATTTTAATCGTGGATGGAGCGTGTACAAGGAGGGCTTCGAGTCGGGCGTGAGGGAAGTGAACCTTCCACATGACGCGATGATTTATGAGGCGCGCAGCAAGGAAGCCGCAACGGCTGGGGCGTGCGGTTATTTCGAAGGCGGCAAGTATATTTACACGAAGAAGTTTAACGCTCCCGCGGAATGGGAAGGAAAGGTGGTATTCATCGAGTTCGAGGCGGTGTACAAGAACGCGGCCGTATATTTGAACGGGGAGCTTGTTGCCGAGCGCCCTTATGGGTATTCCAATTTTTACGCGGAGTTGACGAACGGCTTGAAAATCGGCGGGGAGAATGAACTAAAAGTTATCGCGGACAATTCCAAATGCCCGAACAGCCGCTGGTATTCTGGCAGCGGGATTTACCGCGAGGTGCAGCTTTACGTGGCAAACGCGTCCCATATCGCGTTGGACGGCGTGAAGATAACGACGCCGGATGAGCAGACCGTGGAAGTGGACGCGGAAGTGGTTGGCGGGGACAAGGCTTACGTGGAAATCCTGGACGGGGAAGTCGTGATAGCCGGTGCGGAAGCGGAAGTCGTGCAAGGGAAGGCGGGCTATACGTTTACCATCCCAGACGCGAAGACGTGGGACGACGAGCATCCGAATCTGTACATCTGCAAGGTGTCCCTGATGGAGAACGGGCGGCAGGTGGACGAGTGTGCCGAGGAATTTGGCATCCGCACGTTGTCCTGGAGTACGGAGGGATTTTTCGTGAACGGCAGGGAAACGCTGTTTCGGGGCGGTTGCATCCATCATGACAATGGTATTCTTGGGGCTTGTAATTTTGCCGATGCCGAGGAGCGCAGAGTGCGCATTTTGAAGGAAGCCGGTTTCAACGCCATCCGTAGTTCGCACAACCCGATGTCCAAGGCGATGCTCGCGGCTTGTGACCGACTGGGCATGTACGTGATGGACGAGACGTTCGACCAGTGGATTATTCATAAGAATCCGTATGATTATGCGAAAGAGGACTTTGAAATTTGGTGGAAAGAGGACACGAAGGCGATGGTTTTAAAGGATTACAACCATCCGAGCGTGGTCATGTATTCGATTGGAAACGAGATTTCCGAGTTGGGCATCCCTAAGGGGCAGGCACTGTGCGGTGAGCAGGCCGAATTTGTAAAGTCTTTGGATTCCACCCGCGCCGTGACGGCCGGGGTAAACATCATGCTGGCCACGATGGCGGCCAAAGGAAAAGGCATGTATGGCAATGGCGGGGAGGACGAGAAGGAAAACAAGAAAGGCAGCCAGTCCATGGACAACATGCCGACCAGCACGTTTTTCAACATGATGATGAATTTGGCCGGAGACATGATGGACAAGATGTCTTCCGGGAAAAAGTCGGACGCGGCGACGGAGGCAGCTTTTTCCAGGTTGGATATCAGCGGATACAATTATGCGACCAGCCGTTACGAGGCTGACGGGGGCAAGTATCCGAACCGAATCATCGTGGGTTCCGAGACATTGCCGAAAAAATTATATACGAACTGGAAACTGGTGGAGAAGCTGCCGTACTTGATTGGCGACTTCATGTGGACGAGCTGGGATTACCTGGGCGAGTCCGGCATCGGCACGGTGCAGTACAAGAGCTTCAAGCAACCGGGGAACGACGGGCTGATTGTTTCCGGTGGCGCGGGAATCGTGGACATCTGTGGAAAACAGCGTCCGGAAGTGGAGTGGGGAAAGATTATCTGGGGACTTCGGGGCACCCCGGCCATCGGCGTGGATCCGGTCACGCATTCCGGCGACAAGTCCTCCATTTCCATGTGGAGGGACACGGACGCGGTGGCCAGCTGGTCCTGGGCGGGATGCGAGGGGAAGAAGACGAGGGTCGTGGTCTATTCGGATGCCGCCAAGGTGGAATTGAAGGTCAATGAAAAATCTTACGGCAAGAAGGCGGTCAAAGAGTGCAAGGCATTTTTCAAGGGCGTGGCATACCAGCCCGGCAGGATCGAGGCGATTGCCTATGACGCGTCGGGAGCGGAAGTGTCAAGGAGCGAGATGCGCACGGCGACGGGGAAGACCTCCTTGCAGTTGACTCCGGAAAAGACCGTGCTTCGGGCGAACGGGCAGGATTTGTGTTATCTGGACATCGACCTGGTCGGCGACAATAAAATCACCAAGTCTTCCGCGGACTGCAAGGTGACGGTGAAGGTGGAAGGTGCGGGAACGTTGCAGGCATTTGGCTCGGCAAGGCCGAACATGGGAGAGGATTTCTATTCGGACACGCACACGACGTATTATGGAAAGGCGTTGGCGGTGGTTCGTGCCGGATACGAGCCGGGTGAAATCAAGGTGACCGTCTCGGCGGAAGGGCTAAAGCCGCGGACATTGGCCGTGAAAGTGGACGCATAGTCGAAAAAGGGAAATATCGGGGACGGATGTTTCATCCGTCCCCGATATTTTTGACATGTTTCATCGTTCGAACCTGAATCAGTCGTCCCAGTCCTCGTCTTCGTCATCCCCATCGTCTTCTTCGTCATATTCGTCCTCGCCATAATCTTCATCCTTTCTGGACGAAAAGGCAAGAATTAGGAAAATGACCCCAAGCACGACGTAAATGATGGACGCGTACAAGAGCACCGCGTCGTCGTCGCGTTCCAAAAAGGCGAACACGCCACCTGCCGTGTAGAGCATCATCGGAACCAGGTAGGTAAGCAGGGTGTTGCTCATTTGCAATATCAGCAATAGGAGACCCGATACCAAGGCGCATCCGGCAAGCACGTAATATGGCAGGGAGGTCGTCTGGAACCCGCTATAGCCGAGGTAGGCACCTGCGGCCAGGGAAAGGATTCCCAGGATGACGCGCAGGATGCGAAAGCGTGGAAGGTCGTCAAAGAATTCCTCGCCATAATCGTCGCCTTGTCCTTTCCTGGCACTTCCTTTCATGCTCTTGGCCGCGTTTTTAGCGGCTTCTGCCCGCTTTTTGGCGGCGGCGGATTTGGGATCTGAGGCCAGCATGTCCTCGTAGCCCTTTTTGACCATGCGCTCGCGCTTGGCCCGTTCCTTTTCGGAAGGAATGTTTCCATAGGTCTTGGAATCCGTTGTTTTCTTGTCCAAAGCTGCCTTGTCGGAATCTGTGGGAGCTTTTCTTGCCGGCCTTGCCTTGGCCCGTTTCGCGTCGGAGCCGGCATCGGCTTTTCTCGTCGGCTTTCCCGTGGAATCGGCATCGGCCTTCCTTGCCGGCTTTCCCGTGGAACCGGCATCGGCCTTCCTTGCCGGCCTTCCCGTGGAATCGGTTTCGGCCTTCCTTGCCGGCTTACCTGCAGGGTCAGGTTTACGGACCCGCTTTGCTTCGGGGGAGATATCGGCCTTTTTTGCCGGTTCTTTCGCGGAATCGGCATCCGCTTTTCGAACCGGCCTTTTGGCAGGAACCTTTTTGGCCGGGGCATCGGAAAGCTTACGCACGGTATCTGCCTGGTCTGCCGTTTCCGTGGCCAGCATGGCCTCTTGAACCTTTTTCTGTGGAATCTGCCTTGTAACGGGTTCCGCAAGACCATCGGCGGAAGCGCCGTTTGCCAAGGAGGCCTTGCCGTCCTGTGGTTTTGCCGTCGAAGCCTTGGCCGCCTTGTCAGGGGAAACCCTTGCTGCCGGAGTCTTTGTTGCCGGAGCCTTTTCGGCCTGCGGTTTTGCCATTGAAGCCTTGGCTGCCTTGTCAGAGGAAGCCCTTGTTGCCTGAGCCTTCGCCGCCGGAGCCTTTTCGGCCTGCGGCCTTGCCGACGAAGCTTTTGCCGTCTTTTCAGGAGAGGCCTTTGCTGGCGAAGCCTTCGCCACGGATTTGTCGACCGCGGCTTTTTCGGCCGGTGCTTTTGTCCTTGCCTTGTCGGACGTGGCTTTCTCGGCCGGGGATTTTGCCATCGGGGCTTTCGGCCCCGTCCTGCCGGCCGGGGATTGCACCGCCGGGGCTTTTGGCCTTGCCTTGTCGGTCGCGGATTTTGCCACGGGGGACTCGTCCGCTTGTGTTTTGGCCGGTGCTTGTGTTTTCACGGCGGCACGTTTTGCCCGCTGCTTGTCCAAATTCCATTGTTTCTTGCAGTCACGACAGACCGCGTATTGATTCAGGATGGGGGTGCCGCTTTCCGTCACGCCAACCTGTTTGTTTTCCAGTGTTACGTCTTTTCCGCAAATCGGACATTTCATAATGGGGAATCCTCGCTTTCTATCTTTTACCACTCTTTACAGTATAACATTTAATAAATACGAGGACAATGGAAAATCAAATATTTTGTCGAAAATTTTTACAAAAATTTGTAAAAGGTCGTTTGGTAGCCGCGTCGTCATTTCAATAATGACATTAATTGTCTTTTTTGGCCTTGTTCCCGGTGTCGCCAGAGGCGTTTTTACCATTGGCGGCGTGCCACACTTGCGAAAAGGAAGGATGGTACTGGTAAACGTCCTGATAGGACTCCAGTTCCGTGTCCGAGGTCGGGAGCGAGGGAATCAGGCCGGTACAGTCGCCCGACGAGGCGGCGTTGGCCAGGTAATCGTAGTCGTCAATGATTTTTTTGTTTTCTTTTGGTGTCAGCATTGTAAATACCTCCAGTTGTCTGAAATTCGGGATTAGTGTTTGCAGCGAATCGAAAGTTCAATCGCAAAGTCGTAATTTTTTTTGAAAATGTTTCTAAATGGAAAAAAATGTAGTAAAATAGGAGGGTAAAATATTTATCAAGAAGGAAGGAATTTGAACCATGAAACTGATTGCAGACACGCACAGCCACACGTTGGCCAGCGGGCACGCCTACAGCACGATTCGCGAGATGGCGTTGGCGGCGAAGGAGAGGGGCATGAGGGCGCTTGCGATTACCGAGCACGCGCCGGACATGCCGGGCAGTTGCGGATTGTACTATTTTATGAATTTGGACGTGCTTCCGCGCGAAATGTACGGCGTGGAGATGTTGTTCGGCACCGAGGCCAACATCGTGAACCCGCAGGGCGGGCTGGACTTGTCCGGGGATGTTTTAAAGGACTTGGACATCGTGGTGGCGAGCATGCACATGCCATGTTTTGGCGAGGGGCACACGGTGGACGAGGTGATGGACGCGTATTTGGCGGTAATGAGGCTTCCGTACGTGAACATCATCGGGCACCCGGACGACGGGAGGTTCCCGATGGACTATGAACGTCTGGTGAAGGCCGCGAAGGAAACCCGCACGTTGCTGGAGCTGAACAATTCTTCCCTGCGCCCGCAGAGCTTCCGGGTGGGGGCGCGGGAGAACGTGTTGGCGATGCTCGACTTGTGCCGCCAGTACGAGGTGCCGGTAACGACCGGGAGCGACGCGCACGTGGACGCGGACGCGGGGAATTTTTGTTACGTGCAGGAAATTCTGGAGTATTGCGGTTTCCCGGAGGAACTCGTGGTCACCACGGACCTGGAGCGTTTGAAGCCATACCTGAACCGTTATCGTTAAGTCAAGCCTGCGCATTTGCCGTGAGGACCGTTCGGAAACATGACGGGCATCCGTTACAATTCACGGCCTAACCGGCCGTGGATTGTAACGGCATCCAGCCATCTAAAATTGCCTCCGGCAATGGGCTGGATGCCCACTGGCACCATCACTTTATCGGACGGTGGCTGTGCGGCGGGGCGCACAGCCCCGTGAATTGTAACGGGCATCCTCCGCTTTTCCCCTCTTTTATTTTTACGGGCTTTACTGTCCGCATGGAATGTGCTAAGATGAAAAACAGAATCCGTTGCCATCGCGGGTCGTGAATGGTAACGGCCAAATGAAAAAACTTGGAAAAGGAGAATGAAAGAGATGAAATTTTCAGAAATGAATTATGAACGTCCCGACGTGGACGAGTTGAAAGCGCAGATTGGCGCGTTGACGGAAAGGCTTAGGGCCGCTGAAAGCTATGGGGAAGCGAAGGAAGTTTTCTTGGAGCGGGAAACGTTGGAGAAGCACGTCGACACGATGGGCACGCTGGCGCATGTGCGCCATTCCATTGACACGAGGGACGAATTTTACGACGCTGAGATGAAGTTCTGGGACCAGGCCAGGCCGTTGCTTTCCGAGTCCATTCAGGCGTGGACGAAGGCCATGCTGGAAGGGAAGTTCCGGGCGGATTTCTCGGCCGAGTATGGTGACTTGATGTTCATTAACGCGGAGATGGAGCTTAAGACCTTTTCTCCGGAAATCATACCGGAACTGCAGAAGGAAAACGAGCTGGTGACGGCTTATGAGAAGCTGCTCGCCTCGGCACAGATTCCGTTCGAGGGCAGGACGTACACGATTTCCCAGATTACCCCGCTCAAAAATGACGCCGACGACGCGCGGCGGCTGGCGGCGTGGAAGGCGGAAGGGCAGTGGTACAAGGACAACCAGAAGGAACTGGACGACTTGTATGACCAGCTGGTACATTTGCGTGACTCGATGGGCAGAAAGCTGGGATATGACGGGTATACGACCCTCGGATATTACCGGATGGGGCGCAACTGCTACACGAAGGACGACGTGGAGAAGTTCCGTAAGGCCGTCGTGAAGTATTTGGTGCCGGTGGCCGACCAGATTTACCGGGAGCAGGCGAAGAGGCTGGGGAAGGAGTACCCGATGAGCTTCGCCGACAACGCGCTGGCGTTCCGTTCGGGAAATCCGAAGCCGTCTGGCACGCCGGACGACATCCTGGCCCACGGCAAGAAATTTTATGACGAGCTTTCGCCGGAGACGAGCGAGTTCTTCCGCACGATGCTGGATAACGAGCTGATGGATGTTTTGTCCACGGAAGGAAAGGCGGGCGGCGGGTTCTGCACGAGCCTTTCGGAATATGAGGTGCCGTTTATTTTTGCCAATTTCAACGGGACGCAGCATGACGTGGAGGTCATCACCCACGAGGCGGGACACGCTTTTGCCGGGTGGCTCAACCGCGACCGGGTGCCGATGAGCTATTGCTGGCCGGGAATGGAGGCGTGCGAGGTGCACTCCATGTCCATGGAATTTTTTGCGTGGCCGTGGTCGGAAGGGTTTTTCGGGGAGGATACCCGCAAGTTTTATTATAGCCACTTGTCAGGCGCGCTGACGTTCATTCCCTACGGGACGATGGTGGACCACTTCCAGCACGTCGTGTTTGAGAAGCCGGACATGACCCCGAGGGAGCGCCATGACGTCTGGAAGGAACTGCTCGGCGTTTACATGCCGTGGATGAAGCTCGACGGCGACATCCCCTTCTATAGCGAGGGCGAGGGATGGCAGCGGCAGCACCACATTTATTCCTTCCCGTTCTATTATATCGATTATTGCCTGGCGCAGACGGTGTCGCTGCAGTTCTGGGCGATGATCCAGAAGGACGTGAAGGATGCGTGGGAGCACTACATGGCCTATACGAAGCAGGGAGGCAGCAGGGTGTTCACCGACCTTTTGAAAAATGCCGGGCTTAAGACGCCGTTTGACGAGGAATGCCTGCGCGGCGTGTGCGAGGCGGCCAATGAGTGGCTTTCGGAATTTGACCTGAAAGGGATTTGCTAAGGATGGCGGAAAAAAAGCGCAAGGGACGCAGGGCATACCTGGATTCTTACAAGAAGAAAGAGGACGGGAGTTATGCCTATGAAGGGGACCTCTATGTTTATGTAGGCAGTATCCTGGCAAGCAACAGTCCGGGAAATGGCGGTTTAAAAGTCGGCATCCCGAAAGGGAACGGCCTTAAAAAGGAACTCACGCGGCTCTGGATTCTTTGCGGCGCGTTGCTTTGTACCTTGCTGGCGGCGGGGTGCAGTACCGCGCCGGGGCCGGACTCGTCCGCCTACGTCCTGCTTCCCTACGCCGCGAACCTGGTCGCGTGTGTTAGCGTGTGTTGGGGCATGGGACGGCTCGCGAAAGGCGGGAACCCCATGAAAGCCCACGTGTACGATGCAAGTGTGGCACAAATCCCGGGGCGCGCCCTTGCTTGTGCCATCTGTTCCGGCGCGGTCGTCATGGGAGAGGGGATTTATCTTTTTCAAAACGGTGCCGGTGGAAGGATTTTGGCGGTTTTTGGCTTTCTCGTGCTGGAAACGGCAGCGTTGATTCTGGCCTTGTGGACGCGCAAGCTGGCAGTGGGGATGAAATGGGAGAAATCTTGAGGAAAGTCCGTATTTTTATATGAATAATGCACAAAATATTCATTATTTGGTGGAATTGTTCGGATAGAAATTGACAAAATAGTAAAAGAATTGTAAAATAAACTTTGTATTGAGTCATTTAGACCGTGCAAAAATAAGAAGAAGTGGCACGGCGTAAGCAAAAATGATGGCGCGCGAAAGGGGATATCCCCTTTCGATATATGCAGTATGTATACTGCATATATAAAACTTCTGGTTGCATGTGTACCGTGGACGCGGATAATCGCGGCTTGCGGATGCGGGCGTGGCCAAATCGCGGCATGCGGGTGCGGACAAGGCCGCGGATTGCGGCAAGGACAAGCAGGACGGGCGTGTCTTATACGCTTATCAATGAAACAAGGCTCAAGGAAAAGGAGGAAAATTCAAGATGAAGAAATTCAAACGATTGCTGGCAATAGCGATATCGCTGGCAATGTGCTGCGGCATGCTGGCGGCATGCGGCGGCAAAGGCGACGACGACAAAAAGGGGTCTGACGACGGGAAGGAATCCGGGGGCGCGGCCGACACGATCGTGGCTTCCTGCGGGGACGGCCTGGAGGGCAAGTTTTCCCCGTTCTTCGCGCAGAGCGCGGATGACATGGATGTAGTGGACCTGATTTCGCTGTACATGCTGTACGTGGACCGCGTGTCCAACCCGGTCTTGAACGGCATCGAGGGCGAGACCCGCGAGTACAATGGCAAGGAATATACTTACACGGGACCTGCCGACATCACCGTGACAGAAAACGAGGACGGCACGGTGTACTATGACTTCAAGCTGCGTGAGGATTTGAAGTTTTCGGATGGCACCCCGATTGACATAGACGACTTCATTTTCTCGTTGTACGTGTTCCTGGATCCGACGTACGACGGTTCCACCACGATGTATTCCACCCCAATCCAGGGACTTGAGGCGTACAGAAGCGGTATGGATACGTTGTACAAATTGCTCGTGGCGGCAGGACGTGACAATACGGACTTCACGAATTGGGACGAGGAGACCCAGAAGGCGTTCTGGGAGGACATCGACACCGTGGCCGGCCCAGCGTTTGCCCAGAGTATCATTGATTATTGTATCAGTGCGGGATACGCGGAAGAAGGCGATGTCAAGGGCGCGTCCGCCGCATGGGGATTTGAGGCGGAGTCCGCGGAAGAGATGTTCCAGAAGATGTGCGAGTCCTATCAGAACGACCTCGTCACGATGTCCGACACCGAGGCGGCCAGCAGCGGCTTGTTCTCGTATATGAAGGATTATGACAAGTACGCCATTGGCGTGAAGACCGGCGAGTCCGCGGAAAGCATTACCGGTATCCAGCGTACGGGTGACTATAGCATGCGTGTCGTGGCGGACTCTTTGGACGCGACGATGATTTACCAGTTTGGTATTCCGATTGCGCCGCTTCACTACTATGGCGACGAGGAACAGTATGATTATGACAACAACAAGTTCGGTTTCCCGAAGGGCGACTTGTCCATCGTGCGTGAACACACGACGGAACCTCTGGGGGCCGGCCCGTACAAGTTTAACGAGTATTCGAACAAGGTCGTTTACCTGGAGGCGAATTCGGAGTTCTTCAAGGGCGAGCCGAAGACGAAGTACTTGAACTTCAAGGAGACGGCGGAAGCCGACATGATTAATGGTATTGAGACAGACGTTTTGGATATCGCAGCTCCTTCCTACTCGACGGAAGTTGCAAAGCAGATTGCGGAAATCAACGGTTCCGATGATTTTGACGGCAAGGTCATCACGACGAAATTGATTGACTATCGTGGATATGGATATGTCGGTATCGCGTCCGAGAACGTGAACGTGGGCGGAGTGCCGGATTCGGAGGCTTCCAAGAACCTGCGCAAGGCAATCGCGACGGTCATCGCGGCTTACCGTGACGAGGGTATCGACTCCTATTACGGGGAGACGGCATCCGTCATCAACTATCCGATTTCCAACACTTCATGGGCGGCACCGCAGGTGACGGACGATGGTTATATGGTGGCTTACTCCGTGGACGTGGACGGAAACCCGATTTATACGTCCGACATGAAGGCGGAGGACAAGTACGCGGCGGCGAAGGCGGCGGCTTTGAAGTTCTTCGAGGCGGCCGGTTATACCGTTGCGGACGGCAAATTGACGGCGGCACCGGAAGGCGCGAAGCTTGAGTACACCGTGAACATTGGTGGCGGCGGAAACGGCGATCATCCGACGTTCCTGATTTTGAAGAACGCGGCGGACGCGTTCGCGGAGATTGGCTTTACCTTGACCGTGAACGACCTGGCGAACCAGGATGACTTGTTCGCGTCTTACCAGACCGGCGAGGCCGAGCTTTGGTGTGCGGCATGGCAGGCCAGCAGCGACCCGGACATGTACCAGTTGTACCACAGCGTGGGTTCCACGAACTACTACCAGATTAACGATGCAGACTTGGACGACCTGATCATGAAGGCACGCCAGTCCACCGACCAGTCCTACCGCAAGGGCCTTTACAAGGCGGCGATGGAAATCATCATGGAATGGGGCGTGGAGATTCCGATATACCAGCGTTCTGAGGCATATATCGTTTCCACGGAGCGCGTGGACGTTTCTTCCCTGCCGACGGACATGACTCCGTATTGGAGTTGGAAGAACGAGGCGGAGAACCTTGTAGCGAAATAAGATTGGGAGTAAAAAGAACAGTCTGAAACGACGTTCCTGACATGCAAGGCTTACGGGACTACATGGCGGGGCGCCTTGAAGGAGGAACCGCTCCCTTTGAAACGGTTCCTCCTTGTTTCATATCATGGTACCAGAAAGTGCGTTTTGATTCGCGGGTATCATGGGAAGTCTGGTTCTTGATGGTGTTTTACGTTGATTGTCTTACTTCGGTCGCTTTACTGTTGTAAAGTGTAGAAATGTAAAGCGTAGAAATGTAAAGCATAAATAAGGAAGAAAGTCCGAAAAACCACGGAGAGGAATGATGTCTGCATGCGAAAATATATTGTAAAAAGACTGCTTTTGTCAGTCATGATTTTATTTTGTGTTTCTTTTATTATTTATACGATTCTGCGTTGCCTGCCATCCTCCTATGTAGAGCATACGGCCATCCAGTTGGCCCAGGCACCCGGCGCGAAGCCATACGAGGAGTGGCTGGAGCAGTTGAACGCGTCTTACGGGCTGGACAAGGGGATACTTCCAGGTTACCTGACCTGGTTGTCCGGAGCGGTGCGGGGGCAGTTTGGTGACAGTTGGAAATATACGATGCCCGTACTGCAGAAATTTAACGAAGTAATCTGGCTCTCATTTGTCATGGGGGCGATTGCATTTATCTTGGAATTGATTATCGCGATCCCGCTCGGGGTGATTGCGGCCACGAAACAATATTCGCGCACCGATTACGCGGTTACCGCTGGTGCCTTGGTGGGTATATCCCTGCCGACGTTCTTTTTTGCCACGATTTTGAAATTGATATTTTCAGTGAAACTGGGATGGTTCGACCTCTATGGCCTGGTGGGGCGTGATTATGCCAAGTTGGACGCCATGGGGCGGTTCCTCGACATGGCCAACCACCTGGTTCTGCCGATTACGACCTTGGTCATCGTCTCGGTCGGCTCACTGATGAGATATACGCGGACCAACATGCTGGAAGTGTTAAACGCCGATTATATCCGCACGGCAAGGGCCAAGGGGCTTTCGGAGAAGAAGGTCATTTATCAGCATGCGTTTCGCAACACGTTGATTCCACTGGTAACGATTGTCGGTGGTTCTCTGCCGACGTTGTTTTCCGGCGCGCTGATTACGGAGACGTTGTTTTCGATACCAGGCATCGGCTATACGTCGTACGAGGCCATGCGCATCGGGGACATCCCGTTCTCCATGTTTTACATGTCGTTCATGGCGGTCTTGACGCTCGCCGGTAACTTGATTTCGGACATACTGTACGCCGTGGTCGATCCGCGCGTGCGTATCGCGGATTAGGAAAGGGGGAGATGTCTGATGCAAAAGGAGAATCCAAACATGAAGGATTTGAAGCCGTTGGAGCAGGACGTGCAGGAATCAAAGATAGCGGCCGCGGGCGGGCAGGAAGAAGAGTTTTCCTTGAACGATGACCGTCGCGTCAAGGTGCTTTCCCCGAACGCGATGGTGTTGCAGCGTTTTTTTCGAAATCGCCTGGCGGTTTTGGGCTTAATCATGTTGCTCGTGATGTTCGTCTTTTCTTTTATTGGCGGAGTAATCAGCCCATACCGGGAGGATGAGCAGTTCTACCGTTACGAGGACCAGATGAAGGAGTACGTCGGTGTCGTGCGCAATAACGATTTCCGCTATACGGTGGCGGACGGGCAGAAGTTTGACACGATCATGCAGGCGGAGTTCCAACTGGCCGTCAACGAGGAACGGGACAATTTTGACCATAAGGGAACGACTTATGACGTCATGAAAGAGGGCGAGGATTATTACTCGATTTCCGCAAACGGCACGATGCTGGCGATTGCCGCCAAGGACATCGTCAACGTGGAAGGGGCGGAGATTCCTTTTGACGTGAAATACGAGGCATTGAAGGCGTATACGAACGAGGTAGAATCATTTGCGGTAAACGGGAAAGAATATGGGGTGGACGAGGACGGCAACATCCTGGATGGCGAGACGGTGCTTGGATACATCAGCCGCTTCGTCGTGTCTTCCGCCAGTGCCGACGTGGTTCCCGGTCGCGTGTTCAAGGAGGAATTGGAAATCGCGATTGACAACGACGAGGAAGAGTTTACGTTCACCGGTGAGGACGGCGTGGAAAATTCTTACAAGATTTCTTATGATCCAACGACGCTGACTTGGTCGGTGAAACAAGGGAAGGAAACCTATGTCTATGACAGTTACGCGAATCCGGGCAAGGAGCACTGGCTGGGAACGGACTCGAACGGCATGGACATGCTGACGCGCCTGATGTATGGGGGCCGCGTGTCATTGATTATCGGCTTCATCGTCGTCATCATTGAGACGGTGCTGGGCGTGATTCTAGGCGGATTGGCCGGATATTTTGGAAAATGGGTGGACATGTTGATTATGCGTGTCGTGGATATTTTTTACTGTATACCTTCGTTGCCGCTTATCATCATTCTTGGCGCGGCGATGGACGCGGCCAAGGTGGATCCGATGATTCGCATGTTTTACCTGATGTTGATTTTGGGATTCCTTGGCTGGCCGGCGATTGCCCGTCTGGTGCGCGGACAGATTTTGTCCCTGCGCGAGCAGGAGTTCATGGCGGCCACGGAAGCCTGCGGCATCCGCGTGAGCCGGAGGATTTTCAAGCACCTGATTCCGAACGTCATCCCGCAGTTGATTGTCACCTGCACGATGAGCCTCGGTTCCACCATCATCATGGAGGCGACGCTGTCGTTCCTCGGCATGGGCGTGAAGTTCCCCTTCGCTTCATGGGGAAACATCATCAACGACGTCAACAGTGCCTACGTGATGACGCATTATTGGTTCGTATGGATTCCCGCCGGTATTTGTCTTTTGATTGCGGTTTTGGGATTCAACTTCGTGGGCGACGGTCTGCGCGACGCGTTTGATCCGAAGATGAAGCGGTAAGGGAGGATAAGGATTATGGCGAAGAAAAAGGCGGAAGGGTATCTTTCCAGAAAAGAATCCCGGGCGATTACAAAGAGGAACCGGAAAATTACCAATGAGTTGGAGAAAAAGCGCAAGCGCAAGAACGTGCCGGAGTCGGAGTATCTGACGAAGATGCATGACGAGGCGAACGCGGTGGAGTTTGACAACCTGCACACGTATTTCTTCACGGACGCGGGCACGGTCAAGAGCGTGGACGGCGTGTCGTTCGAGGTGCCGGTTGGCAAGACGGTCGGCATCGTGGGCGAGTCGGGGTGCGGCAAGTCCGTGACCAGCCTGTCGCTGATGCAGCTCGTGCAGCGGCCGCAGGGGCAGGTCGTGGAGGGCGAGATTCGTCTCAACATGGGCGACCGGGCTTACGACGTGACGAAGATGCCGCAGGAGAAGATGCAGCACATCCGGGGAAATTACGTGTCGATGATTTTCCAGGAGCCGATGACCAGCTTAAACCCGGTTTTCCGTATCGGGAGGCAGGTGGACGAGGTCATCGAGTTGCATGACGGCGAGGGTAAGAGCCCGGAGGAAGTCAAGGCTCGTACGATAGAGCTTTTGGAGATGGTCGGCATCGCCAACAGCGAGGGCGTGTACACGATGTTCCCGCATGAATTGTCGGGCGGCATGCGCCAGCGCGTGATGATTGCCATGGCGCTGGCGTGCAATCCGAAGGTGATTATCGCCGACGAACCGACGACGGCCCTGGACGTGACGATCCAGGCGCAGATTTTGGACTTGTTGCGCCAGTTGAAGGACAAGATCAATTCTTCCATCATGCTGATCACGCATGACTTGGGAGTGATTGCGGAGATGGCGGACTACGTGGTGGTCATGTACGCCGGCCGGGTGGTGGAAAAGGGCACGGCGGAGGATATTTTCGAGCACCCGTCGCACCCCTACACGATTGGGCTGATGGCATCGAAGCCGGTGGTCGGACGCCAGGTGGAGAAGTTGTATTCCATCCCGGGCAAGGTGCCGAATCCGATCAACATGCCGGATTACTGTTATTTCAAGGACCGCTGCGAGATGTGCGTGGAGAACTGTGACGGGGAGTACCCGCCGGAAATCAGTCTGTCTGAGACGCACAAGGTGAGTTGTTATAAATATTGCGGGACGAAGGAGGGAGAGTAAATGGCTGAGAATAAAGAACTTACACAAAAGCAGCAGGAACCCTTGGTTTATGACCCGCAATACATTTTGATGGTCAGGAACCTGAAGAAGTATTTCCCCATCAAGGGCGGCATGGTGTCCCATGTCGTGGGCCACGTAAAGGCGGTGGACGGCGTCACGTTCAATTTGAAACGGGGAACCACGATGGGCCTGGTAGGGGAGTCCGGTTGCGGCAAGACGACGACCGGGCGCACGATTTTGCGGTTGGCCGGTGAGAAGACCGGCGGTGACGTGCTGTTTAACGGCAAGGAGGTTTATGAGCTGACGAACAAGGAGATGCGCACACTTCGTACCAAGATGCAGATTATTTTCCAGGATCCGTTTTCCAGCCTTTCGCCGCGTCTGCCCGTGGGCGAGATTATCGGCGAGGCGGTGCGCGAACATGGCCTGGTGCCAAAGGCGGAGTTTGACGACTATATTGACAAGGTGATGGACAACTGCGGCCTGCAGCCGTTCCACAAGGACCGCTACCCGCATGAGTTTTCCGGCGGGCAGCGGCAACGTATCTGCATCGCCAGGGCGTTGGCCCTGAATCCGGAGTTCATCGTCTGTGACGAGCCGGTGTCGGCCCTGGACGTGTCGATTCAGGCGCAGATCATCAACCTGCTGAATGAGTTGCAGGAAGAACATAAGCTGACGTATTTGTTCATTTCCCATGACTTGTCGGTGGTGGAGCATATTTCGGACACGGTCGGCGTCATGTATCTGGGAAACCTCGTGGAGTATGGTGAGACGGTGGACATTTTCAAAAACCCGCTGCATCCGTACACGAAGGCACTGTTCTCGGCGATTCCGATTCCGGATCCGAAGGCGAAGATGAACCGTATCGTTCTGGAGGGGTCCATCCCGTCGCCGGCCAACCCGCCGCAGGGATGCAAGTTCCACACCCGCTGCGCGCAGTGCATGGAGCGGTGCAAGACGGAGGCACCGGTGCAGAAGGAAGTGGAACCGGGACATTTTGTGGTGTGTCATTTGTATGACGAATAGTTTTGTGACTGTAGGGCAGGTCAGCCGTAAAAAGTGAGGATTTTTCGATAGGCCGTGCGGGTTACCGCACGGCCTAAATTGTAACAAAACAGTTGTACTTTTTATGGATATTGTCTATAATGTAAGCAAAGAATTATTTTTCGTGACAGTGTTTGAGTAAAATGTATGGCAATGTGAGAAACCGCAGAAAGAGAGGTGTCGGGTTTTGCGGCGAGGAGAAGAGGATGAAATAATTCGGGAACCGGGAGAACGGATTCCAGAGATGGATGAACCAGAAAGACCCGAATTACAGCTTTCCAGACAAGAGCGGCGTTGGGTGGCATTAGGGGCATTAAAAAGTGCCCTGCTTATTGGATTCGTGTATCTGGCCGGAATCGGACTGCTCATCTGGCTGATGCTGACGCTGTGGCTGTAGTGGTAAAATGTGAACCATGGAAGCGAGGTGTTTTTTAATGTTGAAAAAGCCGATTGGAATTGGAATTGAAAACTATAAGAGACTCACGGAAAGACCATATTATTATGTGGACAAGACCATGATGATAAAAGAGTTGTTGGACAATGGGGGAATGGTAAATTTGTTCACCCGTCCCCGTCGGTTTGGGAAGACGCTCACACTTAGCATGATAAGGACGTTTTTTGAAAAAGAATATGGAGAAAATCAGATTATAATAGACAACAAGTGCTATTTTGAAGGAATGAAGATTATGGATGCCGGGGAAGAATATTTGCAGCATATGGGACGTTACCCGGTGATTTCCATGACGCTAAAGTCGGCCAGGCAGCCAGATTACCACAAGGCGTATACACTTTTGCTTCGAGAGATTGCCAGGGAATATGACCGTCACAAATATGTGCTTTTAGGAGAAGCATTGTCTGAAACGGAAAAACGGCATTATCAGGCTATTTTAGATTTGGAAAAGAATGAGACGTTATATTTAGACGCATTAAAATACCTTTCGGAATGTCTGAAAAAATATCACAAGACCAATGTAATCATTCTTTTGGATGAGTATGATGTTCCCTTGGAGAATGCCTTTTTCAGAGGGTTTTATGAGCCGATGGTTGACTTTATACGCTCCATGTTCGAGTCTGCCTTGAAAACGAATGACTGTTTGCAGTTTGCCGTTGTTACGGGATGTCTGCGTATTAGCCGGGAAAGTATTTTTACTGGATTAAATAATTTGGAAATCAATTCGATTCTGGACAATAATTTTGCAGAATATTTTGGCTTCATTCAATCAGAAGTGGAAGACATGCTATGTTATTATGGGCTTTCTGAGAAAATTGAAGAAACAAAGAATTGGTATGACGGTTATTTGTTCGGTGAGACGGAAGTTTATAATCCGTGGAGCATTATCAATTACGTAAAGACGGCCATTTATAATTTTACGGCGTTTCCACGTCCCTATTGGTCGAATACGTCGTCCAACAGCATTATTCGGGAATTAGTGGAAAAAGCGGATGGTCTTGTAAAAAATGAATTAGAGAAATTGATTGCTGGAGGAAAGATTGAGAAGCCGGTTCATGAGGACATCACGTATGGAGAAATTTACAAGAATCAGGATAACTTGTGGAATTTCTTGTTTTTTACCGGATATTTGAAAGCAGTGGAGCAACGGCTTGAGGGAGAAAATATTTACATGACTATGACTATCCCGAACGCAGAAGTGAATTATATCTATAAAAATACGATTCGAGAATGGTTTGAGGAACAGATGAGGGGAGTTGATTGTTCGGAATTGTATCAAGGGTTGATAAATCAAGATACGGATGCCGTACAAAATATTCTTAGGCACCAACTTCGAAAGAGCATTAGCTATCATGATAATAAGGAAACCTTTTATCACGGCTTCCTTCTGGGATTGTTAAGTGCATTTCCAGATTATACCATACGTTCCAACCGAGAGAGCGGAAATGGTCGTCCGGACATTCTCTTGTTTCCTCTGGACGAGATGCAGCCGGTCATTATCATTGAAGTCAAATATGTGGAAATGTTGGGTCAGATGGAGGAAGGTTGTGACAAGGCGTTGGCACAGATTGCGCAGCAGGATTATATAGCTGAAGCGCAAGAGGAAGGCTATGAAAAAATTTTGTCGTACGGAATTTGTTTCTGTAAAAAAACTTGTATTGTGAAATCCTAGTGCATCGTTCGATGAATAACGGAACCAATCATACAGAATGCTTTTTTAAGAATGCGAGTCCCAAGCGTAGTGGTTTACGTTTTGGGACTCGTGCAATTGGGAAAGCAGGCATGCCTTAATACCTTATACAAGCGGTTCTTTCGACTTTTCCAGTGCCGCCTCCACGAATCCTTTGAACAGCGGGTGCGGTCGGTTTGGCCGTGATTTCAGCTCCGGGTGCGCCTGCGTGGCGACAAACCAGGGATGCGTCGGAATTTCTACCATCTCCACGATTCGCCCGTCCGGTGAGAGGCCGGAAAGCATCATGCCATGTCCTTCAAGGACTTCCCGGTAATCGTTGTTTACCTCGTAGCGGTGGCGGTGGCGTTCGTGGATTACGTTGGGGCGCGCTTCGCTTGTGGCAGAACGCGCCTTGTTTGCGTTGGGGCGCGCCTCGTTTTCCGGGGAGCGTGCGCCGTCCGCGTCGGGGAGCGTCTTGCCACGTCCGGCGAAATACATTTGGAAGGCCTTGGAATCCTCTTTCAGCACGCAGGGGTAGGAGCCAAGCCGCAGGGTTCCCCCGATGTCTTCGACGCCGATTTGGTCCGGCATGATGTGGATGACGGGGCGCGTCGTCTGCGGGTCGAATTCCATGCTGTGCGCGTCGTGGTAGCCGATGACGTTGCGGGCAAATTCCACGATGGAAAGCTGCATGCCAAGGCAAAGCCCGAGGAAGGGAACGTCGTGCGTCCGGGCGTATTTGATGGCTTCGACTTTTCCCTCGATTCCCCGGTCGCCAAACCCGCCGGGAACCAGGATGCCGTTTACGTCCCCGAGAAGGCGGTCCACGCTGTCGGGCGTGACCGTCTCCGAATCCACCCATTTGATATGTACGGTCGTGTGGCTGTAGATGCCGCCATGCTTTAGCGCCTCTACCACGCTGATGTAGGCGTCATGGAGTTGCACGTATTTGCCGACGAGGGCGACCGTCACGTCTTGTGTCGGACGTTTTAGATTTTCGACCATTTCCGTCCAATCGGATAAGTCCGGCGCGGGACACGAAAGATGCAGGCATTCGCAGACCACCTCTGCCAGGTGTTCTTTTTCCATGGCCAGCGGGGCTTCATATAAATATTCCACGTCGAGGTTTTGCAGGACGTGTTTGGCCGGAAGGTTACAGAAAAGGGAAATCTTGTCCTTCATCCCGTCATCGAGCGGGTATTCGGAACGGCAGACGATGACGTCCGGCTGGATTCCCATGCCTTGCAATTCCTTGACGCTGGCTTGTGTCGGCTTTGTCTTCATTTCTTGTGAGGCGCGCAGATAAGGAATCAGCGTCACATGAATGAGCACGACGTTTTCCCGTCCCTTTTCATGTTGAAATTGGCGGATGGATTCGAGGAAGGGCTGGCTTTCGATGTCGCCGACGGTTCCGCCGACCTCGATGATGGCGATTTCCGTGTTGGTGGCGGCGGGGTTGCGGTAAAAGCGGCTTTTGATTTCATTGGTAATGTGCGGGATGACTTGCACGGTTCCCCCGCCGAAGTCGCCGCGCCGTTCTTTCTGTAGCACCGACCAGTAGATTTTGCCGGTCGTGACATTGGAATTCTTGGTCAGGCTTTCGTCGATGAACCGTTCATAATGCCCCAAGTCCAGGTCGGTTTCCGCCCCGTCGTCCGTCACGAACACTTCGCCGTGCTGGACGGGGTTCATCGTTCCGGGGTCGATGTTGATGTAGGGGTCGAATTTCTGCATGGTCACCGTGTAACCGCGCGCCTTTAAAAGACGGCCGAGAGAGGCGGCCGTGATGCCTTTTCCGAGTCCGGACACGACGCCGCCCGTGACAAATACATATTTTACTGACATAAAATTTGCTTCCTTTCTTTGGAAATAAATAAAGACAATGGGGGGACACGTAGAACGTCTACCATGACCCCATTGTCATCGTCGTTAAAAATTCACTTTAAAAGTATACACCTGATTCGAAAAAAAAGAAAGAGGTTTTTTAGAAAAGTTTCTTTCATTTTTTTTGCCGTTGTTTTTTCATTTACCCGAGTTCTCCTTTCCGGTACTTCCGGTATGCGACCGGCGACATGTGGTAGGTTTTTTCAAGTTTGCCATTTTCTTATGGCTGGAAGGATTGGGGCTGAACAGTAACATATCTAGCGTTTTTTGCAACGTAAATGAACGTATTTTAATTGACAATGACGTGAATGTGTGTGATAATATGGCTGGAGGTGGTATCGCATGTTCAAAGTAAATCCCTATCGACCGGGGGCGGGGTTGATGCCCATGTATCTTGCCGGGCGTGATGAAGACATAAGTAACATTGAGCAGATGTTTATGGCGTCCACGATGAATGTTCCGACACAATCCGTTATTTTCAGTGGCTTAAGAGGTGTGGGAAAGACGGTCCTGCTCAACAAGTTACAAAAGATTGCGGAAGACATGGATATTTTTTGCAGACATATTGAGATAGAAGAACGAAACGACTTCATTTCCCAGATTGCCACTTGCTCCCAGGCATTTTTACGGAAGGTAAGTGCGAAGGAGAAATTCAAGCACCTGATTCAGAAACCGTTGGACGCGATTAAGTCGTTGGTGGTTTCCTTTGATCCCAATGACAGTACGTTCTCGTTATCTTTGCAAGATAGGGAATTGTACCAGTCCGCGAATTTGACGCAAAGCCTGATGGAAGTATTTACAACGATAGGGGAGACGGCATTTAAGTCGGAAACGCCCATATGTTTCTTCATTGATGAAATTCAATATATGAAGGAGGCGGAATTGGGTGCCTTGATTGCCGCATTACATCGTACCAACCAGTTGGGGTATCCCGTCATGGTTGTAGGTGCGGGATTGCCCAAGATATATAAAATGCTGTCGGATGAAAAATCTTATTCAGAGAGATTATTTTTGTATGAGGAAATTGGCACGTTGACAGAAGGACAGTCTCGAAAGGCAATCGTGGAACCGGCAAAAAGGTTCGGGATTTCCTATACGGACGAGGCAATAGACGAAATCATTAGGATTACGAAAGGGTATCCGTTTTTTATCCAGCAGTTGTGTCAAATCGTATACAACAACATGAAAAATGAAATGATTGTAAGGAGCGATATAGAGGACAGTATTCCTGCATTTTTCAAGGTGTTGGATACCGGTTTTTTTAAAGTTCGATATGAGAGGTGCTCGGAGGGGGATAAGAAATTTATATTCGCAATGGTCAGGTGCGGGGAACTGCCGTGTACGGTTTCGAATATAGCGAGGCAGTTAGATAAGAACGTGAAACAAATTTCCCCGACCAGGGCGCAGCTGATAAATAAGGGCATCATCTATCCGGTTCGGCATTCGGAGCTGGATTTTACCGTTCCAGAATTTAGCGGGTTTATACAAAGAACAAGTGAATACGTTCAGTGGGATGAGGAAGAATCCATTTAAAAACCGTCACGCCAGTATCATGAGTTTCACTGGCGTGGCGGTTTTATATTCCCGCGAGCAACGAGCCGAGCGGGCATGCTTGCATGTCTAAGAAAATGAATTTGGATGTCAAAAGTGATTACGAGTTATTCCGTTGCAGGCGGCTCCTATAATTCCGGTTTTAGTGGTACATGTGCCCGTTTTCATATACCGGCTCGCAAGTCAAGTGCACGCCCAGCCGCTTGAAAATCTTAATGTCCACGTTGGACAGCATGACCGTCGTGTGGGCCTGGCAACCCGCCAGCTTGGGGAGTTGTCCAAGGGCGAGCCTTGCGTCTTCCCGGTTCGCGGCGCTGGCCGAGAGGGCAATCAAGACCTCGTCGGTGTGCAGGCGCGGGTTCTTGCTTCTGAGATACTCGATTTTCAGTTTCTGGATTGGTTCAATGGACTCGGGCGAGATGATTTTTAAGCCGTGGTCGAGTCCGGCCAATTCTTTCAATACATTCAATAAAAGGGCGGCGGAGGCACCCAGCAGGTTTCCGGTCTTGCCGGTCAGGATGCGTCCGTCCGGCAGTTCCATGGCGGCGGCCGGCACGCCGGTTTCTTCGGCACGTTTCATGGCCGCGGCCACGACGTGGCGGTCGGCGGTGGATACCCCGGCCTGGTTCATCAAAAGTTCCAGCTTCTGCGTTTCGGTTTCCGTACATTCCCCTTTCAGCAGGGAATCCAAAGAATCATAATAACGGCGGATGATTTCCTGGCAGGAAGCGTCGCGGCAGGCTTCGTCATCGCAAATGCAATTTCCGGCCATGTTGACCCCCATGTCGGTGGGGGATTTATAAGGGCTCTTCCCGTATATTTTTTCAAAAATCGTATTAAGCACCGGGAAAATTTCCACGTCACGGTTATAGTTGACGGTTGTTTTTCCATATGCCTCCAAATGGAACGGGTCAATCATGTTGATGTCGTTTAAGTCGGCCGTGGCCGCTTCGTAGGCCAGATTGACCGGATGCCTTAGCGGGAGGTTCCAGATGGGAAATGTCTCGAACTTGGCATATCCCGCATGGATTCCCCGTTTATGCTCATGGTATAACTGCGAGAGGCAGGTGGCCATTTTTCCGCTTCCCGGCCCCGGGGCCGTGACGATGACGAGCGGCCGGGTCGTCTCGATATAGTCGTTCTTCCCATACCCGTCATCACTGACGATGAGCGGGATGTTGGCGGGATAACCGGGAATATGGTAGTGCTGGTAGACCTTGATGCCGAGGGTCTCCAATCGGTTTTTAAACAACGCGGCGCTTTCCTGGCCGGAATATTGCGTGATGCAGACGCTGCTGACGTAAAGTTCGTTTTCACGAAAAGAGTCCATCAGCCGTAGCACGTCGGAGTCATAGGTGATCCCTAAGTCGCCGCGGATTTTATTTTTTTCAATGTCGCGCGCGCTGATGACGATGATGATTTCCGCCTGGTCGCTTAACTGCTTTAACATGCGCAGCTTGCTGTCCGGCGCGAAGCCGGGCAGGACGCGGGACGCATGGAAGTCGTCAAAGAGCTTGCCGCCGAATTCCAAATACAGTTTGTGGTCAAACTGGTCAATGCGCTGGCGGATGTGTTCTGATTGCATGGTGAGGTATTTTTCGTTGTCAAATCCAATTTTCATGTCGTGTTTCTCCCATTCTCTAGTTCATAAAAAGTCATGCTATTAGTATACTATAAAATACCGTTTGTTTACAATGCTTTCCTGTTTTTTTTCGTTTTTTCCGGTTACTTTGTTACTTTTCGGGCTCCGACCAATCACCACGCTGATTGGACGGGAAGTTTCATGCAAATTGACTCCGTCGCTTTATCGGCAGGAGGTCGTGCAATATGGCGAAGCCCCGTAAAAAGTAATAAAACGACGTGTGTTTACAATATTTTCACAATCTTTTTATTGATTTATACGTGGCGTGTCTTTATAATATAGTAGGTAGTGCATTTGAGGAGGAAAGTGATGGACAATCAGAATAACAACAACAATCCAAGGAACCGGCAGAGTATGAACATCGTCATTTTGGTGACGCTGCTGGTCGCCATTGTTGTGATGAGCTTATATTCCATGTCGGGAGGGCAGGGGCCGGAAGAGATTCCCTATAGCGAGTTTTTAGAGAAAGTGGAAGCGGGAGAGGTCAAGAAGGTGACGTACCAGTCCCCGCGCTTTTATATCACGATGAAGACCACGGAGGAACTGCGCGGCGAGACCGGCAGGGGGGATTCGTCGGACAAGAAGGATTCGGTGGACAAGGAAGGAGCCGGTGACGAGGAGGAACGGGAAGGGACGAACGAGAGGTCTGGCCTTTATGGTTGGGGAACCATGTTCGGACGAGGCGACCAGGAGGAAGAGCGGCCGGAATATTATGCCACGGCCATCATTATCGACACCAAGTTGTTGGAGCGTTTCCAAGAGGCCGGGGTCGAGTTTGAGCAGAAACAGCCGGACACGATGCCCGCGATTCTTTTGGAGACGTTGATCATGTTCCTGCCGTTGATTGCCATCGCAATCGTGTTCACGGTGGTGATGCGGCGGGCGGCCAAGAGCGGCGGCATGGGCGGCGTGATGGGATTTGGCAAGAGTAACGCGAAGATGTACGTGGAGAAGGAGACCGGGGTCACGTTCCAGGACGTGGCGGGCCAGGACGAGGCGAAGGAGTCTTTGCAGGAGGTCGTGGATTTTTTGCACAATCCGGAGAAATATACCGGGATTGGTGCCAAGCTTCCAAAAGGGGCCCTGCTGGTGGGACCTCCGGGAACCGGCAAGACGTTGCTTGCGAAGGCGGTGGCGGGAGAGGCCAAGGTGCCGTTTTTCTCATTGTCCGGTTCCGCGTTCGTGGAGATGTATGTGGGTGTGGGTGCGTCCCGCGTGCGTGACTTGTTTAAGGAGGCGCAGCGGATGGCTCCGTGCATCGTTTTTATCGATGAGATAGATGCCATCGGCAAGTCGCGTGACACTACGCTGGGTGGAAATGACGAGCGGGAACAGACGCTGAACCAGTTGCTGGCGGAGATGGATGGTTTTGACACGAATAACGGGTTGCTTTTGCTGGCAGCGACCAACCGTCCGGAAATTTTGGATCCGGCCCTTTTGCGGCCTGGCAGGTTCGATAGGCGCATCATCGTGGACAAGCCGGACTTGAAGGGACGTGTTGATACGCTGAAAGTGCATTCCAAGGACGTGAAGATGGACGAGAGCGTGGACTTGGAGGCAATTGCGCTGGCCACTTCCGGTGCGGTGGGTTCCGATTTGGCAAATATGATAAACGAGGCGGCGATTAACGCCGTGAAGCATGGCAGGAACGTCGTCTGCCAGTCCGACTTGTTCGAGGCCGTGGAAGTCGTGCTTGTCGGCAAGGAGAAGAAAGATCGTATCATGAGCGAGGAGGAACGCAAAATCGTGTCCTACCATGAGGTCGGCCATGCGCTCGTGAGCGCGTTGCAGAAGGATTCCGAGCCGGTGCAGAAGATTACGATTGTGCCAAGGACGATGGGCGCGCTCGGTTATGTGATGCAGACCCCGGAAGAGGAGAAGTACCTCAACACGAAGAGCGAGCTGGAGGCGATGCTGACGGGACTTTTGGCTGGTCGCGCGGCGGAGGAAATCGTGTTTGACACGGTGACGACCGGCGCTTCCAACGATATTGAACGGGCGACCAAGGTGGCGCGCTCGATGGTCACGCAGTACGGGATGTCTGAGAAATTCGGGTTGATTGGCCTGGAATCCGTGCAGCATAAGTATTTGGACGGCCGTGCGGTGTCGAATTGCGGCGAGGCGACCGCGGCGGAGATTGACAACGAGGTGATGGTGATGCTCAAGACCGCTTACGAGGAAGCCAAGCGTCTTTTGACGGAGAATAGGGAGGCTCTTGACAAGATTTCCGCGTTCCTGATTGAGAAGGAGACCATTACCGGGAAAGAGTTCATGAAGATTTTCCGCGAGGTGAAAGGCATCGAGGAGCCGGAGGAGTCAAATTCGGAGTCGAAGAAAGAGGGCAGGATTGCCATGAAAGAAGTGGGACGGCCCATGGAGGAGGATCGGGCGGGGACAGAGCGGCCGGAGGAAGTCCAGGCAAAGGAGGATTGGCCGGAGGAAACCAAGACGGGTATGGAATGGCCTGAGGATGACCAGGCGGGGACGGATTGGTAGAAAAGGATGACGGGCAGGGAGGGCGGACATGTCCCCCTGCCTTTTTGAAAGTGTTGTAAATAAATGGAAGATTAGTGAAAAATGGAAGAGAATAATTTCGACATTCAGGAAGAATTGAAAAAATTGCCCCAAAGGCCTGGCGTGTACATCATGCATGACGAGAAAGACCAGATTATCTACGTGGGAAAAGCCATCAGCTTGAAGAACCGGGTGCGCCAGTATTTCCAGACGAGCCGCAACAAGGGCATCAAGATCGAGCAGATGGTGACCCACATCCGACGTTTTGAATATATCGTCACGGACTCGGAATTGGAAGCCTTGGTACTGGAATGTAACCTAATCAAGGAGCATCGTCCCAAATATAACACGATGCTGATGGACGACAAGGCTTATCCATTCATCAAAGTGACGGTGAACGAGGAATTTCCGCGGGTGATGCTGGCGCGGGAGATGAAAAAGGACAAATGTAAGTATTTTGGTCCGTATACGAGCAGCCAGGCGGTGCGGGACACGCTGGATCTCCTGCACAAGTTGTACCATATCCGCACTTGTAACCGCAATCTTCCGCGGGACATCGGAAATGAACGGCCCTGCCTCAATTACCACATCCACCAGTGTGGCGCGCCGTGCCAGGGCTATGTTTCCAAGGAGCGGTATGCGGAAGCGGTCGGGGAAGTGTTGCGGTTCTTGAATGGAAGCTTTGATGGCCTTTTGAAGGAACTTGAGGAAAAGATGAACCAGGCCGCGGAAGGATTGGAGTTTGAGAAGGCGATTGAATATCGGGAACTTTTGGGGAGCGTGAGAAAGATTGCCCAGAAGCAGAAAATTACCGATTCCAGCGGCGAGGACCGGGATGTTTTGGCGGCCGCGATGGAAGAGGAGGACGCGGTCGTGCAGGTGTTCTTTATTCGTGGCGGCAGGCTGATTGGACGGGATCATTTTTATTTGAAAATCGTCAAGGGGGAGACGGCGGGAAGCGTTTTGGACAGCTTCATCAAGCAATATTACGCGGGTACCCCGTTCGTGCCTTCGGAACTGATGGTCCAGGAAGAACTGGAGGACGCGTCCTTGATTGAGGAGTGGCTGGCGTCGAAGCGGGGAACGAAAGTTTCAGTTCGCGTGCCTAAGAAGGGGACTAAGGAAAAGCTGGTGGAACTGGCGGCGGACAATGCCCGCATGGTCCTGACAAAGGACAAGGAGCGCCTGAAGCGGGAGGAGGGCCGCACGATCGGGGCGGTGAAGGAAATCGAGGGACTGCTTGGATTAAAGGACATACGGCGGATGGAGGCCTATGACATTTCCAACACCAACGGCTTCGAGTCGGTCGGTTCCATGGTAGTGTATGACCGGGGAAAGCCGAAGCGAAACGATTACCGTAAGTTCAAAATCAAGGGGGTCAAAGGCCCCGACGATTATGCGAGCATGCGTGAGGTGCTGACGCGGCGGTTCACCCATGGCCTTCGGGAGCGGGAGGAAAGTAAGGAACTGGGCGGTTTCACGTTGTTTCCTGATTTGATTTTGATGGACGGCGGCCGGGGGCAGGTCAATATCGCGCTCCAGGTGCTGGGCGACCTTCAGCTTGACATCCCGGTGTGCGGGATGGTAAAGGACGACCACCATCGCACGAGGGGATTGTACTATCAAAATGAAATCATCGCGATTGACCATGCGTCGGAGGCGTTCCGCCTGATTACGCGTATCCAGGACGAGGCCCACCGCTTCGCGATTGAGTATCACAAGCAATTACGGGGGAAGGGACAGGTGCATTCCATATTGGACGACATCGCGGGGATAGGGCCGGCCCGCAGGAAGGCGCTGATGCGTGAATTTGCGGGCCTGGAAGAGATTAAGGCGGCGACGGTGGAAGAACTTGCCAAAATTCCGGGAATGAATGAAAAGGCGGCGCGGTCGGTGTATCAATTTTTCAGGTAATGGGGCTTATGGGAACAAGACCTGGACGGCAGGCCAAAGAGTGCAGGACCATGTTCGGTTCCGGCGGGGCCGTCATGGCAAGGTGACATATTATACATGGAAAGGAATGGGAGAAAAATGGGACATGGCGTAAAGCTGAACACGATGGCGGAGAAGATGGAGTTAAAAAACCTGACACCGATGGTGGACTTGGTAAACAAGGAAATTTTGGTGCCGGACATTAACCGGCCGGCTTTGCAGCTGACGGGATATTTTGTACATTTTGACGAGGAGCGCGTCCAGATTATCGGTTACGTGGAATACACATACCTGGAGCAGTTGGAGAAAGCCCGTAAATTGGAGATTTATACGGAACTGCTTTCCCACAAGATTCCATGCATCGTGTACAGTAGGGAGCTTCAGCCGGAACCTGAGCTTTTGGAACTGGCGACCGGGAGGGACATTCCCGTTTTGCAGACGGCATCCCCGACGTCGGCATTTACGGCGGAATTGATACGGTGGCTGAATGAAAAGCTGGCGCCCTGCATTTCCATCCATGGCGTGCTGGTCGACGTATACGGCGTTGGCGTATTGATTATGGGCGAAAGCGGCATCGGAAAGAGCGAGGCCGCGTTGGAGCTGATTAAGAGGGGACACCGGCTGGTGACGGATGACGTGGTGGAAATTCGCAAGATTAGTGATGATACGTTGATTGGATCGGCACCAGACATCACGCGGCACTTCATCGAGTTGCGGGGCATCGGCATCGTGGACGTGAAGTCGATGTTCGGAGTGCAGAGCGTTCGCGAGAACCAGTCCATCGACCTGGTCATCACGTTGGAGGACTGGAGTCGGGACAAGGAGTACGACCGGCTTGGACTGGAAGAAAAATATACGGAGTTCTTGGGTAACCGGGTGGTGTGCCATAGTATTCCAATCCGCCCGGGGCGCAACCTGGCAATCATCGTGGAGTCCGCGGCGGTCAACCATAGGCAGAAACAGATGGGATACAATGCCGCGCAGGAGTTATACAAGCGTGTGCAGGAAAACTTGACGAGGAAAAGGAATTGACGCGATTTGGAAAATGGTTCCCGGGAAACCTTTCAAACGTAAAAAAGTGGAGGTGTTGGCCTCCACTTCTTTTGTGATATGGGAAACGAAATTTCCCATATCACAAAAACTTTCCGAGAGGATGCGCACGGGCGCGAAAGGAATCTTGTCGCGCATGCAATCGTGCACGGCGCGAGGGTTTCAGGTGCCGCCTTCGCCACCGCCGTTGTTGCCACCCTCGCCGCCGGTATTGCCGCCGTTGTTGCCACCTTCGCCGCCGGTATTGCCGCCGTTGTTGCCGCCCTCTCCACCGGTATTGCCGCCGTTGTTGCCGCCCTCTCCACCGGTATTGCCGCCGTTGTTGCCGCCCTCTCCACCGGTATTGCCGCCGTTGTTGCCACCTTCGTTACCGCCCGGGTTCTCACCGTTGCCTTCCCCGTTCTGGTTGTTGCGTTCTTCCTCCTCTTGTCGTCTTCTTTCTTCCTCTTCCTGCCTTATCCGTTCTTCTTCGGCTTTCTGCCATTCTTCCTCGCACAAGGAACACCGTTTCGACGGGATGCTTCCGGCCGCAAAGTACTCGGTGATGGTCGCCGCACAATGCGAGCTGGCCAGGTTCCCGCTTCTGGAGCAGACGGTCTGTTTCTGGATGCCGGCCGGCATCGTGAAATCAGTGTATGGCTGGTCCGCGTGCAACCGCATCATGATGTTTTTCCACAAAGTCTTGTGCCAGGATTGGCTGTAAATGTTGGCCATCGGCTTATAGGCGTCAAACCCGCCCCACACGCCGGCCGTGTAATATGGCGTGTAACCGACGAACCAGAGATCCTTACTGTCATCGGTCGTTCCGGTCTTGCCCGCCTCTGCCATGTTGGGCAGGGCGGCCTCCCCGCCGGTTCCATAAGGGCCGTTTACGACGTCCTCCATGGCGTCGGTAAGCAGGGCGGCAGTCGTTTCCTTGAGGACGCGGTGTGACTCGGGCGTGCTGTTGTCCAGAAGGATGTTGCCGTCATGGTCGAGCACCTTGGTGTAATAAACCGGCTTGTTGTAAACGCCGCCGTTGGCAATCGCCGCATAAGCCGCCGTCAGCTCCAAGTTGGTGACACCGTTCGTGATACCGCCGAGGGCGGTCGCCTGCTGGATGTCGGTATTGCCGTTTTCATCCATTTCGACCAGGCTGGTAAATCCAAAATTTATCAAGTAGTCATAGCCTGTCCGAGGGCCAATCGCCGTCAACGTCTTCAACGTGACGACGTTGATGGAGTGCGCAATCGCCCTTCGTATGGTGGTCGGTCCGATGTACCTGCCGTCCCAGTTCTTGGCAGTATCCCCATTCGCGTAAGTAAAAGGTTCGTCATCGTCAACCGAGTGCGCCAATGTGTAGCCGCAGCTGTCAATGGCCGGGGCGAAGGTGGAAAGCACCTTGAAGCACGATCCCGGCTGGCGCGGGTTGGCCGTCGCGCGGTTAAAGGATAGACTGGCGGTCTTTTCCCCGCGTCCGCCGCTGATGGCAAGCACCTTTCCCGTTTTCTGGTCCATGACCACGACCGAGGCCTGCGGCTGCGGCGTGATGTCGATGCGCTCGACGACCGTGTCTTCCTCCGTGATGCCGAGCGTGGACTTGTACTCATTGACCGCCGCGTAAGCCTCTTCCTGCGAGTAAAACACGGGATAGTCGATTCCCCATGCTTTTGTGATGTACTGGTGGAACATTTCCTTGCTGAAATGTTGTTCTTCCCGTCCGTCCGCCCAATAGACGGAGATGGCAAGCTCGACCCCGTACTGTGCCCCGAACGAGGAATAAATGTCCGGATTGTTGATTTCCTCGTCACAAATCCATTGGACCCATGGGTTTTGCGTCGCGTAAATCTGCAGGCCGCCGCTAAATATCAAGTCCCGCGCCTGCTGGTAGGTGTAGCCTTTACGTTCTTGCAAGTCATCATAAAGCTGGTACAGCAATGCGTCTATGAAATAGCTGTATGGGCGGGTCTCTTCATATGGAGGGTTGATTTTTATGCGTTCGTATACGTTGTCGGCCATCGCCTCGTCAAACGCCGCTTGTGTGATGTAACCTTGCTCCAACAGCTTGGTCAACACGATTTCTCGTCTCTCGGCGTTGTTTTCTGGGTAAATCGTGGGATCGTAGGCGGAAGGGTTCTGCGTGATGCCGGCAATCACGGTCGCTTCGGACAAGGTGAGGTCCGCGGCGTTTTTGCCAAAATAGCGCTGGGCCGCGGCCTGTATGCCGTAACAACCTTGTCCAAGGTTCACGGTGTTCATGTAGGCTTCCAAAATCTCGTCTTTGCTCATCTGCTTTTCGATGCTGAGCGCGAGCACTTGTTCCTGCAGTTTCCGCTTCAGGCTGTCCATGAACGTCGCCTCGTTCAAGAAGTCGGGAAACACGTTGTTCTTGATTAACTGCTGGGTCAGCGTGCTGGCTCCCTCGCGCCTTTTGAAGCCGGAGAGGACGGTACGTACGCCCGCCCGCACGATACCTTGCGGGTCGATGCCGTTGTGCTGGTAGAAACGCTCGTCCTCGACGGCGACGAATGCCTTGCCGACATAGTCCGGGAGGGTGTCAATGGTCTGGTACACGCGGTTCGCGTCCGCGTCCGAAAATTTCTCCAACAAGGAGCCGTCCGTCTCGGCGTAGACGAAGGACGAGAATCCCTTCGGCCTCACGTTGTCCGGGGTGATGACGGGGGCGTCGTCGATGATGACTTTCGCGAAATAGCCCGCCCCTCCGACCACAAGAATCACGAGTATAAGAAAGCAGATTAAAAGGGCGTGGAACAATCGCACGCCGACCCGTTTCTTTTTCATTGGTTTTTTTGAGGAGATTTGTTCCTTTTTCTTCTCAAGTGGCTCTTTTCCATAGTTCATGAATCATACAACCTCCTATTCGCACTAGGCGTGCCAAACTTCGCCAAGTGTTCTTATTATATCAAACTTGCCGTTTTAAATAAAGGGAAAAAACAAAAAGTTCATATTTTGATAAAAAAACTTAAGAAAATCTTGTGGTTTTCGTGATTTTGGTATAGTGTAGAGGGAGGACGACATGCATGTGGAAAAAGCAAGGGACAAGAACAGGAGATGGGAAAGATGGGTTATCAGACGGTGTACCAGGGGGGCGGCGCGGAGGTCGTGGAGAAAAAGTCAAGGTTTATAGCCAAGGTGTTCCCGGTAGGGACGGAAGAAGAGGCGGCGGCCATCTTGGAAGAGGTGAGGAAGCAGTACTGGGACGCCAGGCATCATTGCTGGGCATATAGCATGGGCGAAGGGCAGGTGCAGGAGCGTTTCAGTGACGACGGGGAACCTTCGGGTACGGCGGGCAAGCCAATCCTCGAGGTGATACGGGGGCAGGGGCTGCATGGCGTGATGGTCATCGTCATACGCTATTTTGGCGGGACGCTCTTGGGAACCGGCGGGTTGGTGCGGGCGTATTCTCGGGCCGCCAAGGAAGCAATCTTGGCGAGCACCGTGATTTGCAGGGAACGCGGGTTTTTGTTGAATATCACGACGGATTATACGGGATTGGGGAAAATCCAATACCTGCTTGGGCAAAGGGGAATTCTCCCGACGGACTCCCGTTATACGGAAACGGTGGAATTGGACGTGCTGGTTTCGGAGGAGGAAGAGGGGAGGCTTCGGAAAGAAATCACGGAGGCGACGAGCGCGCAGGCAAAAATGACACGTGTGCGCGAGTGTTTCTTTGCCGAGATTGACGGGGGACGGAAAGTACTGGGGTGAAAAAGAAACGGAGTCTCGTGGCGTGAGGATAGAGCGGTGAAAGGCGCGGCTTACAGCGCGAGGCCGCAGGGGCGGCTTTTGGCTGAAGAAAGACAAAAAAGGGGAGCCGTTTAAAACGTCTCCCCGTCCACTCGAAAAAATTGCCAACCGTGCGGTTGCAACCGCACGGTTGGCAGAATGGCATGGTTAGCAGAATGACATGGTTAGCCGAACTCCGGTTCAATCAGCCCGAAGGAGCCGTCCTTCCTCTTATATACGACATTCACTTCGTCCGTCTCCGCGTTGCAGAAGACGAAGAAGTTGTGTCCCAAAAGATCCATCTGCACGCAGGCGTCCTCGGGGAACATCGGCTTGATGCCGAAACGCTTGGTACGCACGATGCTGACCTCGTCGTCCTCGACGGATTCTTCTTCCGACTCGAAAAATTCTTTCTTGAAGCTGTTGCCGGAACCCGATGCCGTCGGGTGCCCTTGGCTCTTGGCAATCAGTTTGTTCTTGTATTTGCGAAGCTGTCGCTCGATCACTTCCTCCACGAGGTCGATGGAGACGTACATGTCGCTGCTTGTCTGTTCGGAGCGGATGATGTTGCCCTTGACCGGGATGGTTACCTCGATTTTCTGCCGCTCCTTCTCCACGCTCAAGGTCACGATGATTTCCGTTTCAGGAGTGAAATAACGTTCCAGTTTCCCAAGCTTCTGCTCGACCGCGTTGCGTAGTCCGGTTGTTACTTCGATGTTCTTTCCACTGATGATAAAATTCATACTGTTCAACTCCTTTTTGTTCAAATTGCACAGAAAAACATGTTTTTTCGTCCGTGCTTATATTCAGATTATAACATGAAAAGGAGCGAATGTATAGTTCGAATCTATAAAAAAAGTATAATCAGTTTTTCATCGAACTCCGCTTGCGCATCCTGGAGTCCAGTATCTTCTTGCGGATGCGCAGCGACTTCGGCGTGACTTCCAAAAGCTCGTCGGTGTCAATGAAGTCGAGTGCCTGTTCCAGGCTCAACACGCGCGGCGGAGTCAGCCGCAGCGCCTCGTCGGCGGAGGAGGAGCGGGTGTTCGTCAAATGCTTCGTCTTGCAGACGTTCAGCTCGATGTCCTCGGTCTTGCCGTTCTCGCCGATGACCATGCCGGAGTAGACCCGCTCGCCCGGGCCGATGAACAACGTTCCGCGTTCTTGCGCGCCATATAAACCGTAGGTGACGGATTCCCCGGTCTCGAACGCGATTAGGGAACCCTGCCTGCGGTACTGGATGTCGCCCTTGTAAGGCTGGTAGCCGTCAAAAATGGTGTTGATGACGCCGTTTCCCTTGGTGTCGGTCAAAAAGTCCCCGCGGTAGCCGATCAAGCCGCGGGAGGGAATGGAAAATTCCAGGCGGGAATATCCGCCGCTGGCCGTGCCGATGTTTCGCAGTTCGCCCTTGCGCTGGCTCAGTTTCTCAATGACGACCCCGGAAAACTCTTCCGGCACGTCGATGTAGGCCAGTTCCATCGGCTCTAATTTCTTGCCGTTTTCGTCCGTCTTGTAAAGAACCTCCGCCTTGCTGACCGCGAACTCATAGCCCTCGCGTCGCATGTTCTCAATCAGGACGGACAGATGCAGTTCGCCGCGTCCGGAAACCTTGAAGCTGTCGGTGTCTTCCGTCTCCTCCACGCGCAGGCTGACGTCGGTGTTCAGCTCGCGCAGCAGCCGGCCGCGGATGTGGCGGGAGGTCACGTATTTGCCCTCCTGGCCGGCAAACGGGCTGTCGTTGACGATGAACTGCATGGAAATCGTCGGTTCGGAAATCTTCTGGAACGGAATCGGTTTCGGGTCATCGACGGAGCACAGCGTGTCGCCGATGGCGATGTCCGAGATGCCGGAGATGGCCACGATGGAGCCGATGGTCGCCTCGCGCACTTCTACCTTATTTAATCCGTCAAATTCATAGAGTTTGCTAATCTTCACCTTTTTCTGCTTGTCCGGGTCGTGGTGGTTGACCATCAGCACTTCCTGGTTGACGGCGATTTTGCCGTTGTCCACCTTGCCGACCCCGATGCGGCCCACGTATTCGTTATAATCGATGGTGCTGACCAACACTTGCGTGGGAGCTTCCGGGTCGCCTTCCGGGGCTGGAATGTAGCCAAGAATCGTCTCGAACAGCGGTTCCATGTTCTTTTCTTCGTCGGTCAAGTCCAGTACGGCCACGCCCGCCTTGGCGGAAGCGTAGACGAAGGGGCAGTCCAGCTGCTCGTCGGAAGCGTCCAGGTCCATGAACAGCTCCAGCACTTCGTCGATTACTTCGTCGGGGCGCGCCTCGGGACGGTCGATCTTGTTGATGCAGACAATGACGGGGAGGCTGAGTTCCAACGCTTTCCTCAGCACGAACTTGGTCTGCGGCATCGCGCCCTCGAACGCGTCCACCACCAGGATGACCCCGTTGACCATCTTGAGCACCCGCTCCACCTCGCCGCCGAAGTCCGCGTGTCCCGGGGTGTCGATAATGTTAATCTTGGTTCCTTTATAAAAGACCGCGGTGTTTTTGGAGAGGATGGTGATGCCGCGTTCGCGCTCGATGTCGTTCGAGTCCATGACCCGCTCGGCCACTTCCTGGTTTTCCCGAAACACGCCGCTCTGCTTTAACAACTCGTCCACCAGGGTCGTCTTGCCATGGTCGACGTGGGCGATAATGGCAATGTTCCTTACGTCTTCTCGTTTTGTTTTCATAAAATCATTCACGCTCTCTTTCAATTCCATCTTTTTTCTTTGCCACCGCTCATTTTATCACAAAAAAAGAGATTTGCAAGCCCTTTTTGCGGGGATTCCGAATCCAGGGGCAAAAGAATCCGGGGTCTGGAAGGAATTTTTTTGAAAATATGTGGAATTCTCCTATGTTTTTTCCGATATGGGACATACTATAGTTCAGCCAGACCGCAAAAGGACGGCAAATCATGCTTGCATGGATTTGGCGGACTGTCCGGCGGTCTTAAGGGAGCGCCCGTTCATGAGCAAAAAGAGCTGCGGATGCAGCGGAAAGCGTCAGCGGACGCGTTTTGCGAATGGGCGTGGCTGAACCGTAACACATAACAATGTGGCGGCACCGAAACGTGTGCGAACCAACAAACATGGAAGGGAGCGAATGAATCATGAAGAATAAAATCGTTTGTTTTGTGATGGCGGGACTGATGGCGTTCTCGCTTGTCGCATGTGGAGGAAAAGGAAACACGCCGGACGACGTGGGAAAGGACTCGAAGCAGGAATCGGGAAGTGCTTCCATGAACGTGGCGAACAAGGACAAGCCGCTGGTGTGGTTCAACCGCCAGCCGTCCAACAGTTCCACCGGGGAACTGGACATGGCCGCCTTGAGCTTTAACGATGACACGTATTACGTGGGGTTTGACGCGAACCAGGGTGCACAGTTGCAGGGAACGATGGTGAAGGAGTACATCGAGGCGAACATTGACAAGATTGACCGCAACGGCGACGGGGTCATCGGCTACGTGCTGGCCATCGGTGACATCGGCCACAACGATTCCATCGCCCGCACGCGGGGCATCCGCATGGCGCTGGGCACCGGGGTCGAGAAGGACGGCGGCATAAACAGCGACCCGGTCGGGACGAACACGGACGGGTCTTCCAACATGGTAAAGGACGGGAACATGGAAATCGGCGGGAAAAATTACGTGGTGCGGGAGCTTGCTTCCCAGGAAATGAAGAACTCGGCGGGCGCGACATGGGACGCGGCCACGGCCGGGAACGCCATCGGGACATGGTCATCCTCGTTCGGCGACGCGATTGACGTGGTCATCTCGAACAACGACGGGATGGGCATGTCGATGTTCAACGCGTGGTCGAAAGACAACAAGGTGCCGACGTTCGGTTATGACGCGAACAACGACGCGGTGGCGGCCATTGCCGAAGGGTATGGCGGGACCATCAGCCAGCACGCGGACGTGCAGGCCTATCTGACGCTGCGCGTGCTCCGGAACGCGCTCGACGGCGTGGACATTGACACCGGCATCGGCAAGGAGGACGAGGCGGGCAACGTGCTAAGCGACGACGTGTATGTCTACAAGGCCGACGAGCGTTCCTACTACGCGCTCAATGTGGCGGTGACGGCGGAAAATTATGAGGATTACCTGGATTCCACGAAGGTGTACGGCCCCGTGTCGGCAAAGCTTGACGAAGGAAAGCATGCCACGAAGAAGGTGTGGCTGGACATTTACAACGCGTCGGATAATTTCCTCAGTTCGACGTACCAGCCGCTTCTGCAAAATTACGACGACCTCTTAAATCTTGACGTGGACTATATCGGCGGTGACGGGCAGACGGAGTCCAACATCACGAACCGTCTGGGAAACCCGGGACAGTATGACGCGTACGCCATCAACATGGTGAAGACAGACAACGCGGCCTCCTACACGTCGCTGCTTAGCCAATAACGGATGAGAAAACCGCGGGCGCGCGGGGAACAAGGAGCATGCGGTGGTGTTTTTTCGCGCGCCATGAGATGGTAACGGATCATACAGACAAGGAGTAAGCGAAATGGCAGACAAGAAGGATGACGTCATCTTATCAATATGCGGCATGAGCAAGTCCTTTGGCAGGAACCGCGTCCTTGACCACATCGACCTGGACGTGAGGCGGGGGACGGTGATGGGGCTCATGGGCGAGAACGGGGCCGGGAAGTCCACCATGATGAAGTGCCTTTTCGGCACCTACCAGAGGGACGAGGGAGAAATCTTCCTCGGGGGGCGCAAGGTCAATTTTTCCGGCCCCAAGGATGCCCTGGAAAACGGTATCGCGATGGTGCATCAGGAGCTGAACCAGTGTCTCGACCGGAACGTGGTGGACAACCTTTTCCTCGGGCGGTACCCGAAGGCGTCCATGGGAATCGTCGACGAGGGCAGGATGAAGAAGGAGGCCTCGGAGCTTTTCAGGCAGCTTGGCATGACGGTCGACCTGTCGCGTCCGATGCGCGCCATGTCGGTGTCGCAACGGCAGATGTGCGAGATTGCCAAGGCGATTTCCTACAATTCCGAAGTGATTGTCCTCGACGAGCCGACCTCGTCTTTGACGGTGCAGGAGGTGGACAGGCTGTTCGAGATGGTGCGGATGCTGAAGGAGAGGGGAATCTCCCTGATTTATATTTCACATAAAATGGACGAGATTTTTGAAATATGCGACGAGATTTCGGTGTTGCGAGACGGGAAGCTGGTCATGACGAAAGAGGCGGCAGAAACGGACATGGACGAGTTAATCGCGGCCATGGTCGGGCGTTCCCTGGACAACCGCTTCCCGCCGGTCGACAACGTGCCAGGAAAGGCCGTCCTGTCCGTGCGGCATTTGTCCACGAAATTCGAACCCCGCCTGCAAGATATTACCTTTGATGTGCGGGAGGGGGAAATCTTCGGCCTATATGGGCTGGTCGGGGCGGGGCGCACGGAGCTTTTGGAAACGATGTTCGGCGTGCGCACGAGGGCGGCGGGACACGTGTACCTTGACGGCCGCCTGATGGATTTTACCAGCGCGAGGGAGGCCATGGAGCACGGTTTCGCCCTCATCACGGAGGAGCGGAAGGCGAACGGGCTCTTTTTGAAGGGCGACCTCACGTTCAACACGACGATTGCCAACCTGCGGCAATACCGCCTGCGGGGCGCGCTTTCCCAGCCGAGGATGGTCAAGGCGACCGCTAATGAAATCAAGGTCATGCGCACGAAATGCATGGGACCGGCGGACATGGTCGCGAGTTTGTCGGGCGGGAACCAGCAGAAGGTCATTTTTGGAAAATGGCTGGAGCGAAGGCCCCGGGTGTTCATGATGGACGAGCCGACGCGGGGTATCGACGTGGGTGTGAAATATGAGATTTACGAACTGATTATCCGCATGGCGAAGCAGGGGAAGACGGTCATCGTGGTGTCCTCCGAAATGCCGGAAATATTGGGAATCACGAACCGTATCGGTGTCATGTCGAACGGGCGGCTTTCAGGAATCGTGGAGACGAAGGAGACGAGCCAGGAAGAATTGCTGCGCCTTAGCGCGAAATATCTATAGTCAACGACAAATCACTTTGTCGTTGACTATATCCCCTCCGGGGGATGCGCACGATTTTTATATGGTAAATACTGCGCTTTAGCGCAGCAAAAATCGGCGCAGCGAACGACAAAAACAAGAGTTTTTGCCGTTCACTATATAACGAGGGAGATGATGGTATGGCGAATGTAAATGGGAAAATCCTCACGGCCGCGGAGGAGCGGGAGCTGCTTCGGCCAATCGAGGAGTACGTGGGAAAAATCCAGGCGGAGGTTGACGCGCTCCGTGCGGACGGGACGGACCGGGCGCTCTCCCTGCAAAACGAGATCGACGGGATAAAAAGGGACCGTTCCCTGACGAAAGGGGAGAGGGTGTCAAGAATCGCGAAAGCCCGGGCGGAGTTGGAACGGGCGCGGGAAACCGAGGCAAAGAACAAGGACGCGGTTTCCAGATTAATCGTGGAGGCGCAGGAGTACCTTGCGGCCCATTATGACAAGGAATATTACCAGCCGGTCAGGGAAAGCTGCGAGCGGGAAAAGGCGGCGGCAAGGGAACGTTACCCGAAAGGGAGCGCCGAGCTGGAAAAGGAGCTCCAGCGGATCAAGGACCGAAGGCATGCGGCGTTCAACCACAAATACCACCTGCTCGACCTGCTGCGGATGTCGAAATTCACGCTCAGGGAGACGGGGGAGCGGAAATGGGAAAATTACCGGTACACGTTCAACCGCCGGGCGTTCCTTCTGCAAAACGGCCTCTACATCGCCATCCTGCTGATTTTTATCGCGCTTTGCGCCATCACGCCAGTTGTGAAGAACACGCCGCTGCTCACGTACAATAACGTGCTGAACATCCTGCAGCAGGCTTCCCCGCGCATGTTCCTGGCATTGGGCGTGGCCGGGCTGATCCTCCTGACTGGCACGGATCTTTCCATCGGGCGTATGGTCGGTATGGGTATGACGACCGCGACGATTATCATGCACCAGGGAATCAACACGGGCTCGGTGTTCGGGTATATATTTGACTTCACGGGGATGCCAATCGGCGTGCGGATGGTGTTCGCGCTGTTCATGTGCGTCCTTTTGTGCACGTTTTTTACGACGGTGGCGGGATTCTTTACCGCGAAATTCAAGATGCACCCGTTCATTTCCACGATGGCGAACATGCTGGTCATATTCGGGCTTGTCACGTACGCCACGAAGGGCGTGTCGTTCGGTGCCATCGAGCCGTCGATACCGGCCATGGTCATTCCGAAAATCAACGGGTTTCCGACCATCATCCTCTGGGCGGCGGTCGCGGTCGCCATCGTGTGGTTCATCTGGAACAAGACGACGTTCGGGAAAAACCTTTACGCGGTCGGGGGCAACCCGGAAGCGGCGGCGGTGTCGGGCATCTCCGTGTTCGGCGTGACGGTGGGCGCGTTTGTCCTGGCCGGCATCCTTTACGGTTTCGGTTCCTGGCTGGAGTGCGCGCGGATGGTCGGTTCCGGCTCCGCGGCCTACGGGCAGGGCTGGGAGATGGATGCCATCGCGGCCTGCGTGGTCGGCGGTGTCTCCTTCACCGGCGGCATCGGTAAAATCTCCGGCGTGGTGGTGGGCGTGTTCATTTTCACCGCCCTGACGTATTCCCTGACGATACTGGGCATCGACACGAACCTGCAGTTTGTTTTCTCGGGAATCATCATACTGGTGGCGGTGACGCTGGACTGCCTGAAATACGTGCAGAAGAAGTAAGGAATTGTGAAAAAATAACGTTAGCGTCGGTGTACAGAAGGCAACACGGTCGATGAAGGGCATATTTCCCCCCTTTCGTCGTTACTTTCACTCCGCGTACGTCCTTGTACGCGTCGCTCAAGTGCCTTGAAAGGGGGGAAATATGCCTCTTCACGACTCTGCGACCTCACCCATAGGGATTTCAAGGGTTTTCAAGGAAGATGAATGAGGCGTACAAGGACGTACGCCGATTGAAGATGACGCTGAAAACCCTTGAAATCACATGGGCTGAGGCGTGTTGCCCTCCGTACACCGACGCTACAGTTCCTAAATAGAAATAGAAGAAAAAGAGCCGGCACAAACGCTGGCTCTTTTGGCGTGAAAGTATCATTTTAGGATTTATGATGAAGAGCGATTGAAAAATGCAAAGTTGCGTCCAGGCCGGATGTATGCTAGAATAAGAAAAAGATGTTGGGGTCAAAACAAGTTTTGCCCCCATGATACCCACGGATTACTCCGCACTACGTGCTCTTGTTGTCTCCGCTCCGCTACGGTCGGCACTAAACGAACGTCCACTGGACGTTCAGTGCCCTAAAACATCTCAAATCCGCTCATTTTCCTACGGAAAATGGCTATTTTTCGGTGTTTTGCGCACTTCCAAAGTCATGCTTTTCCATGCAAGCATGGAACACATGACCTTTTGAACCTGGTATCAGAAAAATAATGACGCTTCCTATAAGTGGCAGGAATATAATCCGGCAAAGACGAGGAGAAAAATAGGATGAAGGAATCAGAAACGAAAGCAAAATCGGAATCCGCGAAGGAGGAAGGGAAAACCACGGCGGGGAAGGCCGGGGCAGATGAGGAATCGCAGAAAATCGTGGTGGGTGCCATGCTCCCTCTGGGAGAAAGGCTTCAGTGGTTCCGCAAGCAGTTCGGTTATTCCCAAGGGGAACTCGGCAGGAAATTATGCGTGGATGCCAAGATTGTGTCGAACTGGGAGAAGGACAAGACCGTGCCGGACATCGGCAGTTTGAGGGAATTGAGCAAACTTTACGAAGTTTCGGTCGACCAGCTAATCGGTCTGGAGGAAGGCAAGCCGCTAGGTGCGGGGATGCTGGAAGAATGGCGGGCAAGGTGGAAGAAGGATGTCACGTTGCGGAAACTGGTGTTGAGGCTCGCCCTAGCGGCGGTAGTCATCGCCTGCACGGCAATTCCGCCCTTCGGGTTGGTGATATGCGTCAGCACGTTTTTCCTTAGCAGGAAATGGGAACTGGATGTCGCATGGCTGAACATCGTCATCCTTCTCTGTGTCCTGGCGAACGTGCATGGTATCTGGATGTTGTTGAACATGTTCGTGTTTGACTTTGGCTACAGCGAGGTTACACCTTTATAAAGGGGGGATGAGAGATGGGCGGGACGGAAAACCCGGAGGAGACATTCGGGCAGAGGATAAAGGCCATAAGGGAAAAGTATCAGCTTACACAAGACAAGTTCGGTGCTTCATTAGGCGTGTCCCGCCAGACGGTTTCAAGGTGGGAAAAAGAAAAGGTGGTGCCGGAGCTTGCAAATCTTATAGAGATTTGCAGAGAATATGATATCACGATGGCGTATTTGCTCGGGCTGGAGGGGGGAGATGAGGAGCCGGAAGAGAAACCGAAAGTCTGGGATGACGAAAGAAAACTGCGCAAGATTTTGCTGTCCAGTGCGATTGTGGTGGCGGTGATGGGAATGCTATGGGCGTATATGCCGGTATTCGGGATTGGAGTGTGCATATGCGGACTTATCTTTAGCCGAAAATGGAAGATGAATTCGATATGGCTTGATGGAGTTATTATTTTTGGCATGTTGATGGATATATATGGCATATGTGTTCGGATTTACAGTTGGATGATTTGATTTTGCAAAAAGAGGGCATAAGTATTATGAGAAAATGAACTTGTAATACTTACGCCCTTTATGTAATCAAAGAGTATAGATGTTAATTTTTCCGTTTGTGATAACACAACGTAGTCCGGTGTTTGTAGGAAACCCGTTAAGGAGCTGAATGAATTTATAGGAAGCTTGTTTATTACTATCTAATTGAAGTGTATCGTTACTGATTGACCCGCCGAGTGTTGTATAGTATTTCCCATACGCGGAGGTAATGCAGTTGTTCGATACGGAGATTTTAAACCCGGCTGTCCAAAAGTTGCGTTTCGTGTGTTCGATTTGATATGCCCCATTGGCCACCCGGCTGGTGGATGGTAGTTCGGTCACCGTGATGACGGACTCTTCCCCGTCCTCGTCTATAATATGGAAGGTCTGGGTTCCGCCGATGCCCATGTCATAGGAGGCGTACTCCGGGGACTTCTGCTGGTCGGCGGCGGATACGGGCAGTGCCTGCACAAGGATGAGTGTCGTGCAAGCCAGAAGAGCCGCTACTTTTCTTACGTGGTTTCTCAGGTTCATTTGTTTCATTTGAATGTTCTCCTCTCTCTTCTTAATAATAAGAAAGTTAGAAAGCGCGGAAGGTCATGCCTGCCATGGACTTCGTGTTGCAAAAGTGAAAGACATGACCTCTTGACGCTTTCATCATGTACCATGCCAGGCGGTCATGGCTGTAAGATGCATAGTTACAAGTGATTTGGTCATCTTGCACTTCCCTGTATCCGCTTGGCATGTGTAGATTATACCTCGTGACATGGAAAATGGAAAGCAACCAGATTGGGATTTTTATCCCAGATTGTGTTACATTGGCTTAAAATAGGGGTGTGTAACATGATTCGGGATAAAAATCCAAGTCTGGTTGCTAGACTTTTTGGGAAAGGTGAGGTATGGTCGGGGTGCAAGGCAGGAACGACAAGACGGAAGTCATTTCCAGAACGAGGAAGGAACATGACTTGTAGGTGACGAGGAAGAAGGTTCTGCCGAAAGGGAGGAGCGGACATGCGAAAGTTGAATCCGAAAAGGTACAAGAATGGGGACAGATGTTTTGGCGCAAGTGTTCATTTGGTCAAGAATGTTGAAATGTGAAAGTCACGTTGGAGAGGTTTCGGAGATCTTGTGGAAATTTAGGAGCGGTTCAGGATGAAATCAAATCAAAAAAGAAAAGGAGAAAGCGATTATGAAGGTAAAAAGAAATGTAAGGTTGTTGTCTTATGTTTTATCAGCGGCGATGTTACTGTCAACGGGGATGGTTGCAAATGCGCGAGCATCGGAGGACGCTTCAGCGGCCGTGCAATTGAGTGAGCGGGAGCAACGTATGGAAGAAATCCTGGATAACTATCATGACGCGGTGAACGCGCAAGAATTCCAGTTATCTACCGCATCGGTTGACGAGGACAAGGTATCCATCCAGGACGAGACGGTTGCCTTGTTAAATGATGAGGGATTTGAGGCGTATAGCGTGAACAGCAATACATTCGAGTCGGTACAGAGTGCTCTTGACACGGATTTGACAGAGCTTGGACTGGATCCGGCATATTCCTACATCATTATTGTAGATGCCAATGGAGAGGGGAGCGGAAATGCACAGACGCGCTCCAGCGCGGGCTCTTCATTCAACTATACATATAACGGTACGACGTATAGTTTGAGGCGGCTTACAGTCACTGCGGCAGATGATGGAAGGATGGCAAAATCTTCCTCTGTAAATGTATTGCAATCAGCATCGAGAAATCTGATTAACAATTGTTTGAACACTGCGATATATGCATATATTGACTTTCTGAGCGGACCGTTGCATTTGGGGACGGTTGCGGCTATATGTGGTCTGAATGTCGCGAATTTTGGAAGTGCGCAATCGTCCACGTTAAATCTGCATGGAGCGACAAACTGGACCAGAGTGTATACGCAAGTTTGGAATAGTTATGACCAAAGATGGTTTAACGGTTCTTCGGTTGAGTATGTGAGATCCACATCTTTTATGGCAGGGACTTATTATGATTCGGCGACAAATTCTATGAAGAGCGTGCCACAGAGACAATCTTCCCAAACGTCATATTCTAGAAATTATTCAAATACTACATGGCAAAATCAATATGCTATAGTAGGGTTCTTGAATTCTTTCGCGCAATATGATACAGTAGGTGCTGTAAAGTATTCGTATGGTGGATCGGTCAAAATCACGCATTCAGAGAATTTCTGAGATACTTGATGTTTTCGTGTGATGGTATCCGCAGTGCCCGGTGCCCACTTTTGTGGGCACCGGGATAGTTTGCGAGGAGGATGATTTATGAGAAAGAAGAAATGGATTTTGGCGGGCGTTGCGGCGGTGGTTGTCGTCCTTGTTATGTTCGCCCCGATGCCGGTGCCGCATTTTGCCGATTTTACCACGGTTCGCGATACGGACGGGCAAAAGGTGGACGTGACGGTGAAGGCGCGGTTCGTACATTTCAAGCCTCTATTTTTCCGTTATGGGAAGGACGCGGGATATTTCCCGGTAGGCTCGGTAAAGATATACGACAATGCCACGGGCGAGGAAATTTGTGACTTGAAATTGGACGCGGGAACCGCGCAATCCTTGTCAGGGAACACCTATATGGCTCTTGTTAACGGAGAAAGGCGCACGATTGATAAAACCACGGGTGAGATGCCTTTTATGACGATTTATACGGGGAATTTCATATGGGATGATTCCTGTGGCAACATGGCGGTGGCGGTGCAGGGAATGGTGTATGATTTTGAAAAGCAGGCATCGGATCCCGAAGCGGATGCGTCCGATGTCTTTTTCGCATACATGGCATCCAGGGAGGATTTGAGTCATGACGAACTCGTGGAGCTGTTTTACGAATATAGGGGGCTTTTCCAGATGGACGAGCAGTAGAGAGAATACGAAAAATGACAGTTGAGGGTTACTATTCACGGGGCTGTGCGCTTCTACGCTCCCGCTCCGGTCCGTGCCAAACGTGTGCCACCGGCACACGGCACCGTCGCACGGCCACCGTCCGATAAAGCAATGGGGTCGATGGGGCATCCAGCCCATTGCCGTAGGCAATTATGAATGGCTGGATGTCGTTACAATCACGGCCGGTTAGGCCGTGAATTGTAACAGTTGAGGGTCAAAATCGTTGAGTTGAGAGTCATCTTGTGACAAATGAAAAAAATATGCTATGATAAACGGGAAAAAGGTTTCGCCAGAAAGAAGGGGCGGGCGTGCGGAAGCTGGATTCCTGCTAGTGGGTGTCGTATGTTTTTGCATCGTGTTAGTCGTGGTGCAAATCGTGAGCGTCGCGCTGCTGGAGATTTGCCTTACCGTGAATACTCCGATAGAAATGTTTTTGAAAAAGGTGTTTTGCGTGTTACGTTTCGTTTTCCCCCAGGCGATACTGATTATGTGGACGGTTCCGGGAGCGGTGGTGTATTATTTTATAATGACGGTTTTAAAAAAGAAAGCGTGAAATAAAAGGGCGGGAGGGGCCAGGCGTGCGAGAAAGATTACAAAAGATGATGGGCAAGACGACGGAGCGGGCGGCGAAAAAGGCGGTCAACCAGAAGAGGGCGGACGTGTTGAACGCATGCGTGGGAGCGAGATTGAAGGTGGAGAAAAGCAAGGAGGAATGGGTCAATACATTGTTGGAGACACTAAAAAATCTCATGGATAGCATGGGATTGACGGCGGAACAGTCCATGGATGCGATGGGAGTTCCGAAGAGGGAGCGTGAGGAGTTGTTTTCCCTTCTGTAATTTTTGAAAGGCCGGTCGGGTTGGTTTTTACCATCTGATTGGTCTTTTTTTCGACAAAATGCCGCATTATAAAATCCCGAGCGCAAATTATGTCGAACGGTTTTTGGTGAAATTGGTTCTATGGTGGTTATATAATACATACAATTACTAATGACTCAAAAAATACCACGCAGAGAAGGGAGTTAACAAATCATGTCAGATAAGGTAATTGAGAACAATCAGGTAACCATCATGGGAGAAGTGGCGTCACCGCTTACATACAGCCATGAAGTGTTCGGGGAGGGGTTCTACGTGATGGACGTCTTGGTAAGGCGTCTGAGCAATTCCAAGGACCGTATCCCGCTTACGGTTTCGGAAAGGCTGATTGACGTGACGCAGGACTACACGGGAGAATTCATCATGGTTTCGGGGCAGTTCCGCTCGTACAACCGCCATGAGGAGCAGCGGAACCGCCTGGTACTGTCCGTGTTCGTGCGGGAACTGGAATTTATCGAGGAGGAACTGGACGGGGCCAAGACCAATTATATTCTGTTGGAAGGCTACATATGCAAGCAGCCCGTCTATCGCAAGACCCCGCTGGGGAGGGAAATCGCGGATCTTCTGCTGGCGGTCAACCGCCCTTACGGAAAATCCGACTACATCCCGTGCATTTGTTGGGGGAGGAACGCCCGTTACGCTTCCGGCTTCGAGGTCGGGGAGCACGTGCAGGTGCTGGGGCGCATCCAGAGCAGGGATTATGTGAAAAAGATATCGGAGTTGGAGACGGAGACGCGTACCGCATACGAAGTTTCGGTTTCCAAGTTGGAGTGCTTGGAAGGATAATTTGGCGTGCCATTAGTAAAATGATTATGTTTCGCGGGCAACGTGAAAAATAATTTTGTTAAAAGGATATCATTGGTTGAGGATTTCGCTCAAATGTGGTATCCTTTTTATGTTAGCCAAAAATGGAAAGGATGGAATAGGGCATGGTTAAAATATTGTTGAACGGGTGTAACGGGAAGATGGGGCGGATGATTACCGGGCTCGCGAAAGACGACGCGCAGGTGGAAATCGCGGCGGGCGTGGACACGTATACCGGGATTGCCAATGAATATCCGGTCTTTACGCGCATCGGGGACTGTGACGTGGAGGCCGACGTGGTGATTGATTTTTCCAACGCGGGCGCATTGGAGGAGATTCTCGTGTATTGCGCGCGGAAGAAGGTGCCGGCAGTGCTTTGTTCCACCGGATATTCGCCGGGGCAGCTGGACAAGATAAGGGAAGCGGCGAAGGAGACGGCCATCTTGAAGTCGGCCAACATGTCGCTGGGAATCAACCTGCTCTTAAAGCTTCTTAAGAACGCGGCGGGCGTCCTGGGGCCGGCCGGGTATGACGTCGAGTTGGTGGAGCGTCATCACAACCAGAAGCTGGACGCGCCGAGCGGCACCGCGTTGGCACTGGCGGATTCCGTCAACGAGGCGTTGGGCGGGGAATATACCTACGTATATGACAGAAGCCAGGTGCGGCAGAAGCGGGACGGCAAGGAAATCGGGATTTCGGCGGTGCGCGGCGGCACCATCGTGGGAGAGCACGAGGTCATTTTTGCCGGCACGGACGAGGTGATCGAGTTCAAGCATACGGCATATTCGCGTGGCGTGTTCGGGAAGGGCGCCGTGGAGGCGGCGAAGTTTCTGGCGGGAAAGCCGGCCGGAATGTACGACATGGGGGACGTGATTCGGTTTTGAAATGATACCAGGGTCAAAAGGTCATGTGTTCCATGCTTGCATGGAAAAGCATGACTTTGGAAGTGCGCAAAACACCGAAAAGTAGCCATTTTCCGTAGGAAAATGAGCGGATTTGAGGTGTTTTAGGGCACTAAACGAACGTCCAGTGGACGTTCGTTTAGTGCCGACCGTAGCGGAGCGGAGACAACGAGAGCACGTAGTGCGGAGTAATCCGTGGGTATCATGGGGCAAAACTTGTTTTGACCCCAACATCTTGAAATAGGGGTATCATAAAAAACTTGTAAAATCAATAAAAAAGCACTTGATTTTATGGGGAGGCACACATGGCAGGAGGAAAGAGATTTGAAAGAGTTAGAAACCAGGTATTTGGAGCGACTGTCGGACTTGTATCCGTCGATAGCCAGGGCTTCCACGGAAATCATCAACATGCAGGCGATTTTGAACCTTCCGAAAGGGACGGAGCATTTCATCACGGACATCCACGGAGAGTACGAGGCGTTTTCCCACGTGTTGAAAAACGGTTCCGGTTCCGTGAAGCGGAAAATCAACGACGTGTTTGGCAACACGTTGAGCGAGCGTGACAAGCGTTCATTGGCGACGTTGATTTATTATCCGCGGGAGAAGATGGAGGAGATTAAGAAGACCGAGCAAAACATGGAGGACTGGTACAAGGTCAACCTCTACCGGCTGATCGAGGTGAGCAAGCGGGCGGCCAGCAAGTATACCCGCTCGAAGGTGCGCAAGATGCTGCCGCCGGATTTTTCCTACGTGATAGAGGAGCTGATTACCGAGAAGGCGGAAATCAGCGACAAGGAGTCTTATTATAATGAAATTATTTATACCATCATCCGTATTGGCAGGGCGGAGCATTTCATCGCCGCCATTTCCCGGCTGATACAACGCCTTGTCGTTGACCACCTGCACATCGTCGGGGACATTTACGACCGGGGGCCGGGGCCGCACATCATCATGGATAAGCTGATGAATTATCATTCCGTGGACGTGCAGTGGGGTAACCACGACGTCGTGTGGATGGGGGCGGCGGCGGGACAGCGCGCCTGCATCGCCAACGTCATCCGCGTGTGCGCCCGTTATGGCAACCTGGACATTTTGGAGGACGGGTACGGGATCAATTTGCTTCCGCTGGCCACGTTCGCCATGCACACTTACGCGGACGATGCGTGCACTTGTTTTCGGCTCAAGGGCCAGGAGCGGCTTACGTCCACGGAAGTGCAGATGAACGAGCAGATGCACAAGGCCATCACGATTTTGCAGTTGAAAGAGGAGGGAAGGACGATTCGCCGCCAGCCGGGCTTCGGCATGGAAGATCGGATGCTGTTCGACCGTATTGATTATGGGAGGGGCACGATTACTTTATATGGAATCGAGTATAATTTGCTGGACCAGAATTTCCCGACCATCGACCCGGCGGATCCGTACGCGCTGACCCCGGAGGAAGAAGAGGTGATGGAGCGTCTGGAGAAGGCGTTTTTGGGTTGCGACAAACTGCAGGAGCACACGCGCTTCCTTTTGTCAAAGGGCGGCCTTTACAAGGTGCACAATGGAAACCTCCTCTATCATGGATGCGTGCCGCTCAATGAGGACGGGTCGCTTCGTGAGGTGTCATTGTTCGGGAAGACGTTCAAGGGGAAGTCGCTTTATGACGCGTTGGACCGTTACGTGCGCAAAGGGTTCTTTGCCCTTGATGAAAAGGAGCGGCAGGACGGCAAGGACATCATGTGGTACATTTGGCTGAGTCCGAATTCCCCGCTGTTCGGCAAGGACCGCATGGCGACGTTCGAGCGGTATTTCCTGGCGGAGAAGGAGACGCACACGGAGAAGAAGAACCCGTATTACCAGTTGTTGGAAGACAAGGACGTGATTTATTCCATCATGCGGGAGTTTGGCCTCGACCCGGAAGAGTCGCACATCATCAACGGCCATGTGCCGGTGAAGCGAAAGAACGGCGAGAGCCCGGTCAAATGCAATGGCAAGTTGATGATCATTGACGGCGGGTTTTCCAAGGCGTACCAAAAGGAGACGGGAATCGCCGGGTACACGCTGATTTATAACTCCTACGGCCTGCTTTTGATTGCCCACGAGCCGTTCGAGTCCACCGAGGCGGCAATCGAGAGGGAGAGTGACATCCATTCGGAGAGCATGATTGTAAGTCGTTTGAGAAACCGGCATTTGGTGGGCGATACGGATGCCGGCGTGGAGCTTCGCGAGCGGATAGCTGATTTAGAGCGGCTGTTGGCGGCGTATCGGAGCGGCGAGATTAAGGAACGATTGTAAAAAAATGACATCCCGCGGCACGGCAAAGCGGCGAGAACGTGGAGGAAGTGTAAAAAATCCGGCTGTGCGGCTGGAATTCATGAAAAGGCGCGTGATTCACATTTTTTTCCATGCATAAAAAATCCGCTTCTGTAAACATTATAATTGAAAAATGATTTATGGAAAGGGAGAGTTGACATGAAAAATTTGAAGAAAATGATTTTGCTCGTCCTATGCGTCGGGATGATTGGAAGCATGACGGCTTGCGGGAACAAAAACGACAAGACTAACGGCGCCGACCAGGGAACGTCGAACAATGGCAATGTCAATGGCGCGACGGCAGGGACGGATAAAAACAATGATGGCAAGAATGGAGCGGTGACTGGCGGCGATACCAAGGATCGCAAGGACGACAATGGTTTGCTTGACGATGCCGTGGACGGTGCTACAAATGGCATCGACGACATGGTGGACGGAGTGACGGACGGCGTGGACGACGTGATGGACGGAGTGACGGACGGCGTGGACGACGTGACCGACGGGGTGACCAGGGACGGTGCCGGAGTGAACAACGCCGGACAAAACGCGGGAAACCCGTGACGGGATTTAAGAAGTGACGAGATTGCGTGCGCGAAAGCGCATGGCGGAAGGAATCTGGCGGTGCGCGGTCGCGGTTGACATGGCCGCGTATCGCCGTAGCGGTTCTGCCCTGGCCGGGGTGTCATTATGGTTATATGTTATTCGACTCCGGCGTGGGCGTGTATCGTGACCAACATGGAAAGGCGGATATATGAAATTTCGACCATGTATCGACATACATAATGGAAAGGTAAAGCAAATCGTGGGAGGTTCCTTGAGTGACGAGGGCGACCGGGCGGTGACAAATTTCTCGTCGGGTCAAGGCGCGGCGGTTTATGCGGGGATGTACAAGGAAGACGGGCTAAAGGGCGGGCACGTCATCTTGTTGAATTCGAAGGATTCAAAACATTACGAGGCCACGAAGGCGCAGGCGTTTGCCGCCTTGCGTGCGTATCCGGGCGGACTGCAGGTCGGCGGCGGCATCACCGCCGAAAACGCGGCCGAGTATCTGGAGGCGGGAGCCAGCCACGTCATCGTGACCTCCTACGTGTTTCGAGACGGGAGGTTCGACCAGGGTAACCTGGACAAGCTGCTGTCGGCCGTGGGCAGGGATCACGTCGTGTTGGACGTAAGCTGCCGCAGGCGCGGCGGGGATTATTTCATTGTCACCGACCGTTGGCAGAAGTTTACCGAACTGAAATTGACTTGCAAGGTTTTGGACGGGCTTTCCAGGCAATGTGACGAGTTCCTCGTGCACGGCGTGGACGTGGAGGGGAAATCGTCCGGCGTGGAGGAAGTGCTCGTTAAAATGCTTGGGGCATGGGATGGGGCGCCGGTTACATATGCGGGCGGAATCGGGAGCATGGGGGAACTTTCGCGTTTTCAAGAACTTTGCGGCGGCAGGCTGGATTTCACGGTTGGAAGTGCCCTGGATTTGTTCGGGGGGCCCATACCGTATCAATGGTTGTGCGGGTTCCGATGAATGCCCGATTCTTCCTCCGTCGTGGTGGATTTGTTTCTTTCCACGCCCTGTGAAAAGTAACCCGGATTTCCATTATTTTTTGTCAATGTCAGGAATTGGTTGAATTTCCGTCCGGTTAGTGCTAAAATGGGAAAAGACTTTATCACTTTGGATTTGGTGGTATCACGCGGGGACGTGCGTGGTTTCCCTCAAAAGTGGCAAAGGCGTGTAAAAATGTAAGGAGAAACTATGGATCATGGGCTTTTTTGAGAAGATATTTGGGACGCACAGCGAGCACGAGCTGAAGCGGATTTACGCGACCGTGGACAGGATTGAGGAACTTGAGCCGCAGATGCATGCTTTGTCCGACGCGGAGCTTCGGGAGAGGACGACGGAGTTCAAAAAACGCCTGGCCGGCGGCGAGACGCTTGACGACATTTTGCCGGAAGCGTTCGCGGCGGTGCGGGAGGCGGCGGTTCGGACCCTCGGCATGCGTCATTACCGTGTGCAGTTGATTGGCGGCATCATCCTCCACCAGGGACGTATTTCCGAGATGAAGACCGGTGAAGGTAAGACGCTGGTTTCGACGTTGCCGGCATATTTGAATGCGCTGGAAGGAAAGGGCGTCCACATCGTCACGGTCAACGATTACCTGGCCAAGCGTGACGCGGAGTGGATGGGGCAGGTACATGAATTTCTCGGTCTGACGGTCGGCGTGGTGCTAAACGGCATGGAGAACGGCGAACGGCGCGCGGCATACGGCTGCGACATCACGTACGTGACGAACAACGAGCTGGGATTCGATTACCTGCGCGATAACATGGTGATTTATAAGGAACAGTTGGTGCAGCGCGGGTTACATTTTGCCATCATCGACGAGGTGGACTCGGTCCTGATTGACGAGGCCAGAACGCCGCTCATCATTTCCGGCCAGAGCGGCAAGTCCACCAAGCTGTACGAGGCCTGCGACATCCTTGCACGCCAGATGGAGCGCGGCGAGGCGAGCGGCGAATTTTCCAAGATGAACGCCCTCATGGGCGAGGACATCGAGGAGACGGGCGACTTCATCGTCAGCGAGAAGGAGAAGTCGGTCAACCTTACCGAGGACGGCGTGAAGAAAGTGGAGCAGTTTTTCCATATTGATAACCTGGCCGACCCGGAGAATTTGGAAATCCAGCACAACATCATTTTGGCTCTGCGGGCGCATAACCTGATGTTCAAGGACCAGGACTACGTGGTGACTCCCGAGGGCGAGGTCATGATCGTGGACGAGTTCACCGGGCGCATCATGCCGGGACGGCGGTATTCGGACGGGCTGCACCAGGCCATCGAGGCGAAGGAGCACGTGAAGGTGCGCCGTGAGAGCAAGACGCTGGCCACGATTACGTTCCAGAACTTGTTTAACAAGTACGAGAAGAAGAGCGGCATGACCGGCACGGCCCTGACCGAGGAGAAGGAGTTCCGCGACATTTACAGCATGGACGTCATCGAGATTCCGACCAACGTCCCGGTACGGAGGGAGGACTTGAACGACGCGGTTTACAAGACGAAGCGCGAGAAATACAAGGCGGTCGTGGAGCAGGTGAAGGAGGCGCATGCCAAGGGGCAGCCGGTGCTGGTGGGCACGATTACCATCGAGGTGTCGGAGTTACTTAGCAAGATGTTGAAGAAGGAAGGCATCCCGCACAACGTGCTGAACGCCAAGTTCCACGAGATGGAGGCGCAGATTGTTGCCGATGCCGGCCTGCACGGGGCGGTCACGATTGCCACCAACATGGCCGGGCGCGGTACGGACATCAAGCTGGACGAGGCGGCCAAGGCGGCCGGCGGCTTGAAGATTATCGGCACGGAGCGTCACGAGTCGAGACGAATCGACAACCAGCTGCGCGGCCGTTCGGGACGGCAGGGTGACCCGGGCGAATCCAGGTTCTACATTTCACTGGAAGACGACCTGATGCGCTTGTTCGGATCGGAGCGGCTGATGAACATGTTCAACGCGCTGGGCGTGGAGGACGGCGACCAGATAGAGCACAAGATGTTGTCGAGCGCGATTGAGACGGCGCAGAAGAAGATTGAGAGCAACAACTTTGGCATCCGCAAGAACCTGCTGGAGTATGACCAGGTGATGAACGAGCAGCGGGAAATCATTTACGCCGAGAGGCGGCGCGTGCTCGACGGTGAGAGCATGCGCGACACCGTCTACAACATGATTACGGAATGCGTGGAGCATATCGTGGATCGGTTGGTTCCCGAGGACATGGATTCGGCGGAGTGGGACGTGGCGGCGCTGGACGTCGCGTTGCACGACGTAATTCCGCAACTTGTGTTGCCGACCGGGGAAGAGCTTTCTGGCATGCAGAAGAAGCAGTTGGGCCACATGTTGAAGGAGCAGGCCGTCAAGGCGTACGAGGCGAAGGAGGCGGAGTTTCCGGAAGCCGAACATATCCGTGAGTTGGAGCGAGTCGTGCTCTTGAAGGTCATCGATGCGAAATGGATGGATCATATTGACGACATGGACCAGTTGCGTCAGGGAATCGGGCTTCAGGCCTACGGGCAGCGCGACCCGCTCGTGGAGTACAAGATGATGGGATATGACATGTTCGGAGAGATGACGAACGGCATTGCCCAGATGGTCGTGCGCACGTTGTTCCACGTCCGCGTGGAACAGAAGGTGGAGCGCGAGCAGGTGGCCAAGGTGACCGGCACGAACAAGGATGAAAGCACCGTGCGCGCGCCGAAGAAGCGGGTGGAGAAAAAGGTTTACCCGAATGACCCGTGCCCGTGCGGCAGCGGCAAGAAGTACAAGCAGTGCTGCGGACGGAAGGTCGTGTAAAGATTTCACAATCGCCAGGGGCGCGCATGGCGTCACGATTCGTACGGCGGGGTCTATGGCTCTTGGATGGCGGCAGAAACGTGCCATATTAATTTTAAAATAAAGAAAGAGGTGATTAAGGTGGTTTTGTTGGATGAATTGAAGCAGAAATTGCTTGCTTACGAGGAACCGCTGAAAGATTTGAGGGATTCACTTTAACCCTGCAGCGAAGAAAGCAAGGATTGAAGAACTTGAGAGAAGGACGCAGGAGCCGGGCTTCTGGGACAGCCCGGAAGAGTCGCAGCAGACGATGAAGGAGTTGAGCGGCCTGCAGGACGCGGTCAAGCGGATCCAGCAGATGTTTACCGACTATGAGGACTTGCAGCTTCTCATCGAGATGAGCGAGGAGGAGCCGGACGAGGACACCATCGCCGAAATCGAGGCGGATTTGGCCAGGTTTTCGGAGGAGGTCGAGGAGCAGCGTATCCAGACGATGCTGACCGGTGAGTACGACAAGTGCAACGCGATTGTCACGCTCCACTCGGGGGCCGGCGGCACCGAAGCCAACGACTGGACCGGCATGCTTTATCGGATGTATAGCCGCTGGGCGGAGAAGAAGGGTTTCAAGCTGGAAGTGCTGGACTTTTTGGAAGGCGACGTGGCAGGCATCAAGGGCGTGACGTTTGAAGTGGAGGGCGAGAACGCCTATGGATACCTGCGTGCCGAGAAAGGCGTGCACCGTCTGGTGCGCATTTCCCCGTTTAATGCGGCGGGAAAACGGCAGACTTCGTTCGCTTCCTGCGACGTGATACCGGACATCGAGGACGACGTGGAAGTGGAAATCAACGACGACGACCTGCGCATTGACACGTACCGTTCAAGCGGGGCGGGCGGACAGCATATCAACAAGACTTCGTCCGCCATTCGAATCACGCACTTGCCGACGGGCATCGTGGTGCAGTGCCAGAACGAGCGTTCCCAGCACCAGAACAAGGACAAGGCGATGCAGATGTTGAAAGCCAGGCTATATTTGCTCAAACAACAAGAGCAGGCCGACAAGATGTCGGGCATCCGCGGGGAGGTCCGCGACATCAATTTCGGCAGCCAGATCCGTTCCTACGTGATGCAGCCCTACACGATGGTGAAGGATCATCGGACGAACACGGAGGTCAGCAACGTGAACGGCGTGATGGACGGCAATATCGACCCGTTTATCAACGCTTTCCTGAGCGCGAAGTAAGGATGTTTCATGGCGGTTCGGGCAGGTTCGCGCGTTTTACCGCGCGACCGGGTGAAAACGTGACGGGAACGGGGCGTTGCCTTGTTTAGAGGCATATTCACGATCCTGGACGATACCCTAAATACGAGAAAAGGATGAATAAGAGATGATAAACGTAGCAGTTATGGGATATGGCACGGTCGGCTCCGGCGTGGTGGAAGTGCTTGAGAAGAACAAGGACGTGATCGCGAAGAGGGTGGGAGAGGAGGTTTGCGTGAAGTACGTGTTGGACTTGCGCGACTTTCCGGGCGACCCGGTGCAGGAGAAGGTGGTACATGATTTCGAAATCGTGGTAAATGATTCGGAGGTCGCCATCGTCGTGGAGACGATGGGCGGCATCGAGCCGGCTTACACGTTCGTGAAGCGAAGCCTTCTGGCGGGCAAGAGCGTGGCCACGTCGAACAAGGCGCTGGTGGAGAAGCGGGGAACCGAGCTGCTTGCCATTGCCAGGGAGAAAAATCTCAATTTCCTCTTCGAGGCCAGCGTGGGCGGCGGCATCCCGATTCTGCGCCCGCTTAAGACTTCGCTGACGGCGGACGTGATAGAGGAGATCGGCGGCATTTTGAACGGGACGACCAACTACATGCTGACCAAGATGTATGACAAGGGCGTGGATTATGACATCGTTTTGAAGGAGGCGCAGGACAAAGGATACGCGGAGCGCAACCCGGAGGCGGACGTGGAAGGGTATGACACCGGCCGTAAGATTGCCATCCTTTGTTCCCTGGTCACCGGGAAGAAGGTCGATTTCGAGGACATTTACACGGAAGGCATCACGAAGGTGAGCAAGGAGGACATGGCCTACGCGAGGAGTCTGGGAATGCATGTCAAGCTGCTTGCCTCGGCCAAGCGCCACGGGGACAAGATGTGCGTCATGGTTGCCCCGGTGATGATGGGGCGGGAGCATCCGTTATATGCGGTGGACGACGTTTTCAACGCGGTCTTCGTGCGCGGGAACATGTTGGGCGACGCCATGTTTTATGGCAGCGGCGCCGGAAAGCTGCCGACGGCCAGCGCGGTGGTGGCGGATGTCGTCGAGGCGGCGAAGAACCCGTCCATTAGTATGATGGGGGCGTGGTCGGAGGAGAAGGAAGAACTGCTTCCGCCAGACGCGATCAGCAGGAGGTTTTTTGTTCGGATGCCGGGCGACGCGCGGGAGAAGCTTCCGGCCGTGAAGGAGTCGTTTGGCTCGGTCACGCTCGTGGAGGTGGAAGGCCTTGACGGCGAGTTCGGGTTCCTGTCGGAAGAGATGACGGAGGGCGAGTACGCGAAATGTGCCGAAAGGTTCCCAGAGATTTTGCATAGGCTGCGGATAGAGGGATAAAGCGTTCAAGGGCGGGTCGATGACCCGCCCCTTTTTGATGTGCGCCCGGCGGCGCACGTTTCTAACCAGTGAAAGTCTGGAATCCGCCCGGTAGTGGGTAAGGCTGCATCACAAGTCGAGGCGGTAATGGCAAAGCAATGATGAGGGTGCGACTGCCGCGAGGGTGCGATACCCCCGCGGCTTGTGACACCATTCCCTATTTACGGCTCATCGTGCTATTGTGGTATTTGGTGGAATAAGTGACATCCTCGCCAAACCATGCGGGCGGGCAAAAGGCGTTCGCGCTTGCCTCGTCGGGAAACTCGACCTCGGCCAGGATGAGCCCTTCGTAATCCCCCTTGAAGAAGTCGAGCTCGATGGAGAGACCCGCATTTGTCGGAAGGGTTGGTGAATTTGGCGAAGCCGTTTGGAAGCCTTGCATGTACGCCTCCTCGCGGGAGGGACTGGTTTCCACTGTATCATCGAGCGGAATCACGTAGCGTTCCTTTATAATCAGCCGGCCGTCAATTTTGGTTTTCAAATGCCCGTAGGCGGCCGCGTCCAGCGGGAGGTTGTATTCTTCCCGTACCATTAGCCCTTTCGACTTATAGGTGAGGTAATAGTTGTCGTTGTCGCGCCGGACGCGCACGACGGGCCGGGTGCACAGATATCCCTGCTCGATGTGGCGGCAGGGGTAGTCCGACGGGTTGAGGGGGATTTGTTCTTTTTGTATCAAATATTTGCGTTCGATTTCCATGGGGTTCTCCTTTTCCGTGTTGAATAATTGGCTGATGCATTCTGAAAACATGTTGGGGGCAAAATGTATTTTGACCCCAACATCTTAAAATAATAATAGTATGCGCGAAAAAAGTAAATAGAAATCCGTGATTTGCATTGCGTTTGGCCACGGATTTTGGTAGTATTAAATGGAAAAAATGAGTCGATGCACGAGTTTGGCATGCGGGGGACATGTTGCCGTCCGGTTACGCTTACGGCCGCGGGCCGGGAGGCGTAACGCCATCCCTACACCGACGCTGACGAGGAGGATATAAGATGAAGTATGTATGTGTGTTTTTGGCGGATGGTTTTGAGGAAATCGAGGCGTTGACCGTGGTGGACGTGTTGCGCCGGGCAGGCGTGCGCGTGGACACGGTGTCCATGGGTGGAAGTGAGATGGTACAAGGCGCACACTGGATTAACGTGAAGGCGGACAAGGTGTTCGAGGAAACGTCGTGCGCCAGGGCGGACATGCTGGTGTTGCCGGGCGGCATGCCGGGGACGAAGAATTTGCAGAAACATCGCGGGCTGGCAGAATTGCTTCGCGCGCAGGACGAGGAAGGGAAGTGGCTTGCGGCCATTTGTGCGGCACCGAGCGTCCTTGGCGGGCTGGGCGTGCTGAAAGGGCGGAAGGCTTGTTGCTACCCTTCATTCGAGGAATCCTTGACGGGGGCCGAGGTGGTGGAAGAACCCGCGGTCGTGGATGGCCACGTCGTGACCGGACGGGGAATGGGGACGGCGGTTCCGTTCGCCCTGAAGCTCGTGGAAGTGCTCGTGGGAAGCGAAAAAGCGGAGCAAATCAAAGAATCCATACTTTTTGCGTAAAAAAACACTGGAAATCGTTTGACATTTGTGCTATACTGTGTCAATGACTGCGATATCGTTAGGAGGAAAACAAAAATGAGTTTACAAGTAGAAAAATTAGAGCATAATATGGCGAAGCTGACCATCGAGGTGGCCGCCGAGGACGTGGAGAAGGCTTTGCAGGCGGCTTATTTGAAGCAACGCGCCCAGATTGGCATTCCGGGATTCCGCAAGGGCAAGGTGCCGCGCCAGATGATTGAGAAGATGTATGGACCGGAAGTGTTCTATGAAGAGGCGGCAAACCGCATGGTTTCCGACGCTTATGCGAGCGCGTACGACGAGTGTGAATTGGAGATTTCGTCCCAGCCGGAGATTGACGTCGTGCAGATGGAGAAGGGCAAGCCATTCATCTTCACGGCGGAAGTGGCAATTCGGCCGGAAGTGACGTTGGGTGAATATAAAGGGCTGAAAGTGGACAAGACTTCTATAGAGGTGACGGCCGAGGAAGTGGACAAGGAAATCGAGGCGGAGCGCGAGCGCAACGCGAGGACAATCGAGGTGACGGACAGGGCCGTGGCGGACAAGGACATGGTGACGCTGGATTTCGAGGGCTTTGTCGACGGCGAGGCGTTCGAGGGCGGAAAAGGCACGGACTACCCGTTGACGATTGGTTCCGGCGCGTTCATTCCGGGCTTCGAGGAACAGTTGGTTGGCGCGGAGATTGACAAGGAATTGGACGTGAACGTGACGTTCCCGACCGATTACCAGGCGGCGGATTTGGCGGGCAAGGATGCCGTGTTCAAATGTACGGTACACGCCATCAAGGCGAAGGAGCTGCCGGAGCTGGATGATGAGTTCGCGTCCGAGGTGTCCGAATGTGACACGTTGGAGGAATATAAAGTAGAAGTGGAGAATAAAATCAAAGAGCGCAAGGAAAGCGAGGCGAAGCAGAAGAAGGAAGACCAGGCGGTGGACAAGGCGATTGAGAACGCGCAGATGGAAATCCCCACGCCGATGCTCGACTTGCAGGTACGGCAGATGGCGGAGGATTTTGGACGCCGCATGCAGCAGCAGGGGCTTAGCATGGAGCAGTACTTCCAGCTTACGGGCATGACATCGGAGCGCATGATGGCGGACTTGCGTCCGCAGGCGGAGAAGCGTATCAAGACCAGGCTGGTGCTTGAGGAGATTGTCAAGGCGGAGAACATCGAGGTGTCCGACGAGCGCCTGGACGAGGAACTTACGAAGATGGCAGAAGCCTACCAGATGGAGATTGACAAGCTGAAGGAGTTCATGGGCGACGGCGAGAAAGACCAGATTCGAAAGGACATTGCCGTGCAGGACGCGGTGACGTTGCTGGCCGGTTCGGCGGTGGAAGAGTAAGGAAGAAACGTCCGAGGTCTGGGTGAGGGAGAGAACGAGGATGCCGTTGTGACGGCAGGAAAGATAGGAGGATGACTTTCACATGAGTTTAGTGCCTTATGTCATTGAACAGACAAATCGCGGGGAACGTTCTTACGACATTTATTCAAGATTATTAAAGGATAGGATTATATTTCTGGGTGAGGAAGTGAACGACGTGTCCGCCAACATCGTGGTCGCGCAGCTTCTTTTCCTGGAGGCGGACGACCCGAACAAGGACATCCAGCTTTATATCAACAGCCCGGGTGGTTCCGTGACCGCGGGGATGGCCATTTATGACACCATGCAGTACATCAAGTGCGACGTGTCCACCGTGTGCATCGGAATGGCCGCCAGCATGGGGGCGTTTTTGCTCTCCGGCGGCACCAAGGGCAAGAGGTTTGCCCTGCCTAACGCGGAAATCATGATTCACCAGCCGTCAGGCGGCGCGCAGGGACAGGCGACCGAGATTAAGATTGCGGCGGAGCATATTTTGCGCACGCGGAAAAAGTTAAATGAGATTTTGGCAGCCAATACTGGGCAGCCGCTTGAAGTCATCGAGCGTGACACGGAGCGTGACAACTTCATGCCGGCGCAGGAAGCGAAGGAATACGGGCTGATTGACGAGGTCATCGCGAAGCATTAAGGAATGAAACGTATATGTTTGCTGGCGCAAACATTACCATGAATAAAAGTCGAGGAGAAGGTAACATGGCAATTAAAATGGGTGAGGATCTGGTGAGATGTTCTTTCTGCAACAAGACGCAGAACCAGGTGCGGAAGATGATTTCCGGGCCGAACGGCGCGTTTATTTGTGACGAGTGTATCGACGTATGCTCGGAGATATTGGAGGAAGAGTACGAATACGAGGAGAGAACCCGGTTTGATGACATCAACCTCCTGACGCCGGAAGAACTGAAGGCGTTTCTGGATGATTACGTGATTGGGCAGGACGAGGCCAAGAAGGTGCTTTCCGTGGCCGTGTACAACCATTACAAGAGGATTCTGGCGGAACGCGACCTGGGAGTGGAACTGCAGAAAAGCAACATCCTGATGCTGGGGCCGACCGGATGCGGCAAGACCTTGTTGGCTCAGACACTGGCCAAGGTGTTGAACGTCCCTTTCGCCATCGCGGACGCCACGGCGCTTACGGAGGCGGGATACGTGGGAGAGGACGTGGAAAACATCTTGTTGAAGGTCATCCAAGCCGCGGACGGGGATATTGAGCGTGCCGAGCATGGCATCATTTATATCGACGAGATTGACAAGATTACGAGGAAGTCCGAGAATCCGTCCATCACGCGAGACGTGTCGGGCGAGGGCGTGCAGCAGGCCTTGCTAAAGATTATAGAGGGCACGGTTGCTTCCGTTCCGCCGCAGGGTGGGAGAAAGCACCCGCAACAAGAACTAATACAGATTAACACGACCAACATCCTTTTCATCTGCGGGGGCGCGTTCGAGGGAATCGAGAAGTTGATAGAGACTCGCCTGGACAAGAAGTCCATCGGGTTCAATTCCGAAATCGCCCTGCAGCACGAGCATAACAAGGACGTGCTGCTCAAGCAGGTGTTGCCGCAGGACTTGGTAAAGTTCGGCATCATTCCGGAGCTGGTGGGGCGCCTGCCGGTGACGGTCTCGTTGGAAATGTTGGATAAGAAGGCGTTGGTGCGTATTCTGACGGAGCCGAAGAGCGCCATCGTGAAGCAGTACCAGAAGCTTTTGGAACTGGACGGCGTCAAGCTGAAGTTTGACAGGGACGCGCTCACGGAAGTCGCGGAGACGACGTTGGCGAGGAAGACCGGTGCGAGGGGACTTCGGGCCATCATGGAGAACATCATGATGGACACGATGTTCATCGTGCCGTCGGATGAGACAATCAAGGAATGCCGTATCACGAAGGATGTCGTGAAAGGGACGGGGAAACCCATGTATGAACGTGACGGGGAAGAGCGGCTTTCGTTCTTGACGTCGGTGAGCGCGTGATGGAAGGAGGACGTTTCGTTCCTGATGTCGATGCGTGCATAATCGGACGGGAGGGAGAATCTCGTGCGAACAATATGGGGCGGGACTTTATGTAATGTGAAGTGCCGCCCTTTGACTATACCACTGGAGGGATAGGGACAGATGGAGAGAGAAATAGCGAGTCTCCCGTTGCTGACGTTGCGCGGCATGACGGTCATGCCGGAGATGGTGGTCCATTTCGACGTCAGCAGGGAGCGTTCGATAGCGGCGGTGCAGCAGTCCATGTTGGAAGGGCAGCGGATTTTCATGGTGACGCAGAAGGCGCGTGACACGGAACTGCCCGGCCAGGAGGACGTGTACGAGGTGGGATGTGTCGGCATGGTGCGCCAGGTCTTGAAAATGCCGAGGCATGTCTTGCGCGTCCTGGTGGCGGGTGAGGCGCGCGCCGTCTTGCAGGAGGTGGAGGAAGGCGACGCTTACCTGCGCGCGCGGGTGGAAATTTTTGACGAGTCGGATTTGGCCATTTCGGACGAATTGGATGAGAAGGCCATGGAGCGCGCACTGAAGGACATGTTCGTGGAATATGCCGCCAAGAGCGGAAAGATGTCGAAGGAGTCGGTGGCGCAGATTCTGGAAATCCACGACCTGCGCAGGCTCGTGGACGAAATTGCGGCCGGCATCCCGCTCCATTATACGGAGCAGCAGGAAATCCTTTCAAAGGTTGACTTTGGGGAGCGTTATGACACGTTGGCCTTCCGCCTGGTGAACGAAGTGGAAATCATGGGCATTAAAGAAAATATTCGCGAGAAGGTCAAGGAGCGCGTGGACAAGCACCAGCGGGAATACATCCTGCGCGAGCAGCTGAAGCTGATTCGGGAGGAACTGGGGGACGATACCACGCTTTCCGACGCGGAGGAATTTGCCCAGGCAGCACAGAAGCTGAAAGCTCCCAAAGAGGTGAAGGAGAAATTAAAAAAGGAAATCCGCCGGTTCAAGAACAACTTGAACAGTCCGGCAGAAAACGGGGTCATCCGCACGTATATCGAGACATTGCTGGAGATGCCGTGGAACCATGCGTCGAAGGACAATGACGACCTGGAATATGCGAAGCAGGTGCTTGAGGAGGATCATTACGGTCTCAAGAACGTCAAGGAGCGCGTGTTGGAATTTCTGGCGGTGCGCACGTTGACGAAAAAGGGGGAGAGCCCGATTCTCTGCCTGGTGGGACCGCCGGGAACCGGCAAGACTTCCATCGCGAAATCTTTGGCAAGGGCGTTGAAAAAGTCCTACGTGCGCATCTCGTTGGGCGGCGTGCGCGACGAGGCGGAAATACGCGGGCATCGGAAGACTTACGTGGGAGCCATGCCTGGACGCATTGCCAACGGAATCCGCACGGCAGGAGTGAAAAATCCGGTCATGCTTCTGGATGAAATTGACAAAGTCAGCACAGACTATAAGGGCGACACGTTTTCCGCGCTGCTGGAGGTGCTGGACGGCGAGCAAAACAAGAAGTTCCGCGACCATTACCTGGAGGTGCCGCTGGATTTGTCGGAAGTGCTGTTCATCACGACTGCCAACACCTTGCAGACGATTCCGAGGCCGCTTTTGGATCGGATGGAGGTCATCGAGATTGGCAGTTACACGGAAAATGAAAAGTTGCACATCGCCATGGAACACTTGGTTCCCAAGCAGCTGGAGCGGCACGGGTTGGACGTGCAGATGCTTTCGTTCAGCAAAAGGGCCATTTGGAAGATGGCCGGGAATTATACGAAGGAGGCCGGCGTGCGGCAGCTGGAGCGGGCGATTGGAAACATTTGCCGCAAGACTGCCAAGGAAATATTGACGACGGAAAAGAAACGGGTCACGATTACGGAAAGGAACCTTTCCACGTATCTGGGAAAGGAGAAATATTCTTACCAGATGGCGAACGCTGCGGACGAGGTGGGCATCGTGCGCGGGCTGGCCTGGACCAGCGTGGGCGGCGACACGTTGCAGATTGAGGTGAACGTGATGCCGGGAAAGGGCGAGGTCATCCTGACGGGACAACTTGGCGACGTGATGAAGGAATCTGCAGAGACGGGTATCAGTTACATCCGTTCCATTGGTGAGCAGCATAAAATCGCGGCGGATTTTTTTGAGAAACATGACATTCACGTGCACATTCCCGAGGGGGCCGTGCCAAAGGACGGGCCGTCGGCGGGAATCACGATGGCGACGGCGATATTTTCGGCAATCACGCAGAAAAAGGTGCGGGCCGACGTGGCCATGACCGGGGAGGTGACGCTGCGTGGCCGGGTTCTGCCGATTGGCGGCTTGAAGGAGAAACTGCTGGCGGCGAAGAATGCCGGGATGAAAACCGTGCTCGTGCCGAAGGAGAACAAGGTGGACGTGGACGAGTTGGCGGTGGAAATCACGAAGGGACTGGAAACCATTCCCGTGGAGAACATGGACGAGGTCTTGAAGCTCGCGCTCGTCAAGGAGGAACCGAAGAAAGCCGCAGGGAGCGCGGCAAGGAAGCTGGCAAAGGGCGCGGGCGGCGCCAGGAAAAAGGGAGAAATTTGAATGATAATCAAGAACGTGAATTTGGAAACGGTCTGTGGGATCACGAGCACGCTGCCGGAAAACGAAAAACCGGAGGTCGCTTTCGCGGGGAAGTCGAACGTGGGGAAGTCCTCGCTCATTAACGCCCTGATGAACCGTAAGTCCCTTGCCAGGACTTCGGCCACCCCGGGCAAGACGCAGACGATTAATTTTTATAATGTCAATGATGGACTGTACCTGGTCGATTTGCCGGGATATGGCTACGCGAAGGTGACGGAGTCGGAAAAGCAGAAATGGGGCAGGATGATTGAGCGTTACCTTCACGGCTCCAAGCAGCTGAGGGCGGTTTTTTTGCTGACCGACATCCGCCATGCGCCGCCGGAGAATGATAGGATCATGTACGACTGGGTGGTGGCCCAAGGGTTTTCACCGGTCATCATTGCCACCAAACTGGACAAAATCAAGCGTAGCCAGGTGCCGAAGCACTTGAAAATGTTGCGGGAAGGGTTTGGCCTTTCAAATGATACGACCATAATCCCGTTTTCCGCCGAGACGAAGCAGGGACGGGACGAAATATGGGAACTGATCGAGGAACGTTGCCGGCTGCGGGTGGAATAAGGCGTTTGGGGGAATTGCGTGGAGGGGAACTGGTTACTTTTGTCAAGGAGATTGATGTGATATGGAAAGAAAGCGACCGTATTGGATGGTGGCCGTGAGCTTGTTGTTTAGCTTGTTCGCGACCTTCGCGTTTGTCATCATAGGATACAAGGCAATCGTGTTTTTCATGCCGTTCGTGGTGGGATGGATTCTCTCGTCCATTGCCACGCCGGTGGTCAACTGGCTGGAACGGCGTTTCAGCGTGGTGAAAAAACTCGGAACGGCGTTGGTTGTCGTTCTTGTCATCGCCGCCATCGTGGCGGTGCTGTATTTTGCGGTGAGCTACGCGGTAAAGGAAGTCGTGGCGTTCATTCGTGACCTGCCGGAAAATTATGAGCGGATCGAGGGTGGCCTGCGCCAGATTGGCGGCACGTTTTCAGGCATGTTCGCCAACTTGCCTGAGGGCGTGCAGAACGCGTGGAACACGGCATTCAACAATTTGGACCAATATATCGGGGAATTGATTGCCGGCATCAGCGAGCCGACGATGGAGGCGGCCGGCAGCTTTGCGATGCGTCTGCCGTCCGTACTGATTGCCTTTATCATGGTGCTGTTGTCGGCATATTTTTTCACCGTGCAACGGGATGAAGTGCTGAACTGGTGCAGGAAGGTCGCCCCGCCGGCCGTCGCGAAGCGGATGGCGATGGTGATGGACAACCTGCGTTACGCCGTGGGCGGGTATTTCAAGGCCCAGTTCAAGATCATGGGGGTCGTCTTCCTCATCCTCTTGGTCGGGTTTGGCTTGCTCAAGGTACGCTATTACGCGTTGGTGGCGTTTTTGGTGGCCTTTTTGGATTTCCTGCCGTTTTTCGGAACCGGCACGGCCCTTATCCCGTGGGCGGTTTACGAGGTGTTCACGGGACAATACAAGATGGTGTTGTTTTTGCTCGCCCTTTATGCAATCACGCAGATTTGCCATCGGGCTTTGGAGCCGAAGATGGTGGCCGACAGCGTGGGGTTAAACCCGCTTTTGACTTTGGTTTTCCTCTATATCGGCTACAAGGTTTCGAGTGTCATAGGGATGATTTTGGCCGTGCCACTTGGCATGGTGGTGATAAACATGTACAAGGCGGGGGCGTTTGACTACATCTTGGATGACGTGAAGGTTTTGGCGGATGGAATCATGGGATTGCGCGGCTTATCGCCCAAGTGACGCCGGCCGTGTGGCGTCAATGGCGGCCGGGCGGGGAACGCTGGAGACGTGCTGTTCAAATGTGGACGCGGGTGGATGGCCGCATGGTGCTTGAAGGGGAATGTTGAAAAAATCTGTTAAAAATATAAGCTGAAATATGGAAGTTGGAGGTTATGGTATGGAAGCGTTGTTAAGCGAATTCAAGGAGGATTTGGAAGAGTTTCGGGAGATGACGGACAAGTTTTACGCCAAAGAGGTAAACGTGAAGACATATAAAGGATTTTCCGGCGGGTTCGGCAGTTACGCCCAACGCGGCGGAGATGCCAGCATGTTGCGGCTGCGCCTTCCCGGCGGACGGCTTCCGAAGGAAAAGCTGAAATTCGTGGCGGAGGTGATTGAAAAGTACCAGATAGACAAGGCGCACTTTACGACTTGCCAGACCATCCAGCTGCATGACTTGAGCGCGGAAACGGTCTGTGAAATAATGGAAAAGGCGTTAGAGGCCGGCATCATTACCCGCGGGGGCGGCGGGGATTTCCCGCGCAACGTCATGGTGTCCCCGCTTTCGGGCGTGGAAACGGGGGAATATTTTGACGTGATGCCGTACGTGGAAGCGGTTTCGGATTTCCTGCTGGGAAAAATCAAGACCGTGAAAATGCCCCGGAAGTTGAAAGTTTGTTTTTCCAATTCCCCGGCCAACGCGCCCCATGCGACATTTCGCGACTTGGGCTTTACCGCCCGATTGGACGGCTTGTTCGACGTGTACGGCGCGGGCGGGCTGGGAAATAATCCGCGCATGGGCGTGAAGGTGGCGCAAGGGGTCGCTCCGAACGAGGTGCTGTATTATGTGCAGGCGATGATTGACACGTTCTGCGCATATGGAAATTATGAAAACCGCGGCAAGGCCAGGACGCGCTATATGGTGGAGGCGCTGGGCGGGGAGGAGGCTTTCCGTGCGGCTTACCTGGAAAAACTGGCGCGGGTGCGGGAGAATGAGAAAAACGTGGATGTTGCCGGGACGGCGGGAGATTCGGGAATCGCCGGAACCGTGAAGCATGGGGGAATTACGAAAGTCGCCGGGTCGGTGCAGAATGGAAGGCGCGCGAGTCTGATGCTGGACGTGGAAGCGAATGCGGTTACGAAGGCAGATGCCGGGGTGCGCATAAGCGGCCCGCGGGTCATCGCGCAGAAGCAGCCCGGATTGTACGCGGTGAGCTACCATCCGATTGGCGGACTGCCACTGGTGACGAAGTTCGCCGAATTGTATGACTGCATCAAGGACATGGAGGAAGTGGAGATACGCATCGCGCCGGACGAGACGATTTATATCATAAACCTCAATGGTTCGGAAGCGGAACGGGTGTTGGCGGTGACGGAGGACGGGGCGAACAGCCTGCTTGAATCATCCGTTTCCTGCGTCGGCGCGTCCGTCTGCCAGGTGGGGCTTCGGGATTCGCAGGGGTTACTTCGTAACATCATTGAGGCGGTTTCCGGGGAACATTTTGCCGACGGCGTGTTGCCGCGCATCCACATTTCCGGCTGCACGTCCTCCTGCGGTACGCACCAGATTGGCCGTTTAGGCTTCCATGGCGGCGTGAAGCGGGTGGACGGTGTGACGAAGCCGGCCTACACGTTCCACGTGAACGGGCGCGAGGAGCAGGGGGAGGAACGCTTCGGGGAGCAGTGGGGCTCCATGCTGGAGGAGGAAATCCCGGACTTTTTCGTGGAACTGGGGCGGGAAATTTCCGCGTCCGGGACGACGTTCGAGACGTGGATGGAGGAAAACCCGCGGCGGCTTAGGGAAATCGCGGGGAAATATTTGCATTGAGAAGAATAAAGGGCCATTACCGGGGGATGTTTAGTCATTTGGGTAATGGCCTTTTTTAGCGGCGGTTCAGGAACTTGTTTTCAATAAGACTGTTGACTTTGTCGTTATTTTGCTTTAAAATATGTTTCACCGGGATTTGAAAAATCTCCGAGAGTGAATAGGGAGGCGGCCATATCATGCAGAAACGTATTTTAGTCGTGGATGACGACACGATGAATTTGAAAAGGACGAGAATGATTTTGAAGGATTATTACGACGTGCTTCTGGCGGAATCGGGAGTGGAAGCCCTTGAGAAGCTGAAGGACGAGAGGGTGGACCTGGTGCTCCTGGACATCGCTATGCCGAAGATGAATGGCATGGAGACGTTTGAGCGCATGAAAGCGGATAATCTTGACATACCGGTAATCTTTTTGACGGCGTCGGGCTACGAGGACGACGTGCGGAGCGCGATTAAACTAGGTGCGGTGAATTACCTCAAAAAGCCGTTTTATCCGAATGAACTGGTGAAACGGGTCGCAAAGGAGCTTGAAGAGAGATGAACGAGGAAAGGCGTACGGGCATGTATTTGCTTTTTGCCAGCGTCGTCAGCGTGTTTAGTGCCCTGTTGATTTTGATTACGATAGCCATGTCGTGGGAATCATGGATGGTTCCGCTGATTTTTATCGGTTGTTTCGTCGTGTGGATGGTTCATATCACGAGGATTGGTTCCGAAGTGCTTTATGAGAATATATGTGCCGGATTGTTGATGGGCGAGTTTTTTTTCTTTGGCGTACATAGGATCAGCCTTTATGACATGGCCATCGTGGCCTGTATCATTCTAATTGTACTTTCCGTGTTGGATCGAAAGCGGCTGTTGTACATGACAGCCGCCTTGTACGTGTTTGGGCTTTTGTATCATTTCTTGTGCCTGCATACCATCACCCATACCATGGAGAGAGAAGACATGGTACACTTGGTACTCGGCATAGTGGCGGTGGCGGGCGCGACCCAGATTACGAGGTACAAGATTGGCAAGAGGCAGGAGGCAAGGGAGACATTCACCGACGCGTTCGTGCAGTTGGAAACGGCCGGGCGGCAGAATGCCGTTTTTTTGTCAAACGTTTCCCATGAGCTTCGTACTCCCATAAACATGGTGCTTGGAATCAGCGAGGTCGTGTTGGAAAAGGACATTTCCCCTGAAATCCGGGCCGACCTGCAGTCCATACAGATGGCGGGCAAGCGTTTGTCCAGCCAGATTAGCAATATGCTTGACTACACGGAAATAGTGGAGGGAACGCTGACCCCGGTCAAGGAAGAGTACATGATTACCTCGGTGCTCAATGACGTGATTGCCACGACGGCGTTGCAGAGTGGCAAGTCTCAACTGGAAATGGTGTTTGACATTAATCCGGAGATCCCGGCAGTACTTATCGGGGACGCGGAAAAGATTTCCCACGTACTTAAAATCTTGCTGGAGAATTCCATTAAGTTTACGGAAGAGGGCGGGATAAACGTCTGTATTGAATTCCGGCGGGAGGATTATGGAATCAACCTGGTCATTGACATCCATGATACCGGCATCGGCATGACGGATTCCCAACTTTTGCAGATGTACGACGATTTTTACCAGGCGGATTCCGGCAGCAGCCGGTTTGCGGGCGGGCTGGGACTCGGTCTTCCCATTGCGCGGGGGCTCCTTCACGCCATGGGCGGGTTCATTCGTTTCGAGAGCGAAGAACAACAAGGATTGCATGCCCATATCATCATTCCCCAGGGCGTGGCGGATGACATGCCAAGCATGGCCGTTTCCGACCCGGAGCGGCTTTGCATCGCGTGCTATTTCAGGCCTGAGAAATATAGCGGTGACGAGGTTCGGGAATATTATGACAAGTTGATTTTGCACCTGGTGGAGGGACTCGGGCTTGAGGGATACCAGGCTCACAATTTCGAAGGGTTGCTCAAATTGCAACGCACTTACCAACTTACCCATGTGTTTATCGCGCAAGCCCAGTATGAAGAGAAGCGCTCCTATTATGAGGAGTTGGCAAACACGCTCCAGGTGGTGGTAATCGCGGATCAGAATTTCATACTGGACGAGGACAGCAGGCTGCTCGTGATTCGCAAGCCGTTTTTTGCCCTTTCGGTCGTGAACTTGTTAAACGGGGAGGTAAGGGAAAATGGTTTCGAAGAAGCACAGGCCGCGGGGCGCAAGCCGTTTTCCTGCGTGGGAGTCCGCGTCTTGGTGGTTGACGATGAGGAAATGAACCTCGTGGTCGCCAAGGGAGTCCTGGGCAGTTATGGGATGCAGGTGGACACTTGCCTTAATGGGAAGGCGGCGGTGGAACGGTGTGCGGACATCACGTATGACATCGTTTTTCTGGATCACATGATGCCAGGCTTTGATGGTGTGCAAACGCTGAAACGTATCCGTGAAATTAATAATGGGGCATATCAGGACTCGCCGATAATCGCCTTGACTGCCAACACGATCAGCGGGGCGAGGGAAATGTTTAAGAACGAGGGATTTACGGAATTTGTACCGAAACCAATAGATCGTGCCGTTTTGGAGAGGGTGTTGCGCAGGGTCTTGCCCGGCCATTGCATACGGTATGGTATGGGGCGCGAGGTTGCTACTGAAGCACCAGAAGGCAAGGGTTCCCCACTTGATGCAAAAGCGCCAGAAGGCGGGGGTTCCCCACTTGATGCAAAAGCACCAGAGGATGGGGATGGCCGGCAGGAAGCCCTTGTGACTTTGAACGTGCCTGAACCTGGAGGGGCGGAACCGGTTGCGGAATCCTCTTTGCCGTACGCGTCGCTCGTACAGGTCGGAATCAACGTGAAGATGGGTCTGGATTATTGTTGTGGGGAGGAAGACTTTTATTTGGAGATGTTGCAGACGTTCCATTCCCAGGGCGCGGAAAAGAAAGCGGAAATTGTTGCCTTGTACGAGGCGGAAAATTGGACGGATTACGCAATCAAGGTTCATGCCTTAAAGAGCACGTCGCTGACCATTGGGGCTGAGCGGCTTTCTGAGCAGGCAAAGGCATTGGAGCAGGCGGGGAAGAGCGGGGACGTGGAATATGTCCGGCGGAACCATCCCGCGTTGTTGCGGTCGTACGAGGAAGTATGTGAGAGCATTGCCGCATTGTAGGCTTTTATAATGATTTTGAGAATGTTTAAGTTTTGAGTGAAGGGAGGATACATCGTGTGTTAGAAAAATGGTTTGAAATCATCTCGAATCATAAAATCAGTTTGCGGGAGCGTTTGTTTCGCCTGATTACGAGCATTTGCATGATTGCGTTGATATGCACGATGCCCATGGGCAAGAGCGTATTAAATTTGTGCTTGTTACTGGTGAGCCTCGTTATCATGGCATTCATCGTGAAAGTCAGCATTCAAAAAGAATGTATCAATACGGGAGCCACCGCCATCGTGGTTTTGCTTCTCCTGCTATTCCCGGAAACTTTTTTCACGGCGGGTGGATTTTATAGCGGGATGCCCGAGTGGTTCGTGCTCTGTTTCATCTATATCAGCATTACCTTGGAGGGAAAGCGGAAATACGTGTTTTTCCTGCTCTGTGCGGTGGAGACGCTGGTTTGTTATTGGATTGCCCTTTATTATCCGGAATTGGCCGCGGCGAAGACTCCGGAACAGTCTTTTCTTACCTCGGCAATTTCCGTCATCATGGTGGGATTTTTGACCAGCATAATACTTATGTTTTTGAATCGGATGTATGAAGAGGAAAACGAAATCACGAAGCGTCAGAAAAGGGAAATCGAGGAATTGAACAAGGCGGAGAACCATTTCTTTTCCAGCATGAGCCATGAAATTCGCACGCCCATCAACACGATTATCGGTCTAAACGAAATCATCCTGCGGGGTGACATTCCAGAGGAAGTTGCCGAGAACGCGAGGAACATCCAGGGTGCCAGCAAAATGCTGCTTACGTTGATTAATGACATTTTGGATTTGTCCAAGATTGAGTCGGGGAAAATGGAAATCGTCAATGTTTCCTACGAGACGGGGAGCTTTTTTTCGGAAATCGTCAACATGATATGGATTAAGGCGAAGCAGAAGGGACTGGAATTCAAGCTGCACGTGGACTCTTCGATTCCAAGCATGCTTTGTGGCGACGAGGTACGCATCAAGCAGATTTTGATTAATTTGTTGAACAATGCCGTGAAATACACGAGCGAGGGATCCGTCACCCTTTCTGTCCGTTGCGAACGCCTGACGCTTAACAAGGTGCGCGTCTGGTATACCGTGGAGGATACCGGGCTGGGGGTGAAAAAGGAAAACATCCCTTACATCTTTAACGCGTTCAAGAGGGTGGACGAGGAGAAGAACCGCCATATCGAAGGCACCGGGCTGGGGCTTAGCATCGTTCAACAGCTGGTGGAACTGATGGAAGGGGAAATCAGCATCAATAGCGTCTATACCAAGGGGTCGCAGTTCATCGTCATGTTGGAGCAGGACATCGTTGATGAAAGGGAACTTGGGACGTTTACGTTGGCTTCCCGCGTCAGGAGCCATGACAAGGAGCAATATAGACAAAGCTTTGAGGCGCCGGATGCCCACATACTGGTGGTGGATGACAATGACATGAACCTGATGGTGGTGCGCAAGCTGCTCGCCGAGACGAAGATTCAAATAGACACGGCATCGAGTGGCGCCGAGTGCCTGGAACTGACGCAGGAACAACATTATGACGTTATCCTGATGGATCACCTGATGCCGGAGATGGACGGGATACAGTGCCTTCACGCATTACGCACGCAGCCGGTGGGATTGTGCCAGGACGTGCCCGTAATCGCGCTGACCGCAAACGCGGGAAGCGACAACCAGCTCCTTTATCGGAAAGAGGGATTCAGCGGCTACCTGGCGAAGCCGGTCAGCGGGGCGTTGCTTGAGGCGGCCGTGCTGAGTGTCCTGCCAAAGGAATTGGTGAAGTTGAGTGAGGAAACCGAGCAGTTCGAGATTGGAAAGGATATCCTGATTTTCGAGCAGACGCAGAGGTTGTCGCTCGTGGTTACGACGGACAGCGTGTGCGACCTTCCAGAATCCTTGAGGCAAGAGTTTGGCATCTCCGTTTGCCCATATTATGTCCGTACGGAACAGGGACGGTTTTTGGACGAGGTGGAGCTGAGCGCGGACGAATTGCTGTTCCACATGTCGGAAGGGCAAACTGGCTGTTCGCAGCCGCCCGACGTGGAAGATTATGAAAGGTTTTTCGCGGAAAAGCTGACTGAGTCGCAGAACGTGATACATATTACGATGGCAAAATATGCCAGCCAGGGATATTATAATGCCCTGGAGGCGGCAAAGTCGTTTGAGAACGTCACGGTGCTGGATTCCGGGCACCTTTCCAGCAGCATGGGGCTGATAGTGTTATACGCCGCTTCCATGGTGGAACATCATGCCTCGAAGGCGGATGTCGTGAGAAACGTGAAAAGGTTGAGGAATTATATTTCTTCTGCGTTTATCATAGACAACACGCAAATGATGTGCCAGTCGGGAAGGATATCCAAAAGGATACACGTCCTTTGCGAATCATTATTGTTGCATCCCGTCATCGAGTTGCGCAAGAGCAAGATGGCGGTCGCCGGCATGAGGATGGGAAATTTTGCACATGTGGCGAAAAGTTATGTCCGATCGGTGCTTCGGGACGCGGGGAACATCGACAAGCGCGTGTTGTTTATCACGTACGCGGGTATGGACGAGAAAAGCCTTCTCTACATCCAGAACCTGGTGCGGCAGTACTGCCCGTTTGAACGGGTTTACCTGCAGAAGGCCTCTTCCGCGATTGCCAGTAATTGCGGCCCGAGGTCGTTCGGGTTATTGTTCATGAAAAAAAATGAGGCGGTCATTTCCTTTTCACAGATGTCGAAAACGGACGTGTAAGGGTGGTTTGTAAATGACGTGCCATGACGGGCAGCCATGAGGCTGCCCGTTATAATTTACGTGCATTATCCCGGCCAATCAGCGTGGTGATTGGCCGAGTGTTGAAAAGCGACGTTTTGACGCGAGAAGAACGTATGTTCAAAAAATGGTTGCTTTATAGTGGGATATGTGATAATATAGTCGGAGAAACGAATGTTTGCCTATATTAAGAGGTTTGTCCGGGCAAACTGTCATTTGGAATAGAATGGGGGTTCCCAGATGGATCATTTTGAATTAATATCGGAATATGTGCCCACCGGCGACCAGCCGCAGGCCATCGAGGCCCTGGTCAAGGGGTTCAAGGAGGGCAACCAGTTCCAGACGCTTCTCGGCGTCACGGGTTCCGGCAAGACTTTCACGATGGCGAACATCATCCAGCAGTTGAACAAGCCGACCCTGGTGCTTGCCCACAACAAGACCTTGGCGGCGCAGTTATACGGCGAGTTCAAGGAGTTTTTTCCGAATAACGCGGTGGAGTATTTTGTTTCCTATTATGATTATTACCAGCCGGAGGCTTACGTTCCTTCGTCCGACACTTATATTGCCAAGGACTCTTCCATCAATGACGAGATTGACAAGCTGCGCTTGTCGGCCACGATGGCCCTGACCGAGCGGCGTGACGTCGTCATCGTGGCCAGCGTGTCCTGCATCTATGGCCTGGGCAGCCCGGTCGATTACCAGAGCATGGTGATTTCCTTGCGTCCGGGGATGCAGAAGGACAGGGACGAATTGATGCGGAGGCTGGTGGACATCCAGTATGACCGCAACGACATGGACTTTCATCGTGGGACGTTTCGGGTGCGCGGCGACGTACTGGAGGTCATTCCGGCCGACATGGAGGACACGGCAATACGCGTCGAGTTTTTTGGGGACGAGATTGACCGTATCACGAAGATTGACGTCCTCACCGGCGAGGTCAGGGACGAACTGAAGCATGCCGCCATTTTCCCGGCCTCCCATTACGTGGTGGACAAGGAGAACATGAAGCGGGCCATCGTGGCCATCGAGGAGGAGCTGGATTCGCGCGTGAAAGAGTTCAAGCGGGAGGACAAGCTTTTGGAGGCGCAGCGCATCGCCGAGCGGACGAACTTTGACATCGAGATGCTCAAGGAGACCGGCTTTTGCTCGGGTATCGAGAATTATTCCAGGCACCTGGCGGGGCTGGCCCCGGGGCAGGCACCGTATACGCTGATAGATTATTTCCCGGATGACTTCATTTTGATGATTGACGAGTCCCACATGACGATTCCGCAGGTGGGCGGCATGTACAACGGCGACCAGTCGCGCAAGTCGACGCTGGTGGATTACGGGTTCCGCCTGCCGTCGGCGAAGGACAACCGCCCTTTGAATTTTGAAGAATTCGAGAGTAAGATTAACCAGGCCTTGTTCGTCTCGGCGACCCCGGGCAAGTACGAGGCGGAGCACGAGCTTTTTAGAACCGAGCAGGTAATCCGTCCGACCGGCCTTTTGGATCCGCAGGTGGAGGTGCGGCCGGTGGAGGGGCAGGTGGACGACCTGATTGGCGAGGTGCGGAAGGAAATCGAAAAGAAGAACAAGATTCTGGTGACGACCCTGACGAAGCGGATGGCGGAGGACTTGACCGACTACATGCGCGAGGTCGGCATCCGGGTAAAGTACCTCCATTCCGACATCGACACGTTGGAGCGGACGGAAATCATCCGGGACATGCGGATGGACGTGTTTGACGTGCTGGTGGGCATCAACTTGCTGCGCGAGGGCCTGGACATCCCGGAGATTACCTTGATTGCCATCCTCGACGCGGACAAGGAGGGGTTCCTGCGTTCGGAAACTTCGTTAATCCAGACGATAGGGCGGGCCGCGCGTAATGTGGACGGACACGTCATCATGTATGCCGACACGATGACGGATTCGATGCAGAAGGCCATGGATGAGACCGAGCGGCGGCGCAAGATCCAGATGCGGTATAACGAGGAGCACGGCATCACGCCGCAGACAATCAAGAAGGCGGTGCGCGACCTCATCAGCATTTCCAAGAAGGTGGACGCGGAAGAGATGCGGTTGGAGAAGGACTTGGAGTCGATGAGCCGCGAGGAATTGGAAAAGACGGCGAAAGAATTGACGAAGAGGATGAAGAAGGCGGCGGCGGAACTGAACTTTGAGGCGGCGGCGGAGTTGCGTGACAAGCTGGTTGAAGTGAAGAAGTATTTGAACGACCTTGAATAAATAAGCCGCCAAGCTGGTGGGCATGATAATTTAGACGTTGACGGCATGTTGAGGCCGTAGCTTGGTGTAAGCCGGATTGAGGAACGTCAACAAGAAACAAAGGAGATACGAGACAATGGGTACGAAGATGGACGCGCGGCAGTATATCCGAATCCGTGGCGCGAATGAAAACAACTTGAAGAACATTGACGTGGATATTCCCCGCAACGAGCTGGTCGTGCTGACCGGCTTGAGCGGGTCGGGAAAGTCCTCGTTGGCATTTGACACGATTTACGCGGAGGGGCAGCGCAGGTACATGGAGTCGCTTTCCTCTTACGCGAGGCAGTTCTTGGGGCAGATGGAGAAGCCCGACGTGGAGAGCATCGAGGGCTTGTCCCCTGCTATTTCCATTGACCAGAAATCGACCAACCACAACCCGCGTTCCACCGTGGGCACGGTGACGGAGATTTATGACTATTTCCGGCTCTTGTACGCGAGGGTGGGCATCCCACACTGTCCGAAGTGCGGGAAGGAGATTAAGAAACAATCCGTGGACGAGATGACCGACCAGATTATGGAACTGCCGGAGAATACCCGCGTCCAGCTGCTTGCGCCGGTGGTGCGGGGAAAGAAGGGGACGCACGCCAAACTGTTGGAGCGGGCTAAGAGGAGCGGTTACGTGCGTGTCAGGATTGACGGTAGCCTCTACGAATTGTCGGAGGAAATCACGTTAGAGAAAAACATCCGGCACACGGTCGAAATCATCGTGGACCGTCTGATTATCCGTCCGGGGGTGGAGCGGCGTTTGACGGATTCCATCGAAAGTGTCCTGAACTTGGCGGAAGGGCTTTTGGTGGTGGACGTCGTCGGCGGGGAGCCGTTGAATTTCAGCCAGAGCTTTTCCTGCCCGGACTGCGGCATCAGCGTGGAAGAAATCGAGCCGCGCAGCTTTTCCTTCAACAATCCGTTTGGTGCATGTCCTTCTTGTTTCGGATTGGGATTCAAGATGGAGTTTTCGGAGGAACTGATAATACCGGATCCTTCCTTGTCCATCAACGAGGGAGCCATCGCCGTCATGGGCTGGCAGTCCTGCTCGGACAAGGGTAGTTTTACCAACGCGATTTTGGTTGCTTTGTGTGAGGAGTACGGGTTCGACTTGGACACCCCGTTCGAGCAGTATCCGCAGAAAATCCATGACGTGTTGATTCACGGCACGCAGGGGAAGTCCGTGAAGGTGCATTATAAGGGACAGCGGGGCGAGGGCGTTTATGACGTGACATTCGAAGGCCTGCTTGCCAACGTGGATCGGCGTTACCGGGAGACGCACTCGGAGGCGAGTAAGGCAGAATACGAGACGTTCATGAACATCACCCCTTGTTCGGCCTGCAAGGGCCAGCGTTTGAAAGCGGGAGCATTGGCAGTGACCGTGGGTGGGAAAAATATTGCGGAGGTCACGGATTTGTCGATTGACAAGCTGCAGCGGTTTATGCAGGAACTGGAACTTTCCAAGACACAACATTTGATTGGTGACCAGATATTGAAAGAAATCCGGGCGCGCATCCGTTTCTTGATGGACGTGGGACTGGATTACCTGACGCTGGCGCGGGCGACCGGTTCCTTGTCCGGCGGCGAGGCGCAGCGGATTCGGTTGGCGACGCAGATTGGATCCGGCCTGGTGGGGGTGGCCTACATTTTGGACGAGCCAAGCATCGGGCTGCACCAGCGGGACAACGACAAGCTGCTGGCGACGTTGAAACGTTTACGGGACTTGGGGAATTCCTTGATCGTGGTGGAGCATGACGAAGACACCATGTTGGAGGCCGACTGTATCGTCGACATCGGGCCGGGGGCGGGTTCCCATGGCGGCGAGGTGGTGGCCGTCGGCACGGCGGAGGAAATCATGGCCTGCAAGGAGTCCATTACCGGGGATTATTTGAGCGGGCGCAAAAAGATACCGGTTCCGGCCGCCCGGAAGGAGCCGGCTGGCTGGTTGAAAGTGGTGGGTGCGCAGGAGAACAACCTGAAAAACATCGACGTGGAATTCCCCCTGGGCGTGATGACGTGCGTGACCGGCGTGTCAGGTTCCGGCAAAAGTTCCCTCGTGAACGAGATTCTCTACAAAAGGCTGGCGAAGGAATTGAACCGCGCCCGCACGATTCCCGGAAAACATAGGAGGGTGGAGGGCATGGATTTGCTGGACAAGGTGATTGACATCGACCAGTCCCCAATCGGGCGCACGCCGCGGTCCAATCCGGCGACGTATACGGGCGTGTTCGATTTGATTCGGGACTTGTTCGCAGCCACCCCCGAGGCCAAGGCGAAAGGGTACAAGAAGGGGCGTTTCAGCTTCAATGTCAAGGGCGGGCGGTGCGAGGCCTGTTCGGGGGACGGCATCATCAAAATCGAGATGCACTTTTTGCCGGACGTGTACGTGCCGTGCGAGGTTTGTGGCGGGAAGCGGTATAATCGGGAAACGTTGGACGTGCATTACAAGGGGAAAAATATTTTCGACGTACTGGACATGACGGTAGAAGAGGCCGTGACGTTTTTCGAAAACGTTCCCAGTATCCAGAGAAAGATGCAGACGCTTTATGACGTAGGTTTGTCCTATGTCAAGCTGGGGCAGCCGTCCACCGAGCTGTCCGGCGGCGAGGCGCAGCGGATCAAGCTGGCGACGGAGCTAAGCAAGCGGAGCACGGGGAAAACGGTCTACATCCTGGACGAACCGACGACCGGCCTGCATTTCGCGGACGTGCATAAGCTGACGGAAATCTTGCGCCGCCTGGCCGACGAGGGAAACACGGTCATCGTCATCGAGCATAACCTGGACGTGATAAAGTGCGCGGACTATATCATCGACATTGGCCCCGAAGGGGGCGACAAGGGTGGCACGGTGGTGGCGAGAGGCACGCCGGAGGAAATTATAAAAAATAAAAAATCTTACACGGGCAAGTATATTGCGGCGGCATTGAAGAAAAACTAACCGATAGAGCGGAAAAATGTAAAAAAAGTGTAAAAAGGGTTTTCATTTTCCCTGAAATTGATTATACTTGTTTTTGCAGCGTAGAAGGGAGCATTTGTTTTTATGTCTGTGGATATCGGGATTGATTTGGGAACGGCCAGCGTGCTTGTTTATGTGAATGGAAAGGGCGTCGTGCTCAAGGAGCCGTCCGTGGTGGCGATTGACCGTGACACGAAGTCGATTCGGGCGATTGGCGAGGAGGCCAGGCTGATGCTTGGCCGGACCCCGGGCAACATCGTGGCGGTACGCCCCCTGCGCCAGGGCGTGATTTCGGATTACACCGTGACGGAAAAGATGATTAAGTATTTCGTGCGCAAAGCATTGGGAAGAAGGACGCTCAAGAAGCCCCGCATCAGCATCTGCGTGCCGAGCGGTGTGACGGAAGTGGAAAAGAAGGCGGTGGAGGAAGCCACCTTCGCGGCAGGTGCACGTGAGGTGCACCTGATCGAGGAGCCGGTTGCGGCGGCCATCGGCGCGGGAATCGACATTTCCAAGCCATGCGGCAACATGATCGTGGACGTTGGCGGCGGCACTTCCGACATCGCCGTGATTTCATTGGGCGGCACGGTCGTGCACACCTCGATTAAGATTGCCGGTGATGACTTTGACGAGGCCATCGTACGTTACATGAAGAAGAAGCACAATCTTTTGATTGGGGAGCGCACGGCGGAGGAAATCAAGATCCAGATAGGGACGACCTACCCGATTCCGGAGGAGGAGTCGATGGAGGTGCGGGGGCGTAATCTTTTGACGGGGCTTCCCAAGACCGTGACCGTGACCTCGACCGAGACGGAAGCCGCATTGCAGGAGGCGACGGGACAGATTGTGGAAGCCGTAATCACGATTCTCGAACAGACCCCGCCGGAGCTGTCGGCGGACGTGCTGGACAGGGGAATCGTCCTGACGGGTGGCGGCGCGATGCTTCGCGGCCTGGAAGAGATGATTGCGGAACGCACCGGCATCAACACGATGACGGCGGAAGACCCGTTGAAAGCGGTGGCCGTCGGTACGGGGCAGTTCGTGGAATTCATGAGCAGCAATAAGGGCATGTAATCTTGAATGGGAATCCAGTAGATACGATTCACGGCCATTTCACCACACATGCGCACTTGTCGTGAATGGTAACGTCTGTAAGACAGCTTCCTTTTTTGCGTGGCTGTCTTTTGTTTGGTTTATGAAGCCATGGGAGCGGTGCCAGTACGCCAAGCCGATGGCGGGCGTGGAATGGTGTGGTGCAAAATGTCGGAGCGGTATCATATAAACGAGGGAAGGGTTTGCGGTTTGGAGAAAATAACCGGTTACGTGGAGCATATCGTGTTCCGCAACCAGGAGAACGGATATACGGTATTTCAATTGGAAAATGGCGACGGGGAAGTGACCTGCGTGGGAATCTTTCATTATATTAATGAGGGGGAATTGCTGGAACTGGAGGGCGAGTATGTCAACCACAACGTTTATGGCATGCAACTGAAGGTCAGCTCGCACACCTTGAAAGAGCCGGAAGATTTGGTATCCATTGAGAAGTATCTTGGATCTGGTGCGGTCAAGGGCGTGGGTGCAGCCCTGGCCGCCCGCATCGTGCGCAGGTTTAAGAAGGACACGTTCCGTATCATCGAGGAGGAGCCGGAGCGGCTGGCGGAAATTAAGGGTATCAGCGAACGCAAGGCGCGGGAAATTGCCGTGCAGGTGGAAGAGAAGAAGGATATGCGCGCGGCGATGATTTATTTGCAGAAGTATGGCATTTCTACGGCTTTGTCCGTGAAGATATTCAAGCATTACGGCGTGAAGCTCTACCAGGTTTTGGAAGAGAACCCCTATCAGCTCGCGGACAACATCGAGGGGGTGGGCTTTCGGACCGCGGACGAGATTGCCACGAGGATTGGGATACATCCCGATTCCGAGTTTCGGATTCGCAGCGGGCTTTTTTACGTACTCCAGCAGGCGGTTTCCGAGGGACACGTCTATTTGCCGCAGCCGGTGCTGGTACATCGTGCCACGCAGATTTTGGGTGTCAGGATTGACGAGGCGGAAAAGTATATCATGGATCTCTGCATAGACCGTAAAATCGTGAGGAAAGAGGAGGAAGGCGAAATCCGCATCTATCCGTCACATTTTTATTATTTGGAACTAAATACCGCCAAAATGTTGCATGACTTGGACATTGACTGCGAGGTGCCGGAAGAACTGATGGAGAGGCGCCTGCGCAAAGTGGAGGAGCGGGAACGGGTCACGCTCGATGCCATGCAGCACCGGGCGGTCATCGAGTCCATCAAGCACGGCCTGCTCGTGCTGACCGGGGGGCCCGGAACCGGAAAGACGACCACGATTAACACGATGATCCGGTTTTTTGAAAGCGAGGGCATGAGCATTTTCTTGGCGGCACCGACCGGGCGGGCGGCGAAGCGCATGACGGAGGCTACGGGGTATGCGGCGCAGACGATTCACCGTTTGTTGGAGGTGAGCGGAAATCCGGAAGAAGAGGGAAACGTCAACGGATTTTTGCGCAACCGGGAAAACCCGTTGGAGGCGGACGTGGTCATCATTGACGAGATGTCCATGGTGGACTTGTCCCTGATGCACGCGTTACTGTCGGCCATCGTGCCGGGAACCCGGCTGGTATTGGTGGGAGACGTCAACCAGCTTCCGTCGGTTGGCGCGGGGAGCGTGCTGAAGGACGTTATCGCCTCCGAAAGGTTTTCGGTGGTGACACTGACCACGATTTTCCGCCAGGCCGGGGAGAGCGACATCGTGGTCAACGCGCACAAGATTAATGCGGGTGAACTTGTCGTGGTGGACAACAAAAGCCGGGACTTCTTTTTCCTCAGGCGGCAGGAGGCGGACGTCATCATCAGCGTGATGCTGACGCTGATACAGAAGAAGTTGCCGAAGTACGTGAACGCCCCGCAAAGCGAGATCCAGGTGATGACGCCGACACGCAAAGGCCTTCTGGGCGTGGAACGACTGAACACGGTCCTGCAGCGTTATTTGAACCCGCCGCGGGCGGGAAGGGACGAGGAGGAAATAGGCGGAAGGACATTCCGCGTGGGCGACAAGGTGATGCAGGTAAAGAACAACTACCAGCTGGAATGGGAAGTCTGTACCAAGTACGGCATGACCGTGGACAAGGGGACGGGAATTTTTAACGGTGACATGGGAATCGTGACGGCGATTGACAAATATAATGAAACGTTGGAAGTGGAATATGACGAGCACCGTAAGGTGAAATATCCGTTCGAGACGGTGGAAGAGTTGGAATTGGCCTATGCCATTACCATACATAAATCGCAGGGGAGCGAATACCCTGCGGTCATTATTCCGTTGCTTCCGGGACCGCGCCTCTTGTATAATCGGAACCTTCTTTATACGGCGGTGACGAGGGCGAAGCGGTGCCTTACGATTGTGGGGAGTGAGAGCGTATTTCAGGAAATGATACAAAACAAAAGCGAACAAGGGCGTTACACCAGCCTGGCGGCGCGCATACGGGAATTTTAAAAGCGGCCGCAGGGGGAGCGGGTGGACTGGCAAAGCGGCATATGGCAATCGCGAACGGGTCGCGAACGGCGGTGGACAAGCTGGCCGTTCTGGGTTGGAAGGCGTTGGACGTCCTATATCCTCCCCATTGCCCGTTTTGCGGGAATCTAACCAAGGCGGGAATCTGCGGGCAATGCCGTCAAAGCCTTCCTTATATAATGGAACCGCGTTGCATGAAGTGTGGGAAACCGATAAAAAGGGAAGATGAGGAATATTGCCGTGATTGTGCCCGCATGCGGCGCGGATACGACCAGGGGCGGAGCGTGTGGACGCATACGGGAAGCGTGCCCCATGCGATTTACCAGTTCAAATTCCATAACAAGCGCTATCACGCGAAGTTGTTCGCGGGAGAGATGGTGCGCTTGTATGGCGACTGGATTGGCAGGTGCGGGATCGAGGCCGTCGTGCCGGTTCCGCTGCATTCGTCCAGGCGGAGGAAACGAGGGTTCAACCAGGCGGAACTGCTGGCCCGTGAACTGGGAAGGCGGATGCAAATTCCGGTTTACGCAAGAGCAGTTTTCCGCATCCGCAACACGAGGCCACAGAAACAGCTGGACGGAAGGGAGCGGCAGGAAAACTTGAAAGGCGCCTTCGCGGTTTCAAAACGTTGGAATTGCCCGAAAAGCGTCCTGCTGGTCGATGACATTTACACGACGGGGAGCACCATACATAGGATAGCGGGCTTGTTGAAGAAGGCTGGCGTACAAAAAGTATATTTTATGACCATTAGCATTGGACAAGACAAATAGATGTATGCTATAATAAAAATAATGTTTTTTGGGAGGGCGGCCATGTTAGATAAGAGAAGGATTCGATTGATGACGAAACTGGCGTTATATGAGCAGTCCGATGCCAAGGAAGACTTGAAGGTCAGTGGTTACTATAAGGAAGACTATGCGGGTCTGATGATTTTGAAAGGAGCATTGTGGACGACGGTGGGATATGCCATGGTGGCGGTACTGTTCGTGTTGTGCAACCTGGACTTGCTGATAAATGACATGTCGGTGCAGAAACTCATCGTGTTGGCTTGCGCCGCGGTGGGAGGATATCTGGTCTTGCTGATAGTCTTTTGCATTTGTGCCAGCGTGTTTTACAAGAGGAAGCATGTGGAAGCCAGGCATCGTTTAAAGACATTTTATAACAACCTGACGGTTTTGGAACGGATGGGTGGACATACCCGTCCCTCCTCCAAAAAAAGACGAAAAATGAGAGATAAATTAAGGGCGAAGGAGAATATACTATGAATACGATACTTGTCTGGAGGGAAAAGGTCCAAAAGCTGTATGCAGATTATTCGCTCTATATTACCATCATGGCCCGTCTTTTGCTGGGAGGCTTGGTGTTCGGCCTGATTAATTCCAAGATTGGATACATGAAGTCCGTATCTTCCATCGTTTGTACCGCAGGATTGACGGTCGTGTGCGCTTTCCTGCCGGTAATCGTGATGGTGCTGGCGGCGGCCGGCTTGGTGCTTCTTCATTTTTGTGGCTTGTCAATGGGGGTCGCGCTGGTATCGGCCGTGCTTTTCGTGCTGATGTACATCTTTTATTTGCAGTTTTCTACGAGGCAGTCGTGGCTGATTTTGATAACGGCGGTGGCGTTCGCGTTAAAGATTCCGCTCGTGATACCGGTGGCGGTGGGACTTTTGGGGGGATTTGCTTCCTTGGCTCCAATCGTCTGCGGCACGATGGCCTATTACGTGATACATTCCGTGAGGGTGTCTTCCGGCACCTTCAAAAGCGAGGAGTTGTCAAAGATTCTTGACGTGGTTACCGCGACGGCGAAGCAGCTGCTGGGAAACAAAGAGATGTGGCTGATGGTGGCCGTCATCGTCGGGTGCACGTTGCTGGTGTACGGCATCCGCACGCGTTCGGTCAACCATGCGTGGAAAATCGCCTCCGGGGTCGGCGCGGCGGCCGGCTTGGTGCTCGGGCTTGTGGGAAACATCGTCCTAAGCGTGGATCTCTCGCTTGTTTCGTTGATTGTCGGTACGGCACTGGCAATCGGATTCGGACTTCTGGCGGAAATATTGTTTTTGTCGGTCGATTATACGAGGACGGAATACGTGGAGTTCGAGGATGACGAATATCACTATTTCGTGAAAGCGGTTCCAAAAATCGGAGTGGCGGTGCCAGAGAAAAACGTAAAGCATATCACGCGGCGCCAGGAAGAAGCGGAGGATGGAAGAAGGACGAAGCGGAAGTCCGCGAGGCAGGAGGAAGAGTTGGGGGAATCCGACATGACGCTGGAAGAACACACGGACGCGCTTTTGCTGACGAGAAGCTTGAGTAAGGAACTGGGGTTGGATGACCCGCAGGGGAAATAGTTTGGTGCATTGGCTTCATCGAATTTTTAGTGGTACGATGCGTGTTGAAAGAAATCAGAAATCCAAGGAGGTGGTGAAAGGTGAGTTTATGGGTGGAGAACATTTTGGGAAAATTCATTAATGGCTTTTATTTTCCATCAATTGGCTTTATCGACATTTTGGAGATTCTGATTATCACGATTTTCGTTTATGAGGTGATGCTGTGGATAAAGAACACCAAGGCATGGATGCTCATGCGGGGAATGATTATCCTCGCGTTGTTCATCATGGTGGCGGCAATTCTCAAGATGCACACGATTCTTTTCCTGGTGAAGGAGTCGATTAACGTGCTGGCGATTGCCGTCGTGGTCGTGTTCCAGCCGGAGTTGCGCCGCGCGTTGGAAAAACTTGGCGAGAAGGACTTGCTAAAGACCGGCAGTTTGTTTGACCGAACGCATGAGAACCGGCGTTTCACGGACGAGACGTTGTCCGGCATCGTGAACGCGTGCTTCGAGATGGGAAAGGTGAAGACCGGCGCGCTAATCGTCGTCGAGCAGGCGATTCACCTGACGGAGTACGAGGTGACGGGAATCGAATTGGACTGCAAGGTGTCAAGGCAGGTTTTGTTAAACATATTCGAACACAACACACCGCTGCATGACGGGGCCGTGATTATTCGTGGGGACAGGATTACTTCGGCCACGTGTTACCTTCCGTTGTCGGACAACATGCGGATTAGCAAGGACTTGGGGACGAGGCATCGGGCGGCGTTGGGCATGAGCGAGATTAGCGACGCGTTCATAATCGTCGTGTCAGAGGAGACCGGGTATGTCTCGCTTGCCGTGGGTGGGGAACTTTTCAGGGACATCACCCCGGACGTGCTGGAGAAGAAACTGAGCCAGATTCAATATAGGACTTCTGAGATTAAGAAGCTTTCTGTATGGAAAGGATGGCGGAAAAATGATAAGGCATAAGTGGACGCAAAACGTGGGATTGAAGATTACGGCATTTGTTTTTGCTGTCGTGCTCTGGATATTGGCGGTCAATGTGGATGACCCGGTAAAAAGCACCACAGTGCGCAACGTCCCGATTGTCGTGGTGAACGAGGAAGTCGTGACGAACAAGGGAAAGACGTATCAAATTTTGGATGGCGTGCAGAGCGTGAATGTTACGGTATACGGGAAACGTTCCGTGATTTCCAAGCTTGACAGTGACAACCTGGTCGTGACCGCGGATTTGAGCGAGATGGAGGTGAACACCTTCCTGGTTCCGCTCAGCGTGAGCCTGCAAGGCTTGAGTGAGCAGGAAAAGGCCTCTATTACCGAGTTTGAGACGACACCGAAGAATTTGCAGGTGAGGATTGAAGACAGGATTAAAAAGGATTTTCCGATTTCAATCAGCACGACCGGCACGCCGAGGGATGGTTTTGTCGTGGGCGAGATGACGACCAACCCGGAAAAAATCAGCTTTGGAGGCCCGGAGTCGCAGGTGAACAGCATTGCGAGGGTCGTGGCCTCGGTAAGCGTCAGTGGCATGTCGACAGATGAGGTGAAGCCGGCGAAATTGTTATTATATGATGGAAACGGTAACGTGATGGATGACAGCTTGTTGTCCAACAACCTGGGCGTCGAAGGCGTCAGCGTAAACGTGCAGATGCTCCGTAGCAAGGACGTGAGGCTGAGCTTCGAGGCATCCGAGACGCCGGCAGAAGGATATGTATGCACCGGGTGGAGTTTCGAGCCGGAACGTATACAAGTGTGTGGCACGAAGGAGGCACTTTCCGGTTTGACGGAGATTCGGGTTCCGCCTGACGTAATCGGACTGGAGGGCGCGGACAGCAAGCAGGACGTGACGGTGGACATTTCACCTTATTTACCAGAGGGCGTGCGGTTGGTGGATGAGAGTGCGAGCAACGTCTTACTTACGGTGACCGTTGAAGAAATCGGGGTCAGGACGATTGAACTGCCGGTGGAGTCCATCAGCATCAACAACCTGGCTGATGATTTGAAGGTGAGTTTCGGGGGAAATGGTATTTTGGAACTGCGTTTCACGGGAATGCAGGAAGAACTGGACAAATTGGACATTCGCAACGCGGCGTCCATTGATTTGAGCGGTTATACGAAAGAAGGAATCTATGAAGTGGAGGTTCATGTCGAGGAGGCCGCGTCTGCGGTCAGGCTGCTCGACAATCCGAAAATCCGCGTGATTCTGACAGAAAAACGTGATGAATAGGGGACATGGGCATGGTAAGCGCAAAAGTAAGAATCAAGAATCCCACTGGACTGCATTTACGGCCGGCAGGGGAATTTTATGACGCCGCCGTACGGTTTGGCAGCAAGGTGATGGTCGAAAAGGTATCAGAGAACAAGCTGATATCTGCCAATGCGAAAAGCGTGCTGAGCATTTTGGGAGCGTGCATCAAGAGCGGGGATGAGATTACGATAATCTGCGATGGCGAGGATGAAGAGGAAGCATTGAGGGAGATGGTGCGAATCGTGGAAGATGGTTTAGGGGAGTAAAATCGTATGCCGGGAAGGAAAAGAAATGATTATCAAGGGGTAAGGCGGAAAAAGGGAAAACAAGCCCGCAGAAGCTTTTTTCTGGCGGTTTTGCAAGCCTTGGCCAGCCTGGTGTTTTTCAGTGTGATTATTTTGTTGGACATATTCCCGATGAAATATCTGTTGATGCTGGCAATCGTCCTTATTTTGTTATGGAGTCTCGCCCTTAATTTGCAGATTGCCCATCGGGTCACGCGGGGCTTTGGGAAACTGTTGTCTTTAATGCTGACTTTCGCCTTGGCGGTAGGCAGTTACTACGTGGTCAAGACAAACGACATGATAGGGATGATAGCGGGTGGCGGCCATAAGACGCAGATGATAGCGGTTGCGGTGCTTGAAGACGACGACGCGCAAACGCTTGAAGACGCCGCGGGATATACGTTCGGTTTGCACTTGGAGGAAGGCGGCGGCATGGAGGAAGCATTGCTTGCCGTGGAAAAAGAACTGGGGGCGGACATCGCGACCATCGCCATGGATTCCGTGGAGGAACAAGCAGAAGCCCTTTGCGTGGAAAACGTCGGCGCCATCATATATAATGAGGCGTATCTTTCCCAGGTGGAGAGGGTGCTACGGGAATATGGGAAGTCCATCCGCGTGATATACCGGGAGACCGTACGGGTAGAAATGGATTTTGGCGGTTCGGACAGTAACATCACGAAGGAGCCGTTCTCGGTATATATCAGCGGGATTGACGTGTTTGTCGATTCCCGGACGGGCGAGGCGGTCAACAGTTCTGGTGAGACGGGACAGGCGCGCAGCGATGTGAACATCCTCGCGGTGGTCAACCCGACGACGCAGCAAATCCTCCTCGTCACGACCCCGCGCGACTATTACGTGAGCATACCAGGCGTGTCGGGCGGTGAGCCGGATAAGCTGACCCATGCGGGCCTATATGGGATTGACGCCTCGATGGCGACCCTGGAGGAACTTTATGAGACGGAAATTAATTATTATGCCAGGATGAATTTTAACGCGTTGATTGACATCGTTGACATCTTGGGGGGCATTGACGTTTATTCCGAACTTGAGTTCACGACCGGGTGGGATTCCTCCGGTAACGACACCTTTACCGTGACGGAAGGCTATAACCGCTTAAACGGCGCGCAGGCACTGGCTTTCAGCCGTGAACGGCAGAACCTGGCGGAGGGCGATTTCCAGCGGGGAAGGAACCAGCAGGCGGTAATTACCGCCATGCTCAAGAAAATGGTTTCCCCGACCATGCTCGTGAAAGCGAATGGAGTTATGGAAACCATAGGGGATAACGCGGAGACGAACTTTACCAAGCAGCAGATTAACGGGCTGATCAAATACCAACTGGGTAGCAATCCCAAGTGGGCCATCAAGTCGATTTCGGCCGAGGGAACCCCAATGGACGCATATTGTTATTCGCTTGGGGACACACTGGTAAATGTGATAGAGCCGGACGAGGAGTCGGTAAGCGAAATCATCCGGGAGATAAACGTCGTGGAAGAAGGCGGGATTCTGGAAGGGGCGCAGCCGCTGCAGTAGGGGGATGGCGGGCAGGTGCCATGGTTGGAAACTTTTTGGGTGGATTGATGCTGGAAATTGATACGTGGAAAGTGTTGGGAAAAAGGTGGAAGAAATGGATGAAATGAACGAAAAGAAGAGGCCGATATTATATATCGTGGTTCCTTGCTATAATGAACAAGAGGTTTTGCCGCTTACGAGCGAGTTGTTTTTGAATAAAATCCAACAACTTATTCAAGAAGATAAAATTCATGAAGGCAGTAAAATCCTTTTTGTGAATGACGGGAGTAAAGATCGGACATGGGACATCATCCAGGAACTGGCCGACGGGGAGGAACATTTTATCGGAATTTCACAAAGTCGTAACCGGGGGCATCAGAACGCGGTGCTTGCAGGGCTGATGGAGGCAAAAGAGAAATGTGACATTACGATTTCCATAGATTGTGACGGGCAAGATGATATCAATGCCATGGACAAGATGGTGGAAGAGTACCAGGGAGGTTGTGACGTTGTATATGGCGTGCGTAGCAAGCGTCAAACGGACACGTTTTTTAAAAGGTTTACGGCGGAAATGTTTTACAAATTATTAAACGCGCTTGGAGCGGAGGTGGTTTTTAATCATGCGGACTATCGGCTGCTGTCAAGCAAGGTATTAAGGGAATTGGCAAATTTCAAGGAAGTGAATCTGTTTCTTCGGGGAATGATTCCTTTGGTTGGGTTTAAAAGTACGAGCGTATATTATGAGAGACATGAACGGATAGCGGGAGAGAGCCATTACCCGTTTTCTAAAATGCTCGGCTTGGCATTCGAGGGAATTACCAGTTTGAGCATAAAGCCGATTCGTATCATAACCGGGGTAGGGGTTGGCGTTTCCTTGTTAAGCGTGTTGGGCATCTTGTGGGCCGTGGTCTCTTACTTTATGGGACATGTCGTGGCAGGATGGGCAAGTATGATTTGTATCCAGTGCTTTTTGAGCGGCATGAATTTGCTTTGCCTCGGAGTACTTGGGGAATATATTGGGAAAATTTACATGGAGACAAAAGAAAGGCCACGTTATATTATAAGTGAGAGAACGTGGGAAAAAGGAGGTGGAAGGGACGTTACGGTGGAAAACGGTGAAGAGGCGATGGAGGATTAAAATGGTAATAGGGGGATAGAATTTAGGCTGCGGAAATGGATGTTTCTGTAAAAAGGGTGAGTTTTACGAAAAGAGAGGAGATTATTAATGAGGAGAACAAAAAGATTAATAGGAATTATGCTCAGTCTGACAATGATATTGGGCACAATGGGAATATCGGTAAAAGCAACAGAAGTCGGAGATGGTGCCGGAATCGCTGCCGAGACGGGACATGAACAAAGTTCAATGGATTTGATGGATGGATTGCTTGATGGGAGTCAGGAAGTTGCTCCGGAACAGTCAGCGTCGCCGGAACAATCCGTGGAACCCGTGCCAAGCCAGCCGGAGGTGCCGGAACAGTCCGTGGAACCCGTGCCGGGCCAGCCGGAGGCGCCAGAACAGTCCGTGGAACCCGTGCCAGAACAGTCGGCGGCACCGGAACAATCCGTGGAACCTATGCCGGGACAACCGGAGGCATCGGGAGAACAAGGGGAATCTGGCCAGTCAGAGGATGAGCAGATTGCAAACAGCTGGCGATATACCGAGGGGGAGTGGACGCCGCCGTCTTCTTCCAACGGACAAACGAGGTCGCGGGCACGCGCGGTGGCAGAGGATGAATATGAGTTCGCGTGGCAGAAAGTAAATGGAAAGTATATGAACAACAAAGGAAAACCGATTGAGGGTGTCATTGCAAAAGGAATGGATGTCAGCCAGTGGCAGTATGAAATTGACTGGGACAAGGTGAGAAAGACGGACATTGATTTTGCAATCCTCCGTTGCGCTTATGGGAAAAACACACCGAGTCAGGATGACCGTTATTTTGCGTATAACGTAAAGGAATGTAAGCGTCTTAGTATCCCGTTTGGCGTTTATTTGTATTCCTATGCCATGGACGTGGAAGCGGCGGTGGACGAGGCGGAACATGTATTGCGCGTATTGGAGGAGAATAAAATCAAACCTTCCGACATGAAATATCCGGTATTTTATGATTTGGAAAATTCAAAGAGCCCGTTTGACCAGACGACGCTTACCGCAGAGGAACGGGGGGATATCGCCGAGGCATTTTGCGATGTGATAGTTGACGCGGGATATTCGGTAGGCATTTATGCCAATACATACTGGTTTAATAATTATCTTACGGATAACAGATTTGAAAAGTGGGACAAGTGGGTCGCGCAATATAACCATGTATGTACGTATCAAGGAGAGTATGCGATGTGGCAGGCCACTTCGTCCGGAACCGTTGACGGAATCGAGGGTCCGGTGGATCTTAATTTTGATTTTTCCTTTGCAAATAGACAGACGGACGGCCTGCAGTTGGTGGTGGAGAACGGGAAAACATATTTGTATGAGTATGGAGTCATGGCGAGAAGCAAGGAAGCCGTGGTAAACAACCAGTGGAAATGGTTTGACGCGGACGGAACCATGGCTGTGTCAAAGGACGTGTACCTTCCTGCTGAAAATAAGTGGGTACGATATGATGCGAATGGAGATATGGTTAAAGGATGGAATACTAATGAAGATGGAACATATTATTTTGACCCACATTCTGGGAGAATGAGTAAAGGGGTTGTAAAAGTAGATGGAAAGTATCGATATTTTTATCAAATCACGGGTATTATGGTAACAGCAAAAAGTCAGGAGATGTTCATTGATAATGGATGGAGATGGTTTGATGCTGATGGTTCGGTTGCTGTTTCCAAAGATGTATATATTCCGAATGAAAAAAAGTGGGTTCGTTATAATGCCGAAGGTGCCATGGTGAAAGGCTGGGACCAGACGGCTGCGGGAACCTATTATTTTGACAAGACGACCGGGGAAATGCTCAAAGGTTGGCAATGGTTGCCGGAGGGATTGTTTTATTTTAATGAAATAACGGGAATCCGGCAATAATAAGGAAAGATTTTAAAGAAAGATTTTAAAGAAAGAGGTATATGGTATCATGAGGTCTTGGATAAGGAAAAATAAGCATGCGGTAGCGGCATTTTTGTTGAACTTTTGTTGCGCGTTTTTGTCACTTGCAGTATTTATCGTTCTTGGCGGTGGCATATTTTCCTTATCCAATGACTATAACGCGCAAGAGTGGTCATTTAACATGTTTGCCAGTCAGGCAATCAAGAACGGGGAAATATTCTGGAACTGGAATATTGATTTGGGTTCGGATTTTATCACGACATTTAGTTTTTATAATTTAGGCAGCCCTTTTTTCTGGATCATGCTTTTGTTTCCCGTTAAATCCATCCCATATCTTATGGGATGGGTTTATATGTTGAAATATGCGGTGGCAGGTCTGACCTCGTATTTATTTCTGGCACGTTTTTCTGAAAATAAGAGAATATCGGTATGCTGTTCACTACTCTATGCGTTTTGTGGGTTCCAATGCTGCAACCTCGTGTTTTATCATTTTCATGACGTGGTGGCATTGTTTCCGTTGCTATTATTGGGACTGGAAATTATGATGCGGGAAAAGAGAAAAGGCGTTTTTGCATTGGCGGTATTCGCAAATGCCTTTTTAAACTACTTCTTTTTCGTGGGAGAGGTTATTTTTGTAATCGTGTACTTTGTGGTACGTTTTCTTTGCGAGGAATGGAAGAATGTCAAACGTGTTCCACAATGCATGTGGGAGGGGATTCTGGGTACTGGAATGGCAGGAGCTCTTTTTGTCCCATCTTGTATGGGCGTGTTGAACAATACTCGTTTTTCTGAAAAGATAAGCGGACTGGGGTTGGTTCTTTTTGATTGGAAGGACTATCTGCGCAATGTCAAGGCATTGATTTTGCCGGCGGAAAACATGGCGAAGGCGGCCACGCTAAGCGAGTTCAATTGGTACTCGGTGTCCGCTTACCTGCCCTTGGTGGGTGTCGTCCTGGTAGTGGCGTATTTGATAAGGAGTAAAGGGACATGGCTGAAGCGGATGATAGTGGCATGCTTCGCGATGATGTTTATTCCAGCATTTAATAATGCATTCGTGTTGTTTACATCGGAGCCTTATCGAAGGTGGTATTATATGATGGTTTTGATGTTAGTGTTGGCGAGCCAGGAGGTTTTGGAACATCGAAAAGAATATCCGATTGTTCAGGGTGGCATTTATTCCCTTGGATTGATAGAGGGCATATGTCTTATTTTATGCTCCATGGATAAGGAAAATATTGGAAATGTCATATATAGGCCGGTTATTTTTGGAATCATGGTGGCGGTCGCCATCGGCGGGGTAATAGTAACATGCGTGGTCACGACAAGGTTGTACAAGCACATGTTGCCGGTACTGACGGTGTCCATCATGTGTGTCGCGGTGTTCACGACGGGGCTGACGGTATATACGTACCGCCAGAACGATGAGCATGGGAGCAGTCAGGACACGTATCACGACGTGGCGGGTACGGGAGAAAACTTGGAGCGCGACGTGTTGCCGTATCGCTATAAATTCTGGGAAAATTATTATAATAGGGGATTGGCATCCTATCTACCAACAAGGAATTCCTTTTCGTCGACGGTGTCCTCTTCCATTTTCGAGTTGTATGACATGTTGGGAGAACATCGGCACACGATTGGGGTGAACGGTCCGAATGGGACGGATGAACTTTTGGGAGTGGGATATTACGTGGCGAATTACGAGGACAAAGATTTAGAAGAGGTTATTTCATACCATAATGGATTCCAGCAAATCTGGGTTTACGATATGAAGAGCCTTCCCATAGGTTTTGCATATGATTCCTATATGACACAGACGGAATTCTTGGAGTTGCCTCAGGAAGCCCGCGCTTGTGGCATGTTGCACGGTCTTGTCGTAAGGGACGAGGACGAACAGAAAGTGGAGGGAGTCTTGCGTCATGCCGTGGCGCAAGACGAGAGAATCAGCGTTGACAAGAAAGAAGAATATGTCGAGGAACGCGGGAAAGAGATGATTTCAGAATTTGAGAGCGATACCTTGGGGTTTCGGGCAGGGATTACCTTGGATGATGAAAAATTCGTGTTTTTCAGCGTGCCATATGACGCGCAGTGGAAGGCGGAAGTGAATGGTAAAAGTACGGAGATTTTAAACATTAATGGCCTGATGGCGGTGAAGGCGGAACGCGGGGAGAACGAAATCGTTTTTAGCTATACGGCGCTTTATTTAAAAATCGGCGTGCTGGTCAGTGCCATTTCCACGTTGTTTCTGGTCGCGTGGTGCATTATAATAAGAAAGATTACGAGAGGAAGAGAGAAGGTAAGCAATGAGATGTAAAAAGGAAATGAACATCATGGTTAGAAGAATTATTTCGGTGATTCTTTTAGCCATGATGTTAATCCAAGATGCTGTATTAGTTTATGCGAGTGATTCAGTAGTGGAAATAAGCGGATTTCATAATGAGGCGGGTAAGATTTATTATTATGAGGACGGGATAAAAGCAATAGGGGAGCGTTATATAGAAGATGAGGCAGGAAAGTGGCATTGGTATTATTTTGTCCCGGAGAAAGATGGGGAAATGAATGTTGGGTGGGCGTATATTCCCTTGGAAGAGAAGTGGTGTTATTATGATATTCAAGGAAAAATGATGTATGGAGAACAATATATTGACAATCATTGGTATTTATTTGATTCTTATACGGGAGCGGTACAATATGGATTTCAATATATTGAAAAAGATAACAAGTGGGTATATTATGACCGCGTTATGGGTTGGATGTTGTATGGTGAGCAATATATAGATGGAGGATGGTATTATCTGACTCCGGGAACCGGTGCGGTAGATTATGACTGGGCATGGATTCCAGAAAGTGATAAGTGGGTGTATTATGATTCTTTTACTGGTCGTATGCTTTATGGTGAGCAACATATAGATGGAAAATGGGAATATTTTGATGAATTGACAGGTGAGGTATATAGTCGACAAGATAAAATAGACAAGATAGTAAATATGGCATATAGTGTATCAGGGCAAAGGGTTGAAACTGTAAATCCTTCAGGAATATTAGCGATTAATGGAGGCAAAGTTTGTCATTACGGCTCTTGTATGGGATTTGTTTGGTGGACATTTTATCAATCAGGACTATCTGGACATCTTGCTGATGGCCTGAAGTCAGGATGGCCCCATGAAAATTATGATTGGTTTAAAAGTAAGGGGATGGTGGATTTTAATCCTCGAGCGGGGGATATTGTTTTCTTTCGATATCCGTATTTTTCTAATATTGAGAATGTGTCATGTAGCCATGCCGGATTGGTGGTGGGAGTAAGGGGCAGTTCTGTATTGGTAATGGATGCGTTGGAAGATGGGATAAGACCAAGATGGTATTCGATTTTCAATTCATATATCGTTGGTTTCGCGCATCCATGGGATTAAAGGGGGGTGGTAGAAGTTTCTTGTAGTGCTTTAAGTCACTTCGAAATGTTGTTGATGTCTATTTTGGAAATTATACGAGAGGTGGAATGAAATGAAAAAAAGTAATGGAAAATGGATAGGGTCATTGATGTGGTTAGCTTGCATCTGCTTTTTGCTGGGAGTAAACACTCTTAAAGTAGAGGCGGATGAGGGGAGTGAGGTTAATTATATTACGGATAGTGGGGGCGGAATTGGGATAGAACGGCATATTGATGGCGAATGGTATCTGATTGATTGTCAAACAGATACATATGTGAACGGATTTGTCTTTTTGGAAAATGGGAACAAGTGGGTGTATTATAGTCCAGTAAATGGACAGATGTTGCATGGAGAGCAATATATCAACGGGCACTGGTACTTGTTTGATTTTTACACGGGAGCGGTACAATATGGATTTCAATATATTGAAAAAGATCATAAATGGGTGTTCTATGATCAAATAACGGGTTGGATGTTGTATGGAGAGCAATATATTAATAACTCAAACTTCGCACATAGATTTTAGCTATGCACCTTGAAAATTCAATATCTGGCAATGATTCAATTATCAAAGAACAGCCTTTTGGAACACTATGCT